>NZ_CP155468.1:0-10000 GCF_039654155.1 Lysinibacillus telephonicus
TTGGAACATTTAGAAGAATTATGGAAAAATGTCCTGGCTCAAGTAGAACAAAAAATTTCAAAACCAAGCTTTGAGACGTGGCTAAAATCTACGAAGTTACTATCCTATAAAGGGTCTACAGTAACCATTGCCGCGCCTAACTCATTTGCTCGTGATTGGCTAGAAAATCATTACGTTCACCTAATCGCGGGCATTTTATCTGAATTAACAGGAGAAGACTTGCTTATTAAATTTGTTGTTCAAAAGGATCAGGATGATGATAGTTTAGATTTGCCTGTACCGGTAATCCAAACAAAAAGTAATGATGAACATGCTGAAATTTCACCAGGAATGTTGAATCCAAAATATACGTTCGACACGTTTGTAATTGGTTCTGGGAATCGATTTGCACATGCTGCTTCACTTGCAGTTGCTGAGGCACCGGCAAATGCCTATAACCCATTTTTTATTTATGGGGGAGTAGGATTAGGTAAAACTCACTTAATGCATGCAATTGGACACTATGTTCTTGAGCATAATCCAAATGCAAAAGTAGTTTACTTATCTTCGGAAAAATTTACGAATGAATTTATTAACTCAATTAGAGACAACAAAGCAGTAGATTTTCGTAATAAATACCGCAATGTCGACGTCTTACTAATCGATGATATTCAATTTTTAGCTGGTAAAGAATCAACTCAAGAGGAATTTTTCCATACTTTTAATACTTTGCATACTGAATCAAAGCAAATCGTAATTTCTAGTGATCGGCCACCTAAAGAAATTCCAACATTGGAAGATCGCCTTCGCTCTCGTTTCGAATGGGGGTTAATCACGGACATTACACCACCTGATTTAGAAACGCGTATTGCTATTTTGCGTAAAAAAGCAAAAGCTGATGGACTAGATATATCCAACGAAGTGATGCATTATATTGCAAATCAAATAGATACAAACATACGTGAGTTGGAGGGCGCTCTAATCCGCGTTGTTGCCTTTTCTTCATTGGTTAATAAAGATATCACTACCGAGCTTGCCGCTGAAGCATTAAAAGATATAATTCCAAACTCAAAACCACGTATGATTTCAATATTAGATATACAAACTGCTGTTGGTGAACATTATCACATTAAGCTGGAAGACTTTTCTGCTAAGAGAAGGACGAAATCAATTGCATTCCCAAGACAAGTAGCTATGTATTTATCACGGGAGTTAACAGATTTCTCTTTGCCTAAAATAGGAGAAGAATTCGGAGGACGAGACCATACAACGGTTATTCATGCCCATGAGAAAATTTCATCTATGTTAAAGGAAGATCAACTTCTCCAGCAAGATATTAAACAAATTCGCAGCATGTTAGGAAAATAGGGTTGTGGATAACATTAAAAATACCACACAACTTTATGCACAACTTATCAACATGTGGATAGATTGATTTTTATAGCTAAAAAATAGGTTATCCACAAATCCACAAGGCCTATTACTATATCTATTTAAATTCTTTAAAAAATAATATATTAATAAGAGAGGTATACCGATGAAATTTGATATAATGCGAGATCGTTTATTAGATGGATTAAACGATGTAATGAAGGCAGTAAGTTCAAAGACAACTATTCCAATTCTAACGGGGATTAAAATTGATGTAACGAATGAAGGAGTAACATTAACAGGTAGCGATGCTGATATTACAATTCAAACGTTTATTCCGGTCGAAGAAAATGGAGATCAATTAATCAATATTTCTGAAACAGGCTCAATTGTCTTGCAAGCACGTATGTTTAACGAGATTGTTAGAAAATTACCAACAAATGATGTGGAAATTGAAGTTTCAAACGGCTTACAAACACATATTCGCTCTGGTAAGTCAGAGTTTCACCTTATTGGCTCTGATGCGTCAGAATATCCATTACTGCCTGAGGTTTCAACAGATCGTCAATTTTCAATTCCAACTGATTTATTAAAATCCATTATTCGTGAAACAGTTTTTGCTGTTGCAACATCTGAAAGCCGTCCTGTATTAACAGGTGTTAACTGGCAAATTCAAGGGAATGAATTAATATGCGTAGCTACAGATAGCCATCGTTTAGCTAGAAGAAAAACAAATCTTGAACATTTGCCAACTGATGTAAGTTCAGTTGTTATTCCAGGTAAAAGTTTAAATGAATTAAATAAAATACTTGGTGAGTCAACAGATGCGGTTGAAATCGTTATTACAAATCAACAAGTTTTATTTAAAACTGAAAATGTATTATTTTTCTCACGCTTGTTAGAAGGGAATTATCCAGAAACATCTCGTTTAATTCCAGAAGAATTTAAAACGGATATTACTATCAATGGTAAATCACTATTACAGGCGATTGATCGTGCATCTCTATTAGCTCGTGAAGATCGCAATAATGTAGTTCGTTTTGAAACATTAGAAGGGAACGTTATTGAAATTTCATCAAATTCTCCTGAAATAGGGAAAGTAGAAGAGCAAATTCAAGTTGAATCATTAGAAGGAGAACACTTAAAAATTTCCTTCAGTGCGAAATATATGATGGAAGCGTTAAAGGCAATTGATGGACAAGATGTTGTCATTCAATTTACAGGTGCAATGAGACCATTCATTTTACGTTCAGTACACGATGATGCAATATTACAACTAATCTTACCTGTAAGAACTTATTAATTATAAAAGATAGTCATTTCGGCTATCTTTTTTATTTTTTATTTACGAATAACTGTCATGATTAAACTAGCTCATTTCTGCTTTCCTTGGATTTTTTTATGGTTTTTAGGTATGATAGTTAGATAGATGTTCGTGAATCGGAGGATGAATTTACTTTGGATGAAATTGTAATTGATACAGAATTTATTACGCTTGGCCAAGCATTAAAAGTGACTGATGCTATAAGTTCTGGCGGTATGGCTAAATGGTTTTTACAAGAAAATGATGTCTACGTAAACGGTGAAATAGATAATCGACGAGGACGAAAATTACGACATGGTGATGTAATTAATATCCCTGGCTGCGGTAGATTTGTAATCGTCAATAAGAACGGAGAAAACTAAATGTTCATCGAGCATTTACAATTAACAAATTATCGTAACTATGAAACATTAAAGTTAGATTTTTCTCCAAAAATCAACGTATTTATTGGAGAAAATGCACAGGGCAAAACAAATGTTATGGAATCTATTTATGCTTTAGCCATGGCAAAATCTCATCGAACAAGTAACGATAAAGAATTAATCCGTTGGGAAGCAGACTATGGTAAAATAGAAGGTGTTGTGCAAAACCGATACGGCAGCTTTCCAATAGAATTATCCATCACAAAAAAAGGTAAAAAAGGTAAAATAAACCATTTAGAGCAATTGAAGCTAAGTAACTATATTGGGCAAATGAATGTTGTTATGTTTGCTCCAGAAGATTTGAATGTAGTAAAAGGGAGCCCTCAAGTAAGGCGCCGTTTTATTGACATGGAAATCGGCCAAATATCACCTGTCTATTTGCACGAGTTACTTACTTTTCAAAAATTATTAAAACAGCGTAATCATTTGCTTAAAATTAATCAAGGCAAGCAACAAATAGATGATGTGTTATTTGCTATTTATACAGAACAATATATTCAATCGGCTGTCCAAATTATTCGTAAAAGATTTCAATTTGTTGAACTTTTACAGGAATGGGCTGAAAAAATTCATTCAGGTATTTCTCGTGGCCTAGAAAAATTAACAATCAAATATCGTCCAATTACAGGTTTGAACTCTAGTTGGACTGAAAAGGAAATGGCTACATATTTGGAAGAAAAACTAGCTGAAGTAAAAAAGAGAGAGTTGGAAAGAGGGATTACATTAGTTGGACCACATCGGGATGATTTGCAATTTTTAGTAAATGATTATGATGTTCAAACCTATGGATCTCAAGGTCAACAGCGGACTACAGCACTTTCTTTGAAACTGGCTGAAATAGAGTTGATAAAGCAAGAAACAAAAGAAGCTCCTATTTTGCTTTTAGATGATGTTTTGTCCGAATTAGATGATTATCGCCAATCACATTTATTAAATACCATTCAAGGTGAAGTACAAACGTTTGTCACAACTACAAGTGTTGATGGGATTCATCATGAAACAATACAACATGCAAAAATGTTTCACGTGAAACAAGGAGAAATAGAAAATAATTAAATACTAAAATTATGCATAGAAAGTTTTAGAAATTTTGATAAAGGTTTTAAATTTTGACACATACTGATGTAATGAAAGAGTAGGTGAACATGGTGGCTTTAGAAGAGAAACAAGTTCAACAAGCTTATGATGCTGATCAAATACAAGTATTAGAAGGTTTAGAAGCGGTTCGTAAGCGTCCAGGGATGTATATCGGCTCCACAAGCTCTAAAGGGCTTCACCATTTAGTTTGGGAAATCGTGGATAACAGTATTGACGAAGCTTTAGCGGGTTATTGTTCAAAAATTACTGTTGCTATTGAAAAAGACAATTGGATTCGAGTAGAAGATAATGGTCGTGGTATTCCAGTTAGTATTCAAGAAAAGATGGGTATGCCAGCTGTTGAAGTAATTATGACTGTTCTTCATGCCGGAGGGAAATTTGGCGGCGGAGGATACAAAGTTTCAGGAGGATTACACGGTGTAGGGGCATCTGTAGTAAATGCTTTATCAGTTGCGACTGAAGTTTATGTAAAACGTGATGGTCATATTCACTCGATTAAATTTGAACGTGGCCAAACGGTACAGCCTTTACAAATAATTGGTGATTCTGATGAAACTGGTACAACAACTCGCTTTAAAGCAGATCCAGAAATTTTTAAAGAAACTACAGTTTATGAGTATGAAATATTAGCTACTCGTATTCGAGAATTAGCTTACTTGAATCGTGGTATTCGCATTACAATTCAAGATGAACGTGAAGAGGAAGTACGTTCTGATAGCTACCACTTCGAGGGCGGAATTCGTGAATATGTAGAGCATTTAAATAAATCAAAAGAACCTATTCATGATCCAATTGATGTTAGAGGCGAAAAGGATGGAATTTCAGTTGAAATTGCTATGCAATATAATGCTGGATTCTCTTCTACCATCTACTCATTTGCTAATAATATTAATACGTATGAAGGCGGTACACACGAATCGGGATTTAAAACAGCTTTGACTCGTGTAATTAATGATTATGCACGTAAAAATGGCATGTTAAAAGATTCTGATGCTAACCTTACAGGTGAAGATGTACGTGAAGGTTTAACAGCAATTGTTTCTGTTAAACATCCTGATCCACAATTTGAAGGACAAACAAAAACTAAATTAGGAAACTCAGAAGTAAGTTCAATTACGAATTCACTATTCTCTGAAGGCTTCGAACGGTTTATGTTAGAAAATCCTTCAGTTGCACGTAAGATAATTGAAAAAGGGTTAATGGCTGCTCGCGCACGAGTTGCAGCTAAAAAGGCACGTGAATTTACACGTCGTAAATCTGCACTAGAAGTATCAAGTTTACCTGGTAAATTAGCAGATTGTACGTCAACTAACCCTGCTGAGTCTGAAATTTATATTGTTGAGGGTGACTCTGCCGGTGGATCTGCGAAATCAGGCCGTGATCGCTACTTCCAAGCGATTTTGCCATTGCGCGGTAAAATTTTGAACGTAGAAAAGGCAAACTTAAACCGTATTTTATCGAATGCTGAAATTCGTGCTATGATTACTGCTTTTGGTACTGGTATAGGGGAAGAGTTCGATTTAGAAAAAGCACGTTACCATAAAATTGTTATCATGACCGATGCTGACGTAGACGGCGCTCACATTCGTATTTTATTACTTACATTCTTCTTCCGTTTCATGCGTCCACTAATTGAAGCGGGTTATGTGTATGCTGCTCAACCACCGCTTTATCAAATTAAGCAAGGTAAGCATGTGGAGTACTGTTATTCGGATGAACAATTGCAAGAAATATTGAATCGTTTACCAAGTATGCCAAAGCCAGTAGTACAACGCTACAAAGGTTTGGGTGAAATGAACGCTGAACAGTTATGGGATACAACAATGGACCCTAAAAATCGTACATTGCTTCAAGTAGAATTAGATGATGCAATGAAAGCGGACAAAATATTTGAACAATTAATGGGTGATGAGGTAGAACCTCGTAGACAATTCATTGAAGAAAATGCAGTTTATGTACAGAATTTAGATATATAAGTTTTTTGAAAGGAGGTTCTTCAAGTGTCTGAAACTGAACACTCAGGTGTAAAGGGAATAAAAATTAGTGAAGAAGTACAAACATCGTTTTTAAGCTATGCAATGAGCGTTATTGTTTCCCGTGCTCTACCAGATGTAAGAGATGGTTTAAAACCAGTACATCGTCGTATTTTATATGGAATGCATGAGCTAGGGAATTATTCAGATAAACCTTATAAAAAATCTGCCCGTATTGTAGGGGACGTTATGGGTAAATATCACCCTCACGGAGACTCTTCAATTTATGATGCTATGGTACGTATGGCGCAAGATTTCAGTTATCGATATATGCTCGTAGACGGGCACGGTAACTTCGGTTCTGTAGACGGTGATGGCGCTGCAGCAATGCGTTATACAGAATCACGTATGTCGAAAATCGCGATGGAAATGCTGCGTGACATAAATAAAGATACAATTGACTATCAAGATAACTATGATGGCAATGAAAAAGAGCCAATTGTTTTACCAGCTCGTATTCCGAATTTATTATTAAACGGTGCATCGGGTATTGCTGTTGGTATGGCAACTAATATTCCACCACATCAATTAGGAGAAACAATTGATGCAGTAATTGCTTTATCTGAGAATCCTGCTATTACAACAGACGAATTAATGCAATACATTCCAGGACCAGACTTTCCAACTGGCGGATTAATACTTGGAAGAAGTGGTATTCGCCGTGCATATGAAACTGGTCGTGGTTCAATTGTTGTTCGTGCTAAAGTTGAAATTGAGCAAAGTTCTAATGGTAAAGAAACAATTATCGTTAATGAATTGCCTTATCAGGTCAATAAAGCAAAATTGATTGAGAAAATTGCAGAATTAGTTCGGGATAAAAGAATTGATGGTATTACTAATTTACGCGACGAGTCCGATCGTCGTGGAATGCGTATCGTAATTGAAGTGCGAAGAGATGCAAATGCCAATGTTATTTTAAATAATTTGTATAAAAATACTGCGATGCAATCAAACTTTGGTGTTAATATGCTTGCTTTAGTTGATGGTCAACCTAAAGTATTAAGCTTAAAGGAAGTATTGCATTATTACTTAGAGCACCAAAAAGTAGTTATTACTCGTCGTACTCAATTCGAGTTAAGAAAAGCTGAAGATCGTGCTCATATTTTAGAAGGTTTACGAATTGCACTTGATCATATCGACGAAATTATTAGTATTATACGTTCTTCACGTACTGGTGAAGAGGCAAAACCAGTATTAATGGAACGCTTTAATTTAACTGATCGACAAGCTCAAGCAATTTTAGATATGCGTCTTGTTCGTTTAAGTGGACTAGAACGTGAAAAAATTGAAAATGAATATCAGGAACTTCAAGAGTTAATTGCGAAATTAAAAGCTATTTTAGCCGATGAAGGAGAAATATTAGCTATTATTCGCACTGAAATGTTAGAAATTAAAGAAAAATATAATGACACACGCCGAACTGAAATTACAATGGGCGGCATTGAAATGATAGAAGATGAAGATTTAATTCCACGTGAAGATTCTGTTATTACATTAACGCATAATGGCTATATAAAGAGACTTGCTGCAAACACGTATCGCAGCCAAAAACGCGGTGGTCGTGGTGTTCAAGGAATGGGAACACATGAAGATGACTTCGTTGAACATTTATTATTCACTTCTACGCATGATACAATTTTATTCTTTACAACAAAAGGGAAAGTATACCGTTCAAAAGGATATGAAATTCCGGAGTACGGACGTACAGCGAAAGGGCTGCCAATTGTTAACTTATTGAGTTTAGATAAAGAAGAAAAAGTAACAGCCATGATTCGAGTTGATGAGTTTAAAGAAGATGCATATTTCATCTTTACAACGAAAACAGGTATTACGAAGCGTACACAACTTTCGCAATTTGCTAATATTCGCACAAATGGTCTAATTGCAATTAGTTTACATGAAGAGGATGATTTAATCTCTGTTCGTCTAACTGATGGAACAAAAGAAGTGATAATCGGTACTCATGAAGGAATGCTAATTCGTTTCAAAGAAGAAGATATCCGTTCAATGGGACGTTCTGCTGCTGGGGTACGAGGTATTAAACTTCGTGAAGGTGATTATGTAGTTGGAATGGAAATTATCGAACCTGGCCAAGAAATTTTAGTAGTCACTGAAAAAGGTTATGGTAAGCGAACACCAGAATCTGAGTATCGTTTGCAAAGCCGCGGTGGTGTTGGAATAAAGACAATTCAAATTACAGATAAAAATGGTCCAATGTGCGCGGTTAAAACAGTAGACGGAACTGAAGATTTAATGTTAATTACAATTAACGGCATGTTGATCCGTATGGATGTCAATGATATTTCAATTATTGGTCGCAGCACACAAGGAGTTCGTTTGATTCGTCTAGCGGATGATGAGCTTGTTGCAACTGTAGCACGCGTTAAAAAAGATGAAGAAGATACAGAAGAACAAACAGAAGAATTAGAAAGTATAGAAACAGAAGAGCTTTCTAATAATGTAGAAAATACTGCAAATGATTCTTCTGAATCTGAAGATGAATAATATAGAAAACTTTAAAACCAGGAACAAGTAATATTACTTGTTCCTGGTTTTTTTCGTGCGCCCGGCATGCGTATGAACTATAGGGTGCAAGTCCCGAACCCCGAAGACAGAAGTAGAGGTTAGCTAAGAGCAAGGGTGTCCGTGGCGACGCGGAATCTGAAGGAAGCTGGAGGCAAAACACCGGTCCGAGGAACACGAATCTCATATAAGGCTAGGTATGATTGAATGAGTTTGCGCTACAAAACAAAGTTCCTTCTGTCGAAGGTCATATCAAGTAAATGAGGCGGATAGATGGTGTGAAAGTGCATGCGCTTACCCGGGGAGGTCTGACAGAAACGTGAAGTACCCTTCATAACCTACTTGGAGACAAGTAGCTGAACTGTCAGAAGTCAGCAGAGGTCATAGTACGAGTAGGTCTAGAATTACTCGGAAGGACTGAACAATTGAGAGAGATTAGCCCTTGGCTTTCCATCTAGAATGAATAAGCACAGAAAACAGAGAAACCTCACGCTTAGAAAGTAGTGGTGAATCCCACGAGGGTATTTGCGGAGGGTGGAGTTCAGATGGGCATAAGAAGATAAGCTAATCACGGAAAGGAACGAAATGGTGATGTTGGATCAAATTCTCGAACGGCAAAACATGATACAAGCGCTAAAGCGAGTTGAAGCGAATAAAGGAAGCCATGGAGTAGATATGATGCCCGTACAAACCTTACGACAGCACATTCTCGAAAATTGGGAAAGCATTAAATCGCAGATTTTGAATGGAACCTATGAACCGCAACCAGTACGTCGAGTCGAAATCCCGAAACCAGATGGTGGTGTGCGTTTACTAGGTATCCCAACCGTGACAGACCGTTTGATTCAACAAGCTATCTCGCAGATTTTATCGAAGGAATATGACAAAACATTTTCGGACCAGAGTTATGGATTCCGTCCAAACAGGAGCGCCCATGACGCCGTTCGGAAAGCAAAGGGTTATATAAAGGAAGGTTATCGATGGGTGATTGATATGGATTTAGAGAAATTCTTCGATAAGGTCAATCATGACCGACTAATGGCAACATTAGCGAAACGAATTTCAGATAAACCTTTATTAAAACTTATTCGTAAATACCTCCAAGCCGGTGTCATGATAAATGGAGTGGTTTCAAGTACAGAAGAAGGAACACCACAAGGTGGACCTTTAAGTCCTTTACTTTCAAACATAGTTCTAGATGAACTCGATAAAGAGTTGGAGGAACGTGGACATAAATTCGTTCGATACGC
>NZ_CP155468.1:15000-87500 GCF_039654155.1 Lysinibacillus telephonicus
TCTGAATAGGGCGAATGAGTACGTGGTCGTAGACCCGAAACCAGGTGATCTACCCATGTCCAGGGTGAAGGTGAGGTAACACTCACTGGAGGCCCGAACCCACGCACGTTGAAAAGTGCGGGGATGAGGTGTGGGTAGCGGAGAAATTCCAATCGAACTTGGAGATAGCTGGTTCTCTCCGAAATAGCTTTAGGGCTAGCCTCGTGATTAAGAATACTGGAGGTAGAGCACTGTTTGGACTAGGGGGGCATCTCGCTTTACCGAATTCAGACAAACTCCGAATGCCAGATATTTATACACGGGAGTCAGACTGCGAGTGATAAGATCCGTAGTCAAAAGGGAAACAGCCCAGACCACCAGCTAAGGTCCCAAAGTAATCGTTAAGTGGAAAAGGATGTGGCGTTGCTTAGACAACCAGGATGTTGGCTTAGAAGCAGCCATCATTTAAAGAGTGCGTAATAGCTCACTGGTCGAGTGACGCTGCGCCGAAAATGTATCGGGGCTAAACGATTCACCGAAGCTGTGGATGTGCATCTTGATGCACGTGGTAGGAGAGCGTTCTAAGTGCGTTGAAGTCAGACCGGAAGGACTGGTGGAGCGCTTAGAAGTGAGAATGCCGGTATGAGTAGCGAAAGATGGGTGAGAATCCCATCCACCGTATGACTAAGGTTTCCTGAGGAAGGCTCGTCCGCTCAGGGTTAGTCGGGACCTAAGTCGAGGCCGACAGGCGTAGACGATGGACAACAGGTTGATATTCCTGTACCACCTCCCCGCCGTTTGAGTAATGGGGGGACGCAGTAGGATAGGGTAAGCGCGCTGTTGGTTATGCGCGCCCAAGCAGTAAGGCGTGGAAGTAGGCAAATCCGCTTCCTAATACGCCAAGCTGTGATGGGGAGTTCGTATGAGCGAAGTACCTGATTTCACGCTGCCAAGAAAAGCCTCTAGCGAGGCGGGAGGTGCCCGTACCGCAAACCGACACAGGTAGTCGAGGAGAGAATCCTAAGGTGTGCGAGAGAACTCTCGTTAAGGAACTCGGCAAAATGACCCCGTAACTTCGGGAGAAGGGGTGCTCTCGTGAGAGAGCCGCAGTGAATAGGCCCAGGCGACTGTTTAGCAAAAACACAGGTCTCTGCAAAACCGTAAGGTGACGTATAGGGGCTGACGCCTGCCCGGTGCTGGAAGGTTAAGAGGAGGGGTTAGTGGCATCACGAAGCTCTGAATTGAAGCCCCAGTAAACGGCGGCCGTAACTATAACGGTCCTAAGGTAGCGAAATTCCTTGTCGGGTAAGTTCCGACCCGCACGAAAGGCGTAACGATCTGGGCACTGTCTCAACGAGAGACTCGGTGAAATTATAGTACCTGTGAAGATGCAGGTTACCCGCGACAGGACGGAAAGACCCCGTGGAGCTTTACTGTAGCTTGATATTGAATTTTGGCACAACTTGTACAGGATAGGTAGGAGCCAGAGAACTCGGAGCGCCAGCTTCGAGGGAGGCGTCGGTGGGATACTACCCTGGTTGTGTTGAAATTCTAACCCATACCCCTTAGCGGGGTAGGAGACAGTGTCAGGTGGACAGTTTGACTGGGGCGGTCGCCTCCTAAAAGGTAACGGAGGCGCCCAAAGGTTCCCTCAGAATGGTTGGAAATCATTCGTAGAGTGTAAAGGCACAAGGGAGCTTGACTGCGAGACCTACAAGTCGAGCAGGGTCGAAAGACGGGCTTAGTGATCCGGTGGTTCCGCATGGAAGGGCCATCGCTCAACGGATAAAAGCTACCCCGGGGATAACAGGCTTATCTCCCCCAAGAGTCCACATCGACGGGGAGGTTTGGCACCTCGATGTCGGCTCATCGCATCCTGGGGCTGTAGTCGGTCCCAAGGGTTGGGCTGTTCGCCCATTAAAGCGGTACGCGAGCTGGGTTCAGAACGTCGTGAGACAGTTCGGTCCCTATCCGTCGTGGGCGTAGGAAATTTGAGAGGAGCTGTCCTTAGTACGAGAGGACCGGGATGGACACACCGCTGGTGTACCAGTTGTCTTGCCAAAGGCATCGCTGGGTAGCTATGTGTGGACGGGATAAGTGCTGAAAGCATCTAAGCATGAAGCCCCCCTCAAGATGAGATTTCCCATTACGCAAGTAAGTAAGATCCCTCAAAGACGATGAGGTAGATAGGTTCGAGGTGGAAGTGTGGCGACACATGGAGCTGACGAATACTAATCGATCGAGGACTTAACCAAAATTTTGAACGCATTCAATGTCTTTATCCAGTTTTGAGAGAACGAACTCTCAATTTAATAAAGGAACTTCGCCTAAGAGCGCAACATCCTGTTGCAACGGCGAAGCCAGCACATCCATGTGCAAGTGAAGTGATGATGGCAAAGAGGTCACACCCGTTCCCATACCGAACACGGAAGTTAAGCTCTTTAGCGCCGATGGTAGTTGGGGGCTTCCCCCTGTGAGAGTAGGACATCGCTTCGCAAATGAAACCGCTGAGATTCAGCGGTTTTTTTTATGTAGAAAATAAGCCCCCAACTACCAAGAATCGAAGGTTAGGTCGGCGCGATTAAGTAAAGATAATTTAAACAGTAGGATTCGAGAAGTGTGAGGACCAAGGAAAACAAGGAATCGAGGAGGCACGAAGCGGAGTGTACAATGTACACGAGCATCGTACCGACGAAGATGACGAAGATTTCCGCCGTGTCATCACACTTCGCAGATAGCGCCGATGGTAGTTGGTGGATATCCCTGTGAGGGTAGGACGTCGCTTCGCAAATGAAACCGCTGAGATTCAGCGGTTTTTTTTTATGTAAAAATAAAGCCCCCAACTACCAAAAGCCGAAGGCGAGTTCGGCGCGATAAGTAAAAATAATTTAAACAGTAAGATTCGAGAAGTATGAGGACCAAGGAAAGAAAGGAAACGAGGAAGAGAGGAAGAGAGGAGCGCAGCGTACAAAGTTCGTGAACCGCACTGACGAAGTTGACGCAGGAATCCGATGTGTTATTGCGTTTCGAGATAGCGCTGATGGTAGTTGTGGGCACCCCTGTGAGAGTAGGACATTGTAAGGAAATACAATATAGATGAGTACTTCTGATTGTAAGCCCCTTTTGTTAAGCTTTCTTACATTATGGTGTCTATTAAAAACGTTCTGAGAAAATAAAAAGTAAAAAAATCTTTGGCAGTTCCCTTTTTATAAAATGATTTCATATCAATAGGAATATTTTGCATAAAAGAAGAAGAATTTATTATAAAATATATGAAAAAACATTAAATCTCTGGGGAAGATAAAGTATCAACTAAAACTAAAAACAGATAGTATAGAATTTCATTCGTTTTAGTAAATTTACTAAAATAAACTATTTATAACTGGGGTTTTTAATAGAAAAATACAGTTCTAATAGTCGGAATTATCTTTCTTTTTTAAGAATCTTGACACTTACAATTCATGTTGATAATCTTACAATTAATATTCTTTTAGAACTAGGAGGCATTACGAAATGTGGGAAACGAAATTTGCCAAAGAAGGCTTAACCTTTGATGATGTTTTATTAGTACCAGCACATTCAGAAGTATTACCTAAGGCTGTGGATTTATCAACACAACTTACACCAAAGATCAAACTAAATATTCCTATTGTTAGTGCAGGTATGGATACTGTAACTGAATCAAAAATGGCTATTGCAATGGCTCGTCAAGGTGGAATTGGGATTATCCATAAAAACATGAGCATTGAAGAACAAGCTGAAGAAGTTGAAAAAGTTAAGCGGTCTGAAAATGGTGTAATTACGAATCCATTTTTCTTAACACCAACACATCAAGTATTTGATGCTGAACATTTAATGGGGAAATATCGCATTTCGGGTGTGCCGATTGTTAATAATGAGGAAGAGCAAACATTAGTAGGGATTATTACAAATCGTGACCTACGATTTATTTCTGATTACTCATTAAAAATTGAAGATGTTATGACAAAAGAAGAGTTAATTACAGCTCCTGTTGGTACAACTTTAGAAGAAGCTGAAAAAATTCTTCAACAGTATAAAATTGAGAAATTACCAATTGTTGATGAAAATGGTAAATTAACAGGTTTAATAACAATTAAAGATATAGAAAAAGTAATTGAATTCCCAAATGCTGCTAAAGATAGTCTTGGCCGTTTACTTGTTGGTGCAGCAGTAGGTGTTTCAAAAGATACAATGCAACGTGTTGAAAAACTAGTTGAAGCACAAGTAGATATTATTGTAATCGATACAGCACATGGTCACTCTCAGGGTGTTATCAATACAATTAAAGAAATTCGTGCAACATATCCGGAATTAGAGATTATTGCAGGAAACGTTGCAACTGGTGAAGCTACACGTGCTTTGTATGAAGCAGGTGCGGATGTTGTAAAAGTTGGTATTGGCCCAGGTTCAATTTGTACAACTCGTGTTGTTGCAGGTGTTGGTGTACCTCAAATTACAGCAATTTATGATTGTGCAACAGTTGCTCGTGAAATGGGTAAAGCGATTATTGCAGATGGTGGTATTAAATATTCCGGAGATATTGTAAAAGCTCTAGCAGCGGGTGGACATGTTGTAATGCTTGGTTCATTACTTGCAGGGACATCTGAATCACCAGGAGAAACAGAAATATTCCAAGGTCGACGTTTTAAAGTGTACCGAGGCATGGGCTCTTTAGGAGCGATGGAACAAGGATCAAAAGATCGTTACTTCCAAGAAGATGCGAAAAAGCTTGTTCCAGAAGGTATTGAAGGAAGACTTCCATACAAAGGGCCATTGGCAGATACAATCGACCAATTAGTTGGTGGTATTCGTGCAGGTATGGGCTACTGCGGAGCACCAAATCTTCAACACTTACGTGAAAATTCTCAATTCATACGTATGACTGGTGCTGGTCTTCGTGAATCACATCCACATGATGTACAAATTACAAAAGAAGCACCTAACTATTCAATTCAATAAGAAAAGCATAAGCTCAAAACTTAGCAAAAAAGTAGCAACTTTTTCACTCTTTTAACGTCATAATTAGACGTTAAAAGAGTTTTTTTTATCTAAACGTAACACTTTTCTTGCACAATCTATGATAAAATGGCGAAAGAACAGTAAAAATTATATTGGAGGTATTTTTTTGTGAAAACAACAAGGAAAACATCTTGGTTAAGCTTAATGATGATTCCTATTCTGTTGATTAGCTTATTTGTTGCTAAGCCTGTTAGTACAAGCGCTGAAACAGATTTAGGTTTACTTGTAGATGCTGCAATATTAATTGATGCAGATACAGGAAAAATATTATATGAAAAAAATGCTGATACATCTTTAGGAATTGCAAGTATGTCAAAAATGATGACTGAATACATTCTATTAGATGCAATTAAAGCAGGTAAGATTTCTTGGGATCAAGAATATCGTGTTAATGAGTATACATACCGAATGTCACATGACCGTGCATTAAGTAATGTTCCACTTCGCGAGGATGGTACATATACAATTCGTGAGTTATATGAAGCGATGGCTATTTATTCTGCAAATGCAGCAACTGTTGCAATTGCAGAAACAATTGCTGGAACGGAAACAGAATTCTTAAAGCTCATGAATAAAAAGGCAGAAGAAATTGGTCTTGAAGGATATAAATTTGTAAACTCAACTGGGTTAAATAATTCTGATTTATTTGGCATGCATCCAGCTGGTACAGGTCCAGAAGATGAAAATATTATGCCAGCACGTTCTGTTGCTAAATTAGCCTATCATCTATTAAAAGATCATCCGGAAGTTTTAGAGACTTCAAGTATTCCTAAAAAGGTCTTCCGAGAAGGTACGGATGATGCAATTAATATGGCTAACTGGAACTGGATGTTACCAGGCTTAGTCGCAGAGTATGAAGGTGTCGATGGGTTAAAAACAGGTACAACGAATCTTGCTGGATCATGTTTTACTGGTACAGCAGAACGTAATGGTACACGTTTAATTGGAGTTGTAATGAATGCTGTTGATTCTTCTGGAAAAGACAGTGATAAAACTGCTCGTTTTGATGCAATGGCCAAGCTATTAGACTATGGTTTTGGCCAGTTCTCAAAACAAGAGATTATTCCAGCAAATTATGTGTTTGAAGGTAATGAGACAGTTTCGGTTACAAAAGGGAAAGAAGATAGTGTAGATATCGCAGTAAAAGAACCAATTTCATTTATGGTAAAAACAAATGAAAAGGATTTATATAAGCCGAAATTAGTATTAGAAAAAGATACATTAGAAGCTGATATTAAAAAAGGAACAGTAGTTGGTAAAGTAGTACTTGAGCGTACTGAAGGCACTGACTATGGTTTTATTGACGGAAAAGATTTCTCGGCAGATGTTGTAACAACTGATAAAGTTGAACGTGCAGGAGCTATCTCTCTATTCTTCCAAGGCATCGGCAACTTCTTTGGAGACGTATGGGGTGGCATTACTGGATTTGTCGGTGGATTGTTTAAATAATTAAATTAGTAAATGAGTGTGAAGATTAGATTGTCTCAAAAAGAATTTGAGGCATCTTATCAATCACACTCTTTTTTTTCTAGGACAAAATAAGTTTGCACGAGACTTTCATATGCTAGTAGGTGAAGGGGCGTGAAAAAAGTGTGCGGCATAACAGGATGGATTGATTTTACACAATCAATAGAGAATCGCAAAGAAATTGTCGAAGGAATGACAGAAACACTAAAAAAGAGAGGGCCTGACGATGGCAATGTTTGGTGCAGCACACATGCTCTGTTAGGGCATCGTCGATTAGCTGTAATAGACTTAATTGGTGGAAAGCAGCCAATGACAAAAATGCATCAAAACAAGTCGTTTGTCATGGTTTACAATGGAGAGCTTTATAATACAGAGGAACTGCGTCAACAGCTTTTGAAAAGAGGGTATATATTTACAACCCAATCTGATACAGAAGTATTGCTTGCTTCATTTATTGAATGGAAAGAGCAATGTGTTGATTACTTAAATGGAATTTTTGCATTTGCTGTCTGGGATGAACAAGAAGAGGCGTTTTATGCTTTTCGCGATCGATTAGGGGTTAAACCTTTCTTTTTCTCTTTAAGTGAAGGTTCTTTTTTATTTGGCTCGGAAATTAAAGCAATTCTTGCGCACCCAAGTGTAAAACCACAAATTGACCGCCAAGGATTAGCTGCTCTATTAAGTATAGGGCCCTCAAGAGTACCAGGTAATGGTGTATTAAAAGGGATAGAAGAGTTAGAGCCTGGCAGTGCATTGAAATTTTCCAAAGACGGGTTGAAAAAATGGCGTTATTGGAATGTGAAAAGTGAAAAGCATGAACATTCATTTGAAGAAACTGTTGAACATGTTCGCTTTTTAGTGACAGATTCGATAAAACGTCAGCTTGTGTCAGATGTACCGCTTTGCACCTTTTTATCAGGTGGGCTAGACTCAAGTATCATTACGGCAATTGCTGCAAATACGTATAATGGGGAAGGTCAAATATTACACACCTATTCTATAGATTACGAAGGAAACGAGCAGTTCTTTGAAAAAAATGATTTTCAGACGAGTCAAGATCGCTACTGGATAGATAAAATGTGTGACAAATTTAATACTAAACATACGGACATCATTATCTCTCAACAACAATTAATCGATTTCTTAGAAGAAGCAATGATGATTAGAGATTTACCTGGAATGGTTGATATCGATAGTTCGTTGTTAGTTGCCTGTCAGGTAATAAAGGAAGGATTTACAGTTGCTTTATCGGGTGAATGTGCGGATGAAGTTTTCGGTGGTTATCCATGGTTCCACAAAGACTACACTTTATTTCCTTGGATACGTTCAATTGATGAAAGAGAAGGTTTTTTGCGAAAAGAATGGCAATCTCGTCTTCAATTAAAAGAATTTATGAAGCATGCATTTGAAGAAGCAATTAAAGATTCACCGAAGCTTGAAGGAGAGGACCCGAAAGCAGCAAAACAACGTGAATTATTTTATTTAAATATGCGTTATTTTATGCAAACATTGTTAGAGAGAAAAGACCGGATGAGTATGGGTGGAAGCTTAGAAGTTCGTGTACCATTTGCAGATCACCGTATCGTTGAATATGTTTGGAATATTCCTTGGGAAATGAAAAATGTGGGAAATATGGAGAAGGGACTTTTGAGAAAGGCGACAGAAGGATTGTTGCCGGAAGAAGTACTATATCGTAAAAAGAACCCGTATCCGAAAACATATCATCCTTTATACACAGAGGGAGTTAAGGAAGTATTAAAAGGTTTAACGCAAAGAAAAGAATCGATTTTACATGAGCTATTTGAAAAAGAGCAATTAGACCAACTTATTCAAACTGGAGGAGCCTCATTTAAAGTGCCTTGGTTTGGTCAATTAATGGCTGGTCCACAATTGCTTGCTTATTTAATTCAAATTGATCGATGGTTTGAAAATTATAATATAGAATTAATAAATCAATAGAAAAACGGAGCGTCTCAAAGTTAAAGAGACAGCTCCGTTTGTTTTTCCGAATTCTGAGATCAAAATTAATCTTGGCTGAATGCTTATTTATTTAGGAAGCCCTTTTGGTGTTAATGTTGACTATTCTTTAAAACTCGCATAATGAATCGTGTATCTTCTAATAGGGAATGATCTGTGATAGCACGAAACTAGAAAAAATTATGCTTTTCTTACACCCCAGCAAGACATTAATTGGTGGATAGCAGGTTCTATTTGTTCTAAAGGAATACCACCGAATCCGAGTAAAAAAGTTGGCCACTCTACCTCTATCGGCTTTAATACATAGTCCGATACTGAATAAACTGCAATATTAGAAAGGGCTGCCTGTATTTTTAAATCCTGTTCACTTTTTTCTATTGGTATAGAAATTAATATGTGCATTCCAGCATGATCACCTTTAATTTTTATATAAGGATAATAGGTGGACAACGTATGAGTAAGCTTATCATGTTTTTTTCGATAAATTTTCCGCATTCGATTCAAATGTTTTGAAAAATGTCCATCCTTCATGAAGCTAGCTAAAATATGCTGATCAAATCTTGGAACAGTAGCTGAATAATAGCTAAAAATTTCTTTATATTTTTGTAAAAGAGTTGGCGGCAATACAAAATAAGCAACGCGCAAGGAAGGCATTAATGATTTTGTAAAGGTGCTCATATAAATCACTTTATTATTTTGGTCCATACCTTGAAGTGCAGGAATTGGCTTTCCAATATAACGAAATTCACTATCATAATCATCTTCAATAATGTACCGGTTAGCGCTTTTGGCTGCCCATTTTAATAATTGAGTTCTTCTCGCAGCGGATAAAACGGCGCCAGTAGGGAATTGGTGAGATGGAGTGATATATACGATATTAGCATCTGTTTTTTCTAACTCATCTACAATTAAACCGTCCTCATCTACTGAAATAGGGATAGCTTTGTTTTGTAAATGAATACGTGGAATCGCAGAGTATCCAGGATTTTCGAGTGCAAACTTGGAATCCGTTTCAATTAAACGTAAAATCATCGGAAGTAAATGTTCAGTCCCAGATCCAATGACGATTTGTTCAGGTTTACATACTATTCCACGGGATTGATATAAATATTTTGCAATTTCTAAACGTAATGCATATTCACCCTGAGGTTCCCCAATTTGTAAAAATTCCTTTGAGCTATTATCAAAAAGTTCTTTTGCGTATTTCCTCCAAATAGAGAATGGAAATGATTCAGTATCGATTTTCCCTGGGTGAAAATCGTAAACAAAATGTTTTGCTTCATGTTTTACAAATGTTTGATTTACTTGTTCCTTTTCAACATATGGAAGTTCATCGATTTCTTCAACAAAAAAACCTACACGTGGCCTAGATGCAATATAGCCTTCTGCAAGTAATTGACCATATGCAATTTCAATTGTTGTTTGGCTTATATTTAAAAAATCGGCTAATTTCCTTTTTGAAGGCAATTTAGTTCCTACTTCGATTTGTTTATTAATAATTGCATTTTTTATTCCTAAATAAAGCTGTTCGTATAAGGGTTTTGTGCTATTTTTTTCAAGTTCAAAAATGAGCATGTCCATTTGACTCACTCCTAACTGACCTTATTATTTTTTGTGATATTGACTCTTTCTATATGGTCAATTTTCATTATACTAAAAATCAATAAATGTTGGGGAGGTTTTTTAAAATGAAATTAGTGGGTACAGAAAGAGTTAAACGTGGAATGGCAGAAATGCAAAAGGGCGGAGTCATTATGGACGTCATAAATGCCGAACAAGCAAAAATTGCAGAGGCTGCTGGTGCAGTTGCCGTTATGGCATTAGAAAGAGTACCATCAGATATACGAAAAGCAGGAGGAGTAGCACGTATGGCAGATCCTCGAATCGTAGAAGAAGTGATGAATGCTGTGACTATTCCTGTCATGGCAAAGGCGCGAATCGGTCATATTGTGGAGGCGCGAGTTTTAGAAGCAATGGGTGTGGATTATATTGATGAGAGTGAAGTACTGACACCTGCTGATGAAGAATTCCATTTATTAAAAAGCGATTATACAGTACCGTTTGTTTGTGGATGCCGCGATCTTGGAGAAGCTGCTAGACGTATTGGAGAAGGTGCTTCAATGCTGCGTACCAAAGGCGAGCCAGGAACAGGTAATATTGTAGAAGCAGTTCGTCATATTCGCAAAGTAAATGCACAGGTTCGTCGAGTAGTTAATATGAATAGTGATGAATTAATGACGGAAGCAAAGCTGCTAGGTGCACCTTATGAAGTTCTAGTCGAAATTAAAAAATTAGGCCGTCTACCTGTTGTAAACTTTGCGGCCGGTGGTGTTGCTACACCAGCAGATGCGGCTTTAATGATGGAGCTTGGCGCGGACGGTGTATTTGTAGGGTCAGGTATTTTTAAATCAGAAAATCCAGAGAAATTTGCTCGTGCTATTGTTGAAGCAACAACACATTACAAAGACTATAAATTGATTGCAGAAATTTCTAAAGAACTTGGTACACCTATGAAAGGAATTGATATAGCTGAACTCCATGATAGTGAACGGATGCAGGAGCGTGGTTGGTAATGTTAAAAATAGGGGTGTTGGCATTACAGGGTTCGGTTAGAGAGCATATTCAACAAATACAGAAGGTTGGTTGTGTTGCAGTTGCTGTAAAAAGTACAGAAGATTTAAAAGGTTTGAATGGACTTATTTTACCTGGCGGGGAAAGTACTGCAATAAGAAAATTATTAGATCAAAACAATTTGTTAGAGCCAATTAGAACATTAGCTAAGGAAGGAATGCCTGTTTTCGGGACTTGTGCTGGTTTAATATTACTAGCAGGTAAAGTAGTAGGATGTGAATCACCTCACCTTGGTTTAATGGATGTTGTTGTTGAGAGGAATTCATATGGAAGACAGGTTGATAGCTTTGAAGTAGAGCTTTCTATAAAAAATATTGGTCGGAACATTCCAGCAGTTTTTATTCGAGCTCCACATATTGTTTCTGTAGGGCAAAATGTTGAGATTTTAGCTACTTTTGATAATCGAATTGTACTCGCTCGTGATCGTCATTTTTTAGGATGTTCATTTCACCCAGAGTTAACTGAAGATGTTCGAATAATTAAATACTTCGTTGATATGATACAACAATTCAATCACACTTCACTTGCAAAATTGGACGGCATATAGTACTCTATGGGTAAATTTATTTCTTTTTTCTGTTGCTTCATTGCGACTTGAAAGAAATGGCCTCGTACTGAAAATAAATGAGGCATAATATATGTTAACGTCGATGATAGGAAGTAGTAACAAGCACGTTTTTTTAAGAGAGTCAGCGGGTGGTGGAAGCTGATAAAAGCACTTGTGAATCCGTCCTTGAGTTGCCGAGCTGAATTCGCAGTAGGCTCAGGCCGGTTGAAAAGCCGTTATTTGATAAGTGGATTAGATGTAGGTCTAATCAATTAGGGTGGCAACGCGGGTAGCTCTCGTCCCTTTATAGGGATGAGGGCTTTTTTTATTTTTTTCTATAAAAATAGAGAAAAATTTACTTTTTATAATCGATAATCAAAATAATGGAGGAATTAACATGTTAGATATTAAGCGTGTCCGTGATAATTTTGAAGAAGTAAAAAAAATCCTTCTCACACGTAACGAGGATCTAGGAAATTTAGACGAATTTGAAGAATTGGATGCAAAACGCCGCGAGTTAATAGCAAAAACTGAAGTATTAAAGGCTGAACGCAATAAAGTATCTGAACAAATTTCTGTCATGAAACGAAATAAAGAAAATGCAGATGAAGTAATCGCCCGCATGCGTCAAGTTGGAGAAGAAATTAAAGAACTGGACTCTGAACTGCGTGAAGTAGAAGAAAAGTTTGAATATATGATGATGCGTCTGCCAAATATTCCTCATGAATCAGTTCCCGTAGGTACTACGGAAGATGATAATGTAGAGGTACTAAAATGGGGAGAGTTGCCAAACTTTGATTTTGAAGCAAAACCTCATTGGGATTTAGCAACAGATTTAGAAATTGTAGATTTTGAACGTGCTGGTAAAGTAACAGGTAGCCGTTTCGTATTTTATCGTGGTTTAGGTGCACGACTTGAACGTGCTTTAATGAGCTTTATGATGGATTTACATGCAGAGGAACATGGATATGAAGAAATGCTGCCACCTGTCATCGTAAACCGTGATAGCTTAACAGGTACAGGTCAGCTGCCTAAATTTGAAGAAGATGTATTCAAATTAGTAGACACTGACTATTTCATGATTCCAACTGCAGAAGTACCTGTAACAAACTTCTTCCGTGATGAAATTATTGACGGTGATATTTTACCAAAAGGTTTTGCTGCATACAGTGCATGTTTCCGTTCAGAAGCAGGTTCTGCTGGCCGTGATACGCGCGGACTTATTCGCCAACACCAATTCAATAAAGTAGAATTAGTTCGTTTTGTAAAACCTGAAGATTCTTATGATGAATTAGAAAAATTAACTAGTCATGCTGAAAAAGTACTTCAATTATTAGGTTTACCATATCGAAAACTACTAATGTGTACAGCTGATCTTGGTTTTACTGCAGCGAAAAAATACGATTTAGAAGTTTGGATGCCGACGCAAAATATGTACCGTGAAATCTCTTCATGTTCAAACTTTGAGGATTTCCAAGCTCGTCGTGCCAACATACGATTCCGTCGTGAACAAGGAGCAAAACCTGAATATGTACACACATTAAATGGTTCTGGGCTTGCAATTGGCCGTACAGTTGCAGCGATTTTAGAAAATTACCAACAACAAGATGGCTCTGTTGTGATTCCAGAAGTTTTAAGACCATATATGGGTGGAAAAGAAGTAATTGCACCAAAGTAAATTTTGTTTTAATTAAAAAAAACCGAGCAACATCTACTTTTTGTAGACCTAGCTCGGTTTATTTAATTTTTTGGACTTGAAATAGAACCGAGGAATAAAATCATCCCCGTTTCATCATCTACAATTGAAAAAATGAAGGGATGGTTTACATTCATATAAAATGAATCAGAGATAATTGCAGATTCTGTTACCACCTCTATTGATGTTGCTGCAGCTGCTTCTGTTCCTTTTTCATTAACATCAATGTATGTTTTTTGCTTCACTTTGCTAATCCATAGTGGGACGCTTTCTTGTATCATGTTTGAGAAATCAGCATCTTTTTCAAATGCAGTTGGCATCCCGAGCATTTTTAAAGCATCATTCAATTCAATCTCATACTCTAGCTTAAATTTAGGAAGTAGAAGAGTCCCTTCTTTTTTAGTAAACTGCGAGCTCCATTTTTGCCAATTTTCTTGTGTAAGTTCATCTTCTACTTCCTTTAAACTAACATTTTTCTTTGGTAAGAATACTTTCATACTTAATGTTCCATCTCCATAAGGAAGTGATACCGCTTGAAATAAATTATTTTCAAGATACGACAGCTCCTCCTCAAGCTTCATAAATGAAGCTGACTTAGTTTGTCCATAAAATGTATCTTCACTAGTTTGATTTTTATCAAATTCGTATTTCCAGTCTCCTTTAAAATAAATGGCATTCAGTAAGATGGACACTAAATCGGGGTCTAACGGATCTTGTACAATTTTATTTATTTTTCCATTCGTCTCTTTTTTTACCCAATTATTTATCTTCGTAACTGACTCATTATCGGTTACATTTATCTCATTAATTTCAGCATTAAAATAATCTTGCACATTGATTTTAAAATCATCTTGGAATTGATAATTTTCGTTTAACCAAATAGAATTTGCAATTGCCAATTCTACATTATCGGAAGTTTGTAATAGCCTGTTTATTAAAGAAGCATTTGCTTTATTTACTTGGTCAGTTTGCTGGCCTAAAATTTTAGCCATTTCTTCTTTTGTTTTTCCGTCTGCCCCGTTATAAACCATTGCTAATGCCATCAACAAACTTGTTGGGGAAATGAATAAATTACCCTCATTATCTTTAGGTGCCGTTGATAACAATTGAAATCCGAGAGTGTTATTCGGTTGTACTAATTCATAGTAATCATCTTCATTAAACTCTGCGTTACTTAGGATTTTCGAACTTGAGGTATCATCTTTAGTTCCACAGCCTATTAAAGAAATACATAATAAAGTGATCATCATGGTAAAAAGTAGTTTCTTCATATTGTTCACCTTCCTTTCTAAATTTGACTTTTCAAAAAGGGAAAAGTTACAGAAAAAGAGGATGTTTCATATGAAACATCCCATTTCTGCGACGAAAGGTAAAGCAGACAATCGCATTATCTATGCTGGAGTGGAAGTATTTTCATGTAAAGAAAACTACCCCAGAAGTTCGACATACATAATTTAAAGTATATTTTAAAATCCAAGTTATCAGAGGAATAAAAGTCCAACGCTAATAATAATTCCAGTAAAAATAAGAACGAATAAGCAGAATCCCATAATATCTTTTGCTTTTAATCCGGCAATGGCTAGTGCTGGCAATGCCCAGAACGGTTGAATCATATTTGTCCAAGCATCGCCCCATGCAATTGCCATAGCTGTTTTTGCAGTATCTGCATTAATAACGTTTGCAGCTTCTAGCATAATAGGTGCTTGAACTGCCCATTGCCCTCCACCTGATGGAACAAAGAAGTTTACAAGACCAGCAGAATAAAACGTAAATAAATAGAATGTAAAGTCATTTGAAATACTTATGAACCATTGTGAAAATACAAATGCTAGCCCAGAGGTTGTCATCATGCCCATAATTCCCGCGTAGAATGGGAATTGGAATACGATGCCGCTTGTTGTTTTTATCGCTTGCTGAGCCGCTGCTAAAAAACGCTGCGGTGTTCCATGTAAAATGATACCTAAAATAATAAAAATCGTATTGACGATATTTAAATCGAGAGCAAAACCTTTTGTCGTAAAATGATAAATTAAATATGAAATGCCAATAAGTCCAATTAATATTGTTAATAAAGAACTTCTTTCTGTCCAAGAAGCAAATGTTCTTTCTGCTGGGGGAAATTTTTGCTCCTCTTCTATTAATAAACTTGGGTCTACTTCTACCACATCCTCCTCTTTTGGCATCATCCATCGATTAAATAATGGCAATGTAAATCCGATAACGATGACGATAAATAAGTTATAAGGTGAGAAAATGGTAGTTGAAGTAGGAATAACACCGCCCATAAGCTCTTCAAATGGATGTCCTTCAGTTGCTATAGAAAGTGGGATAGATCCCGCAAGTCCTCCATGCCAAATAATAAACCCTGAATAGGCACTAGCGATTAATAAACGATAATCAACTTTTTTTACATGACGTGCTATTTCTTTTGCAAATAAAGCCCCAATAACTAATCCAAAGCCCCAGTTAATCCAACATGCAACAAGAGATACAAATGTAACAATCATGATTGCACTGCTTGGCTTCTTAATTTTACTAGCCATAGATGACAAAAACCGTTTGAAAACGGGACTATTTGCTAAGATATGACCTGCCGCTAATACGACGACCATTTGCATTGTAAAGGATAATAATCCCCAGAAGCCGTCTCCCCAATACACAACCATATCTAATGGGGATGAAGGCGTTAAAACGACGCCTAATAATAAAACTAAAACGGTTAAGATTGCTACAAAAATATAAGGATCAGGTAAACATTTTTCCATTATCATATTTGAAAGCTTAGTTAAAAATTTCATTGTTCCAATCTCTCCCTTCGTTTTATTTTTGAAAGATACCGAAAAAGTATTTTCAAGAGAATAGTATGTTTTGAATGATGCATTTATTTCGTTAATAGAGAAATTTAGTCCTCATAAGAGTTTAAAAGATTGACTATACGTTTTAAGAGAGGGATTAAAAACATACATATTAATAGGACAAGGTTAATTGCCTATTTTATTAGTACTAGGAGGTAGACATATATGGCAAATGAGAAGGTATGGACATCATTTGAGGAAGCAGTTTCTGATATTCATGATGGTGCTACATTAGTTGTTGGCGGTTTTGGATTAAGCGGCATTCCAGAAAAGAGTATTGCAGCATTGCAAAAAAGAGGGACTAAAAATTTAACGATAGTTAGTAATAATTGTGGTGTTGATGATTGGGGACTCGGTCTGCTTCTTGCAAACAAGCAAATAAAAAAGATCATTGCATCTTATGTTGGAGAAAATAAAATTTTTGAACAACAATTTTTAAGCGGAGAGTTAGAAGTTGAGTTAACTCCTCAAGGAACGTTAGCTGAACGTATTAGAGCTGGTGGTGCTGGAATTCCCGCTTTTTATACACCAACAGGAGTTGGAACGCCAATCGCTGAAGGAAAAGAGACAAGAACTTTTGATGGGAAAGAATATTTACTTGAAAAGGCGATTATAGGAGATTTTGCTTTAGTAAAAGCTTGGAAGGCAGATAAGCTAGGCAATCTTGTATATCGAAAAACAGCTCGAAATTTCAATCCTATAGCAGCAACAGCAGGAAAAATTACCATTGCAGAAGTTGAGGAGATTGTGGAAGTTGGAGAATTAGATCCTGATGAAATTCATACTCCTAGTGTCTATGTGCAGCGTGTTATCCTTGGTCAAAATTATGAAAAACGAATTGAACGATTAACAATCCAAACAAAGGGGGTATAATCATGCAAAGTGCGAGACAGCGAATTGTTCAAAGAGCAGTTAAGGAAGTAAAAGACGGCATGAATGTAAATTTAGGTATTGGTATGCCTACACTTGTAGCAAATGAGATTCCTCCCAATGTAAATGTGTTATTACAATCGGAAAATGGCATGCTTGGCATTGGACCATATCCAACGGAGGATGTGGTAGATGCAGATTTAATAAATGCAGGGAAGGAAACAGTGACTGCTGTTTTAGGTGCTGTATTTTTTGATAGCGCCGAATCCTTTGCTATGATTCGTGGAGGACATATTGATTTAGCTATTTTGGGAGCCATGGAAGTTTCTGAAAAGGGAGATTTAGCAAACTGGATGATCCCAGGAAAGATGGTAAAAGGAATGGGTGGCGCCATGGATCTAGTTGTAGGAGCTAAAAAAGTTATTGTCATTATGGAGCATGTATCCAAGCATGGTGAATCGAAAATAAAAAAATCCTGTACATTACCTTTAACAGGAAAAAGCGTTGTACATCGTCTAATAACTGACCTGGCGGTATTTGATTTTACAGATGAAGGAATGGTATTGATTGAAACAGCAGATGGGGTTACGGTAGATGAAGTAAAAGAAAAAACAGAGGCTTCGTTTACTGTAGCCTTCAATAGTTAAGATAGGGCGAAATTCAAAAGACTTTTAGAATTATAGTTTAGTTAAAACAAAAATAACCAGATGAATGTTACAATATTGGAAAAAACAGAGGTTGTGAAATAATGTTTTTAAAAAGAGTTGAACTTCAGCATGAATTGATTCCAACATATAAGAAATACCCATTCTCAATCCCTTCTATAAAAAATTTGCATCAATTGAATTTCGACAACAATGTAACCTTTTTCGTAGGTGAAAATGGTTCGGGAAAGTCTACATTGCTGGAAGCAATTGCAGATAAATGTGGCTTTAATACAGCAGGCGGCGGACGCAACAACTATTATAATGTGCCATTTTCTAATTCCTCACTTGGGGAATTTATTCGGCTGTCATGGCTGCCAAAAGTAACCGATGGATTCTTTCTTAGAGCAGAATCCTTTTATAATTTTGCTACACATATTGATGAAATAGGAGCGGAGGATATACGTGTCTATAACGCTTATGGCGGCAGCTCTTTACATGAGCAATCCCATGGAGAATCGTTTTTATCGCTATTTTTAAATCGCTTTAGAGGAAAATCAATTTATTTATTGGATGAACCGGAGGCTGCACTATCACCGCAAAGACAACTCTCGTTTTTAAAAATTATACATGACCTAGCATCAGAGGGAAATAGCCAATTTATTATTGCTACACATTCACCGATTCTTCTAGGTTACCCGGATGCTACAATCTTTAGTTTTGATGAGGGGACAATATCCGAGGTTGAATTTGAAGAGACGGACCACTATAAAATTACGAGATATTTTCTAGAGAATCGAGAAAGGTTCCTTCGAGAAATCTTCGGGGATTAAATTGTGGGCCCTTAGTTTCGATAATGTTTTATAATAAACTAAATGAAATATTTCGATAATACTGAAGTATATGAGAAGGAGCCAATATAGTGGAACATTTAATTTATAAAAATTTAAAGAAAATTGAGCTTTCTGGCATTCGCAAGTTTACCAATATGCTCGTTGATTATCCAAATGCTATTAATCTAACAATTGGCCAACCAGACTTTCCGACACCTATGCATGTGAAAGAAAGGGCAAAGGATGCAATTGATCAAAACTATACATCCTATACTCCGAATGCAGGTATTTTAGAATTACGTAGAGCTATCACAAAATTTTATGAAGAAAATTACGGACTATGTTATAACCCACAAGATGAAGTTATCGTGACACATGGTGCATCCGGAGCGTTAACGATTGCATTAAGAACAATTTTAGATGAAGGCTGTGAAGTAATCTTATCTGCCCCAGCTTATCCGGGTTATATCCCACTAATCGAGCTTTGTGGTGCGGTTCCAGTTTGTGTTGATACAGCGGAAACAGATTTTGTTTTAACAGCTGGGTTAATAGAGAAGCATTTAACAGAAAAAACAAGATGTATTATCCTTCCTTCTCCAAGCAATCCAATCGGTTCGGTTATTGATGAAAAGGAATTAGAAAAAATAGCGTTATTAATGAAAGATAAAGAAATATTTATCATTTCAGATGAAATCTATAGCGAGCTCATCTACGAAAAAACGCATAAATCCATTGCTTCCTATGAAGGAATGAGAGAAAAATCGATCGTAATTAATGGAGTTTCAAAATCTCACTCAATGACAGGGTGGAGAATTGGCTATACTCTTGCACCTAGCTATATAACAAAGGAAATGACGAAATTAAACGGCTATTATATTAGTTGTGCAACGAGCATTAGCCAATATGCAGCTCTTGAAGCGTTGACAAATGGATTAAATGATCCTATTGAAATGAAAAAAGAGTATCAGGAACGTAGAAATTACGTATATAAACGCCTTATTGAAATGGGGATTGATGTTGTAAAACCTCAAGGAGCATTTTATATTTTCCCATCTATAAAAAATACAAAAATGACATCCTTTGATTTTTGTATTGCGTTATTAAAGGAGCAAGAGCTTGCTACTGTGCCGGGAAGTGCATTTTCGGATGCTGGAGAAGGCTATATTCGTCTTTCGTTTGCACAACCTTTAGAAGTGTTAGAAAAAGGAATGGATCGCTTAGAGAAGTTTATGGAGAAATTTAAATAAATAAATGTTAAAAAGTCGAATTCATTTAGTTAACTGCGCCCCAATTGTTAGACACACATAACAATTGGAGGTGTATTTTTTATGGTGAAATTTAAAAATAGAAATCGTAAAAAAATATTTGGAAGGTGATGTTCTAGGGAAAAACTTTGCTAAATCTATTGGTGTGCATCTGCTCCATCAATGGATTAAACACTTACCAAAGATAAGATTATTGAACAATAGTTTTCAGTATAAATTTTTAATAATTACCAAACTATTAACAAAAAATTTAACCAAATATTTACTAAGTTATGGTAAAGTATCCATAAAGTTATACCCTTTATACTTGATAACAAGGAAGAGAGTGATGCCTTTGGTTTTAAAGGTTGTGAATTGTACATCTGAGGATGAGTCTTTTATGTATAAGTTGTTTGTTTCTACAAGAATTCAGGAATTTACATTGTTACATTTATCAGAAAAGCAAATCCAGTCTTTGTTAAAAATGCAGTATGATGCACAAAAAAATTCTTTTCACACTCGATTCCCTAACGCAACTTACGAGATGATTTACCTTGAGGGTGTACGCATTGGTAGGATGATTACTGATAAGAAAAGGCATTGTATTCATTTGGTTGATATTTCACTTTTACCGGAGTATAGGGGGAAAGGATATGGAACGGAAATAATTAAAACTATACAAAAAGTTGCAATTATGGAAAGGATGGATGTCACGCTATATGTATTACAAGGAAATCCTGCTCAAAACTTGTATGAGCGATGTGGTTTTTATGTTATCGAGAAAGTAGATCCCTATTTAGCTATGAGATTTGATGTGGTGCAAAAATAATTTAAATTATTTAAATTTTCCGAATGTTGGAAAGGAGTGTCTTTTAATGAGTGAGTCATATGTAGGGGAGATCCGAATGTTTGCAGGGAATTTTGCCCCGAATGGTTGGGCATTTTGCAATGGACAAACATTAAATATTTCTGAGAATGAGGTGCTGTTTGCCTTAATAGGAACGACATATGGTGGAGATGGACAAACTACTTTTAATTTACCCGATTTAAGAGGACGTATTCCAATTCATGTGAGTCCAAAATATCCATTAGGTGTCTCAGGTGGTACAGAAAAAATTACATTAACCGAAAGTCAAATCCCAAATCATAAACATCCTGTTCACGCTACATCAGCAAATGGAAATGAGCCGTCACCAAGCAATATGCTATGGGCGGTAACGAGTGGATATTCGAACTACTCGAATGATAAAAATTCTAGTGGAAATCCACTTCCTACAGTTCCAATGAGTTCAACTGCTGTTATGTCTATGGGAGGGAATCAACCGCATGAAAATATGATGCCTTCATTACCTATTTCTTTCATTATTTCACTATATGGGAACTTCCCACCACAGCCTTAATACTAAGAATAATAAGGAGGATTATTTTATGGCAGAACCATTTTTAGGTGAAATTCGATTATTCTCTATTAATTATGCACCCGAGGGATGGGCACCTTGTAATGGACAAATGCTTCCTATTAATACCAACCAAGCTTTATATTCTCTATTAGGAAATGTGTATGGAGGAGATGGTGTTACAACTTTTGCTCTACCAGATTTGCGCGGACGTGTGCCTATACATGTTAGCCCCTCATACCCACTTGGAGTTAGTGCAGGTGAAGAGACTCATACATTAACAATAAGTGAAATGCCTACTCATCATCATCAAGTTCAAGGATCATCAACCCCCTCAGAAGCAATTTCTCCTCAAGGAAATGTATGGGCAAATCACAATGACTTATATGCATCAGGTCCTACCGTAGATATGAATTCAGCGTCATTAACTCCAGCTGGAGGTGGACAACCGCATAATAATATGCAGCCTTTTTTAGGAGTCCAATTTTGTATAGCTATCGAAGGAATCTATCCATCAAGAAACTAAATAGAAAGAGGTAATAAATATGGCAGATGCATTTACTGGTGAAATAAGAATCTTTGCAGGAAATTTCCCTCCAAAGGACTGGGCATTTTGCAACGGTCAACTTATGAGCATTCAGCAAAATACAGCACTTTTTTCGATATTAGGTACACAGTATGGAGGAGATGGGAAAACAACATTTGCCTTACCGAATTTAATGGGAGCAGCGCCGATAGGACAGGGTATAGGACCTGGATTGACAGGACGAAGCATTGGGGCAAAAGTTGGAACGGAAACCGTAACACTTTTAGAGTCGGAAATGCCTGCACATAGTCATACACCGCAAGCAATACCGAATCCCGGCACATCAGGTGATCCGAATGGGCGAATATGGTCAGAAACGGTAGCGACAGGGAGACCGGCACAGCAACATCCACTGTATAACTCTGAAGTAAGTGCTGTTATGAGTCCTCAAGCTCTAGGCGCAGTAGGTGGCAGCCTGCCTCATAATAATATGCAGCCATTTTTAGCGGTGAATTACATTATTTGCTTGTATGGTGAATATCCTTCTAGAGGCTGAAAATTATTTGGGGGTGAATTATGAATCCATTTCATGGTATGGAAAATGAGTACAGAGGATTGAGGCGATCACGAAAAAAAAGCGGATACTTTTTTCGGATATTGATAATCTTAATTTATTTAATAACATCACTTGTATATGTACCTGCTAATGTTGAAGTGCAAGCGGCAGAGGATGGGGCGGGTGAAGTTACTTATGATTTTGGTGGTACAGTAGGGGAAAACGACAGTGCAGGTCCAGGTTTTGCGACCTTTTCTGAGATGTTTGTCATAAGTAATGGTTTTAAGGTTGATCCAGGGACAACACAATTGTATTCAACAAATTACGCGGATAGTGCTGAGGAGACGCTTATTATTAAGAAAACAGGAGGGAAAACATTTACTTTTAAAGATTTAGGAATCAGTCTCTATCATGATTCGCCTAGACTTACACTTACTAATCTTTCCTTAGTTTTAAAAGATCCCAATGGCAAAAGAATTAATGATGAAATATATTCATTGACCGACTATGAATTAGATAATGAAGAAAAGGTTACACAATTAAGTTCCCTGTTTAACGATGGGGCACAATTTAATCATGCTAATGTTGCATCAATAGAAATTACTTGGAAATTCTATAGCATTTATCCACCTTCAAACTTAAATTTTGAAAACATCACGATTGCAAATGTGAATACTACTGCAGATGATATTCCTCCAGTTGTATCAGACGGGACGATTAATACGACTAATATAAATCCAACTGATGTAACATTAGATTGGACAAAAGCGGAGGACAATATTACACCTCAAGGGGATTTGGAATATCGAATCTATCAATCTAACAGTAATAACATCGATACTGTTAATAATATAGAGGAGAATGGTAAACCTCTAGGAAGTGGTTTTTCGAAAGATTTAGCAATATTCAATGTTACTGATTTATCACCAACCACGTCCTATTATTTTAATGTCATAGTTAGAGATGCTGCTGGAAATAAATCGGCATATATGATGAAGCAAGTAACAACTTCTAGTCAAACTACAACTCCAACTGTTACAACAGATAAAGTTGTGTCTAACCTAACTCAAACAAGTGCGACTGTTGGCGGGGATGTTACATCGGATGGTGGTGCATCGATTAAAGAGAGAGGGATTGTCTACGCAGTAAGTGAGAATCCAACGACAAGTGATAGTAAGGAAACTGCATCAGGTACCACTGGAAATTTTACTACTGAACTAACTGAATTAATTCCAAATACAACATATCACTTTAGAGCGTATGCAACGAACTCTGAAGGTACAAGTTATGGAGGTAATCAGACATTCACAACAAATGGATTAAATAATAATGCGAATTTAAGTAATTTGAAACTTTCAACTGGGATACTAAACCCTGTGTTTTCACCAGGTACAACAGAATATACAACAAACGTTGCAAATAGTGTAACAAGTATAAGCATGATACCTACAGTAGCTGATAGTACGGCATTTATAACAGTGAATGGCGTACCAGTTTCAAGCGGAGAAGTAAGTGCGGATATTCCATTAACAGTTGGAGAAAACGATATTTCCATTGTTGTAACAGCACAAAATAACAGCAAAAAAACATATAGAATCACTGTTACGAGAGCACTAAGTAGTAATGCAGATCTAAGCAATTTAACCCTTTCATCCGGAACATTAAGCCCTGGATTTTCATCGGGTACAACAGAATATACAGCTAGCGTTGCAAATAGTATAACAAGTATAAACGTGACACCAACAGCAGCTGATAATACAGCAACCGTTACAGTAAAGGGTGTACTTGTCGAAAGTGGACAGGCGAGTACTGAAATTCACTTAACTGTTGGGGATAACGAAATACCTGTTACCGTAACAGCTCAAAGTGGTGATACTAAAACATATATAATTAAAATTACTCGAGCGCGAGGTAGTAAAATAAATTTAAGTAACATAACCCTTTCATCCGGAACACTAAGCCCTAAGTTTTCATCAGATACAACCGAATATACAGCGATTGTTGCTAATAGCGTAACAAGTGTAAAAGTGACACCAACAGTAGCTGATAGTACGGCATCTGTAACAGTGAATGGCTTACCAATTTCAAGCGGAGAAGCGAGTGGGGATATTCAATTAAACATTGGATCTAACGAGATAACGATTGTCGTAACTGCACAAAGTGGAGATACCAAAACATATAACATCACTATCACACGGGAAGCAAATGTTAATGCAAATTTAAGTAATTTAACCCTTTCGTCCGGAACACTAAGCCCTGAGTTTTCATCAGATACAACCGAATATACAGCGATTGTTGTTAATAGCGTAACAAGTGTAAAAATGACACCAACAGCAGCTGATAGTACAGCAACCATTAAAGTAAACGACATAACTGTAAAAAGTGGAGAAGCAAGTGCGGATATTCCATTAACAGTTGGAGAAAACGATATTTTCATTGTTATAACGGCACAAGATAACAGCACGAAAACATATTTAATTAGTATCACTAGAGTAGCACCTATGACGTATACAGTAACCTATGATGGAAATGGTGCGACTAATGGAACAGTTCCAATAGATAACCAAAGATACGGCGAATACACGGATGTTACAGTACTAGATAATACTGGACAATTGGTGAAAACAAACCATAAGTTTACTGGATGGAATACGAAAGCAGATGGAACAGGAACGTCTTACTCACCAAACGACACGTTCACAATGGGAAATGGAAATATAATACTATATGCGAAGTGGACAAAGAATGGTCAATCTTCATCCAAACCAGGAGGATCTTCATCAAGTGGGACAAAGCGTAAAGCCTATATAGGAATTGGAACAAGTAATTCTAATTATACTCAAGTGGATATTATTCGTACAATCAAAAGTAACAAAAAAATTGATCAAGTTGTGTTTGATAATACTATTCTTAATAAGACATTAATGGGAGCATTAGAACAAAAACAAGATTTAATTACTATTCTAATTCATACTTTACCAAGTGACCCTGCCGATGAAGTTTTAGTTACTTTACCTGAGCAATCTACTGGTCAATTATCTACGTCTAATTTTAAGTTAAGAATTGAAACAGAGGATGTGTCGATTCACTTACCTAAAGAATCCATACAGAGTATAAGTGGAAAGAAGAAGGATCTTTTCTTCCGTATCATCCCAATTCGAGAGGAAACTGAGCAGCAAGATATATTTGAAAATGCTTTAAAAGCAAAAGTAGTTAAAGAAATTGCTGGGGATAAGGAAGTTAAAGTGCTCAGTAGACCGATGACGATAGAAACAAACTACCAAGATCTAAATGCTATCTTAACATTCCCATTAAAAGAAATACCATTGCCAAGCAATCAATTCGAAAGAGAAAAATTTTTAAAGTCCTTAGCTGTATTTATTGAACATAGTGATGGAGAAAAAGTGGTACAAAGAGGAAACATAAAATATGGTGCTTTAGGAGAACCAGTTGGGCTAGAAATTGAGAGTTCTAAATTCAGTACATTTACTATAATTGGATTACCTGAAAGTGATTTTGATGGCATTGAGATGGAAGCACCTCAGAAAGTTATGCAAGATAAGGTATGGACAATCACATTTAACACTTCTATTAACCCATCTACTATCACAAATAGTTCTATATATGTACAGGACATGAATGGAAACAAAGTAAATGTGAATGTGAAGTTGGTAAATTCAAAGACTATACAAGTAATTCCAATAGAGTACTATGAATCAAATCAAACCTATTATTTATACGTAACAAACCAGATTCATTCTATGAGTGGTAACCCACTTTCCGAATCATTCCGAATGTCTTTTACTATTGATAACTAATCATAGGTAGGCGAAAAGATTAGATTAGCGCGGTGAAAGTAGACTTCCAATTCCAATTTTCCCCAATTAAGTAAACGTAAATATTATAAAGACCTGAGTTCGATATTGTAATGAACTTAGGTCTTTTTTTACTTCAATAAGCTTAATAGTTTTAGAAGCCCTCTGCCTTACAACGAATAGCATAAAATTTTTGTTCTAGCGGATGCTGCAAAGTTTCCATTTTTAACAATCGGCGTTTGCCAACGCGTCTATCAAATAAAGCAAATGCTCTAGTGAATGAATCTTTTGACGACAGCGCTTCATTAATCGAGAGATTCGGGTATTCCATGAATGCTTTATATAAATGCCAGCTTTCCATAATTCCTTGTTCTATTAACTGTTGTTCTACATGATCAGAGACTTCTACTATTACGGCTCGCTCAGGAGAGTTAAACATTTCTTCCCAACTTTTACTATAAGGAATCGGCTTTAGCTTCAGCTCTTCTTTAATGTTTTCGTAAAGATAATGATGGGCCATATGAAAAGAAAGGTCGGCAGCACTAAATAGTTGATCTTTATCTAGAGTTAGCCAAACACGAGATTTGTCGTCATGGGAGTGTCGATAGACGGCAGCATGTACTTCAATCCGGCCTTTTAAAGAATCACATAAAAAGCCTTCAAGAGTCTTTTTTAATTTGCTAAACTGCACCATCAATTTCCCCTTGCTCTAATTGTTTTTTCATTTTCTTCTCTGCTTTTTTACGTTCGCGTAAATCTTTGAAAAAATCCGTCAGCATTTGACCACATTCCTCAGCTAATACACCTTCTGTTACGTCACATTCATGATTAAAGCGAGCATCGTTGAGCAATCGATATAATGAATCCACACATCCTGCTTTCATATCTCTAGCACCATAGACAACACGCGGTATTCTTGACTGCAAAATAGCTCCTGCACACATTGGACAAGGCTCTAAAGTAACATATAAAGTCGTTTCTTCTAATCGCCAGCTTCCAATAGCTTCACAAGCTTGTTGTATGGCCATTAATTCCGCGTGAGTTACTGCATTTTGTGAGGTTTCTCGCAGATTATGGGCACGAGCTATGATTTTATTTTGGTAGACAATAACAGCTCCTATTGGTACTTCACCTATTTTTGCTGCTTTTTGGGCTTCTTCAATGGCATATTTCATAAATTTTAGGTCTTTATTTAAGCTCTCCATAGCAACCTCTCCTTAGCTGCTAGTGTATCATGAAAGAAAGTTATCCCTCAATGTCTGCAGCTATAGCTTGTGGCCAAATTTGAATAAAGAGGTATATATCAAAACACCTCTCTGATATTTTTACTAACTTACATATTACAACATAATTTTAATTGAAATTCTCTTATGGGAAATTTTTGAAACGAAAAAAGTGGAGGTATTAAAGGGACAGAGGGATATGGAATAAGTTAAGAAAGACTTGGTATACCAATGGATTATTAAGACCTTTGTATATAATCTAGAATTTTTTGACCATGCTGTAACATTTACTTTTATAGTTAGTTAAGCAGGGTTAGTAAAATTTTGTATGGTCATATAATAATTACTTATATTATCTTCAATCTCTTTATCTGTTTTTCGACATGCTCATATGATAAAATGAATAGCATTGACGAATTTAGACTTGAAGGAGGGACTTCTCGTGTCTGTTCCATTTATTACAGTAGAGGGTCCGATTGGTGTAGGGAAGACGTCTTTGTCGAAGGCGGTTTCTGACTTTTTCGGCTATCATCTATTAAAAGAAATTGTGGATGAAAACCCGTTTCTAGGGAAGTTCTACGAAGATATTGATGAGTGGAGCTTTCAAACAGAAATGTTCTTCCTTTGTAACCGATATAAACAATTAACGGATATAAAGAAACATATTTTAGAGACTGGGTCGCCTGTTGTAGCAGATTATCATATTTTTAAAAATTTAATTTTTGCAAAGCGTACGTTAAAACCTTCTGAGTATGAGAAATACGTGGCGATTTATAATATTTTAACTGCAGATATGCCACGTCCAAACATGATTATCTACTTGCATGCAAGCCTCGATACATTGATGAAGCGAATTGCTTTGCGCGGAAGAGAATTTGAAAAGATGATTACCCGTGATTACATAGAGCAGTTAGCTGCAGATTACCATGAATTTTTTCAGCAGTTTGTCGTCTTACACCCAGAAATCCCAGTGATTCAGTTAAATGGTGATCATATTGATTTCGTAAAAAATGAAGAAGATTTGCAAGCAGTGCTGAAAATGGTAGAAGAAACAATACAAAAAGGAGTTCATACCAAGAATGAATTTAAGAGATAAATATAATATTCCAGCAAACACGGTTATTACAATTGCTGGAACAGTAGGTGTGGGGAAGTCAACAATGACAAAAGCTTTAGCACAAGCTTTAAATTTCCGCACATCTTTTGAAAAAGTAGATACAAACCCATATTTAGATAAATTTTATGATGACTTTGAAAAATGGAGCTTCCATCTACAAATTTATTTCCTTGCAGAACGTTTTAAGGAGCAAAAACGCATTTTTGAGTATGGCGGAGGCTTTATTCAGGATCGTTCGATATATGAAGATACAGGCATTTTTGCGAAAATGCACTATGATAAAGGGACAATGAGCCCAATTGATTATGAAACTTATACGAATTTATTTGATGCCATGGTAATGACACCTTACTTCCCACATCCTGATTTACTTGTGTATTTAGAAGGTCCTATCGATGATATTATTGCTCGCATTAAAGAGCGCGGCCGTGAAATGGAACAACAAACACCAATAGATTATTGGATTGAAATGCATAAACGTTATGAAGATTGGATTAACAACTTTAACGCATGCCCTGTATTGCGTTTAGATATAAATGACTACGATTTAATGGAAAGTCCAGAGCAAATTGAAGGTATTGTAGAACGCATTGGTTACATGCTTAAACAAACATCACGTTTAAGAAAATAGAATAAGTTTTTAATATGAATTGCCACTCTTATAAATAGGGTGGCAATTTTAATTTGTTCCTTAATTCAATCAACAAGTATTTTTGTTATAATATTTCCTAAAGTTGACACGTAAGTAATTATTAAAAATTGAAAATTGGTGAAAATGATGAGTGATAATACTGAACAAAATTCTATGCAGCCTACTAAAACAGAGTTAAAAAACATTTTATTATCATATAAAAATAAAATAAATGAAAATCGTTTGCCGCAACTTGCGTATTTAATTATTCGAAAAGCGATTAGAAATCTTCAATTGCCTCCTGGGGAGACTTTTTTAGAGCGCGAAATGACTGAAATGCTGGATATGAGCAGGACACCTGTAAGAGAAGCGCTGGTTCGTTTAGAAATGGATGGATGGATTCGACTCATTCCTCGAAAAGGATTTAGTGTTGAACCAATTATGAAAGAAAGTATTCAGCAAATATGTCAAATAGCCGAGGCGCTGGATGGTGTTGCTGCTGAACTTGCAACTTTAAATATTGATGAGGCAAGCATAAAAAAATTGGAGTCGCTCATTGATTTACAGGAAAGTTTATTATATGAGAGTAATCTAAAAGATTGGGCGGATGTAGATGATGAATTTCATAATTTAATTATCGACTATTCCCAAAATGAACGTCTGAAAAGTGTAATGGATAGCCATTCTGATCAGCTTTATCGTGCAAGAGTATATACCATTAATGATAGAGAATTACCTGCCCGCTCAATTATCGAGCATCGAGCGATTGTTGCTGCTATGAAAGCTCGAGATAGTAAGGCAGCACAAACTTTAATGCATTCGCACCGCAAACGGGGCAGTGAAGAAATTTTAGCGATTTTAGAAAGAAAGTCAAAAAATAATCGTTATTAAAAAATACGAGCATTTCTTTTAGAGCTAGCTAACGTCATCTTATAAATTAAACATGTGAATATATACTTGGATTTTTTTGAAAGACCAAATTGCGGCTCTAGTTATTAAAAAAAAATCTATTATTGGGCAATCCGAGACATTTTCTTTTTGAAAATGTCTTTTTTTATGTGTGCCAGGCATGGCAACTATCTAGGTGGTGAAAGTCCACTGTGGAGGTACACATCGACCAACCACTAAGGAAGCGCAAGGTACTTATCGCGAGATAAGGGCTGGAGGAAGCGTGGAATAAAATCTTGGCTCGACGAACAGAAATCTGATACCAAGGCTCTACAAAGGGATAAGACTCCATAACAAGTTAAAGTCCAAAAGATGTGCGTAACTTTGCAGAGTAAATCAGGCGAGTAAAAGAGGAAAGATAGTTGTCTTACCCTGGGAGGTCTTGCGGATGTACATAGTTACAGTCGAAAACGGTTAGTCGCAAGAAGTCAGCAGAAGCCATAGTAATGACCTTTGGTCATGAAGGGCTGAACAATTTATAGTGTTTCAACGCCACAAATGCGTAAGTAACGGACTCCGAATGTGTTAATGGTGAAAGTATGAGCGTATCTCAAATGATAACCAAAATGGAGATATTACTTACTACGTAAGAGGAAAGGAGAAACGAGTGTGCAACTATTAGAAAAGATTCTAAGCAATCAAAATATGAATGAAGCCTACTTACGTGTCTATAAAAATAAAGGTGCAGGTGGAGTCGACGGAATAACGGTTGATGAACTTAAAAAGTATCTGAAAGAGAACAAGGATGAGCTACGTCAGCGCATCAGAACCAAAAAATACCAACCACAAGCTGCCTTACGAGTGGAAATCCCAAAAGAAAATGGAAAGATGCGCAAACTGGGAATACCAACAGTAGTGGATAGGGTAGTTCAACAGGCAATTCATCAAGTACTCAGTCCGATATTTGAAAAAGAGTTCAGTGAATACAGTTACGGTTTTAGACCAAATAGAAGTTGTGAGATGGCAATCATAAAAAGCCTCGAATTTCTGAACGATGGATATGATTGGATAGTGGACATTGACCTTGAAAGATTTTTCGACACAGTCAACCATGATAAACTCATGCGAATTATATCCAAAACAATCGATGATGGAGATGTCATTTCTTTAATAAGAAAATACTTGGTCAGTGGGGTCATGGTAAAGGGGAAATATGAAGAAACACCGATTGGAACCCCACAAGGAGGAAACCTTAGCCCACTGCTAAGTAACATAATGTTGAATGAACTGGACAAGGAACTAGAAAATAGAGGACTCCAATTCGTGAGATATGCGGATGACGTTCTTATCTTTGTGAAGAGTGAGAAAGCTGCAAACAGAGTAATGGAATCAGTCGTGAAATTTATAGAAAAGAAATTAGGGTTGATTGTCAATACAGAAAAGAGTAAAATCGCTCGTCCAAAAGACTTGAAATTTTTGGGGTTTGGATATTACTACGATTCAAAAGATAAGAAATATCAAGTCCGACCACATCCAATTTCAGTACAGAAATTTAAAAGGAAACTTCGACAACTAACAAAACGAAACTGGAGCATTCCGTTAGACTACCGAATACTGAAACTAAAACAAGTAATATTTGGTTGGGTAAATTATTTTAGAACTGCAAACATGAAAACGGCTATGCGTAAAATTGATAAGAAACTACGCTCAAGAATAAGGGTAATCATTTGGAAACAATGGAAGGTACCAAGAAGACAGATAAGGTCGCTAATCCAATTAGGTATACCCGAAGAAGAAGCCAAAGGCTTAACATTCTGTAGGAAAGGTTATCGATTTATCGGATTATCGAAAGTTGTTCATAGAGCAATCTCTAATAAAAGACTAAAGCAGAGGGGAATACCCTCTGCTTTAGAACGTTACTTAGAAGTTCACACTGTGATATAAATTGAAACGCCGTATACGAGACCCGTACGTACGGTGTTGTGAGAGGGGCGAAAATAAGTCAACTTATTTTTCCTCTACTCGATTCAAGGTAGATGTATTCGAGTTTAATGTATACGTTATTAATAATATTATAATGATTTTAAGTTTTTTCATAATATTATTGACATTAATGTATACGTTAATATAAACTTTAGACAATAGTTGGAAACTTCAATCATATGTTAGGGAGGTAATTTTATGAGAATTTTAGAGATTAGAGAGAAAGCCGTACCAATTAAATCTAGCATTAGTAATGCATACATTGACTTTACTAAAATGACGGCTTCCATAGTTGCTATCGTAACGGATGTAGTTAAGAATGGAAAAAGAGTAGTAGGATATGGTTTTAATTCAAATGGCCGCTACGCACCAAGTGGAATTCTTCGTGAACGTTTTATCCCACGCTTATTAGAGGCCGAGCCTAACGATTACTTAAATGAGGAAGGAACTAACTTAGATCCTCATAAAATTTGGGATATTTTAATGACTGGCGAAAAACCTGGCGGCCATGGAGAAAGGTCTGTTGCTGTGGGGACTCTCGATATGGCTGTTTGGGATGCCATAGCAAAAATTGAAGAAAAGCCGCTATATCAACTTCTTGCTGAACGATATAGAGGTGAACAGCCCGATGACAAAGTATTCGTTTACGCAGCAGGTGGCTATTACCAACCTGGAAAAGGATATAAAGAACTTCAGAATGAAATGCAAGGATATCTAAATTTAGGCTATTCGGTTGTTAAGATGAAAATTGGGAACTCTTTAGAGGAAGATCTTCGAAGAATTGAAGCAGTGTTAGAAGTAGTTCCGTCAGGTCAATCCCTTGCAGTTGACGCAAATGGTCGATTCGATTTAGAAACGGCAATTAAATATGCGGAAGCACTAGAACCTTACAATCTGTTTTGGTATGAAGAAGCAGGAGATCCACTAGATTATGAGCTTCAAGCTGAGCTTTCTAAACACTATAAAAATCCAATGGCAACTGGCGAAAATCTATTCTCTATGCAAGATGCCCGCAACCTCATTCGCTATGGAGGAATGAAATCTGACCGAGATTATTTACAATTCGACTGTGCACTAAGCTATGGTTTAGTCGAATATATGAGAATTTTAGATATGTTAAAGGAATATGGCTGGTCTCCACGCCGTTGTATTCCACATGGTGGACATCAAATGTCTTTAAATATTGCTGCTGGCTTAGGATTAGGAGGAAACGAATCTTACCCGGGTGTGTTTGAACCATTTGGAGGCTTCGCTGATCACATTCCTGTTGAAAACGGCTATGTTGGTTTACCTGATGTTCCAGGTATCGGCTTTGAAACAAAAGCTCCATTAATCAAGCTGCTTCGCTCATTAGCAGAATAACAATAAAGGAAGTGCCTAAAAATGCTTATTTAATGCATTCTTGGGCACCTTCTTTTTAAATATTCTAAAAGCTGAAGTTAGCGTCTATTGACTAATGGCTAATGTTTTATTAATGAAATTAATTACTTCCGCTTTTCTTCGCCTTTTTTTTGGAGAATAATTTTTTGATATTTACAATTATATTTAAGATGAATGGATAGACAAATACTAAACAGAATGCAATTTCTCCAAAAAGATAAGTCATTTCTTCAACTTGTGTTCGAGTTCTTATAAACAAAGATCCAATAAAAACGATGGCTGCGAAAATAATGATAAACTTTTTTTCGGTTATATTAATCATTCGAGTTAAGCCACGGTAAGCAGACCATGCGTATAGACAGAGATTTGGTAAAATAATAAGCATCCAAAAACAAATCGTAAGAAGTTCAATTCTTTCAAAGAAGGGAAGATGAACAATACTAAACAAAGTTAATGTTGCCCATACGGCTCTCTCAAGTTGCTCCCCACTAAAGAAAGTTAGGGAAATTAACATAACGAAAAGATAAATCGACAAGGTTGATAATAATCCTAAATGAACATATTTTTTTGCTTTATTTTTTTCCTTAACGTATGGGTAAAGCACGTTAAATACTTCAAATCCTACGATTGTAAACGTCATGGAATAAGCACCTTTTAGTATGCTAATAAAGTCATTATCAAATACTGGCAAAAGGTAGTTGACGTTAGAATATTCTAAAGGATATAAGAGTACAATTAGAATCCAAAGTGGAAGAATGTAGCTAAAGAAACAAATGCCAATCATAACCCTAAGCCCACCAGTAAAAGTATAAATTACGAGAATGAGTAATGTAATAGTAATAAATGATGGACTTAAAAAAGGGAATACCCATGTATTAATTACTTCCGTATAATTTTCGATAATGGCAAAATAAACCAAAAAACAATAAATAATCAAGATTAAATTAATTAAATTACCGATATACTTACCAAATACGTCTAGATGTATCCCATAAATATCATCTGAATCATACATCTCTAACGTTTTAAACATAACAAAAACCACAATATGTGCAGCAAGAAAACTTAAAATAATGGATATCCATGCATCTTGTTTTGCATCTTTAAAAATGATGCTCTGAAATCCATGGACTTCTACGCCAATTTGAACAGCAGTTGTTATAAAAAAGAGAAGTGAAGCGTTAAACATTTGACTACGATCAATTTGTAATTTTTTCACTATTTCACCATCTCTTCAGCTTTAAGCATTAAAATTTTGTATTTTACGACCTTCTTCATATCTCATTCCAAAGGGAATTTATATTTTACATAGTTTCCACCATTTATAAATTTATTCTGTAAATATGTAATATTGAAAGTTAATTATTAGAGGAGAATTTCTAGAGTTAGATAAGGTAAAGAATGAGATGATGATTATGTTTAATAGTCAATTATTTCTTCTTAGGATTTCTTAGTTTTCTCAATTTATTAAGACTTTAAACGTAAAAGGGCGTCCATTACTTTGGTATGACGAGGGGATGTATAATCCACAAGCTTAAGGCATTTCAATTGCGAAGAGGTGTGATTATGCAGAGGACGTGATTATGTAAGAAGGTTGTCCAGAAATTTTTACTTTTTGGACAGCCTTCTTTCATAATTTAATTGGGGAGCTATGGTCATCGGAATTGTTAGTTGTTTTGTTTGAAAGTACTATATTAGAGCTATCGGGCATGTTCTAGTAAATAAGTTAATGCTATATTTAATTCTTCTAAAGAAGCATAGGCATAGGAAAGACGTATATGATGTAAATCACCTGAATCATAAATATACCCAGGATTAATTAAAACGTTCTGATTAAGTAGGTCCAGAAATAATCTCTTATTTACAATAGGTTCATTAAATCTTAGCCATATATAGAAACCACCCTCTGACTTTCTCCAAGTAGCGATTTCTTTGAATTGTTGGTCCAGTATATTCTCAACGAATATAGCCCGTCTTTTCAATTGTTCCCGAAGTGTAACTAGGTGTCTTTCATATAAACCAGTTGAGATCCAATGTGCCACTATTTCTTGGGAAAAGGCACTGGAACCATAATCCGTTTGCATCTTTATGTCAGCTAACCGTTCAATTACAGGTGAAGGAGCTACAATCCAGCCGATACGCAACCCAGGACTTAGTGTTTTAGATACACTCCCAATATAAAGTACTTGTCCTGATGCATCAAACGACTTTATGGCTGGTGAAGTAGGTTCAAATAATAGTTCGTGGTATACATCATCTTCTATAATCGGTATTTGCAACTCATTGCACACATTATATAAATTTTTCTTTTCTTCTAATGACCAGTTATACCCGGTTGGATTGTGCAATGTTGGTACACAGTAATATAAAGATTGTCTTTTTCTTTTTAAAGTTCTCATGTTGTCGCTTAAATTTGGATTACGTGAAACCGGAATCATATGCATTCCTGCCGACTGAAATGGATGGACAGAATTTAAATAGGATGGCTGTTCATGGAATACTACTGAGCCTTCTTCTAATAGTCCCATTGCAATTAATTGAAGTGCTTGAAGCGCACCTGAAACGATAAGGATGTTCTCCGGGGACGTTTGGATATCACGTTTTTTTAAATAATTGCATAATATTTCCCTTAGTTTTAAACTTCCTTGTGGTGAAGAATAGCCGATAGACTTTGCGTCAAGAGAAATTACTTTTAATGACTGTTCAATTTGCTTTGTTGGAAGTAGTTCTGGCGATAGTTCACCTGTTCCTAGACGTATGACATGGTCATATTGCTCATATTCATTAATGAGTTGAATCGTACGGTAGTTTGGTTTATAAATACTTGATTCAATATGCTGCTGCCAGTTAGGCTGAGATCTATCCAATAGTACATTCCAAGAATTGTTGGCGACAAATACACCAGAACCCATTTTAGATTCGAGCATACCATCCGCTTTTAATTCTTCAATTGCAAGTTGCACGGTGCTCCTATTCACATTAAATTGCGCTGCTAGTTGGCGCTGTGTTGGAATCTTTGTTCCAACAGTCCAATCCCCACATTCTATACGAGATTTTATCCAATCAACAATTTGTTCTTGAATAGTTAAATGAGAAAGACGACTCGGTTTCCACTTCATTTAATCTTCTCCTAAATTGGATGGATTAAAAACCATCCAATTGGTTGTTTTCTTTTAGTTGTATCATAGTACGATAGTAATTAAAAGGGAGTTGATAATATGGATGCCATTCTTCATGGGATAATCCTAGCATTTGGCCTTATTTTGCCTTTGGGAGTACAAAATGTATTTGTTTTTTCACAAGGAGCTACACAGCCTAAACTACTTCAAGCTTTTCCTGCGACTATAACAGCTGCACTGTGCGATACACTGTTAATCCTCCTAGCCGTCTTTGGGTTGTCAATTATCGTACTGCAATTTGAATGGCTGCGACTTGGCCTAATCATTGCCGGAATATTATTTTTACTTTACATGGGCTATGCCATTTGGCGATCTGAACCAACAACAGAAACGAAAAAAGCATTGCCAATCCAGCAGCAAATTATTTTTGCATTATCGGTTTCATTTTTAAATCCTCATGCGATTTTAGATACTGTTGGTGTTATTGGGACAAGTGCATTAAAATATGTCGGAGTTGAACAAATACTATTTACCGTTGCTTGTATTGCAGTATCTTGGATTTGGTTTTTTGGTTTAACGCTCGTGGGTGCTGTTATGAAGAAGTTAGATGGTAAAGGCGGATTAATGAAACTTTTCAACAAATGCTCCGCCTTATTTATTTGGGGAACAGCTATATATCTATTTATTGGCTTAGTTAAATAACATGAAACAGCTCTTTATACGAAAGCTTTTGAATACATAGATATTAGTAAAAAGAGGTTGTTTATTATCTATGAGCAACTTCTTTTTATATAATGTCCGAAGTTGGAGATATTGTTAAAATCGTATGTACATTAAGTTGTTTAAACTTTTCTAATCATTGGCGAAAAAAGTGATTGCTGTATTTTAAAAATTATATATCTAACTTTAATAAATTTCTGAATTGATTAGCTGATTTACTTTCTGGTAAAAAACCGCTCTGAGGATTTTCAGTAAAAGTAATCCATTGCCAGTCTTCACCACCGACAAAAGCAATTCTTGACCATTTGTCTATAAAATCGATGAAATTATCTCCTAATTTAAAACCATGTCCTTCACCATCTCCATAGCTTAAATAGACGACTGGGGCATCATCACAGTGATCTATTAAATCAAAGGCTATGCAGTCTCCATCGCCGACCTCATAGAAAGCTAATTTGTTATGCCATACTTTATCGTACGGATCATCTGGATTTGAAAAAAGTCCTTCAACGCTAAGGTTTTTACCATCATTAATTTGTTTTAAAAAATCCAGACTCCAGCTAGGTGTTCCACAAAAAATTTCGCTAAATTCACCTTCAAGTTTGTAGTTTTCAGGGAAGAACCAACGAAAGTTAAATTCTGATGAAAACTCCAAAAGAACTTTCTTAAAACTTTTGGGTAAAATTAAGTCTAATTGTCTTTCACACTTTTCAATTTTTTCTTGTGATGCAGGTGGTCCAATGGTTAACTCTGAGATTTCTCCACCTATGTCACGTATTCGTTCAACTATTGTTTCAATTCTCTTATTAAACAATTTGTAGTCCATTTAAACATCCTCTCTTTTTGTCAAATTATATGGATCAGACTAAAGGGTGGGTATAGATAGTTAGGATTAAAAACATTAAGTGTGATGTGTAAAAAATAAGTATGAAAAGATATAGAAAATTGGTGCTTAAGAAGCAATGAAATATATCTATTATTAGTTAAGATGAAAATTATTGTTGAAATACATATGATAACCAACAAAAGTTCGAGCATAATTCCCAAAGAACTAGTATCGGATATCAAATCTATTAAGTCATTAAAATAAGACATGATAAATCCCTACTAAAAATAAATATAGTTACTACTTATTTTACCATATATGTAAATGTATAAGAGGTTTGAATTTCAGGTAAAGAGATAACCTCTATAATAAAATAATAATTCACTTCCCGTGCTATTTTAGTTATGTAGATACATGTAGCAATCATCCGATTAAAAAAACATTTATTTTTATATGTATAGTGAGCTGTATTTAGACGTTCTGTGGCTTACTAGACTTAAACTAGATAATGCTTCATATACGAGCATTAATCTAAAAAAACAAGGGTAAAATAAATTATCCTAATTGATTTGGAGTGAACGTGTTTGAAAAAGGAAGAGAGATTACATGAGGTTAATGACCAGGCAGCATTAAATAATAATTTGGATGCAGCCACTTTACAAATGAATACGACAATTGCAAAACAACATGAAAAACCAAAGGCTAATAAACAAATTTCGCAAAAGAATAATGAAAAGAATATTCATTAAGTTAAAATAGAGGCTGGGACAAAACTAAAAGACGCCATTTTTCTTGATGAGAAAAATGACGTTTTTTTGCTAAGTGGAAAACTGATTTCCGTTCCGGGGACGCGCATCCAGGGCTGGCCCAGAGCCTCCTCGTCGCTACGCTCCTGCGGGGTCTCGAGTCACGGGCTGTTCCCGCAGGAAGCTTTGTACCTGACGCTTCGCTTTCGGTACAGAAAAACATTGCTCTGTAGCGAAAGGCGCAGCCGGCAGCTACACTCGCCCCTTCACTCCAATCAATTTTCAAAAAATATCAAATTATTATTAATGATAAAAGCGAATTCTTACAAAAAATCCACTTATGTCCCAGCCCCTTCTTTTTCTTATTCCTCTTGTATAAACCTAACCTCATCATAACCGCATTCTTTACAGACCATTAAGTGCGGGCAAATTTGATCCTTTGCAGTATTAGGATAGCCATCACCCATTTTTACTGTTTCCTCATCATTATAATGACCATAAGGATCTAAAAAGTCGGATACCTTTCCTGAATCTTCAAGTCGTGTATGACAATTTGGACAATTAATTTCCAGCACTTTTAATGAATTGCATAAAGGACATACTGCCAAATCCAAATCACTCCTTTTATCTTAAAGTTAGTATTGGATTTTTTAGCAAAGCTATGTTAATAAAATAAGGAAAGTTTAGAAAAGGACCTTTTAGAAGGTCTACTAAACAAATTATTAATAAAAAAGCTGTCCAGAAATTGAACTTTCTGAACAGCAACAAATTCAAAAATATTAACTTATAACATGAAAGACGAAATTAAAAAGAAATAGACCAGCGATTACATACATTGGAAGTGTAATTTCTTTCGCCTTACCAATTGCAATTTTTAAAATTGGATATAGGATAAAACCTACTGCAATTCCATCTGCAATACTGTAAGTAAAAGGAATTAGAGCAATGATGAAAATGGCCGGAAAGCTTTCACTTAAGTCTTCCAAATTTAAATGACGGATATTTTGTAGCATTAATCCTCCGATAATAATTAATATCGGTGCAATCGCACTATTAGGAATAAGCTTAATAATCGGGATGCAAAACGCAGAAAGTAAAAATAAAAGTCCCGTTGTAACTGCTGTTAAACCGGTCTTTCCGCCTGCTGCCATACTTGCTGTACTTTCAACTGCTGAAACGGTTGGACTTGTCCCAAATAAACCAGAAAGCATGGACGACACGGAAGTAGCTTGAAAAGCACGTGGGAATTTTTCCGAACGATTGATAAACGATACATGCCCTGATACAAGTCCAATGTTTTCAAAGACAAGTACCATGGTTAGAGAAAAGACGGCAGTCCAAAAAGTTAATGATAGGATACTATCAAATGACATCGCACCGAAAACACCCATATAATCAGACAATGAGAATGTCTCTTCTTGCGTTTGTTGGAAGTTTACCAAACCAAATAGCCATGCAATGAAAGTACCCACAATCACAGTAATCAAAAAGTTACCTGGAGTGTTGCGAATAAACAAGAAAATGGCAATAAGGAAAGTTAAAATGGTTGCAATTACTTGGGGTTCCCCTAAATCACCAAGAGCAATAATCGAGTTTGTCCCCTTGACAACAATTCCACCCTTTTCAAGTCCGATTAACATTAAAAATAGTCCAAGCCCCACTGTAATGGCCTCTTTTAAGGACTGGGGAATTGAATTACTTAAGACAGTCGAAAACCGAGAAAACGCGATAAACATAAAAATTAAACCTGAAACAAAAACAACAGCCAATGCTTCCTGCCAAGTCATGCCCATAGATTGAACAATGGTATAGGAGAATAAAGCATTAATCCCCATACCTGGCACAATAAGAATTGGGACATTAGCCCAAAATCCCATAATTAAACAGCCAACGACGGACGAGACAATTGTCGCTATAATAGCTGCTTCTAGTGGAATTCCAGCTTCCGATAAAATCAATGAATTTACGGCAATAATATAAACGATTGTAAAAAATCCGATTATCCCCGCTAATACTTCACGTTTCATGGTTGTCGCATTTTGCTCAAGTTGAAACAGTTTGTTAAACCAGTTTCCTTTCATGATGCTACTACCTAACTATTCAATTAGCCCTCTCCCTACCCGCTTTCCCTGAAAAATCAGGTAAGCCACAGAAAAGATATTAACATAATTTTTTTACCTCGCCAATAGATTGGGCATTTTGAGGTATTCTTGAACCGCAAAGTAGGACCTTCCTTTTAGAAGAACCAAACGTTATTTAGAATTGTCTCATTTTAATTATAAAATATTCAACTACTCAATTAAAATTCAATCATTTCCTGTTTTCTTACAAGTTTTGTTTGTGCTTGCTCTATCATATCGATAAATTTCTCTATATCATCGTTATAATGCATGGCATAAATTTTTCTACGAAGATTTTCTGGGTAATAGTCAAGCACTTCCTGCAATGTCGCATGTGCACCGTTAAAAGTAAAGCTCACATCTTGGAATATGGCAGCCGTGTTTTGATCGACTTGTCCAAGGAGATTCGCATCCTGTAATCGCTTTACATCTCCTGAAAAGACAATATTTAAATCCTTCCAAGCTAGTTTAAAGCCAAAACTTAGCATACCTTCAACATGTGCATTACTTGTGTCAAAAATCGAAAATGCATAATCTCCAATTTTGTAAGTTTCGTTGTCATTTAAACAAATAAAATTACAAAAATCATCTACAGTACGCCCTTGATTTTCTAATCCGTTTCGCAATAATGCTCTTAAAGAGGGAAGTAATTTTTTATGAACGATGACAGTTGTTTTTTTCGGTGCATGCTTGCCCTCTTCAAACTGCCAATAACGCTGCAGCACTAATTCCTCTAGACCTCCTACATGGTCAAAATGAAGGTGTGAAATAAAGACAAAATGTATATCACCATAATTAAATCCAGCTTCAAATAAGCTGTAACGCAAAGTAGTCCCTGCATCGATTAACATGTATTTTTCGTCTAAATGAATGATATAGTTATTATGATAATTGCTTTTCGTAAAAGCGCCACCAACACCTAAGGGATAAATTTTCATATTAAGTACTCCTTATTAAATTTGTTTTCATATCGTAAAATAATGGTAAGATTAATGCGAAATCAGAGTTGTCATTGAATAATTATTTTATTATATGCATTTCTTTAATTGTATCAAACTAATTTGGGGGAATAAAAATGAACGTTGCCATTTACTGCGGTTCACAAACAGGAAAAGATAAAATCTATATAGAAAAAGCAAAAGAATTAGGGGAACAATTAGCGAAAGCTTCTATTGGTATTGTATATGGCGGTTCAAATGTAGGCCTAATGGGCGCTGTTGCAGATGCAGCATTAGAACATAATGGAAAAGTAATTGGAATTATGCCAGAGCATTTACAAAAGCGTGAAATTGCTCATTTGAATTTAACAGAAATTCATTTTGTTGATTCAATGCATGTTCGAAAAAAGAAGATGATTGATTTATCAAATGCATTTATTGCGTTGCCGGGTGGCTGCGGTACACTGGATGAATATTTCGAAGTGTTTACATGGGCACAGATTGGCTTACATAGTAATCCAGTGATTTTATATAATATTAATGGATTTTATGATGCAATCATTGCTCATTTCGAAAAAATGTTTGACGAAGGTTTTATTAGACCGGAGCAAAAAGATATTTTACAAATCGCTACAAAGCCTGATGAGATTTTATCCATTTTGAAGAAAAGTTAATGAAATTAATTTTAAGTAAAAAGTTAGTTGATGATTTCCCATCTTCTAACTTTTTTCGTTCAAGGGTTATAAAAAATAATAAAAAATTTCAAAACATTAAAAACATAGTTGACTAATCGGAAAAGTGAGATTAAGATATTATTAATTTAATAAATAATAGTTGATTGGAAAAACCAAAGACTACAATTTTTCTCTTTTTTAAAAGAAAGGGGATTATTGTGGTCTTTTATTTTTTAGTGTTAGTGCAAGATACAGTCCCTCTAGGTCGCGGTCTGTCTTCGATAGAAAGCTGAAAGGATACTTTCTATCCGGGTCTTCTGATTTACAGAATCTGACTGCTGCCTGTTGCAAGGACGAAGCACAGGGGCGCTTCCACTTTTCTTAATTAGGAGGATAAAAAATGAAAGACTACAGTTATGTTTCACATTTAGAATGTCCAAAGTGCGGTGAAAGATATGAGGAAAATAAAGTACAACAATTATGTAAATGTGGTTCACCATTATTAGTTCGTTATGATTTAGAAAAAGTTAAAGCAAATGTAACGCGTGAAGATATAGCAAAACGTCCAAATAGTTTATGGCGCTATCACGAGTTGCTGCCTGTTCATGATGAAGAGAATGTAGTAACACTTGGTGAAGGTATGACACCATTTGAAAAGCTTCTATCACTAGGAGCAGAGTACGGATTAAAAAATTTATATATCAAAGATGAAGGTATTATTCCAACTGGATCTTTTAAAACTCGCGGAGCTAGTGTCGGAATTTCAAAAGCTAAAGAGCTAGGTGTGAAGCAACTGGCGATGCCGACAAATGGCAATGCAGGTGCTGCATGGGCCTTATACGCTGCAAAAGCAAATATTAAGGCAACGATTGTTATGCCTTTAGATGCGCCACAAATTACTCGAAAAGAAGTATATGTTGCTGGTGGTGACTTACATCTAATCAATGGGTTAATTAGTGATGCAGGTAAGGTAGTAGCTAACCTGGTTCAAAACCAAGGAGTATATGATGCTTCTACACTTAAAGAGCCATACCGTATTGAAGGTAAAAAGACGATGGGCTATGAAATTGTTGAACAATTTGGATGGAAAGTTCCAGATGTTATTTTATACCCTACTGGCGGTGGTGTAGGCATCATCGGTATTTATAAAGCAATTCTAGAAATGCAGGAATTAGGATGGATTGAAAAAGGAAAATTCCCTCGCTTAGTTGCTGTTCAAGCTGAAGGCTGTGCACCAATCGTAGAGGCATGGAAAAAAGGTGAAAAGGAATCTACTTTCTTTGAAAATTCGACAACATGTGCATTTGGAATTAATGTACCTAAAGCATTGGGAGATTTCTTAGTCCTTGAAGGAGTTTATGAAACGAATGGCTGTGCCATTGCAATTTCAGAAGAGGATTTATTACAAGCACAAAAACAAGTGGCGGCATTAGAAGGAAACTTTATTTGTCCAGAAGGTGCAGCAACATTTGCAGCTGCAAAAATTTTACGTGAACAAGGCTGGATACAAGAAGATGAACATGTCGTATGTCTTAATACAGGATTGGGCTTAAAATATCCTGAAACCGTTGAAATCGAGGGTGTTCAAACACTTCAACCTGGACAAAACTTTTTCGTAAATAATTAATTGTTAGCTGGTGGGAAAATTGACGATAGATTGGCAATACTTTGTAGAGGTTTTACCGCACTATAAAACAGCGCTATGGCTAACGGTGAAGCTTGCAGCGATTGGAATCTTGTTTGCTATAGTAGTCGGAATGATTTGTAGTGTTATTCAGTATTTCAAGGTTAAGGTTCTTAATCAAATTGTACAGGTGTATTTAGAAGTTGCTCGCAACACACCGCTATTAATACAATTATTCTTTTTATACTATGGCTTGCCGAAAATCGGGATCACTTTAAGTGGTGAGCTTTGTGGGATTATCGGGCTTACGTTTCTAGGTGGGAGTTATATGGCTGAAGTTTTCCGGGCTGGAATGGAGGCTGTTTCCAAATCCCAAATAGAAACAGGGAAAGCAATTGGTCTTAGCAATCTACAATTAATGCGCTATGTCATTATCCCACAAGCATTTTCCTATAGTGTTCCTGGATTTGGTGCAAACTGTATCTTTCTTATAAAAGAAACTTCTGTTTTTAGTGGTATTGCAATTTTAGAGCTTACAAACACAACGAAAAACCTAATGGGGATCTATTATAAAACGAATGAAGCGTTATTAATGCTTGTTATTGGTTACTTAATCATTTTACTCCCTTTAACATTGTTCTTAACTTGGCTAGAAAGGAGAGTTAGACATGCTGAATTCGGGAATTAGTGTCCTGTTTGAGGGTACAAATTTCCTTCGATTATTAGAAGGACTTTTCGAAACTTTACGTGTCGCGCTCATAGCAGTTGTTATTTCAATCGTTATGGGAATCATTATTGGAATTATTAGAACATCAAAAAATAAGCTAGTTCAAATTCCATTTAGAATTTATCTAGAATTGTTCCGAATCATCCCAATTCTAGTTTGGTTATTTGTTATTTATTATATTGTTCCAGCAAATTTTGGCCTGGAATTAAGTTCAGAATTAGTTGCACTTATTGTATTTAGCTTATGGGGGGCAGCGGAAATTAGCGATATTGTACGTGGTGCAATTATTTCACTGCCAAAGCATCAAGTAGAATCAAGCAAGGCGCTTGGGCTCGGTGTAGTTCAAATGTATCGCTACGTGCTCATCCCGCAAGCAACGAAGCGTTCCATACCACCTATGATTAATTTAATAACACGAATGATCAAAACGACTGCTCTTTTAACAATGATTGGGTTCGTGGAAGTTATTAAAGTAGGTCAGCAAATTATTAATGTAAATAATTTAGAGCATCCAACCGTTTCATTTTGGATATATGGTTTTATCTTTTTCTTATATTTTTGCATTTGTTTCCCATTATCCCGTTTTTCAAGAAAGCTGGAGCAAAAATGGGCAACTTAAGGAGTTGTAAGTAAAATGGCTGAACAGGTTCCTATTTTACAAGTAAAGGGTCTCGTGAAAAAATACGGCGATAAAGTCGTTTTAAATGGTGTTGATTTACAGGTTGAAAAGGGAAAGGTTATTGCAATATTAGGACCCTCTGGCTGTGGAAAAAGTACGTTCCTGCGTTGTCTTAACGGCTTGGAAGAAGTGCAGGGTGGAGATATTTTATTAGAAAACAAAAGTCTTATTAGTAAAACCACTAAATGGCGGGATGTACGTCAAAAAATCGGAATGGTTTTTCAAAGTTACGATTTATTCCCTAACTTAACCGTAATGGAGAATATTTTATTATCTCCGTTGAAAGTGCAAAAACGTCAGCGTGAAGAAGTTGAAGCACAAGCAAAAGAATTACTTGCACGTGTCGGTTTAGCTGATAGAGCAAATGATTATCCTAGACAGCTATCTGGTGGGCAAAAGCAACGTATTGCTATTGTCAGAGCCTTGTGCATCAATCCAGACATTATGCTGTTTGACGAAGTAACAGCCTCACTAGACCCAGAGATGGTTCGAGAAGTATTGGATGTAATTGCTCAATTAGCAGATCAAGGCATGACGATGCTTATTGTAACGCATGAAATGAACTTCGCTAAATTGGTGGCTGATGAAGTTATATTTATGGATAAAGGAAGCATACATGAGAAAGCCCCTGCACAGCAATTCTTTTCAAATCCACAAACTGAACGTGCACAGCAGTTTCTAAATATATTACAATTTTAGGAGAGAAAAGTATGAAGAAAAATTATTTATTATTATTATTTCTAGCTGTTTTAACTCTAGCTTTGGCAGCTTGCGGAAGCAGCGAATCAAATTCCGGTGATTCACAATCAGATACGACTTCATCAATTGATGAAATTAAAGAACGAGGTACATTGCGCGTTGCTGTATTTAGCGATAAACCACCATTTGGTTATGTTGATTCAAACGGTGAAAATCAAGGGTATGATATTGTACTTGCTAAGCGTCTTGCAAAGGATTTATTAGGCGATGAGTCAAAAATAGAGTATGTTATAACAGAACCTCAAGCACGTGTAGATTTATTAAAATCAGATAAAGTTGATATTGTGTTAGCGAATTTTACTGTAACACCAGAACGTCAAGAGCAAGTTGATTTTGCAAATCCGTACATGAAGGTAGCAGTTGGCGTTGTTTCGCCAAATTCAGCGCCAATTGAATCGGTAGAACAATTAAAAGGGAAGAAGTTAATAGTTCCAAAAGGTACAACTGCAGAAACTTATTTTATGAAGAACCACCCAGATATTGAACTTGTAAAATATGATCAAATTACAGAAGCTTTTGAAGCATTAAAAGATGGACGCGGCGATGCAATGGCTCAAGATAATGCATTATTATTTGGTTGGGCTAATGAAAACCCAGGTTTCTCAGTTGCATTGCCAACACTAGGAGAACAGGATTACATTGCACCTGCTGTAAAAAAAGGGAATACAGAATTACTTGAATGGCTAAATACTGAACTTGAAGCTTTAGGTAAGGAACAATTCTTCCATAAAGCCTACGATGAAACTTTAAAACCAGCATTTGGCGAAAACATTGTTGCGGATGATGTAGTTGTAGAAGGTAAAGTAGAGGAATAGTAACGATAGAATAATGAACTAAATATTAAGAACAAAGGATGAAATCAAAATGGTTTCATCCTTTTTTATATGTACCTTTAATTGCCTTATGGGATTAAAGAAAAAAGTCTATATTTATATTTTTGAAGTGAATGAACTCAAGACCAAGTTGAGCAAATACCGGACTGATACATTAATTACAAATATTTATACTATTTCCAAAATTGTTATTGTATTTTTTTAGATCATATTCTAAAATCATTGATAATGATAATTATTATCAATTAGCTAATCCGTTTTGTAAATTGGGGGCGTGTTCTTGAAAAGTAAAGAAATTGGGAGAACGGGTAACATCTACTATGTTGTTATCTTTCTATTAATAGGTGCCATTATTTTATCAGCAGTTTATTCCGTATCAATCGGACAAGTGAATATTCCCTTTAAGCAAACTATGGATATATTATTGCATTCCTTAACAAATGGTAGATTGGGGTCGCTCGATCAAGTAGAAAGCGAATCCTATCTTAATATTATTTTACAAGTAAGGATGCCTAGGGTTATTTATGCACTTTTAATAGGGATGGGGCTTTCACTCTGTGGAACTGTTATGCAAGCAGTTGTACAAAATCCACTCGCTGATCCATATATTCTTGGTATTTCGTCAGGGGCTTCTTTAGGAGCCACATTTGCTATCTTAGTTGGGTTTGGAAGTGGGGCATTTTTATCTCAGTTTGGAGTAGCATTCGGAGCATTTGTTGGTGCCATTTTCGCTTCGATTGCAGTTCTAGTTTTATCTAGCATAGGCGGCAAGGCAACATCAGTGAAGCTCGTTTTATCGGGGGTTGTACTTGGAGCATTATGCAGTTCTTTCTCGAGTCTGATTATCTTTTTTGCCAATAATGCTGAGGGAATAAAAAGCGTTACTTTCTGGTCAATGGGAAGCTTAGCATCATCAAGCTGGGATCGAACGCCTATTATGGCGGTTATTGTTCTCCTTGGATGCGGCATGTTTCTATTTCAACATCGAGTATTGAACACGATGCTGCTAGGGGATGAATCCGCGATTACGCTTGGTATTAACTTAAGTGCTTTTCGTAAACTTTATATGGTTATTACAGCCCTTATTACAGGTACAATGGTTGCCTACGCGGGGATGATTGGCTTTGTTGGTCTTATAATCCCACATATTTCAAGAGGCATTTTTGGGGCTGATCATAAACGATTAGTGCCAGGAGCACTTCTTCTAGGAGGTCTATTTTTAATTTGGGCTGATATTTTGTCTAGGATATTAATACATAATGTAGAATTGCCTATTGGGATTATTACATCTGTAATTGGCTCACCTTTATTTATCTACATGATAGTTAAAAAAGGCTACAACTTTGGAGGGTAAAAATGGAACTTGTTGCAAAAGAAATGGAAATCAGGATTGGAAAAAAAGAAATTATAAAAAACATGTCCATTCACGTAAAAAAACAACAATTTGTAGGTTTAATAGGACCAAATGGGTGTGGAAAGTCAACTTTGTTGAAAAGTATTTATAAAAGCTTAACTCCTCATAAGGGTAGCGTCTTTTTAAATGAGGTTGATGTGTTGAAAACTTCTGAAAAAAAAGTTTCACAGCGTTTAGGAGTCGTAGGTCAATTCAATGAAATGAATTTTGACTTGACTGTACAGCAAATGGTCATGTTAGGAAGAACCCCTCATAAAAAAATGTTGGAGTCAGATAACCAGGAGGATTTTCAAATTGTGGAGGAAGCTTTAGTAAGAACTAATTTAATTGATTATAAAAATCGTAGTTTCCTATCGTTATCTGGCGGTGAGAAGCAAAGAGTAATTTTAGCAAGGACCATTGCACAACAGCCTAAATTTATGATTTTGGATGAACCGACTAATCACTTGGATATTCGTTATCAAATTGAAATTTTATCTTGTGTGAAGAGCTTAAATATTGGAGTATTGGCAGCTCTACATGATTTAGAAATGGCCGCACATTACTGTGACTATATTTATGCAATTAAAAATGGAGAAGTGTATGCCCATGGTACACCCAACGAGGTGCTTACGTCGGAAACGATTGAAGCATTGTATCAAATTAAATGTCAAACATATATCAATCCAGTAACGAAGAATTTAGGCTTTGCCTTTGGACTTTAATAAGGAGGAAAAGAAATTGAAAAGAAAATTATTGTTTGGCTTCAGTATAGCAGCAATCTTAATTCTTACCGCGTGTGGAGGCACAAGTAATACGAGTTCAACAGAAGCTTCAAAATCGAAAGAACATTATCCGCTAACGATTCAAAATTATACAAAAGCTGAAGGCAGCACTACATGGGAAGAAAAAGATCAGGTGTTCGAAAAAGCACCAGAGAGAATTATGGCAAATACTAGACCAGCAGCAGAATTATTATTGCGTTTAGGTTTAGGAGATAAAATTGTTGGGGTTGCTGCAGACTTTGGGGCACCGGACAAAACAGTAGAAAAAGAATATGCAAAATTAAATATCTTAAGTGATGGCTATGTTGGAAAAGAAGTAACATTAGGAACTAACCCGGATCTAGTTTTCGGTAGAGGGGGATTGTTTGAGAATGAAGATTGGGGAGTCGGGACAGTAGACTCGCTGAATGAAATGGGAGTTAAAACATATGTCCTTGAATCTTCTGTACCTGGGGGAACATACGATTCTGTCTATAAAGATATCGAAAATTTAGGGGAAATCTTTAATGTACAAGATCAAGCAGAAAAATTTATTGAAGAATTGAAGGGACGACAAGAAGCTATTACTACTAAGTTATCAAGTATTAAAGAGGAAAGAACATTTGCTTATTTACATATAAGTGATCCAAATGAAATAAATGTTTACGCAGCCCAAGATGAAACATTCTTTAATGATGTGTTTAATATGGTGAAGCTAGATAATATATTTAAGGATGCAACGGGAGAGGCAAACATTGAAATGCTTATTCAGGCTGATCCAGATGTCTTAATCATTCCGGATTGGACTTCGCACGATAATTTAAGTGCAGAAGAGTTAAAAGAAGCCCTTTATTCTAATCCAAAGCTATCTAGTATGAAGGCAATCAAAAACAAACAAATTTATGCAGTAGATTACAACTATATGTTTGGATATGGATACAACATGATTGAGGGGATGGAAATCTTAGCGAAGGAAATGTATCCTGACTTATTCAAATAATAGCTGGAGATATAAATGTAAATTATGTAAGTTATAAAATGAAGAAGCATTAATGATTAATACCCCTGTTAGGTGAGAAATAAATCTATACAGGGGTATAAATAAATTTAATTTAAAATAATAGCTACTAATAATGGAATCGTCATTAAAAGCAATACTCCGAAGCTCCATAATATTTGTTTTGTAGTAGACATATTTTTAGGTCGAATGCTAATTGTATCATACAAATCATTTACCGCTCGCTGCTCTTTTTTATATAGCATTTTTTGAAATTTATCATAATCTTCTATATATGAATATGGCGATTCTAACCCAAACCGAATGGCACGAACATCATCTGTAACATCTTGATTATCATGGAAATAAAGAATAGTTGGGGCGAGCCCGCCTGTTGATTTCGCAATAACTTCAATATCATATGTTGCCATTTTATATCCTATTTCACCATTTTCTTTCTGGTACTGTGTAATTAGTCGATTGAATTTCATCAATGTCACTCCTCATCTTTAATGTAAAATAATTTTTTTGTAGAAGAGCCTTTTCTATAACGACATTGTAACCATTTCATTTATTTTTAATCGTAATATAAAAGCTTGAAAATCGAGAATTATAAATCAAATAATAAAAACCTATTTAACTTATTTTATTATTCATATATTATCTAAATTATTACAATATTAAGAATTAAGGGGTGTGAATATGGCAACAATTCAAGAACGTTTTTTTGCTTTACCAACAACAGCAATATCTGATGCAACAGGTGGACATACAAATATTGATTCAAGTATAAAACCTCTCTCAGATCATTTTAAAATTGCTGGACGAGCTGTTACGGTTCGATTGCCTGATGGGGAAAACGGTGCAGTGCTAGAAGCGATAAGTAAAGCGCAAAAAGGTGATATATTAGTCATTGATGCAAAAGGTAATAAAAACAGAGCGGTAGCGGGGGATTTTGTTATTTCTCTTGCTAAGGGATTAGGTGTACAAGGCTTTGTTGTAGATGGAGTAATTCGTGATATTGCAGCAATTCGAAAGCTTGATTACCCAGTGTTTTCATTAGGCACAACAGTTGCTGCAGGACATAAACATGGTGGCGGTGTTGTAGGTGTACCGATTTCAGTTGGCGGTGTAACAGTTCACCCAGGAGATTTTATTATTGGTGATATAGATGGAGTCGTTGTCGTACAGCAGGAGGAAGCTGAGCAAATAGCTGAAGCTGCTGAGGCAAAATTAACAAAAGATGAAGCACGAGAAAAAGAAGCACTTGCAAACGGAGAAGAATCTATTCGAGCCTACTTAGCAAAGGTATTGGCTAAATAAAAGAAGAGCCGCGAAAACATTTCGCGGCTTTAAAAATATTTATCAGTTTCCTAATGAATTAATTGAATTTGTAGATTTACTTTTTCAATTTTTTTATTTATGACCTATAATCTCTAATAAGAATTATTAGGGAAAATAAAACGCGCTTTAACTAGTATTGTTTAAAGTACCTTCAGCATTGTATAATAAGCTTTTAAAAATAAAAAAACGTTACAGAATAAACGTAACGAGTGCGTTAAATGTATTAAAATAAAAATGGCGGAGGAAGAGGGATTCGAACCCCCGCGCGGTTTAACCCGCCTGTCGGTTTTCAAGACCGATCCCTTCAGCCGGACTTGGGTATTCCTCCGTTTCGACAAAAAATAATATAACATGTAATCTAAAGTAGGTCAATAAAAAAGCTAAAATAGACTAACTAAAATTCTATTTTTGAAAGACTTTTTTTAATTTCCATTATTACCATAACTAAACATTGCATTTTTACCGTTATATAAAGTATACTAGTTTATGCCGTGCTAGGTGGGGAGGTAGCGGTGCCCTGTAACTCGCAATCCGCTCTAGCGAGACTGAAGTCCTTTCTGAGGCTGTCCGTATGTTTGGCCTGCCTCTTGCACGTAGTGTTGACGGTTGGGTCCTGCGCAATGGGTACCCATGAACCATGTCAGGTCCGGAAGGAAGCAGCATTAAGTGGTTTCACCCATGTGCCGCGGGGTAGCCTAACCTGAGCTGGCGACAAGAGTAACGCTTATGTGCGGCTGTCGAAGAAAGGTGCACGGCTTTAATTGTGCATATAAAATTGCCTTGAAAGGGCATTAAAGTAATAATGGTGACCGCAAAAGGTCGTTGAATAAACGGCTTTTGCGGTCACTTTTTTTATAATTAATTTTGGTTGTTTTAAACTTTGAGTTTTAATTTAATATTTGTCTTTAAAATTTTTAGTAAGGTACTTTAGCATTTTTGAGATATAAATTAAAACAATTGAACTAATTCTTCCCTACATACCTCCGAGAATAAGCTAGTCTTTCCCCTATACATTAATAATAGCTAGGCGGTTTTTTACTAAAATAATCACCCCCTTAGTTTACATAAGCCGATTTTTTTCTCTTTTTAAAACTAAAGAATTTTTGCTTTCAAATTTCATCCACTTTAAAATGCGGTATACTATTCAGTTTTAGATTTTGGATTATTATTGGATTTTCTCCCACGAAAAATTGTTACAGCAATTTTTGATTAAGTAAAGTATTGCTCTTTAAACTTGGTTTTTTATGGTAAAATCTTTTGTGCCAATCAAAATGTGTATTCTTTTTTATTAAAAGTTATAAAGAAGATAGTGATGTTAAAAACCTTGTTCAACATCTTTGTTTAGAAGCTTTATACGAACAGCACGAACACTTTCTGAAGAAATCCTTATTATTTGGTAAAATTGGAACTTAATTGGCATAAAAACGTACCAATTATAAAGCGGAAATTTGAAGGGGTTGAGATTTTGTTTAAAAGAAATTTAATCATTGCTTTTTTAATAGCTTTTATCGGCTGTTTTATTCATATTGAAACTGCCAGTGCAGCACCAAAGCTAGACGTAAAAGCCGAAGTCGGAATATCAAATAAAGTAAAGTATTATACACCGTTGCCATTAAAGCTGACAATTACTAATAATGGATCGGCGTTTTCGGGAGACTTAGTCATTGATGCGGCTGAATCCTATGCAGTTGGATCCGGACTAGTGTATCCACTTGATATTGCAGAAGGTGAAACGAAAACCGTTCAGCTTTACTTAAATGGACTTTCAGATGATTTTATGTACTCAGGAGTTCAACAACCAAATTTATTTTACTTCTATGAAGGCGGCATTGAGGAAGGGAAAGCTATTGGTTTTTCTGGAGATAAATCAGTAAGACCGCAATTTTATGAGATGGAATCAACATTTATCTATACATTAACTGAAAATAGCGACCGTTTAGCCGCATTTTTACGTTTAAGACAAAATGCTACATACAATGTTGAAGTTTTCCATTTAAATCAAATTAAAGATTTTGAATTTCCTTCAGATGCTAAAGGGTTGGAAATTGCGAATGTTTTAGCAGTAGATGAAATAAGTTTAGCGGATTTTTCAGAAGAGCAACAAAAAGCAATTTTAAGCTGGGTTGAACAAGGTGGAACACTTTTAATTGGTGCATCAGATCAAGTAGAGGCTTCATCTGGAATTTTTAAAGAGCATCTACCGTTATCGCTTTCGACAGAGAGGGTAGGAGTATCTAAAGAAAGCTTAAGAACATTATCAAATGACGGAATCTTTACACAAGGAATTGAAGTATATCGAGCTCAGGAAAAAGAGGACAGTGTTCGAATCTTGGCAGATGGTGAAACAATTCTTGCATCAGCAACAGAGCTAGGAAGCGGTCGTATTATTCAAACAACGTTTTCTTTGGGAGACCAGCCTTTATCTGCAATGGATGGATACTCAAAGTTAATGACCAACATTTTAAGCTTACAAACACTGCAAATGCCATCGTATGGAGCTTACTATGGCAACTATAACGATTATTTACCTTATGAGGTTGGCAGCGTCAATGAGTTGTTTCCTTCCTTTGAAGTTTCAACAACAGTGCTAGTTATTATCGTTATTATTTATATCTTATTTATTGGCCCAATTCTTTATCTTGTTTTAAAACGGATGGATAAACGGGAGCATGCATGGTGGCTAATTCCAGTTGTTTCGATTTCTTTATCACTATGTATGTTTATTTTCGGGGCAAAAGATCGTTTAATGCAATCACAAATACAGCAATCTGCTTTTTATAAAGTGGAAGGTACCAATTTGTCGGGTAACTATATTGAAACGATCCTAACTAACCGTAGTGGCGACTTTACTTTTACAACAGATGAAAATACAACTGCTGTTGCAACACGCAATAGAAACTATATGGGTGAATCCACTGCTGTATTGCACGAGAAGTCCTACGTAAAACAGCATGCAAATAATTCAACTATTAATCTGCAAAATTTAAACTATTGGTCTGTTCAATCGATTGTTGGGCAATCACAAATTAAAGATGCGGGAAATATGGATATTCAATTAAAGTTAACAAATGGAAAAGTGGAAGGTACGGTAACAAATAACTTCCCATTTAAATTAAATGATGTGGCAATTTGGTCTGGTTCACGTGAAATTCAATTAGGAGATATCGAGCCAAATAGTACATTAGAGGTCTCAGAAGAGGTGAAAGGATCGGTCCTTCTAGCGCCTTCCACTTCAAACTATAATTACTCTACACCACAATCAAAAGAAGACATTCTGCCGATGCGCTTAGAGAAATTAAAGTATGGTGCAGCAGGCTTAACAGAAGGCGAACGTCTACCTGCAATTGTTGCCTGGACAGAAGAAGCCCTTGTAGGAATTGAACTAGACGGGAATGCGGAAGTATCGCCTGTAGCATATTTAATTCAAACATTTAAACCTAGTATGGAACTATCAGGGGAATTTACATTAGATAAAGATGCATTACAAGAATATGTAGAGCCAGTGTCATCGGGTTATATGGAATTAATCAATGAAGCGACTAATGAATGGTATTTAGACAAAGGAGAATATGATTATTTGGTTTATCTACCTGAAGAACTTCTAGAAGAGTCATCTTGGACAGAAATTAATATTTCAAATAAGGATTCTAATCGTATTGAAATGGCTATTTGGAATATAAATACGTCTCAATATGAAGAAATCAGTGAAAACAATAAATCATTTACAACAAATTTGGATCAATATATTTCAGAGGATGGCCAGTTGAAAGTGCTTGTACGTTTAACGAATAATGATATGGGCACTCAAGTCAGACTGCCTGATGTTGAAATTAAGGGGGTGGCAAAATAATGATGATTGAAATTCAAGGACTAACAAAAAAGTACGGTTCTTTTACAGCTTTAGATAATTTGAATTTATCGTTAGATGAGGGGGTTGTGTTCGGTTTTGTAGGGGCAAACGGTGCTGGAAAATCTACAACCTTTTCAATATTGGCCACTCTTCTTTCTCCTACTTCAGGAGATGCGTTCATTAACGGTAAAAGCGTGGTGCGGGAACCTAAAGAGGTCCGCAAACAGCTCGGTTATATGCCAGACTTTTTCGGTGTCTATGACCAATTAAAAGCAGATGAATATTTAGATTTTTATGGTGCAAGTTATGGAATATCTTATTCAGAACGACAAGTATTAATCCCACAGTTATTGGAGCTTGTTAACTTGACGCATAAACGTTATGAATACGTAGATTTACTTTCCCGGGGAATGAAGCAGCGCCTATGCCTAGCGCGTTCTCTCATTCATGATCCGAAGGTATTAATTTTAGATGAACCTGCATCAGGTTTAGATCCACGTGCCAGAGTGGAAATGCGAGATATACTTAAGCATTTAAAATCGATGGGCAAAACTATTTTGATTTCATCGCATATTCTACCAGAGCTTGCAGAAATGTGTGATGAAATTGGTGTTATTGATAATGGAAAATTGATTGCCCATGGTAATGTACAAACAATTCAAGAACAATTGCAGGGCGAAAAACGAATTATTGTAAAAGTGGTGCATCAATTGGAAAAGGCACGTGTATTTTTTGAGGAAAATCCACATATTTCTTCCATAGAAGTTGCAGATGAAAAAGGTGAAATCGCCTTTAATTATCGGGGTACTACAGAGGACCAGGTGAACCTTCTACGTAAAGCGATGCTAGCAGACATTCCAATCTATTCATTAACAGAGGAAGAAAAGGATTTAGAGGATGTCTTTATGGCGATTACGAAAGGAGCGGATGTTAAATGATGAATCGTTTTTCAAACCCGGTATTAATGAAAGAATTAAAATTGCGTTTCCGCGCCTTTAAAAGCTTTTCAGGGTTAATGTTTTATTTGGCTGTTTTATGTATTTTCGTCGTAGGCTTTTTAATGATTTATACGCAATTTTCAGGAACAGCCTTTTTTAGACCAAGTGACAGCTTTACAATGTTTTCTGTTCTAAGTGTACTTCAGATGGCTCTTGTTATGTTTATAACACCGGGTTTAACAGCGGGTGCTATTAGTACGGAACGAGAAAAGCAAACACTAAATATATTATTAACTACAACACAAAGCTCTACACAAATAATTGTAGGAAAACTCGTATCATCTGTAGTGTTTTTAATTCTAATGTTAGTTGCAGGGTTGCCGCTATATAGTCTTGTATTTTTATTTGGTGGTGTATCACCTTCTCAATACGTAACAATTTTCCTTTTCTACCTAGTAACTTTGATTGCAATTGGTAGTATCGGAATTATGTTCTCAACTATTACAAAGAAAACAATTGTATCGATGATTGCAACTTATGGGGCAATGATATTTTTAGGAGGCATTACAGCTTTCTTCTTCTTTATCGGTGTTTCAATGGATCAAATGGCGACTGGATATGCTGGAACACAGAATTTAATGCCGTTTTCACCTATTACTTATTTCTGGGTTAGCATAAATCCAGGGGCATTGATGCTGTCAATCCTTTATCCTGAAATAACGAATACTATTGATTCTTTAGTCGGCATATCTTTCCCTATTTGGGTTGTTTATTTGATTTTTTATTTATTAATAACAGTAGGCTGCTTAGCAATAGCAATTCGTAAGCTGCGCGCTAATATGAAAACGAACAGATAGGAGAAGCAATAATGGATCAGAGGAAAATATTAAGGCAATTTGTGCGGAAAGCAAAAAGAAGCTTAAATTTTGAATACATGCTGCCGAGATTGCAATTTGGAATTTTACTTGGGCTTAGTATGAGTACGGTGATCCTAATTGTTTCTAGGCTGTTTGTTTTTCCGCATTATGATGAGGTTGCCATTGTAGTTGGCATTGCTGTACTCATTGCAACTATATTCTTTATTTGGTGGAAACATGTCCGTGAAAAGGACGCATTACACCGGTTAGATGCTTTTTATCCTCATAATGAGCTAGTTACAGTATTATCATTCAACGATTCAGAGAACCCGTTGGTGAATTCATTATTAGAAAAAGCACAAAAAGAATCATCAGCAGCTTATGAGCGTTTTAAAAAACGCAAAAAAGAGCTATGGAAAGCAAGAGTGCTTATCGGCATCCTTCTGATGGCAATAGTTATTGGGATATTATCAATTTTTCCTTCGGCAACACAGCAAGAGGCACATGTTATTGAAAAAGAACAAAATGTCATTGAGGAGCTAGAGGAAGAAGTAGCGAAGTTAGAAAAAAAGACGAAAACAGATAATGTAAAAAAACAATTGCAGGAACTTACAAATAAATTAAAGGAAATGGAAACATCTGAAGAAGCATTGCGTGAAGTGGTGAAAAAGCAGAAGGAATTAAAGCTTCAGGAGCAAAAACTGAAAGAAAAAGAGACTTCAGTAGGGCAAGGTGAAGCGAAAGCCTCTGATGGGTTAACTGCAGAAGAACAAGAGCAGTTAAAAGAACTTATGGAGCTGCAAAATGAGCTTGCTAGCACAGCAAATAATACACAATCTGCGTTAAGTAAGCTTGGAAAACCAATTAGCTTTGATTTACAAAATGCTATTGCCAGTGAATTAGGCTCAGAGTCAAAAAATGAGGCAAATAATAACGGAAGCTCCAATTCGAATAATCAAAATAATAATCAAAATGGTAATCAGAGCAGCTCACAAAATCAAGGTAATGGGCAAAATTCAAATCAACAAGGTCAGGGAAACAATGGCAGCTCAGGTCAAGGTAATGGTCAAGGTAATGGTCAAGGCAGTGGTCAAGGTAATGGATCGGGCCAAGGCAATGGTCAAGGCAATGGTCAAGGCAATGGATCGGGCCAAGGTAATGGTCAGGGTAGGGGTGGAAGTGGTGCCGGTTTAGGTCAAGGAAGCCGCGACTTGCTTTCAATTCCGGGGCGTATCGGTGGAAATAATGATACAACAGTAGATGGAGGTCCGCTTAATGAAGGCGAACCTGTTGGAGAACAAAAAGGTTCAGTACCTGTTACAAAAGGAACAATTCGACCTTATGAAGAAGTAATTGGTCAATATAAAGAAAGTTATTTAGAAAGTTCTGAACGTATACAACTACCGAAAGATTTGCAGGATATTGTGCAATCATATTTTTCTTCTATAGAGTCGAATGAGTAGGGAGATGAGGAAGTGGCTTTTAGTGAACAGCAGTATTATGAAATAAGTGAAGAATTGCAATTGGTAAAAAAGGAAATTAGTAAGTTTATCGTGGGACAGGAAGAAGCAGTTGAATATATTTTATATTCTATTTTAGCTGATGGGCATGCATTGCTAGAAGGATTGCCGGGTTTAGGGAAAACAATGTTAATCAGGACAGTCTCAGAGGTGCTAGACTTGTCCTTTTCGCGAATTCAGTTTACACCCGATTTAATGCCTACAGATATAACTGGAACAAATATTATCGAACGAGCTGAAAATGGAAAACAGCAGTTTGTATTCCAGCAAGGCCCTATTTTTAGCCAAATGGTTTTAGCAGATGAAATAAACCGTGCTACGCCAAAGACTCAAAGTGCTTTACTTGAAGCAATGGGTGAGAAGACTGTAACGATTTTAGGCGATACAAAGAAAATGGCTAGACCTTTCTTTGTTTTGGCAACTCAGAATCCAATTGAAATGGAAGGGACGTATCCATTGCCAGAAGCGCAAATGGACCGCTTCTTATGCAAAATATTAGTACCATATCCATCTAAGACAGAATTAATCGAAATTATGAAACGGACTACCGGTGCTGAAGAAATAGCATTAGAGAAGATAATGAATAGTGAAAGGCTAATTCTTGTGCAGCAAATGGTAAAGGAAGTTTTAGTAGCAGATGAAATGATGGAATATGCAGTAAGCATCGTAGTAGCTACACATCCAGGCGGAGAAGACGCATTGCCGGAAGTGAAGGATTATGTTATGTATGGCAGTGGACCTCGTGGATTGCAAAGTATTATTAAATTGGCAAAAGCTCGTGCTGTTATGAATGGTCGATTCCACGTTTCGATTGCAGATATTAAGTCGGTTGCAAAGCCAGCACTTCGTCACCGCATGATGTTGAATTATGAAGGTGAAGCATCTGGAAAGACGGTTGATGATTTAATTGAAGAACTATTATCTATTAAACAAGGCGCACGGCTATGAAGCAAACCGGATTAATTTTACCAGATGACTGGATTTCAAAAATCAGCCGTTTATCTATCGCTACTTCATCAAAATTACGCGGCCAGCATAAAGGTTCGCACCGGTCCCAGCGATTTGGCGCCTCGCTTGATTTCTCTGACTTTCGAGAATATACATTGGGCGATGATGTAAGGCAAGTCGATTGGAATGTTTTTGCGCGCACGGAAAAATTTTTTATTAAACGATTTTTAGATGAACAAGAAATGCGTGTCCATATATTACTTGATGCAACCCGTTCAATGGGTGAAGAGAAGAAATGGCTATTTGCACGACAAGTTGCAGCTGCATTAGGATTAATGGTGTTAAACCGAGATGATCGTTTGTCTTTTTCGTATGTAGGAGAAACTCATGCAATGCCGTTTAGGAAAAAGGGGGCAACATACCGGAAGCCTTTTTTACAAGTCGTTTCAAGTCTTGAGGATGCGCGTGGTGTTGGAAGTTTTACGCAGGATGGAATAAAAGTGCTGCCGAAGGATAGTACAGTTCTATTTATTGTAACTGATGGATTAGAGCCAATGGCAAACTGGGAGCAATTTCTAAAGCGATTGCCTCGGTTTTCAGGGGATGTCCGTTGTATTCAAATAGTAACGGAGGAAGAGCTGAATCCATCTTTTTCAGGAGATATTCGACTAATTGATTCAGAAACGGCAAGTGATGTGAATGTATCCGTTTCAAATAGAGTACTTGCTAATTATGAAAAGACTCGATTAGAACATGAGGCGCAATTTGATGCGCTTGTTAACCGTTTTGGCATTCGGAAGACTCAGCTGATTGTTGAGGATGGTTTGCAAAATGCACTTTTTAATAAACTATTGAAGTCACGTTGGGTACAGTGAGGTGAAGTTTTTTGGGATTTAGTAATCTAGTATTTTTATGGACTGCCATTTTGCCAATAATCGTTTTGATTTATTACTTCTTCCGTAAAAAATATAAAGACCAGCATGTTTCCTCAACGATTTTTTGGGCAGAAGCCATGCAAGAAACAAAAGCTTCACCATACTTAAAGCATTTACAAAAAAATATGCTGCTGTATTTACAACTGCTGTCGCTTATATTATTTGTTTTAGCCTTGTTAAATCCTTTTGTGAAATCCACTGAGATGTCGGGTGAGCAAGCGATTTGGATTGTTGATACATCTGCCACAATGCTAGCTGGAAAAGATAATACAACTACTTTTGATCAGCATAAGGAGACGATGAAATCTCTCGTATCAGAGTTAAGTGGACGTCCGCTCACGATTATTTCAACGGGTGATGAACCGAAAACAATCGTTCGACAAGAAACAGAGTCGGCTGCTATACATAAAGCAATTGATAGTTTAGAAGTCACTTATGAGGAGGAGCAATTACCTAAAGCTATTGATATGGCGCAGGCTTTTATTGGTGATACTTCTACTTCTATCTATTTATTTACCGATGCTGTGGACCGTGGAGAACTGCCTATTGAAAATGAGCATGTTAAATGGATAGTCAAAGGAGCAAATAAAGAGTTAGAGAATGCTGCAATTACTCGTTTTGCTGCAACCGCTAACGGGGAGCATACGCTTGCACTTATTCAATTAAAAAATGAAACAAAGAGAGAGCTTAATGTCCAACTTTCATTAAGCAACGAAGCTGGGGAGGTACTTATCGAGGAACAGTTGGCATTAGGGAGTGAAGAAGAGCTTACAAAAACATTTGAAGAGCTGCCTATAACAGCTGTTTTGTCAGCAAATCTTCAAGTTGAAGATGACTATGAGTCTGATAACTCAATGGTCACTCTTGTTGGAAACGGTATGTCTCAAATCGTTATTGATCAACAAATGCATCAACTTGTACAAAAAGGTTTTCAGTCTTTAGACACAGATGTAAAAATTGTGCCATCAAATCAGCTTGTATCAATGGCAAATGAAGCAATGATTATTACGAATCAAACGGAGCTTCTCGGAAAAACGAATACACCTATTATGCTAATTGGTCGTAATGATGAGACAGCGGTTGAAGTGAATAACTTAGTAGATGTATCAGAGGACCCGTTATTTGCATTTAGCTCATTAGAGGATGTGTATGTAAACTCAATATATCCATCGTTTGATGATTATGAAACAATTGCAACGATTGGTGGTAAACCATTTATTCAACGTTCCTCAAGCGGAGATATTATTGTTTTAGCGGATATTCAATCAACTGATTGGCCGCTTCATCCATCATTTCCTCTATTTTTATGGAGCGTACAAAATGAGCTCATGGCGGGAACAACTTCTTTAGGTACTTTCTCCCCAAATGAAAGTCGGGCTATTTCGCTGATTCCTGGGGATTGGTCAATTTATGCATCAAATGATGAATATATTTCTTCCTTTGAAAACGCTCGTCAGTTTAAAGCACCTACTGAACCTGGGTTATATACAGTGAAATCTCAGGAAGAAGAAAAGCCGTTCATTGTTCAACTTCCAGCACAAGAGCGTTCTATACAAGAAGGAACAAGTTTTGAGCTGGGTACACTTGAAAATAGTGGTGAAGAGGAAACATCAAAAACATCACTGTTAATATGGCTGTTGTTGCCTATTTTATTATTGCTAGTCATTGAGTGGGAGGTGCAAAGAAGACGTGGATTTGCGAATTGATTACCCACTCGCCTTATTATTACTTATTCCGTCAATTGCCTATTTAATATGGACATGGTGGCATCATCGGTCTCAATTGAAAAAGAATCAGCTTGTGGTTTTTGTTATTCGGATATGTGCTGTTGTATTACTTGTATTTGCTATAGCATCCCCATATTTATTACTGCCGGTTAAAGAAGAACAGGTTGTTTTTTTAATTGACCGTTCAGCTTCTGTTGAGGGGACTGAAGAGCAGACAGTTGCTTTTATTGAAGAAAGCTTAAAAGCAAAAAAAGATTCTCACCTTGTTGGAATTTATTCATTTGCTTCTAATCTTCAAACGGAATCCATTTTATCTGATAAGTTAGAGCATGTTCCTTCGTTAAGTGAAATTACCGGTGAGAGTGCAACAAATATTGCACAAGCATTGCAATTGGCGACAGGTATCGTTGACCGTGAAAAAGCAACCCGAATTGTGTTGTTAACAGATGGATTGGAAACAAAAGGGGATGTTTCTGAACAGCTGACAAAAATGACAGGCAGCAACGTTTCAATTGATATTGTAGAGCTAAGTAAAGATGTAGAAGCAGATATTTCTATTCAGAGCTTTACTACGCCTCAAGTTGCTTTTGCAGGGGAACAGCAACAGCTCGTTACAGAAATTGAAGCGACAACTGCTGCCCAAGGAGAACTGTATTTATATGAAAACGACCAGCTTATTCACCAAGAAACAGTTCAATTAGAGGAAGGTTCGAATGTTTTTACGTATCCTCATATTGGAAATGCAGAGGGCTTAGTAAAATATGAAGCGCTCGTTCAAACTGATAACGATGCGATCATTGAAAATAACAAGTTGACGAGTATTACGATGGTGCAAAGTTCTCCAAGGTTATTAATCGTCAGTGATAATGAAAAGGGCTCCCCGATTTCAGCGGCTCTTGGACCAAATGCTATTGCTCATGATGTAATAGGGCCAAGTGAATTGCCGAGTTCACTATCAAGCTATTTACATTACAATGCGATTATTTTTGATAATATCCCTGGACATCTTGTTGGTGAGGAAAAGATGGGAATTATTGAGCAGGCAGTGAAGAATTTTGGTTTAGGCTTTATGATGGTCGGTGGTGAAAATAGTTTCGGGCTGGGAGGATACTTTAAAACTCCTATCGAAGAGCTGCTGCCGGTAGAGATGGAAGTGAAAGGGAAACAACAATTACCGTCACTTGGGCTTGTCATTGTGCTTGACCGCTCTGGCAGTATGATGGGACCAAAAATTGAGCTGGCGAAAGAGGCGGCTGCCCGATCAGTAGAGTTACTACGAGATGGTGATACACTTGGATTTATTGCCTTCGATGATCGGCCGTGGGAAATTATTGAAACCAAACCGCTAGATAATAAAGAGGAAGCAGTAAATACAATTTTATCAATTGCTCCTGGCGGTGGAACCGAAATTTATTCGTCATTGGCGATGGCGTATGAAAATTTGGCTGATTTACAATTGCAGCGAAAACACATTATCTTGCTAACAGATGGACAGTCCTATACAAATAGCAGTTATGAAGATTTAATAGAAGAGGGAAAAGAGAGTAATATAACTCTTTCTACGGTTGCAATTGGATCTGATGCTGATGCTGGTTTGCTTGAGATGTTAAGTGAGCTTGGCAGTGGACGTTTTTATAATGTACTTGATGAAACGACGATTCCTTCAATTTTATCGCGTGAGACTGCAATGATTTCAAGAACGTACATTGAAGACAATCCGTTCTACCCGATTGTATATAACGCGGAAGGATGGAATCATTTGTTTGAACAAGGCGTTCCACAAATGAATGCATATATTGGAACGACAGCGAAGCAAACCGCAGTCGTAGTTGCAGAAAGTGAAAAGGAAGACCCTGTATTAGCAGAATGGCAATACGGATTAGGAAAAACGATAGCATTTACCTCTGACTCAACAGGTGCTTGGACTGGAGATTGGGCTCGCTGGAATGAGTGGACTAACTTCTGGAATACAGCAATCTCAAGAATGCTGCCAACCTATAATGATATTGCTTACGATATACGTTTAGATGCAGACGGTGTATTTACTATTACTGACCCTTCAAATAAAGCCGCATTTCTAGATGTAGCAGTTGTTAATGAATTAGGAGAAGAGCTGGAAGTACAGCTTGAACCAATTTCAGCAAGCAAATTGCGTGTAAATGTAGAGGCTGATCCCGGGCTAGTATTCTTTAGAATAAATAGTGGTGATGGTTCTATTTACCAAGCAGGACTTACGATACCATATAGCGCGGAATATGAATTGCAACCGCCGAATGAAACATTGCTTACGCAAATTGTAGACCGAACAGGTGGAAAAATTATTGAGGAACCAGCTGAGGCATTTCGCGAATTTACAGTAAAAGGTGCTGAACGGCAAAGTATTGCAACATGGCTTGTGTTGGCAAGTATGCTGTTATTCTTTATCGACATCACTTTAAGACGTTTTGGTTGGGGCTTCTTCCAAGCTGTTGGAAAGCCAAAAAAATCTGCAAATGACGGGCAAATTATAGAAGAAGAGACGAATGTCGCCCAGATTTTAAAGGGAATGAAGAAAAGATAATTTTTAAATTTAAGGGACTATCCAATTGGGTAGTCCCTTATGGTATATTTTAAGAGTTTTTACCTCGAATCTAATTAAACACAAGATATATTCTCCGTCATTTTACGTCAATTTTTATAACATAATTTATCTCCTCCTTTATTCAAAGTAACCAATTGAACCTAATATTTTTGAAAAAAGTAACCAATGACTTATTTGAAAATTTGAAATAGTATTATAAATGTAATAAAAAATAACATGGAAGGGTGATTAATATGGAATTAACTTTAAATGGTGTTAAAAAAAGTTACAACGATCATCCGATTATAAAAGATATTAATTTAAAAATAAAAACTCACGAGTTCATTTGTATCTTAGGCCATAGTGGCTGCGGCAAGTCAACAATGCTTAATTTAATAGCAGGATTTATACAACCTGATGAAGGTTCTATATATGTTGATGGTCAAATGATAACAGGTCCATCCAAGGAGCGAGGTGTTGTTTTTCAAGAACATGCTTTGTTTCCATGGTACTCAGTTTTAAAAAATGTTACATTTGGCCCCGTTGTACAAGGTGTGGACGAGAAGAAGGCTGTTGAAATAGCCCAAACACACTTACGAAAGGTTGGTCTTGAAAAATATGCAAATCATTATCCTGAGGAATTATCAGGAGGAATGAAACAACGTGTAGGCATTGCGCGTGCACTTGCAGCTGAACCAAAGCTTCTTCTAATGGATGAACCGTTTGGCGCATTGGACGTATTTACTAAAGAAAGCTTGCGGAAAGAATTGATTGAAATATGGATGGAACTAAAAACTACCATTATTTTTATAACTCATGATATTTCTGAAGCGGTTTATTTAGCGGATCGGGTTATCGTAATGAAAAACGGCTCAATCGCTAAAGATTTGCATATCGATTTACCGCGGCCTAGGAAATACCATCAAGAGCGATTTGGTGATCTAGTCTTTGAATTAGAACAGGTATTGGTTAATTAAAGGAGGGAAGGAAAATGAATGTAAATCAAGTTGATAAAATTACAGAACCCTCTGCGGCCAAGAGTAATCAAAAACGGAATTTAAATAGTACGAAATTAAATCTCACGATTAAAAAATATATACCGATTATTTCATTTTTTGTGCTTTGGGAATGTCTTACAAGATTAAATATTACCTTTGAATTGGTTAATTCAAATTTCTTTCCACCTCCAAGTATTATTGCGGTTCAAGGATGGCAATTAATTCAAACAGGAGTTTTGACTGATAGTATTATTTCTAGCACGATAAGAGTTTTTGTTGGAACTGTGATCGGAATTTTAGCGGGTGTTGTCCTTGCCCTCATTATAGGGAAATCAAAATTAATAGATTATTGGGCCTCCCCTATTTTAAATATGCTGGGACCTATACCATCCCTTGCTATATTGCCATTGTTTATCATTTGGTTTGGGATTGGTGAAATTCCAAAGATTATTTTGATTGCATGGACTGTATTCTTCCCTGTATTAACAAATACGATTGAAGGAATTAAATCTGTAAGACCGGTATTAATTCGTTCAGCGCTAAGTTTAGGTGCATCAGATCAGCAGATTTACAAAAAGGTAATTCTGCCGTCCGTTTTGCCAAATATATTAGCAGGCTGTCAAATAAGTTTAGGGCTGGCTTTTTCTGCCCTTGTTGTCTCAGAAATGATGGGTGCTACTTCTGGATTGGGATATATCATTGTAGATGCTCGCAACTATTTCAAGCTTTCAAATATGTATGTTGCAATTATTGTTATTGGTATCGAGTACAGCTTATTTTCATATACATTAAAGCTTGTTGAAAGAAAAATGCTTTCATGGAGAAAAGGCGGCTTTGCAGATGCGATAGAAAAATAATAGGAGGGAAATGAGTATGAAAAAATGGTTAATGTTTTTGGTAGCAGCTTTGATAATAATTTTATCTGCTTGTAATGGAGGAGAGGAGAGTGCTCCAACTAACACTGCTGATTCCGATGAATCTGCCAGCCCTGAAAGCAACGATTTAGAACAAACTGAAATTGAAATTGTTGGTGTTCGTGATGCGCAGATTTCTTCACAACAAATTATTGCTGATAAACTAGGGTATTTTAAAGAAGAAGGATTAACAGTAACGAATACTCTAATTGAAAGTGGTCCTGATATCGCTCCAATGGTAGCTGGTGGAAGTGCGCCGATTAGTTTACAAACGAATTTCATGGATATTATTTTAGCTTCTTCAGGTGTTGGTGTGAAAATTGTAGCACCAGTTGCACAAATTGCTGGTACTCAAGCGGTAGTAGCTGGTCCAGAAGCAAATATTAATTCGCCAAAAGATTTTGAAGGTAAGACAATTGGTATTCCTGCTGGTGCTGATGTGCAAATTGCAATAAATAAAATGGCTGAAGAATACAATGTAGATTTATCAAAAGTAGAAGTTGCAAACCTTGCGCCGAGTGATGCACTAACTGCATTGCAAAGTGGGAATATTGATGCGATGGCAGCGTGGGAACCATTTATTACAAAAGCGGTTGCTAGTGGTGGTAAATTTTTGTTTAGTGGAACTAGCTATGCAATTGAAGGTGAAGACCAGCCTGTTGAATGGATGAGTGTTCATTCAACATTACAAGTGACAGATGATTATTTAGAGGAAAATCCTAATACGATAAAAGCTGTTATCCGTGCTTTAGAGAAAGCAACTAATTATATTAATGAAAATCGTGAAGAAGCTATTAAAATATTAGCTCCCGAGCTTCATTTAACCGAAGAAGAGTTGGCAGAAATCATGAACCGAAATGTTTATGATATGACTGTAGATGAGACGTTTACAAATCAAAGCAACGGTTCGGTTGTAACAGATTACTTGCTGGAAACAGGGAATATTTCAAGTGTTCCTGAAAAAACAGACTATATAGATCTTACTTTATTAAAAGAGGTAAATCCAGATTTAGTAAAAGCTGACGTAGCAGAATAAAATATAAAATAAAGACTTCAAGTTAGGGGGTAATCCAATTTATTTATTCAGGATGCCCCCTATTTCTTTCGAAGAATGGAGTGGATGAAGATGATTGAATTCGACTTAATTATAAAAAATGGCTTTATTGTTTTAGAAAAAGAAATAAGAAAAATGGATATTGGAATACGGAATGGAAAAATCTCAGCTATTCAAGATTGTGTAGAGGGAATAGCAAAAAGGGAAATTGATGCATTAAATCAATACATTTTCCCTGGCGTTATTGATGTGCATGCTCATTTCAGTGAGCCGGGACGAGAATTTTGGGAAGGTTTTTCTACGGGATCACAAATGATGGCTGCTGGTGGCTGCACTACTTATTTTGATATGCCGCTAAATGGGATACCTTCGACTATTAATAAAAAAGCGCTATTAGATAAAGCTTCAATTGGTGAAGTAAAATCGTGCGTTGATTTTGGTTTGTGGGGTGGTTTGGTTCCTGGGAATGTAGAGAATTTAAAGGAGCTTGCGGAATTAGGTGTAGTCGGTTTTAAAGCTTTTTTATCGGAGACGGGTAATGAAGAATTTCAAAACGTTGATGATTTAACACTTTTATATGGTATGCAGGAGATTTCAAAGTTAGGGAAAGTTCTTGCATTGCATGCAGAAAGTGCACCGATTACTTCATGGCTGCAAAATAGAAAAATAAAGTTTGGGCAGTTATCAGCAGATGATTATTTAGCATCAAGACCTGCTATCGCAGAGTTTGAAGCTGTTAATCGTGCGATTGCATATGCACAAATTACAAACTGTCCTCTGCATTTTGTTCACATTAGTAGTCCTGATGCTGTTCTAGCCATTCAAAAGGCTAAACTAAACGGAATGGATATTACATTAGAAACTTGCCCTCATTATTTATTATTTAACCACGATGATTTGATAGAAAAAGGAGCAATTGCGAAATGTGCACCGCCATTAAGAGAGGAGGAAGTGAAGCAACAACTTGTATCATTATTTGTTGAAGGGAAATTTGATATGATTTCATCTGATCATTCCCCATGTACACCAGATATGAAGGATTCCAAAATGCACAATATATTTACTGCTTGGGGCGGTATTAGTGGGGGGCAATTTACTTTGCTTTCTACTATTGAATTAGTACTACAAAATAATATGTCTTTACTTCAAATTGCAAAATATACTTCAACAAATCCGGCACATCGATTTAAATTGAAGGGTAAAGGGAAAATTGAGGTTGAGAAAGATGCTGATTTAGTAATAGTATCGATGGAACCGTTTAAAGTCGATGAGAGTGAGTTGTTTTCTAAACATAAACTAAGTATTTATGTTGGTCATACATTTCCATGCCGAATTAAGCAAACTATTGCGCGAGGGAATGTCTTGTTTGAAAATGGCCAAATCAACTTAGGTACACGAGGAGAATGGCTTTCGATTAAAGCATTAATAGATGCGGTATAATTAAAATTTTGATGATGTTGATGCTGGAAAGTCTTTGTATAAGACGTGACACTTGGGAAATCCCTTTGTTGTTTTTGCAAGTTACTTATAACGTAGGGAAAGAAATGCTTGTCTTACTTGTGTTATAATAAGGCTATTAAAAACGACTAAAGAGAAGGGGAGGAAAAAGTTGACTTATCAAGCATTTTACCGTGTGTATAGGCCGCAAAGTTTCCGAGAGATGTCTGGTCAAACACACGTGAAAAGAACCCTTCAAAATGCTCTTACAGCAAATAAAACAACACATGCGTATCTTTTTTCAGGTCCAAGAGGGACAGGGAAAACAAGTACAGCGAAAATTTTTGCTAAAGCATTAAACTGCGAGAAAGCACCCACGAATGAACCGTGTAATGAATGCCCGACATGTTTAAGTATTACTGAAGGTTCGCATCCAGATGTTATCGAATTTGATGCTGCTTCTAATTCACGTGTTGAAGAGATGCGTGATATCATTGAAAAAGTAAGATTCGCTCCTGCAAATGCACGTTTCAAAGTGTATATTATTGATGAAGTTCATATGCTTTCAACGAGCGCATTTAACGCTTTATTAAAAACATTAGAGGAACCACCACCTCATGCTGTATTTATTTTGGCTACTACAGAGCCTCATAAATTGCCCGCAACAATTATTTCGCGCTGTCAACGCTTTGATTTCAAACGATTATCTTCAAATGATATTTTAGAGCGAATGAAAATTATATTAGAAGATATCGACTTGCCATTTGAAGAACAAGCCCTAAAAGTCATAGCACAGGCAGCAGCAGGTGGAATGCGTGATGCGTTAAGTTTGCTGGACCAGGTTGTATCGTTCAGCGGTGATACGCTTACTTTAGACAATGCATTACTTGTAAGTGGTTCAATTGGCCAAGATGTCTTTTATAATGTAGTAGGCGCTTTAAAAGATAAAGAAATTGCGCAAGTTTTAACTTCGATAGAGGGGCTAATCGCCGATGGTAAGGATCCTTTGCGTTTAGCAGAAGATTTAATTACATTCTTCCGTGACTTATTATTATTACAAACAAGCAGCGAACTGGAAGAATTGTTGGAACTTGTAACACCTGAAGAAAAGTTTCTGCAGCTTGCACATGAATTTAGCGCCGATACACTTTACAGATATATCGATATACTAGCTAAAACGCAACAAGAAATGCGTTTTTCCCATCATACAAAAATTTACTTAGAAACAGCTTTATTGAAGATGGCGCAAGTACCAAATAGTGGTGCCGCTGTTTCTCAAAACACGGCAAGCATTGACCCTGAACTGAATGATAAAGTTGCAAATCTTGAGAGATTGGTACATCAATTGTCTCAACAAATACAAGACGGTGTTCAAGTACAAAATAATGTACAGCATCAAAAAGAAGCACCACGTCCACGTGTAAAATCCCAAAGCGGCTATAATGCACCAACAGGACGAATTCGAGAGGTATTAAAAGGTGCAACCAAACAAGATATTCATCAAATTAAAAATGCATGGGCGCAAAGCTTAAGCCAGCTTCAAAAATCACAATCAGCATTGTTGGCAGAAGCTGAACCTGTTGCCGCATCGAATAGTGCATTTGTGGTAAAATTCAAGTATGATATTCATTGTCGAATGGTTGCCGAAAATAGAGAGTTAATATCCATGTTTTCTCAAATACTATCCCAAATAACGGGTACTATGTATGAAATATTATGTATTCCAGAAAATGAATGGATTACATTGCGCCAAAACTTTATCCGAGAAAATGGTTTAAATCAGAAAAAAGATGCTTCTGAGCAAGATGATGGCATTGGAATTTCGGAAACAGTAAATGAACAGCCATTTATTGACGATGTGCAAGAAATTGCTTCTGAAGATCCTTTAGTAACAGAGGCGGAGAAAATTTTTGGTAAAGACTTTGTTGAGATTGTTGAGGATTAATGATTTTCATTAAGCTGAATCTCCCTGTTATGATGGATAAGGCGACATAAATAATACTTAGGAGGAACTCAATTATGCGAGGAATGGGCAATATGCAAGGCATGATGAAAAAAATGCAAAAAATGCAAAAGGAAATGATGCAAGCACAGGAAGAGCTAAATGCAAAGGAATTTGAAGGTACTGCAGGCGGCGGCATGGTGAAAATTACGATGAACGGCCAACGCGAGGTACTTGGAGTAAGTTTAGACCCTTCTGTAGTTGACCCTGAAGATGTGGAAATGTTAGAAGATTTAATCATTGTTGCAACTAATGAGGCATTAAAGAAAGTAGAAGAAACGACTAATGCAACAATGGGTAAATTCACTCAAGGCTTAAACCTTCCATTCTAGGAGGTAAAATGGATGTACTACCCTGAACCAATATCAAAGCTAATTGATAGCTTTATGAAATTGCCAGGTATCGGTCCGAAAACTGCGGCTCGACTGGCATTTTTCGTTTTAACAATGAAGGAAGATACAGTTTTATCTTTCGCAAAAGCATTAGTAGATGCAAAACGCAACTTAACATATTGTTCGGTATGCGGACATATTACCGATATAGATCCGTGTCAAATTTGTTCTGATAAACAACGTGATGCATCGACAATCTGTGTTGTTCAAGATCCAAAGGATGTCATTGCAATGGAAAAAATGCGCGATTATCAAGGTCTCTACCACGTTTTACATGGGGCTATTTCGCCAATGGACGGTATTGGTCCAGAGGATATCAATGTAGCCTCACTGATTACACGCTTACAAGATGAACAAGTACAAGAATTGATTTTAGCGACTAACCCTACAATTGAAGGGGAAGCAACTGCAATGTATATTTCACGTCTTGTAAAGCCTTCTGGTATTCGTACAACACGAATTGCACACGGTTTACCAGTTGGCGGCGATTTAGAATATGCCGATGAAGTAACGTTATCCAAAGCGTTAGAAGGACGTCGAGAATTATAAAAATTTCTAACGCTTTTGCCACAAATTATTTGTGGTTTTATTAACTGCTAACTGACTCTACTATTGTAATTCGTTTGAAATTAGATATTTTAAATTGTTAAATCGCTATAAGGTGAGTGGCATTGTATGATGTTTAGTCGTAAAGGGAAATTAAAAAGAGAATTCGATGACAAATTAATTCATCTTATAAAAGAGACTAAGGATGATTGGAATAATGCGAAAGTAATTGAAGGACTGTTAGATGATTATGATTTAGA
>NZ_CP155468.1:90000-107500 GCF_039654155.1 Lysinibacillus telephonicus
GAAGCTAGACAATACGGAATGATTAAGCTTGGCTTAATCAACATTAACGTTTTGTGTTCAGTTTTGAAGAGTTCATGTAAATGAATTATCTTCAATTTAGTAATTTCGTTCTTTGAAAACTGGATAAAACGACATTGAAACAAACAAAGTTCAAGAAATTTATTGTAAGTTCTTAAGTCTTTTCTTTATAGAAAAGCTGTAACTAACTTCAAGGGTTTCGAGACACGAGCAGTACAAGGAAATGAACGAGTGAGGACCGGAGCGTACCTACGTACGTGAGGATTCGAACGAGTGAAATTGACGTAGTAATGCGATGTGTATCGGAAGCCGCAATTAGGTTAAGTTATGAAGGGCGCACGGTGAATGCCTTGGCACTAGGAGCCGATGAAGGACGGCACTAACACCGATATGCTTCGGGGAGCTGTAAGTAAGCTTTGATCCGGAGATTTCCGAATGGGGGAACCCACTGTTCGTAATGGAGCAGTATCTTGACGTGAATTCATAGCGTCATGAAGGCATACCCAGGGAACTGAAACATCTAAGTACCTGGAGGAAGAGAAAGAAATTATTCGATTCCCTAAGTAGCGGCGAGCGAAACGGGAAGAGCCCAAACCAAGAGGCTTGCCTCTTGGGGTTGTAGGACACTCTATACGGAGTTACAAAAGAATGAATTAGGCGAAGCGATCTGGAAAGGTCCGCCAGAGCAGGTAAAAGCCCTGTAGTCGAAAGTTCATTCCCTCTTGAGTGTATCCTGAGTACGGCGGAACACGTGAAATTCCGTCGGAATCCGGGAGGACCATCTCCCAAGGCTAAATACTCCCTAGTGACCGATAGTGAACCAGTACCGTGAGGGAAAGGTGAAAAGCACCCCGGGAGGGGAGTGAAATAGAACCTGAAACCGTGTGCCTACAAGTAGTTAGAGCCCGTTAATGGGTGATAGCGTGCCTTTTGTAGAATGAACCGGCGAGTTACGATTACGTGCAAGGTTAAGTTGTAGAAGACGGAGCCGCAGCGAAAGCGAGTCTGAATAGGGCGAATGAGTACGTGGTCGTAGACCCGAAACCAGGTGATCTACCCATGTCCAGGGTGAAGGTGAGGTAACACTCACTGGAGGCCCGAACCCACGCACGTTGAAAAGTGCGGGGATGAGGTGTGGGTAGCGGAGAAATTCCAATCGAACTTGGAGATAGCTGGTTCTCTCCGAAATAGCTTTAGGGCTAGCCTCGTGATTAAGAATACTGGAGGTAGAGCACTGTTTGGACTAGGGGGGCATCTCGCTTTACCGAATTCAGACAAACTCCGAATGCCAGATATTTATACACGGGAGTCAGACTGCGAGTGATAAGATCCGTAGTCAAAAGGGAAACAGCCCAGACCACCAGCTAAGGTCCCAAAGTAATCGTTAAGTGGAAAAGGATGTGGCGTTGCTTAGACAACCAGGATGTTGGCTTAGAAGCAGCCATCATTTAAAGAGTGCGTAATAGCTCACTGGTCGAGTGACGCTGCGCCGAAAATGTATCGGGGCTAAACGATTCACCGAAGCTGTGGATGGACATCGTAGATGTCCGTGGTAGGAGAGCGTTCTAAGTGCGTTGAAGTCAGACCGGAAGGACTGGTGGAGCGCTTAGAAGTGAGAATGCCGGTATGAGTAGCGAAAGATGGGTGAGAATCCCATCCACCGTATGACTAAGGTTTCCTGAGGAAGGCTCGTCCGCTCAGGGTTAGTCGGGACCTAAGTCGAGGCCGACAGGCGTAGACGATGGACAACAGGTTGATATTCCTGTACCACCTCCCCGCCGTTTGAGTAATGGGGGGACGCAGTAGGATAGGGTAAGCGCGCTGTTGGTTATGCGCGCCCAAGCAGTAAGGCGTGGAAGTAGGCAAATCCGCTTCCTAATACGCCAAGCTGTGATGGGGAGTTCGTATGAGCGAAGTACCTGATTTCACGCTGCCAAGAAAAGCCTCTAGCGAGGCGGGAGGTGCCCGTACCGCAAACCGACACAGGTAGTCGAGGAGAGAATCCTAAGGTGTGCGAGAGAACTCTCGTTAAGGAACTCGGCAAAATGACCCCGTAACTTCGGGAGAAGGGGTGCTCTCGTGAGAGAGCCGCAGTGAATAGGCCCAGGCGACTGTTTAGCAAAAACACAGGTCTCTGCAAAACCGTAAGGTGACGTATAGGGGCTGACGCCTGCCCGGTGCTGGAAGGTTAAGAGGAGGGGTTAGTGGCATCACGAAGCTCTGAATTGAAGCCCCAGTAAACGGCGGCCGTAACTATAACGGTCCTAAGGTAGCGAAATTCCTTGTCGGGTAAGTTCCGACCCGCACGAAAGGCGTAACGATCTGGGCACTGTCTCAACGAGAGACTCGGTGAAATTATAGTACCTGTGAAGATGCAGGTTACCCGCGACAGGACGGAAAGACCCCGTGGAGCTTTACTGTAGCTTGATATTGAATTTTGGCACAACTTGTACAGGATAGGTAGGAGCCAGAGAACTCGGAGCGCCAGCTTCGAGGGAGGCGTCGGTGGGATACTACCCTGGTTGTGTTGAAATTCTAACCCATACCCCTTAGCGGGGTAGGAGACAGTGTCAGGTGGACAGTTTGACTGGGGCGGTCGCCTCCTAAAAGGTAACGGAGGCGCCCAAAGGTTCCCTCAGAATGGTTGGAAATCATTCGTAGAGTGTAAAGGCACAAGGGAGCTTGACTGCGAGACCTACAAGTCGAGCAGGGTCGAAAGACGGGCTTAGTGATCCGGTGGTTCCGCATGGAAGGGCCATCGCTCAACGGATAAAAGCTACCCCGGGGATAACAGGCTTATCTCCCCCAAGAGTCCACATCGACGGGGAGGTTTGGCACCTCGATGTCGGCTCATCGCATCCTGGGGCTGTAGTCGGTCCCAAGGGTTGGGCTGTTCGCCCATTAAAGCGGTACGCGAGCTGGGTTCAGAACGTCGTGAGACAGTTCGGTCCCTATCCGTCGTGGGCGTAGGAAATTTGAGAGGAGCTGTCCTTAGTACGAGAGGACCGGGATGGACACACCGCTGGTGTACCAGTTGTCTTGCCAAAGGCATCGCTGGGTAGCTATGTGTGGACGGGATAAGTGCTGAAAGCATCTAAGCATGAAGCCCCCCTCAAGATGAGATTTCCCATTACGCAAGTAAGTAAGATCCCTCAAAGACGATGAGGTAGATAGGTTCGAGGTGGAAGTGTGGCGACACATGGAGCTGACGAATACTAATCGATCGAGGACTTAACCAAATAAATTGAACGCATTCAATGTCTTTATCCAGTTTTGAGAGAACGAACTCTCAATTTAATAAAGAGGATTTCAAGAAAATAATTCTTGGAAGCCAAAAAGTGAAGTGATGATGGCAAAGAGGTCACACCCGTTCCCATACCGAACACGGAAGTTAAGCTCTTTAGCGCCGATGGTAGTTGGGGGCTTCCCCCTGTGAGAGTAGGACGTCGCTTCGCAAATGAAACCGCTGAATTCAGCGGTTTTTTCTTTATAGAAAATAAAGCCCCCAATGAACGAAGGCTGAAGGCAAGTACGATTAGAAAATGCAACTTAATCAGATCTCGAATTTAGGTTATTATCCCATCCAATATATCCAGCACATTAAGACAAATATAATTAGTAGAATTGCTCCAAGAACTATTAAAGAGATTTTTTTCAGCAATATATTTTCTTGTGATTTGATTCCACATAATGTTGTGCCCAATGCTACTCTAGCAGGACTCGCCATTGTTGCATGAGATGAGCTTGCATTTTGAGCAAATGAAATGACTTCATCTGACACACCAACCTGTAATGCAGTTTGTGTCTGTAATTTAATGAACATTGCATTTGAACCCGTGTTGCTGCCAGTAAGAAAACCTCCGATTGCACCAATGAAAGGTGAAATAAGAAAAAAGCTAGTTCCGAATATTGCTGCAGATACATTTGCCAGTAAAGTTGTCATACCAGCTTCAGCCATTATTTCGGAAATGCCTATGAATGCAGAAGTTGAAATGATAAAAGGAACCCAATGAATTATGGTCTTTTTTAAGGATTGGGTAATAAAGTTTTTTGGGATTTTAAATATAAAAATAGCTAATAAACAAGTTACAAAAAGCCAAAACCCTGGTGAATAAAGTAATGCCATTGAAAAAGATAGTGATGGCAAGCTAATAACACCATATGATAATAAAAATTCTCTAAACGGGGGAAATAACCGTGTTAAGAAAATGAAAATTGTAAGGATGATATAAGGGCTAACTGCTTTCCACAAGCTTATATTAATAACCGTATTGTCGTATGAATCAATGGATTTGCTCTTTTTTAATTTCATTAGTAAAAAACCTATTCCAGTTGTAATTAATGAGCTTAGAACTCCAGCCAATTCCACACTTACAAAGGCATTAAAGAAAACAATAGCAATTGAGAATATAGCTGAAAGCAAAATTATTTCTTTCCACTTCGATTTTAAAGCATCTACTCCTCCAGCAATTAAAACAGCGACTACTAAAAAATATAAAAAAACAGGTATGCTTATAATTGCAGTTCCTACTCCTAAATTTCGCAGCGGCGTCCTAACAAGTTCTCCTCCAATAACAGTACCAGTTGCTAATGCTCCCCAAGGTACAGCAAGCAAACTAATGAGGCCCAATAATATTGCCTTTCTAGGAGCAAATCCTAGTGCTACAAAAATTGGGGTAACTACCATGAATGCAATACCAAAGCCGCTCGTTGACTCTAGAAGAGGTGATAAACCAATAACTAGTGTCATCACTTGAAGAATACGGTCATTAGTTGCTTGGGAAATAGAAGATGCTATTGATTGAATTCCGCCAATACTATTCATTAAATGGAAAAGAAAAATACCGAAAAAAAGAACATATGCAGCGATGAATGCAATAAGAATTCCTTTAATTGAAGACAATATTATATGTTCAGGTGCAAGATGGAAACCAGGGTATAGCAAAGTAATCAGAATTGTTAATACATAAGAAAATATCCCCGCACGTAATGTAGTCTGTTTAAAGAAAAACAAAAAGATGAAAACCCCTAAAATAGGTAATAAAGCAGTTAAAAATAACATCAAGATTCCTCCTTCCACGCTTGTTTCATTCAGCTCTTCTTGATATGATTTAAATAAAAATTCACTATATTGGATTATTTTCCACTATAAAAACAATAAAGTGCAAAGTCAAGAAAAATTTCTACTATAGTGGAAATTAGGGGTGTTGTTAAATGGAATTTGGAAATAATATAAAAAAGGAAAGAAAAAAACAAGGTCTAACCTTAGAGGAATTAGCATCTCGTTCAGGAGTTAGCAGATCGATGCTTTCAATGATTGAAAGAGGTGAAAAGAATCCTTCAATACAAGTGGCTTCTCAGATCGCAGAAGGGTTAGATGTTACCATTTCATACTTGTTGGGCGAACATCAAAGCAAAGAAGTGTATGTTATTCGCTCTGAACAACAACTAGTATATAAAGATGAGTCTACTGGGATTGAGAGGCATCTATTATCCCCTTCATTTCCATCTAAAGGAGTAGAGTTTATTTTAAATATTATCCCACCTAAGCAAGAAACGGGAGTTTTCCCTGCACATAAAAGCGGTGTAAAAGAATATATATATGTTGCGCTAGGGAAATTACAAATTGAACTAGGAAATGATTCAGAAACGTATGTATTAGAGAAAGGGGATTCAATCTATTTTGAAGCCGATGTAACCCATCGATTTATTAATCTTTCAGAGGGGGAATGCCATTATTATCTTGTGATTGATTCTAATCATGTAAATGCATAGGCATACTTTTAGAGAACCTTGTAAGAGAAATGTTTAAACGGCCTTTGTTCTATTACAAAAAGAATAAAGCCGTTTAAAACAATTTTATTATTTAACGCTACCTTTAGTAGGATCACGTCGGACTTATTTTTATAAATTACAATTGAAATTAATAGGAAATTTATAATTAAAATAATTGCTTAATTCATTTAATAATTCATCACAATACTTTTGAGTATTTGGCAAATCTTTTATATATGTGATAAGTGCATTAACTAAAAATTCTTTTGGTTCATAGCTTCTGCATTCGTCTGCTAACAGGGAAGCTGCTTTTAAATATTGATCTTTTTGATCTGTTTTGATTGAGGAGGATTTAATTTCATGCTCTATTTTTTCTAAAATACGTTGTATCCTTAATGCTTTATAAAGGGGACTATTAAATTCGTCTAGTATTTCAGCTATATCCCAATCAGAATGAATAAAAGGATCTGGCTTTTTCTCAATTAATCCATGGACAATAATTTCAAAAACCGTTACAAAAAATGTAACACCTTTCTGCAAGTCCACTTGCTGTGAAAATCTATATAATTGAACAAATTGAACAATGATGCCCCTTAATATAAAAATCAAATCCTCTTCATAATCCTTAATATGATTACCATAAAGATCTAGAAGGAATTCTTTCAAATAGAGATTAATCTCAAAAAAAACCTCTGCTATTTTATCTTCTAATTTATTTTTCACTAATGTTGGGTATAAGGTATGAATGTCCAAATAATAAAATCTCTTATCATTAAGCATATGCTTAAGAGCAACAGAAATAAATTCTGATAACTTTTCAGAAGGTGAATCATAGTTGGAACTATGAATTTTCTGTAAGAACATTTTTAAACCAGACGGCATTTCTTTGAATACCTCTATTAATAAGTCTTCCTTAGAGGGGAAATACTTATAGAAAGAGCCCTTAGATATACCACATTCTTTTGCAATTTCATCAACCGAAGTATATTCATATCCTTTTTGAGCAAAGAGGTTACTTGCAACTTGCATAATCGTTTCTTTTTTTGGCAATTCCTTTACCTCCATTATAGGATGAAGGGAGTGTTCTGTATTACCAGAATCACTCCCTTTTCTTATTACTCATTTTCTAAAAGTAATTGTTTAGCTAGTTTTTTTTGTTTGCGTTTATCTTTCCAACGCGCTATGACCATATATAGAGAAGGAACAACAAATAATGTTAACACAGTAGAGAATAGTACGCCAGATACGATGGTAATTGCCATAGGTCTAAATAAAATATCCCCAATTAATGCAACAGGTAGAAGTCCTAAAACTGCAGCGGCAGCAGTTAATAGAATTGGTCGGAAGCGGGCTTCTGTAGCCTTTAAAACTGCTTCTTTTAATTCCATACCTTCTTTTTGTGCATCCTCGATAAACTCAATTAATACAATACCATTTCGAACCACGATACCAGCCAATGCAGTTATACCAATAACTGACATAAAGCCGATTGCCGTACCAGTTAGGAACATACCGATAATACCTCCACTTGCAGCAAGGTAAACAGTAGTTAAAATAATTGCAGGAATTGACAGTGAGTAGAACTGGATTGTAATTAAAATAATAATCATAATAATACAAGCGATAAACAATTTCCCTAAGTCTGTAAAGGATTCTGTCATTTGTTCCGTTTCTCCACCAATTGACCAATTATATCCGTCTGGGAGGTTCATGCTTTCTAGCTCAGGTAAAATTTTCTGCATTGCTTCCGTTGCTGTAACACCTTCCATAAGGTCAGCTTCAACTGTTATTGAGCGTTCTAAATTATAGTGTGAAATTTGTTGGATTGAGAATGTTGGTTTTAATGTTACAAGCTGTGCCAATGGAATTTGTTTGCCATTGGTACTTGTCACGCTCAATTTTTGGAATAACACTGTTGGATCTTCTTCAGTTTTATCTAAATAAAGTTTAATATCAAGAACTTCATTACCGGTATCAAAGTTTGTTACGGTTAGACCTTGACTAATAAGTCGAAGTGTATTTGTTAAATTAGAATATGTGATAAGGTTTTGATCCATTGCTTCTTTATTGACTTCAAATTCAAGTGAATAACGTGAAGTCCCTGCTGAATCGGTAATATTCATAGTACCGTTTGTTTCAGCAATGACATTTTTAACTTCCTCCGCAATTGTACGAAGTGTATCTGTATCTTGCCCCGTTAAACGAATTGAGATTGGAGAGCCTGTACTAATACCAGCTGACATAGATGACGTTATTATAGAAAGCCCTGGATAGGCTTCTTTAAAATGGTTGTTCCATTCAGAGATTGTTGCTTCAATATCAAACTTACCATCTTCACCTAAAACAGACACTTGCCCAACATTATCACCTGAACCTGCTCCCATACTATTAAATAATTGAGGAGCGGAACCGCCAGCGGCAGAAGTTACTTTGGCAACGCCTGGTTGTTCTTTAGCCCACTCTGCAACTTCGTTAACAATACGATTCGTTTCTTGAAGTGAAGTTCCTGTTGGCATTTCAATGTCTATAGTAAATTGTGCATCTTCCGCTTTTGGGAATAATTCAACTTTAACAAATGGTGCTAATCCATATCCTGCAGTACCAATAAGTAACCCAATTAACGCAATTTTTAAAGGCATTTCAACTACTTTTTTCATCAACTTACCTGAGTAAAGATGATTTAAGCTTTCTATTTGTTTCCCTAAAAATCCTGCAGGCTTTGAAGATTCTTTCTGTTTCTTTCTTCGCCCTTCATTCCAATGACGGAAGATTGGTACGATTGTTAAGGACATAACCATCGATGCTAGTAATGCAACGGTAATTACAAGCGGGATAGGTTTTATAAATTTCCCCATGTCTCCCGGTAAAAACATTAGAGGTAAAAAGGCTGAAATCGTTGCTAATGTTGCTGTAATAATGGAGATAATAACTTCTTTTGTACCCATTACAGCTGCAACAAAAGGTGATTCTTTTAAGACTGACAATCGCCGCTCTATATTTTCATTAACAACGATTGCATCATCGACGAGTAAGGAGAGTACGATAATAATCCCGATAACTGTCATTTGGTTTAATGTAACATCAAAAACAGGTAAGAACAATAAACCTATAGCGATTGATAATGGGATGGCCAACATTACAATTGCAGATGTAATCAAGTTTAATCCCATCATACAAACAATAATTACCGCTACCATAGCAATAATTAATTCTTTTGATAAGTTGTGGAACATATCATCAATCGTATCATTTTGAGCGTAAAGTAAATCTAATTGATACTCTTCCGGAAGAGTTTCTTCTAACTTTTTCATTTGTTCTACAACTTTTTCATGAACAGATGGTACATCACTTCCGGTTTTTGCACTAATGCTCATTGATATAGATGGTTTCCCATTAACGTATGAAAAATATGTATCTTCAGCATGAGTAAGGTTAACTGTAGCTACTTGATCCAAATAGACTGGGAAGCCATCCTGTGTTCTTGTAATAACAATATCATTTAGTGATTCATAATTTTGAGTATCCTGAATTCTAAGCTGATAGTTACGATTATCATAATCAATATCACCAATTGGTGTTAAATCGTTTTGTGAACTAATGGCAGAGGATATTTGCCCCCATGTTACATTATACTGTTGCATTTTTTGTGTATCTAATTTAATACTTATTTCTTGATCAGGCAGCCCAGATATTGAGACATCCTCGATACCTTCTAATGTACGCAACTGGTCCTTCCAAGAATCCAACAACTGATTTAATTGTTTAAGCTGTTGTGGATTTTCCGCAGTTATAGAATAAGAACTAATAAAAGTACTAACTAAATCATCATTTACTATTGGTTGATTTGCCCCCGCCGGTAGAGCTGCTTGTGCATCTTGTACTTTTGTACGAAGATCTGTCCATGATTTCTCTGGATCGACGTTAGGTTCAAGAGTAACAACAATGGATGATAATCCTTCAGAGGACGTCGAAGTAATTGTGTCAACTCCGTCAAGTTCTTTAATTTTTTGTTCTAATTCACTTGTTACCGTTTGTTCAACAGTTTCTGGTGTTGCACCAGGATAGGAAGTTGTAACAACCGCTTGGCTAATCACTAGGTCAGGTATTTCTTGTTTTGGTAAACCTAGAAAGCTAATGATCCCAAATAAACATAATGTGATGAAGAATAAAATTGTAATTTTTCGTTTTTTGACTAAATACTCAATCATTCTTCTTTACCCCCGCTAACTTTTAACGGGTCACCATCAAGCAGCAAGGTTCCTCCCCTTACCACAACTTCGTCTCCTTCAACTAGACCGCTTATAATATGGATTTTATTATTTACCATATCTCCTGTTTCGACCTCGGTTTTTACTGCAACTCCATCAACATTTTTAAAGACATATGGTTTCACACCATTACTAATAACTGCTTCAATCGGCACAAGAATTCCCTTGTTATCATTCGAAACTCTGTTAGCTTTAACGATTTGACCTGGCAGCCATTTAGAATCATCATTTGGAATAATAACTTCGACACTAACTGTACCAGTTCCATCATTTGTTTGAGGATAAATGATATTTACCTTACCTGTTTTTACTTCATCATATAATGTGACGTTTACTTCGTCGCCAACCTTCCATTCCTTAATTTCACTATCTGGAACAGGAAGAAGTACTTTTAGTTGACTTGTGTCACCGATTTTTAGAACCGATGTACCGGGAGAGATATAATCTCCATCTGAAACAAGTTTATCTAAGACGACACCTGACATTGGTGCTTCTAAAATTGTTTTTGCTAAAGTTTGTTCGGCTACTTCTTTGCTATTTAGAGCTTGTTTGTAAACAGCCTCAGCTTGTTCTTTTGATGCAATTGCTTGTTCTTTTGCAGCATCAGCTTGGCTTATTCCTGTGCTCGCTTGAGTTTTGTTAGCTTTTGCCGATTCAACAGATGCTTCAGATTGTTTTATTTGTGCTTCTGTTGCACCTTCTTCAATTAATGAATATGATTCTTTTGCATTTTCTAAAGTAGTTTTTGCATTTGATAATGCTAAGTCAGCATTTTCATACTCTTGTTTAGATACTAGACCTTGATCTAGTAAAGATTTCATTCGTTCAGCATTTATTTTTGCATTATCATAAGCTTTTTGGGCATTATCTACTGCAAGTTTGGCCTGTGCTCTTTCTTGCTTGCGAGCACCATCTAGAACAGCATCTAGACTTGCTTGTGCGCTATTAATTTGTGCGTTTGCAGCTGCTAGACTTGCTTCTGCAGATTTTATAGATACGCTTGATGATTTAACCGCTGCTTCAGCTGCCGATACGGAAGCTGAAGCTTGATCAACTGTATTATTAGCCTGCTCAAGTTGTAATTGGTAGTCAGTGTCTATCAGATTTGCTAAAGTTGAGCCTTTTGAAATATTATCTCCAATTTCAACTTCTATGTTTTCAATAACTCCTGATAATTGAAACGATAAATTTACTTCATTATAAGGTTGTAAAGTACCAGATAAACTAGAAATTGCATCCAGAGACTGATTTGTCGCGGTTGCTACTTCAACGCTAACGGCTTCTCTTTCAGCTTTTCCTTGTGTTGCATCAGCTGCAGAACATGCTGAAATAAGAAGACTTGCACAAAGTATTGATGATATCAATGACCATCTTTTTTTCACTTTTTTCTCTCCTGTTCTTCACTTTTGGATATGTATTTATTTACTAGGTTATGGAACTGATGGGGAATAACCAATCAGTTTTTAAAAGGAACTTAAAGTTTAAAGCTTCCACAATTAAAAAACTCGTCGGTCATTTTGAACTAATCAGTTCTCTATTGGAGTATAGTATCCATGTTTTACCTTGTCAATGAATAGGTATATATATTAGTAGATTAGTATGGAAAGCTTTATAAAAAACGTTTTTCCAAAATAATGGAAGATATGATGATTTACTCTGTTGGATAAGAAATCTTTAGCTCGATTTTGGAAATTCAAACTTATTAATTAAATGAACAAGTTAGCGAGGTTGAAAATTAGAATAAAATTTTTATATGGTAAAGAAAATAATTTACTTGCGGAGTGAAATTTTTTGGACATGATTCTCGTTTTACTAAGTGAAGAAGGAGGGATGACATGGAAGGAGATAATCAGTACGTTCGCCAAGTATTAGCGGGGGATAAGCAGGCATATGCACACATTATTAATACATATAAAAACCCATTGTATGCCACGATTTTACGGATGGTCAAAAACCCGCAAATTGCACAAGACTTATTGCAGGAAGCCTTTATAAAAGTATATGAACAGCTAGATAAATATGATCAAAAGGGCCCCTTTAAAAGCTGGTTATATCGAGTAGCTATAAATCATTGCTTAGATCAATTTCGTAAAAAAAGCATCCAACTTGAAGGGGCAGAAGAATCTCGTTTAATAAATGATGCAACACCAGAAATAGTCTTCTTAAAAAAGGAAAAAAGTAGAGAGCTAGAGAGACTTGTTGCCAAATTGCCAGATGATGAACGTCTTATTTTACTTTTACGATATGCAAATGAATTAAGTTACGATGAAATTTGCGAAACGTTAAGTATTTCGTTAGTAGATGTTAGAAATAAATTGCACCGTGCGAAGAAAAAGCTGCGTAGACACGCTCAAGAAGGAGGATATTTCCATGATTTGTCCAAAAGAGGATGAACTGCTAGCATATATTGATGGCTTTTTAGATGACGAAGAAACGAAGTTAATCAAACAGCATATTGGCTCATGTCCGTATTGTCAGCAACAAATTGAAGTGATGGAGAGCGAAAAGCTTTTTTTAAAGGAAACGTTACAAACTCCTAAATTACCGGATGACTTTGCTGAAAATGTTGTGGTGCAGGTAGTACCTTACAAGCAAAAGTCCAAACGACATTGGAAATGGGGGCTTGGTACAGCTGCAAGTGTATTATTGGCAGGGGGCATATTGCTATCAGTAAATCCGATGTTTGCTGAATTGGTCGGTGGCATTTTTACAAGTGATAATGTTGATGAAGGTTTGCAAATAGCAATAGATACGGATATTGCAACGCCAGTAGATATTGCAGTAACGGATGCTGGCATAACTTTACATGTAGAACATTTAATTGCGGATACTTCGCGTATTGCATTATCTTATAGTGTGACGAATAGCAAAGGAAAAAGATTGAACCCATATATAGATGAAGAGTCCAAGAAAAATGTTGTAACTCTACTAAATGAAAATAATGAAGAAGTAGAACTTTCAAGTAGAGGTTGGGGTAATACTAATGATTATGGCATATATGAATTTTCTTTACTTAATGTTGAGAATTTTTCAAAAGGAATAATTCGAATGGACGTAAAAGAGCTTGGTGGAAAAAGCGGAAACTGGCAAATCGAAATCCCTGTTGATTTAGCAGCAGCTTATAAACATCAAAAAACAGTTGAAATTGATAAAACAGTTGAAGTTGAAGATATCGAAGTAACATTGAATGAAGTAAACTACGCAACATCTACAACTGATATCTCATACAGCACTCAATTGACTGATGAGGCGAAACGGAAATTAAAAGAATCTATTGAAGAGAAAGAAAAGAAATTTAGCGAGGAAATTGTAAATACGTTTTTCCCATATAATCCAACTATCGGATACCGAATTGAAGATTCAAAAGGCGAGGTCCTCGGCTATTACAATATTTATGGCAGAGATGACCTGGGCCATACTGTTGACTTAAATATGATTGGTGGAATAGGTACGTTTGAAGGGGAAGTAAAGGATATGGAGCATATAACATGGGTTGATTCTTTCGTACCTGAGAAGGAACATTCTGACTTGTATTTTGTATTAGATACGGTGTATAAAACAAAAACTTCTGATTTCTCTATTACTTTTAAACCTAGTGAACTACCATATACTTTTGAATATAACGGTTATGAGTTAACAATTGATGAGGTTGAGCGGAAAACTGATTTTTCGCTAGAAAAATCATGGCTGCCTATTAAACGGCAAGTAACTGTAGAATTGCATATGTCGGGTTATGCTGAACAAAAAGCTCCCGAGTTAGCGCTATGGGCAATTGAGGATGAATCAGGTAAAAGTTACTTTACATTTAATAGCGGTAGTTCGACTTTAGATGAAACGGATGATCAAAATCGATTTAAACGAGAAGTTCAACTTATAACTTATGAATTACAGGACATACCCGAAGAGATGACGTTGCATTTAATTGCAGAAACTGAAGCAATTAAGCTCGAGAATGAATGGCGAGTGCCGCTTTATGCTGAATGAATCAGATGATGGAGAAAGATAAGAATACAGTAGCTATCCTAGAAGTTTGTATTCCAAACTTCTAAGATAGCTTTCTTTATTTGAAAAGCCTTTAATATCAGATTTTTTTACCTGCTGCTTTGCTTTTGGTACAGATAAATTGTGGACGTGTCTTCCTCTTTTATTAAACATTATATGGAGTACATCTCCCAGAAGTTGATTTTACATTATTGATTAAAGTTACGAATGTAATTTTTTTGCTGTTTCTGCAACTAATTTTCCGTACTCCTTTGCAATCTGTATCTCAGAATCATTTGGCTTATTCATAGGAGCTTCTTTTGATGTTTCGACAGGTATTACAGCTGTTGCTCCATAAGGATTTCCATATTGGGCACGATCAGCGTTTATTGGACCAGTATTTGAAACTATAACCATCCCGTGATGCTGCATTGGTGTTTGAAGTGCCTTGCATACGTTTTCTACCCCACCATGTTGTGTTGAAGCCGTAGCGAATACGCCGCCAACTTTTCCTTGAAGAGCGCCTGTAAACCACAGTTGGCCGAGTTTAGAAAGAAATGTTGCCATCTTTGGACTAGGTTCACCAAAAATCCCTGAGGAGCCCCAAATAATACCTATAGCGTCCCTTAGCTCATCAGGTTCAGTTTCATCCACTGATTTAAATATAACTTCAACGCCTTCAACTAGCTTCGCACCTTCTGCGATTGCATTTCCCAGTAGCTCTGTATGACCAAACATACTTCCGTGTAAAACGAGTATTTTCATGTTCTTTACCCTCACTTTAAGAATTAATTAGCCAAGATATTATTATCAAATCTTCTAGTTATTATTCGAAAAATAAAAGTCTTTAGTTAGTAGGAGAAACATTAATTCGTTTTTTATCACAATTAAGTGATTAAGACACCCGTTTCTCAAGCTTGATATAAGTATTCAAAAAACATTTTAAGTTTTTGAAATATGTACTTCTTATACTACATATAACAAATCTGTTTTCTCTTCCAATCCTTAAGTCGTCATTCTATAATAGGGCTGATATTACTTACCTAGTAAGGGAGCCTTATAAATTTGATACTAGTAATAGATAACTACGATTCGTTTACATTTAATTTAGTTCAATATATTAAAAATATAGGTGAGGAAGTTGCTGTTATCCGCAATGACCAAGTGTCATTAGAAGACATTTCCAGCATGAAACCAGATTTTATTTTAATTTCTCCGGGCCCCGGGAATCCCGATTCAGCAGGCGTTTGTTTGGATGTGGTGAAAAGATTTTATAGTGAAATTCCTATATTAGGGGTTTGTCTTGGTCACCAAATTATCGCTCAAGCATTTGGGGGAATTGTAAAAAAGGCAACAAAACCGATGCATGGTAAAATCTCACTTATTAATCATGATCAAAGTCATCTTTTTAACGATATTCCATCACCGTTACAGGTAACACGATATCATTCATTGGTCGTAGATGAGACAACGCTACCTAGCTGCCTAGTAATAACTGCAAAAAGCGTAGATGGTGAAATCATGGCAATACGACATAAACAATATAAAGTGGAAGGTGTCCAATTTCACCCTGAGGCCATTTTGACAGAAAGCGGCCAACAAATGATAAGAAACTTCTTTAAAAATTAATATTAATAAGAGGATGGAATCAAAATGGAGCAACCTTTTTTGTCTTTCGAATTTGCAAATAGTTCTGGTGAAGTGAAACCATTTACATTTTGTAATCCGCTAAAGATAATAATTGCAAATACAATAGAAGAAATATTGCCAAGCTTTCAATTAATAGAGGAAGCCATTCAACAAGGCTATTATGCTGCTGGGTATTTATCATACGAGAGCGCACCAGCATTTGACTCTGCTTATAAAGTAAAAGAGGATTACAATATGCCATTGCTATGGTTTGGTATTTTTTCCGAGCCGCAACAAATGTCGTTGAATAGTTCTGGCTCTTATAATCTCTCGAAGTGGTCTCCTTCTATTACTATGGATGAATATAACTCGGCTATTCAGTCTATAAAGGGATTAATTGAAAATGGTGTTACATACCAAACGAATTATACGATTCGGCTTGCTTCAAAATTCCAAGGAGATGACATCGCATTATTTGAGCGACTAAAGAGAGCCCAATCTTCGAATTATTGTGCCTATCTAAATATAGGGGACTTCCGTATTTTATCTGCCTCACCTGAATTATTTTTCCACTTGGAAGGAGACCGAATTACTACTCGTCCAATGAAGGGAACAATGAAGCGCGGAAAAACTGCTAAAGAGGATAAGGAAAAAGCAAATGAGCTTTACCATTCGGAAAAAAACCGTGCAGAGAATGTGATGATTGTTGATTTGCTACGAAACGACTTGAGCGTTATTGCGAGACCAGGGACGGTTAAAGTGCAAAAGCTATTTGATATTGAGCAATATCCAACAGTTCATCAAATGACTTCTACTATTACTGCAGAAGTTAATGAAAATACTAACCTATTAGATGTTTTTAGGGCACTATTCCCTTGTGGTTCAATTACCGGGGCGCCAAAGATTAGCACAATGGAAGTTATAAATGATTTAGAAACTACTCCCCGTGAAGTATATTGTGGTGCAATAGGCTATATTACCCCTAGTAAGGAAGCAATTTTTAATGTACCTATTAGAACGGTTATAATCAATCAGGAAACGAATCAAGCTACTTATGGAGTTGGCGGGGGGATTACATGGGATTCTACGGCTGAAGATGAGTTTTATGAAATCGTAGCAAAAGCAAGTTTTCTTGAAGAAGATAGACCAGAATTTGAATTGTTGGAGAGTATTTTATTAAGTGACGGAGAATACTTTCTACTTGAAAAGCACCTAGATAGACTTTTACAATCAGCAAAGTATTTCAACTTTATATTTGATGAAGATAAAATAACCGAAAACTTGATTCGCTTTGCTAAGCAAAATCCACATAGTGATTTCAAGGTCCGCTTTCTATTAGAAAGAAACGGTAAGATAATAATTGATGCACAGCCTATAACAAAACCTAATATACCACTAGTGGTCACATTAGCAGATTACCCAGTAGATAAAAATAATCTATTTTTATATCACAAAACAACAAATAGAGAAGTATATTCTAATTTTCAAAGGAAATTCCCCCATGTTTTTGATGTTCTTCTTTGGAATGAAAAAGAGGAGTTAACGGAATTTACAAATGGGAATGTAGTCTTGGAAATAAACAATGTGTTATATACGCCACCAGTTGAATGTGGTCTACTTGCAGGGACCTTCAGAGAGCACTTACTTAAGGAAGGTAAAATTAAAGAAAGAACTCTAACAAAAAGTGATTTAAAAATATGCACAAATATATGGTTAATAAATAGTGTTAGAAAATGGGTTGAAGTTCAGTTGGTTTAGTAAAGATTAATGATAGTAATTTGAGGAGAGCTGCCCAGAAAGGAAAATTTCTGAGCAGCCTTCTAGTTTTA
>NZ_CP155468.1:110000-172500 GCF_039654155.1 Lysinibacillus telephonicus
GGAAGAGAAAGAAATTATTCGATTCCCTAAGTAGCGGCGAGCGAAACGGGAAGAGCCCAAACCAAGAGGCTTGCCTCTTGGGGTTGTAGGACACTCTATACGGAGTTACAAAAGAATGAATTAGGCGAAGCGATCTGGAAAGGTCCGCCAGAGCAGGTAAAAGCCCTGTAGTCGAAAGTTCATTCCCTCTTGAGTGTATCCTGAGTACGGCGGAACACGTGAAATTCCGTCGGAATCCGGGAGGACCATCTCCCAAGGCTAAATACTCCCTAGTGACCGATAGTGAACCAGTACCGTGAGGGAAAGGTGAAAAGCACCCCGGGAGGGGAGTGAAATAGAACCTGAAACCGTGTGCCTACAAGTAGTTAGAGCCCGTTAATGGGTGATAGCGTGCCTTTTGTAGAATGAACCGGCGAGTTACGATTACGTGCAAGGTTAAGTTGTAGAAGACGGAGCCGCAGCGAAAGCGAGTCTGAATAGGGCGAATGAGTACGTGGTCGTAGACCCGAAACCAGGTGATCTACCCATGTCCAGGGTGAAGGTGAGGTAACACTCACTGGAGGCCCGAACCCACGCACGTTGAAAAGTGCGGGGATGAGGTGTGGGTAGCGGAGAAATTCCAATCGAACTTGGAGATAGCTGGTTCTCTCCGAAATAGCTTTAGGGCTAGCCTCGTGATTAAGAATACTGGAGGTAGAGCACTGTTTGGACTAGGGGGGCATCTCGCTTTACCGAATTCAGACAAACTCCGAATGCCAGATATTTATACACGGGAGTCAGACTGCGAGTGATAAGATCCGTAGTCAAAAGGGAAACAGCCCAGACCACCAGCTAAGGTCCCAAAGTAATCGTTAAGTGGAAAAGGATGTGGCGTTGCTTAGACAACCAGGATGTTGGCTTAGAAGCAGCCATCATTTAAAGAGTGCGTAATAGCTCACTGGTCGAGTGACGCTGCGCCGAAAATGTATCGGGGCTAAACGATTCACCGAAGCTGTGGATGGACATCTTAGATGTCCGTGGTAGGAGAGCGTTCTAAGTGCGTTGAAGTCAGACCGGAAGGACTGGTGGAGCGCTTAGAAGTGAGAATGCCGGTATGAGTAGCGAAAGATGGGTGAGAATCCCATCCACCGTATGACTAAGGTTTCCTGAGGAAGGCTCGTCCGCTCAGGGTTAGTCGGGACCTAAGTCGAGGCCGACAGGCGTAGACGATGGACAACAGGTTGATATTCCTGTACCACCTCCCCGCCGTTTGAGTAATGGGGGGACGCAGTAGGATAGGGTAAGCGCGCTGTTGGTTATGCGCGCCCAAGCAGTAAGGCGTGGAAGTAGGCAAATCCGCTTCCTATAACGTTGAGCTGTGATGGGGAGTTCGTATGAGCGAAGTACCTGATTTCACGCTGCCAAGAAAAGCCTCTAGCGAGGCGGGAGGTGCCCGTACCGCAAACCGACACAGGTAGTCGAGGAGAGAATCCTAAGGTGTGCGAGAGAACTCTCGTTAAGGAACTCGGCAAAATGACCCCGTAACTTCGGGAGAAGGGGTGCTCTCGTGAGAGAGCCGCAGTGAATAGGCCCAGGCGACTGTTTAGCAAAAACACAGGTCTCTGCAAAACCGTAAGGTGACGTATAGGGGCTGACGCCTGCCCGGTGCTGGAAGGTTAAGAGGAGGGGTTAGTGGCATCACGAAGCTCTGAATTGAAGCCCCAGTAAACGGCGGCCGTAACTATAACGGTCCTAAGGTAGCGAAATTCCTTGTCGGGTAAGTTCCGACCCGCACGAAAGGCGTAACGATCTGGGCACTGTCTCAACGAGAGACTCGGTGAAATTATAGTACCTGTGAAGATGCAGGTTACCCGCGACAGGACGGAAAGACCCCGTGGAGCTTTACTGTAGCTTGATATTGAATTTTGGCACAACTTGTACAGGATAGGTAGGAGCCAGAGAACTCGGAGCGCCAGCTTCGAGGGAGGCGTCGGTGGGATACTACCCTGGTTGTGTTGAAATTCTAACCCATACCCCTTAGCGGGGTAGGAGACAGTGTCAGGTGGACAGTTTGACTGGGGCGGTCGCCTCCTAAAAGGTAACGGAGGCGCCCAAAGGTTCCCTCAGAATGGTTGGAAATCATTCGTAGAGTGTAAAGGCACAAGGGAGCTTGACTGCGAGACCTACAAGTCGAGCAGGGTCGAAAGACGGGCTTAGTGATCCGGTGGTTCCGCATGGAAGGGCCATCGCTCAACGGATAAAAGCTACCCCGGGGATAACAGGCTTATCTCCCCCAAGAGTCCACATCGACGGGGAGGTTTGGCACCTCGATGTCGGCTCATCGCATCCTGGGGCTGTAGTCGGTCCCAAGGGTTGGGCTGTTCGCCCATTAAAGCGGTACGCGAGCTGGGTTCAGAACGTCGTGAGACAGTTCGGTCCCTATCCGTCGTGGGCGTAGGAAATTTGAGAGGAGCTGTCCTTAGTACGAGAGGACCGGGATGGACACACCGCTGGTGTACCAGTTGTCTTGCCAAAGGCATCGCTGGGTAGCTATGTGTGGACGGGATAAGTGCTGAAAGCATCTAAGCATGAAGCCCCCCTCAAGATGAGATTTCCCATTACGCAAGTAAGTAAGATCCCTCAAAGACGATGAGGTAGATAGGTTCGAGGTGGAAGTGTGGCGACACATGGAGCTGACGAATACTAATCGATCGAGGACTTAACCAAAATTTTGAACGCATTCAATGTCTTTATCCAGTTTTGAGAGAACGAACTCTCAATTTAATAAAGAGGATTTCAAGAAAATAATTCTTGGAAGCCAAAAAGTGAAGTGATGATGGCAAAGAGGTCACACCCGTTCCCATACCGAACACGGAAGTTAAGCTCTTTAGCGCCGATGGTAGTTGGGGGCTTCCCCCTGTGAGAGTAGGACGTCGCTTCGCAAATGAAACCGCTGAGATTCAGCGGTTTTTTTATGTGGAAATTAAGATCCTTCTTATAAAGAGATAGATAATTCAAGACTTAAATGAAACAAATAAATTGGAAGTTCGTCAAAGTTAAGAAGGGTGGCATAGAATTGGTAGAATATCTATATTTTTAAAGTGATGAAGTTCTGACGATAACGAATGGAACTCTTTTACCTTGATTTAAAAAGCCCCTCAGACTTTAATAAAATTATAAGGAAGGGATCAATGGAAAATTTAATATCTTATATAAAGTACCTCATTATTGGTATTGTTCAAGGGTTTACTGAGCCAATACCAGTTTCATCAAGCGGTCATGTAATGATTGTCAGCGAGTTGTTAGGTCTTGGAGAGCAAGGATTTACGTTTGCAATTTTAACTAATACGGCTTCATTATTTGCTATTTTAATAATTTACCGAAAAGATCTCATGCGATTAGTTACAAATTCTATAAAATATTTGCAGACGAAAAATGAAAAATATATAACTGATTTTCGTTATGTATTTCTAATCATCATTGGTACTATTCCTGCAGGGGTATTAGGAGTGCTCTTAAATGATATAATTGCAGAAAATGTAACGATGACGACCATTGCAATCATGCTGTTTGTCACAGGGATTGCGCTATGGGTAATACGTCATATAAATGGAAATAAAAAAGACAAGGATTTAAGGGTTAAAGATGCATTGCTAGTTGGACTTGGTCAAGCAGTTGCTTTAACGCCAGGAATAAGCCGCTCAGGTGCAACAATTATTTCTTCGATAGCTGTAGGAATGACTCGAGAAACAGCACTTCGCTATTCATTCATGCTTTATATTCCAATAAGTCTTGGAGGAGTAGTATTAGGCTTTTCTGATTTTTTAGATGAACCAAATAAATCAGCATTAGCAATTCCCTATACGATTACTTTTATTTCAACATTTATAATGACATATTTTGCTATGAAATGGTTTATGGGAATTATGAAAAAAGGAAAACTAATTTATTTCACCTACTATTGCTTTATCGTAGGTACATTACTATTAATTTTTTATTAAAGGGTTTAAAGAAGATAACCAAAAATTTATATTTTATAGTTAAAGTTATATCGGCTTTTAAAGTGATATAACTTTTTTAATTTAACTAGGGAAATGTGATTTCTTTGCTTTCTAGGTCTATAATATAAGAGATATATTGAACGGAGTGATACGATGAAAAGGGAGAGACCGATAGTAGAAGCACTACAAAGTTTTGTAGCAAAGCACCCGCAATCAATGCATGTACCGGGACATAAGAATGGGTTACTATCTAAGTTGCCCAAGGAAATAAAAGCAGCACTTACATATGATTTAACCGAGTTAACTGGACTGGACGATTTTCATCATCCTGAAGAAGCGATATTAAGAGCTGAAAACCTATTAGCGAAAACATATAATGCAGATCGGAGCTTTTTCTTAGTAAACGGATCTACCGTTGGGAATTTAGCAATGATTTATGCAACATGTAAACGAAATGAAAAAATTATTGTACAAAGAAACGCACACAAATCAATCTTTCACGCGTTAGAGTTAGTTGGTGCTAAAGCAATATTTATCGCTCCTGAATGGGATGAGAGTTCAAAGACTGCAGGAGCAGTATCGACAAAAACAATACAGGACGCATTAAATCTTCATCCCGATGCAAAAGCGGTTGTTTTAACTTATCCTACATATTATGGTGTTGCAACAAAAGAACTGGAGCAGCAAATTGAACTATGTCATAAATACGATATACCTGTATTAGTCGATGAAGCACACGGGGCGCATTTTATCGCAAGTAAACTATTTCCACCTACTTCAATAGGATTAGGGGCAGACATCGTGGTACAATCTGCACATAAAACATTGCCTGCTATGACAATGGCATCCTTCTTGCATGTTAAATCACATTTAATAGATATAGAAAAAGTAAACCACTATTTGAGAATGTTGCAATCAAGCAGTCCATCCTATTTATTGCTTGCATCTTTAGATGATGCTAGGGAATACATAGATAGTTATTTAGAAAGTGATGGCGTATATTTAAAAGAAAAACGAAGCCAATGGATTGAAGCATTACAGTCTCTTTATCCATTAGAGGTGGTAGAAGTAGATGATCCGTTAAAAGTACTTTTACGTTTGCCTGGGTATACAGGATTTCAACTTAAAAATGCGCTTGAATTAGAAGGAGTTTATGTGGAACTTGCGGACCCATATCAGGTTCTTGTTATTTTACCACTACTAAAACATGGACAAACTTTTCCTTTTGCCGAATTGCGTATTCGCATAAAAGAGGCAATTGCAAAATTAAAAAAAGAACAAATTGCAATAAATGAGTTAGTACAACCAATATATGAAATATCCACCGTATCAGTACCCGAATATTCTTATGATGAAATTGAACAACTCGAAAAAGAGTGGATACCTTATATGCGTGCAATAGGAAGGGTATCAGCAAGCATGCTCATTCCATATCCACCTGGTATTCCATTGTTGTTGCCAGGGGAAAAAATTACAGTTTCAAAATTAAGCCAACTAGAGGAGCTACTTGCAGCAGGTGCAGCATTTCAGGGACAGCATCGATTAAATGAAAAGCTCATTTGCGTAATAAAGTAGCAGCTGGAGGAATATAAAAATGAAAAGAAATTTATTTATTACATTTGAAGGACCAGAAGGAGCAGGGAAAACTACCATTTTAAATAAAATAGTTGAACGTTTACATCAGCATCAAATAGATGTATTAGCAACTAGAGAGCCAGGTGGTATTGAAATTGCGGAAAAAATTCGTGACGTAATTTTAAATCCTGCACATACAGCAATGGGTGAAAGAACTGAAGCGTTATTATATGCGGCTGCAAGAAGTCAGCACTTCTTTGAAAAGGTAGAACCGGCTTTAAAACAAGGAAAACATGTTTTATGTGATCGTTTTATAGATTCGTCATTGGCATACCAGGGTTTTGCTCGTGGAATTGGCATCGATGAAGTATTAGCCATTAATGAATTTGCTATTGGGAAGCGTATGCCAGATATTACGATATTATTTGATATTGAACCTGCTATTGGACTAGCTCGTATTCATGCACATAATGAGAGGGAAGTGAATAGACTTGATATAGAGAGCCTCTCATTTCATGAAAAGGTAAGAGAAGGCTATCGTGAAGTAGTAAAACGTTACCCAAACCGAATTAAGGTAGTAAATGCAGATCAATCCATTGACCTAGTTGTTGAGGAAGTTTGGCATATTTTAAAGGGAATACTAGGAGAAAATTAAATGAAGTAGTTTACCATGTATGCTATAATAAAAACACCAATTCAACATTATATTGTGATATTACACAATATAAATGCCTCTAATGAAAGTCTTAGAATTCGTTAAAAAGTGAACTACATCAAGCTTAATTTTGGAATTTATTTGATATAAATTATGAGGTGAATTTAATAATATGGGAGTGGATGCGGATGAAATTAGTTGTTGCAGTCGTTCAAGATCAGGATAGCAATCGTTTGTCTAATGCGTTAACGAAACATAATTTTCGGGCAACAAAGTTAGCCAGTACCGGCGGATTCCTTCGTTCAGGAAACACTACTTTTATTGTAGGTACTGAGGATTCATCAATTCCTCAACTGCTTGATATTATTCGGGATAATTGTCGTTCACGTGAACAATTGGTATCACCTATATCACCATTAGGTGGGAACGCGGATTCTTACATTCCATACCCTATTGAAGTTGAAGTTGGGGGAGCTACAGTTTTTGTATTACCAATTGAACAGTTCCATCATTTCTAACCTTATTATACTCCCTAAGAAATGCTAGTTAGCATAGTAAGGTTCGGCCTTTGCAAATACTCAGGTTTTTGGAAATGAGTTAAGCTAGTAGCTCGATTCAAAGACAATCATGAACTGTCCATCAGTGTGTAGCAGCAATATAGGCCGTAATTGATATGAGCGGAGGAGAAAGGTAATTGAAAATAAATCAGGATTTACGTGTAGGTTTAAAAACTAGTCGTAACGAGTTAAAGCACGTGAACCAACAAGGAAATAGATTTGGTGAAATTCTTGTTAAACAAGGTTCAAAGCTTCAGACAGAGCAATTGACAAGACTTCTAGGCGATATTTCGGCTGCTGGAGACCGTGTTGCAAAATCACGTAATCTACGTGAACTTACCCGGTTTAAAATGCTTATTAAACGCTTTTTACAAGAAGCTGTTGAGTACGGTCTTGATATGAAACAATCCCATAGTTGGAATCGTTTTGGTGAAGGCCGCCGCTTAAAAATTGTTGAGACAATTGATGAACATTTAGTGGAGCTTGCGCAAGATATTTTAAATGAAGAAAAAGAAACAATCGATTTGCTCGACAAGATAGGAGAAATAAAAGGATTGTTAATTAATTTATATATGTGAAACCCGTGTCTTCTTCGTGTATTGGACACGGGATTTTTTCTAAGTAGATAAATCAAAACCCGTCTAGAAAAAGGTGAAGAATCATGGTAGAAAATGTGGAAGAACTAAAGGTGCTTCAGCCTGTGGTGATGAAACAGCTTCAAACGATTTTTGAAAAAAATAGAACTGCTCATGCTTATATTTTTGATGGTGAAAAAGGAACAGGTAAGAAGCAAATTGCAAATTTTTATATTAAGCTTCTTTTATGTCTGAATCCGTCGGAAAATGTTCCATGTGAAACATGTCGAAACTGTAAACGTATTGATACTGGTAATCACCCGAATGTAAAGCAGCTAGAGCCCGACGGACAATTTATAAAAATCGACCAAATTCGAGACCTCATTTCTGGGATGACAAGAACAAGCATCGAAGAAGGTCGTAAAATTTACATTCTCCATCATGCAGATCGTTTGAATACATCTTCCGCAAATACATTACTTAAATTTTTAGAGGAGCCTGAGGGTGATGTAACCGCAATATTGCTTACCGAAAGTTATCAATCCATCTTGCCAACAATTCAGTCCCGTTGCCAGCATATTAAATTCTCAAGTATTCCTCGAGAAATTTTATTAAGGCAGCTGCAAGATCAAGGTGTTACATTTTCCATGGCTTCCACAGTTAGTATGCTGACAAATAATTTAGAAACAGCATTATCATTAGCTCATGATGAGCAGTTTGCACATGCAAGAAAAACAGTGTTAAAATTAGTGGAGACAGTCAAAAAAAATGTACATGAAGCATTATTAGTCGTGTACGAGGACTGGCTTCCTTCCTTTAAGGAAAAATATGAATTTGAAAGAGCTTTAGATTTACTACTTTTTGCTTATCGTGATATTGTAGCAATAAAGGCTAATCCGAACAGCAGTTGTACATATCCTGACATGTTACAAAGTTGGAAGGAGCAAGCATTGCATACGACGTACGATCGTTTGTCTAATCAAATACAAGCTATATTACAAGCAAGACAAAATTTAGGGCGCAACATGAATCGTACGCTTATGATGGAGCAGCTAATGCTGAATCTGCAGGAGGGGTATACATTTGTATAATGTAGTCGGAGTCCGTTTTAAAAAAGCGGGTAAAATATATTATTTCGACCCTGGTGAATTTCTACTTGAAGTAGGACAGTATGTTATTGTAGAAACAGCTAGAGGCGTCGAATATGGAAAGATAGTCGTTCCGATGAAGCAAGTAGGGGAAAATGATGTTGTTTTACCTTTAAAGCAAGTATTACGCCCTGCTGATGAACGAGATCGTATCCAAGTAGAAGAAAATTTGCAAGAATCACAACGAGCTTTTGAACTAGCTAATTCGAAAATTAGTGAGCATAATTTAGAGATGAAGCTTGTTGATGTTGAATATACATTTGATCGAAATAAGATTATTTTTTATTTCACAGCTGAGGGCAGGGTTGATTTCCGTGAACTTGTAAAAGACTTGGCTTCTATTTTCCGTACACGAATTGAGTTGCGTCAAATCGGAGTACGCGATGAAGCGAAGCTTCTTGGTGGAATTGGTCCATGTGGTCGGATGTTGTGCTGTTCAACATTTTTAGGTGATTTTGATCCCGTTTCAATTAAAATGGCAAAAGATCAAAACCTATCACTAAATCCAACAAAAATCTCAGGACTTTGTGGTCGTTTAATGTGCTGTCTAAAGTATGAAAATGACGATTATGAAACTGCAAAAGAAGGAATGCCAGATATCGGTGATACAACAATGACACCAGACGGCATTGGAAAAGTTGTTGGAATTAATGTATTAGAGCGGTTAATTCAAGTATTTTTAGAAGAGCAGGAAAGAACTATCGAATATACGTTAGATGAAATTATTGAATACGAGAAAAATTTGATATAGATAAAACTAATGGGGTGGCTTGAGTGAAGGACCGTAATTTCTTAGATACTGTTATGGAATTCGAATTACAGCTCGAATCGCTACAGCAACAATACAATGACATAAAAAAATATGTTGCGCATATGGTGGAAGAACATCAGGCAATTCAGACGGAAAACCTTCACCTACGTAGACGTTTAGAGGAGCTTTTATCTAATGATAATAATACCTCTAATGTTAGTAGTAATAAGGAAAAAGTTAGCTTGTTAGATATTGGAGAAGGGTACGACAATTTAGCAAGACTTTACCAAGAAGGATTCCATGTTTGTCATGTTCATTTTGGAAGCTCTCGTAAAGGTGAAGATTGCTTGTTCTGTCTATCGTTTTTAAATAAACAAAATGGTTAAGGAAGAGGCTGATGCCACAATTTGTGGTTTTCAGTCTTTTCTTTTGCCAATGATGAAATATAAAATTGTTAGAGAGTGATAAGCTCCAGAGCTTAGAGATTATATGAAATAAGGCATGCATCAGACAATTCTATGCAGATAAATTGTCGGCAATCAAGCAATGGTACGGTTACCGAGAGCTATCAGGGGGCTACTCTTTTTCTTATGGAGGTTATTTATGGAACAATGGTTAAAAGATGATGAAAGGCTAGATTATTTATTAGCTGAAGATTTGAGAATTATCCAAAGTCCTTCTGTTTTTTCATTTTCACTTGATGCAGTACTGTTATCAAAATTTGTTAATATTCCAGTAAATAAAGGGAAAATTGTTGATTTATGTTCTGGAAACGGTGTTATTCCTTTATTTTTAAGTGCACGGACGAAAGCACAAATAATGGGTGTCGAATTACAAGAGCGCCTTTATGATATGGCAGTTAGGAGCGTGAAGTATAATAAGTTAGACGAACAAATTCATATGATTCGCGGAGATGTGAAGGAAATTCCGCCTCAATTAGGTATAGAAAAATATGATGTTGTCACATGTAATCCTCCTTATTTTTTAGCACATGAAATGAGCGATAAAAATATAAGTGAACATTATGCAATCGCACGACATGAAATTTTGTTAACATTAAATGAAGCCATAGAATCTGCGAGTAGACTCTTAAAACAAGGTGGAAAGGCTGCATTTGTTCATCGTCCCGGAAGGCTGCTCGATATTGTGACAGCTATGCGAGAAAATCGTCTTGAACCAAAAAGAATCCGTTTCGTGTATCCAAAATTCGGGAAGGAAGCAAATACGCTTTTAATTGAAGGAATAAAAGATGGCAAACCAGATTTGAAAATATTGCCACCATTATATGTATACGATGAAAATAATCAGTATACAGCCGAAGTGAGTGAAATACTATATGGAGATAAAAAATAATCACATATTTTATGTATTAGAGTGTGCCGATCAATCGCTTTATGCTGGCTATACGAACGATTTACAAAAAAGAGTGCTTGCCCATAATGCTGGAAAAGGAGCAAAATATACAAAGGCACATCGGCCAGTTAAGTGTGTTTATTTTGAAACATTTGAAACAAAACAAGAAGCAATGCGGGCAGAATATGCATTTAAACAATTAAAACGTAGTGAAAAATTGAAATATATTGGGAGAGACGTTTGATGAAATCACAAAAAAGCAGTCAGCACGAGCAAGGCAGTTGTCTCTATTTAGTAGCAACTCCTATTGGAAATTTGGAGGATATTACAGCTCGCGCATTACGAATTTTAAAAGAAGTAGATATTATTGCGGCAGAGGATACACGCAATACGAGAAAACTTTGTAATTATTTTGATATACAAACTCCTCTTGTAAGCTACCACGAGCATAACTTGGAACAAGGTGGAGAAAAAATTCTAGCACTACTACATGAGGGAAAGTCTGTTGCATTAGTAAGTGATGCAGGTCTTCCATGCATATCTGATCCAGGGGCGGATATTGTGGTGAAAGCAATTGAAGAAAATTTCGCTGTTGTGCCAATTCCAGGTGCCAATGCTGCCTTAACCGCTTTAATTGCATCAGGTATAACTCCTCAACCATTTTATTTTTATGGGTTTTTGAACCGCAATAAAAAAGAACGAAGAAAGCAACTTGAATCAATCTCAAAGCGGGAAGAAACGATTATCTTTTATGAGGCGCCGCATCGATTAAAAGAGACGTTAAAAGACCTTGATTTGATTTTAGGGGATCGCAAAATTGTACTAGCACGAGAACTTACGAAAAAGTTTGAAGAGTTTTTGCGAGGTACAATTAAAGATGCGATCGAGTGGGCAGATGAAAATGAGAGTCGTGGGGAATTTTGCATCATTATTGAAGGAAATCAAAACGGGCAAGCTGATGAGGTAGAGGACGCCTACTGGACGAGCTTTTCTGTAGTTGAACATATTGATTATTTAATTAATGAAAAAGAGCTGAATTCAAAAGATGCTATTAAAGAAGTGGCAAAGATTAGAGGCTTAGCTAAGCGGGATGTATATCAACAATATCATAAGTAATTATTTGTATCTTAAAAGTAAAAAAGCGAATGCTATTTAAATATTCTTTAAAGTAGCATCGCTTTTTATTTTTATCTTTTAATATGTTGTTGAATTTCTTTCATTAAAATTTCAGCACCTTCTGGACTTAAAATTAATTTACCTCCAGCAAGGCGGAAATTTTCATCTGAAACTTCACCAGTTACAGCGCAAGTCATGTTAGGCATGTATTTTTTTAGAATGATCTTATCGTCATCAACGTAAATTTCTAATGCATCTTTTTCTGCAATGCCTAGTGTACGACGAAGTTCAATAGGGATTACTACACGACCTAATTCATCGACTTTACGAACGATACCTGTTGATTTCATGACAATATTTCCTCCTGTTATTTGTATAATATAAATGATTCGTCAAAATTCGACATCGTTGCCTTGTCTGAATAGAATCATACCAAGTAATGCCATAAACGTCAATTATTTAGCATTAAGAGAGTTATTTTATTTTAATTTAACCAATATTTTTATTATAAAAGTGCTAAAAACTAGAGATTATTATTAAAAAACGTATTATTTAGCTAAAAAGTTCCAATTATTTTACAACTTTTACTGATAGTATTTTCTAACAAAATACTGTAATAATATTCTTTCATTGAAACAAATTTCTTACTTCGATAAAATAAACACTATACAGTTGACAATGGAGGCAGTTTTACGTGAGTGAAAAGAAAACATTTTATATAACAACCCCTATTTATTATCCAAGCGGAAAGTTTCATATTGGGACGGCTTATACAACTGTGGCATCAGATACGATGGCGCGTTATAAACGTTTAAGAGGTTTCGATGTACGTTTTTTAACAGGTATGGACGAGCACGGTCAAAAGATACAGGAAAAGGCTGCGGAAGTAGGCAAACATCCTCAAGAATATGTGAACGAAATAGCAGATGCAGCAAAAAAGTTATGGTCTTTGATGGATATTTCTTACGATGATTTCATTCAAACAACTCAAGAACGCCACACGAAAAGTGTAGAAAAGATATTCCAAAAATTCCTTGATAATGGGGATATCTATAAAGGTGAATATGAGGGGTGGTACTGTACACCGTGTGAATCATTTTATACAGAAACACAGCTAGTTGATGGCAATTGCCCAGATTGTGGACGACCTGTTCATAAAGTAAAAGAAGAATCATATTTCTTTAACATGAAAAAATATGCGGATCGTTTGCTTCAATACTATGAAGAAAATGTAGAATTTATTGAACCTGAATCACGTAAAAATGAGATGATTAACAACTTTATTAAACCAGGATTAGAGGATCTTTCTGTATCACGAACTTCATTTGACTGGGGAATAAGAGTGCCCGGAGATCCAAGACATGTAATCTATGTTTGGGTAGATGCACTTACTAATTATATTACAGCTTTAGGATATGGTTCGGATAATGAAGAACTATTTAATAAATATTGGCCAGCCGATGTTCATGTTGTTGGTAAAGATATCGTTCGTTTCCATACAATTTACTGGCCAATCTTCTTAATGGCTTTAGACTTGCCATTGCCGAAAAAAGTTTTTGCACATGGCTTCATTATGATGAAGGATGGAAAAATGTCGAAGTCAAAAGGTAATGTTGTCTATCCTGAGATGTTAATCGAACGTTATGGGTTAGATGCAACACGTTATTTCTTGCTTCGTGAATTACCATTTGGTTCAGATGGAGTGTTTTCGCCGGAATCATTCGTTGAGCGTACAAACTTTGATTTAGCTAATGATTTAGGAAACTTACTAAATCGAACAGTTTCAATGATGAATAAGTATTTCGATGGTATTATACCAACGAAAGAACTGGAGGAAACCGAATTCGATACTCCATTAAAAGTTCAGGCAAAGCAAACACGACTTATATATGAACAAAATATGGAGAAAATGCAATTTAGCGTAGTTTTATCAGATATTTGGTCTCTAGTTTCACGTACAAACAAATATATTGATGAAACACAGCCTTGGGTACTTGCTAAGGGTGAAGAAAATAGAGGTAAATTAGCCTCTGTAATGGCAAACCTGGCAGAAAGTTTACGTCATATTGCAGTTATGTTACAGCCATTTATGACTTCTACTCCAAAACAAATTATTCAACAATTAGGTCTAGATGAATCATATTTAGCTTGGGAAACAATTGAAACATTCGGGAATATTATTCCAGAAAACATAAAAGTGGTAGAAAAAGGAATACCAATATTCCCTCGATTAGAGACTGAAGTAGAAGTTTCTTATATTCGTGAACAAATGCAAGCATCGGTAAAAACGCCTCAAGAAGAGAAAAAATCATCTGTTGAAGTACCAGATGTACCTGAAATTTCAATCGATGACTTTATGAAAGTTGACTTGAGAGTGGCTACTGTTACTGCTTGTGAACCTGTGCCAAAAGCGGATAAATTATTAAAGCTTCAGGTAGACCTTGGGTACGAGCAACGTCAAGTTGTATCTGGCATTGCGCAATATTATAAACCAGAAGAGTTAGTTGGACAAAAAGTAATTGTTGTAGCAAATCTAAAACCTGTAAAGCTTCGCGGTGAACTTTCACAAGGTATGATTTTGGCTGGATCACATGAAGGCGTTTTAACATTGGCAACAGTAGATCCAAAGCTTGAAAATGGTGCAAAAGTTAAATAATACATTATAGTTAGCCTGTTGGACACTTCATGTTCAACAGGCTTTTCAATCAAATTTTCTATACTATAAAAACTATATTATAAAAATTTAATGATGAACGCTTTCTGTCGAAATAGGGAAAAAATACTAAGTTGCAAATTTTGACATGAGGAAAATGACACAAAAATATATTGCTTGTAATATATATGTAATCTTTTTGTCAACAATGAAATATTTCAATCCAATAGAATATACGTTAGGAGAATGAAAATGTTTATAGATACACACGTCCATTTAAATGCAGATCAGTACGATGAAGATTTACAGGAAGTAATCGAGAGAGCACTTGAAGCAAAGGTTGAAAAAATGGTTGTAGTAGGGTTCGATCGAAAAACAATCGAAAGAGCACTTAAGCTAGCAGATGAATTTGACTTTATTTATGCTGTCATTGGCTGGCATCCGGTTGATGCAATCGATTGTACCGAAGAGGATTTACAATGGATTGAACAACTTGCCGCCCATCCAAAGGTTGTTGGTATTGGCGAAACAGGTTTGGATTATTATTGGGACAAGTCTCCGAAAAATGTACAGCAAGAGTTGTTCCGTAAGCAGATTCATTTGGCACAAAAGTTAAAATTACCAATCATCATTCATAATCGGGAAGCAACTGGGGATGTCGTGAGAATTTTGCGTGAAGAAAATGCTGCTTCTGTTGGTGGAGTAATGCATTGCTTCAGCGGCAGTGTTGAAACTGCCCGTGAATGTATTGATATGAATTTCATGATTAGTTTAGGTGGTCCGGTGACATTTAAAAATGCTCGCATGCCAAAGGAAGTAGCAAAAGAAATTCCTCTTGAGTATTTAATGATTGAAACGGATGCACCATATTTAGCACCGCATCCATATCGCGGGAAGCGTAATGAACCTTCTTTTGTACCGTTAGTTGCAGAAGAAATTGCACGTCAAAAAGAGTTAACAGTTGAGGAAGTTGCAAAGGCAACAACTTCAAATGCAACCAAATTTTTCAATCTCGATGAATAAAATTCCAAAACGCCTCCAATACTGCGTTTAGGAAGGGTTAGCATAAATGGACCATTTTCTTAAAAAGTTAAATTGGTTGACAGCTAGAAAAGTAGCCCGTATAATCCAACGAGTGTTAAGGAGGCGTTTTTTCATGTCAAAAAATTCCATGAAAAACATGTTCTTAGAATCATTGAGGAGTAGGCAAACAGTGGTAAGGATTGTGTCAATTATCCTGTTTGTTTCGGTAATTTCCTTCGTTTTATATCAAGGATCTAAAGATTCTATAGTGATAAATGCAAACGGGGAAGAGCAAAAAATATTAACTCATGCAAATACGGTTGGCGAGCTTTTAGAAGAAAAAGATATCGCAGTCTCGAAATATGATAAAGTATCACCCTCACTGAATACTAAAATCGTCAGTGGAATGACGGTAAATTGGGAACATGCAAAAGAAGTAACAATTTCAGTTGACGGAAATCAGTCAAAATTATGGACAACTGAAAATAAAGTGAAGAACATTTTGGAAGAAGCAAATATCGAAGTAACAGAGCATGATAAAGTATCACTTGCTTTGGACGCAGAAGTAGGAGCAGATAACAAAATCGATATTCAAAAGGCGTTTCAGTTAACGCTTGTCGATGGCTTAGAGAAAAGACAAGTTTGGTCCACTTCGACTACGGTCGCTAACTTTTTAAAACAACAGGGAATTCAGCTTAATGAGTTTGATCGTGTTGAAAACGATTTGGAGGCTGTTATCACTCCAAATGAAAAAATCACAGTTGTTCGTGTAGAAAAGGTTACCGATGTAGTGGAAGAATCTATAGATTTCGCAGTCGAAACGAAATCAGACTCTTCGTTGCTTAAAGGCAAAGAAAAGGTAATTACAAAAGGTGAGGAAGGTAAAGCTTCTCGTACCTACGAAGTTACTAAAGAGAATGGTAAGGTAGTAAAAAAAGTATTAAAATCTGAAGAGGTTATTCAGAAGCCTAAAACAGAAGTAGTTGCAGTTGGTTCTAAGGTTGTAACTGCAAAGGTATCTCGTAGCAACAGTTCTTCTGGAAACGGAAAAGAGTTTTATGTAACTGCTACAGCCTATACGCCAAACTGTGAAGGGTGTACAGGAATTTCTGCTTCAGGAATTAACCTTAAATCTAACTCAAATTTAAAAGTAATAGCGGTAGATCCAAATGTTATTCCATTAGGTACGAAGGTTTGGGTTGAAGGCTATGGCAACGCGATTGCTGGTGATACTGGCGGTGCAATTAAAGGCAATAAAATCGATGTATTAATGCAATCGAAACAGCAAGCAAATAAATGGGGACGAAAAAAGGTTCGTATTAAAATTTTAGACTAACTCTATTAAGTTTTAATGAGTTAAATTGATATTTAAAACAATAAGTAGTGTAAAAGGTTACACTAAGAAATTTGTTTTCTGCTATACCATTTTCAATGGGGATGGTAAAGCTTTGATGTAACCACCCGCATTATAAACTAAGGTTTTAAGCACTTAATAATGAAATAGAGGGCTGTTCAGAAATTAATTTTCTGGACAGTCTTTTTTTGGGAATATAGCACACAAGATGCATAAATTTTAACATTCCTTGTTAAAAATATTGAGGTTCTGTAAAATAATCTAAGATTGTTCTAGAAGAGAGGTATATTTTTGAATATACGAGAAATCATCGTAGTAGAAGGTAAAGATGACACAACTGCTATTAAACGTGCAGTGAATGCAGATACGATTGAAACAAATGGGTCAGCAATTTCAGAAGAAACACTTCGTCGAATTGAGCATGCTTACGAAAAAAGAGGTGTGATAGTATTTACAGACCCGGATTACCCAGGACGACGTATTCGGGCAATTATTGAAGAAAGAATACCTGGTGTAAAGCATGCATTTTTAGCAAAAGAAAAAACAATAGCTAAGAATGGAAAAGGTCTTGGAATTGAACACGCAAAAGATGAAGATATTCGAGAGGCGCTAAAAAATGTATATACTCCAACCGTAAATACTAGCATTGAGCCGGAAATTACAATGGAAGATTTATTAATAGCACGACTGATTGGCCATCCTTCAGCAAAGAATCGCCGTATGCGATTAGGTAAACTATTGAATATTGGAATGACAAATGGCAAGCAATTGCATAAACGCCTTACAATGTTCCAAATTACTGTCGAGCAATTCGGTAAAGCAGTGTCGCAATTAGATCAGGAGGAACAAAATGGATAAAGATATCGCAACACCTATTCGTACGAAAGAAATTTTAAATAAATATGGTTTTTCGTTTAAAAAAAGTTTAGGTCAAAATTTTTTAATTGACCCAAATATTTTACGTAATATTGTTAGTCATGCAAATTTAACAAAAAACAGTGGAGCAATTGAGGTGGGACCTGGGATAGGTGCACTTACGGAGCATCTTGCACGTGCAGCAAAAAAAGTCGTTTCTTTTGAAATAGACCAACGTTTATTGCCTGTATTAGAAGATACACTAAGTCCTTATGACAATGTAAAAATCGTGCATTCAGATATTTTAAAAGCAAATGTTGCACAAGTAATAGAGGAGGAAATGCCTGGCATAGATGATATTATGGTTGTTGCAAACTTACCTTATTATGTCACAACGCCAATCTTAATGAAGCTATTAAATGACCGGTTGCCAATCCGTGGATTTGTTGTAATGATGCAAAAAGAAGTTGCAGATCGCATTACTGCAAAACCGGGAACAAAAGAATATGGGTCATTGTCTATAGCGATACAATATTATGTAGAGGCAGAGGTTGCTATGGTTGTCCCTAAAACAGTGTTTATGCCACAACCGAATGTTGATTCCGCAGTTATACGTTTGATTAAGCATGATGAGCCGCCAGTTAAAGTAATAAGTGAAGATTTCCTATTTGAAGTAACACGTGCATCATTCGCTCAACGCCGCAAAACAATTTTAAACAATTTACAAGCTGGTCTTACGTTAGGTAAAGAGAATAAACAATTAATAGTAGAAGCTCTTGAGAAAAGTGGTATCGAACCTTCAAGAAGAGGGGAAACTTTATCTATACAAGAGTTCGGTAAATTAGCCGATGCACTTTACCCGCATTTTTGCAATGGTCAATAATTTGAACACATGTCGGTTTAACAAAGAAAATATATAATTTTTTTGTATAAAATAAGTTGACAAAAATATTTGTCTGCTGATAAAATATTATAATTTGTTGACAAATGAATCGATATGGACTATACTATGTATAGTGAGGTGTATGCGAAAATGCCAAAAACGTTAGCTGACATTAAAAAGTCTCTAGATTGTCATTTGGGTAAACGTTTGCGATTAAGAGCAAACGGAGGTCGCAAGAAAACGGTCGAGTGTGATGGTGTACTAAGTGAAACATATCACGCAGTATTTGTTGTTGAGCTCGATCAAGAAGATAACGCTTGTAAACGCGTTTCTTATAGCTACACAGATATTTTAACAGAAGCAGTAGAGATTACTTTTTTAGATGATGTGCAGGTTGCAATTGTCAAATAGTTTCTAGTACTTATCTATATTTTTTAAAACACTCATTATTAATGAGTGTTTTTTGTTTTTCCCTGCACATACTACGAATGTCAATCTACTTATTTCGAAGGAGGCAAAACTGCATGGCCAGAAGAAGAGGTATCATGTCGAGTCGTCTAAAAGAAGAGATTGCCAAGGAACTCGGATTTTATGATGTAGTCGAACGTGAAGGCTGGGGCGGAATTAAAGCACGTGATGCAGGGAACATGGTAAAGCGAGCAATTGAAATGGCCGAACAAGGTCTAGCAGAGCAAGCAAACCAAAATAATTTGAATAAGTAGTAATTGACACTTAAAGAAGGGGGCGTCCTAAAAGTTAATTTTGGGCCGTCCCCTTTGTGATGTGAATAGGCAGTCAACTTAGGATAAATACTTATAAACAAACGATTGCCGGATGGAAGCAAACAACTATACTATCTGTATAATCTATTGGTTTTAATTTATTTTATGAATTTGTAAAGATTTTATTGCTTCAATACAATCGAAAAAAACTTTATATGATAAAATAAAATGCAGTAATAACCGATTCTTCATAGATATGCCCGGTTTAGAGGAGGATGCGGAATGCTTTATGTGAAAGCACCAGCAAAAATAAATTTAACTTTAGATGTTTTGTATAAACGTCCAGATAATTACCATGAAGTAGAGATGATTATGACAACAGTTGATTTAGCGGATCGAATCGGATTAGAATCTCGACATGATGGCATAATTAAAATTAATTCAACTAATGGTTTTATCCCTGACGATAATAGAAACCTTGCTTACCAAGCAGCACAGCTTATAAAAGATACATATGGTATTAAGAAAGGCGTGTCCATTACAATAGAAAAGGAAATCCCGGTTGCTGCTGGCCTTGCAGGAGGTAGTAGTGATGCTGCTGCTACTTTAAAAGGATTAAATGAGCTTTGGAACCTAGGCTTATCTCTTGATACATTAGCAGAGCTCGGAGCGAAGATTGGTTCTGATGTGTCATTTTGTGTTTATGGAGGTACAGCATTAGCAACAGGGCGTGGTGAAAAAATTCAAAAGTTACCTGCACCACCGACGTGTTGGGTTGTACTAGCCAAGCCTAAAATTGGCGTATCAACAGCACAAGTTTATGGTGGACTTAATATTGATGAAATTGAGCATCCTAACACTAAAAAAATGATTGAGGCTATAGAAAAAGAAGATTATTCATTGATGTGTAATTCAATAGGCAACGTTCTTGAAACTGTAACATTTAAATTACATCCAGAGGTCATCATGATTAAAGAACAAATGAAGCGCTTTGGTGCAGATGCAGTATTAATGAGCGGCAGTGGTCCTACTGTGTTTGGACTTGTTGATAACGAATCAAGATTAAGTAGAATTTATAATGGTTTAAGAGGTTTTTGTGATGAAGTTTTTGCAGTTCGAATGTTAGGCGAAAGAAATCCACTTGCTTAGATGCGCACATTTATGTTACTTTTTCTATAAAATATTCGTGTTTAAACTTTAATCAGTACAAGTTTATAAAATACAAATTCAATTGAAGTAATAATGCAAGTTTTAATAAAAGTATTAAAATTTTTTGAAGAGTTTTAGCGCAAGTGCTCGTCCTTTGAGTCGCGGTCTGCTTCTTATGAAGGTGAAGGTTCCTTCTTACAAGGGGCGCAAACAGTTTGGGGCTCACATCGAAGTGAGACATGTATCGGATGCTTCTCTTTCGATGCAGATAAATTGTCGGCAGGACTTGCGATGGGGCTTTTTTGTCGACGCGCAGCTAAAGGGCGCTTACGCTTTTCTTAAGGAGAGGATCGCATGAAATGGAAGCGAAGTGAACGCCTTGTTGATATGACTTATTATTTACTAGAGCATCCACATCAGCTGATCCCGCTCACCTTTTTTTCTGAAACTTATCAATCTGCCAAATCATCCATAAGTGAAGATTTAACAATTGTGAAGGAAACATTTGAAGAAAAAGGAATCGGGTTGTTGATGACAGTACCTGGCGCAGCGGGTGGGGTAAAATATATTCCGAAAATGTCTGATGAAGAAGTTCGGGAAGTAATACAAATATTAATATCTGAACTAAGTCAGTCGGATCGTTTGCTGCCTGGTGGATATTTGTTTATGACAGATTTACTTGGAAATCCAGAATTAATGAATAGAGTTGGAAAGGTATTTGCATCTGCATTTGCTGACCAGAAAATTGATGTTATTATGACTGTTGCAACGAAAGGAATATCTATTGCCCATTCTATTGCGCGACATCTAAATGTACCAGTTGTAGTCGTTCGTCGGGACAGCAAAGTAACAGAAGGCTCCACTGTAAGTATTAATTATGTTTCTGGATCTTCTCGTCGCATCCAGACAATGGTATTGTCTAAACGCAGTATGAAGAGTGGTCAACGAGTTCTAATTACAGACGACTTTATGAAAGTTGGAGGTACAATGAACGGAATGAAAAATTTACTTGAGGAGTTTGATTGTGAACTAGCTGGAATTGCCGTATTAGTTGAAGCAGAACACGCCGATGAAACGCTTGTTGATGATTATTATTCCTTAGTAAAACTTCATGCAGTAAATGAAAAAGACCGTACTATTGCTTTAAGCGAAGGGAATTACTTTTTAAAGGAGCATTCCTGTTAGAAGGATTTTCAGGGTCTTGAAATAAAAAAAGCCCTCTAGTATGATGCATGAGTGTCAACAGCCATTGACCCATCATCACACAGGAGGACTCCGTCTATGAATTTTAATACGAACCAGAAAATTAATCAAGTCACTGAAAATACACTCGTCGTAGGTATCGATATCGCTAAGCACAAACATTATGCTTGCGCAATTGATGAACGAGGCCGTGTGCTTCAAAAGTCATTCCCTTTCACGCAATCAAGAAATGGGTTTGATGCATTTTATGAAAAGTTATTAACTTTACTTACTACGCATGATAAAAGCGAAATATTAGTTGGTTTTGAGCCTACAGGCCACTACTGGATGAATCTCGCTGTCTATCTTTTTGAACATGGGATTCCGTTTATCATGGTGAATCCGAGCCATGTGAACAAATCCAAAGAATTGGACGATAATCTCCAAACGAAGAACGATCAAAAGGATGCACTTGTAATTGCGCGTCTAATACGTGATGGACGTTTTAGCTATCCACGTATTCTAGAAGGCGTGGAAGCGGAATTACGAAACGGTGCCACGTTACGTTCAAAGATACAAGAAGATCTCAATGCATTACAAAATCGTCTCATTCGATGGTTGGATCGCTTTTTCCCAGAATTTATGTCTGTTTTTAAAAGTTTCGGAAAGATGGCGTATGCGGTTCTTGAAAAGACACCTCTACCCGCTGATATTCTCGGTAAATCTCCCGAAGAATTATTGTTTTTATACCGTCAGGTAGAGGGATTAAAATCACCTCAATTGCCGAAGGCAAAACAATTAGTCGAGGCTGCTCAATCTTCAATCGGGTTGACAGAAGGTCTTACGATGGCACGAATAGAAATTGCCACACTCCTTAGTCAACGCAAATTGATGCAACAACAGCTCGATAGTCTAACAGAACAATTAATTGAATTAACGAAACAAATGACGGATTATGAGTATCTAGCCACTGTGCCTGGTATTGGCGATGTAACAATCGTCGATCTTCTTTCAGAGATTGGTTCCTTCACTCAATATGAGCATCCACGCCAATTAATCAAACTAGCGGGACTCACATTACGTGAAAACTCATCTGGGCAACACAAAGGTCAGAAACGCATTTCAAAGCGAGGAAGAAGAAAGCTTCGTTCTCTCTTATTCCGAGTTATGATACCGTTGATTCGCCATAATGAAGCCTTTAAGCAATTACATGAATATTACACCACACGCACAGTTAATCCACTTCGAAAGAAGCAATCGATGGTTGTCCTTTGTGGTAAGTTACTGAAGATTTTACACGCTCTATGCAAGAAGAAAGTACAGTTTGATGAACAACTTATGATGAAAGACCTTTATTGTCTCGTAGAGGCAGCCTAAGCTACACCTTAGCTCGATTAAATTACAAAAGGATGACACGGAGAAGCCGGCATTATTTATTCCATCCGACTACGAGTCCCTAAAGGAGCATCGCCAGCCTCTGCCTTATGAATAGACCGAACGAAGGAATGTATGCGCTAGACGCCAAGAGACATGGGAGGGTACGTCATCATAAGCATTGCAGAGATCCAATTGTGCATCACATATTGGAACGGAAAGTTAATTACTACCAATTAACTTTAGCGAAGCGTATCCTCAAACTGTAAATGAATTGAAGTATTGTAAAATACTAAAATATTATTCTTTAAAAAATATTTTTTCTATTAGATAAAACGGGTCAAACCGTTGATATATCAACATTTATAGAGGGAGAGATAAAACATATGAAAACAGTATCAACTACAAATGCACCTGCAGCAATTGGACCTTATGCACAGGGGATTATTGTAAACGGAATGTTCTATAGTTCAGGTCAGATTCCACTTACAGCTGATGGAGAATTAGTAGAGGGAGACATTGTTGCACAAACAAATCAAGTATTTGAAAACTTGAAAGCAGTTCTTTCTGCAGCTGGAAGCTCATTAGACAAAGTTGTGAAAACTACAGTATTTTTAAGTGATATGAATAACTTTGCGGCAATGAATGAAACATATGCGAGTCATTTTGGCGATCATAAGCCTGCACGTTCTGCTGTAGAAGTTGCTAGATTACCGAAAGATGTAAAAGTAGAAATTGAAGTTATTGCAGTAGTTGAATAAATAATTAAAATTAATAGAATCACAAATGCGAATTCTTTCACAGGAATTCGCTATTTTTTTAAATTAAATCTTCAAATTTTTTAGAAAATTATATAAAATAAGAAGGGAAATAGAAATTTTTGTAGAATCATAAATTTAAAAGGCATCCTAGAAGAGAGGAGTGAAAGTATGGAAGTTACTGACGTTAGATTACGCCGTGTGCAAACTGATGGACGCATGCGTGCGATTGCTTCCATCACACTAGACGATGAATTCGTCGTTCATGATATTAGAGTGATTGATGGAAATAATGGGTTATTCGTGGCTATGCCAAGCAAGCGTACACCTGATGGGGAATTCCGCGATATAGCGCATCCAATCAATTCAGAAACAAGAAACAAGCTTCAAGAAGTTGTATTAGCTGCATATCATGCTTCTAGTGAAGAAGAAGCTATGCAACTAGAAGAAGCGAATGCATGATTATTAAAAAATAAGAGAAAGATGTCCCCAAAAGTTTACAACTATAGACTTTTGGGACACTGTTCCTTATTTTCAAAATGTCTTTAAAAGACTTGCTGCATTTAAGCGAAAGCTTTTTTGCGTTTTAAGAAGGGGTTGTCCAGAAGAAAATTTTCTGGACACCCCCTTTAGTATTTTATTGATCAACTCTATTACATAAACAATACCGATATTGCATACTCGATAAAAAAGATCAGTCCTGAAATAATTTCCGGGTGGACTTTTTTAGATCCATTAATAAATAACAATAATATGTAGTTCAGTGAATAATTCCTAAGGGGGGTGTCAATGATTTGTCAAGTCTGAATACCTTGAAAATCAAGTGAATTTACTATATAGTCATAAGAGAATATGAGTAAAATTGGAGGACTTAGAATGACTAACATTTTTGCAGTCATTTTGGCTGCAGGTCAAGGAACTCGCATGAAGTCCAAATTATATAAAGTGCTTCATCCTGTTTGTGGTAAGCCAATGGTTGAACACGTTGTTGATAATATTCAAAGCCTGAATGTCAGCCGTATTGTTACAATTGTTGGGCATGGAGCTGAAAAAGTAAAAGAGCAGCTTGGCGATAAAAGTGAATATGTACTCCAAGCAGAACAACTTGGAACGGCACATGCTGTAAGGCAAGCTGAGGCGATTTTAGGTTCATTAGAAGGAACAACGTTAGTTGTGTGTGGTGATACACCATTAATTCGCCCAGAAACGCTTGAATCATTATTTGAACATCATCAAAAGCAAAATGCTAAAGCAACAATTTTGACAGCTATCGCTGAGAATCCGACTGGTTATGGCCGAGTGATCCGGGATGCAAACGGGCAAGTAGCTCAAATTGTTGAACAAAAAGATGCTTCACCTGATCAGTTATTAGTTAAAGAAATTAATACGGGGACATACTGTTTTGATAACAAAGCATTATTTGAAGCATTAAAGCTTGTAAAAAATGAAAACGCTCAAAGTGAATATTATTTGCCTGATGTTATTGAAATATTACAACAACAAGGTGAAATTGTATCAGCTTTTTCATGCGATAATTTTGATGAAACGCTTGGAGTTAATGATCGTGTAGCTTTATCGCAGGCTGAGGAGATTATGCGCGCGCGTATTAACGAGATGCATATGCGAAACGGGGTAACAATTATTAACCCCCTTACAACACATATAAGCGCAGATGCAGTTATTGGCCGTGACACAATCATTAAACCTGGTGTAATAATCGAGGGCAACACTGTTATCGGCGAAGATTGCATTATCGGGCCAAACAGTAATATTGTTAGTAGTAGAATAGGTGACAGAACAACTGTTCAAAATTCTGTAGTTACTAATAGTATAGTAGGAGAAGATACTTCTGTAGGACCGTTTGCACATTTACGCCCTGACTCAGAATTGGGTAACCATGTTAAGATCGGGAATTTTGTGGAAGTTAAGAAAAGTACTTTAGGCGATAATTCTAAAGTTTCCCACTTAAGTTATATTGGTGACGCTGAGGTAGGTAGCAATGTAAATATCGGCTGTGGGTCAATTACAGTAAATTATGACGGTAAAAATAAACATAAAACTATTATAGAAGATAATGTATTTGTAGGATGCAATTCAAATTTAGTAGCACCAGTTAAACTAGGTGCAGGGTCATTTATTGCAGCTGGTTCGACAATTACAAAAGAAGTTCCAGAGGATGCACTTGCGATTGCACGTGCTAGACAAGAAAATAAATTAGACTATGCAAAGAAGCTTAATTCTAAATAAATTTGTAAAACTATTAGGAGGCCATCATGCCGTATCAATATGCTGATTCAAAATTAAAAATCTTCTCTTTAAATTCTAACTATCCATTAGCACAAGAAATTGCTGAATTAATGGGTGTAGAACTTGGTAAATCTTCTGTAAAACATTTCAGTGATGGAGAAATTCAAATTAGTATTGAAGAAAGTATTCGTGGTTGTGATGTATTTATCGTACAATCTACGTCTGCTCCTGTTAATGAGCACTTAATGGAATTATTAATTATGGTTGACGCTGTTAAACGTGCATCTGCTCGTACAGTAAATGTCGTTATTCCTTATTATGGTTATGCACGTCAAGACCGTAAAGCTAAGGCACGTGAGCCGATTACAGCAAAATTAGTAGCAAATTTATTAGAAACTGCAGGTGCTACTCGTGTTATCGTTTTAGATTTACACGCTCCACAAATTCAAGGTTTCTTTGATATTTTAATTGATCACTTGATGGCAGTTCCATTATTGTCTCAATACTTTAAAGAAAAACTTTCAGGGGAAGATGTTGTCATTGTTTCTCCGGACCATGGTGGTGTTACTCGTGCACGTAAAATGGCTGAACGTCTAAAAGCTCCGATTGCAATTATCGATAAGCGTAGACCAAAACCAAATGTTGCAGAAGTAATGAATATTGTTGGTAACGTTGAAGGGAAAGTTTGTATCTTAATTGATGATATTATTGATACTGCAGGTACAATTACGATTGGTGCAAATGCATTAATTGAATCTGGTGCAAAAGAAGTTTATGCTTGCTGTTCTCATCCTGTATTATCTGGACCAGCAATTGAAAGAATTGAGAATTCAGCGATTAAAGAATTAGTTGTAACAAATACAATTCAACTATCTGAAGAAAAGATGTCACCAAAAATAAAACAACTTTCTGTTGCAAACTTGATGGCAGAAGCTATTTCTCGAGTTTATGAAAATAAATCAGTAAGTACATTATTTGACTAATAAATCTTTAAAAAGACAGAGCCGATTCTATTGGCTTTGTCTTTTTTATATATCTTATATACTCGTTCACCAGTTTAGCATTCCAGAAATAAAGACATACTAATAGATGTTAATATTTTCTGGGAGGAGTTAATATATGGATATCGTACTACAAGCAACAAGAAGGGAAACTGGTGCTCGTTCGACATTATCAAAACTTAGAAATCAAGGTCAATTACCTGCTGTTATTTATGGATACAATGTAGAGGTAACACCTGTTGCTTTAGACTATAAAGAAACAGCAAAAGTAGTTCAAAAATATGGGTATACAAGTGTCTTTAAATTAGATATTGAAGGTAAACAGGTAAATGCAGTATTGCATGAAGTACAAAGAGATCCAATAAAAGGACTTGTTAAACATGTCGACTTCCTATCAATAAATATGGCTGAAGAACTAGAGGTAGATGTACCTGTTAACATTGTTGGAAATTCAGTTGGTGTAAGTGAAGGTGGTGTATTAACTCAGCCAATTCGTGAGTTAACCATTAAAGTAAAACCGACTGACATACCTGAATCAATTGAAATAGATGTTTCAGATTTAGCAATGGGCGATTCATTATCAATAGCAGATGTACGTAGTCGTATTAACTTTAATATACTTAATGCAGATGAAGAGGTATTAGTAACCATTACACCACCGGTTGTCGTAGATGATGAAACAGCCGGACAAGGTGATGATGGAAATCAAGATATAAAAGCAACAGAAGCACCAGAATCGGAAAATTAATAAGCAAAGAAGCCGTCCAAATCTCTTTGGACGGCTTCTTTGTTACAATAGTATGACTATTACAGAAGGACCTTTACTGAGTAAAGGTAGTCCAACGATTAAAGAAGTAATCTTTTAAGTGTATACTTAATATAGTTTCGAACCCAAGCTTAATCTTATGCGAAGACAATCATAAACTTATCGAAAACAAGCTACATACATTTTGTTTTACCAAAAGATTTAGAGTTTAGTTTTTTCTTTTTCAACAAGCCATATGTTAAAATAAGCTACGATTAGTGAAAAAAGGATGAGTTAATCATGAAATTAATAATTGGATTAGGGAATCCAGGGAAACAATATGAACATACACGTCATAATATTGGATTTGAATGCATCGATGCATTATCAAAAAAATGGGATGCACCTTTAAATCAGATGAAATTTAATGGCATGTTTACTAGTGTACATCGCCCAGAAGGAAAAGTAATATTGTTAAAACCTTTAACATACATGAATCTATCAGGTGAATGTGTACGTCCACTGATGGATTATTTTGATATAGATGTTGAAGATATTATTGTAATATATGACGATTTAGATTTAGAAACAGGAAAACTTCGATTACGTCAAAAAGGCAGTGCGGGTGGACATAATGGAATTAAGTCTTTAATTCAACATCTTGGTACACAAGAATTCAACAGAATCCGTGTCGGAATTAGCCGCCCTCCTGCCGGAATGAAAGTAGCTGATTACGTATTATCTAAGTTCTCTAAAGAAGATGATCCTATAATAGAAGATGCTATAGCAAAAACGGCTGCTGCTGTTGAATCATCTTTATCAAAAAAATTTTTAGATGTAATGTCTGAATTTAATACTGCTAAATAGAGCAATAACAATCTTAAAAAAATCTGCAAGCCAACCAACAAAAGCTTTATTTAATAGAACTTTTAGTGAACTATTACTTAAAAAGCAAAATGATTATGTGCATAAAAAAGATAAATAGGTCAATACTTTGAGTATAAAAGCAGTATGCTTATGTACTTAAAGGAGGACGATACTATGCCTGTTCGTTATCGTTGTCGCCATTGCGAAACAGAGATTGGAACGTTGCCATTTGACGCAGACGAAACTATACGAAAATTGCATTTGTTTGAAGTAGGGGAAGTTGACGATTATATCGAAAAAAATGAGCATGGAGATACAACAGTGCATTGTATTTGTGAACATTGTGAAGACTCTTTAAGACAATTTCCTGACTATTATGCACTGAAAAACTGGCTGCAATAGAGGAAGTGCTTTGGTTCTCAATTTATTAGAGACCAAGGCTTTTTCCGTTTTTATATTTTCATTTAAATATATTATAAACAGCCGTTCATATTCATATGTAATAAATTAATGGTTACATATTTACTGAACGTTTTTGGATTGTGGAAGGGGGTACTGGAATGAACGTTTTTACTCAATTATTCTCTCAAGATAAACATATAAATACGTTTATAAAACAAATTAGCGAAAAAAGTTACAATTCGCAGCTTATTACAGGTTTAACAGGCAGTGCGAGGCCGGTTTTAATAAATACAATATTTAATCAGCTAAAAAAACCACTTTATATTTTATCGCCAAATCTTTTGCAGGCTCAAAAATTGGTGGATGATCTTTCTTCTTTAGTAGGCGAGGAGTTCGTTCACTATTATCCTGCTGATGAGTTTATTGCAGCAGATATGACGATCGCCTCTCCTGAATTAAAGGCTGGACGAATTGCAACTTTGGATCGCTTAGCAAAAAAAGAAATTGGCATTTATGTAATACCAATTGCTGGTATGCGTAAAATTATGACACCTGTTGAACAGTGGAAGAATTATTTTTTAGAGGCCGCAATTGGAAAAGATATTGAGATTGATGAATGGCTTTTGCATCTAGTAACAATGGGTTATACACGAAGCCAGATGGTTACAACACCAGGTGAGTTTGCATTACGTGGGGGAATATTAGATATTTACCCTCCATATGCAGAGTCACCTATTCGTATTGAACTATTTGATACGGAAGTAGATTCAATCCGTACGTTTTCTGCTGATGATCAACGCTCAATTGATAAATTAGAATCTGTTCAAATTTTACCTGCTACGGAATTAATCCTAACGGAAAAACAACGAATAGAATTAGCGGAGAGACTAGAAGATTCTCTAGGAAAGAGCTTAAAGAAAGTTAAGAAAAAAGAAGTTCAGGAAATGCTTTATCAAAATATTCAATATGATATAGAAATGTTAAAGCAAAAAAACATACCAAATCATGTGATGAAATATGGTTCGCTTTTATATGAGGAACTAACCTATCTTGGAGATTATTTTGCTGAAGACGGTATTGTCATTTTTGATGAACTAGGAAGAATTCAAGAAGTAATGGATGCATGGGAACGCGAAGAGGAAGAATGGTTTATTTCATTAGTTGAGGAAGGGAAAATAGTACATGATGTAAAACCTTCTTTTGCATTTAAAGAGATAATCTCAATGATTAACCAGCAAAAGCTCTATTTTGCACTATTTACTAGAACGTTCTCTGGTATCACATTTAATAAAACGACAAACTTCTCTTGTAAGCCTATGCAGCAATTTCACGGGCAAATTTCACTTTTGCAAAATGAAATTGAACGATGGAGTCAGGAGAAATTTACTGTTCTTTTCGTGGCGGATGGCAATGAAAGATTGAAAAAACTACAGGGGCTGCTAGAAGAATACAATATTCATAGCCTGCTAGGTACACCTCAAGATCCAGGTATTTATTTAGTTGACGGTGTGTTAACCTCTGGATTTGAGCTGCCATTGCAAAAAATAGTCGTGGTAACAGATGATGAGTTATTTAAGCAACAGCCAAAAAGAAAACCACGTCGACCACAAAAAATGTCAAATGCTGAGCGCATTAAAAGTTATACAGAAATTAAACCTGGTGATCATGTTGTACATGTACACCACGGAATTGGGAAATATATAGGCATCGAAACACTTGAAGTAAATGGTACACATAAAGACTATCTTCATATCCGCTACCGAGCAGATGATAAATTATATGTACCTGTAGATCAAATAGATTTAATCCAGAAATATGTTGCATCTGAAGGAAAAGAGCCAAAGCTTCATAAGCTTGGAGGCGCTGAGTGGAAAAAAGCAAAAGCGAAAGTATCATCGGCTGTTAAGGATATTGCAGATGATTTAATTAAACTTTATGCAAAGCGAGAGGCTGAAAAAGGGTATGCCTTTTCACCCGATACAGACGAACAGCGCTCATTTGAAAACGCATTCCCATACGAGGAAACAGAGGATCAACTGCGTTCTATTTTAGAAGTAAAGAGAGATATGGAAAGAGAACGTCCAATGGACCGTCTTGTATGTGGAGATGTTGGTTATGGGAAAACTGAAGTAGCAATACGAGCTGCATTTAAAGCAATAATGGATGGAAAACAGGTCGCATTTCTAGTGCCAACAACAATTTTAGCTCAGCAGCATTATGAAACGATGCAGGAGCGCTTTGAAGATTATGCTATTAATGTTGGCTTACTAAGCCGTTTCCGTACAAAAAAACAGCAAACAGATACAATTAAAGGCTTAAAGGAAGGTACCGTTGATATTGTAATTGGTACTCATCGAATTTTATCCAAGGATGTTGTATTCCGTGATTTAGGCTTATTAATTGTGGATGAGGAACAACGATTTGGGGTTACACATAAGGAAAAGATTAAACAATTGAAAACAAATGTCGACGTTTTAACATTAACAGCAACACCAATCCCGCGTACATTGCATATGTCGATGGTGGGCGTTCGTGATTTATCTGTTATTGAAACGCCTCCTCAAAATCGTTTTCCAGTTCAGACGTATGTAATGGAATACAGTGGTGCTCTTGTTCGAGAAGCAATTGAACGAGAAATGGCTCGCGGGGGTCAAACATTTTACTTATATAACCGTGTTGAAGATATGACGCGTAAAGTTGAAGAAATTCAAATGCTTGTTCCGGATGCTCGTGTTGGCTATGCACATGGTAAAATGTCAGAATCTGAATTAGAATCCGTTATCCTGAATTTCTTAGACGGAGAATATGACGTGCTCGTAACAACTACGATTATTGAAACAGGCGTCGATATGCCAAATGTAAATACATTAATCGTTCATGATGCAGATCGAATGGGGCTATCCCAACTTTATCAATTGCGCGGACGAGTCGGACGTTCAAATCGAATAGCTTACGCTTATTTCATGTATCAACGCGATAAAGTACTAACAGATGTTGCTGAACAAAGACTCCAGGCAATTAAAGAGTTTACTGAACTTGGTTCAGGATTCAAAATTGCTATGCGAGATTTGTCTATTCGAGGTGCAGGAAACCTTCTAGGAGCACAGCAACACGGCTTTATTGACTCAGTCGGCTTTGACTTATATTCGCAAATGTTAGAAGAAGCAATTGCTGAACGACGAACAGGAGTAAAACAAGAAGAAAAGCCTGATGTTGAAATTATTTTGCATACTGATGCTTATATTCCTGATGAATATATTCCAGATGGCTATCAAAAAATTCAAATGTATAAGCGAATTAAATCAATGGAACGTGTTGAAGATTACACAGAAATAATTGATGAATTACACGATCGCTTTGGCGATTTGCCAGTAGAAACTGAAAAGCTTTTACGTATTGCCCGTATTAAGGTGTGGGCTATCGAAGCCGGCATAACAGCAATAAAGGAGAAGCAAAAAATTATTTCTATATATTTATCAGAAGAAGGCACGACGAAAGTGGATGGAAGCTATATAGTATCGGAATCAATGAAATTTGATCGTGCTGTTGGCTTTGTAATGGATGGGTCAAAGCTTACATTAACTATTGATGAAAAAAAATGCGGTAAAAATCAGCCTTTTGATGTTTTGGAACAGTTAGTAGAAATCGTTGCAAAGGCGAAAAAGGAATAATAAAAATTTAAAGGTGAGCTGCAGGTATCACTAGCTTTCAACATTTATTTAGTTATTGGGGTCAAAAAAGTATTATTAAAATAGTTTTTTACTCTTACTGCCCGACTTTAGAATTTAATCCTCTTCATACACTTTTTGCATACATTGACCAATTAATAACCATACTATCAATGTAAATGAAAAATTGATTTTGAAAGTGAGGCAGCAAAGATGAAAGCAACAGGGATAGTCCGACGTATTGACGATTTAGGACGTGTAGTTATACCTAAAGAAATCCGCAGAACAATGCGTATTCGTGAAGGTGACCCATTAGAAATTTATACTGATAGAGAAGGGGAAGTTATCCTGAAAAAATATTCCCCTATAAATGATCTAAGCGAATTTGCAAAAGAATATGTTGAATCATTGTATGAGACGGTTGGTACCCCAGCGCTAATAAGCGATAGGGATGAGATGATTGCAGTTGCCGGTTTATCGAAAAAGGATTATACAAACCGTCGTCTATCTGTATTTGCAGAAGATTTTATGAAACAACGTTCAATTGTAGTTGAAAAAACGGAAACAACAATTGAGCTTGTTCCAGGACAGTATGAACAAGTAAAGTCATATTGTGTGGCACCAATTATTTCAAACGGTGATGCGATTGGTGCGGTATATTTAATTTCAAAGGTTCATTTTATTACAGATGTAGAGCAAAAAGCTGCAGAAACAGCAGCAAACTTTTTAGCTAAACAAATGGAAAACTAATAAAAATAAAACGCCTCTTTGTAGGGGCGTTTTTGAATGTAAACAAGTAAAGGGTCCTACTTATGTACTTATAATCATCCGCGCTAGCTGCAGCCATCGTAACAGCAAAACTATCTGATGGTGCTGCTTCTTGTTTTCACGCTTTGCGCCCAGCTGCATAGGAGAAGTAAATGATGTATTTACTTAGTTTTAAACAGCAGACTTCTTAATATGTTTTTTTATGTATTCTTTTTATCAAGTATGAAACGTCTCTGCATTAAGAGGCGTTTTTTATATAAGAACGGTAATTACTTAGGGGCAGCGATGAGTCAAAAAGATAGGCTAAACGCTCTACCCTTTTCCTGTGATATACTGATTTTATGTTTTAGATAGAAAGAGGAACGTCTATGTCAGAGCATTTTGGAATGAAGGGATACATGAAAGGGGCATTGCTTTTAACCATCGCAGCGCTTGTTGTTAAAGTGTTAAGTGCTGTTTATCGTGTACCTTTTCAAAATTTAGTAGGAGATCAAGGATTCTATATATATCAACAAGTGTATCCTTTTATTTCGTTTTTTGTCGTGTGGACATCTGGCGGCTTTGCAGTAGCTATTTCTAAAATGCTGGCTGATGCAAAAGTCGGTGTTAACGGTATTGAGAAAGAGAGTTTAATTATTCGAACAGTTTTTTATTATTTAACATTGTTATCACTTATCTTTTTTTGCATTCTATTTTTTGGTTCAAACCAATTAGCGAAATTAATGGGAGATCAACAATTAGCACCGCTTCTTAGAACTGGTTCATTTATTACTCTCTTTATGCCAGTATTAGCTCTTATGAAGGGCAGCTTCCAATCTCGAGGAGAAATGTCGCCTGTTGCCTATGCGCAGGTTTTTGAACAATTAATCCGTGTAGTTGTCATTTTAGCTGGGGCCATTTTCATTATGACTACTTCTAAGTCGTTATATGCAGCCGGGAATGTTGCAATTTTCGGTACAGTAATAGGTGAAATTGCGGGAGTAATTTTGCTCTTTTACTACACAAAAAAGTTATATGCATTTCCAAAAGTAAAGCCAAGAAAAGAACGAAAGTGGCCTATTCTTAAAGAAGTAACGATTTTAAGCTTAAGTATCAGTATGAGTAGTTTACTTTTGCTCTGTTTCCAATTAATTGACTCATTTACGGTTTTTTCGACTTTGGTAGAAAATGGAGTACATGAGCAAAGTGCGATGGAAATGAAAGGTATTTATGATAGAGGCCAGCCTCTAGTGCAGATGGGGGTCATTATTGCTTCATCACTATCACTTGCCATTGTTCCTTTAGTTGCTTATCAATCCAATAAAAAAAGCGGTAGAGGGGCAATTCCATTTATTCAACTAACTTATAGAACTTCTGTCATGCTTGGGGTAGCGGCATCACTTGGGTTAATCATTGTTATGCCTTATGCCAATGAAATGTTATTTGAAACAAATGTGTTGTCTAGTGTGCTGGCAGTATATGTTGTGCAAATCGTTCCATTATCGGTTATTCTAACATTTACAGCCATTTTACAGGGGATGAATAAGTTAAAAATACCCGCACTTATTTTAACAGGAGCCATTATTTTGAAGTTTGCAGGAAACAGTATACTTATTCCAAAATTAAATGTAGTGGGAGCTTCAATTGCAAGCAATATTGGCTTGTTTTTAAGTGCAGGATTACTAATGCTTTATTTAAAAAAATTATTAGGTATTCAATTAGCTAAAGGAGAATTTTACATAAAGTTAGCGATTGCAAGTGTTGGTATGTCTTTAGCGGTAAGTATTATGGATAAAGTATTGCAAGTTTCGATTGGTTTTTTAACTGGCAGAATCGAGTCAGTTGTTTTCGGAGGATGTTTAATCGTTATCGGTGCATTTATCTTCCTAACGATTGTCGCAAAGTCAAAAATTATTGCAGAAAAAGAGTGGTTTTTATTGCCTTTTGGACGAAAAATGGCAGCGTACCAGCTTTTGTTGAATAAAAAGAAGTAGGTGAAAATGATGAATCAATTAACAGTTATTGGGCTTGGTGCAGCAGACTTAAGCCAGCTGCAAATGGGGGTCTACAAAAAGTTAAAATCAGCCAATAAAATTTATGTCCGTACAATGGACCATCCTGTTATAAAAGAATTACAAGAAGAGGGCATCGATTTTGAAAGTTTTGACGAAATTTATGAAAAGCACGACACATTTCAGCCGGTATACGAGGAAATTGCCAATCGTCTTATAGAGGCTGTAAAAGACAGTTCAATTATGTACGCAGTGCCAGGTCACCCGCTAGTTGCGGAACAAACAGTGCAGTTGCTGATCGAAGCGGAAAGACAAGGGAATTTAAATTTGAAAATAGAAGGTGGGCAAAGCTTTTTAGATCCTATTTTCGGTGCATTAAAAATTGACCCAATTGATGGATTTCAATTACTAGATGGCACTAATTTTTCGATTCAGGACGTGAATATGCGAGGTCACGTTCTAATTGCTCAAGTTTACGATTCTTTTAGTGCTTCAGAAGTTAAGTTAACATTAATGGAAAAATACCGGGATGATTACCCAGTAACAATTGTTACTGCTGCAGGATCTTCTTTAGAAAATCTACAAGAAGTTCCTTTGTATGAGCTTGATCAAGCTGTGGAAATTAACAATTTAACAACAATTTATGTACCACCAGTAGACAATGATTTAGATGCACTTCGGGATTGGACAACATTTAGAAGAATTATTGCGATGTTGCGGGGGCCTAACGGGTGCCCTTGGGATCAAAAGCAAACCCATGAAAGTTTGAAAAAGTATTTGATTGAAGAAGCTCATGAGGTATTGGCAGCAATCGATGCAGAGGATGACTTTGGATTGGTTGAAGAATTAGGAGATGTACTTCTTCAAGTATTTTTACATGCTCAAATTGGGGAAGATAATGGTTATTTTAATTTGGAAGAAGTACTCGCTGTAGTAAGTGAAAAAATGATTCGCAGACACCCGCATGTTTTCGGGAATAAGAATGTTGAAGATGCAGATGAGGTTGTAGCAAATTGGGAAACAATTAAACAAGAGGAAAAAGGAGAGCAACAAGGATCATTGCTAAAAGGTGAATTCCGAGCAAGCTCTTCTTTACAAACATCTTATAATTATCAAAAAAAGGCAGCTTCAGTTGGGTTTGATTGGCCAAATGCTGATGGAGCGTGGGAAAAATTCATTGAAGAGTGCCAGGAATTTAAAGAAGAGGTTGCAAAAGGAACTTCTAAAAGCCGTTTAGATGAGTTTGGAGACGTATTGTTCACTCTTGTAAATCTTGCACGTTTTTATAAAATCTCACCAGAAGAAGCAATGGTGCATGCAAATGAAAAATTTGCCCGAAGATTTAACTTCGTAGAACAAAAAGTTATTGAAAGTGGTAAAGCTTTCAATGACTTTACATTAGAACAATTAGATTCATTTTGGAATGAAGCAAAAGCATTAGAAAAGAAGGGGAAATGAAAAATGCGTTTAGATAAATTTTTAAAAGTATCACGTTTAATAAAACGACGTACATTGGCAAAAGAAGTCGCAGATCAAGGAAGAATTACCATTAACGGCAAGGTTGCCAAAGCTGGAAGTGCTTTAAAGGTAGGAGATGAACTGGCAATTCGCTTTGGTCAAAAAGTTGTTACAGCAAGAGTGGAAGATTTGCGAGAAAATGTTCGTAAAGAAGACGCAATGAAAATGTTTACTATACTTAAAGAGGAAAAGCTTGATAAAATCGAACCTCAATTTATTGATGATGAAGAATAGAAATATATCATATTTAGTAAAACAATGTGTGAGAAAGAAAAATATTAAATTTCTAAAGCATGACAGCAAATTTGTTGTCATGCTTCTTTTATTTTGAGCATAAAGTGAACAGAACAATCACAATAACAATTAAGGAGGAACGATATGACACTACATCAGGAAAGTAATCGTTACACAATTACATCTGGGGACCATCTTGTGACAGTGCGAAATCGAAAAAGAATGGACATGACTTCTGTTAAGGAAATCGAGCGTTTTGACCAGGAAGAGTTTTATGTAAGAACTTCTCAAGGCCACTTACTTATTCGTGGAGAGGAGTTGCGCATTGTCCATTTAGATGTCGATAAAGGCTTACTAACGTTAGAAGGAAATGTAAAGGCTTTGCAATACGATGATGAAGAAAATGGGTTAACAAAAGGCTTCCTCCATAAATTATTTGGATGACCATTAATGAACAAGTTGTAAGTATTCTCATTATGACCATAAGCGGCTTATTTGTAGGCGCTGTAGTAGATGGAACACGCTATCTACTTAGCGCCTTAAGCCCTAAGTTTTTTTTACGTAAAATGGGATATGGAGTCGAGCTAATTGTTTGGGGCATTTTAGGTGCCCTAACGTACTATATTTTATTTTTAGTAAAGGGTGGAGAATGGCGTTTAGTCGACCCGCTAGCGCAAATCCTTGGTATTTTTTTATATGAATCAATTTTTCAACCATATTTCCGTTTCGTTGGACGAGTATCTGTTTTACTATTTATTAAACCTATTTACTTAATTGTTAAACTCATAATTTCAATTATTTCTGGTATTATTAGACTATTTATTCGTATTTTTTCGTTTATATTAATGCCTTTTTATAAAATATATATTAAAATTAAAAGAAATGTCCTTCAAAAGTTTTTTACAAGAATTAGAAGGAGCATCTTTAAAAAAAGTTGAAATATAAGTATAATAGCTTTACAAACTGAAATGGAGGTGGCGGAAATGGTCAAGCGTCAGAATATAAGACAACAAAATAATGTTCGAACGCTTCAAAATGACTATGTCCGATCATCTGATAACAAAGCAAAGTATTCTATGAAACAAAAGGTTCGTTTTCGTAGAAGAATGGTAGTATTTTTCTTAGGTGCATCTGCTGTACTTGTATTTTTAGTGAGTACTTACCTTTCCCAAAACGAACGTCTACAAGAAAAACAACAACAAAAAGAAGCGGTGCTTGCTGAACTTCAAGAGGTTAAAGAACAGCAAGAGATGTTAAATTTACAAATTGCAAAGCTTGAAGATGATGAGTATATTGCAAAGTTAGCACGTAAAGAATATTTCCTATCAGACGAAGGTGAAATCATTTTTACCATTCCTTCTGATGAGGAGAATGAAGATCAAAATAGCAAATAAATGCTGACAATGCTATAAAAAAATCACTTGCTTGCAATTAAGAAAAGGGTTTAAGGGGCGATATGAAAAAGAGTTGTCTTGTTGACACTCTTTTTTTGTTGGCTATAATAAAAGAGAAACGTGCAAGATTTTTTGTGCGTCACACTAAATTTGATTACTGGCTAAAGTAGCCGCTTAAATTTTAAGGAGGAGCATTTTTTTTATGTCAATTGAAGTAGGCAGCAAAGTACAAGGTAAAGTAACAGGAATCACAAATTTTGGAGCATTCGTTGAGCTGCCAGATGGTAAAACAGGCCTGGTTCACATTAGTGAAGTTGCAGACAACTATGTGAAAGACATCAACGAACATCTCAAAGTAGGAGATGTTGTTGAAGTAAAAGTGATGAATGTTGAAGCGGATGGTAAAATTGGTTTATCAATCCGAAAAGCAAAGCCTCAAGCTGAAAAAACTGAACGACCAAATCGTCCACGTCGCGATAATCGCTCAAACGATCGTCAAGGTCCATCAAAAGAAAGCTTTGAGCAAAAAATGGCACGATTCTTAAAAGATAGTGACGAACGTCTTGCAACTTTAAAACGTGCAACTGAATCAAAACGAGGTGGCCGTGGAGCTAGAAGAGGGTAGTTTGCTGTCTGTTTTAATTGTAGAAAAAGTGTAAAATAGATTTAAGAAGTCCTAAAAGTTAGATTGTTGAACTTTTAGGGCTTCTTTGTTTTATGGATAATTTAAAATTTAACACTTGTGAAAACTTAGTACTTACAAGAATTTTTAAATAGTTGAGTGGTGTGAGCAGGCTAAGGGGCCAACACGATGTTGGTCATGGTGACAATGCCACACGATGTGGCGTTATTGTCACCTGCTTTGTGCAAGGCCTGCTAACAGTTAGAATGTACTTCTAATGGTTCTAATATATTTCGCAGCGTACATGGAAGGCTACGTATTCTGTACAAAGTTTAATCTACTGGGACAACTAAACACGAAGTAGAATATAAAATCTACATCATAAATTATGGCATTTCTTTAGTCCTGACCGTCAAGTGCGAAGCGCTTTTTGAGTGTATGGTAGTACACTCTTTATCCTGCACGTTATACTTTTAAAGGATTCTATAAGTTAGAATCGAAATAGAATAAATAAACGGGGGTGAACGCATGGAACTTAAGTTAGGATATTTTTCGAAAGATGTAGCAGAGCAATTAGAAGTTACAACATCAACTTTGAGACGATGGTCAATTGAATTGGACCCCACCCTTTTCCAATATTTTCCGAGGGAGGAATAATGTTTGAAGAAAAAAATTTTTGTAATTGTGCTATCACTAATTTTAATTGTAATAGTTAATCTTTTTTTCTTTAAGCCCGAATTAAATCCCGATGATATTAGTATAGATTATGAATTTAAAACAAATATAGATAATCAAAATTATCTCCAATTGAAATTAAATAATAGTAATAAAGAAATTAATTTTAGTGAAAGTAATTTTTACCATATATATTTTTTTTCACCTAATTATATAATATCCCCAATAATAGATTATCCGAATTATCAAGATGAAGAGTATCATATAGGAATGGATACACGAACGTACAATGTGGCGAAAAATTCCATGAATAATGAAAATATAAATATTAATAAATACAATTCGGCAGATGGCTTCTATTACAATGGGGAAAATTACCCTGTAATATTTGATTATTACTATTATCGTGAATTCGATAATAATAATAATCACGATACAGGTTATATCGTCTTTTCTTACTATGAAAAGAAACTTTTTAAAGATTTAAGTTGGACTAAATTGTACCCTATTACATTCGAATAATTATTTTATTGAAGATAACAAAAATTCAAGTGATATATTTATTTAACACATTTAATTTAAACGCTTTATTTCGTACTTTTACGAGAACAAAGCGTTTTATTTTTTATAACTAAAGGGAATCTATGAGAGAAACTAGAATTATGAATTTATTGACTGGTTAGGGGTGAATGGGGATGGAAGTATATACACCAAGTGAAGCAGCGAATTTTTTAAAAATCAGAACAGAAACATTAAAGAAATATGCACTTTTACTTGATGGGCACTACTCATTTTTATATCGTAGTGACAGACTAATATCTTCTTTACGATATTCACCAATTCCAAATTCTTTTCAAAATCAGCTTTATGAAATTCGTTTCTCCCATTTTTTTGCGTACAGTAAATGGCAAATGCAAGTAGTTGCATTTGATTTAATGTTAACCCATGATTTAGTGCCATTGAAAATTCATTGCTTTTTGCAATGCTATTTTCATCGTTAATTATAAGTTTTTTACCATTTTTTCTAACCAAATACGATAACCCCTTTGTATGGGCTTTTTCAATTGATATTTCCTACTACCTATCCCCCAAAATATATTTTGCTAGTTTAAATACCCCAATGCCGCAGATGATAATGCCGCTTAGTAGCATGAGTAGTTGGATCGCCAGGGGGACTTTTAAAATAATGCCCAAAACGACTAAAATCGATCCAGTGGAACATAATAGTGCAAGTGACCATAAATTATTAAACATCAAAATGCCTCTCAATATCGCTAACATATCTTCCAGTGTTTAGTTTATATTTCTTCAAACTTGAAAGGAAGTAGAGTTCACAACATAATTCAATAATCCGACAGTTATTTTCTTTATGTAATGTTTCCAAAAATTAAGTCGAACGATTTTAATTCTATTATTTCACTACTAGACAAATTTTACAGATTATCTTTTATATAATAGGGCGAAACGCATTATGTAAAGGGGATGTAAAAAATGGCAAATATTGAAATGATAAATGAAAAAACATCATGGCAGAGTTTTACTGAGCGTTTCTCTATTAAAAAAATCAGTTTTTTCATACACCTTTTCTTTCTTCTATTGGCGTTGTTTCTATCAAGAGCGGTAATGTTTGAAGCGGCCGTTCCGTTTTTATTACCGTTCTGGGCAATTGTCAAACAAAGATATGAAAATGAAAAATCGTTCGTACTTATCGGGGGACTTATTGGCGCCCTAACTTTAGGTGTTGGACAAGCCTTGATTTTAGGGCTGCAAATTATTTTATACGAGTTAATTACTCGATTTCGATTTTGGAAATTGCCAGTAGGAGTCGCAGTTGCCCTCTCTATCTTTTTTGGCCAATTTATTTGGCAAGTTATAGCTAATGTTGGAATTCCGCCATTAATTGTTCAGCTCTATATTTATTATGAAGTAGTTTTGGCATTCTTTATGACGATTTTTATGCGTCTATTTTTTGTACAGCCCCATCGTTTTTGGACGATTGGCTGGAGCTATGAGAGAGTAGGGGCGGGGCTTGTCATTTTAGCAATGGTCTTAACTGGCGTTCAATCCGTTGTAGTTTCTTATTTTGGATTGTTTCCATTCATGCTGCATCTAGCAATCTGCATCGCAGCATTTACTGGTGGTGTACCAATTGCAGCAATGGTAGCAACGATAGTAGGTGCTTTAGTAGGTGTTGCCAAACTATCATTTACTGGAATGATTTCCGTTTACGCAATGACAGGCGTTGTTGCGGGCTTGTTCAGTGGTTTGGGACGAATTAGTGTAGTCATTGGAAGTATACTACCAAGCATCTTCTTTTTCTTTTATGACGCGACATTACCTCTTGATACAGTTTATTTTGTATCAATTTCAATCGCAGGTATCATTTTCTTTGCATTACCTCAAAAACTATTTACATTTCTACATGATGTCATTCATCCAAAACGAGATGAAGTATTATTACAGCGTCAACAATGGTTAACAGAGCATACAACAGAGAAATTGGAGACATTCCAAAATTTTGTATTATTTATGAAAGAATTGGTGTTCGATAGATTCACTTCCACAGAAACGGTAAATCAAGTAAGAAAGATTGAGCCGTGTGCAACTTGTATGAGCTGCTTTAGATACGACAGATGTTGGGGTGAAAAAAACAATCATATGGATAATTTAATTCAAGATTGGTTTATTGCCAAATCAGGCATTAAAGAATCCGAGCAAATTTTAGCTGAAGAAAGAATTAAACAAAAATGTGTAAAATCAACAAAACTATTAGAGGAGCTGGACTATCAGCTATATAACGATAAAATGAATGGGCAATTTTATCACGGCAAAAAAATGATTGCACTTCAATTGAAAGATTTAAGTAATCATCTAAATAAATTAATGGAAGATATGAAAGACGAAACATTATCATTTAAAACGATTGAGGAGGAACTAGAATACCAATTTAAACGTGCCCATGTACAATGTTTTCAAATTGATGTACTAAATAATACAATGGGGGAAAGAGCAATTATTTGTTCATTCGCCAAAAAAAACAAATCATATGAGGATCAACATTTGCTTTGTGAAAGGATTATATTGCCAATCTTATATGATGTTTTTTCAGAACCATTCCAAGTTGAAAAAATTACAGAGCAAAAAACACCGTTTGCTCATGTGCAAATTCGTTTTCGTTCAGCAGTTCGTTATGAAATAGAGTATGATATATACAGTAGAGCGAAAAACTCAGCTTGGGTATCTGGTGATACACATGCGATATTCCACATTCATCCTGGACTTGTTGCTGTCATGCTATCAGATGGGATGGGACAGAGTAGAGAAGCACAAAGAGAGAGTCGTCGATTAGTACGTTTAATGCGGGAATGTTTAAGCTATAATATGAATCCAGAGACCGCAATGCATACATTACATTATGTAATTTCTTTAAACAGGGAAGTGGATATGTATGCAACGATTGATTTTGCACTAGTTGATTTACAAAAAGGTGCACTTTGGTCATGGAAAGCAGGAAGCATGTCTACCTACATTTTACGTGGGGAAAGATTATTAAAAGTAGATGGTGCTGCAGCGCCAGTTGGCTTTATGCCAGTTTTCTCAATTGAAACAGAAAAGGTAAATCTATTAGCAGACGATTTTGTTGTCATGGTATCAGATGGTGTATTCTCAAGTGAGTTTGAATGGGAGGAGCAGGAGAAATACTTTATAAGCTTGATAAAATCCCGTATTAAAAACGAGATGCCAATTGAAGTGATTTTATATGATGTCATGGAGCAATTTGGTCAAAGATATACAGTAGAGGATGATTGTACAGTCATTCTTTTTACAGTCGCTCATGTTGTGCCAAAATGGGCTGTTTTTAGTCCGTTAAGTAAAGAAATATCATAGGAGATATAGTACTACTTATTAGAGGTGAGAAGATGTGTCACTAGAGATGAAAGTCCTGAAATTTATAACTGAACAACAACTTGTGGAAAAAGGAGACCGTCTTCTCATTGCTTGTTCCGGTGGCATTGACTCAATGGGGTTAGTGCACTTTTTTATTAAGCATAGACATATTTTAAAAATTAAATTATTTGTTGCACATGTTGACCATATGCTTAGAGGAGAAACTTCCGCAGAGGACAGACGTTTTGTTGAAAATTTTTGTGAAAAACATGGCGTTCCTATTTTTAGTACTGCAATTCCAATACCTCAACTGCTTGAACAAGAGGGGGGGAATTCACAAGCACTTTGTAGAAGGGAACGATATGCATTTTTTGCAGAAATAATGCAAAAACATCATATTAACAAGCTAGTTACAGCACATCATGCAGATGATCAGTTAGAATCAATTTTAATGGCTTTAGCAAGAGCGGGAACTATAAGCGGAATGAAAGGAATTTCCTCTATACGAGAATTTCCTTTTGGAAAGTTAATTCGGCCATTTTTAATGGTTACAAAACAGGAAATTAGGGAATATATAGAAGAGAACGGAGGGGAGTATAGAGAAGATGCGAGTAATGCCAAGGATGATTATACCCGAAATCGCTTTAGACACCATATTGTCCCATTGCTAAAAAAAGAGAACCCAAACGTCTCCTCGCACGCGGTTCAATTTACCGAGGCTTTACAGCAAGATGATGAATTTTTAAATGTACTTGCATTGAAGCGCTTTCCTTATGTAGTAAAGAAAAATTATAAAGATTCCTATACACTTGAAATAACCTTATTTGAAAAAGAACCAGTTGCTTTACAAAGAAGAATCATTTTAATACTATTAAACTATCTTTATAATAATTCAACTATTGCCCAAGGTAGCGCACTTACCTCCTCTATTATGGATTTGTGTAAATCGATTGAAGGCAGTGCAACGATTCATCTACCAGAACAATTTATCGCAAATAGAAGTTATGGAAAAATTGTGTTTGAAAAGCAAAGTGAAGATCGTGAAGACACACTTTTAACCCATAAAGTTTCCATTAATCAATGGACGCCGCTGCAAAATGGCATTCGATTATACATAGGAGAAGCCTCTAATGTAGTGAACACACAACAACAAATTTTTTCCAAAAAGTATTATTTAAGTTCGAAAATTTTTACTAAACCGTTTTTTGTTAGGACAAGAAAAGACGGTGACCGAATTTGGTTAAAAGGGATGACTGAGCAGAAACGGTTATCTCGACTTTTTATCGATGAAAAGATTCCTTTAATCGAACGTGATACTTGGCCAATACTTGTAGATGCCAACGATGAAGTAATGGCAGTGTTAGGTGTGCGTGTTAATAAAAATCTTTCTAAGACAAAACGTTCAGCCGACGATTTAATCATGATTATTGAACGAGAAAATTAAATGTATATTACGTATTATAAAAAAATAAGTCATAATAAGACTGATGTATTTTTAGTTATAAAGTTGTTCAAACAAGATTAAAGTTCCGAGCAGATGAACAGATTTTATAAAGGAATACACAAAATTACAATTTAAATATTGTGATCGGATGTTTTGAACAATTCAAGGAGGAACCACTATGATTCAAAATGATATTGAAAAAATTATAATTTCGGAGGAACAAATCCAAGAAAGAATCGTTGAACTGGGTGCACAGTTAACAGAAGAGTATAAAGAGAAATTCCCATTAGCAATCGGTGTTTTAAAAGGTGCAACACCGTTTATGACAGATTTAATGAAGCGTTTTGAATCATATATTGAAATTGATTTCATGGATGTATCAAGCTATGGCAATGCTACTGTGTCTTCAGGTGAAGTAAAAATCCTTAAAGATTTAAACACAAGCGTCGAAGGACGTGATGTCATCATAATCGAGGACATTATTGATAGCGGGTTAACATTAAGTTATTTAGTAGATTTATTCAAATATCGTAAGGCTAAGTCAATTAAAATTGTAACACTTTTAGATAAGCCATCTGGACGTAAAGTAGATTTAAAAGCTGACATGGTTGGGTTTGAAGTACCAGATGGATTTGTAGTTGGATATGGGTTGGATTATGCAGAAAAATACCGTAATTTACCGTATATTGGTATACTTAAAAAAGAAGTATATTCATTCTAAAAGAATTGTGTAAACATTTTGACAAAAAAACCAATAAACACATTTTACCGGTGCTTTTCGTTGTATGATGAAATAAGGGTATGTTAAGATTTTACTTATAGTTTTTCTGTTATGTTGTGAGGAGGCTGGGGATGAATCGAATATTTCGATACACCATATTTTATTTATTAATTTTTCTCGTGATTATCGGTATCTTCGGAACATTTAATGGTGGCAATACACCTTCCGAGGAATTAACCTATGATCAGTTTTTAGAAGCATTAAATACAGGACAAATTGAATATGCAAATATTCAACCTGACGCAGGAGTGCTTGTTGTCGAAGGGGCTTTGAAAGGCTATGAAGAAGGCAAAACCTTTACAGCCAACCTCCTAGATAATAACCAAGCATTAATGGCTAAATTAACAGAGGTGTCTGAAAATAATCCTAAAATTAAGATTTTAAAAACACCTGAAACTAGTGGATGGGTTCAGTTCTTTACAGGGATTATTCCATTCATTATTATTATCATTTTATTCTTCTTCCTATTGAGCCAATCTCAAGGCGGCGGCAATAAAGTGATGAATTTCGGTAAAAGTAAGGCGAAGCTTTATGATTCTGAAAAGAAAAAAGTTCGCTTTAATGATGTAGCTGGTGCAGATGAAGAGAAGGCTGAACTTGTTGAAGTTGTAGACTTCCTAAAAGATCATCGCAAATTTACAGATATGGGTGCACGTATTCCAAAAGGGATATTACTAGTTGGACCTCCTGGTACAGGTAAAACATTACTTGCTCGCGCTGTTGCAGGTGAGGCTGGCGTTCCGTTCTTCTCGATTTCAGGTTCTGATTTCGTGGAAATGTTCGTCGGTGTCGGTGCAAGTCGTGTACGTGACTTATTTGAAAATGCGAAGAAAAATGCCCCATGTATCATCTTTATCGATGAAATTGATGCTGTTGGTCGTCAACGTGGTGCTGGTTTAGGCGGCGGTCACGATGAACGTGAGCAAACATTAAACCAATTGCTTGTTGAAATGGATGGTTTTGGTGTAAATGAAGGTATAATCATTATCGCCGCAACAAACCGACCTGATATTTTAGACCCAGCGTTACTTCGTCCAGGACGCTTTGACCGTCAAATTACTGTTGGTCGTCCAGATGTTAAAGGACGTGAAGCAATCTTAAAAGTACATGCCCGCAACAAACCGTTGCGTGATGATGTAGACCTTAAAGCGATTGCACAGCGCACACCTGGTTTCTCTGGTGCGGATTTAGAAAACTTATTAAACGAAGCAGCGCTTGTTGCAACACGCCGCAATAAAAAGAAAATTGACATGTCTGATATTGATGAAGCTACAGACCGAGTAATTGCAGGTCCTGCAAAATCTAGCCGAGTAATTTCAGAAAAAGAACGTAAAATCGTTGCGTTCCACGAAGCTGGTCACGTAGTGGTTGGGTTAACACTTGATCAAGCTGAAAAAGTACACAAAGTAACAATTGTCCCTCGTGGTCAAGCGGGTGGTTATGCAGTAATGCTTCCAAAAGAAGATCGTTACTTCATGACAAAACCAGAGTTATTAGATAAAATAGCTGGACTTCTTGGTGGGCGTGTTGCCGAGGATATTACATTTGGTGAAGTATCAACGGGCGCACATAATGACTTCCAAAGAGCAACTGGTATTGCACGTTCAATGGTTACTGAATATGGTATGAGTGACAAACTTGGACCAATGCAATTTGGCTCAAGTCAAGGCGGCAATGTATTTTTAGGTCGTGATTTTAATTCAGACCAAAACTACTCTGATTCGATTGCATATGAAATTGATAAAGAAATGCAATCTATCATTGTAGAACAATATGAACGAACTAAACAAATTCTAACGGAAAAACGCGATTTATTAACATTAATTGCAGAAACTTTACTTGAAGTAGAAACATTAGATGCTCAGCAAATTGAACATTTGAGAGATCACGGTACACTTCCAGAACGTAAAGACTACTCTCAACAAGAAGATTCAGAGAGCATTACGATTGAAACTGTGAACGAATCAAAAGATAAAACTTCTGAATCAAATGATGTAGCAGTAGAAACTTCAGGAACTACAACATTAGAGAAGGATATCGTTGGTCAAGGTACTGATCCAACAACGGCTGATTTACCAAAAGAAAAAGATCTATCTTCCGATTCAACTAATGGAATTCAAGAGGATCGAAATAAATAGAATTTTAAAAAATGGATGGGCTTGTAAATGCAAGCCCATTCATTTTTTTTATGGGAACAAATTTAAAATGAAAAAAGTGCAACTCAGTATTACTGAATTGCACTTTTTTCGATAGTCATATTTCCTGTTTAGTAAATATAAATCTCTAAATGATGGTCGAGTATCACTTCTAAGAGTCGTTCCTAAAAAGGTTCTTAGCCCCTTTCAAACCAAACTGTTACTTCTAATTTAATGTCCTGTTATAAGATCTTTAACACACTTTTATAATTTAAAACGATCAACTAATTCTTTTAATAGAATTGCCAGCTCATCTAATTCCGCAGTTTTTTTAGATACCTCTTCAATTGAAAGATTAAATTCATTAGCAGTAGCTGCAGTTTCTTCTATAGCTGCTGCTGATTCCTCAGAAATGGCTGCTACTTCTTCAGTCGATTCATTCATATATTTTATATGTGAGACATTTTCAGAAAGCTGAGCAATAATTTCCTCTATGTTATTTACCATATTAGTAACAGATGAACTAATTTGCGTAAACGTTTCGTTTGTTGCATGAATTTGATTTGTTCCTTGTTGTACTTCTGAATAACCTTTTTTCAAAGATGCTTCAACTATAGTTGTTTCATTTTGGATATTGGAAACAATTTGAGTAATATCCGTTACGGATAAGGAAACTTGTTCCGCAAGTTTTTTTACTTCATCAGCAACAACGGCAAACCCTTTTCCATGTTCACCTGCTCTTGCAGCTTCAATAGCGGCATTTAAAGCAAGAAGATTTGTTTGATTTGCAATTTCCTCGATTATTAATACTAATTTCTCAATTTGTTTTGTTTGATTATCTAAATGCCCCATTTTTCCAACAGCTTCTTGCATAATTAAGTTGATTTTATTCATCTGTTCATTTGATGATTGCATTAATTTTGTACCTTCACTAGTTAACGTAAGAACTTCGAATGAATCTTTATGGACTTGGACACCTTTTTGATTCGTTTTTTCAATACTTTCTTTGAAATTACTAATGTTCGATGCTAAATCTGAAATGTTTTGTGCTTCACTTTCAGTTCCATACGCCAATTCTTGCATAGTTGAAGATATTTGTTCGGAACCAAGTTGAATAGAATTAGATAATTCTTTTAATGAATCGCTCTTTTGATTAACACTTGCAGCTGCTTTTGATACTTTTACAATAGCTTCATGCAAGTTCTTCTGCATAACCCTAGTGGCATTTGTTAGCTGACCAATTTCATCTTTATTTGTGCTTTCATTAATGTTTAGCTGCAAGTTTCCTTTAGAAAGTTCATTCATAACATTTGCAACTTGAACAATCGGCTTTGAAATTCTTCTGCTCATAAAGAAAGAAATGATGGAAACAATAATTATTGTAAGTACGATTAAAATGGTTGTTAATAAAAAGATTTCTTGTTTTGATTGCTGTAGAATCGAAATATCTTGCTGTATACCTATCGCTGCAATAATTTTATTTCCGGTTGGATCATAAATTGGTAAAATCGATCCTAAGACTTCCTCATTTTTATAAGCTGAGACTTTGCCATCTTTAACTTTTGAAAGCAGACTTTGTTCGAGATAGGTATTAAGTTTTGATTCAGAGGAAGATTGAACAACACTAGTGTTGCATAAATAGTGTCATAATTTTCAGTTTACTCACCTTCCCTGTTTAGAGGCAAAAAAGTAAATACCCAATCAAAGGTGTCCCCATCCATTTGGAAATTTATTTACAATTAGACTTTTGCAACGACGACAATTTGCATATTTAAGGGATGGCTTTTCCTTCAATCTTTCGAAGCCAAACATTCGCTGGTTTCCACAATGCAGCCCTTAGATAACGGCTAATCTGTAAGGTTTTTCGCTTGCTTCTGGTCTCGATTTGTACGAGAACATGTAGGCAAAAAACAATTAGTGCGATAAATACTTGATTTTGAATCGCCCATTCGCTTTGACCGTAGAACTTTTTGATGCTGAGATGTTGTTTGATCCATTTAAAAAACAGCTCAATTGCCCACCGTGATTTATACATTTCTGAAATTTCTTCGGCGCTTAAATCAAAACGATTTGTAATTAAATGAAGTTCATTTCCTTTTGAGTCAATCACTTTTAGAAGCCGAAAGTAATTTTCAGCACGGTTTTGAGTCGTACCTATCAACACCATTTGGTCTGATAAAACAGCTGTATCCTTGGGTAGCTTAAAATCGTAAACGTTCCGTATGACTGCATTTTTGCGTAGCCGTGAAAGAAAGAAGTAGCCATCATCAGTCATGCGATCAAAGCGCTCGTAGTCTAGATAACCACGGTCAAACACATACATGCATTCCTTGTCATCCACCATGATTTCAAGCTGACCACGGTCATGTTCTTTTGCCGTTGTCATAACGGCCTTTTCAGGATAGGATATACCCTTTTCCATAAACACAAGGCGCAAATGTAACTTTACACCTGCTTTTGTTTTGCGGAATTTAGCCCATTTATGATTGGTCAAATTAAGTGGCAATGTGCTTGAATCAATGATTTTTAACGGCATCACGAGTTTCGTGTAATGCGTTTTGGCATGAATTTGTGACACTAAATCAAGGAAAAGCCTTTGAAATAGATCAGGGTTTATGCCGTTTAACCGCCGTGACAACTGAGAAATACTAATAGAATCAAGGTCTATCCCTTTTTGAAGCTGGTCATCGAAAAGACAATCACCCAGCGCATGCAGACTTTCAATTTCTTGTAGCTGCGCAAAAAGTAGTAATTTTAGAAATGACTCTGTCGTTAATTTTTTCGTATAGTAATCTAATTTCATCGTTTTCACGTTTTCTTCAAATAATTGAAGATTTATAGGTGAAAACCATTGTCCAAATGAAGTTTTTCGTGTAATCTTGTCCATGTGATGGTCCTTTTTTAGTGGATTTGGACGGGTTACCACCTGACTAATCCATTATAAAGGACTTTTTCTTTGCATAAAATAATAATATTGAACATTTTGAGTATTTTTAATAGTGAATTTAAATTAATGCAACACTAGTGATTGAACAACTAAACCTTCCATATCATATAAGCTGATTGTAATCCCTTGCAGCATATCACTTAATTCATTAATAAATTGACCGTCTACTCCTGTTTGTAAGGTTCCAATTACTTTATTGTTTGAAATGATGGGAGTAAAAGCTCGTACGGATAAACCGCTGCTGCCAAATTCAAAACCTGCGGCAGATTTACCATCTAAAGCATACTGAATGGCTTGTAAATCACTTTTATAATCACCATACTTGTCAGGGTTATGACCGCGTAATACGACTGTACCTGAGCTATCTCCAAATTCAAAAACAGATAATTGATGCTCCTTTGATAGACGTGAGTATACCTCTTCGACTGAATTCAATAATTGCTCACGTTTTCCGCTTTCGAAACTTGATATGATGTTTTCGTTTTGAGCATACAGCTCTGTAACCTTTAATAAGTCTTCTGAAACATTCGATAACTCTGATTGGACAATATGTATCATTTTTTCTTGTTGATTTTCTGTAATATTAGTAAACCCTTTATTCGTTGTTGAGAAGATTGCAGCTGTTGCAACGATTAAAGGAATAACTGATAACATTAAGAAAATCGTAATTAATTTACTCTTTAAACTATGTAATTGTAACTTCCTACGCATAGAAACTCCTTTTCCAAATTTATTATTCCAATAGATAGTAACACAAATTTTTTAAGATATTGTGTATTTCTTGATTTACTAATTTTTTTATTATGGTGAAATTATAAATTAGTTGGGATTTTAATATGGATTAGATTTTTATTAGAATAGATATAATTCCTATCGCTGTTTTATATAGCCAATAATGTGATATGATTTCTTCAAATGGACTTGAATTGGGTGTGAAAAAATGATTCTAGTGCTAAATGTTGGGAATTCTAATATTGCTTTGGGCATTTATACCAAGGATAAACTAACTCATCATTGGCGAATGGAGACAGACCGACATAAAACTGAAGATGAATATGCGATGCAAATTAAATCATTTTTCATGCATACAGGCATAACATTTGAACAAATAAAAGGGATTATTATATCCTCTGTTGTGCCGCCTATTATGTATGTACTAGAAGAAATGTGCCGAAAATATTTTCATGTAAGGCCACATGTCGTTGGTCCAGGAGTAAAAACTGGGTTAAATATCAAATATGACAATCCAAAAGAGGTTGGAGCGGACCGTATCGTTAATGCGGTAGCTGCATTAGAGGGGTACGGTGGACAACCGTTAATTGTTATCGATTTCGGCACTGCCATTACATATTGTTACATCAATGAAAAAGGTGACTATATGGGAGGTGCTATTGCTCCTGGCATTGCAATTTCTACTGAGGCGCTTTTTTCTAAAGCATCAAAGTTGCCGCGAATTGAAATATCTCGCCCTTCAAATATTATTGGAAAGAATACAATTTCTGCGATGCAATCGGGTGTGATTTACGGTTTCGTTGGTCAAGTAGAAGGAATTGTAGGTCGCATGAAGGAGCAGGCTAAAGAAGAACCACTCGTTATTGCAACAGGAAGTCTAGCTAAATTAATCTCAAGTGAAACAACTATAATCGACGTTGTAGACCCGTTTTTAACTTTAAAAGGGTTATATGTCATTTATAAAAGAAATCAATAAGAAAAGAGGACAACAACATGAGTGATTACTTAGTAAGAGCATTAGGATTTAATGGAAATGTACGTGCATTTGCTGCGCGAACAACAGATACAGTAGGCGAAGCACAACGCCGTCATAATACATGGCCGACAACAACTGCTGCACTTGGTCGTTCAATGACTGCAGGAGTTATAATGGGTGCCATGTTAAAAGGTGAAGACAAGTTAACAATAAAAATAGAAGGAAAGGGTCCAATTGGGCCGATGATTATCGATTCAAATGCTAAAGGGGAAGTTCGAGGATATGTTACAAATCCTCAAGTACATTTTGAACTAAACTCTATTGGAAAATTGGATGTTCGTCGTGCAGTTGGAGAAGAGGGTACGATTACAGTTGTTAAGGATCTGGGATTGCGTGATATGTTCTCTGGACAAACACCAATTGTTTCCGGGGAAATAGCTGAAGACTTCACATATTACTTTGCGGTATCAGAGCAAGTACCTTCATCGGTAGGCTTAGGAGTTTTAGTAAATCCAGATAATACAGTACTAGCATCAGGTGGATTTATTATACAGTTAATGCCTGGCTGTGATGAAGAAGTCGTTTCACAAATCGAGCAACGTTTAACAACAATCGAACCTGTTTCTAAAATGATTGAAAAAGGGTATTCCCCAGAGGAAATATTAGACGCAGTATTAGGAGAAGGCAATGTGAAAATATTAGACTCGCTTCCTGTTGAATTTAAATGTCAATGTTCTAAAGAGCGTTTTGGATCAGCAATTATGAGTTTAGGCATCCAAGAAATTCAAGAAATGATTGATGAAGAGGGTGGAGCAGAAGCTCAATGTCATTTCTGCCTAGAAAAGTATTATTTCGATAAACAAGAGCTTGAAGGTTTCATCGATGAAATCAAAACGCAATAATTTTACTAGCCAAACGACAAACAAAACGCCTCTTTCACAACGACGTTTAAAAACGAAGCCTGTTTTAACATTGCTAGCAATATTATTTTTAGGAAATATTTTTTGGTTCATTCTTTGGTTATGGCCAAATGGCGGCCAACAAGCAGGTGGCGACGAAACTGTCGCTACCGTTGATGGCGAAGAAATCACTCGCCAACAATGGATGGCTGCGATGGAAACTCGGTACGGGAAGGAAACATTACAAACATTAGTAAATGAAGCTGTTATGGAAAGAGCAGCAAAAGAATATGATATTAAAGTTTCTGATGAAGAAATTGACTTAGAAATTGCACTTATGCGGTCTGCACAAGACACAACTGATACAGCCATCCAGCAATTAACTGATGAACAGCTCCGTAAAAAAGTACGGGCACAACTTATCTTAGAAAAAGTGTTGACGAAAGATATTATTACTGATGCAGAAGAGATTGCAAAATACTATGAAGAAAATCAATCTCTTTATAATATCCCGACTACATATCGAACAAGCATCATTATTGTTGAATCACAAGAAGACGCAAACAGTGTTAAAGAAGAAATAAAAAATGGTTCCGATTTCTCAGTGCTTGCACGGGAACGTTCACTTGATACTACTTCGGCAAGCTTAGGAGGAGATATTGGTTTTATTACTACTACTCAGTCTAATATTGATGGAAGTATTCAAGATGCTGTTGAACAATTAAAAGCAAATGAAACGAGTGAACCATTTGTTATGAGCGATGGGCGCTATGGAATTGTACATGTTAGTGAAATAAATGAAGGTAAATCCTTTACATATGAAGATGTAAAAGAACATATTAAACGTGTATTGGCAATGGAGCAGCTGCCAGCAACCATCACACCGGAAGCGTTTTGGAAAGAATTTAATGCTACGTGGTTCTATGGTGAATCTTCCAATTAATAAATATGTTAAATATTCTCAATATTTTAATCTGTAACCGTTGACATGTTAGAATATAAATTGGTAATATACTAAGTAGGTAAAACCTATAAAATTAGTAGGTATTGAGGAGAGGGATGACAATTATGAGTAAGTTGGCAAATTCTGTAGCGGATTTAGTAGGTCGTACACCAATCGTAAAATTAAACCATGCAACAAGTGAAAACGAAGGTACAGTTTGGGTAAAATTAGAATACTTTAATCCAGGAAGTTCAGTAAAAGATCGTATTGCACTTGCTATGATAGAAGCAGCAGAAAAAAATGGCACTTTAAAACCAGGTGGTACAATTATTGAACCAACTTCAGGTAACACAGGTATTGGTTTAGCAATGGTTGCAGCTGCAAAAGGATATCGTGCTATCTTAGTAATGCCTGAGACAATGAGTATTGAACGCCGCAAATTACTACGTGCTTATGGTGCAGAATTAGTGTTAACTCCTGGGCCAGAGGGTATGAAAGGTGCAATTGCAAAAGCAGAAAGTCTTGCTAAAGAAAACGGCTACTTCTTACCTCAACAATTCGACAACCCAGCAAATGCTGAAGTTCACCGTTTAACAACAGGTCCTGAAATTGTTGAAGCATTTGACGGCTTAAAATTAGATGCATTTGTTGCAGGTGTAGGTACTGGTGGTACGATTACTGGTGCAGGTGAAGTATTAAAAGGGAAATATCCAGAAATTGAAATTATCGCTGTCGAGCCTAAGGATTCTCCAGTATTATCTGGAGGCAACCCGGGATCACATAAAATTCAAGGGATTGGTGCAGGCTTCGTACCAAGCGTTTTAAATACTGAAGTTTATACTTCAATCTTCCCAGTAGAAAATGAAACAGCTTTTGAAGTTGCTCGTAAAGTAGGACGTGAAGAAGGAATCTTATGTGGTATTTCTTCAGGTGCAGCAATCCATGCAGCAATTGAAACTGCAAAACGTCTTGGCAAAGGTTCAAACGTATTAGCTATTGTTCCATCAAACGGTGAACGCTACTTATCAACACCTTTATACGATTTTGAAGACTAATTTAAAAATAACAAGATCGACATTTCCTTTTTAGGTAATGTCGATTCAGACTGTAGACAAACTCGAAAATTCGAGTTTGCCTACAGTCTTTTTTCTTTTAAAATAAAATTAATAACCCTTTTTGAATAAGTTAGTTGATTTCCGTTTCGGCGGACGCTTTCCGCGGGCGTGGGCCAATCCTCCTCGTCGCTACGCTCCTGCGGGGTATCGGCCGTCACGCTTTTCCCGCAGGAGTCGCCGCCTACACTACAATCAACTACTTCTAAATATACGTTGAGGTGAATGGAAATGATGTCGAAAAATCAAATAAATGAACGCGATCAAATTGAGATGATTACGATTGAAGAACTTGTACCAAAAGACCATCTTGTTAGAAAGCTTGAATCAGCCATTGATTTTTCTTTCATCTATCCACTAGTAGAACCGCTGTATTCTAAATTAGGTCGCCCGAGTGTTGACCCAGTCGTATTAATCAAAATGACATTTGTTCAATATGTATTTGGAATCCGTTCAATGCGTCAAACAATAAAAGAAATCGAAACGAATATGGCGTATCGATGGTTTTTAGGATTTGGCTTCCATTCAGAAGTACCACACTTTTCAACCTTCGGTAAAAACTATGAACGTCGTTTTCAAGACACAGATATCTTTGAACAGATTTTCTATCGAATACTTAAAGAAATTGCTGATAAAGGATTACTAAGTGCTGACCATGTTTTCATCGATTCAACGCATGTTAAAGCGAGTGCGAATAAACGTAAATTCGAGAAGAAGATGGTACGTAAAGAGACTCGGGCATATGAAGCTAAACTTCAAGAAGAATTGAATCAAGATCGGATTGACCATGGGAAGAAACCATTCCCACCAGATAAATTTGAAAAAGAAGAGATAAAGGAAATTAAAGAAAGTACGACAGACCCTGAAAGTGGCTACTATGTAAAAGATGAACGAACTAAGCAGTTTGCTTACTCATTTCATGCGGCAGCTGACCGCTATGGATTTATACTCGGATCAATTGTGACACCTGGTAATGTTCATGATAGTCATATGCTTCAACCACTTGTTGAAAAGGTAATGGAAAAAGTGAAAAAGCCACTTGCTGTTGCTGCCGATGCTGCTTATAAAACACCTGCGATTACTAAATTCTTATTTGAACATGATATTCAACCAGCACTTCCTTATACACGACCAAAAACAAAGGATGGATTTTTACGCAAACATGAATATGTCTATGATGAGTATTATGATTGCTATCTTTGCCCGGAAGGGCAAGTCCTTAAATATGCGACAACGACTAAAGATGGGAAACGCCAATATAAATCAAACCCTACTCAGTGTGTAAACTGTCCTTTACTTACTCAATGTACAAGTAGTAAGGATCACAGAAAAATCATTGAACGTCATATTTGGGCACATCATGTAGAGGAAGCGGATCATCTTCGTCATCAAAGTGATATCAAACAAATATATGCTAGACGTAAAGAAACGATTGAACGTGTCTTTGCAGATGCAAAAGAAAAGCATGGTATGCGATGGACAACCCTACGTGGAATTAAAAAATTGTCTATGCAGGCGATGCTTACTTTTGCTGCCATGAATTTAAAAAAGCTTGCTAATTGGACGTGGCAAGCTTCAGAAATGGCCTAAAATATAATACTCGAAGAGTGTTTTTACCCCAAATAAGTCGGTTAAATACCCAATAATCTATTAAAATTACAAAAGACCTTCAGAATAAGCCCATTCTGAAGGTCTTTTGTCAACAACCTGGATCGACATTTCCTTTTTAGGTAATGTCGATTTTTTATTATAAAGGCCTCCTATTCGTATTAGGAAATTTATGCTATCTTTCAATTAAAATTGAATTTCGTTACGAGGGGGCTCTGTAAATGCTTTGTTGGATAAATGGACAATATGTTGATGATACGGAAATTATGATATCACCATTTGACCACGGTTTTTTATACGGTCTAGGGTTTTATGAAACATTTCGAACGTACAGCGGTAAAGTAGTACTGCTTGAAGAGCATTTTAATCGTTTATGTTCAGCACTTAATCTTTACAGAATCAATATTCCTTATACGTTAAAAGAAATTCAAGAAGCGATTTATGAGTTGACTAGAAGCATGGGGGAAGATGCCATAATTCGTTTAAATGTTTCCGCTGGGTATAATAGTCTTTCTATTCCATATAAATATGAAAGTCCAAACGTTATTCTTTTTCAAACGCCTTTGATAAAAAGAAAACGTAATACGGAAAAGGCGGCACAATGGCTTCAAATAAGAAGAGTAGTAGATGAACACCATTGCTTTAGCTTTAGATCCAATTATTTTGGAAATAATGTGCTAGCTCGATTTGAAATTGAAGATTTAACTACTACGGAAGGATTTTTCTTAACTTCTAAAGGATTTATAGCAGATGGGATTACATCAAATATTTTCTGGGCGAGAGATGGTATACTTTATACACCTTCTATTTCCACTGGGATTATACCAGGTATTACAAGACAATGGTCAATTATGATAGCAAGGCGACTAGGCTACCGGGTTGTAGAGGATGTATTTATTAAAAAAGAATTGGAAAATGCATATGAATGCTTTATTACAAATTCTATCGAAGAACTCGTTCCAATTTCAAACATTGGGAAGATACATTTTTTAGGTGAAAATGGACCGATGTATCAACGTTTACATCAGGCTTACATAGAAGAAATTATTCAAACAGTGAAAAGAGGTTAGTTTATGTTATCTAAATATCCAAAACCAATCGTAATAAATAACATCGAACTGGACTATACCAAAGAGACCTTTGTAATGGGTATTTTAAATGTAACTCCGGATTCTTTCTCAGATGGGGGAAAATTTAATTCATTAGAAGTAGCTGTTCAGCATGCTAAGGAAATGGTAGCAAATGGTGCCAAAATTATTGATGTTGGAGGGGAATCCACACGACCTGGCTATACAAGAATTTCAGACGAAGAAGAGATTGCACGTGTAGTTCCAGTCATTAAGGCGCTAGTAAAAGAAGTACCCGCGATTATTTCTATCGATACGTATAAGTCAGCTGTGGCTCGTGCTGCTATCGAAGCTGGAGCCCACATGATTAATGATATATGGGGGGCAAAAGCGGATCCTGAAATCGCTTATGTTGCTTCAGAGATGAATGTACCAATTATCCTAATGCACAATCGCAAAGAAGAGTCGTACAATCATTATTTTGAAGATTTTATAGCGGATTTACAAGAAAGTATTAACATAGTAAAGGAAGCTGGTGTACCAGATGAACATATTATTTTAGATCCAGGTATTGGCTTTGTGAAAAATTTACAGCAGAGCATAGAGACAATGCAGCGTTTAGACGAACTTGTAGATTTGGGGTACCCAGTACTCCTTGCAACTTCACGTAAGCGAATGATTGGTACGATTTTAAATCTACCATTAGATGAACGGGTGGAAGGAACCGCTGCAACTTGTGCATATGGCATTATGAAGGGCTGTCATATAGTGCGTGTTCACGATGTGAAAGAAGTTGCCCGTACCGTTAAGATGATGGATGCTTTAGTGGGAAAATATGAAGTAAAAGAAGAGTTGCCTGAAAGACACTAGGATTTATAAGGAGATTATGGTATGGATTATATACATTTAAGAGAATTACAGTTTTTTGGCTATCATGGTGTATTGCCGGAGGAAAATGTTCTTGGGCAACGTTTTCGTGCAAACGTCTCGCTTGCAGTGAATGTACAAAAAGCGGGACAGACTGACGAGCTGGATAATACAGTAAGTTATGTTGGTGTTTATGATATTTGTAAAGAAATTATTGAAGGCAAACCGTTTAAATTAATTGAAGCAGTTGCTGAAACGGTTGCATCTCGTATACTGGAAGCTTATAAAGGTCAAGTATTTGGCTGCCGTGTAGAAATTATTAAACCAGATCCCCCTATACCGGGACATTATAAAGAAGTAGCTGTAGAAATAGTGAGAGGTCGTTTTTATGAATAATGTTTATTTATCGCTTGGAACCAATATCGGGGATAGAGAACATAACTTAAAATATGCTGTACATATGCTACAAGAGGATGAAGGCGTAAAGGTCCGGGATGTTTCTTCTATATATGAAACTGCTCCAGTTGGTTATACAGAGCAAGCATCCTTTTTAAACATTGCCGTTTTAATTGAAACCTCTTATTCCCCATTCCAAATGCTTGAATTATGCCAATCTGTTGAAAATAAATTAGGGCGTGTTCGAGAATTTCGATGGGGTCCACGGATTATAGACCTTGACATTTTGCTCTATAATCAAGAGAATATTGAGTCAGAGAACTTAATTGTTCCTCATCCTAGAATGTTTGAAAGAGCATTTGTTTTAGTTCCGCTTATGGAAATTGCACAGAAGCCTTTAACGAGCAATTTACAGAAAGCCAAATCAGTACTTTCTGAAATGGACATTAATCAGGAAGGTATAAACAAATGGAAAAATATAAATAGCGTTAAGGAATTTGTACAAATTTAAGTATAGGTTCATATAATGGTGGAGCTTAGATTCAGGTGCTAAAGGATGAAATGTAAAATAATGTGGATGACGGTAGTACACTTTGAAAATTACCGATAAATTTTAAATAAAAATGTACAGCAAGGAGAGTGTAAAAACTCTATAAGGAGGATGCAACATTGAATACTACGGAAAAACCGTTTCAAATAGGTGATATCGTCATGGATAACCGTGTCGTTTTAGCACCAATGGCTGGCGTGTGTAACTCGGCTTTCCGTCTTACTGTAAAAGAATTCGGAGCTGGTTTAGTATATGCTGAAATGATCAGTGATAAAGGGTTAGTTCAGCGTAACAAAAAAACATTAGATATGCTTTATATTGATGAGCGCGAAAATCCACTGTCTTTACAGATTTTTGGTGGAGATAAAGAAACGTTAGTTGAGGCTGCACAATATGTTGATAAAAATACAAATGCAGATATTATTGATATCAACATGGGCTGCCCAGTAAACAAAATTATAAAATGTGAAGCAGGAGCAAAATGGCTTCTTGATCCAAATAAAATTTATGAAATGGTTTCCGCTGTAGTAGCTGCAGTTGATAAGCCAGTTAGTGTAAAAATGCGCATTGGTTGGGATGATGAGCATGTTTTTGCTGTCGAAAATGCGCAGGCAGCAGAGCGTGCTGGTGCATCCGCAATTGCAATGCACGGACGTACTCGAGTTCAGATGTACGAAGGAAAAGCAAACTGGAATATTTTAAAAGAAGTTAAGAAAAACATTAATATTCCTTTCATTGGAAATGGTGATGTAGAGACTCCCCAAGATGCTAAACGCATGTTAGAAGAAACAGGTGTAGACGCAGTTATGATTGGACGTGCCGCATTAGGCAACCCTTGGATGATTTATCGGACTGTTAAATATTTAGAAACAGGGGAACTAAAACCTGAACCATCTGTACGTGAAAAAATGGACGTATGTTTACTTCATTTTGAACGTTTAATGCAACTAAAAGGAGAAGGAGTTGCTGTTCGAGAAATGCGTAAACATGCATCATGGTACTTAAAAGGAATTCGTGGAAACGGCAAAGTGCGTAATGCAATTAATCAAGTAGAGACTGCTGCGGAATTACGTATATTATTAAATGGTGTTGTAGATGAACTAGAAGAGCACCAAGAACAAAAAGTAGAAGCAATGTAATTAGTAAAGGCATCCTTGTATCAACATGATTTAGGATGCCTTTTTGATTTATTTTGCAAGTTGTTCTTTTGTTGGGCCCATAACTCCAGGAACAGGGAGTCCTGCTTGGCGAAGCAATACTTGCATTTGTGCGCGGTGATGTGTTTGATGATCAACCATCATTCGTAAAACAGCACCAATAGGTATTGCTTGTTCTCCCATATTAACTGTTTTTAATAAAGAGTCATTTGAAAGATTTTCTTTAATAATTTTAACGATATTCTCGCTCACAGTTTGATACTGTTTTGAAATTTCATTAATTGTGGAAGGTACATTGGATTGGTTTAATTCTAGTCCTAATGAAAGACCTATTTGCCCCATAAAAAAAGCTGGTGAGTTTGTTAAATGCCAGCTAAGCCACTCGAGGGAGTTATGACCATCTACTATTGAAAAATCTTTCTTTTCATCAGTTATAGCTTTAATTATAGATAAGGTACCATTACTACTATGTTGCCAATCTTGAATAAAATCATTAACAGTTCTGTACATTTGAACAACAACCCCTTTCATATCAATCGTGGAAATTTTACCATATTTTAATTCGTAACACCGAATAAATCATATCGGGTTTAACTATCTGAAAAGTAAAACTTTTTAAAAACAATTTAAATTCAATCGAAAGAGATGAATAGAAAGCAGAAATTGTGTACAATAGGTACATTATGGACTAATGAACTGCAAAAGCGGAACAAGTATATAAGGAGTGAAAAACGTGTCAAACATTGAAGAATTAAACGACCAACTTTTGGTGAGACGCCAAAAGATGACGAATATTCAAGAAAGCGGTATGGACCCATTCGGTAATCGCTTTGAACGTACGCATTTATCTTCAGAGATTCGCGAGCAATTTGGAGAGCTTACAAAAGAGCAATTAGAAGAGTCCCCAGTAGAAGTAGTAATCGCTGGACGTATTATGACAAAGCGCGGAAAAGGAAAAGCTGGTTTTGCTCATATTCAAGATTTAGGTGGACAAATTCAAATCTATGTACGTAAAGACCGCGTTGGTGATGAAGCATATGAATTATTTAATACTGCAGATTTAGGAGATATCGTTGGTGTTCGAGGAAATCTATTTGTAACGAATGTGGGAGAGCTTTCTGTTAAGGCGGAAGAATTTACGTTCCTAACTAAATCCCTTCGTCCAATGCCGGAAAAATTCCATGGTCTACAAGACGTTGAACA
>NZ_CP155468.1:177500-1610000 GCF_039654155.1 Lysinibacillus telephonicus
ACGCTGCCAAGAAAAGCCTCTAGCGAGGCGGGAGGTGCCCGTACCGCAAACCGACACAGGTAGTCGAGGAGAGAATCCTAAGGTGTGCGAGAGAACTCTCGTTAAGGAACTCGGCAAAATGACCCCGTAACTTCGGGAGAAGGGGTGCTCTCGTGAGAGAGCCGCAGTGAATAGGCCCAGGCGACTGTTTAGCAAAAACACAGGTCTCTGCAAAACCGTAAGGTGACGTATAGGGGCTGACGCCTGCCCGGTGCTGGAAGGTTAAGAGGAGGGGTTAGTGGCATCACGAAGCTCTGAATTGAAGCCCCAGTAAACGGCGGCCGTAACTATAACGGTCCTAAGGTAGCGAAATTCCTTGTCGGGTAAGTTCCGACCCGCACGAAAGGCGTAACGATCTGGGCACTGTCTCAACGAGAGACTCGGTGAAATTATAGTACCTGTGAAGATGCAGGTTACCCGCGACAGGACGGAAAGACCCCGTGGAGCTTTACTGTAGCTTGATATTGAATTTTGGCACAACTTGTACAGGATAGGTAGGAGCCAGAGAACTCGGAGCGCCAGCTTCGAGGGAGGCGTCGGTGGGATACTACCCTGGTTGTGTTGAAATTCTAACCCATACCCCTTAGCGGGGTAGGAGACAGTGTCAGGTGGACAGTTTGACTGGGGCGGTCGCCTCCTAAAAGGTAACGGAGGCGCCCAAAGGTTCCCTCAGAATGGTTGGAAATCATTCGTAGAGTGTAAAGGCACAAGGGAGCTTGACTGCGAGACCTACAAGTCGAGCAGGGTCGAAAGACGGGCTTAGTGATCCGGTGGTTCCGCATGGAAGGGCCATCGCTCAACGGATAAAAGCTACCCCGGGGATAACAGGCTTATCTCCCCCAAGAGTCCACATCGACGGGGAGGTTTGGCACCTCGATGTCGGCTCATCGCATCCTGGGGCTGTAGTCGGTCCCAAGGGTTGGGCTGTTCGCCCATTAAAGCGGTACGCGAGCTGGGTTCAGAACGTCGTGAGACAGTTCGGTCCCTATCCGTCGTGGGCGTAGGAAATTTGAGAGGAGCTGTCCTTAGTACGAGAGGACCGGGATGGACACACCGCTGGTGTACCAGTTGTCTTGCCAAAGGCATCGCTGGGTAGCTATGTGTGGACGGGATAAGTGCTGAAAGCATCTAAGCATGAAGCCCCCCTCAAGATGAGATTTCCCATTACGCAAGTAAGTAAGATCCCTCAAAGACGATGAGGTAGATAGGTTCGAGGTGGAAGTGTGGCGACACATGGAGCTGACGAATACTAATCGATCGAGGACTTAACCAAAATTTTGAACGCATTCAATGTCTTTATCCAGTTTTGAGAGAACGAGAAAAAATATTACTTTAAAAAATGCTTGCAATTAGCATTTAAAGTAGTATAATAAACCTTGTCTCAAATTAATAAACTAACTTCGTCTAAGTTCAAAGCAAAGACGAAGCCAGCATATGAAACTTAAGTCTAGTGATGATGGCAAAGAGGTCACACCCGTTCCCATACCGAACACGGAAGTTAAGCTCTTTAGCGCCGATGGTAGTTGGGGGCTTCCCCCTGTGAGAGTAGGACGTTGCTAGGCTTGGTAAAACGGAGGATTAGCTCAGCTGGGAGAGCACCTGCCTTACAAGCAGGGGGTCGGCGGTTCGAGCCCGTCATCCTCCACCATAAAGCCGGTGTAGCTCAATTGGTAGAGCAACTGACTTGTAATCAGTAGGTTGAGGGTTCAAGTCCTTTCGCCGGCACCATTTTTCGAGCCATTAGCTCAGTGGTAGAGCATCTGACTTTTAATCAGAGGGTCGAAGGTTCAAGTCCTTCATGGCTCACCAGTTTTAATAATTAATGCGGGTGTGGCGGAATTGGCAGACGCACTAGACTTAGGATCTAGCGCCGCAAGGCGTGGGGGTTCGACTCCCTTCACCCGCACCAATTAATTTATAAACTATGCCAGATATTAAACATAAGCACATGCGGAAGTAGTTCAGTGGTAGAACACCACCTTGCCAAGGTGGGGGTCGCGGGTTCGAACCCCGTCTTCCGCTCCAAATGTGCCGGGGTGGCGGAACTGGCAGACGCACAGGACTTAAAATCCTGCGGTAGGTGACTACCGTACCGGTTCGATTCCGGTCCTCGGCACCATTTATATTAGCGCCCGTAGCTCAATTGGATAGAGCGTCTGACTACGGATCAGAAGGTTGTGGGTTCGACTCCTGCCGGGCGCGCCAAAATAAAATTTTAACGGGAAGTAGCTCAGCTTGGTAGAGCACTTGGTTTGGGACCAAGGGGTCGCAGGTTCGAATCCTGTCTTCCCGACCATATATAACATTTTGGGGCCTTAGCTCAGCTGGGAGAGCGCCTGCCTTGCACGCAGGAGGTCAGCGGTTCGATCCCGCTAGGCTCCACCATGAACCTTGAAAACTGAACAACAAAACGTTAATGAAATAAAGTTTTTAGTAACTGACCCTCGTCGGTGAACGAAACAAAAATTTTGGACATCAAATATGATGCCAGTGTAATTTAGAGCTTTTATCAAATTTTCTTTTATGGAGAGTTTGATCCTGGCTCAGGACGAACGCTGGCGGCGTGCCTAATACATGCAAGTCGAGCGAACTGATGAGAAGCTTGCTTCTTAAGATGTTAGCGGCGGACGGGTGAGTAACACGTGGGCAACCTGCCCTATAGTTGGGGATAACTCCGGGAAACCGGGGCTAATACCGAATGATTCATTTCATCTCCTGATGAAATGCTGAAAGATGGTTCTGCTATCGCTATAGGATGGGCCCGCGGCGCATTAGCTAGTTGGTGAGGTAACGGCTCACCAAGGCGACGATGCGTAGCCGACCTGAGAGGGTGATCGGCCACACTGGGACTGAGACACGGCCCAGACTCCTACGGGAGGCAGCAGTAGGGAATCTTCCACAATGGGCGAAAGCCTGATGGAGCAACGCCGCGTGAGTGAAGAAGGTTTTCGGATCGTAAAACTCTGTTGTAAGGGAAGAACAAGTACAGTAGTAACTGGCTGTACCTTGACGGTACCTTATTAGAAAGCCACGGCTAACTACGTGCCAGCAGCCGCGGTAATACGTAGGTGGCAAGCGTTGTCCGGAATTATTGGGCGTAAAGCGCGCGCAGGCGGTCCTTTAAGTCTGATGTGAAAGCCCACGGCTCAACCGTGGAGGGTCATTGGAAACTGGAGGACTTGAGTGCAGAAGAGGAAAGTGGAATTCCAAGTGTAGCGGTGAAATGCGTAGAGATTTGGAGGAACACCAGTGGCGAAGGCGACTTTCTGGTCTGTAACTGACGCTGAGGCGCGAAAGCGTGGGGAGCAAACAGGATTAGATACCCTGGTAGTCCACGCCGTAAACGATGAGTGCTAAGTGTTAGGGGGTTTCCGCCCCTTAGTGCTGCAGCTAACGCATTAAGCACTCCGCCTGGGGAGTACGGTCGCAAGACTGAAACTCAAAGGAATTGACGGGGGCCCGCACAAGCGGTGGAGCATGTGGTTTAATTCGAAGCAACGCGAAGAACCTTACCAGGTCTTGACATCCCGCTGACCGCTATGGAGACATAGCCTTCCCTTCGGGGACAGCGGTGACAGGTGGTGCATGGTTGTCGTCAGCTCGTGTCGTGAGATGTTGGGTTAAGTCCCGCAACGAGCGCAACCCTTGAGATTAGTTGCCATCATTCAGTTGGGCACTCTAATCTGACTGCCGGTGATAAACCGGAGGAAGGTGGGGATGACGTCAAATCATCATGCCCCTTATGACCTGGGCTACACACGTGCTACAATGGACGGTACAAACGGTTGCCAACCCGCGAGGGGGAGCCAATCCGATAAAACCGTTCTCAGTTCGGATTGTAGGCTGCAACTCGCCTACATGAAGCTGGAATCGCTAGTAATCGCGGATCAGCATGCCGCGGTGAATACGTTCCCGGGCCTTGTACACACCGCCCGTCACACCACGAGAGTTTGTAACACCCGAAGTCGGTGAGGTAACCTTTAGGAGCCAGCCGCCGAAGGTGGGACAGATGATTGGGGTGAAGTCGTAACAAGGTAGCCGTATCGGAAGGTGCGGCTGGATCACCTCCTTTCTAAGGATTTTAACGGAATAGTTGATTTGATCAACTAACATTAACGTTTTGTGTTCAGTTTTGAAGAGTTCATGTAAATGAATTATCTTCAATTTAGTAATTTCGTTCTTTGAAAACTGGATAAAACGACATTGAAACAAACAAAGTTCAAGAAATTTATTGTAAGTTCTTAAGTCTTTTCTTTATAGAAAAGCTGTAACTAACTTCAAGGGTTTCGAGACACGAGCAGTACAAGGAAATGAACGAGTGAGGACCGGAGCGTACCTACGTACGTGAGGATTCGAACGAGTGAAATTGACGAAAGTATGCGATGTGTATCGGAAGCCGCAATTAGGTTAAGTTATGAAGGGCGCACGGTGAATGCCTTGGCACTAGGAGCCGATGAAGGACGGCACTAACACCGATATGCTTCGGGGAGCTGTAAGTAAGCTTTGATCCGGAGATTTCCGAATGGGGGAACCCACTGTTCGTAATGGAGCAGTATCTTGACGTGAATTCATAGCGTCATGAAGGCATACCCAGGGAACTGAAACATCTAAGTACCTGGAGGAAGAGAAAGAAATTATTCGATTCCCTAAGTAGCGGCGAGCGAAACGGGAAGAGCCCAAACCAAGAGGCTTGCCTCTTGGGGTTGTAGGACACTCTATACGGAGTTACAAAAGAATGAATTAGGCGAAGCGATCTGGAAAGGTCCGCCAGAGCAGGTAAAAGCCCTGTAGTCGAAAGTTCATTCCCTCTTGAGTGTATCCTGAGTACGGCGGAACACGTGAAATTCCGTCGGAATCCGGGAGGACCATCTCCCAAGGCTAAATACTCCCTAGTGACCGATAGTGAACCAGTACCGTGAGGGAAAGGTGAAAAGCACCCCGGGAGGGGAGTGAAATAGAACCTGAAACCGTGTGCCTACAAGTAGTTAGAGCCCGTTAATGGGTGATAGCGTGCCTTTTGTAGAATGAACCGGCGAGTTACGATTACGTGCAAGGTTAAGTTGTAGAAGACGGAGCCGCAGCGAAAGCGAGTCTGAATAGGGCGAATGAGTACGTGGTCGTAGACCCGAAACCAGGTGATCTACCCATGTCCAGGGTGAAGGTGAGGTAACACTCACTGGAGGCCCGAACCCACGCACGTTGAAAAGTGCGGGGATGAGGTGTGGGTAGCGGAGAAATTCCAATCGAACTTGGAGATAGCTGGTTCTCTCCGAAATAGCTTTAGGGCTAGCCTCGTGATTAAGAATACTGGAGGTAGAGCACTGTTTGGACTAGGGGGGCATCTCGCTTTACCGAATTCAGACAAACTCCGAATGCCAGATATTTATACACGGGAGTCAGACTGCGAGTGATAAGATCCGTAGTCAAAAGGGAAACAGCCCAGACCACCAGCTAAGGTCCCAAAGTAATCGTTAAGTGGAAAAGGATGTGGCGTTGCTTAGACAACCAGGATGTTGGCTTAGAAGCAGCCATCATTTAAAGAGTGCGTAATAGCTCACTGGTCGAGTGACGCTGCGCCGAAAATGTATCGGGGCTAAACGATTCACCGAAGCTGTGGATTGACATCTTTGATGTCAGTGGTAGGAGAGCGTTCTAAGTGCGTTGAAGTCAGACCGGAAGGACTGGTGGAGCGCTTAGAAGTGAGAATGCCGGTATGAGTAGCGAAAGATGGGTGAGAATCCCATCCACCGTATGACTAAGGTTTCCTGAGGAAGGCTCGTCCGCTCAGGGTTAGTCGGGACCTAAGTCGAGGCCGACAGGCGTAGACGATGGACAACAGGTTGATATTCCTGTACCACCTCCCCGCCGTTTGAGTAATGGGGGGACGCAGTAGGATAGGGTAAGCGCGCTGTTGGTTATGCGCGCCCAAGCAGTAAGGCGTGGAAGTAGGCAAATCCGCTTCCTAATACGCCAAGCTGTGATGGGGAGTTCGTATGAGCGAAGTACCTGATTTCACGCTGCCAAGAAAAGCCTCTAGCGAGGCGGGAGGTGCCCGTACCGCAAACCGACACAGGTAGTCGAGGAGAGAATCCTAAGGTGTGCGAGAGAACTCTCGTTAAGGAACTCGGCAAAATGACCCCGTAACTTCGGGAGAAGGGGTGCTCTCGTGAGAGAGCCGCAGTGAATAGGCCCAGGCGACTGTTTAGCAAAAACACAGGTCTCTGCAAAACCGTAAGGTGACGTATAGGGGCTGACGCCTGCCCGGTGCTGGAAGGTTAAGAGGAGGGGTTAGTGGCATCACGAAGCTCTGAATTGAAGCCCCAGTAAACGGCGGCCGTAACTATAACGGTCCTAAGGTAGCGAAATTCCTTGTCGGGTAAGTTCCGACCCGCACGAAAGGCGTAACGATCTGGGCACTGTCTCAACGAGAGACTCGGTGAAATTATAGTACCTGTGAAGATGCAGGTTACCCGCGACAGGACGGAAAGACCCCGTGGAGCTTTACTGTAGCTTGATATTGAATTTTGGCACAACTTGTACAGGATAGGTAGGAGCCAGAGAACTCGGAGCGCCAGCTTCGAGGGAGGCGTCGGTGGGATACTACCCTGGTTGTGTTGAAATTCTAACCCATACCCCTTAGCGGGGTAGGAGACAGTGTCAGGTGGACAGTTTGACTGGGGCGGTCGCCTCCTAAAAGGTAACGGAGGCGCCCAAAGGTTCCCTCAGAATGGTTGGAAATCATTCGTAGAGTGTAAAGGCACAAGGGAGCTTGACTGCGAGACCTACAAGTCGAGCAGGGTCGAAAGACGGGCTTAGTGATCCGGTGGTTCCGCATGGAAGGGCCATCGCTCAACGGATAAAAGCTACCCCGGGGATAACAGGCTTATCTCCCCCAAGAGTCCACATCGACGGGGAGGTTTGGCACCTCGATGTCGGCTCATCGCATCCTGGGGCTGTAGTCGGTCCCAAGGGTTGGGCTGTTCGCCCATTAAAGCGGTACGCGAGCTGGGTTCAGAACGTCGTGAGACAGTTCGGTCCCTATCCGTCGTGGGCGTAGGAAATTTGAGAGGAGCTGTCCTTAGTACGAGAGGACCGGGATGGACACACCGCTGGTGTACCAGTTGTCTTGCCAAAGGCATCGCTGGGTAGCTATGTGTGGACGGGATAAGTGCTGAAAGCATCTAAGCATGAAGCCCCCCTCAAGATGAGATTTCCCATTACGCAAGTAAGTAAGATCCCTCAAAGACGATGAGGTAGATAGGTTCGAGGTGGAAGTGTGGCGACACATGGAGCTGACGAATACTAATCGATCGAGGACTTAACCAAAATTTTGAACGCATTCAATGTCTTTATCCAGTTTTGAGAGAACGAACTCTCAATTTAATAAAGAGGATTTCAAGAAAATAATTCTTGGAAGCCAAAAAGTGAAGTGATGATGGCAAAGAGGTCACACCCGTTCCCATACCGAACACGGAAGTTAAGCTCTTTAGCGCCGATGGTAGTTGGGGGCTTCCCCCTGTGAGAGTAGGACGTCGCTTCGCAAATGAAACCGCTGAATCTCAGCGGTTTTTTTATGTGGAAAAGGAAGCCCTCAACTACCAAGAACCGAAGGTTTGTTCGGCGCGTATTAGAAGGAAAAAAGAATAACAAGAAAAAACAAATAAGAATTGATTCGAGAAGCGCGAGAACCAAGGAGTCCAAGGAAACGAGGAAGAGAGGAGCGGAGCGTACAAAGTACGTGAGCACCGCACAGACGAAGGTGACGCAGGAATCCGATGTGTTATCGTGCTTCGAGATAGCGCTGATGGTAGTTGTGGGCACCTCTGTGAGAGTAGGACGTCGCTTCGCAAATGAAACCGCTGAATTTTCAGCGGTTTTTTATATTCCTTCATTGTCAAAATTAATAACGGACAGTAGGGAATCAAAGCCATTATCCGAAATAAGAAACTTTTGCTTCACTATTAGTCTTTTAATTAATTAAAATTCCAGTACCTTTCGTAAGTCATTTATATAAGATTGGCTTACGGGAAGCTCTGCACCATTTTTTAGTTCTATAACAAAGTTTGAAGCTAGATCCCTGGAAATCCTCTTTATGAAATAAATATTTAAAATGTAGGATCGGTGAATACGTAAAAAGAACTCGGGCAGCTTCGTTTGCAGTTCTTTTAAAGTTATATTTGTTTTGTATTGTTCATTTTGAGTATAGAACCATGTTCGTTTTTGCAAGCTTTCAATATGTGAAATTTGTTCAATCGGAATAGGCGTCCAATCTTCATCCTGTTTGCCTGTTAAAAATTTATAAGGTTCTTGTTTCTCTGGGATGTAAGTTGAGGGTAATACAATAACCAAAGCTGCTTCACGTTGATCAAGATAAATTGGATAACCCATTGCATAATAAGGTATGTTAAAAATTGAGTTATCGATTATTGCTTCAGTTTTAGTTTTAGATTTTAGCACACGAGCTGCAATACTATCGGGATGAATGTTCTTGCCAATGTCTAAATGTAAATGATGATTACTTGGAGCGTAATAAACATACGAATTATCCAAAGCGATTGCAATTGATGCTTCCTTTGGCAGCCAATCCTCTAAAAGTATTTTAAATTGCTCCAGCCTCTCTTTAGAAACATGCAAATTATTAACCTCCATATTTAGAATCCCCCTATGTGAAATACAAATCTAAATACTTCATCTTGCAAAATTGCCTTTTTATCCTAAATATTTAATGTTTCGTCAAAAAATAATGATAATAAATTCACTCTGTTATATATTAATTTACAATAAATACTTCTGTTATGGAACAGATATACTAAAAATTTTTTTCTGACAGACTGTATTTAAAATAAGGGGAAGGTGTGGAATGTTCATGTCAACAAGACAAGAAAAAATCGAGGTTATTAAAAAAGATTGGGCTGAAAACCCACGATGGAAAGGGATTGAAAGACCTTATACAGCAGAAGAAGTAGTGAAATTACAAGGCTCTGTAGTAGTTGAGCAGACTTTAGCAAAACGTGGTGCTGCACGCCTATGGAAATCTTTACATGAAGAAGATTTCATTAATGCGTTAGGTGCATTAACTGGTAATCAAGCAGTACAACAAGTAAAGGCTGGTCTGAAAGCAATTTACTTATCAGGTTGGCAAGTAGCTGCTGATGCAAATCTTGCAGGACAAATGTATCCTGACCAATCTCTATATCCGGCAAACTCTGTACCACAAGTTGTTAAACGTATTAATCAGGCATTGCAGCGTGCAGATCAGATTGATTACGCAGAAGGGCGCAATGATGGATTTGACTGGTTTGCACCAATCGTAGCGGATGCTGAAGCTGGCTTTGGGGGGCCATTGAATGTATTCGAACTTGTAAAAGGCATGATAGAAGCTGGTGCAGCTGGTGTTCACTTAGAAGATCAACTAGCATCAGAGAAAAAATGCGGTCATTTAGGTGGTAAAGTATTACTTCCAACTCAAAATGCTGTACGTAACTTAGTTGCTGCACGTCTTGCAATGGATGTAATGGGTGTCGATACAATTTTAATTGCTCGTACAGATGCAGACGCTGCTGACATGGTAACAAGCGATATAGACCCACGTGATGCTGAATTTATCACTGGAGAACGTACACCAGAAGGGTTCTTCCGTACAAGAGCTGGCATCAAACAAGCAATTGCTCGTGGTTTAGCTTATGCACCATATGCAGATTTAATTTGGTGTGAAACGTCAAAACCATCACTAGAAGAAGCTCGTGAATTTGCTGAAGGCATTCATGCAAAATTCCCTGGTAAAATGTTAGCTTATAACTGCTCTCCATCATTTAACTGGAAAGCAAAACTTTCGGATAATGAAATCGCGGAATTCCAGCGTGAGATTGCAAAAATGGGCTATAAGTTCCAATTCGTAACATTAGCAGGCTTCCATTCACTTAACAAATCAATGTTCGAGCTTGCTGTTGATTATAAAGATAATGGTATGGCTGCTTACTCTAAATTGCAACAAGCAGAATTTGACTTAGAGTCAAAAGGTTATACTGCAACAAAGCACCAACGCGAAGTGGGAACTGGTTACTTTGACGAAGTTGCACAAACAATTTCCGGCGGTACTTCATCTACAACTGCGATGGCAGGTTCAACTGAAACAGCACAGTTTGTATAAGTTTTATTATAAATCTATGTAGCCTCGGTAACGAGCAGCAAACTAAAAGGTTTTAAATAAAGGGAAAAAATTAATCGAGGCTATTTATTAAGTATTCATATAAGGATGGGGGATCTTGAATATGAAGCAAGCAACAACTGAAGGGCTTAAAATTGTTGGGGAACTGACAGAACAAGCAAAGGAAATATTGACTCCTGAAGCATTAGAGTTCATTGTTTCTCTTCACGGTAAGTTCAATGAACAACGGAAGGAGCTGTTGGAAAAACGCAAAGACCGTCAAAAAAGACTTGATGCTGGGGATCAACTCAATTTCTTACAAGAAACAGAGCATATTCGTACAGGAGATTGGACAATAGCACCGCTTCCTGCAGATTTGCAAGATCGTCGTGTAGAAATTACTGGACCAGCAGTTGATAGAAAAATGGTTATTAATGCGTTGAATTCTGGAGCGAAAGTGTTTATGGCATGCTTTGAAGATGCATCAACACCGACATGGGAAAATATGATTGCCGGTCAAATCAATATGCGTGATTCAGTGCGGCGAACTATTGAATATACACAAGAGTCTAATGGAAAAACTTATAAATTGAATGACCAAATTGCTGTACTAATAGTCCGTCCAAGAGGGCTTCATTTACTTGAAAAAAATGTACTAGTAGATGGCGAACCAATGTCAGGCAGCCTCTTTGACTTCGGATTGTACTTCTTCCATAACGCTAAAAAATTACTTGAAAGAGGTACAGGACCTTATTTTTACTTACCAAAGCTTGAAAGCCATTTAGAAGCACGTTTATGGAATGATGTATTTGTTTATGCACAAGAGTATTTAGGTATTCCACAAGGTACAATTAAAGCAACTGTACTAATTGAAACAATTGTAGCTGCCTTTGAGATGGATGAAATTCTTTATGAATTGCGAGAACATTCAGCAGGATTAAATTGTGGACGTTGGGATTATATATTCAGTTTCATAAAACGCTTACGTAATCAACCAAATGTAGTTTTGCCTGATCGTGGGCAAGTAACAATGACCGTTCCATTTATGAAAGCATATACATCACTATGTATTCAAACTTGTCATAAACGAAATGCACCAGCAATGGGTGGTATGGCAGCGCAAATTCCAGTTAAAAATGACGAAGAAGCGAATAAAATCGCATTTGCAAAGGTTGCAGAAGATAAACGCCGTGAAGCTACAGATGGCCATGATGGTACGTGGGTTGCCCATCCAGGTTTAGTACCAGTTGCAATGGAGCAGTTTGATGCAGTTATGAAAACTCCAAACCAAATTGATAAGAAACGTGAGGATGTAAATGTAGCTGCGAACGATTTGTTGGCCGTTCCAGAGGGTACAATTACAGAAGAGGGGCTTCGCGTTAATGCAAGTGTAGGGGTTCAATATATTGCTTCTTGGTTACGTGGCAATGGAGCCGCTCCGATTAATAACTTAATGGAGGATGCAGCAACTGCAGAAATTTCACGTACTCAAGTATGGCAATGGATTCGACATGAAAAGGGAATTCTTGAAGACGGCCGTAAAGTAACATTGGAATTAACTTTAGAAATTTTACAAGATGAGCTCGCTAAAATTAAAGAGGCTGTTGGGGAACGTCTCTTTAACAGTGGTCGATACGACGAGGCGGCAGAACTGTTTAAATCTTTAATCGAGCAAGATGAGTTTGTAGAATTTCTAACTTTGCCAGGTTACGAAAAAATAAGCTAAAAAAGAGGAAACATTATCAAAAGGGTGCCTCCTAAATTGATAATTCACGAAAAAACAAGGGGTTTAGTAAAAATATAATGCAAATTGGGGATGGATGCCTTACTGGCTTTAAGAAGCTGGCAAGGCTTTTTTTTCGATAAAAATATAACTTTTAAAAGTATCTAGTAAAAGTTTTTATATCAGTTAAGAATTTTAATATATCGCTCTACTTTAAGAAGCTATTATACGATTTTCTAAGCTTGAAATTTTTAAAAATACTATCTTTATTTTCATCCTCTTTTCTCTTTTTTATTTTTTTGAAGGATATTTTTATAGTTTGGAGAAATTGTTTAGTTAGGAGAAAAAACATACATAGCAAAGGGGATTATGGGATGAAAAATATTGAAATGCTTTTAGTGCCGGGGCCAACACCAGTAGTTGATGAAATTTATGAGGCATTAGCGGAAGAAACAAGGGGGCATACAGATTCCCGATTTGTCGCAATATACAAAAACGCGCTAAATCAGACAAAACAATTACTGCAAACAGACGGAGAAGTATTCGTTGTAGCAGGCTCTGGTACACTTGCTATGGAAATGGCAATCGTTAACACAGTAGGCAAAGGTGAAAAACTGCTAGTTATAAGCCACGGTTATTTTGGAGATCGATTTACCCCATTGGCAAACGCTTATGGAATTGAAGTGGATGTGCTGCAATCTGAATGGGGACAACAAGTTGATGAAACACTAGTTGAGAAGAAATTGGCAGAAGGAGCTTATAAAGCCGTTACTATCACACATGCGGATACATCAACAGGGGTTATTTCAAATTTGGATAAACTAGTGCCAATTATTAAAAAGGCAGGGGCTCTAGTTATTTTAGATGGAGTTGTTGCAACAGCCGCATTGAATGAAAATATGAGTAAAGGTTACGGTCATCCTGATTATAAAATAGATGTTGTGCTAACAGGGTCCCAAAAGGCAATTGGCATCCCGCCTGGACTTGCAATTGTTGCATTTAACCAAACGGCACTGCAAGCCCGTGAATCACTAGGACAAATATCTGCCTATTATTGTGATATAAAAAATTGGCTACCAATAATGCAGGATCCATCGAAATACTTTGCAACCCCGCCGGTCAATTTAATTTATGCCTATAATACAGCAATGAAAATTGTACTAGATGAAGGAATTGAAAAGCGTGAAATGCGCCATATTGCCTTTGGTCGAGGTTTGCGTGCTGCCCTTCGAACATATGGTATGGAAGCTTTAGCTGATGAACAAGTGGCTGCTCCTACATTAAGTTGTATGCTGTATCCTAAAGGTGTAGACGATGCAGCTTTTCGAACAAGTCTAGCAAGTAAAGGTGTAATTGTTGCAGGGGCTCTTGCACATTTGTCAGGCAAAGCGTTTCGCATTGGCCATATGGGGAATACGACGAAAGAAATGCTTGAGCAAGCTATTCAATCAATAGGGGAAGTCCTTCAAGATCTAGGAAGAACAGTAGACATTGAGTCCGCAATAAATGCGTTTCAAGAAGAATTTGGCCAAGTAGTTTCATAAAATCAATAAGGGACTGGAACAAAACCTTATAAAAATTATTAAACCGCATGAAATCAAATTTAAAATCTTGATTTCATGCGGTTTTATTTTCACGATTTGTATAATAATTAATAAGTTTCCAACTTATGCCCTAGCTTCATTTATAAATTTATAAGAAAGTGAACGAAAAACTTTAACCCCTCACCTCTAACCTCGTAGACTACCGTTTCAAGATAAACTATAATATTCTTCATATGGTTTACAGATATAATATCTGTTATTTAAAAAGGAGAAATGAACAAAGATGGAAAACTTATTTCTAGCGCTTAATTTTGCTATTTCATCTGCAGCGCTAGCAGCACTACTTAAAATAATATTGATAGATATTATACTATCAGGTGATAATGCGGTCGTTATAGCGATGGCAACTAGAAATCTACCAAAAGAATTACAAAATAAAGCCATTTTTTGGGGAACAGCAGGAGCTGTTATTTTGCGAATTGCATTTGCAGCAATTATTGTATACCTACTGCAAATCCCATACGTAAATCTTATCGGTGGTGCCCTACTTCTTTGGATTGCTTATAAGGTATTGGTAGAAGGGGAAGAGGATGCTAATATTGAGTCACATAATGGTCTGTTTCAAGCCATTAAAACCATTATTATTGCAGATGCTGTTATGAGCTTAGATAATGTAGTAGCTGTAGCTGGGGCTGCTCATGGTCATATCGGGATGATCGCGCTTGGTGTTCTTATTAGTATTCCTATTATGATTTTTGGCTCTAAATTTATTGTTAAAGCTATGGAAAAGTACTCTTGGATTGCGTATATAGGTGCTGGGATTCTTGCTTGGACAGCAGGTGAGATGATTTTAAAAGATAAAAGTCTAAATAACCTGGTTGATCTTCCACATGGGGCTTTGTCGTATGTAATTTTAGCAATCATAACAGTCATTATACTTGCAGCAGGATATTTTAAAAATCAAAGCAATGCTAAAGAAAGTGGAACCAAACAAACAATATAATTGCTAAGGGAAAGAGGATATCTTACTCTTTCTCTTTTTCTTTCTTAGTTGCTTTACTATGAATTTCACGATTAGACAATAATATTTATATATTTAGCGGTTATACAATAACTGATGAATTACCTATTTAAAATTTAGGGGAATATTTTTGGAATTTAAAAGTTTTATAGAATTAACAGAATAGAGATAAATTTATCGAAAACTCAGCAACAGGAGCTGATGCATTTGAACCTTCACCAATCAATTTTCAAAAATTAACCTATTCTTATTAGTAATATAAGCAAATTCTTTTGGCCTCGATTTTCCCCACATTAAAGGAACTACTGTAATAGCTAGGAGATGAAGAACGCCACGATTTATTTTATAGTAAAGTAATGAAAAGATTACTTTTAAAATACGATGTAGATAATAGATAATTGAGGAGGGTGAAAGTAATATGGATATTAGAGCAGTAGAGAGATTGATTAATACTTCACAAAAGAGAACAGAAGCGGATTTTATTTTGAAAAACGCGATTGTAGCAGATGTTTTTTCATTATGCTGGAGAAAGGCCAATATCGTAGTTGCGGACGGCAAAATAATTGCACTAGATGAGAAAGATGAATTTACAGCGAAAAGCGTTGAAGATGCAAATGGCAAATATGTAATACCAGGCTTAATTGATGCACATATTCATATTGAATCATCTATGTTACCACCATCCCAATTCAGTCAACTTTTGTTGCCCCATGGAATTACCTCAGTCATTACAGATCCACATGAAATTGTGAATGTATCTGGATCTACCGGAATAGAGTTCATGTTGAACGAAGCAAATAATGCCAAAATGGATATTTATTTTATGCTTCCCTCTAGTGTTCCAAGCACCTCATTTGAACATGCAGGAGCAGTTATGAAAGCAAAGGATCTATCTCCATTTCTCCAAAATGAAAAGGTTTTAGGGCTTGCAGAAGTCATGGATTATCCAGCAGTCTTAAATGCTGATTTGGACATGTTAGAGAAATTATCCCTTATTCAAAATGTAAATAAAATCATTGACGGTCATGGTGCAGGTCTAAGTAGAGATCAAATTCGCGGCTATCGTGCTGCAGGCATTCAGACTGACCATGAATGTGTAACTGCTGAGGAAGCGCGGGAACGTATTAAACAAGGAATGTATGTGTTTATCCGACAAGGCTCAGCTGCTAAAAACTTAGTTGATTTATTGCCGGCAGTAACTCCTGCAAACGCGCGGAGGTTTGCATTCTGTACTGATGATAAACATTTGGACGAGCTCATGAAGGAAGGCAGTATTAACTTTTCTATTTCCCTTGCTATAAAACATGGAATGAATCCACTTCAGGCTATCCAATTAGCGACTTTAAATGCTGCAGAATGCTATCGATTATATGATAAAGGTGCAATTGCTGAAGGATACATTGCTGATTTTATTACGATAGAGGATTTACAAAGTATGAAAATATCATCAGTTTGGAAGGATGGTGTGAAGGTTGCTGAAAATGGCAAAGCACTTCATGAGGAAAAGGCACCAAATAGTATAAATAAATCAATCCTTCATTCAGTTCATATCCCATCTCTAACTCCAAAAGACTTTGAGATTCCTTTTCGGAATAGTAATTATGCAAATGTCATTAAGATAATGCCAAATCAGATTACGACAAAACATATAAAACAACAAGTAGATGTTCTAAATGGTCTGTTTGTCCCTTCTGTCGAGAAGGATTTGTTAAAACTTGCAGTCATTGAAAGGCATCATTCTCTAGGGACGAAGGGTTTAGCAATTGTTCATGGCTTTGGACTACGAAAAGGTGCTGTGGCAACTACTGTAGCTCATGATTCCCATAATGCAATAGTCGTTGGTACTAATGATGAGGATATGATTACAGCACTAGAAGCCCTTCAAACCATGCAAGGAGGATTGGTGGTTGTAGATGAAGGTAAGGTTATCGGCTCTTTAGCATTACCGCTTGCAGGGTTAATGACAACTCTTCCTGCAGAAGAAGCAGTACAAAAAATTCAGGAGGTTCATGAAGCCCTTCATCAAATTCATCCTGATTTACACTATCATTTCTTCTTAACATTATCTTTTTTAAGTTTACCCGTTATTCCGGAACTAAAATTAACAGATACAGGCCTGTTTGATGTACGTAACTTTAAACACATAGAAATTGAGGACCTTTCTGATAATAGTGTTATTTAATTGAAAAGCCACTGGAGTTGATTTTTGACAGGGATAAAATATTTAGTAATATACCTATATTTTTTCTAAGGGGAATATGCTGTGGTGAAGACAAAGATTGTTGTAATTATACCTGCTCTAAATCCATTAAACGCGTTAATTGGTTACGTCAAAAATATGCTGAAATTTGATATAGAAAAAGTCATCATTATTAATGATGGAAGTGATGAGAAGTATCAAGTTGTATTTGATGAACTTCGAAAGCTTGATGGTTGCATCGTATTGACCCATCAAAAGAATAAAGGGAAAGGAAGAGCATTAAAAACTGGTTTTCAATACGTAATAACATATATAAAACATGTGAATTTTGTTATAACGGTCGGGGCTCATGGCCAACATAAGCTTGATGATGTACAGCGAATTTTACAAAATGCAGCTATATTTTCAGACGGGATTATTTTAGGAGTGAGGAGCTTTAATTCAAAGGATATGCCTCTAACAAGCTCGATTGGCAATCGTACTGCATCTATATTATTTAGTTTGCTATTCCATAAACGCTTGCTCGATACGCAAACGGGCTTGCGTTGTATTCCTAAACAACAGTTATATTGGTGTATAAAAGTTCCAGGGGAATCATTTAGCTACGATACAAACATGCTAGTAGAGGCAATTAAGAGAAACATTCCAATTTATGAAATACCAATAGGCAAGTTAAAGTTGAAAAAAAACTCGATTATGTTTTATGATGAGATTATTAATACGCATAAATTACTTCAACAAATGTTAATTACATATTCGAAAAATCGAAAACATCATAATTGAGCTGAAACTTTTGCTTTTTTAAATCGTAAATATTACAGTACTACAAAAAGGGCTACTATTCTTGCAGGGAATATTCTTTTATGTAGTACTTTTTTAATTAATTGGTAATGATAGTACTAGGCAATAGATTTTTTGTTCATGGTATTTGAGGAGGAAAGTAAAATGGATGAAAATTTTCAACTAGAACCAGTAGTAAGGGGAAAAGAAAAGCATTACACACCAAATAAGTTTTTAAACAAGCTAAGAAAAGCTGGCTTAAATTTAGGATTTAAAGCATTACACGGTGTGGCAACATTGTACTGTGCATTAAAAAGCCCCAATATGCCAAAAGAACATAAACTTATGATTGTTGGTGTACTAGGATATTTTATATTACCAATAGATCTTATAGCAGACTTTCTACCTGCTGTTGGCTTAGCGGATGATACAGTTATCATTGTTAAAGCTATTTCTGTGGTTTATGCATCTATTACAGATGAAATGAAAGAAGAAGGGCATGAACTGTTAAAGAAAATTTTTGGTGAGAACTATCTACCTTCTATTGAATATGAAATATAATCATTAGAAGAATAACAACTTTCAAAAGCCGGAATCCTGAGGTGATTGTACTATGTTAAAACGAATAATATTTCTCGTAATTGTCATTGTACTGCTTAAGCCGACATATGATTTCGGCTCTAAGTTGGTAAGTGATGTAAATGTTTTATTAAATGAAAATAATATAAATATACAAGATGCAACTTCAGAAGTTCTATCAAACGTATCTTCTACTGCGAAAGATACGATTGTCCAAACTGCTTCAACTATTACAGCAGTGGATGCTAAATTACCAAGCTCGGTTGAAACAACGGAGGAACTGGCTGAAGCTTTTTATTATCATTTTAGTCGCTGGGAAACAGATTTTGAGATTCGTTATGATGGAAGTACAACTAATATCGAAACAATTATTGAAACTGCTGTTGAAGAAGCTGCTAATCGGGATCAATATATTCTCGGCCATCTAGCTGATCGGAAAATAGAGTTTGAATATAATCAATTTGGTGCAAACATAAAAGTACATCAATCCTATTTAACTAATGTAGCACAAGAAGAAGTAGTAAATGAAAAAGTAGCAGCTATCCTTGCTACAGTAGATCCAGCATCATTGACGGATTTTGAACGAGTGAAGTTTGTAAATGACTATATTGTAAAAAATACAGAATATAGTGAAGAGACGTCAGCAAGTCCTCACAGTGCCTTTGCAATTGTGCAAGAAAACAGAGGGGTTTGCCAAGGATATGCATTACTTGCGCTTAAAATGCTGCAAGCACTTGGAGTAGAAACAAAATATATTGTCGGGGAAGTATATACTGGAGGCCATGCTTGGAACCTAGTAAAAGTCGATGGAGAATGGTATCATCTTGACACAACTTGGAATGATCCGACTCCAGATCGAAAAAATATTGTCAGCTATGGATACTTCCTAATGAATGATGAAAAGATGGAGCTTGACCATAGCTGGATACAATCTGATTATCCAAGTGCCGACAGTAATAAATACGCATTTATGGCTCAAGTAGATCATGCTTATGAAGTAGATGGGATGATTTACTATAGTAATGTGGATGATAATAATAGGTTATATCGACTCGATTTAAATACAGGGGAAAATACACGGTTAACGGATAGTCGAGCACAATACATTGTTGGATATAGTGATTGGCTATATTTTAGCAATTATTCTCATGGTGGATATTTATCAAAAATTAAAAAAGACGGTACAGAAGAGTCTATTATATATAAAAAAGAAGTAAATAATTTATTTGTTGAGGATGGAAGCGTTTATTTTAATACTGATAGCGGCTTGAAAAAAATAGAATTATGAGGCTGGGACAAAACTAAAAGACGCCATTTTTCTTGATGAGAAAAATGACGTTTTTTTGCTAAGCGGAAAATTGATTTCCGTTCCGGGGACGCGCATCCAGGGCTGGCCCAGAGCCTCCTCGTCGCTACACTCCTGCGGGGTCTCGAGTCACGGGCTGTTCCCGCAGGAAGCTTTGTACCTGACGCTTCGCTTTCGGTACAGAAAAACATTGCTCTGTAGCGAAAGGCGCAACCGGCAGCTACACTCGCCCCTTCACTTCAATCAATTTTCAAAAATTATCAGATTCTTATTAATGATAAAAGAGAATTCTTACAAAAAATCCACTTATGTCCCAGCCCCTTTCTTACCTCCAGTCAAGCGTTTTATAGGAATTAATTGTTCGGAGTGATGATTTTTTTGTTTAGGAGGGGGGTACCCCCTCCTAAACAAAAAAATTGTGCATAACAAATAGACCTAACGATATTTCATTTTTTCGAAAGGTCATTTATGTTATAGTTAAATTACCATTTACGCACAGGGGCTAGCTGTGTTGTAATCGTATGGTAGATTGTGTTGAATAAGATGAAAAATTAATTTCAAAAACTTATTTATACACGCGATGATGGCAACCTTATGAGGCTTTCTCTGAGGTTGCATTTTTAATTTGTCATAATAATCAACGAGATGATTGGTTATTGTTTTACGTAATGTAATCATCGTTTTTATCATAAAAAATAAGATTTTCCGTAACTTCTTATTTCCTCGCTTATTAATACGATCTTGGTAATGCGTGTTGCCTGATTGATAAGTCATAATGTCGATTCCCACATAGGCGTTTAATTGTTTATGATTTCTAAACCGTCGAAGATCACCCAACTCTCCAATAATACGGACGGCTGTTGCTTCACCAATCCCAGGAAACGATAGAAGGACCTGATATTCAGAACGATCTTTCGAAAGTTCAACCATTTGTTTCACAAGCTGTTCCTTCTTTTCCTTTAAATCGGCTATGCGCTTTGCATAATCTTTTACTTGTTCACATCGAACATCTGTAGAGGTTATAGCTGGATAGGATTCTTGAGCAGCTTCTAATAAAAGAATCGCCTTTTCTTCTGCACGTTTTAATGAAAGGTTTTACGTGTATTCTCTTTTAACCTGTTCCGAAACGGTTTTAGAATGTGCAAGTAGTACTCTAGGATGAGGATAAAGTTGCACGATGTTTAAAAATAAAGCAGATTTTGGCGTAATGAGCTTCTCTAACTCTGGAAAACTCAGTTGTAAAATGGCATGCATTCGATTCCTTAAATGGTTCATTTCTATGTCAACTTCGTCATAGTACCTCGTTAACGCTCGCATCTGTTCATAATATTCATCCTGTTGGTATGTATAGTCACGTTCCATTTTAAAATGTGTTTTCGCTAATTCATGTGCATCGCTTTTATCGGTTTTATGTCGTCGCATGGAGGCCATTTGGAGGTTCGCCTCTAACGGATTCATTCGACTATACCGATAGCCATGATCACGTAAAAATTTCTCTAGTCCTTTTGAATAAACACCTGTCGCTTCAAATACAATTTCAGGTACTTGGCCGTCAAGAATCGTTAATTGGTGTAACCTTTCATGAAGTGTTTGAAAGCAAGAACGTGTATGTTCAATTTCACCTTCAAATTCACATTGTTTATAACGGTCATAAATCGTCATAGTACTTTTGCCTTTACTCACATCAAAGGCAACAACATGTTTCATATAATCTTCTCCTTTATAGCTAATCATAGAAGGCTTCACAGTACCTTATCGATTCCATTTTCTTATACACGATCTCTTGGACCCAACATACTAAACTGATTCAAATAAGGGTGTGAAGTTAGCCGGTTTTTAATACGGATTCTAAAGGATCCCAGGGGCTGGTCGGCTTTCCTTCACTTCTACTATAAAAAAAAGTAGCACAAACCATGGCCATGGTTTGTACTACTAATGTTAGTATGTTTTTTATAAACTAAACAATGCTCTTTTAAAAATATATTCGATTGGACTTTTGTCGCAAACTGTAAAAGTTATGTCCGGATAAGTTTGTACTGTATATTGCTGTAGTAAGTTTAAGATAATAGGATTATGTTGTAGAACCCCGCCATTTACATAAAGAGTTAATGGTTTTTTCACATAATTGATTTTCTGCAGTGCTGATTTTACTAAAAAATAAAGTTCTTTTGCTGCTTGCCGGGCTATTGCAATTGCCTGCTCATCTCCAAGTATAACAGCATCTTGTAAGATTGAACTTATACTTGCGATTTGGGCATTTGTATAGTTAGGCTGATATAGCCATGTTATAAGCTGCTCAGTTGTTTCAATGTGCAATTTTTTATAAAGATGTTCCTTTAAGACGGATGTTTTTTCTAAACGTCCATCTTCCATTCTAAATACAATGCTTAGAATTTCTTTCCCGATCCAATATCCACTGCCTTCGTCACCAGCGCGGTGTCCCCATCCTCCTGTACGTACAATGTATCCATTTCCATCAGTAGCCATGCAAATCGAACCAGTTCCAGAAATAATTAGGGCACCAGGATTTTTCAAACCGACTAAGCCAAGTAATGCTGAGTGTACATCATTTTCAATAATTATCTTTTCTATTTTAAAAGGCACCTTTTGACAGCAGAATTCAATGACTTCACTAACTAATTTCAAATCAGAAGCGCTATCAATTCCAGCTATAGCAAATGCTGCGACGTCTATCTTTTCTAAATTTGTAGATTGATATGCATCCCAAAGTAATTCATTTAAAACTTCCTTAACAGCATGAGCTCCTATTGTTTGAGCATTTGAGCCAGTAGAAGTTTTTTCAAAATAACATTCCCCGTGTTCAGAGCGTATTGATAGAGTGGTTTTTGTAGCTCCTCCATCGACTGCTAAAATAATTTTCTCTTTCATTCCTTGTTCCAACCTTCAAGGAATTGATTTAACTGTTCTTCACATTTACGTATGGTATCAATTTTTTCTTTTACCCAGTTTTCTAACAAGGGTGATACTGCTTGTGCCTGAAGGAGTGAACTACGCATTGTCTCCGGTGCAGGGCCGCCAGCTAATGTACGGACTTGAACAAAAAATTCAGGTTTTAAAGCTTTATAGAACTCTTCTTTTGAGATTGTTAAAGGCTTTTGAATTATTTCTAATGCTTTTTCATTTGCAAGTTCCCAAGTTAGGCTCTCAAGTGATTCCTGTTTTTTAGTTAATAAAGCTTTTATACAACTGCTAACGATTTTATGTGCTTGTCGAAACGAAATTTTTTCAGAGCGAACAAGGGAATCGGCAAGCTCAGTTACGTTAGCAAAGCTGTTTTTGGCTCGAGTTAATAATTTTTCTTTATTAACTTCCATTGTAACTATTAAGCTGCCGAATAGTTTATAAATTCCTTTTAATTTTTCCATTGCTCGCCATAGGTATGGCTGCATATCATCTTCTGTATCGACAATATCCCCAAAAGGCGTATTATGAATCATTTGTAATACGGTTGAAGCATCTCCTACAACAGATGATAGCAGGGAGCGCGTATGCTCTATCGAAACTGGATTTCGTTTTTGTGGCATAATTGAGCTAACTTGAACATATGGGCTTGCTAAACTAAATGCATTGAATTCTTGTGTCGCCCACAGTAGAAAGTCTTGTGAAGTTCTCCCAAGATTAAGTGCTGCAAGTTGGACGACGCTTGCTGCTTCCCCGATATAATCTGCTCCTGCAACTGCATCCCAGGCATTTTCTATAATATCGTCGAATCCAAGAAGATCTCTCATGCGTTCTCGGTTAATATTAAAACCTGTAGTAGTTAAGGCAGCAGCCCCCATACTACTTTGGTTAATTGTTTTGTAAGCACCTTGCATTCGTTTAAAATCACGAGTAAGCTGGTCAATTACCGCTTTCAAATAGTGTGCAAAGGTTGTAGGCTGTGCTTGTTGTGTATGGGTATAGCCAAGCATGATAGTGTCAACATGCTCTTCTGCAAAAGCTATTAAAGAAGACCTAAAGGATAACAGTTCCTCCATGAGTGAAAGTAGTCTTTTACGTAAAGTCATACGGTAGATAGCAATTCCCATATCATTTCGACTTCGCCCAATATGCAAATTACCTGCGACATCTCCAGCTAGCTCGATTAGTTTATTTTCAATTCGGAAAAATAAATCTTCAAATTGTGGGTTGTAATCTCGATGCTCATAGTAGTCCAAATCTAGTTTCGTAATGGCCTGCCCAATGAGTTTCGCCTCTTCTTTTGTAACAAGTTGTTGTTCTTCAAGCATCTTTAAATGGGCAATATGTATTTGCACCATCAACTTCAAAAAATGTTTTTTAGCTTCTTCATATGCTGGCTGTAGTACCATTTGACGATAACTAGTAGAAGGGAACTGATTGCCCTCAATTTCATTAATACGGCTTTTATAATCTTGAAACATATAGAATCACCCCACAAAGAATTACCTATAATATTCCAATATCTTTTAACTATGAAATCAACAAACAAATTAACTCATTCATATTAAATGTTAAACTGAATTTTTTCTTTGGGCTATAACAGTTGGTAATACCATACCAATTAGTACTATTACAATGCCAAATACCTGTATAATAGTTAATTTTTCATGTAGTACAGCAACTGAGGCTAGGATTGCTACAGGTAATTCCATTGCACTTAAAATAGATGAAAGACTGCCACCTACTTTTGGAGCTGCAATGGAGAATAATAAAATTGGCAAAATAATACCAAACACCCCTAAAATAAGTCCAAAAATCCACAAGGGACTATTTACTAATGTGCCATTCCAAAGAATTTCAGGGGATAAGAAGATGCTAATAACAATCAGTGCAACAAATGACATGAGAAGTGTACGAGAAATTATTGATATTCCTTCCACCTTTCTTGAATTAATTTGAATAAATATTGCAAAGCTAGTTGCTGCAAGTAATCCGTAAACCCATCCTTGCCAAGCAATAGCTGATAAATCGGTATCAAGAATACCCGCAGCTAAAATAGTTCCGGCTAATAAAAAAACAAGGGAGATTATTTCAGGCCGGCTTGGAAACCTTTTATGTAAGATGCAATCAATAAACATCCCAATCCAAGTAAATTGAAAAAACAATACGACAGCAAGGGATGCAGTCAAGTACTCTAATGATTTTCCGTAAATGATTCCAGTTGTTGCAGTAAAAATACCTGCACAAACAATCGTAAGTAACCCAGTTTTATTTAAACGAGGCAAGCTTCTTTGTGTAATAACAAACAAAATTAGCGCTAGAAAAAAACCAACCATGTATTGGCTTGTGACAGCTTCACCGGATGTAAAGCCTTGTCCCATGGCAACCTTAATAATTGTTGATAAAATACCGTAGCTGCTCGATGCAATAATGATTAGCAGTGGATATAGTAGTTGAAATTTCATGATGTATTAACCTGCATTTCTATTTAATTTACTAACCGTATGATAAAACAGTTTATCGATAAATGTCCAATTTCTACAGAATTTAGGAATTATTTATGTTAAAGAAGGAATTGAAATCAAGGAACACGAAAATATTTATAGGACATTTTTGAAAATTTTAGAAAAATCATTTTCCTACCATTTTAAACATGTGAAAGATAAATTTGATTATTAATGAATATAATGGTATTTTTATATAATTTTTAATACTTAAATCTTAAAATTTATAGAAAATAGAATATTTTGTAATCAAAAAGTAATTTTAAATATATATAAATATTTATATTATAGGTTTATATACCCTTGTTATTATCTCTATTAAAAGGTAAAAAGTGATATGTGTATATTCAATTGATAATAATAATTCCGGAGGGATACTTATTGAGATTAGAGTAATCAGTAAAAGCTGAAAAATTTTATTTCATGATGCAAATAATAATTTTGTCGTAGTTTTTCCGGAAATTGCTAGAACAGTAAAATTGACATCTCGACGACTACAAGAGTTTGTGTGCTGGAAATATAAACTTTGTGTAAACAGTTCAAAAGGGAATTGTTTTTCAGAAATGTTGTTCTTTATAAGAAATTATAAATAGAGAGATCAATTGGAAAGAGTCTGAAGTTTGGAGGGAGCAAAATGCTGTATTTATCTAGAAAATCGGAATTTTCAGCTACTCATACGTACAATAATCCGCGGTGGAATAAAGAAAAAAATAGAAAGATATTTGGCAAATGCAACAATCCAAATGGACATGGGCATGATTATAAATTGGAAGTAATGGTTAGAGGAACGTTAAATCTGTCTTCTGGCATTGTTGTAAATACAGCGGATATTAAGCAAATTGTCAATCATTTTTTAGCAGAAGAACTTGATGGGAAATTTTTAGATAGAGAGCATCCTTTTTTTATAAAAAATATCCCTACTACAGAGAATATTGTGAATTATATTTGGGAGTCGTTAAAACCGCAGTTTAAAGGATGTGAACTTTATCGTTTAAGACTTTATGAAAATCATTATTTATCGGCTGAAAGGAAGATCGATAGTATGACATATTTAACGAGACAATATCATTTCTCTGCGGCGCATAGACTACATAGCATTTATTTATCTGATGAAGAAAATAAAAAGTTATTTGGAAAGTGCAACAATCCTAATGGACATGGTCACAACTATTATGTTGATATACAAGTAAAGGGAGAGCCTTCAAAAGAAACAGGGATGATAATAAATTTGGCTGATTTAGATGAAATCGTTGAACGTGAGATAATCGATAGATTCGATCATATGAATTTAAATTTAGATACAGAAGAATTTAAGGAGTTAAATCCTACTTCAGAAGCTGTCGCAATGGTGATCTACAAAATATTAAAGTCGCATATTCCTAATCTTCATAAAGTAGGAATTTGGGAAACTGATAAAAATTATTTTGAATATTTAGGTGAGGGTGATTATGCTATTTGACTGCAATATCTTAAAAGGTAAAAATGTCGCAATAACCGGTGCTACAAAAGGGATTGGTAGAGCTACTGCCATCCTTCTTTCATCAAAAGGTGCAAATCTATTAATTGGGTCGAGAAGTGTTAAAGAATTAGAAGAATTATCCGCTATATTACCAACTAAGGTAATTCCGCAACAACTTAATATTGAAGATGAACGTTCAATAACCAACTTTCTTAATGAAGGGGTATTAAAATTTGGGAAAATAGATGCTTTAGTTAACTGTGCGGGATATGGATCATTTAGCTCCTTCTTGGAATTACCAATAGAAGAATTTGATCGCATGATTTCAGTTAATTTAAGAGGATCTTTTTTAGCTTCACAATATTTTGCCAAGCATATGATAAAAAACAAACGAGGTCAAATTATTAATATTAATTCTATTGCGGGAACTGCAACTCTTGAAGGGAATGCAGGGTACTCTGCATCTAAATTTGGGTTGCTTGGATTATCAAGAGTAATGCAACTAGAGTTAAGAAAGCAAGGGGTATATGTAACATCTGTACTTCCTGGATCTACTAATACACAATTTTGGGATCACATCGAAAACCATCCAGAAAAATCTAAAATGATTCCTCAAGAAACAATTGCTAAGCATATTGCGGCAATCTTATGCCAACCAGATGGTGCAGTAATTGATGAAATTACTATAATGCCGCCATTAGGCATACTTTAAGCGGGGAGTGGTATTGAAAATGAATCCGCTTCTCAGAAGACTACTAGGGGGGGAAGAACCGAAGAATGTTCAACAGCCCCAAACATTAGCCACTATTGATTCTTTACAGCTACATCAAAGAGTATCGATTGTTGGATGGATTGCAAATAAGCTAGGTCAGCTTGTCGATGTAGAGAGTTGTAATAGCGGCAGATTAATAATCGAGGCATTAAATAAAGAGTTGAAGAATTTAAATTTGGACAAACAAGAGGATTATCTTTTTTATCTTGCTGACCAGCTTGTCTCTTGGATAGAAAATGGGGAGGACGTTTATTTTAATATTCAGATGTTGGAGCTTGAGGCAAAATACCATAAAAGTCTGCTTGAAATATATGAAATCGTAAAAACTGATGAATCGATTTATTTTAATAAAAAAGATCTCGAAGGAAAAGAAATTTGTGCAGAGGAACAAATATGGAGAATTTATAGAGATGTTATGCACGCAGCAAGTCAAAGGAAATTCCTTCTAATAAAGGAAGAGGAACTAGAGGTATATAAAAATGGACAAGTTTTATGCATAGAGCCTGTTATTGAAAAACAAGATATTCCAAAGGCAAGAAATAAAGCAAAGGATGTTTTGCAATGTTTAGGATTGTCGCAAAGTAAAATTTCAAGCTATGTATTACTTATTTCAGAAGGGATAACAAACGTACTTAAGCATGCAAGAGATGGTAGGCTCATTTTGATACAAACAAAGCAATCTTTAAATGTGATTATTGAAGATAAAGGTACTGGATTTCCTTTAAACATTTTACCTTATACAGTTTTAACTGAAGGCTACTCTACAAAAAAATCATTAGGACAAGGATTTACATTAATGATGAAGCTTGCAAACCGCGTATTGCTTAAAACATCTAAGGAAGGTTCAACGGTTGTTTTAGTATTCGAAAATGAAACGGGTGAAAACGATGGATTTGAATAGCGATAAAACGATTCAAAAGACAATACTATCGAGTGTTTTACAAGAAGGCTTTTGGAGTAGATGGATTGCACATGGATTGCAAAAAGATGTTATTAACAATAACCTTTCGAATCTCGCAAGTCTAGACGGATGGATTAATGTGTTTCAAAAAGAAGCAAAAAATCTAACATTACAAGCCGTAAAATATACCGACAATCAAAACCGTGCCAAAGCTGAACAATGCTATCGTCTGTCCGGTCAATATTACAACTTAATTCAATGGATATTACCTGAGCCGAATAATAGGAAAATGAGCTGGTACAACGAGTGCTTAGAAGCTTTCAAAAAGGCAGATAAGCAGTCTAAGGATGATATTATAAAATATACATTAAAAGTTGACGATAAAGAATACATCGGCAGAATTAGGAAGCCCCTTAGGGAGCAATCTGCAATAGTTATTATAGTCAACCCAATTGACTCCAATAAAGAAGAATTATACACATATGAGACTGATTTTGCTGAAGCGGGTTTTATCGTACTTAACTTTGATGGCCCTGGTCAAGGTGAGACACTATTAATCCATAAGCATAAAGCTAACAAAGAGAATTGGTCATCTTTCTTAAGTGGTGTTATTAAATTTGCAAACAAGGCATTTCCAGGACTGCCAATCAATTTGTTTGGTACTAGTTCTGGTGGTGCTTGGGCGATTGAAGCTGGCAAAAATCCATTCGTATCAAAAATAGTTTCTGTAAGTCCACCGCCGGGAGCTGGCATTAATCTTCCCGATTATTTCAAGAGCCGTATGTCTAACGTTTTAGAAGATGTTGATAAGGGTTTTTTACCTGATTTCAAAGAATTACAATTAGTCAATAACATAATCGTATTTCATGGATTGCAGGACGTCATGATGGATAGTCAGGAGCTATTTAACCTTTACGACCAGCTTTCTCCTGAAAAACGCCTTATCACTTATGAGGATGAGGGGCACTGCTGTAATTTTAAATTGCCGGAATTAAGACAAAGGTCAATAAATTGGCTTAAAGGGGAAAATATCAATGGTGTTTAAAGACTTTTCTAAAACATTGTTTGAAATAATAGATATGGAGCCTATTTCAGTATCGGAAACTACTAAATTTAAAGAAGAATTAGAGATTGACTCCCTTCAATTAGTTAACCTAGTAATTGCTGTCGCAGAGCAATTTAATATTCCATTCGAGGTATTTATCCAAAATACCGACAAAATCCAAACTGTTGGAGGGCTTTTTGAAATAGTGGAAAGTGTGGGTAATTATGAAACTACTTGAACGAGTGTTTTCAAACTTAAGCCTAGATACCGTATCCTTAACAACATTTAAAGGTTGTTATACAGCTAATCAGTTACTACATCGAGTAAAAAAATATGAACACTTGTTAACCCCGCTTAATATAAGCGGAAAACGTGTTGCTCTACTTGTACCTAGCATTGAAGAGTTTATTCCTTTAGTACATACAATTAACCATTTGGATGGTACAGTTATCCCTTTAAATGGCCAATTTAGACAAGCGGATTTAACAAATGTTTTAAACCTTACTAATCCTCATATTATTTTTTCAGTTGTCCATTATAGCGGGTTTAACTTTTTGAAACTCATTAAAGAGTGGGCGAGTGAAAAGAAAGGGCATACTGTATTCTTTACTTCTACTGATTGTGTTGACTGGGAAACTAGTGTGGTGGATGGAAACGAAAAGTTAGTAGAAGTTGATCTTAAAAAAAGCTATATTTTTTGTACTTCGGGAAGTACAGGTACCCCAAAAGGCTTGGTGTTTGATGATCAATCATTTGACTATTCCTTTAGACATATTTCAGAATTCTTTGAACTTAAAGCTGCTGATACAGTTATGATATATACCTCGACAAGTACAATATTTGGAGTGCTTGCAATGAATATTGTAATTCATGGAGGGGCACATGCCATTATTCCGAATGAATTTGACTTACAAAAGATTATAGGTTTAATGAGTGAAAAGAAGTGCAATAAAATTGTAACTACTCCTTCAATCCTAAAAGCCATCTATTCGTTTTCGAAGCAATTAAAACCCGATGTGATGGAGCACATAGAATTAGTTTGTTTAATTGGTGAATACATTCCAGAAAACTTTACAGCATCATTCCCATTATTAAAAAATGCTCGATTTAATTCGCAGTATGGAAGCTCTGAAACAGGGGCTATTGCGAATGCCAATCTCCTAAATACTGATGAGTATGAGTTGGTTGATGGAGCGGAAAGCAAGGTGGTAGATGGAGAATTATATGTAAAAACGGGGGCACTTTTTACAGAATACTATAATAGCCCAGAATTAACGGATAAAGTATTTGAGAATGGTTGGTACAAAACTGGAGATTTAGTTGAATTCGTAAATGAAACGACTTTTAAAATCATAGGAAGAAAAAAAGATTTGATTAAAAAAGGTGGTCAGCAAGTGATACCTAGCGAGGTGGAACTAGTAATTTCTTCGTTAGAAGGGGTGAAGCGAGTGTGTGTGTTGGGAGCCCCACATAATGTCTATGGTGAACAGGTTATAGCCTTCATCGTAGCAAACAAGCTGACATCCATCGATATTCGCTCACATTGTAAAGGAAAAATCGCTGCTTATAAAATACCTGATAAGGTTGTATTTATTAAAGAATTACCTATTAGACAAGGTAAAGTTGATAAAATAGCATTAAAATCTATGTTTAATTATTTGAGGGAAGAAAAATGACAAAAGTAGAAGATAGAAAAGAAAGAAAAAATACGTTAAGGCAACAATTTGTTTTTCGGATGCTTATTGTTTTGTTAACCATTTCAGGACTGTCAGCTGTCTTTCAATATTATTACCTCGGCAATCAAATTGACCATAATGTAAAAGGAGAAGCAATAAAAATTGCTTATAGTATTGAACAAGGAATTCATGAAACTAATTCTGCTTCAAGGGCAATTGAAAATCAGCTAGATTTAAGATTAAAAGTAATTGCACAACGAGTAAGCGATCGTTTAGGGACAAAAACGATAGATAATATTACAAATGAAGAACTTAAGGCAATTAGTGAGGAATTTGATATTGCGGGTATTACCATTTTCGCACAGCAGGAAGATGATATTGTAGGGGTAAAATCAACAGCACCAAGCGATATAGGATTTAGCTTTAAAAAAACTCTGGGCCCTGAAAACGAAGCGTTTATTGGGATTAGTAATTTATTAAACGGCAAAGAAATTACTCAGAGTACTGAGAGCTATGTTGACCAAAACACTATCATTCTTTATACTACTCAATCAGGCTCAAATCAGGACGAAACTTCACTTTACAAATACGCTTATTATCATGGGGAGGGGCAGGACTATGTAATAAACCTTTATATAGAAGCGAATGAAGTTTATCAGTTTACACAAAAGGTTGGTCCTAATAATTGGATAGAAAAAGTGCTGAAAACTAATTCATTAGCAAAAGAAGTAGCTGTACTGGACCCTAATGTATACGCAGACCCTTCTTTAGCTGAAAAGTTGTATCCTCCTTTACAAAAAGTTGTATATGGGGAATTTAATTTAGCTGATCGAAAAGATGAGGATATTTTAGCCTCAATAGCTAAAGAGCCAAAGGAGACGGCTTATATCACAGAAATTGATTCTAGAAAGATTTATAAAATGTTTATCCCAATGGATAATGGGAAAGTTATTTTTGTCGCCTTAGATTATACTGCAATGATTTTACCTGTTAAAAAAATTTCAACATTTCTGCTTATTACTAGCTTTATCAGCTTATTAGCTATGTTTATACTATCAACCCAATTTTTCAACTCGATATATAAAAATATTCAAGTTATCATTTCACAAATTAAGAAGCTTGAATTGGGCGATTTTACTTCCCGAAGTGAAGTAAAAGGAAAAGGCGAGTTAGCTGATCTTTCCGCAAGTACAAACCATATGACAGAAACTTTAAATAAAGTATTAAGAGAAACAACAAAAGAAGCTTCTAAAGTTCAAAGAATGTCCTTGGGCTTAAAAGAAGAAGCGGATGAATCTGTTGAAAAAGTTTATGATTTATCAATTGACCTTACTTCAAAGGCTCGAGAAGATGCTTATAACATCTCGGATTTTTTAGAACTTGTAGAAGAAAAAATAAAAAATCTTCCAAATAAAGATGATATTGAGCATATCTTGTTAAAAACTGAAGAAATTCGCCAAATATCAGATAACCGTTCAGAATCTACAACAGATATTACGATTACCTTATTTGATCTGCTGAAATCATTGCAAAACCAGTCAGATGAGCTTTCGGAAATTTCAAGTAAATTATTTGAGAATATGTATAAGTTTAAACTATAAAAACCGCACTCCAAATTAAATATGAATGCTTAATTTTTTGAATAGTAGACTTCCTAATAATAATAGAATGTCATTATTGTTGGATTTGTGCACTGGAAGAAACTTTCACAAAATTTGTATACATAAAAATTGGGGCGTGCAATTAATTTTTGATTTAACATCAAGCTTGATGAAAGCAGCAAAATAGCTCCTAGATATTCATAGTCACAAAAGTGCTAGACGCCACTTTTGTGATTTTTTTGCTTAATCATATATTGATTTGGTGCTATAGGACTTGCTTATATGTAAAATACGTAATTCCCTCTAGAATAAAGGGTTCTTATTAACTATCTGAATAGTATAAAACTTTAATTTTATGCTATTTTTATGATAATCTTAATAGAGTAACTATTCGGAGGTTGGACAACCCATGGAGCAGTCAAATAAAGGTTTCGTATTAGTTTACGGAGATGCTTTTGTTGATTATATAGCGAATGATATGACGAATACATCATTCACAACTTATTTAGGTGGTGCAACAGTTAATGTTGCCGCTGGAATAAGCAGAATTGGTGCCCCATCTGCATTAGTGACAATTACAGGTGATGATAAGACGTCACAATTTGTCCGTGCAGAGCTAGATAAAGAAGGCGTTAATATGGAGTATTCAATTTTAATGCCAGAAAAACGGGTAAGTGGTGTCTATGTTCATCTAACACAAGAGTGTGAACGAATTTTTAAAGATTATGTAGATGAAACGCCAGACTTGCAAGTATTGCCCGAACAATTAAATGAAGATGCTTTTAAAAAGGCATCGGTTTTCAATGTATGCTCAGGAACAATGTTTCATCCCACAGCCCTTGCTACAACAAGAAAAGGGATTGAAATGGCAAAAGATAAGGGGACTATCATTGCTATTGATGCAAATATTCGTCCGTTGCGTTGGGACAGTGAAAAAGTATGCAGGGAAACAATAACATCTTTTTTCGAGGATGCGCACATTCTTAAATTGACTGATGAAGAATTATATTTCTTAACGCAAACAGATAACTTAAAAGATGGAATTGAAGTTATCAATCAATTTTTAGTACCGATTGTACTAATTACAGTAGGTGCAAATGGAGCTTATGCTTTGCTTAATGGAGACATCATCCATGTACCGTCAGAAAAGGTTGAAGCGGTTGATACAACAGGAGCAGGTGACGCATTTATGGCGGGGGTTTTACGATTTGTTCATTTCAATGGTTTGCCTACAACTGCCGAAGAATTAGTAAAGTGCGTAAGTTTTGGCAATAAACTAGGTGCCTTTGCTGCTACAAAACCCGGCGCCCTAACAGCACTACCACATTATGATGAAATAAAAGATTGGTTATAAATTATAAAAAGTAATGGTAATTCTAAGAACTAGAATTACCATTACTATTTTTTAAACTAACATATAAAGACCCATTTTCTAAAACTTGAGCATAATAAACATCTTCAATATTTTGTATTTTTTTCTTTCGAAGTTTATTCCGCAGCCACTCTTCTGTTAAATCCAGTTCCAACAAATTTTTTGAATGGATTTTGCCATTTGCAATAACTTCTGTAGGTACAAAAGGTGGTATTGTAATATCTGCTTTTACATCTGGCTTTGTTGCAGGACTGTGTGCTGGTTTTTTTATTACACTCAATTCCCCATTTGTTTCAAAAAGAGCATAATGTACTTCGTCGACAGAAAAAATACCCTGTTCTCTTAATAACATCGTTAACTCATCTGTATGAAGTCTGGCTTTTTTTAACGCTTGATTCATAATGACGCCGTTTTTAACTAAAATCATAGGCTTGTCATCGATTAAAACACGGGCTTTTGTTGAATGCAATGTAATAAAGCTTACTAATAAAGTTAAAACCGTCCACCATATGAGCCCAATTAGACCATCTATAAACACCCCATCTGCCTTGGATGAAATTTCAGCGGCAATAGAACCAAAAGTAATCCCAGTTACATAATGGAAAAATGTAAATTGACTTAGCTGTTTTTTTCCTATAATTCTTGCCAAAATTAAGATGGTAGTAAAGGCAACGGTTGTACGAAATATCATTTCAAAAATGTTTACCTCTGTAAATGCTTCCATTTTAGAAACTCCTTTCAATCCTTTACCTAGCATGGGCTAAAACGTTGTACTGTATACAAAAAAGGCTATTTCCGTTTAATGAAAACGAAAATAGCCTTTTTGATTATTGAGCAGGACTTAAAATGGCATGGATAAGGTGTGGATTGCTAACGAATCCTTCTTTTATAGTAATTTCATGCATTTTATTTGCAAACGAAAATTTAAAAATACCATTATCAAAATCTGTTCCAATTTCCTTGAAAAAGATGCCTTCCAATGATTCAGATTTTGGACAAGTAAACACAATTTTATAGTTTTCAATATCTCTAATAACATAGGCGCGGACACCCTTTTCATATGTGCCGTATGCTTCGTCTTCTATCGGACGATTTACAGATACGATGTGGAAATCAACAAAAGGAACTTCTTTTAGCAAAACGTTTAAGAAAGAACCCTTTGTAATTTCCTCCCATCTACTTTGTGCGCTTTGGCCAACAATAATTTGAGTAATATTGTTTTCCTTTGCAACTTCAGAAATTACTTTTTGAATCGGACGTTTTTCATTATCACGAATGATAAATTTTTCAACCTCAAGCTCTTCAGCTAATTGTGTCCATTTTTCTATATATCCGGATTTTTCTGCATCGAAAGCATCAAGTGGTTTTGTATCTACAGTTAATATATAAAGTGGGCAATCTAGCAACGTCGCAAGCTTATGTCCACGACGAATAAGACGTTCACCGTTAAGTCCATAATATACACAAACTAAAATACTCTCATCCGTTATTTTCACATGCTTCATTATCGTTTGCTCCTCTTAAAATTAGTCCAGTATAAAAATATATCATAATATTTTTTAGAAAATAAAAGTATAAATAAGCAGAAGTGAATGTGTATTAAGTGCATCTATGACATTTCTATTGTATACTGAAATTGTAATATTTAATGTATTTTTAGTAAAATATTATTAATTTGTAATAAATTACTTATTTTTATAAGGTGGTTTGAAATAAATGATTTCCCTATATGACACAATATTATGAAGAGAGCATACTGGGAAGTCAAGTAAATATAAAGATAGAGTTAGGAGGTTTTAGCTTGTGACGCTTGATTTTGCCATTATTATACTTCCTTTTTTTATGGCAGCACTTATGCTTATTTTTTATAGGCGACTGAAAAAGAAATATATTGGTTGGATAGTCCTAACTATCCCGATTAGTCTATTCATTTTATTGACTACATATATCCCTCGTATAGTAAACGGTGAAACGATTACTCATACATATGAGTGGATCCCCTCTTTTGATTTAAATTTCACAACTTATATCGATGGACTAAGCTTAATATTTGGCTTACTTATTACAGGTGTAGGCAGTTTAGTCATCTTATACTCCAATTTTTATTTATCAATGAAAGAATCTTTGCATCACTTTTATTTATATTTATTACTATTCATGGGTGCAATGCTTGGTCTCGTTTTTTCAGATCATTTAATGGTGTTATACGCATTTTGGGAGTTAACCAGCGTTTCATCTTTTCTATTGATTGCTTTTTGGCATCACCGGAAAGCGTCTAGAGCAGGTGCGCGGAAATCAATGACTATTACGGTTTCAGGCGGCATTGCGATGTTAATTGGTTTCTTAATGCTATACCAGATATCAGGGACATTTAGTATTCGAGAAATTATTGCGAATATAAATGTGATTAGTGAACAATCATTATTTGTTCCAGCACTTATATTAGTTCTTTTCGGTGCATTTACGAAGTCTGCACAATTCCCATTTCATATTTGGCTGCCAGATGCAATGGAAGCACCTACACCAGTTAGTGCATATTTACACTCTGCAACTATGGTAAAGGCTGGTATTTATTTGGTAGCTCGTTTTACACCTATCTTTGGCGGAGAGCTTGTATGGTTTTGGGCTGTAACAGGTGTTGGATTAATTACGTTATTCTGGGGATCCTTTAATGCAGTTCGCCAGGTTGATTTAAAAGCAATTTTAGCCTTTTCTACAGTTAGTCAGCTTGGCTTAATTATGAGCTTGCTCGGATTAGGATCTATTGCTATATATTTAGGCTCTACGAAAGAAAGCATTATTTATACACAGGCCTCATTTGCTGCACTTTTCCATTTAATTAATCATTCAACCTTTAAAGGTGCCCTGTTCATGATGGTCGGTATTGTCGATCATGAGATAGGGACTCGGGATATAAGACGTTTAGGTGGGCTAATGTCATTCCTGCCATTTACCTTTACAATTGCATTAATTGGATGCTTTTCTATGGCTGGATTACCGCCATTTAATGGTTTTTTGAGTAAAGAAATGTTTTTCACAGCAGTATTAACAATTACAGAATTAAATATTTCCTCCATCCAAAGTATTGCATGGTTCATCCCTATTATCGCTTGGATAGCAAGTGTTTTCACATTTGTATATTGCCTAATTATCGTTAGTAAAACGTTTTTCGGAAAAATTAAGCCTGATATTTTAGAGAAAAATCCACATGAGCCGCCATTTGGAATGCTAGTTCCACCATTTATTCTTATTGGACTTGTTGTAGTTATTTTCTTCTTCCCAAATTTACTAGGCAACAATATTTTAAAGCCCGCAATGTTAAGTATTTTCCCAGCATATTCTTCCGCTGAAGAAATTGCACCTCATGTCTCGGCATGGCATGGGTTTAATACGGAACTGCAGTTGACTATAGGTGTTGTTATAGTAGGGATTATTTTATTTATAACGGTTAAATATTGGAAAAGGATTTACCGCATTTTCCCACAACAATGGACGTTCAATGCCATTTATGAGAGGGTTATCACATTTAGCGAAAATACTTCAGAAACCGTTACCAAGCGCTATATGAATGGTGATTTAACCTATTATTTTATTTATATCTATATGCTTTTCATCGCAATCGTAGCGGGCGTTTTTCTTTATACCGGAGCTTTTGAGTGGGATCCGTCGAAGGATGCCGCCATCGAGAGTTATGAGTTGCTCTTAGTGTTTATTATGATATTCGCATCCGTAGCGATAATCTTTGTAAAAGGACGAATATCGATGGTGTTATTAAATGGGGTGCTTGGCTATTCTGTTGCATTCCTATTTGTTATTTTCCGTGCGCCAGATTTGGCATTGACGCAGCTCGTTGTCGAATCTGTAACAACAGCATTATTCCTGCTCTGTTTTAAGTACTTGCCTGACTTAACACCAGAAAACGATTCAAAACGCTCCATAATGTCAAAGGGATTTGTCTCTATTTTGGTAGGAGCTACCGTTTCAATAATTGGTCTAGCAGTAATTAATTACGATAAGTTTAAATCAATCTCGACATACTTTGAGGATTCCTATCATTTAGCAGGTGGAAAGAATATTGTTAATACAATTTTAGGAGATTTCCGCGCTTTTGATACGATGCTGGAAGTTGTTGTTCTCTTTATAGCCGGCTTAGGAGTATATACGCTCATTAAGTTGAAAGCGAAAAGGGAGGATGCAGATAGTGAAAATTAATGATGTAATTTTAAGAACGGTCGTTAAGGGTGTAGTATTCATTATTCTAACCCTAGGTGTTTACTTGTTTTTTTCTGGACATAATGCACCTGGTGGAGGATTTATAGGAGGACTTGTTTTAGGTTCGGGGATTGTACTTCTTTATATAACCTATGATCTTGAGACAGTTCATAAAAAAATGCCTTTTGATTTTAAAAAAGTTGCAGCATTCGGAGTTTTATTAGCTACTGGTTCTGCAATTGGTTCTCTCTACTTTGACGCACCGTTTCTATCACAGACGGATGCTTATTTCAACATCCCAATTCTAGGGGAAAAACATTTAACAACAGTAACAATTTTTGAGGCAGGCGTAGCATTAACTGTTATTGGAACGCTTGTAACGATTATTTTAAGCATAAGTGAGGATGAATAATATGGAATCTTTAATGGTTGTATTAGTTGGGATTCTTGTATCAATAGGAACCTATTTAATTTTATCTAGACATATTATTCGTGTAATTTTGGGAACAGCTATTTTGTCACATGCAGTTCATCTGCTAATTTTGACTGTTGGAGGACTTAAAACAGGTGGCGTTCCATTACTAAGTCAATCGGATGGACCATTTACAGATGCTTTGCCTCAAGCATTAATATTAACAGCAATAGTTATTAGCTTTGCAACTACTGCATTTCTTCTAGTGTTGGCGTATCGGGCTTACAAAAAAAATGGTTCAGCGGATTTTCGTGAATTGAGAGGAATGTCTGATGAATAATTTACTTGTTTTGCCGATTATTATTCCAATAATAACGGCAGTATTGCTTGTTTTTTTGCGCAGTCACATAATGCTCCAACGGATTATAAGCCTTGTTACAATGCTGTTTCTATCCTTAATATCATATGTGCTGCTGGAACTAATACAAATAGAAGGGATTCTAAGACTAGATTTTAGCGGATGGCTCCCTCCTTTCGGTATTCTATTCGTTGCTGATTCATTTTCATTATTACTTGTTTTAACTGCGAGTATAGTAACGACGATTTGTTTAATTTATGCGTTTTCCACGATAGGTAATCGCCATGAACATATGTTTTTTTACCCGTTTGTGCTGTTTTTAATTGCAGGAGTCAATGGATCATTTCTAACGGGAGATATTTTTAATCTTTTTGTATGTTTTGAAGTAATGTTGTTAGCTTCCTATGTATTAGTTGCCCTTGGTGGAGAACGGATTCAATTACGTGAGTCATTAAAATACGTACTTATAAATGTAGTGGCTTCCTGGATGTTTCTAGTGGCGCTTGCATATTTGTATGGCACATTAAAAACACTAAATATGGCCCATATTGCAATGCGAGTTTCGGAAGTTGGGCAAGATCCAATGCTAACAACTGTAGCAATTTTATTTTTAGTTGTATTTAGTTTAAAAGCTGGATTACTTCTGTTCTTTTGGTTGCCAGGTTCATATAGCGTGCCGCCAACCGCAGTGCAAGCTTTGTTTGCTGCATTATTAACGAAGGTTGGGATTTATGCACTTATCCGCTTATTTACTTTAATGTTCCCTTTAAATCAAGAGGTGACACATACTATTATCGGAGTAATGGCAGGATTAACGATTATTGCGGGTTGTATGGGAGCTTTGTCGGGCAGAGATGTTTATACAATAGCAACATACAACGTCATCATTGGGGTTGGTTTTATTTTAATCGGTCTTGCAGTTGGTACGGAAACAGCAATTACAGGTGCTATCTACTATTTAATTCATGACATGATAGCAAAGGCGTTATTATTTTTATTAATTGGTATGATGATTTATTTAACGGGTGAAACCGTTGTTAAAAAAATAAGCGGGTTAATCCGCAATTATCCATTATTTGGTTGGATATTCTTTATCGTTATGTTAGCGTTGGCAGGCATTCCACCATTAAGTGGCTTTGTTGGGAAAGTTTTAATTGGCCAAGGTGCTATTGAAGAGGGTTCCTATGTATTGCTTGGAATTGGCTTTGGATCTAGCATTATCGTTTTATATTCTTTATTAAGGATCTTCCTAGCCTCATTTTTTGGAGAAACAACGATAAGCTTCGAAGATAGAAAGCCTATTCCGAAAGGCGCAACAATGTCGTTTATTTTATTAGCAATTTCAATTGTTTACATTGGTGTAGGAGCTGAAGCAATTTCAGTTTATGTAAAGGATGCGGCAAGAACTTTAATAAATCCTTCTATTTATATAGATGCGATATTAAAGGGGTGAGTTGATGTTAGGCCAGTTTATTTTAAATCTGTTCATTGCACTATTATGGCTATTGTTAGCAGATGAACCAATTCCGCAAATAACAACCTTCTTTACAGGGTTTGTAGTAGGAATAGGCATTTTATATGTGATGCATCGCTTTTTTGGAACACAATTTTATTTAAGAAGAGTGACTAAAATTATATATCTCATTTTGTTATTTATTAAGGAGCTAATCAGTTCCAGCTATTCAGTAATGAGATATATCCTCACACCAAAATTGGAAATTACTCCTGGTATTTTTACATATAAAACGAGCTTAAAGGGAGAGTGGGAAGTGACTGTATTGGCACTTCTATTAACACTTACCCCTGGTTCGGTTGTAATGGAAGTGTCGGAGGAAGGTAATTTATTTTATATCCATGCGATGGATATTGAACAATCAAAAGAAGAGGTTATTCGGTCAATAGGGAAATTTGAGAAAGCGATTTTGGAGGTAACACGATAAATGAAGGAGACTATTTTATTAATTGCATTAACATTGTTTATGGTGGCCATTGCAATTCTTTTATACCGTGTCATCGTAGGCCCTTCTATGCCAGACAGAGCTATTGCGCTTGATACAATCGGTGTGAATTTGATTTCAGCAATTGCCATCGTCTCAATAATGTTAAAGACGAAGGCCTTCCTGGAAGCGATTCTAATATTAGGTATATTAGCATTTATCGGAACTATTGCCTTTTCGAAATATATCGAAAGGGGTGTCATCGTTGAGCGTAAAGGAGATTCTTGAGTGGGTTGCTATATTATTAATTTTACTTGGCTCCATTGTTAGTGTCATAAGTGCTCTTGGTCTAATTAGGCTTCCTGATGTTTATACGAGATCACATGCTGCATCAAAAAGTTCAACTTTGGCAGTTTTCTTAAGTTTGTTAGGGGCATTTATCTATTTTTGGTTCCATGATGGATATGTTAGTATCCGACTAATTTTAGGGATTATATTTGTTTTCATTACTTCACCTGTGGCAGGACATTTAATTTGTCGAGCAGCCTATCGTTCACGAGTTCCATTAGCAGAGGGCTCTGGTAGTGATGAGCTAAAGCCTGCCTTATATGGGGGAGATTCGGTAATAATTAATACTGATGAGAGTTTAAATAAAGAAAGTTATCCCCAATAAGAAAGGAACTGTTCAGAAAGTTTTATTCTCTGGACAGTTCCTTTTTATGAATTGTGGATAAGTTTTTAAGGATATTAAGGTCAAATTTAAGTGAACTTGTGGACAAATGAGAAGGTTGAGGATAAAGCTGTGGAGAAAGTTGAATAAGTGATTTTTAAAGAGTGAAACTGTGGATAATTTTTTAAGAAAAACTCGTTGCGGTAAGGAAAATATTACAATTACATTATAGGTCTATTTATTCCTACTTGAATGATACAAAGCATGTTACTATTATTTAAAGATGGGCTAAGAATGTGCCTATTAACTTAATGAATGAATCGGGCGAGTTGTTTTGAAAAAATTATTAAAATTAGGTTTCCTTATATTAGGGATTTATATTTTTTTATATGTGAATAATAATTGGATTGTTACGACAGAACATATCTATGAATCGGAAAAAGTACCTGAAAGCTTTGATGGATTTCGTATTACCCAAATATCTGATCTGCATGATGCTGTTTTTGGTAATAACCAAGAGCGTCTTGTGGAAAAGGTTCGTAAAACCCATCCGAATGTAATATTTATTACTGGTGACGTAATTGACAGTAATCGGTATAACCTTGAGCAAAGTTTAGTTGCTGTTCGTCAGCTGGTGGATATAGCAGAAGTTTACTATGTTATCGGCAATCATGAGGTTGCTATTAATCAGGTAGATGAAATTTATGAAGCTATGAGGGAAATAGGTGTTCATGTCATGCCTAATACCTCTGTTACTTTAAAACATAAGGGCGGGGAAAGCATTTCTCTTATCGGTATTGAAGATCCACTTAATGGTCATGAAACACAGGAAATGTTAAATTGGGCGATGTCGAAAGTAGATAAAGAGAGGCTTATGATTCTTTTAGCACATCGACCAGAGAAATTTAATACTTATGTAGCAAATGGCATTGATCTTGTATTTGCTGGCCATGCACATGGTGGGCAAATTCGCTTCCCTGGATTAGGTGGCCTAGTTGCGCCAGGGCAGGGATTCTTCCCGAAATATACAGCTGGCTTATATGAGGACGGGCAAACGACAATGAATGTTAGCCGTGGTTTAGGAAATAGCGGAGTGCCTTATCGGATATTTAATTTACCAGAGATTGTTGTAGTGGAATTAAAAGCGGAATAGGTAAAATAACAGTGTATAGAGGTAAAATTTACATTTCTACGCTTTTTTCGCTCTATAAATAGCTGCATGTATTAACGAAGTAAGAAAGCTTTTATCAATATCTTGAAATGGGCTGTGGGATAGTTTTCTTGATATGAGAATACTTTTATATCAAGTTTTTATACCTGCTTCTTCGCTTTCGGTACAGATAGATTGTACCTGCCGCTGTGCTTTCGGTACAGATAGATTGCGACTGCTGGCTTTACCTTTCGTCGTAGGAAGGGGACGTCTCAAACCCTTATGAGACGTCCCCTTTAGCTTTTATAAAAACAAATTCTTCATTTTCGCTAACAATTCATCCGCAGATAACAGCTTTTCCCCACCGCCTTGAATGATATTGTCATTTCCTCCACCCTTGCCATTTATAAGAGGAAGGATTGCGCTAGAGACATCCTTCATACTTTTTTCTATATTTGCTCCACGTGCTGCAATAAATTGAAGCTTATCATCGTTGTCTGCAACAAATAATGCAACTGCCATACTGTTTTGAGCAGTAATTGCTCGGCCAAGTTTTTGTAAATCCTGGATTGTTCGATCTTTATATGCAGCTGCAATGACTCCATCTTTACAATTTGCAGCAAGTTCTTTTGCTTCATATTCTAATAACTTATTTTGAGCATCTTCCAATGCCTTTTCAGTTGCTTTTACTCCGTTTAGCACTTTTAATAGCGCCTCTGCAGAATGTTCTTCAGGCACGCTTAATTGACGTGCTACATTCGATAGTACGTTTTTCCTCATTCCCAACTGATCTAATACTCGTTTCCCACATACAAACGAAACACGAGTGTTTTTCTTCATTTTTTCAGTTCCTAATATTTTAATGGCGCTTACTTGTCCAGTCGAATTAGGGTGAGTACCACCACAGCCGTTATAATCGTAGTCGGGAATAATGACTAAACGTATATCTTCATCAACTGAAACGTCCTTGCGTAATTGGTAATTTGAAAGCTCTTCTTTTGTAACCCACTTTGATTCAATTGGACGATTCTCTAGTATAATTTCATTTGCTCGTTTTTCTGCCAAAACAAGCTGCTCTTCTGAAACAATTTCTGTATCTAAATCAATCGTTACTAGCTCATTTCCTAAATGGAAGCTGACAGTAGCAAAATCAAAAAGTTCTACAAAGGCTGCAGTTAATATATGCTGCCCACAGTGCTGCTGCATATGGTCAAATCTGCGCTCCCAATCTAGAACGCCTACTATTTCACCATCTAAAGAACTTATATCTCCCTCTACATAATGCCGTATCTCCTCTTCAACTTTTTCAACATTAATTACACGAATATCATTAATAAATCCTGTATCATTTGGTTGCCCACCGCCTGTTGGGTAAAAAGCTGTATTCGAAAGTACGATAAATGGGCGATTATAATCTATTCCCGTACGTATTACTTGAGCAGTAAATTGTTTTATCATGGCATCTTGATAATAAAGTAAATCTTTCATAATTTTCCCCTTTCTGTTCAACGTAAGGATTCTGGAAGTAATTTAAAAGTACAATAAATTTTATATTAAGAGTTTGTAACTTCCCCCTATATTTTCACTAAATGCAGTATGATTGCTTTGAATCTAGCTCTACATATTGAATCACGTATTAAGTAGACTTTCACAAAACTCTTAGTAACATTTTGGCATAGAAGTGTATTACTGTCACGAAGGTAGTAAATAATCCGTAAGTCATTTTATTTTTAAATACTTAAATAGTATTGTAAAATACTTAAGTGCAAATTATGGTAATTTTTTGAACGTTTTACCTAAAAGTTGGCTCGAAAAAGGAGAAATGTAGATACTTAGGAGTGATTTTGGTGAAAAAATATGTGATTATATGTACCTATATCCTGTGTGTTTTTGTTCTTTCCGCTTGCTCAGGTACAGACGAAAACACGGAAGATGATCGAGTGAAAATTGGTATCATGTTATCTGATGCAGGTTTAGGAGATCAATCATTTTCTGATCTAGGATTTGCAGGTCTGGAAAAAGCACGTGATGAATTAGGAATTTCGTTTGATTATCGTGAACTGAAGGATACTAAGACTTATGAGCAAGGTCTTGAAGAGTTGGTCGAAGAGGGAAATGATTTAATAATAGGGCTTGGTTTCGCTATTCAGGAAGCAATGGAAACAGTGGCTGAAAAATACCCAGACACAGAATTTTTAATAATTGATTCCCAATCAGATTTACCAAATATTAATAATATTACATTCAAAGAAGAAGAAGGATCTTTTTTAATTGGTGTAGTAGCTGGGATGAAAACACAAAGTAATGTTGTTGGCTTTGTTGGAGGAGAAGATGCACCTCTTATACATAAATTTGAACAAGGGTTTATTAATGGAGTAAAAGCCGTTAACCCTGAGGCACAGATACTTTCCAAATATGCAGGCACTTTTGGAGACGATAAATTAGGTGAAAGTATTGCAAAAGAGATGATAACAGCCGGGGCTGATTATATTTATCCAGCTGCAGGCTTTACAGGAGTAGGGGTTTTACTTGAGTCACAGCGTGCAGGAACCTATTCCTTTGGAGTTGATAGTGACCAATTTTATCTAGCAGAGAAATCTGTTGTGTCTTCTATGGTTAAACAGGTTGATGTCGCTATTTACGATACGGTAAAAGAACTCGTTGAAACAGGGACTATTTCTGAAAAAAATAAAGTACTAGGATTCAAAGAAAACGGTGTAGTAATTGCCCCAATAAGGGTGATAAAGCTTTCAGAAACTGAACAAAAAACATTAGATCAGTTTACAGAAGGAATCTCAAACGGATCAATTACAATACTAGACTAAGAGGCGGAAAGTAAATGAAATTAAAATATAAAATATTACTTCTATCCATCGTTCCTCTGTTGCTTTCTGCGTGTATTATAGGATTTAATATAATTCAATTAATGACTTTAAAATCCTCAACAGAGGAAATTGTTGATTCACTTGTTACGGTTGAAGAATTAAATAGTGCATCTAAAAGTCTTCAAAAATCTTTAAGTGCATATGCTCTAAATCTAACTGAAAGCAACAAAAATGATATTGAACAAGATTTAAATTCGATTCAAAACATTCATAAGCAATTAATGCCTACTTTAACTACTGTCGAGCAACAAGCATACGCTGAAAAAATATCGAATAAGTATGAAGAAATTCTTAGCCTTTCGACTCAAGCGATTAATGAGAACAACCAAGCAGAAATAAAAAGACAGTCATTAAGAACAAAGGGCTTAATAAATGATGTTATTGAGCTTAAAAGAAATATATCCTCTCAATATGCAAACATGCAAGCCGAACTGCAACATAATATCGATAGAATCATCTTTATATCCATTTTGTTAGTTGCTATTCTTTTAGCTGGAAGTATCTTCTTCGTATACTTCCTTACAAATCGGATTGTTAAAAGCATAAGCAAAGTAACGAAAAATGCAGAGGAAATTGCGAATGGAAATTTAGCAATCAATCTAGAAGAGGAAACATCAAAAGATGAAATTGGTTCTCTACAAAACTCATTTAAACACATGACAATGAATTTAAGAGAAATCCTATCACATGTATATGATAGTTCAAGTCAAGTGGCTGCTTCGGCAGAAGAGTTAATGGCGAGTGCTGATGAAACAATGAAGGGCGCAGAATTGATTTCTGCATCAATTCAACAAGTATCCAATGGTGCTGAGAAGCAGGCTGTTATGTCTGAAGAGTCTGCCCGCTCTGCACAACGAAGTATACTAGCTGTCAGTGAAATAACTGAAAACGCTAATTTGGCACAAAAATTATCAATATCTACTAGCGACAAAACAAAACAAGGCTCAAGTTATGTAAAGGAAACTGTCTCTCAAATGCAAAGAATTAATGAATCTGTAAAAGAGACAGACGCTGCATTGATTAAGTTAAATAATCAAACAAAAGAAATTGTACAAGTTTTAAGCCAAATAACGGAAGTAGCAGACCAAACGAATTTATTGTCACTTAATGCAGCGATTGAAGCTGCAAGAGCAGGAGAAGCAGGAAAAGGGTTTGCAGTTGTAGCCGATGAGGTAAGAAAACTAGCAGATCAAACAAGAAGTTTAGTTTCTAACATTACTGAAGTTGCAACCCAAATAGATATTGATACAGAGAAAACGGTTCATTCTATCAATGATGTAAAAGAACGTGTAAATTCAGGTTTGATAATTGCTTCTGATACACAAACTACATTTGAGGAAATTCTTACAGCAGTTGAACAAGTAAACATGCAAGTAAGCAATATAACAACAATATCAAATAAAATCCAATCAGAAGTGTCGAAAGTATCTACACATGCTTATGAGATGTCAAACGTATCTAAAGCTACTTCAGATAACTCTAATTCTGTAGCGGCTACATCAGAAGAACAGCTTGCATCTATGGGGGAAATTACGGGTGCGGCTGATTCATTGGCCAATCTCGCAGAGGAACTGCAAAAAAGGTTATCAAAATTTACAATTTAATAAATATTTGTGTATGATAAATGAGGCGTAAGGCCAAAATAGAATCTCTTAAAGTAATAAGAAGGGGCTTGTTTATGGAAATTACACAATTTTCGATTGAAGAAATAAAAGATCCAACCAACATTATTGAAGGAAAACGTTATGAATTTTTGCTAGATGTTGAAGTGGACGAAGAAGATGAACTATATTCTGCTGCAGGTATTGAAGTTCGTGTTTTAATAGGACAAAAGCCAGATGGGGAAACTTACATCTTAAACTATTTCATTATTGATAAAGCGGAAAATGAATACTTAGATTTTGCGCTTGAAGATGAAGAAGAGGTAATGATTTTAGGGTTCTGTCGAGAACAATTAACAAGTGAAGAAACAGAATAAGGATACCAAAAAGAGGCACAGCATTTTGTGCCTCTTTTTTATGTTAAATGATTGCGATTGAAATTCCAGTGTAGAATCACTCGTTTAAAACAGTGACAAAAATTAGCAGCGCAGCATTTAATATTTTTATCCCAAACTTAAATTATATTAAAATGTTATTTAAAGCCCATAGCCTAATTTCCATTATAAGGTTATATTTTAAGAGAAGTGTTTTTTTAGGGAGGGCTTGAAAATGCTTTTAAAACGTAGTAAGTGGTTAACATTTGTAGTCGCATTCGCCATTTGTTTAAGTCTATTTACTTTACAAGCAAAGGCAAAAATTGTTTCAAAGGAATTCACCGATGTGCCAAAAGACAAGCCATACGCAAGTGCTGTTTATGATCTTGCCGAGCGAAATATTATTGGCGGATATAAAGATGGTACTTTCAAACCAGAAGCAACTATCACGCGCGGTCAAGCAGCAGCAATTATAGCAAAACTATTAAACCTTGATACTAAAAATGTAAAAGATCCAGGATTTAAAGATGTGTCTTCAAAACTTTGGAGCTATGGAGCTATTGCTGCAGTATCTGAAAAAGAAATTTTCCGTGGATATGCAGATGGCAGATTTGGACCGAATGATCCCATTACTCGTGGGCAAATGGCATCTATTTTAATTAAAGCTTTTGAATTCCATTATTATAATGCTGATTATCAGGATTCCCCTTTTAAAGATATAGAGAGATTAGAGAGTCATAAAGATGCAGTATATACGCTTTATAAGTTAGGTATAACTTCTGGTACAACACCAACAACATTTAGTCCAAATAATCCGATTACTAGAGCACAAGCAGCAGTTCTAATTACAAAAACGGAAAGGGCTCGATCAGCAACAGTTACATTAAATGTAAAAGATTATGGCTGGTCCAAATTTAGAGAGTACGAAGATTATCATGATCGCTATAGACCTGAACAAAATGAAGAAGAAATTATTCAAGTAATACCAAGTAATACGAATGCTAGATTACTTCAAATCGTACCGGTAAAAGTTGGAACTCAAAAGCTTTCTATTGCTGGTCTGAAGGTGGATGCAACAGGTAGCGAGAGCAGGGTATATAAAAAATACTATGTCCACGTTACAAAAGATAGCAGTCAACTAAAAATTAACTTTGAAGAAACAGAAGATGTTGTACCGACAAATGTTGGATTAAATGCTAAGAAAGAATCTATAGAAAAAATTTCTCTCTCAACGATGAATGGAACTATTTTAAACGACAATATGGAGTTTAAAAACTGCAAATATATGGGGTCTGATGAAACTTGTATTACGTTAACCGAACCTGGTGAATATATTGCAACTGTTAAGTATGTGAATGGTACACAAGTTCGCTATGGCATACAAGCAACCGTAAATTCATCTAGTTTCTACTTCGGCACAAGGTTACTTGAAGAAAATCCAACTGTTACGGTGGATTTAAGTGAAGATAAAGGTGACTTTAGTGAATATGAAATAAAAAATACTAATGGTAGCGATGTTATAAAATTCACTCGAGAAGGTAATTCTGATATTTTCCATATCGAAGGGGTGTCGGAAGGGAATGTTTATATAGATTTTCCTAAAAACGACGAGGGCAAGGAAGGATTGCTAGGTTTAAACATTAATGTTCAAAAAATTGGTTCAATTATTCATGTTGTAGTCAATCGCGATTACTACGATCCATACCATTAACAAACCAATAAGTATATTTCACAAGAAATAGACTTTAAAAAAGTAGATTAGTGTATGAGCAACGTTTATTAGAAATATTTAAATAACCCAGCTGCCATTAAGTCAGCTGGGTTATTTCACGTATAAGGGAGCTTTCCGCTATGTAACATAACAGGATTATAGCTCAAAGCAATCATACTGTATTTAATAGAAAAAAAGGGATGATTTACAATCTCTTAATATAATCTTTATTGTATCTTAAATTTTTTGAAAAATTCTTACATTACATTAATAATTTTAGCTTAATTACTCATATTTCTCTGACCTTCCCCATATAATTTTCAGATTATTTCTATATTATGATTCTTTTTATATAATTTTAGAAAAACAACTGTTATAATACTGTTTTAAGTAATATAATCTGTATTATCACAGGTTTTGAAGTAACATAGGTTTGTCATTTTTCTTTAAGGGGTACTCGTTTAGTTCATTAAAGGGGATGGGAATATGGCGATTTTAAAGGGGTTAAAAATACTTGATTTTACTTCAGTACTACCTGGTTCGTTAGCGACAATGATGTTTGCTGATTACGGGGCGGATGTGATTCATATAGAATCTTCTCGTCGGGTAGATTTAATGAGAATTATGCCGCCATATGATGAACATAAGGAGTCCTATATTCATCAATACTTAAACCGTTCAAAGAAATCGCTTTCATTAAATTTAAAAGAGCCTGAAGCGGTTGAAATTGTGAAGAACTTGATTCTTGAATATGACATCATAGTCGAAGGATTCCGTCCTGGAGTTATGCAGCGTTTAGGATTGGACTATGAATCGCTAAACTGTGTAAATCCAAGGCTTATTTACTGTTCCATCACTGGTTACGGTCAGACTGGTCCTTACCGAGAACGACCTGGGCATGATAATAATTATTTATCTATAGCAGGCGTGCTCGATCATTCGCGACTAAAAGGAAAAAAGCCAGTCGCGATGGGCATTCAAATTGCAGACATAGCAGGAGGGACATTGCACGCAGCGGTAGGGGTGCTTGCTGCGGCACTACATCGTGAACAAACAGGTGAAGGAAAGTATATCGATGTTTCTATGACTGATGCAGTATTTTCAATGAATGCATTATATGGACCTGCTTTTTTAGGAAGCGGCCATGTAGCTCAGCCTGAAGAAGAAATATTAAATGGCGGAACGTTTTATGATTATTATCAAACAAAGGATGGGCGGTATTTCTCAGTGGGAAGTCTTGAACCACAATTTCGCAAACTGCTTTGCGAGGCGTTGGAGATTCCCGAATTAATCCAAAGTACATTTAATGATTCAACATACACACAAAAACGATTTAAGGATGCAGTCAAAGACGCATTTCTATCTAAAACTTTTGTTGAATGGCTCAACATATTTAATAATGGTTTCCATGGTTGTGTAGAGCCTGTTTTGACTTTTGATGAAGCTTGTGAACATCCGCAAATACAAGCTCGCAATATGCTAGTAGATGTACCAGATCATAACGGAAATCTTCAAAAACAAATCGGAGCTGCAATTAAGTTTAACCAAGTAGAACCTACCTATAAATTCGTAGGAGCAAAACTTGGGCAACATACAGAAGAACTATTGCTAGAACGAGGATATTCAAAAGAAGAAATTGTTTCATTAAAGGATAGAGGGGTTTTACAATAAAAGAGTTTTAGGATCGTCTCATTTGAAATGGAGGCGATCCTTTTTACGTACTCAACTCATTTTTAACATAAACAGAAACAAAATCTCGTAAATTAATAAAATGCTCATCGATTTTAAAATACTTTTTATAAATTTCCATTAATTTTTCAAAAAGCTCATACTGCTCAGTTGCAAACAAAGATTTTAATATATTGCATACATGATTTGAAGTCATATTTGCAATTTCATAATATGGACTTCTCTCATCATAGTAATGCTCCAGCCATTCTTCTATGGATTGCAGCACATATTGAGGGGAATTATGAACAATATAAGCAATATCACGCTGCACAGTTGCTTCAATTCGATGAAGCAAGTCCTTATTAAACTGCTGAGCATTAAAGTATTCATAAATGCTGGTACAGGAAGCAATTTCATGTTGTTTAAGCAATTGAACGACTTCTGAAAATTGATTGCTTTGAACAAGTGCATCTATCAGTATATAAAAAACTTGCTCTAAATAGTTATTATCATACCTCTTTACAAGTGTGGTTGGTTCCGGTTTTAAATTCGGCAATACATCACTGTATTCTAATAGCAATTCGATTGCATGGTTAATAAGACGATCATTTTGAATTAACTGTTTTCCATATTTAATTATTTTTTCAGTATCGTTTTGAGTAGATGTTGTGATTGCCAAAATATATGTTAAAAGAGTTAATTCTTTTTCGGATAAAGCCCATTTGCCTTTTTCCCATGATTTAATTATGTCTTCAATTAATGAATTTAACTTTCGGAAATGTCTCTTTCCACCGTTATAATGTGATATGAGATTGAATAAATGAAGCTCTTTTAATTGAAAGGAACGAATATTTTCATTATCAATATATTTGATAAGTTGGTTAGTTATAATAACAGATTGGTTTAGTGTGTATTGTGTTTCTAATAAACCTTTAAATTGCTTCATAAGTTGTGTCGCATTTTGGATTGTATGTAAGGGTGTCTGCATAAAGATAGAATAGATTTTTTTAGTAAATAAAACATTCCAGAAATTAGAGTGCTCATTATAAATAATATGGACTAAATACTTTTTTCCAATTTGATATAAGTAAATTTGGTGTAGACCTCCGACTGCCTTTGAAAATTTAATCTCTTTTCCAAATACTAAGCCAATTAAGTTTTCAAATTTAAATGAATTATGTATAAGTAAATAGTCAAAAATAGTCTTTTTCGCTTGTGGTGATGAAAAAAAGGCTTTCAATCGGTCATTGGCATTTTCTAAATCGATTGATGTCCCTTGAATAGTTGCATGTAAAAATAAATTCACATCTCCCCAATAATTTTGAGCTGTAGAAAATATAAGTTTACTAGCTTTTTCTTTATTAACGAGAATAGAATTTGCGGGGAGGATTGCACCAAAAATATCGCTCCAATCCTCTGATAATCTACAGATAGCGTCCTCTAACGAGTGTCCTACTTTCCCTTTTGTTTCATTTAGTAGTTCATAATCTATTTTTAGCATAATGACACCTCTATCCATAAAAGAGAAATCTTACAAAAAATATATCAAAAATTTTTGAAAAATAAAATGTCCAGTCAGTGGATCCCCTCTTTACAGACATTTTAATTTAACTCTTCTTACTCATTAAAGTACTTGCAGCCAATAATGTTGCAATGTAAACAATAACTGTGAATATGATGCTTGAAGTTGGGAAACTGCCGGTATTCACGTAAGATTTTATTAAATTGATTGTAAAAAGTACTGATAAAAAAAGGCAAATATAAAAGTGTCTTTTATTTTTATTTCCTCTCATTTTTGCCACTCCATATTTATTATTTAATCCAATACTAACATCAGTAATGTGACAATAAAATTATTTTATTTTAAATAAATCATTTATGTAGGAAGTTACCAAAGTTCTGTTAAGTTAAAAATGATTTTATGCGGGCGGTTGAAAAAATTGTATTTTTTTCATATCTTTATCAATGGATAGTGGTTATTAACCGATATAATTCATATAGTGTGTTTTTTGGTAAAGATTCTATCACTTTAAATAGAAAATAACTTAAAGGAGGCTCTTAAAATGGAGAAAGGCAAGTTTAAGAAGCTGAATAAGGCAACTGTTGCTACCATTTTAGCTGCCAGTGGTGTCGCTGTAGTCGTTCCGCAGCCAACATTTGCGAATACATTTAAAGACTTAAACCCAAACGCCGATTATTATGGACCAGTTATGGAACTAACGAATCGTGGAATAATTAGTGGGTACTCAGATGGTACTTTCCGCCCTAATAGTATCGTTACACGTGGACAGGCAGCTAAGATGCTGGCTCTTGCATTAAAGTTGGATATAGAAAACGTAGTAAATCCAAACTTTAAAGACGTACCAACAAATTATCAATTTTACAAATATATTGCAGCATTAGTACAGGAAGGGTTAATTGATGGCTATTCAGATCAAACGTTTAGACCAGATGAGCCGATAACACGCGGTCAAATAGCTAAAATTCTAACATTAGGCTATCGTTTTAGTGTAGCAACAAAGCTAACTCATCACTTCGAGGATGTTCCAAGTAATAATAGTAATGCCTACTATATTCAAACATTAATTAACCTAAATATTACTAAGGGAGTCTCTCCAGTATCGTTTAAACCAAACGATCCTATTACACGTGGGCAGATGGCAACTTTCATTGTAAGAGCTGAAAATGCAGATGGTTCAGGAATGGCTGTAAATACAGTCGGAAAAATTGAAGGCAACAAAGTTTATATTAACTCTGTTCCATATTCAATTGATCCAAGTCTAACTTCAATCTTTAATGAAAGTAATGAAGCTATTCTAAAAGATGCATACGTAGAAGGTACGTTTAGTGGAAAGACAATCAAATCATTATCGAAGTTAACAATTAATGCTTCTGGTTCTGAAAATAGAAAGTTGCAATTTGATGGTAAAAACACAAGCTATAGTGGACAGCTTATAGTGAATGGCAACTATGTTGAATTTAAGAATTGGACATTATCGGGTACAGTAACGATAGGTGAAACACCTCGAAAATCATTAAGCTACTATACGAATAGATTACAAAATGTTCGTATTGCTAGTTTAAACGGGGTAGGATTTATTGATTGGACAAAACCAACAGAGCCAGAAGACAATGAGTTTTTAAATCCAGATGAAAATGAGCAGTTAAAAGATAAACCATCTAAAAATGGTTCATCAAAGGTAATTGATCGTATGCCGGTAATAGAAAGATATGTAGATTTTACAAACTGTACGGTAAATCGTTTAGTTATTGAACAAAATCGTACATATGTTACTGGTGATAAAAAGTTTGGCAGTATAACTGTGCAAAAAAACGTTGAACAGTTTGAACTTTATGCTGATGCAGAGACGATGTATATTGAAACAGACACTTCAGTTATCATGTATGGCTCTAGTGATATTGATAAAGTTTATAAAAATAGTTATTACGATGTATATTTCAATTCTGATAGCTACATCGACATATTAGCAGTAGACAATAGCTATGGTTGGATTGATATCGGTGACAATGCATATATTGATAAGGCAATATTGCCTGTAGGTAAAGGTGTTAACGATATTTTTGATGACTTTACCAATGACAGCGAAAACATCGGGGATATCGAAGACGAAAATGGTGACGATGTCGACAAAGACCCAGGTGATGATGAAGTAGCAGATAACACAAATCCAGAAATAATAGATTTAGACGTAATACCATCAGGTGATGGAGGAGAAGCTCAATTAACTGCCAATGAAAGTGGTACATATTACTATGTAGTGCGCAGTGCCGAAGATATAGAAAAAGGAATTCAATCGGCTCCATCAGTAAGAGAAATCATCGTTGGGGCAAGAGGTAGCGGTCAAGTTATTGAAGACCAAACTGCATTTTTTGAAATAACAGGACTTGAAGAAGAAAAGGAATATATTCTTTATGTAGTAGTAGTTGATGCTGCAGAAAATGTATCGAATGTAGAAAGTAAACCATTTACAACAACAGATGGAACGTTGCCTCAAGTAAATAATTTAACAGCTAGACCATTGCATGGTGGGCAGCGAATTGAGTTCAGCTTTAGACCTAGTGAGCCTGGGGAGTATTTCTATTACATCCGAATTAAATCGACTGCACCAGATCCGACAACAGAGGATATTATTCGAAATCCTTATGGAAGAGGAACGATTAATAGTCTGACAGATTTAGAAAATGGATTTGTTACAGATATCGCTTCCGGTTTAGCAAACAACACAGAGTATGAATTATATGTTGTGATGAGAGATAAGTGGGGGAATATTTCAAATGATCCACCACAGAAAGCAACTGTAAAAACAGGTGATTTAGATAATACACCACCATTTATAGTGGATGGAAAACTTAATGTATTAAATTATGAAGAAAATACGTTTTATTTTGAAGTAAGTGAAGAATTAGACCCGGAAACGGCACAAAATACTCAAAATTACCTCTTATCAGGAACGGGTATTATTAATACAAGTGGACAGGAAGAAATTTATCCTGAGAAAGTTGTTTACGATAAAACGAATAATCGAATCATTTTAACTATTCCTTCATTAACAGGTTTTGTAAATGGAGATAATTTAATTGTGACAGTGCTTCCGAGCGTAAAAGATATTGCCTACAATGACTTTGAAAATACAAGCAATGTCCATCCAACGGCAACGCCTAGAAACAGAGCGGAATATATTCATTCCGATACATTGCTTCCAGTGTTAACGTTAATAGGTGAACCGGAAGTGAATCCTTCTAAGACAGCGGCATTAGTAACGTATCGTGCCAATAAAGCTGGGACTTATCACTATGTAATTATGGAATCAGGCATCGACCCATCAGCTATTGATGGACGAGAAATGATTAAAGCAATTCAAGACAATGCAACAACCTTAAATGTGACGTCTGGTGATACTGTTGTAGGTATAGACATTGTTGGAAGCAACGGAAATAACCCGGCACAGCTCGGAGAACAGACAGTTAATATTCCATTCCCAAATAGAACGGCTTTAAATCCTTATAAGAGCTACGATTTATATATCGTATTACGAGACCGTTCTGGGAATATTTCGCAAGTACGATCTACACCTCTTATTGCCGATGAGCTGCCGCCAACGATTACTGGGGTAGATGTTAAAGTAAATGAAGGGGATCGTTCTGCTGTACTTTCCTTTACATCAACTGAGATGGGTGAGTATTACTATCTTGTTAGAAAAGAAGGAGAAGACCCGGCTTTACCAACAGATGAAGATGAATTAAAGGCTTATATTTTAGAAAATGGTAATAAACGAGAAATGCGAGAGTTAGGAAACAGTGTTTCTCTGAATGGGCTAGACCCACACGAAGACTATATGTTGTATTTAGCTGCAAAGGATGTATTTGGCAACGTTACAATATATAAAAACCATAGAGTAAATAATCAAGGTAAAGAATTACAACATGATGGCTTAATGGCGTACAAATTCTATACAGATGGAACTGCTCCAAAAATCGGTGAGGTAGTAAGAAAATTATCCCGAGCAGAATTTGAAGTAGTAAATAACCCGGCAAGCTTAAGTGGAACTGGTAACTTTGAATCTGTAACATATGAAGAGAATAAAACATTCTTAGTAACATTCTCTGAATCGATTATATTAGATGACCCAACACAGAGCTTCTTTGTTATCAGAGATGAAGATGGTAATCCAATTGATAAGACTAAATATACGTTTGTATTTGAAGACTACTATGATGAAACTAAACCGAATACGGTAAATTCTCCAAAAAATACTTGGAGTCCTAGAAGAATGATTATTAAATTCAATGAAGAAATGAAAAGTAGCTTTAGTGTCGTAATTGATGCGAACGCAGTAGATATTAACAAACCAGATGCATTTGGTGGAAATAATAAATTTGAAGGTAATACTCCACTTGGTAACAATGCAATAGGACACTATAAATATCCGACTACTACAGCGAATAATGAAATCCTTGCTGGAGCATTAACAGGAAATATTACATCAGTAGGTAATTATAAATACTCTAGTACAATGGATTTACTAGTTCAAATCAATACAACTTTAGATTGGAAGCAAACATATTACTTTGCTGTGGCAAATGTTAGTGCGCAAGATTTAACTGCGGATGATATTATTAGAGTTGTTGATAAGGGTACGACGATACAGGGTGTTACAGCAGGTGGTAAAGATGAACTGGATGTAAGTACAATTAGTGAGGGAAGCTTCGTACTTCACCTTAAAACACCAGTTTCAGGTCAAGTATTTACTACAGGACAAAAAATCTATCTGTTAACAGTTGACCAATACGGTAACGTTGTAATGGCTATGGATAGAGAAAATAATCAAAATAATTATATATTAATTACTGCACCATAATTTAAAGTAAGAAGGATGTCCAAAAGTAAAAAACTATGGAACATCCTTCTTTTATTGAATAAATTGGAGTGGTGATATAAAATTTCCATATGTAGTATAAAAAACTGAATTATAGAGGAAAATACTATGACCTACTTATCTATGATTTTCTTCCAAATTGTCGCCCCAATCTTAGTGCTTTTAGTTATTGGAGCTGCTTTACAGAGAAAATTTCAATTTAATTTAAAGGCGATGTCACACTTAATTACATACTGTTTTATGCCGGTTACTGTATTACTAAACATATATGAAACGACTATTGAAATGAGTGTTTTAGGGCAGGTTGCAATATTTATTCTCCTATTAATTGGAAGTCAAATGCTTCTTAGTCATTTTATTGCAAAAATACTCGGTCTTAATCGCATGGAATCTGCAGTTTTCAAAAATAGTGTTGTTCTAATTAACTCTGGAAATTATGGAATTCCAGTTGCTCAAATGATATTTGCTACTCAGCCAATCGGTGTTGCCATTCAGGTAATTCTAGTGATCTTTCAAAACATAACTACATACACATATGGTTTATATAATCTAATTTCTGCAACAAAATCAGGTATTGAAATTTTAAAAGACTTTATTAAAATGCCAATTCTCCACGCACTTTTATTGGGTGTTATTTTGAATGTCTTGAACTTCGACATTCCTCAAACAATACGAATCCCACTCGATCATATTTCAGATGGATTTGTTGCCGTTGCATTAATTACACTTGGTGCACAGCTTTCTCAAATTGAAATAAAAACTATGTTAAATAAAACTATTTTAATCAGTTGTTTTACAAGATTAATAGTGGGGCCTTCTGTTGCCTTATTAATAATTTATATATTAGGACTTGATGGAGTAGTAGCACAATCACTTTTAATAGCAAGCTCATTTCCAACGTCTCGCAATAGCTCAAGCCTTGCACTTGAATATGATATTGAATCGAATACAGCTGCGCAAACTGTATTGTTCTCAACAATTGTTAGCTGCTTAACAGTAACGTTTGTAATTTACTTATCTACAATGCTCTTTGGATAATAATAAAAACGCTTCGTAATTCATATTGAATTACGAAGCGTTTTTTTGGATTGGATATCAATGAAAATAAATCGTTAATTATTGACCTACTTTAGTTAGGTATGGATTTGAAAGGTCCATTCCGTCTAAAGTTAAGCCCATAGCTTTTGCTACGCCTTCACCATATGCTGGATCAGCTAAGTAGCAGTGTAGGATATGGCGGCGTTTAATAAATTCTTCTACGCCTTCCATGTTTGCAGCAGTGTTTTCGAATAAACGTTGTTGTTCTTCTGCTGTCATTAAGTTAAATAACTTACCTGGCTGTTCGAAGAAGTTATTATCATCTTGGTTAAAGTCGTAAATATCAGCTGGACCATCTAAAGCAAGAGCTGGGTCTTTGTATTGTGGTTGAGCTTGTAACGCACCATAGCTGTTTGGATAGTATGATAAATCACTTCCGTTGTTGCCATCAACACGCATTGCGCCATCGCGGTGGTAAGCGATGAATGGACAACGTGGTTTGTTTACTGGAATTTGGTAATGGTTTACACCTAAACGGTAACGAGTTGCGTCTGCATAAGCAAATAAACGAGCTTGTAGCATACGGTCAGGTGAGAATGAAATACCAGGAACTACGTTGGATGGAGCAAATGCAGCTTGCTCAACGTCTGCGAAGTAGTTTTCTGGGTTTTTATTTAATTCGAATTCACCAACAGGAATTAATGGATATTCAGATTTGTACCATACTTTTGTTAAATCGAATGGGTTATCTTTGTGATTACGAGCTTGTTCTTCTGTCATCACTTGGATATACATTTTCCATTTAGGGAAATCGCCGCGCTCGATTGCTTCGAATAGGTCGCGTTGTGAAGATTCGCGGTCTTCACCGATTACTTTTGCAGCTTCATCGCTAGTTAAGTTTTTGATACCTTGTTCTGTACGGAAGTGGAATTTCACATATACGCGCTCACCAGCTTCGTTTATCATTGAGTATGTGTGAGAACCGAATCCGTGCATGTGACGGTAGCCATCAGGAATACCACGGTCGCTCATTACGATTGTTACTTGGTGTAATGCTTCCGGTAGACTAGTCCAGAAATCCCAGTTGCTATTAGCGTTGTGCATATTAGTTTTTGGGTCACGTTTAACAACGTGGTTTAAATCTGGGAAGTGTAATGGATCGCGGAAGAAGAATACAGGTGTGTTGTTACCAACTAAATCCCAGTTGCCTTCTTCAGTGTAGAATTTAAGAGCGAAACCACGGATATCGCGTTCAGCATCAGCTGCACCACGCTCACCAGCAACTGTTGAGAAACGAGCGAACATTTCAGTTTTCTTACCAACTTCAGAGAAGATTTTTGCTTTTGTATATTTCGTAATATCATGAGTTACAGTGAAAGTACCAAATGCACCCGAACCTTTTGCGTGCATACGACGTTCTGGAATAACTTCACGGTTAAAGTTAGCTAATTTTTCGATTAGGAAAACGTCTTGTAATAGAATTGGGCCGCGACGACCAGCTGTTAATACATCATCGTTGCTTACAACTGGAGCACCAGTAGTAGTAGTTAAACGTTGATTGTTTTTATTTGTCATATATGTACCTCCTAAAATTTAATTTTTAACCTCTTCGAAAGTCAGTATAACAAATCTAAATCATAATATCTACTAAATTATAATAATTCTTTTTAAGAAGTTTATATCCTTTACTAAATATTTTAAAAGTAATGCAGAATAGTAAAAAGATGTTTTTGCTTTTCTGGATAGTGTCTTTCTTATTAATAGGGAAAACGTTGTCTGATAATGATTTTGTCGAGGAGAGTCGAAATCTGATTGTAAATTTTTTGTTTAAAATTTTAAAGAGGTTTTTTTATAAATTTACATTTTCAATAAAAATATTAAATTCTTATTGAAAATTTATAGTTCTAATTGAAAATGAACCTTGTAGAAATACCAGGGTCATTAATATTAAATAAAAAACTAAAAGATTTATAACTTAAGCTCTATTGTTCAATTAATAACCTTTTAATTTTTTGAGAGGTCACCCAGCAAATTAATTATTATGAATAATCTATGTCATATATATAAAATACATCTTTTTTCAGTATTAAATATCATTGATATAAGGAAATTCAGTAATCTAAAATTGAGATAACGGGGGATTGATAATGAATATACAGGAGACATCTGAATTTCTAAAACAGTATAAAGAAGAATTGGGTCTTTCCGATGAATGGTATGAAAATAGAATGAAAGATATACGAAGTGACAGCGATTATTATCCAACAACTGAGGAATTAACATTCGGTGCAAGAGTTGCTTGGCGTAATAGTAATCGATGTATTGGAAGACTCTTTTGGAAGTCATTATATGTATTTGATGAACGCGAATTACAGACAGAAGAAGAAATATATATGGCACTTCTTCGCCATATAAACTTCGCAACTAATAATGGAAAAATAAGGCCGACAATAACTGTTTTTAAGTCAAATGCAGTGCGTATATGGAACTGCCAATTAATTCGATATGCAGGATATGAAACGGAAGGTGGCGTTTTAGGAGATCCACATTCAATTGAATTCACAAAAATTTGCCAACAATTAGGTTGGCAAGGAGAAGGAACAGGGTTTGATATACTGCCTCTTGTAATTCAAATAGCAGAAAATGATCCGAAAATTTTTGACATACCAAAAGAATACATATTAGAAGTACCAATTCGCCACCCTCATTATGAAAAAATGACGGATTTGAATTTGAAGTGGTATGCAGTACCAATAGTATCAAATATGAAATTAAGCTGCGGCGGCATCGAGTTTCATGCAGCCCCGTTTAACGGATGGTATATGGGTACTGAAATTGGGGCTCGAAACTTTGCTGATATTGACCGTTATAATTTACTGCCCAAAGTAGCTGAAATAATCGGACTTGATACTAACTCTAATATATCGCTTTGGAAGGATAGGGCGCTTGTTGAATTAAATGTTGCTGTCCTGCATTCATTTAAAGAAGCCGGCGTAAGTATTGTAGATCACCATACGGCTGCTCAACAATTTAAATTATTTGAACAACAGGAAGAAGATAATAATCGTCAAGTTACGGGTAATTGGTCTTGGTTAATTCCACCAATGTCTCCAGCAGCAACACACATTTTCCATAAGCCGATTGCAAATATTATTAAAAAGCCTAATTATTTTTATCAAAAAAGGCCTTATTAAAAAAGCTATTTAAAAGTAATAAAGAACTTTTAAATAGCTTTAGTTTTTATTTTTTATTTAAGATCATATCAATTAATTCATCTCGATCAATTAAATAAACGTCATTTGTCATAGCTAATTTTTCTGCTTGTTTTGTAAAATAGCTATTTGTTGCAACCCAAGCCTGCGTAGCATCATACATTTTTAATGCACCGACAATTTCTTGAACAGCTTTTACCCCAACAGAACCAGAGTACCTCTTTGCTTGTACGACGATAATTTCTTCTCGGTCCTCTAATATTAAATCTGCGCCATAATCGCCGGAAGCCTTTGTGTACGATACTTTAAACCCACGCTTTTTAAAAAGATGGCCTAAATATTGCTCAAATTCTTCCCCAGACATTGCATCGATTTCTTTAATTCCTGCTTTTCTTAATCTTGCATAGCCTCTCGTTTTACGCCAAATTTTAAAGCTAATAACAAAGAGAATGAATAAAACAATAGCGGCAATAATACCATTTATTGAATTTGTATAATACCAACCACCGTATCCGACTACGGAAATTATTAATAAAGGAAAAAAACGAATTCGCTTTTTCTTTTTTTCTTTGCGTTTTCGCAAACTGCTTAACCCCTTTTATTTTTACTCATATATCCCTATTTAACGTGAAGCAAGGCCGACACCTTAAAATGCCTTACCGTCAAAGCGGGACTGTTTCACTAACAATCAGTAGAGGATGAAGAGGTCCCCCTTGATTGAAGTTTTACTTTATTTTATTGTAACATAAAAAGGGTACATATGTTTGTGTTATAGATATCGATTTTTCGCACTAATATAGGCTGAAACAAACAGTATCATTGATGCAATAATAAATATTATATTTGATGTGTTCCAGCTTCCTGTTACATCATGTAAATATCCGAATAAAACTGGTCCAACTGCTGCAAGTAGGTAGCCAATAGATTGGGCGAAACCTGAAATTTGCGCAGCTTCATATGCTGTTTTTGTTCGTAAAGTAAACAGCATTACAACAACACCAAATGATGCGCCTCCACTAACCCCTAAACAAATCATCCAAACAACTGTTAAGTCTGTCCATTTAAAAAAGAGTCCAGTTAATCCAATTAAATAGAACAATGTGAAAAAGATGACGATTGGCCGCTGCGATTTCAATTTCTCTGCAATAATTGGAATAAGAAAAGTCATTGGGATTTGTGACATTTGCATAATTGAAGCCATCCAGCCAGCCTTTTGCGCACTCATTCCTTGTGAAATTAATATTTCAGGTAACCACGCAGTGAAACTATAAAAAAGTAGTGACTGCAATCCCATTGAAATTGCAATTGCCCATGCTAACGGCGTTTTCCAAAGCTTCTTCTCCGCCGGTTTTGTACTATCGCCGGAAATGGCAGTTAAATCAACTTTTTGTCCCCGCAGAAGCGGAATCCAAGCAATCAGTGTAATTGCTGTTAGAATAATTGAAAAAGAGAGGGCACCTTGCCAGCCAAAAGAAGTACTAGAAGCTATTGGATTGCTGATTCCTAACGCTATACTAGCTGATATATTCATTGAAACTGTGTAAATTCCTGTTAAAAGACCTACGTGAAGTGGATATTTAAGCTTAAAAAGACTAGGTACTAACACATTTCCAAAAGAAATGCCAATACCTATCAGAACAGTGCCTAAAATTAAAAAAGAAGTAGTGCCTAGTGAACGTAAAATAATGCCTAACGTTAGTAAAATAACTGCATAAAATAATGTTTGCTCCATTCCGAATTTACGTGAAATTCGAGGAGCTAGTGGTGAAAATACTGCGAACGCCAATAACGGAATGGTCGTTAAAAACCCGGCAAGTACATTTGAAATGTTAAGTTCATCACGTATAATTGAGATTATTGGTCCAACTCCCGTTAAAGGAGTTCTAAGCGTAGTAGCTAGAAAAATAATTGCAATGACAAAGAAGACCGTTGTTGAGCTTATATTTATTTTTTTATTTTGATGAGTTGTTGTTTTAACAGTAGACATATGTTGCCTCCAAATGTATCAAGTAAATAGTAAATAAACTCATTCCATGATAAACTATGAAACGAACCAATCTTAATCATACAACTTCAAACTGATTTGGGATAGTGTTAATAATCATTAAAAATACCATCTTAAGTTAGATGGTTTTTATTTTTTACTGATTAGTAAAATTTAAAAATTTTTAATAATGTCTAGCTCCAGCGCCCAGCCCCTTGAGGTCGCGGTCTGCCCTCGGTCGAAAGCTGGAAAGATGCTTTCGATTTGGGCCCTCCGACGTACAGGGATGTACAAGTGCCGACAATGCAACAGGACGTGGCGTTCTTGTCGGCCAGCGCTTGTCGGGGCTAAACAAATTTATTCTGCATCGAAAGCGATAGCGACAGATGCAGGGCGCTTGCGCTTTTCTAAGTTAGTGTACTTCAAAGGAGATTTCAACATGAATGACACAAATAATAAAAAACAAGAGCAAGGTCTAAAAAGGGGATTAAAAAGTCGCCATATTACAATGATTTCACTAGGCGGGACAATTGGGACAGGCCTATTTTTGGCTAGTGGTGCTTCGATTGCACAAGCCGGTCCTGGCGGTGCTCTTGTTGCTTATGCATTAATTGGTATTATGGTGTACTTTTTAATGACAAGTTTAGGAGAAATGGCAGCTTATATGCCAACGTCGGGTTCTTTTAGTACGTATGCAACAAAATTCGTCGACCCTGCATTTGGCTTTGCGATGGGGTGGAATTACTGGTACAACTGGGCAATTACAATTGCAGCAGAGATTTCAGCAGTTACACTCATTATGAAATATTGGTTTCCAAATAGTTCTTCTGTACTTTGGACAGTACTATTTATCGTTGTTATTTTAACATTCAACCTATTATCTGTAAGAGCCTATGGGGAAAGTGAATATTGGTTTGCCATGATAAAAGTCGCAACGGTCATTGTATTTATCATCGTTTCATTTTTAATGATTTTTGGGATTTTAAGTGGCCATGATCGAATTGGCTTTGAAAACTTCTTTGTTGGAGATGCGCCATTTAATGGTGGGTTCTTAACGATTTTTGGAATTTTCTTAGCTGCAGGTTTTTCATTCCAAGGTACCGAGCTTTTAGGGATAACAGCAGGTGAAACAGACGATCCAAAGAGAAATATTCCAAAGGCTGTTCGATCAGTGTTTTGGAGAATATTGCTTTTTTATATTTTAGCTATTTTAGCAATTGGCTTATTAATTCCCTATACTGATTCAAGACTATTATCTGAAGATATTGCCGTATCTCCATTTACAATAGTATTTGATAAATTAGGAGTTGCCTTTGCTGCTTCAGTAATGAATGCGATTATTTTAACGGCAATGTTATCAGCAGGTAATTCAGGACTATATGCATCTTCAAGAATGCTATGGCAGCTAGCTGTAGACGGCAAAGCTCCAAAAATATTTGCTAAACTAAGTAAGCGTGGCATACCGGTTTATGCATTACTTGCTACATTAGCTGTAGGGTGTTTAGCATTCTTGTCCTCCTTCTTTGGAGATGGCCTCGTTTACATGTGGCTTCTAAATGCTTCCGGCTTGTCGGGCTTTATTGCTTGGATTGGAATTGCTATTAGCCATTATCGATTCCGTAAAGCGTACGTAGCACAGGGTCTTGATATTAGCCAGCTGCCTTATAAAGCACCGTTAGCTCCATTCGGATCACTATTTGCATTTGTTGTGTGTATGATTGTTATTATTGGACAAAACTACACTGCGTTTATAGGAGATTCAATTGATTGGTATGGCGTAGCTGTTTCTTATATCGGTATTCCGCTGTTTTTAGCACTTTGGCTAGGATATAAAATAAAATATAAAACAAAAATTGTTCCACTAGAAGAATGTGATTTAGAACATCACTAAAAAATCTCGACAAAATTCGAAATTAGAATTTTGTCGTTTTTTTATTTAAGAAATAGGTAAAATGATATCAATTATTAAATCAATACTTGGTATAATGGGGATAATAGTCTGCAGTCAATAAGATTGATAGGTAAAGGATGTCGAGAATATGACAGTTTCAATGGGATTTTATAAAGTAATTAAACAATGGGTAATAGATAGTGAAACCGGGAACATAACATTTCAACCTTTTCAAGCTGACGGGAATCCTTATAAATCAAATGTCTTTTTAGTTGGTGCAAGCCCAGAGGTGAATTTGGAAATTGCTATGAATAACTTAAAGCTATATGTTGATTCTTTAGTAGATGGAAAGCTATTTCAAGAAACTTTTACACAGGAACTGCAAGGTGCAAGCCGTGAATATAAAGGCAGTTTGAACTTCGTTTCTTGGATGAAAGAACGATATAACGAAAATGTCGTCTTAACAAATGTGAATTGCCTTTCTACTGAGAATGCTCAAATGTTAAAGCAAATGAAAAAACAGGAACATCCATTATACAAAAGAGGATTGCAAATTTTTGAAGAAGTGCTAAATGAATTTGCTCCAGAAATTGTTATTTTGCAAGGATCTTCTGCATATAAAGCTTTTATTGAACATTTTGGAGATCGGTTAATCGATTTTGTAAGTACAAACGATACAGTTCAGCAACTAGAACAAAAGGGTGTACTCGCCAAGTTTCCGTTAAAGAATGGAAAAAATATAAATATTATTGTAAGTAGGAGTATGAGTTATTTTGGAAAAGAAGGTAACTCTTTTGGAAAATTTAAAGCTACTATCAACCGAATATTACAGTGAAATATTTCCTGAATCATATTAATTTTACGTGAAAAGCGAACAATTTTATTAAAAGATACACGTTTTGCTCCTAATTTCCGAATAATTTGAATCGTTTTATTATTTAATATGTTATTGCAATCGACAAAATCCGTGTTTATAATGGGAACATTCTTAACAAAATATTTAAATTAAACAGCTTTAGTTTTACATTAGCTGGTAAAATATCACTCATATAATGGCGGGAATATGGCTCGCAAGTTTCTACCGACTTACCGTAAATAAGTCGACTATGAGAGAAAAAGTTTAGATGGCGGATGTCCTATTATTGTTTTTGGACGATTTGTTTTCTATTTACTTTCGAACATACACTCGAAAGACTTGTTCTACTCATAGAGGTGGAATAAGTTTTTCGAGTTTTTTATTGCCAAAAAGGATTTTCTGAAAGGAAGGGCTTCAACCTATGAAATTGTTAAAAGATAAAATCATACAAGAAGGAAAAGTATTATCAGATACGGTGTTAAAAGTGGATACTTTTTTAAATCATCAAATTGATCCACAACTGATGAAGGAAATTGGAGAAGAGTTTGCAAACCGATACTCAGATGAGGTAATAACAAAAATATTAACGATTGAATCGTCTGGTATTGCTCCAGCTACGATGTTAGGTTTAGTCATCGGTGCACCAGTTGTTTTTGCTCGTAAGCGTAAATCATTAACATTAGCAAACAATCTTTATTCATCAACTGTTCATTCTTTTACAAAAAAGGAAACAAATGAGATTTCCGTTTCAAGAGATTTTTTAACAGCTGACGATAATGTATTAATTGTCGATGACTTCTTAGCAAATGGAGAGGCAGTAAAAGGGTTGTTAGATATTGCAAAGCAATCAGGTGCAAAGGTAGTCGGTGTAGGAATTGTCATTGAAAAAGGATTTCAACGAGGTGGACAATTACTTCGAGAGCAAGGTATTCGAGTTGAATCATTAGCAAGAATTAAGTCTTTAGATAATGGACAAGTAGAATTTTTAGATTAATTAACTAGATTGATAGCCTAAATTAGGAGGATTTTTTGTGAAAAACGCAAAATCATTTACGCTTGGTATTCAACATTTACTTGCAATGTATGCGGGAGCTATTTTAGTACCTATTATTATCGGTGGATCGTTAGGCTTTAACTCTGAACAAATGACATATTTAGTTGCGATTGATATTTTAATGTGTGGTATTGCAACATTGTTACAAGTTATGAGAGGGAAAATATTTGGGATTGGACTACCTGTCGTACTAGGCTGTACTTTTACTGCTGTAAGTCCGATTATTGCCATTGGGACGGATAAGGGCGTCGGAGCAGTTTACGGAGCAATTATTGCTTCAGGTTTAATCGTTGTATTAATTTCAGGCTTTTTTGGTAAATTGGTTAAGTTTTTCCCACCTATCGTAACGGGTTCTGTTGTAACAATTATCGGGATTTCTTTAATTCCTGTTGCGATAAATAATATGGGTGGTGGACAAGGGGCAGCAGATTTTGGTTCAGCTCTTAATATTACTCTAGCATTACTTACGTTAGTATTTATCCTAATTGTTTATCGTTTTACAACTGGATTTGTTCGTTCGATTTCTATTTTATTAGGTCTTGTTTTTGGAACAGTAATTGCTGCTTTTCTTGGAAAAGTAGATTTTACACCAGTTGAAGAAGCATCTTTGCTTCATATGGTTCAACCGTTTTACTTTGGTACACCAACATTTGACATTAGTGCGATTATTACGATGACGTTAGTAGCAATGGTTTCATTAGTTGAATCATCTGGTGTTTATTTTGCATTAAGTGATATTACAAAAACTCCTGTTGAATCGAAGGATTTATCTCGTGGTTATCGTTCAGAAGGTTTGGCATCTATTATTGGCGGTATTTTTAATGCATTCCCATACACTACTTTTTCTCAAAACGTAGGGTTAATTAAAATGACAGGGGTAAAGGAACGCAAAGTTATTTTTATCACTGGAATTATGCTGGTAGCGCTTGGTTTCTTACCTAAAGTAGCAGCTTTAACAACAATTATTCCAACTGCAGTGCTTGGCGGTGCGATGCTTGCGATGTTTGGTATGGTTGTAACGCAGGGGATTACAATGTTAGCTCCTGAAATTATGCGTTCGCCGGAAAATGCAATGATTGCGGCAATTGCAGTTGGTTTAGGTGGAGGCGTTGTTATGGTGCCTAATATTTTCGAGGTATTGCCTGCAAGTCTTTCTGTTTTAACATCAAACGGGATTGTATGTGGTTCATTAACAGCAATTTTATTAAACATTGTATTTAATATGATTGGACCAAAAAAAGAAGATCCAATGCATACACAAACTATTCAGGCTGAATAAACTTTTCTAAGACTGTCTTGTAAGCAACATTACAAGATAGTCTTTTCTTTTGTATACTAAACTCTTTGTAACGTTCTGTAAAATCCATTCGTCTACTTTGTATCAGGGGTATTTTTATAAGTAAGAATGGGGTGTATAGCAATTAAAAGGCAAATTTGTCTTGTTACTTTTGTTTTGATTGTGATAATAAACATTTTAACAAGCTGTAGTCATCAAGTAGATGAACTAGATAGTAAACCTATAACTTCAAGTATTAAAAGCCCAGATTTTACGCTGCAAGTGACAGCACCAATGAACGTAAAAGCAAAAGAAGAATTTAAAGTGTTTGTGAAGTTTACTTATGAAGGTAAAAAAACAAAACTCCTTCAATATTCAGGAGACAAAATAAACTTTATTCTTTATAACGAAGAAATGGAAGTATATTATGAGTCGGGTTATCCGGATATAGCGAATTTAGAAAATGTTCAACCTGGAGACATTTCTCAATTGGAAGAAAGCTTCATATTAGAAAAGGGAAAATATTATTTAGCTGTAAGAACATCAAGTTTGTCTTTAGATGGAATTAGTATTAAGGGCGTTGGAAATGAAGATTATATAACAGAGGATGTGTCACCTCTCAAACTACGAATGGAGGAAAGTAAAATTACTCTTGGACCAATTGTTATTGAAGCTTATTAAAGGAGAAAAACGAGTTGTTTTTCTCCTAAAAAACTAACGTGATAAAACCTCTTCCAAAGAAGGTATCGCTTCGATTGCACCCATTTTTTCACAAACCATTGCCCCGACTTTGTTGCTGAAATGAATGATGGTTTTCCAGTCTGTGAATGAAATGGACTTTGGATGTTCAAGTTTGCTTAATTGATGTAATGTCGCTCCAACAAAAGCATCTCCTGCTCCTGTTGTATCTATTGCTTTAATAGGGATGCTACTAATGGTACTTGATTCGCCGCTATATGATAGGAAAGTTCCATCCTTCCCGAGAGTAACTGCAATACAGTTAGCCCCCAATCGATGCAATATAGAAACAGCCTTCTGTATGTTGTCTTCTTTCGTTAATAAAAATAATTCCTCGTCACTTACCTTTAAAAAATCACAATGTGGTAGATAGTTAAGAATAATTTTTATAAATTCCTCCTCCCGCCCTTGCCATAAATCAGTTCGAAAATTTGGATCAAAGGAAATAAAGCAGCGATTATTTTTTGCATAAGTAAATATTTCTTTATATGTTTGATTAAAAGGGGGGGTTAATAGAGCCGTTGCTGAACCAAAATGTATTATTTTCATTGCACCCACGATTTCTAAAGGAACATCATCCAATGTTAAATTGGCATCCGCTCCTCGATTGAAAACAAAATCTCTTTGCCCATCTTCTCCTAATGACACGAACGCCAATGTTGTAGGAGATGAAGAATCTTTTACTAGCAGATTTGTATGTACACCCACAGATTGCAATGTTTCTTCAAGAAAATCCCCAAATGGATCGGCCCCGACTTTACCTAAAAAAATAGCTTCTCCACCTAATTTTGAAATTGCTGCACAAACATTAGCGGGAGCACCACCAGCTTTTTTTATAAAAGTTTGGCTTTTCTTAAGGCTGACATTTGCCTCATGAGAAAAAAAGTCGATTAAACATTCCCCAACACATAAAATTGATTGATTCATATTGCAAGTCCTTTCAAAAGGTTATTTAAACCATAAAGTTCTATTCCTTAAAATAAAATTCCTCTAAAAAAGTTTTCGACATTCTTACTATATGAAAATAGGTGAAAGAAGTAAAACTAAACAAAATAATTAGTGTAGTAGGTGTTTTTGAACGTTAAAAATTATTTTAAAACATTATTTTTCAAATAAAGAAAAAACCACTTGCTCTCCTATTTTAGAGGAACGCACTGACCTAAAAAAATGAGACAAATAAAAACACCTTTCGTTGAAAAACGGGTATTAAACCTATAAATCCAACGTGGAGGTGTTTTTTCTATGGGAACAAGAGTTAGTTATCCAGTAGAAATTAAAATGAAAGCAATCGAAATGAGGTTAGCAGGAATACCTGTTAATCAAGTTTTAGAAGAATTGAATATTCGAAATTATACACAACTAAAAACGTGGATGAAGTGGTATCGAAATGGAGAACTTCATCGCCTTGAACAGCCAGTTGGAAAGCAATATACCTTTGGTAAAGGACCAGAATATGAAAATGAAACAGCTAAATTAAAGGCTGAGAATCGTTATTTAAAGCAACAAATTGAAGTTTTAAAAAAGTACGCAGAATTGGAAAGGAAGTGGTGCCAAGAATAGTTGTGCAATTGGTAGAAGAACTAAAAGAAGTCATGACAATTGGTGAAATCTGTGACCACTTGGGGGTAGGTAGATCATCTTATTATCGTTGGAAAAAGAATAATAACGTTGAAACAAAGAAAGATATTCGGGATAAGAGAATTGGTGAGTTGTGTAAACTTCATAAATATCGATACGGATACCGAAAAATCACAAGCATTTATGGAGAACCGATAAGTGAAAATACAGTACAAAAAGTAATGCAAAAATATAATTGGCAGTGTCGAGTAAAAGTGAAGAAACGTAAAAGCACTGGACAACCAGCATACGTCGCACCGAATTTATTAAATCGTGAATTTACAGCGGAAGCACCATTTGAAAAGTTAGTAACAGATATTACCTACTTGCCTTTTGGTCAATCAATGATGTATCTTTCAAGTATTCTAGATGTCTTTAATGGCGAGATTGTAGCGCGTACAATCGGATTTACTCAAGATACAGAGTTTGTTTTAGATACATTAAATCAGCTACCAGAATTACCTGAAGGCTGTATCCTGCATAGCGATCAAGGTTCTGTATATACGTCCTATGACTATCAAAAGGCAGTAAAAGAAAAAAGAATTACCATGAGCATGTCTCGTAAAGGCACGCCCGCTGATAATTCTCCAATTGAAACGTTTCACTCCTCGCTAAAGTCTGAAACGTTCTATCTCGACGGAATCAATCGCACAACGAATGCGCATGTGATCCAAATCGTCGAAAACTATATAAATTATTATAACAATATCCGTATTCAAACGAAACTAAACAGCCAATCGCCGGTAAAATACCGTCAACTAACTGTAAAGTAGGGTGTTTTCTTATTGTCTCAAAAATGATGGTCAGTACCGAAGCAAGTGGTTTTTAATAATGAACGAATAGAATAGGAATTATTAATGATGGTTGCCTTTATTAATCTAGGTTAGGAACCTATGATTATATTTACTATAACTTTAATTAGAATCAAATTTTATATTAGTTTGAACACGTGAAAAAACAAAATGTGTTACAGTCTGTGCAAAGGGACTGACTTTATCAATAAACTCTTCTGCTTTAGCAAGAGTTTCAAATTGCATTTTCAGCATATAACAGGCATTTCCTGCGATTCTATAACAAAACTCTACATTCGGAAGTTTCTCTATATAATTTCTAAAAGAATTATATTCTCCGTTTTTAATCGTTGCCTCTATTATGCATTGTATCGGCAAACCTAATTTTTCGTAATCAACATCTAAGGTATATTTTTTTATTAATCCAAATGACTCCATTTGTCTTACTCTTTCTGTTACGGATGGAGAAGATAAATTTACCCTTCTTCCTAGTTCACTCATGGATAAACGACTATTATTTAGTAATTCATCCAGTATTCTCTTATCAATATCATCTATTTTCATTTTTAATGTAAATCCTCCTGTATTCGTTAATTTCATAAAGAACTAATTTAATATTTGTTTTGAATTAAATGTGATTATATATTTTGCTTTATTATAATTAAATCATATTAAATATAACAGGGAGGTACCTTATATGACAAGGATTATTGAATCTAAATTTAGAGAAACTCCTTTTCAAAGGCTTTTAGGATATAACAAAGAAGTGATGGCAAGGTGGTCGCAGTTAGGAGATGTTCTAGAAAAGGATGGACTGCTCTCTGCTGAATTAAAAGAACAAGTTAGAAGGACATTAGCCCAAAGTAATGGCTGTGAATATTTCACAGCAAAAGGAAAACCAGATCCTTCTATGTTTGATGAAAAAACATTGATTGCAGTAACATTTGCAGAAGCTTTTTTAAAACATAGAAGTGATATATCCGATTCACATTTTAATATTTTAAAGGAATATTTTACTGAAGAAGAAATAAGTGAACTATGTGCATTTATTACTTTTACTACGGCTCAGCAATATTTTGGTGCAATAATGAAATTAGAAACTATTGAAAAAATTACTTTCAATAAGTTGCTTTTTCAAATTTTGGATGGAAGGCAAATGAAATAAACAAGTCTATTATCATGTAAATGGAACTACGTTTAATAGAATGATGGAGTGCCTAAGAAATCGAAATAAAGTTCCTTATTAAAGAGAGCTGTCCTAAAAGTTATTATTTCGAACTTTTGGATAGCTCTCATTATTTAAAAGTTCTTTATTAATTCTTAACATCCAATCTACAAGGTTAAAAATTTGTTTGCAGTAATATTATTTTTCCTGTTTGCAACTAAATTAATACAGTGAGCAAGTCGTTCCACGCCAAGTTTAATTTTACTCTCTTCCACTTGTGAAATGCTAAGTCGAAGTTGGTTTTCCTTTTTGAATTCTGGTAAAAAAAATCTAGATGCATCATCAACATAAATATGCTGCTCGTTAAGCATATGAACTATCTGTTTTGCTGTCACATTCCCTGGCAAACTAATGGAAAGATAAAATCCTGAAGTTGGTTTAGAATAATAAGCATTATCTGGCAGCAATAATTCACAAGCATCTAGAAGGATTTGCATTTTAGTACGGTATACCTCTTTTATTTTTTTAAGATGACTATTAAACATCCCGCTTTTTAAATAAATTTCCAGAGCACCTTGCGAAAGAGCTGAGCTATTAAAATCAGAACTGAATTTATATCGTAAAAAATTGTTAATCATTAATGGCGGGAGAACGACAGTAGCAATCCTTAATCCCGGGAGGAAAATTTTCGAAAAGCTTTTAATGTAAATCACTCTCCCAGAAGGGTTAAAAGCAAAAAAGGGGTCCGATTTTGTATCTGGATCAAGGTCACCTAAAAAATCATCTTCCACAATATAAACATCGTATTTTTCTGCTAGTTCCACGATTTTTTTCTTTTCACTATTCGTGTAACAATGTCCAAGTGGATTGTGAAATCTCGGGATAATATAGAAAAACTTTATATCATTATTTCGAAAAATGTATTCCAGACGATCAAGATCGATTCCATTCATCGATAACTCAATTCCAAAGGTATTGGCTTGGTGAAGGGAGATGGATTCAATAAATCCAAAATAAGTAGGCTGTTCTATCAAAATATTTCTTTTTCCGTTTGGAAATGGCATGGAAACTAATAAATTAAGAGCTTGCTGCGAGCCGGATACAACGATTAATCTTTCAGGGTTAGTGAACACCTGTAAATCCTGCAAATATTTCACTAACTGTACACGTAATGAATAAGAACCTTGTTGATCAGAGTATGTAAAAAGCTCTTCTTTATATTGTTCAATTGCTTGATTTATACAATGTTGAAATTCAAGATAAGGCATAACATTTTTATCCGGACCGGCAGATAAGAAATCAATGACCTCATTTTCATTCGATGCATTTTGATATTCATTCACAACGTAGTAGCCGCTTTTAGAAATAGAATAAATTAAATGCTCTTTTTCTAGTTCGGTATATGCTTTTATAACTGTATTTTTGCTGCATGAAAAATGCTCAGATAGCTGACGAACAGAAGGGAGTTTACTCCCTGCAATAAGTGATCCATTTGCAAGCCTAAGCTTAATTTCCCCCATTATTTTCAAATATTTTGAGCTCATTTATCGCCCCTCCTATGTGTACCAGTACAGATGTGTGAAAATAGAATGTTTTTATTGTTTGTACCCCGTTATTATGTTAATTATATCAAAACTGTTTTTCGTAAAGGAAGGAAATGGTACAGATATGATAAAGATTAATATGGGGGTAGGGTAAGGATGCAGAGAGAAAAATTTGGATTACTCTTGGGATTGCTAGGTGTTATTTGCTTTAGCTTAACGCTCCCTTCTACGAGTATTGCAGTAGAGTATTTTGGGACCACTGTCGTTGGTTTAGGTAGAACAGTCGTAGCCGCCATTTTAGTAGCTTTGGTATTGATTGTTCGAAAAGAAAAACTTCCTTCTCTTCGCCAATTCAAAAGCCTAGCGATTGTTGCTTTAGGAGCAGTTTTAGGATTTCCTCTCCTCACTTCTTGGGCAATGGAATCTTTGCCTGTTTCCCATGGAGCGGTTGAATTAGCCTTGTTGCCATTAGCAACAGCTGGATTTGCTATGTTTAGAGCAGGTGAAGTGCCGTCTATTAAATTCTGGATTTCAAGTGTCATCGGTTCCCTAGCTGTTATTATGTATGCACTTCATCTTGGATTTGGACAATTGCAATTTGCGGATTTAGCTTTACTTGCAGCAGTTATTATACTAGGACTTAGTTACGCGGAAGGTGGAAGATTAGCAAAAGAGCTGGGAAGCTGGCAGGTGATTGCTTGGGCCATTATGATCGGTGCTCCATTTTTCATTATTCCGGTTGGGCTTAATCTGACAACAGAAATGATCAACGCACCTTTTCAAGCTTGGATTAGCTTTATTTATCTTGCAGTAGTTAGTCAATTTTTAGCATATGTTGCTTGGTATAGCGGAATGGCTATGGGTGGAATAGCAAGAGTAAGTCAAATTCAGTACTTACAGCCATTTTTAATGATTTTATTTGCGACAGTATTTCTAGGTGAATCTATCACATTTTTCACTATTGTTATAGCATTGATTGTTGTTATTTCAGTTATTTTAGGCAAAAATGCTCCTGTATCAAAAAAAGGTGATGCATTAGAGGAAAACCTTGTTAAAAGAGCGTAAGGGTTAAACTACTAGGAAAAACATAACTATCTTTTCACTTTCTAACGGGGAATTTAGATTCATGGTTTATTGGATGATGTTGGTGAAGAACAATAAGTAGATTATTTGAAAGAATTCATTAGAATCGGATAACTTATGAAAATTGATTGGAGTGAAGGGTGGAAGCGTAACGGAATGGATTAATTTTCTTCATGTAAAAAACGTCATTTTTTATCAAGAAAAATGACGTTTTTTAACATTGCCCTGTTCTATTTCTACTTAATAGGCTTTGATCTAGTAATCTTCAACAATCACATATGTCATTTGAACAGGGCCATGAACACCAACAACTAGGTTCATTTCAATATCTGCCGAGTTGCTCGGACCTGTAATGAAGTTAATGCATGAAGATACTGGTCCGTCAATGCTTCTTAAAAACTGAGCAGCCTGAGTAAAGCGTGGAACAATTGAACTTTTTGGCACGATGGCAATCGAGTTTGTTGGTAAGAAAGAAATTACACGACCTTTCTTTTCGTTTGTTTGCAACATAATCGTACCTGACTCAGCAAGTGTAACATCGCTAATGACTATACCAATATTCGCTTGATCTGCAATTGTTATGTTTTGCTCCAATAATTCTGGTTGCCACTTGAAGCTTTCGGGCTGGGATTGCAAGAAAGAATCAATTCGCAGCTCACTAAAACGATTGTCGTCAGTGTATATAATCGAGCCGTTGCCATATTGATCAAAAATTATTTTTAAGGTTTCAGCTAAAGATGCACTATCACAAAGGTGAACGGAAGTATGGATGTTTTGACATTGCTCTATTAATATTTGAACCAATTCATCCTTTGATGTGTTTTTTAACACTTCATGCTGAGGCAGATGATTCCAACGGATTTCAGGTTTTTTGGTAAGAGGTGCAGTACGTCCTAATTTTTCGGATATCGTTTGTAAAAAAGAATCTCGGTTTTGAATCGTCATGATGGATTACCTCCTTTGTTCCGTTTTTCGAACCAATCACGGAACCGTTCCTTTTCAGGAGAAGGGAAGTCGCGTATTTCGGTCCAGTTTTTTAACGGTCCAGGTCCTTTTTTTATTTTCTCTTCATTAACAAAAGGCTTCATAACAGTAGAGGCCACTTTCGATCCTAATTTATAGACAGTGCTTGAGCCAGTTCCAAAACCAAATGCCTGCATTAAGGCAGTTTCACTTAGTGGTGCGCGCCCCTCTTTTTCAACGATAACTTCCCTATGTTTATGAAGCAATTGATGAAGCGGAATTTTCACCGGGCACACCTCTGTGCATGCACCACATAAAGTAGATGCATAAGGCAATTCTTTATAATCATCATAGCCGCCAAGAAGAGGGGAGAGAACTGCTCCAATCGGGCCAGAATAAATGGAGCCGTATGCGTGGCCTCCAATATGACGATAAACTGGACAAGCATTAACACATGCTGCACAACGGATGCATTGTAAAATTGATTGGAATTCTCCGCCTAAAATAGAAGAACGTCCGTTATCGACTATGACGAGATGAAATTCTTCCGGTCCATCTACTTCAAAAGGTTGTTTTGCTCCTGTTAAAACTGTAATATAGCTAGTTAGCTTTTGACCGACAGCACTTCTAGTTAACATGCTGACAAGTACTTCCATTTCTTCAAACGTTGGCACTAAACGTTCCATTCCCATTACCGTAATTTGTGTTTTTGGCAATGCGGATACTAGATCAGCGTTGCCTTCATTTGTTACTAAACAGATGGAACCTGTCTCTGCAACAGCAAAATTACAGCCAGTAATGCCGATATCTGCAGATAAAAATTCTTCCCTTAATACTTTACGAGCATGCAATGCTAGCTCTTCAGGTTTCGAAGTATTTGTGTATTCGATTTTGTCGGCAAAAACTTCTCGAATTTGATCCTTATTTTTGTGAAGAGCAGGTGCTACAATATGTGACGGTGGATCGTGGTCGTCAAGCTGCAAAATGTATTCGCCTAAATCTGTTTCAACAACGGAACAGCCGATTTCATCTAAATGTTGATTTAAATTTATTTCTTCCGTGACCATCGATTTTGATTTTACGATTTTCTTTGCTTCTTTTTGTTTTGCGATGGAAACGATATAATTTGAAGCTTCTTCAGCAGTTTGAGCAAAAAATACGTGCCCACCACGTTTTGACACATTTTCGCTTAACTCATACAAGTAGTAGTCAAGATTTTGTAAAACATGTTGACGAATTTCTTCACCATGATTTCGCCATTCTTCCCAATTTCCTAAACTTTCCGCTGCCAGGCTTCGTCTGGATTGCAACCTCTCTTGAGCAGAAGCAACAGCATTTCTCATAAAGTCATTTTTTAAATTTGTTTCTAATCTATCAGTAAATTTATCATTCGATATTTTCATTGCCATAGAAAAGGCCCCCTAAAAGATTAATGAACTAATGACAATTTAAAACTTCTGCAATATGCAAGGTTTGTATATTTAAATCTTTCCGGTCAATTCGACCACCGATATTCATTAAACACCCAGCATCAGAACCGATTAAATAATGTACATCTGTTTCTTGCACCGACGATACTTTTTCATCTACCATCTTTTCGGAGATTTTCCCCATTTTGACGGAAAAAGTCCCACCAAATCCACAGCAATTTTCTTTTAGAGGCAATTCAATTAATTCTAGTCCTTTAACATGCTTAAGGAGTGTTAATGGAGCATTTTTTACTTGCAACAACCTTGTCATATGACAAGATGGATGATATGTTGCTCTTCCATTAAGCTTTGCTCCTACATCTTCTACTTTAAGAACGTCCACAATAAATTGAGTTAACTCAAAAGTTTTACTAGCAATCTCTTTTGCACGACCCTGCCATTCAGAGTCTCCTTGAAAGATGTGCTCATAATCCTTAATCATATTGGCACACGAGCCGGAAGGGCAGACAATGTATTCAGACTTTTCAAATGCTCGAATCGTATTTTTCATTGCTTCTTTTGATACTTTTACATACCCGCTATTATAGGCAGGCTGCCCACAGCAAGTTTGTTCCTTTGGAAATTCTACTTCGCAATTTAATCTCTCTAAAAGTTCAACGGTGCTTTTGCCAATGTTGCTTTGAAACATATCGACTAAGCAGGTTGCAAATAATGAAACTTTCATAAAATCCCCCCTATTAAGAACACTTTACAATTTATGTTATTTATAGTCAACAGCTCATATGATGACTATAGAATAAAAGTTTAAAATAGAATAAATTTATCTATTTTAAGGGATTATTTGTTTTCTAAGTGATTAAACAAAAGACTTTCCACATGCAGTAAATGTTTTTTCATTACATTGCTAGCTTGCTGTGAATCTTGTTCTTGAAGCGCTTTAAATATATCAACATGTTCTTGATGAAGCTGCAGCAATGCTCCTCGTTCCGAATAGGATAGTAGTTCTCGAGTTTGAATAATTTGTTGTGCTATCGTACTTGAAACATTTTGCAGCATCGTAACTAGCAAAGGATTATTTGCCGCTTCTGATATTGTATGGTGAAATAAAATATCAGCTTCTCCACTGGTGTTTGCATCAAAGACTGATTTCTCCATAATTTGTAAAGTGTTGCGTAATACTTCAAGGTGTTCTTCAGTCCGGAACTTTGCGGCATTTTCAATTAAACCAAGCTCAAGTATTTTTCGAATTTCAAAAATGTTTTTAATTTGTTCCTTATCAAAAATAAGTGAACTAGGTATAAGTAGTTGAATATCTTCAGCCCCCAATTTACGTACAAATGTACCTTCTCCATGTCGAATCTCAACAATCCCTTTCGCTTGCAATGATGTGAGCGCTTCTCTAATAGCAGAGCGGCCAACCTCGAAATGTTTTGCCAGTTGCTCCACTGAGTCAAGCTTTTCCCCAGGGAGTATTTCCTTGTTTAAAATTTGTTGTTCAATGATGTCTGCAACTTGCTCATATAATTTTTTAGGTTTTATTTTTTTATATTGCATTTGATTAATACCTTCCCATGTTTCTTTCTTATTATTGATTATATTTTATTCAATGGCCTGTTTCTATAGAATAAAAAACCGCCCGTAATACGGACGGTTTAGGGTAAAGAGATTATTCTGCGTTTGGATAAATCATTTTCTTTGGATCAATGTATTCATCAAATTGTTCTTCCGTTAGAAGACCTAATGAAATAGCAGCCTCTTTTAATGTTGATCCTTCTTTATGAGCTTTTTTCGCGATTTTTGCAGCATTTTCATACCCGATATATGGGTTTAATGCAGTTACTAGCATTAAAGAATTTTCAAGGTTTTTCTCAAGCACTTCCATATTCGGCTCGATACCAACTGCACAGTTATCATTGAAAGATTTCATTGCATCTGCAAGAAGGCGTGCAGATTGCAGGAAGTTGTAGATAATAACAGGCTTGAATACATTTAATTCGAAATTACCTTGTGAAGCCGCGAATGCAATTGTTGCGTCATTTCCAACTACTTGTGTAACAACCATTGTCATTGCTTCACTTTGTGTAGGGTTTACTTTACCTGGCATGATGGAGCTTCCTGGTTCATTTTCCGGAATTGTAATTTCACCAATTCCACTACGAGGACCACTTGCTAACCATCGAACATCATTTGCTATCTTCATTAAATCAACAGCAAGTGCTTTTAGTGCACCGTGAGCAGAGACGATTTCATCATGACTTGTTAAAGCATGGAATTTATTTTCGGAAGAGGCGAAAGACTTTCCTGTTAATGTACTAATTTCTTCTGCTACCATGTCACCGAAGCGTGGGTGTGCATTAATGCCTGTACCAACAGCAGTACCACCAATAGCAAGATCCTTTAGAAATTCAGTGTTTACTTTAATCATCTTTTCTGATTTTACGAGCATGTGGTGCCAGCCGCTAATTTCTTGGCCTAAAGTTAAAGGAGTTGCATCTTGTAAATGTGTTCGGCCGATTTTAATAATATCATTAAATGCTTCTGACTTTTCTTTTAACGTTTCCTTTAACAGTTGAAGCCGCGGCATTAAGTAGTTTTCAACAATTTGTACAGCTGCGATATGCAATGCAGTAGGGAAAGTATCATTTGAACTTTGTGATTTATTAACGTCATCATTTGGATGTACATGTTCAGTAATGCCTTGCTCTTCTAACAATTGATTAGCACGGTAGGCAATAACCTCATTCACATTCATATTAGACTGTGTCCCACTACCTGTTTGCCATACAACAAGAGGGAAATGGTCATCCCATTTGCCTGCTAAAATTTCATCGGCAGTCGTTACAATTGCATCTGCTTTAGCTGGCGATAATTTGCCTAGTTTTTTATTTGCAATAGCAGCTGCTTTTTTTAATGTTGCAAATGCGCGAATAATTTCAATCGGCATTTTTTCTTCACCGATTTGGAAATTTTCTTTACTTCTTTGTGTTTGAGCTCCCCAAATTTTATCAGCAGGCACTTGAATCTCACCAATTGTGTCTTTTTCAATACGATAATCCATTCTACCAACTCCCTTTGTATAGTTATATGTAAGTTATACCCAGTAATAGAAGTAATAATAGAAAAAGGCAAACCCAAGATAGATTTGCCATTTTTCATAAAAATTATTCGAGAATTCTGAGGGGGGTATCTCGAAAATAAGAAGCAACAATATACGATAATGATAATCATTATCACTAGGGTTGTCAATTAATATTTTCCAAAAAATTATAAAAAGGGAATAGAAGGAAATATATCAGAATGAAACTAGTAATTATAATAATTTCTAGAAAATTAATAGGAATTATGTACTATTGAAATTTGAGTCGCATACAATGTATTATATTCATATTGTTTTACTAAGAATTAAAGGAGCTGATTTTATGGCTTATATGATAATAACAGGATTAATTTGCGGCGCATTGCTTGGCTTCGTAATGCAAAGAGGCCGTTTTTGTTTAACAGGTGGATTCCGCGATATGTATTTAGCTAAAAACAATCGCATGTTTTATGCATTGTTAGTAGCTATTGCTGTACAAAGTGTTGGAGTCTTTTTACTAATAGATATGGGAGTATTTGAATACTCTGCAGGAACATTGCCAATTGTTGCTGTAATTGTCGGGTCGTTTATTTTTGGTATCGGAATTATTTTAGCTGGGGGCTGTGCAACTGGTACTTGGTATCGTGCAGGTGAAGGGCTTATCGGCAGCTGGATTGCATTAGCAGGTTATATGTTGATGAGTACTATTATGAAATCAGGCGTACTAGCACCAATTAATCAGCAAATTCAAGGAAGTTCAGTCTTACCAACAAACTCAATTGCAGATACTTTTGGAATAAATCATTGGTTTATTATCATTCCATTTGTAGCAATTGTTGCGTTTATCTTATTTAAACAATTAACAAAGCCTAAAGTTGCAATTCCAGCGTTGAAAGCAAAACGTACAGGTTTAGCTCATATTTTATTTGAAAAACGTTGGAATCCGTTTGTTACGGCGGCTTTAATTGGGGTTATTGCATTAATTGCATGGCCATTAAGTGCGGCAACAGGCCGTGTATTTGGTCTTGGAATTACTACACCATCAGCAAATATTCTTCAATATTTAACAACTGGCGATAGCACGTTTATTAACTGGGGTGTATTTTTAGTATTAGGTATTTTCGCGGGCTCATTTATTGCAGCAAAAGGAAGCAAAGAATTTCGTTTTAGAATGCCTGATGTTAAAACAGGAATAAACAGTTTTGTTGGCGGTAATTTAATGGGAATTGGCGCTAGTCTTGCTGGTGGTTGTTCAATAGGGAATGGTTTGGTTATGACAGCCGCAATGACTTGGCAAGGTTGGATTGGTCTAATCTTTATGATTTTAGGCACTTGGACAGCATCTTATTTTGTTTATGTTCGTCCACGTCAAAAAGCCAAAGCTGCAAAATTAAAAGAGCAAGTAGCTGCAGTTTAATTTTAGGAGGAGATTCTTATGCAAAAAAGATTAGAAGTATTAGGAATGGTTTGTCCATTTCCGTTAATTGAGGCGCAACAAGCTATTGAAGAACTTAATTCAGGTGATGAATTAGTTGTGGATTTTGATTGTACTCAAGGTACTGAATCTATTCCTCGCTGGGCAGCAGAAGCAGGGCACACAGTAACGAATTTTGAGCAGACTGATGAAGCTGCATGGACAATTACAATTCAAAAGAAATAATTTATAAATTTAAACACCGCTTGTTTGAAAAGCTTACTTAGCTTTACGAACAGGCGGTGTTTTTAATTGGTATTCACTTTGATTATCACCTCGAAATTAAATAATTTTAACATAAAAATCTTTCCCGTTATTAATTCCATTGACTTCAATGTCCTTCTTGTTTTGATAGTAGTTTACAATGGATCTTGCAAGGCCGGAATGTCCATTTAAGTAGGTTCCAGGTGCAATGGCTTTCCCAGGATTATGAAAATCAAAATAGATTCTTGTGTCATGGGACATGCTCTCTAATATTTCAACAAAGTCTTCGTGTGGAATATGAAATCCTCTTGTGTAACAGCATTCTCTTCTATAAGTATCATGAGATATATTAATAGGTTTAGGTTCAATGACCATTTTGAAATCTTCCATAGATTCAGCTCCTTTTCTTGTACAAAATATTTCTAATAAGTATAACAAAAAAAAGGTTTGAGGTGTCAGAATATTTAATAAATAAAGGGTGAACGTTTTATGAAACTATGGTTCACCATTCCTCCCTCTGCATTTCCTCTGCGATGACTTGAAGGCCGTATGCATTAATCTCTATTATTTTATAGTTATGAAGGTCTGCATACTTTTGTGCTAGGCTCTTAACGTATTTCGGTGATGCTTCGTTTTCTTCATCGTATACAAGAAGTAGGCCATCAGTATTGGAAATAATAAACTTATCTTTTTCGATAAATTGCCAGGGTGCCTCATAGGGGCGTTTTGTTACACTTGTAACAAAATCTGCTTTACCTATTATGAAATGAAACTTCTGTTGTTTTTGTTCATTCCAATTTTTTTCTTGTTCTAAAAATGGGGTAATAACAGAATATTTTAGATTAGGATATTCATTTTTCAATTCTATTATGACTTCTGCTGTCCATGTTTCTACACCAGGTTGGCCGCTAATAACAACCCATTCTAAGCCATTGTCCAATAATACTCTTAATTCATTTTCTATTGCCTTTTTAATAATAGGGATACCAGGGTGCTTATCATTAAATATTCCAAGTTCATGTGGACGATAGCCAGAAACGTAGATTGTTTTCATAATTAACTCCTTAAAAATTAATATCTTCACCATTATTTTAACGAAAAAAAAGGCTATTCGATAATATTTCGAATAACCGCTTTAAATGGCACACTATTATGAGAATTGCTTGCGCACAAGATCTATTGCCCAATCGATTTCTTCCTTCGTAATAATTAATGGAGGGGCAAAACGGATTACGTAATCATGTGTTTCTTTACATAATAATCCTAATCCCATTAATTTTTCACAGTAAGGACGAGCTGGTTCTGTTAGTTCAACTCCGATAAATAGGCCTTTTCCTCGAACTTCTTTTATAGCCGGGTGTTTAATTGCTCGTAGTTGTTCAACGAAGTATTTGCCAAGTTCTAGTGAGCGATCTAGTAGTTTTTCCTCTTCAATCACTTCAAGAGATGCAAGTGAAACGGCGCAGGCAAGCGGGTTTCCACCGAAAGTAGATCCATGTGAACCGGGATTTAATACGCCAAGAATGTCACTATTTGCAACAACAGCAGAAATTGGCATTACGCCGCCACCAAGTGCTTTTCCGAGGATAATTACATCCGGGGTTACATCATCCCATTGGTGAGCAAACATTCTTCCTGTACGAGCTAATCCTGTTTGGATTTCATCTGCAATAAATAATACATTGTTTTCTTTGCATATCTGTTCAGCTGCTTTTAAGAAGCCTTTTGGAGGTATGATGATACCAGCTTCGCCTTGAATTGGCTCAACAATAAATGCAGCAGTGTTTGGTGTGATTGCCTCTTTAAGGGCATCAGCATCACCATAAGGAATTATTTTAAATCCAGGCAACATCGGTCCGAATCCACGTTTATACTCTTGTTCAGAAGATAGCGAAACAGCACCTATTGTACGGCCGTGGAAGTTCCCGTTGCAGCCAATTATTTCTGTTTTATTGTCTTCCACACCTTTTACTTCATATGCCCAGCGACGAGCAACTTTAATTGCAGATTCTACAGCTTCTGCACCTGTATTCATTGGTAATACCATGTTTTTCCCTGTTATTCCACAAACTTTTTCATACCAAGGTCCGAGCTTGTCATTGTGAAACGCACGCGAAGTAAGTGTTACGCGATTCGCTTGGTCGATTAATGCCTGAATAATTTTCGGGTGGCGATGGCCTTGATTTAATGCAGAATAAGCGGAAAGCATATCCATATATTTATTGCCTTCAGGGTCTTTTACCCATATCCCTTCAGCTTCTGAAATTACAATTGGTAGTGGATGATAATTGTTTGCACCAAAGTTTTCAGTTTGTTTAATTAAACTTGTTGATTTCATAGTCAAATGAAGTTCCCCCTTTATGATGGTGATCGAAAAGAAGCATATACATGGTGAAATTACACGCAATGAAAGACTGTTAGTAATCATCATTACAGTATATTTTCTTACTGCAATCAAATTATCTCTTTTGTAATCGCTGTCATATTTCATCCAAATCTTTTTATTCGATATAGAGAGTGTAAAAACCTTCTAATGATGTTACATTCGGTAGCTATTCATAGTATGAAAAATACTTCATAAAACGTTTTTATCTAACAAAAAAATTAAAAATGTGTTCTAAAATTTAGCTTAGATTCAATGTCATTTGTCGTTTTTACAGGTCAAAGGAAGCTTTTTAATTTCAAGTTATTTACATTTTGTTTACTCAATGTAATAATATGGTAAAATCAAAGGGGTCGAGGAAATGGAAATAAAAAAATTTATTGTTAGCTTCTTAGTAATTATATTATTTAGTATCAACTCATTTAATAATATTAGTGCTAAAGCAAATATCATTGAATTAGATAATGCAAAAATAATAGCTGAAAAATTTAAAGCAAATAGTATATACACCGAAACATGGAAATATGGAGAGTTGGTTTTTGTAAACTTAATTTACGATGTTGATGATAGTCTATTAGGTTATCACTTTATAATCAATGAGAAAGGGCAAAATATAGGGTATATTGTAGTCTCAGCTTCTGAAAATGTAGAAACTATATTTTCATTTGGAACAGGTTCTTTTATAAATGAAGATGTTGAGCAAAATTCAGGAGAGAAGATTTATTTTATAAACCCTGTGTCAATTGTCACAGCAAAGAATACTATTGAATTAAACGAAACATTTGAAAAAAATAAAACGGAACTAATTGATAAGTTGAAGGATGAAATGACATTGAATAATCTTTCGGACGAAGACTCTACCGACTCGATTAGAGAGGAAATTGAATTAATTGAAAACTTGGAGTTAAAAACAGTTAGTGAAAGAAATTTGGAAAATAATATTACAGACTCTGAATCAGCAATTCAAAATAGTAATCCTTCAGTTATAACGCCACTAGCCTCAAATCCTTTACAAGTTAGAAGAGTATACCAGAGATCTTCAGGTGTATTACAACCAGGGAAATCATGTGGACCAGCAGTTGGGGTAATGATGTCAAACTATTATTATTCAATAGGGTATGAGTCTATTAATAATAGCGGATATTATGGTGGAGATGCTAAATTTATAAATCACCTAGCGAGTTCAGGTTACATGAAAACAGGTACTGTTGGTACTTCATTAGCTAATTTTGAAGATGGGCTTAGAAAACATTTAAACTTAAATTTAACTTCAAACTTATTTGATGTGGCTCGTACCTCTGCTACAAATAAATATAGTACGTATAAAAATTTAATTAATTCAGGCCATCCAGTGGCAATTAGATTTACAAATATATGGGAGGCTATCTTTGGGTCATCAGCTTATTCCTGGCACTATGTTTTAGGAACTGGGTATTCTGGTTCAAATGTGATAATGTTAGATCCAGATGGTTCAAGTTCTGGAACTAAAACTTTCAACTATACTACTTATCAGTCAGATATGAATTTAATTTGGATTATCCCTTGATGGTCTCGTTATTAATTTATTTTTAATTAAAAAATATATAGTAGGTGGTATAATGAAACCTTTCTATCTAATTTTGGTTAGCTCAATTCCTTTTATTGTGAGTTTGTTACTGGGGGTTATATCTTGGATATTCCTTTATCAAAGAACTATACCGAATGATATTTTGTTTGCTGTTATTTTTTACATTATACCTCCTTATGTATTTATTATTTTGCCTTTTTATTTCGGAATAAAATATGTCATTGAGAGGATTTTTAATTCACTTCGAGGTGGAGTATTTATAGCTAGCTGTGTTTTAGTAGCCTTTTTACAAGCCTATCTTTTAGTACTAGTTTTAGGTGGAAGTCTTTTTGATAAAAATGGTGCATTAGTAATCGGCTTGCCATTTTTATTACTAGGATTTAGTTTTGCTTTACTCGTTTTATTTTTTGAAAGAAAGCCAAAGGAAAAAATTTAAATAATTAAAATAAATCGAATCTTCTTTCCGCTATCTAAAAGGAGCATATTTTCCTTTACAAATCAGTACTGTATTCACGGTAATGAACATTGCCCTTGATTGCTATGTACCACAAAGCTTATTCTGATTACTATAAAATTTAATTTGAAAAAACCAAAATAAATACTTGCATTATTGCTGAGATAGGAATATTATAATGACCGGATGACCAAAATGGTTTTGCGGTCATTTTTTGTGCGGTATGCTGTACATAACTTAACTAGAAAGGATGTTGGGAATGGATCGTAGGCAGGAAATTCTTGAAGCAGCTACAAAATCTTTTACATTGTTTGGCTATAAGGCGACAACAATGGAACAAGTAGCGAAAATTGCGAATGTCGGTAAAGGAACCATTTATACATTCTTTGCGAATAAAGAAATTCTATTTCAAGAAATAGTCATGTCTCTTATACGGGAAATGCAAGCCGAAGCGGATGCTGTTTTAGATGCATCAGCTAGCTTTATGGACAATGCGCACAATGCTTTAATGAAAATGCTGCAGTTCCGTGAAAAACATCTTTTATTTGCGAAGTTGATAGAGGAGGAAAAGGAATTACGGACGCCGGCGGTTAAACAAGTGCTTATTCGTATCGAAAGTGAAATTTTATCGTATGTGGCAAAGTTAATTCAGCGGCGCATCGATAAAGGGGAAATTAAAGATTGTGATACCCAGTTAGTAAGCTACTTGTTGTTCAAGGCGTATCTGGCATTTGTTGTTGATTGGCATGATTTGCACGGTGACAGCATACCAGAAGAAAAGATTTTAAATCTTTTCAAGGAAACCATTTTCCGGGGACTAGTTTTAACATGAAAAGGCATCACCTACACTATAGAGGATGCCGATTCGTGATTCATTGTAGTCTGTGGAACGTGTGATATTTTTTTAACTATAATTGACCGAATGACGTTTTTGGTCATAGTGTATAGGAGTGAGAAAAAACATGATTAAAGCGGAATGGCTGAAAATTTTAAAAACAAGGAAAATGCTTATCCCAATCATCGCTGTCTTATTTATCCCAGTCATGTATGCTGGCATGTTTTTATGGGCATTTTGGGATCCATATGCAGGCCTTCCTAACTTACCGGTAGCTATTGTCAATGAGGATAAAGGCGCTGAAATGGACGGGGAAAAATTAGATTTAGGAAACACCTTGGTTGATAAGCTTGTCGATAGCGAGCAATTTAATTTTATTGAAGTCTCAAAGGAACAAGCTGAAAAGGGCTTAAACAATCGAGACTATTATATGATCTTAGAAATTCCAACAAATTTCTCTGAGCATGCAACAACAATATTAGATGATAAACCATCTAAATTAGTCATGAATTATATTCCGAATGAAGGATTAAACTTCCTCGGTGCACAAATTGGTGAAACAGCAATGAATCGTGTGCAGGCGGAAGTGAATGCACAAATTACGTCAACGTTTGCGGAAAAATTATTTGATTCCATTACAACGCTTGGCGATGGCTTTTCAGAGGCTGCTGACGGCTCCTTGAAACTGGATGAGGGTGCTCAAAAAGTAGCTAATGGGGCAAAAGATTTAAAAGGGTATCTAGAACAATTAGCATCAAGTACGATTGAATTGTCAGATGGCACAGATAAAATCACACAGGGTGCCAGTGAAGCTGCAAAGGGTGCGAATAATTTATCAACTGGTTTAGTGAAGCTGCAGGATGGTACTGTACAATTGCAGCAAGGTGCACAACAGGCAGCAAATGGAGCTGAGAGCCTTGAGCAAGGCTTATCCCAATATACACAGGGGGTTGCTAAGGTTGAATCAGGCTTAGCTACGCTGAACGATAAACAACAACAAATCAGTACTGGTGCAGCTTCGCTTGCAGATAGTGCAGGTACATTAAATGGAGCAGCTGGCGAGTTAACTGATGGTTCTGCAAAGGTAGAAACAGGCATCTCTGCTTTATCACAGCAATTACAAGAAGTGTTGGCGTCTCTTCCTGAAGAGCAATCAACAGCCATAAAGCAAACATTGGCAGAGCTGCAAGCAGGCAGTTCAAGCGTGCATAATGGTTTAGTATCTTTATCAGATGGTACAGAAAAGCTGCAGGCTGGTGCAAACCAAGTGAAATCCGGTGCAACGCAAATTGCTGAAGGCCAAGCGGAAGTGTTGGCAGGTGCAAATGAGTTAACAGCAAAAAGCAGTGCCTTACTAGAAGGTGTACACGGTTTGCAGGAAGGTAATGCAACACTAGCTGAAAAATTAGGTGAATTAAATGCTGGTGCAGAAACTGCTGTTGCAGGTTCCAAATCATTAGTTTCAGGCTTAAATGAATTGGCGAGTGGCTCAAAAACGTTAAATGAAGGTACAACAACGCTTGCTTCAAAATCTGGTGAGTTGGCTCAAGGCTCTGCAACACTAGCCGATGGTTCAACCGAGGTTGCAGATGGTACAGCAACTTTATCCAGCAAGTTAGACGATGCAAGTGAGAAGGTAAACGAAGTTCATGCAAATGAAGACACTTATGATATGATAGGCAGTCCAGTTGAGGTAGACAAAGAATCAGTCAACCATGTGCCTAACTATGGTACAGGTTTTGCACCATATTTCATTTCCCTTGGGTTATTCGTAGGGGCTTTATTAATCTCAATTGTGTTCCCCCTTGTAGAGCCGGCTATCCGACCAAAAAGTGGAGCTGCTTGGTTTACAAGTAAAGTGACTGTATTAGCATTTGTTGGATTGATTCAAACATTATTGACTGTAGTAATTGTAAAATGGGGCTTAGGTCTTGAGGTGCAAAACTTTGGATATTTCGTACTAACTGCATTAATTACAAGCTACGTATTCCTTGCTTTAATTCAAATGCTTGTATCGATTTTAGGCGATCCAGGTCGCTTTATAGCAATTGTTGTATTAATTTTACAACTTACAACAAGTGCTGGTACATTCCCGTTAGAGTTAATCCCGTCACCATTACAAGTATTTAATAAGCTATTGCCGATGACATATACTGTTCAAGCGTTTAAATCAAGTATTTCTACTGGCGATACATCATTCTTAATGCAAAACTACGGTGTATTGATTGGATTCATGATTGCTTTCTTAGTGATTACATTTGGATATTTCAAACTGTTATATACAAAGCGTTACTCAAAAATAGCAGAAGAAAACTAAGTAAATTAGTACAATAGCTGTACGTAAAAAGGATAAATAGGGAAAACGGCTCCTAATCGGTATTATATTACCGATTTAGGAGCCGTTTTTTAATTATAGAGAGTTTTAGGCTTTTTCCAAAACATCGAAATTATGATTCCGATGATTAGTACTAGAGTTGCAAAATAATATGGGAAGTTAAAGTTTATATCAAATAAAACGCCGCCGATAATCGGTCCAATAATATTACCGAGGCTCGTAAACATAGAGTTCATGCCGCCCATAAATCCTTGCTCATTGGCTGCAATATTTGATAAATAAGAAGTAATTGCAGGACGAATTAAATCAAACCCAATAAATACAATGCATGATGTAATCATAACGGACCAATATGAATTAACGACGGTCATTGCATATACTAAAAGTGCGGATACTATTAAGCAATAGCGTACAAGTCCGATTTCTCCAACCTTTTTTATCAATGGGTCAAATAATAAAACTTGTGCTACAGCTCCGACAAGTCCTCCACCTGTTACTAAAATAGCAATATCGGTAGGTGTAAAACTAAATTTATGGTCTACAAATAAACTAAATAATGATTCAAACGAGGCTAAACTAAAGGAACTAACAAAAAGTGAAATGAATGCAAAAAAGTATATAGGAACAAGAAATTGCCGGAAGCCTTTTTTCTCTTTTACATTGTTTACAGTTTCTTTTTCTCTTCTGTCAGGTTCTTTCAAAAATATAAACGATAGAATAAAAGCAAGCATTGCTAATATGGCTGCAGCAAAAAATGGAGCGCGCACACCAAATTCTGTTAATAAACCACCAATCCCAGGTCCAATAATAAATCCTGTATTAATTGCTGCGGACATATAGCCAAGTGCTTTTGGACGGTAGCTTTCCGTCGTAATATCTGCAATAAATGCTGTTACAGCCGGCATTATAAAAGCGCCGCTTATACCACCAAGTACTCGAGATATAAATAATATTTCCACTGTATTTCCTAAACCAAATAACAGCTCAGAAAGGCTAAAAATAACTAAACCAATTAGTATCATAATTTTACGGCCAAATTTATCTGCCCATTTACCTGCAAACGGGGAGAATACTAACTGAGCGATGGCAAAAGCAGACACCATATAGCCCATAATAGAACCATTTAGCGACATTTCATTCATAATCGTTGGCATTACTGGAATAACAAGTCCAATGCCAATAAAAGAGATAAATAAATTACTTAATAAAATTACTAGGGTAATTTTTGAGGTTTCGGGATTCATAGTTGGATCTCCTCACGAAAACAAAAGTGTTAAAAATTTACTACTTGAATCAAACTAAACTTTATTATATGTATCGACATTATGGAGTCAATGAATACGCTCTATTAAAATACTAAAAAAGAATGCCTATTGTAGAAGGAAATAGGCATAAAAGTTTATCGGTGAATAGGTTGTGGATGTAATTTAAATCCTATGAATTAAGAAAGGCGTTTTTTGCGTACTTTCTTTAGCGGCAATTGTCCATAGTAGAATTCCTTTTTGTCGTAACAATTCCAATCAAAATCATTTTCAAAAAAATGATAGAGAAACTCTTCATCAAAAGATTCCTCAGAGAAATCCATATTCCCTTCAGCAGCTATTGTAGCGAATAATACATCTAAATTTAACATTCCTTTTTTATTAAGAAGTGATAAAAGATCTGATAGCCAAATGCTTTCTGGCATATCTCTCCTTTTTTTATGAGGCTTTAGATAGAATTCGGATTCCATCTCCTCGGCAGTAGAGAATGTACATTTGCATTGATGCTTACTTTTGCGCGGCTTAGAGTTGGGACGCTCAGTAATGCAGGAATCATTGTCTACCCACACAGACAATTTTCGAGCATTTTGTTTATTTGGTTTCTCAGCAACTTTAATGTGCTTTTTACATTTGCAAGGATCGCAGCAATGACATTTCTTACGTTTCTCATTAACTTCTTCAATAATAGATTCTAGGATATATGGAATTATACATTTACACATTTTATGATGTGGATTTAATTTCCTTCCAGGAGAAGAATGCGTACATTTTTTACAATGCCTATGATGTTCAAATGAATCAAAGTGAGATTTAACTTCTTCAATATATTGTAGTTCTGCATTGTTTTCTTCACTTACAGAATCCAGCAATTGTTTCATAAGTTGGTCTAGTTCTGACAGTTGATCATCCTCTCTTTCTTCTATCTCATGCTTTTTATGAGAATGATTAGGATAGTGATTGTTATGGCGGCAATTGCATTTCATTCCTTCACCTCCTTTCAGTACATAGTATTCGAATAATAGAGTAAATGAATGGACAGATAGCCATAACAACAAAAAATATATGAATGTTTACTAGGAATTTGTGAGGTTATTTTAACTGCAGAAGAAAGTTATAGGTAGGAGTCCCGAAAGAAGAAAATAGGTGTTTATGTGATTTCTCGTATAACTGACAAAGATACTTTTCGTGAAACTATAATTCACTGTACATGCCATGAATTGCTAAAGAACTAATCAAATATATAAATAAAAAATAAACTGCCCCTCCACTAGTAGAATTAAAACTAATAAGTGAAAGTGCAGTTTAATTTAATTTTAACTTTATAATTAGGTAAGGTTAGGTGGTTGTTTACGGTTGCTGAAGAATTTTCCAAAAACTAAAATTACAAGTGCAAATGTTACGATTGATCCTGCAAATGTAAGGGGTGCTTTAAAACTATTAAAATAGGCTTCAACGCTACTTGCTAATATTGGCCCGGCAATTTGACCAAGAGCATAGGCCGTTGTAAGTGCAGAAACAACAGCACCACTTTGTTTCGGAAATAATTCGCGTGCATAAGCAGTTGAAAGTGACACAATTCCAACAAACGTAAAGCCAAATAAAAAGGCGGACAAAAGAACACTCCAAGCTGTTTGAGAAATTACTGGGAGTAAGATCCCGATAACTTGTAATATGTAAGCTGTTGATAATACTTTAACAGTAGAAAATTTTGAAATCATCGCCATCCATATTGGTGCTGCTGGAGCTGCAGCAATTCCAGCAATGACCCAGCTAAAACTAGCAAACGCTCTTAAACTCTCAATATTGTATATAATATCTACTAAAAAAGTTCCAGTTATAATATATCCTAGCCCTTCTAGTCCATAGGCAACAATCAGCCAGGGCATAAATCCTTTAAATATTTTAGTATCACTTGTTTTTTGCAATTTTTCTCCATCGTGAATGGTAATGTGTCGCCATAAGAAAAGAGTCATTGTGAAAAATAGAGTAGATATAATGCCAAGCCAAATCCAAGTTCCTTCCCATGCAAATACTTGTTCAATAATAGGGACAATTAATCCTGAGATAGCTATGCCTAACCCAATGCCGGTAAACAAGTAGCCAGACCAACGTGAGAGTAAATGTGAAGCTAAATAATCCATAATAATGCTAGAAGTTAAAACAAAAATATATCCACCAGTTGCACCGGCAATAAAACGTAATAATAACCATAACCAAAACGAATGGGTTAAACCCATCATTAAGATAGAGGCAACATTTATAAATACATTAAGAAGTAAAAAGTTCTTTTTATTTCGATATATAAAACCTGCACCTAGAGCACCAACGAAATAACCAATATAATTGCTAGATGCTAAATAACCACCTTCTTCAAATGAAAGTCCTTCATCAATTCGCATGAACGGTAGAATAGGTGTAAATGCAAAACGACTAATACCCATCGCAATAACTAATAACAACACTCCCCCAAGCAGCACCCCAATACGTTGTCGCGTCATACTATAACCCCTTTATTTACAACTAGTTAAATTTCCAACGTTTGTACTCATTAAACTTTTCTAAATTGTAACATTCTAAAATTTGGAATCAAGTTTTTTATAGTAAAATAAAAGTTTTAGCCTATCCACCTTTAGAAGAGGGAATAACTTATTTATTATTCCTTAATTAACAAAAGGTAAAGTTGGTGGTTGAAGTAATGAGGACTATCATTTTCGAAAAAGTTTTTGGGGGAGTACTTTTACCAGTACATCAACTTTAACAGATATTAAAAATGGTAGTATTATGAAAGGTGCTTAAATTGCTGATTTAGCTATTGTCACAAGAACATATATGAAAAGTAGGAAAGTTATCTTGTTAAAAATAGTTATCATTAAAAAAGAAGAGAGGATTCTAAAATGAAAATAGAAGAAATTACAGTTCGTCATTTAAAAATGAAATTAAAAAACCCGTTCTCTACAAGCTTTGGTACGTTTGTCGAAAAAGAATTTTTATTATTAGAAGCAAAAGATGAACAAGGAACAATTGGTTGGGGAGAATCCGTAGCTTTTGATGCTCCTTGGTACAATGAAGAGACGATGAAAACCAATTGGCATATGCTTGAGGATTTTTTAATACCAATAATTTTGAATAAAGAAATTAAACATCCCGATGAGGTAAGTGAGCTATTTAAAGGGGTACGAAAAAATAATATGGCGAAGTCAACAGTAGAAGGTGCTATTTGGGATATTTACGCTCAAGAGACAAATCAATCGTTGGCATCTGCAATTGGCGGCAACAAGGAAAAAATTGAGGTAGGCATTAGTATTGGAATTCAAAGTTCGATTGAAAAACAAATTGAGGTTGTAGGAAATGCAGTAAAAGATGGCTATAAACGTATTAAGGTAAAAATTAAGCCTGGTTGGGATGTTGAAGTAATACGAATACTTCGCGAAAACTTTCCTGATGTGTCGATTATGGCCGATGCAAATTCTGCTTACTCTTTAAGTGATGTAGATCTACTAAAACAATTAGATAAATTTAATCTAACAATGATTGAACAACCATTAGCTTCAGATGACATTATTGATCATGCAGTTTTACAAAAACAAATTAAAACCCCAATTTGCTTAGATGAGAGTATCCATTCACTTGAAGATGCTCGTAAAGCAATTGAGCTTGGCAGCTGTGGAATCATAAATATTAAAATCGGGAGAGTAGGCGGAATTTCAGAGGCCAAAAAAATTCATGACTACTGCCAAGAAAAGGGTATTCCTGTTTGGTGCGGAGGCATGCTTGAATCGGGTATTGGCCGTGCTCATAATATCGCACTAACAACATTATCAAACTTCATATTGCCGGGAGATACTGCTGGTTCAAGCCACTACTGGGAGCAAGATATAATTGAACCTGAAGTAGTAGTAGAAGATGGCTATATAACTGTTCCACAAAAGGTAGGTATTGGTTATAAGCCGAATAAGGAAGCGATTAACAAATATACAGTTAAGAGTAAAACATATAAATAAGAGTCGAATTTTGAAGTACATTAGAATGTATTTATACAAAAAGAAATCATATTTATATAAAAAGAGCTTGTATTATCTTCATTCAGTAAATTTGAGTATGCCTATTGAATTAGAGGAACCACGAAAAAGCATACCTTCCTTTTGGATGGCCAACTTCGTGTTGGACAAGAATAATCATAAATCAAATGCATATCGTTGCAACCAAAACTTTAACGGAAGGTGTAAATACTTCTAGCCCGAAATTGTAATCGGATGGTTCAAAGTTTTCTCCGAAGACCACTGTGATCGTGTGCAAAGAATATGTTAAGACGTTCCAATTTTAGAAATGAGGGAATTGGTGAAAAAGAGTTTCCAAATTGGCGGTGCATTTGTTGGCTTAGTTGTTGGTGGTGGCTTTGCTTCAGGACAAGAAATTATGCAATTTTTTACAGGTTTTGGTTTGTATGGTATTGTAGGGGCTATCGTTGCAGCATTTGGATTTGCTTTTTTAGGAGCGAATATTGCCCAACTAGGGTATGAATTACAAACCACTTCACATAAAGAAGTTGTCTATCATATTGCGGGTCGCTTTTTTGGTTCAATCTTGGACATTTTGATAACATTCTTTTTATTCGGTATATTGGTGGCCATGTTTGCCGGAGCAGCCTCCACATTTCAACAAATGTTAGGAATCGATCCTTATTTAGGTAGTTTGTTTATGGTAGTAATAACGGTTTTTACACTTATGCTAAACGTGAAAAGTATAATTAATGTTATTGCTGTAGCAACACCATATTTATTGGCTATAATGCTTGTTATAGCAATTTATTCTATCTTGACGATGGACTTGTCATTTGTTGAACAAAATATTTTAGCTCAACATCAGCGAACAGCTGCACCTAATTGGGTTATGGGTGCTATCCTTTATGTCTCGTATAATATTGCATCTAGTGTCGCAATGCTTACAGTTATTGGGAGTGCAGCTGCCAGCAGAAGGTCAGCGGGCATGGGCGGCATTGTAGGCGGCGTAATGCTTGGTGTACTTATTTTGCTTATCAATGTTGCCATGTTTGTGAAAATAGATGTTGTTTCTGGAACAGATATGCCAGTTCTTGAGATTGCAAAAACAATACACCCAATTGTAGGTATTCTAATGGCTATTGCACTATTAGGAATGATATATAATACAGCGGTTGGCCTTTTTTACTCTTTTATTGTCCGTTTTATTTCTCCAAAAGATCCATCATATAAGCCAGCAGTAATTCTAATTGGTGCAATTGGATTCATGGCAAGTTTTATTGGTTTTACTACATTAGTTGGAAAAGTGTATTCCATAATGGGATACTTAGGTTTTGCAATTATAATTGCGATTATTACTGCGAGAATTAATAATCGATAAATTTTATTATCTCCGAAATATCGGGGATTTTTTTATTTTTAGGCACCTTTCCTACTAAATGAACATTAACTATGAAAGAATTACGAATCTTTCTCGGCTGATGAACTTTTTAAAAGGAGGATAATCATGAATGACTTTTACTGGAGAAGAATAGTTTCACCGTCCCCGACACATTCTATTGTTGCTAGTAAGGTTGCTGATGTTACTGGTGACGGCTTTCCTGATTGGGTCTACCTTACAGCAGTTAAACAACCTGATAGCCCTTACTTAACAAATATTACCCTTGTTATTAGAAATGGTCGAACACATCAGAGTGAAACGTATTCGCTCACCGAGAACTCGGGCTATTATCCAACATTATGGTTGGGCGATTTTACGGGAAATGGCATCAATGACATTCTAATTGTGATTGATTCAGGGGGAAGCGGTGGAGTTGTATATGCATATATTTACTCAACTTTACAAGATAGAATGACTAAAATTTTTGATTCTATTCAGTTTAATGAGCAGCATCAATATCAAGTTCAATATGCAAATCAGTATAAGGTAAATATTATAAGTGACAATCCTAGAAAAATTTACACATTGGATCTACATTATAAAGGTCCAGAATATTTAAATGAAATTTATAACCCAGATGGCACATTAAAACAACCAATAGAAGGCTGGGTAGATCCTGTAGGAGGCATTTATCCAATAGATTTATCTAGAAATAACAAATACTATTTGCTTATTATGCAACAAATAGCTGGAAGATATCATGCAGATGGTTTGGGTTATGTTGAAAATCTACTATCTTGGAACGGACATCAGTTTGAAATTGTGCGTCAAACCGTTGCTACTTATGGTAAAAATATTGATTAAAAATCGTATAACCTCCAATAAACTACACAGACTATATTCATAAAATGTTTAGGAGGTTTTTTGATGAAAAAATTATTGTTATTACCTTTTGCATTCCTTTTAGCAGGTTCGTTGGCAGCATGTGCAGATAACGCGAATGACAACGAAAATGGGGATGTGCTTGATGAGAATGTAGATGATACACAAACAGGCAACCAAGAGGACACAGATATACTAGATAATGATACAAACAACGGTACTGACACTGGCAACAATGGTGCTGTTGAAACAGAAGATGGTATGGGAACTAATAATAATGGCAATACAAATGGAACAATGAATGAAGAAGGCACAAATGATGCAGGCACAAATGAAAATGGTACAACTGATAACGGGACAGAAACTGAAACAGAATTACGTGATGAAGAAAAAGAAGAACAATAATTAAAATCTTTGAAATAAAACCGATTTCTAGCAAAGAAATCGGTTTTATTTTTTAAAGTAATCTTAATTAAAGGAAAATTTCATATGCTTAATAGTAGGATATATTTTTAAGGAAAAGAGGAGAGTCTTTGATTACATATCCAAGTTTGAAAACGCCTGTAAAAGTCGGGGTTGCGGCACCATCAGCAGGGCTACATATTAAACAGCATTTTTATCTTGAACAGGCTATCTATCGTTTACAAGCAAAAGGATATGAAGTTATTGTTGGCAATACATGTTGGACCCAATATAAAGCAAAGTCAGCCCCAGCAAAAACTCGAGCAGAAGAATTAAATTTAATGCTTACTGACGATACAATCCAATTAATTTTTCCACCCTGGGGAGGAGAACTATTAATTGAAATTCTGGAATATATAGATTTTGAAAAAATAAAACCAAAATGGGTATTAGGTTACTCTGATACAAGTGTTTTGCTGCTTGCAATGACCTTAACTAAAGGTATTGCAACTGCGCATGGTCCAAATCTAATAGAACTTCGTGGGGAAGTTTCAGATTCAACTACAGCTATGTGGGAAGAGGTGTTGTTTACTAACCAAGGGGAAGAAGTAATGCAATATCCTTCCGAAAAATATCAAGAATATTGGCAGCATGATTATGAGACTGAATATGTTTTCCATCTAACGGAACAAACAAAGTGGAAGACGATATCCAACGAGCCAATATATGTGAAGGGACGATTTTTGGGAGGATGCATTGATGTAATTCGTCACTTAATTGGGACACCATATGGAGATGTATTGCAATTTCAGAAAAAATTTATAAACAATGAGCCGATTATTTGGTATTTTGAAAACTGCCAGATGAACGTAACTGATTTACGTAGATCGTTATTACAAATGAAATTAGCAGGGTGGTTTACAAATTGTAATGGAATCCTTTTTGGAAGAAGCGCGGCAAACGAGCCTGTTGATGATTATAATATAATAGATGTATATATGGAGCTGGTAGAAGAATTAAATGTACCTATTGCTTATGATATCGATTGCGGACATATGCCCCCTCAGCTTACTTTTATAAATGGTGCCTATGGCGAAGTAAGAATTTATAATAGCGGTAGTGCGGTAAAGCAAAAGTTTATATAGAGTATCTTAATTTATAACTAGTGATTGTACATATGACTTATTGTTTAACCTTACGATAAAAGTAAACTGCTTTTCTTCTCAAAAGGGAATTTGATTACTAACTAAAAAATCACCACATCATTAAAAACTATAATGGTGAGGTGATTTTAATTATGAAAATTAATGCTTTTTAGTAAAAAAGGGATGTAATAAAAACCTATTTTACTATTAATGCCGGGCAATTCACCCGCTTCATTACTTTATGGCTGACACTGCCTAATACCATTTCTTGCAAGCCATTTAACCCGCGGCTGCCTATAACAACTAACTCGACCTGTTGTTCGTTTGCATATTTCACAATTTCAGGGCCAGGAGTGCCATGTAGAATTTTTACCTTATAGGAAATGTTTGACTCACGAAGCAGTTGTTCTATCTTTGATATTTTTTGACGACGTTCAAGGTTTAAAGCCTCACTTGAAGTTGAATGTAACACTTCTGATTTGGCTTTTTCAAAATCCGCAACATAAATTACTTCAATCACTGCCTCTTTATTACAAGAAGCAATTTTTATTGCTTCTTTTGCAGCACGTAAAGCATTTTCAGAACCATCTGCAGCTAACAAAATGTGTTTATACATAAGAATCCCCCTTAATGAGATGATGACATTCCTTGTAATTTCGAAATGATTTTTTTACTTGGGGCATCTAATTCGATAACTTCTACTTGAATTCCTTTTTCACGTAATAGATCCTCAACTTTTACTAATGCCCCAACAGCAGAATCATCCCAAATGCGGCTATTTGAAAAATCTATTTGAATGCTGCTGTCTTTTATATCTGCTGATTTAAAGTAGTCTACAAACGCATCAGTAGAGGCAAAGAATAGCTGACCCTCTACAATAAAACGATTATTATCTTGGTGAATCTTTACTGTTGCAATTTTTACTACGAAAAATATTGCACTCAAAATAACACCTGTGATGACACCCTTTGATAAATCGTGTGTCCATACGACAATAACTACAGTTGTTAACATAACGATTACATCTGTACGAGGGGCTTTTACTAAATACTTGAATGAACTCCAATCAAATGTCCCTACACTAACCATTATCATAATTCCTACCAGAACAGGCATTGGAATTTTTACAACTAAATCACCAAGTACCATAATTAAAAAGATTAAAAACAATCCTGCGATTAGCGTTGATAAGCGTCCCCGTCCACCAGATTTTACGTTAATAACTGACTGGCCAATCATTGCACAACCCGCCATTCCTCCAAAAAAGCCTGTTACAATATTGGCTATACCTTGACCTCGAGCTTCTCTATTTTTATTACTTTCTGTTCCTGTCATATCATCAACAATTTGTGAGGTTAATAAAGACTCGACCAACCCTACAATAGCTAGGGATATAGAAAACGGGAAAATAATTTTTAATGTTTCAAAATTAAATGGTACATCGGGAATTAAGAAGGATGGCAAGGATTGCGTTATTGATCCTAAATCACCGATTGTTCTAAGGTCAACGCCACTATAAATAGCAATTGAAGTTAATACAACAATTGCAATAAGTGGAGCTGGAATGGCTTTTATAAAACGTGGTAGTGTATAGACAAGAAGAAGAGTTATACCAACGAATATATATGTCATTGTTGAAATGCCAATGAAATGTGGTACTTGAGCCATAAAGATTAATATAGCTAATGAATTGACGAATCCAATCATTACAGCGTTTGGAATAAACTTCATTAACTTTGCGATTTTAAGGACACCAAAAAGAATTTGAATAATACCTGTTAAAATTGTTGCGGCAAATAAGTACTGTAATCCATAATCACGTACTAAGGGAACCATTACAAGTGCCATAGCGCCAGTTGCTGCAGAAATCATTCCAGGTCTGCCACCTGCAAATGCGATAATAATAGCCATTGTAAATGATGCATATAATCCTACCATTGGATCAACGCCAGCAATAATAGAAAAAGCGATTGCTTCTGGTATGAGCGCCAGTGCTACGACAATCCCAGATAAAATATCGCCACGCACGTTGCCAAACCATTGTTGTTTTAAACTTTGCATGGTACTCTCCTTTACATAACATCTTTATCGAATATAAATAAAGACAAATAAATTAAAAAAGCTTCAATAATAATAACATCTACCTTCCTAAAAAGGAACCCTTTTGGGAAGGTTTAGGAGTGATAAAATGATTTATGGTTATATTAGACCTCTATATAATGATGAACAATGCGATAATCAACTAAAGTTGCTCAAGGACTGCAAAGAGATTTTTCGGGAATCACACGGTTCTCAAAAGAAGCGGGCTGAACTTGAACAGATGCTTATGGTGCTGCAAAAAGGAGATATCATCAAGGTTGAAAGAATGTTTGTGCTTGCAGATACAACAAGACATCTAATGGAGCTATTAAAAATATGTGAAAAAGATGGAGTAACAATACAATTCTTAAACGAAGGGATTAACAGTAATGAGGTGCTAAATTTTTCTTTACAAGAAATGATGGAGCATATGTTGAACTTTCAATCGGATATTGTAAAACAGTCGACGTCCATAGGACTAGCACATGCTAAAGAACAGGGCAAAGCTATTGGCCGTCCAAAAAAATCAGATGAAAATATTAAAAGAGCTATTGCTATGTATCATTCAGGAGATTATACACTACTTGATATTAAAAATGAAACAGGGATAAGTAAATCAACCCTTTATAGATATTTGGAATCTGTAGGAGATGAGTGAATTTATAGAAGAAGGTTTTAATTTAAACTAAACAGGGGCAGAGCTAAAACCTTATAAAAATAATAAACCGCGTGAAATCAAAGAATCTTGATTTCATGCGGTTTTATTTTCACGATTTAATTCTAAATTTAATAAGTTTTCAACTTATGTCCCGACCTCTGGTATTAATTAATTTAAATTAATAAGCTGTCCAACCTGCGTCAGCGGCAATAACTTGACCATTGATGAAGCTAGATTCATCAGAGCCTAAGAATAATGCAAGTTGTGCAATTTCTTCCGGTTTACCGCTGCGAGGCATTGTTGTCATACCAGTTTGTTGACGACCCATACCGAATTGTGAAAGATTTGTCATAGAAGCACCGATATTTGTTTCTACGCCACCTGGTGCGATGCCGTTGCAACGAATCCCTGAATTAGCATACATGTAAGCAGTATTTTTTGTTAAACCCGTTACAGCATGTTTTGATGCTGTGTATGCTGCACCAGCCCGAGCGCCGCGTAATCCCCCAGCTGAAATATTATTAACAATAACTCCATGTCCTTGCTCCAAGAAGATATTTGTTGCGATACGCATTGCACGCATAACACCAGTAGTATTTACTGCAAATACGCGATCCCATCTTTCGTCAGAAATTTCGCCAACAGGCTCCATACCGTCCATAATCCCAGCGTTGTTCACTAAAATGTCCAATTTACCGAATGCTGCTTTCGTTTCAGCAAATAGGTTTTCTAAATCAGCCAACTCAGCAACGTTTGTGCGGTTAGCAATTGCCTCTCCACCAGCAGCTTTAATGCCTTCTGCCACACTTTTCGCACCTTCGAAATTGTAGTCAGATACAACTACTTTTGCCCCTTCTTTTGCATAAAGTTCCGCAATTGCTTTCCCCATACCAGAAGCAGCACCTGTGACAATAGCAACTTTACCTTGTAATCTCATATATAAAACCTCCCGATAATTTATTGAACAACTGTATAATAAATATTATAGATGAAGAAAGTAACCGCTTTCAATAAGCGGAAAAAAGCGATATGTATAGTAATGAACACATACTAATAATTATGTTCAATAAGAAGGTGAAAAATGTGAAAATTGATTTACGGATAATAAAAACTAAAGAAGCTTTGCATGAAGCATTGCTAACTATACTAAAAGAAAAACCACTCGAATCCATTTCAATTTCGGAAATTTGTAGAAAGGCAAAGGTAAATCGAGGAACGTTTTATTTACATTATAACCAAATTGGTGATTTGTTTGAGGAGTACTTCAAAGAAATAATGGCAGATTTAGCAAACTCTTATCATGAGCCATACCGTCACGTTGAAAAACTGAAAACGGAAGAACTTGATCCTTCAACGATTAGAATTTTCCATCATATTGAAAAATATAAAGCGTTTTATAGAATTGTGTTCTCAAAAAAAGTTCCTCTAGTGTATTATTATTTGCTATTTAATGAAGTTAAGAAGCTGTTAATAAATGAGGTTATTCATCAAAATGAAATTGAGCCAGGTTTTTATTCCTCCTATCAAGCGAATGCAATTCTTGGTATGATTATTCAATGGTATATGGATGACTTTCAACAAAGTGCAAATTTTCTAAATGAACAACTAGTTAAAATACTAAATACGAAAGATAAGGGAAAATAAGTATAAGCTTTTACACTGTTTTTAAGATAAAATTATGAAATAATACAGTTTAAATCATACAGGAAGGAGACGCACATGCTTTCAAAATTTTTTTCTTATTATAAGCCACATAAAAGGCTATTTATTATAGACTTTTCAAGTGCTATCATCGTAGCAATTTTAGAGCTGGCTTTCCCAATTGCAGTACAATGGTTTATTGATAAACTACTTCCGACAAATGAGTGGGATTCAATTGTAAAAGTAAGTATTCTTCTATTACTTGTTTACATTTTAAGTACATTTTTAAACTTTATCGTGAACTATTTAGGGCATAAGCTAGGGATAAATATTGAAACGGATATGAGGCAAGATTTATTTAACCATCTTCAAAAACAATCGTTTCGTTTCTTCGATAACAATAAAACCGGTCATTTGATGAGTCGAATTACAAATGATTTATTTGATATTGGAGAATTTGCTCACCATGGACCTGAAGATTTCTTTATTGCGGTCATGACATTTATTGGTGCGTTTGCTATTATGTTTAACGTAAATTCGACATTAGCATTTGTAGCACTTATAGCAGTGCCATTTTTAATTTGGATTGTCACGTTTAGCAACAGCAAAATGAACTCTGCATGGAAAACGATGTACGGTAAAATTGCAGATGTAAATGGACGGGTGGAAGATAGTGTTGCAGGGATTCGCGTCGTACAATCATTTACAAACGAATCGTTTGAAATGGAACGTTTCCGCGAGCAAAATGGCTTCTTTAGAAGTGCAAAGCTTTATGCATATAAAGTAATGGCAGGTACACATTCAGGGATGTATATGATGACAAGGCTATTAACATTAGTAGTGTTAGTAGTTGGTGCTTGGCTCAGCTACAATGGGCAACTTACGAATGGCGAGCTGGTAAGTTTTGTACTTTACACGAATGTGTTAATCAAACCGATTGATAAAATAAGTGCGTTACTCGAGTTATATCCAAAAGGGATGGCAGGTTTTAAACGATTCCAGGAGTTGTTAGCTCAACAACCAGAGGTGCAGGACCGAATTGGAGCAGTTGATGTCCCATATTTACATGGAGATATTAAATTTGAAAATGTGAATTTTAGTTATGAAAACGATAAACCGATACTAAAAGATGTTTCTTTTGAATTAAAGGCAGGACAAATGACAGCATTTGTTGGTCCTTCGGGTGCAGGGAAAACTACAATTTGTTCATTAATACCACGATTTTATGATGTCGAAAGTGGGGCTATTAAAATTGATGGCATCGATGTGCGTGATATGACAAGACGTTCGTTGCGCAATCAAATAGGGATAGTTCAGCAAGATGTATTTTTATTTACAGGTACTATTCGTGAAAATATTGCTTATGGAAAACTGGATGCAACAGAAGAGGAAATTAGAGAGGCTTTGGCGAAAGCACATCTCGAGGAATTTGTTGATGGTTTATCCGAGGGGCTTGATACACAAATTGGTGAGCGTGGTCTAAAGCTATCGGGTGGACAAAAGCAGCGATTAGCTATTGCACGAATGTTTTTAAAAAATCCACCTATTTTAATTTTAGACGAAGCTACATCCGCTCTTGATACTGAAACCGAAAAAATAATACAGGAGTCTCTTGCAGAGCTTGCTGAAAATCGCACAACTCTAGTCATTGCGCACCGTCTTGCAACAATTAAAGATGCTGATCGCGTCCTTGTTGTTACTCAAAACGGGATTGAAGAGGATGGATCGTATAATGAACTAGTTGCTGAGAATGGAATATTTGCACGACTGCATCAGCATCAATATAGTTGAGTGGAAAGGGGGGTGTCCTACAAAGGGATGCCCCCCAATTTTTATGGGGAATTTTTCCTTGTATAAACTCACATAATTTATACAGATAATACCCTGCGCGAAGTTGTTGTTGAATTATATAATCCATATGCTGAAGTGCATCTGAAGCAATTTTTTTCGCATGTGAAATACTATGCTGGTCTATCTCATCTAAAACTTCGCCAACTACTTCCAACGAATAGACGGCAGAGCGGAGTGTGCGGATAATTAAAAGTCTACGTAAATCGGCTCTATTATATTGTCGATAACCATTTTCCAAATTGCGTGAAGGTTCAACGAGCCCTTCTTTTTCCCAATGACGAATTGTCGTTTGGGGAACATCGATTTCTTTTGCTACTTCCCCAATTGAATACCATTCTTTTTTATGCAAAGTAGAGAATCGCTCAAGCTCCTCTACATCGAGAGCTTGAATCGTATTATCGGCTCTAACTTTTTCTTTGTACATATTTGCTTGAGCTTCATTAACAATCCATAATGCCTGAGTAATGTTTCCCTGTTGAATGAGGGGCATTACTTGTTTAACTAATCTCATTCCAAAACCAGCATTCATAGCACGAATACATTCAAAATATGCTAAATGTTCTTCCGTGTACATTCGGTAGCCATTAGGTTGTCGTTTCGGAGGAGGAACAATTCCCCACTCTTCATAATGGCGCAAAGCACTCGTACTAATATTAAGTCTTCGAGCAATTTCAATGGGCTTTATCATTAACTTCCCCCTAGCGAAAAACATTATAAGAAAAGATTAAAGTACCATGACGGCTTTCTGCTGAGAATTGTACAGTAAATCAAGTAGCATTACCACAAAGTTTAGGAATTGCATTAATGTTGTATGATGATAAAGAATACAAGAAATGTTGGGAGGAAACAAAATGATACACACTATCGATATCCAAGGTGCTCGTGAAAATAACTTAAAAAATATTTCTCTATCGATTCCAAAACAAAAACTTGTCGTACTAACTGGACCTTCTGGATCAGGGAAATCTACATTAGCAATGGATACCCTGCAAAGAGAATGTCAACGACAATATATGGAATCGATGGGGATGCCGACAGATGGGGTAAGCAAACCAAAAGTAGATTCTATTATTGGTCTTTCTCCCTCGATTAGTGTGGGGCAACATGTGACGAATCGAAATCCGCGTTCAACAGTGGGAACCGTAACCGATATGTATACGTATTTACGCCTTATCTACGAAAAATTAGGTGAACGTAAATGTCCAAGCTGCCATAAAATGATTCCTCCTACATTGAATGGAGAAATGAATGAAGAGACGGGTTATAAGCAATTTATATATTGTCCACATTGTCAGGAACGACTGGAAAAATTAACACGTTCACATTTTTCATTTAATACAATTGAAGGGGCATGTCCAACATGCGATGGAATGGGGAAGGTAGTCGATATTGATTTAAATGCTGTCTTTAATGAAGACTTAAGTTTAGTAGGTGGATGTGTATCAATTGCGATGTGGGCTGGAACTTATGGTGAATATCAGAAAGGGATAGTAAAAGCAGCTGCCAAGCATTATGGCATTCCATTTGATGAACATTTACCATTAAAAGATTATTCAATCGAGTTAAAAGACTTACTGTATTACGGTGTAGAAAGTGAACAATTTACTGCACATTTTCCTAATGTCAAACCGCCGAAAGCAGTGGGGAAAGGTAAATTTGAAGGTATTCTTACAGGAATGTGGAGAAGATATAAGGAAAAAGGCGGCAACTCGGGAGAAGCCGATTATTTTTACTCACATCAATGCCCTAACTGTGAAGGGAAAAAGTTGAAAAGGGAAAGTCGAGAAGTATACGTTAATGGGCAATCTATAACGGATATATCTAGTGGTTCGTTAGAGGATATACATGAATGGTTAAAAAATCTACAGGAATCATTAACTGATGAAAATTCACAGCTAATAGAAACCTTTTTACATGACTTAATAACGAAAGTAACGAGAATTATAGATGTTGGTTTGGGTTATTTGTCAATGGATCGGCAAACGGTTACTTTATCTGGAGGAGAAGCACAACGATTACGGTTAGCATCTATTCTTGGTTCAGGGTTAACAGGTGTGCTGTACATTTTAGACGAACCCACTTCTGGTCTACATCCAAAGGACACTAAAGGTTTAGTAAAGGTAATGAAACAGCTAAGAGATTTAGGTAATACAGTACTTGTCATAGAGCATGATATAGAAGTAATGAAAGAAGCTGATCACATTATAGATATTGGTCCAGGGGCTGGTATTTTTGGTGGGACAGTTGTTGGAGAGGGAACCTTACAAGAACTGATAGTGCAAAAGGATTCCGTTACAGGAGCTTATTTAAGAGAAAATGAGCCGTTTGAGTCAAAAACTCGCAAAGGTATAGGGGACTATTTAATAATTCATAATGCAACTAAACATAACTTGAGAAGTGTTACAACAAAAATCCCACTTGGCTGCTTCGTATCTGTTACAGGTGTTTCGGGATCAGGTAAATCTTCTTTAGTATTCGATGTTCTTGCAAACAGTATAAATGGTACAAGTGAAGGATGTGAAAAAATCGAGGGCTTAGACAAAGTGCAAAAAGTAATTTCAGTAAATCAATCCCCCGTTAGGTCGTATGCAACGTTCAAATATTGCAACTTATACGGATATTTTTACGTCGATGAGAAATCTATTTGCCAGTTTACCTGAAGCAAAAGAAAACAGATTACAACCTAAAGATTTTTCATTTAATACGCCAGGTGGAAGATGTGAAAACTGCCAAGGACTAGGTTTTATAACATTGGAGATGAGTTTCCTACCTGATTTAGAAGTGCAATGTCCAGTTTGTCATGGTAACAGGTTTAAAGAAGAAATTTTAAATGTCACCTATAAAGAATATACAATTTCAAGTTTGTTGGATTTATCAGTTGAAGAAAGCTTGCCTCTTTTTGAAGATAATAAAAAAATGGTTCCAATGATTCGTTTATTAAGTGAAATTGGTCTTGGCTATTTAAAATGGGGACAGTCTCTTACAACATTATCTGGCGGCGAAGGACAACGCTTGAAATTATCAAAGGAGTTAATTAAACAATCAAAAGATCATACTTTATATTTATTGGATGAGCCTTCTACGGGGTTACACCCAAGTGATATTAAACAATTGCTTCTACTTTTAAATCGATTAGTTGATGCCGGCAATACTGTTATTGTAGTTGAACATAATAGCGAAATTATTCGTCAGTCCGATTGGATTATCGACCTTGGTCCAGAAGGTGGCAAAGCAGGCGGGATGATTATAGCAGAAGGAACACCGGAAGAAGTCTCAAAAAACTCTTTGTCTTATAGAGGCCACTGAAAAAGTCCTTTCTGATTTTTGTTGCGAGTATGAGAACGATCAATTCGTTCTCATACTCGCTTTTTCATTTGAAGCCGTGGATTTCCGTTCCAGGCAGTCGCTTTCCGCGGGCACGGCTTCAATCTCCTCGTCACTTCGTTCCTGCGGGGCTTTCAGCTCGCGCTGTTCCCGCTGGAGTCGCTGCCTTCCACTCCAATCCACTATGTTCTCCTTTTTTAAGAGATTTTTCCGTTCAAAAAAGCAACTCCTTTCCTGTATAATTAAATGAAGTAAATGTAGGTGGTGTACCCAATGATTTCAAACCAAGAATCTCTCAATCTTAGCCCATTCATGGCCATATACGATATTGTGGTGCCTAAGGAAAATATGCTTCGAAAAATCAATGAACTTGTAGATTTTACTTTTATCCTCGAAGAACTGAAAACAAAATATTGTCTTGATAATGGTCGCAATGCAGTGTCACCCATTCGCATGTTCAAATATCTATTGCTTAAATCCATTTTTGATTTATCAGATGTAGATGTAGTAGAACGTTCTAAATATGATATGTCGTTTAAATATTTCCTCGATATGGCTCCAGAAGATTCTGTGATTGACCCAAGTTCTCTAACAAAATTTCGAAAACTCCGTCTTCCAGATGAGGGTTTATTAGATATGCTAATTGGGAAAACAGTTGAGATTGCATTGGAAAAAGAACTCATCAAAAGTAAATCAATCATTGTGGATGCCACACATACGAAAGCACGTTATAATCAAAAATCACCGAAAGAATTTTTACAAGAAAAATCCAAAACTGTTCGAAAAGCTGTCTATCAAATCGATGAATCGATGAAAACAAAATTCCCACCGAAAACTACTTCTAACGAAGTGAAGGATGAATTGAATTATTGTCGTCAAGTGATTACTGTTATTGAAACAGAACCACACATAGCTGAGATTCCTGCCGTTAAGGAAAAATTAAATGTGCTAAAGGAAGTAGTAGAAGATTACACAGAACAACTTAGCTATTCCAATGATCCAGATGCACGTGTTGGACACAAAACTGCCGACTCTTCTTTCTTTGGCTACAAAACGCATATTGCGATGAGTGATGAACGAATTATTACAGCTGCTATTGTGACAACAGGAGAAAAAAGTGATGGAAAATACCTACAAGAGTTAATTGAAAAAAGCCAAGAAACAGGGATGAAAGTGGAGACAGTCATTGGAGACACAGCTTATTCTGAAAAAGATAACATTCGCTATGCAAAGGAAAATAATTTTGAATTAGTATCAAAATTAAACCCGCAAATTACACAAGGCACTCGAACGAAAGAAGAAGAATTTGAATTTAATAAAGATGCAGGGATGTATGTTTGTAAAGCTGGTCATATGGCAATACGGAAAGCACGAACAAATAAGAAAAACGTAGGAAAAAATCAAAGACAAACTTATTATTTTGATATTGAAAAATGTAAAGTTTGTCCTTACCGTGAAGGTTGTTTTAAAGAAGGAGCGAAAAGTAAGACTTATTCTACGACAATCAAATCAATGGAACACAAAGACCAGGAAGTATTCCAAGAAACCGATGAATTTAAAAGAAAAGCAAAATCTCGCTATAAAGTTGAAGCGAAAAATAGTGAACTCAAACATAGACATGGGTATGATACAGCATCATCATCAGGTCTATTTGGTATGGAGATTCAAGGAGCTACAGCGATATTTGTAGTCAACCTCAAGCGAATACTAAAACTTCTGAGCGAAAAAGAGTAAAAAAGAGAGGAAGAAAAAGGCAAATTATCGTCCAAATAAGACGGCGATTTGCCTTTTTTGTATTGAATTTCATTTACACAACTAAAAAACGTAAGTTTTTCAGTGCCCTCGTCTTATACGGGGGCATTTTTATAGAAGCGCTGATCAGAGCTGACTAAAAATTATTATTAGATGATTTTTAGTCAGCTCTTTTTATTGTGTGAGAGAAACCCTTTTTTATTCTATTTACTCGTTAAGATAGTGAGTGATTTTTTCTATTAATTTAGGATAGTTAAACTATTTAATTCATATAATTTAATAGAAAGCTTATTAATGGGGGAATGGAAATGGAGTATGTAAAACCTAGAATTGGAATCTATACGGTCGGACTTCATGCCTACTGGGAACAGTTTAACGGGTTAAAGGAAAGAATAGTTTCATATAATCGTTTTATTGAAGAAAAACTAAGCGAAGATGCCGAGGTTTATAATTTTGGTTTAGTAGATAGTGTTGAATTAGGACGACAAGCAGGTGAGTATTTTAACAAAAATAATGTGGATTTGATTTTTTTGCACTCCGGAACGTATGCGACAAGTTCAATTGTTTTGCCAGTCCATCAGCGATGCCAAGCTCGAACTATAATTTTAAGCTTACAACCAACGCCACAAATTGAATATGATCAAACAGATACGGGAGAATGGTTAGCTCAATGTGTAGCATGTCCAGTACCGGAATTTACTAATGCGTTTAATCGCTCGAAAATTCCTTTTACAGTGATTAGTGGTCTATTAGGATTGGAAACTCAAGGGACTAGTGCTATATGCAATGAGATTACAAACGAAAGACCGGAAGCTAAACGTGCATGGAATGAAATAAATGAATGGATTCTTGCTGCGAAAGTGAAACGAAATATACAAAATTCTACATTCGGATTTTTAGGAAATACGTATAATGGCATGCTTGATATGTATTCTGATTTTACGATGGTTCAAGCTCAAACAGGTATTCATATTGAAGTGTTGGAAATGTGCGATCTTGCAGCTTTTTTAGAAACGGTTACATCTACTGAAATAGGAGAAAAATATAAACAGCTACAAGAAATGTTTATTATTAGTGAGGATTCGCCAACAGATAAATTAGCTAGAAAGCCTACTGAAGAGCAGCTGCTATGGGCATGTAAAGTTGCGGCTGCACAGCAAAAATTAGTAGAGAACTTGGACGCTCTTGTTTATTATTATCATGGTGCACATGGCAACGAATATGAAGCATTGCAAAGTGGATTTATTTTTGGACATTTTCTTTTAACTGCTAATCACATACCATGCGCAGGTGAGGGAGACTTAAAAACAGCTATAGCTATGAAAATATGCGATATTTTAGAAGTAGGTGGAAGTTATAGTGAAATTGTAGCCGCAGATTACAATTTTGGCACAATTTTATTCGGACATGATGGACCGTTTCATTTACAAATTGCAGATGGCAAGCCTATATTACGTGGTATGGGATTGTATCACGGTAAACAGGGCAGCGGTGTTTCTGTTGAAGCAAAGGTACGTACTGGCGAAATAACGGCTCTTGGTGTCACTCAAACAAATGAAGGGATATTGAAGTTGATAATAAGTGAAGGAAATTCAATAGATGGACCCATCATGAAAATTGGAAACACACAAACACATGTAAAATTTAATAAGCAGCCTGATTTATATATGGAACGTTGGTTTAATGAAGCCCCGACACATCATTGTGCAATTTCAATAGGCCATAATGCAAGTGTACTAGAGAAAACTGCTAACTTATTAAATATTTCGTATAGTACATTATAATCTATAAAATTTTAAGCAGTCTAAAACCGAAATATAAAAAGGTCTAATCCATAGTACTGATGGAATAGACCTTATATTTTTATAGACTAACAGTTTTTACATTAACACCAATTTCCTCTGCTTGTAATTTGAAATTTTTATCAATTTTATCATCACATATAATTGTGTGAATAAATGAGAGGGGGGCGATATGTGAAAATGAATGCGCATTAACTTTACTATTATCTACCATCAAAATCGCCTCTTCACAATGTGCAATCATTTGACGTTTAAGTAATGCCTGTAATTCACTAGAATCCCTGACTCCATTTGTTATATGAACGCCCTTACAGGAAATAAAGGCTTTGTGCACATGGTAATTATCTAAAGAACGCTCTGACAGTGGACCGATAAATGAATGGGATTTCGCCGAGTATCGTCCACCAATACAAATTACCTCAATACGGTCCTTCTCCATTAACTCATTAACAACCTGTACAGAATTAGTAATGACTGTAATAGATATATTAGGAAGGCAGCGGGCTAAGCACCATGCTGTTGTACTTGCATCTAGGATGATTTTATCTCCTTCAGAAATGAGTTTTGCAGCTTCGGCGGCAATTGCTCTTTTTTCTTCAACATGTAAGATTTCTCGCTCAGTAAAATGAACCTCACTATCATTGCTGGAAACTTTAACAGCTCCTCCATGTAGGCGTTTAATTTTATTTTCTTTTTCAAGTTTTTCAAGATCTCGACGTATAGTTTCTTCTGTAACTGAAAATAAATTGCTAAGATCTGCTACTTTAACAGATGTTTGCTCATCTACTAGTTCGTATATTTTTTTTCTGCGTTCTGCTGCTAACATGAAAGTCGCTCCTTTCTTAGCAACATCTTATCAAATAGTAAAAATATTGTATCATCTTTTTGATAAAATGTCTTTTTCATAGATTTGAACCTCTTGAAGCCACTTTTCACGAATAGGAACGTTTGAGATTTCACAGTAATGATCCCATATTGCACCAAAAGGATAGGTTTTAAACTCCTCTATCAGCGCTAGCCGTTCTGTAAAGTTTCCTTGTTCTTGAAGCTCTTTTAAATAATTGTGAGGAATCAATAAAGCATATAACAATGCTTTAATCATATTGCGTGTACCGATAATCCAAGCAGCAATACGATTTATACTTGCATCGAAAAAGTCCAGCCCGATTAATACACGCTCAATGGCATTATTTCTAACAATTTCTAATGCTATCTCTTTAAGTTCATCATCTAAAATAACAACGTGATCACTATCCCAACGAACAGGACGTGAAACATGAAGAGCGACTTTTTCATTAAAAAGAAGCATTGTAGAAATTTTATTAGAAATGGTTTCGGTAGGATGGAAATGGCCTGTATCAAGTAAACATAGCTTATTGTTTTGTTGAGCATAGCTTAAATAAAATTCATGTGATCCTACAACATAAGATTCAGAACCAAGTCCAAATAGCTTGCTTTCCACAGCGTCTATATTATATTTTTCATCTGTTTTATACTCGAATATAGTATCCAATGACTCTTTTAAACGAACTCTAGGAGTAAGCCGATCGCTAGGAATATCCTTGTAGCCATCTGGAATCCAAATATTTGTTAAACAAGGAGTACCTAGTTCTTTCCCAAAGTATTCACCAATTTTGCGGGAGGCGATGCAATGGTCAATCCAAAATTGACGTATATGCTCATCGGGATGGGATAGAGTCAAACCATCATTTGCCTTTTCGTGTGAAAATAGAGTGGGATTAAAATCTAAGCCGAGTCCATTTTGTTTTGCCCAGTCTACCCATTTTGCAAAATGTTCGGGTAAAATCTCATCGCGATCAACAAATTGTCCATTTGTTTCTGCGTAAATAGCATGTAGATTTACACGGTGTTTGCCAGGAATTAAACTTAATGCTTTTTCTAAATCGCTTCGTAATTCATCCCCGTTTCTTGCCTTGCCGGGATAATTCCCTGTAACATCAATACCTCCAGAAAGTTCACTTTTTATAGTTTCAAAACCAGAGATATCATCACCTTGCCAGCAATGAATAGAAATTGGAATTTGATTTAGTTGCTTCAAAGCTAAATCAACATTTACACCCCATTGTTCATAATAAGCTTTTGCTTGCTCGTAGCTAATTGTTGTTGTCATTTTTTATCCCCCTTATTGTGGCAGATAAGAAAACATCCTATCTCCATAAGTTTAATCATAAAAATACCGGCAATGTGCTGTTTTCTAACTTTTTGAAAGGTGAAATACTTCTTTTAAATCGATGGAAACAGGGCTGTTGTCATCGTTCGTTTCCATTAAAGGAGCCATGTATTCCCACCATTTTTTACAAATATCTGTATTAGCTAATGCGTCCCATTTATCCTCATTTTCCACTTCAAGGTATGCAAAAAGCTGTCCAGTATTAGGATTTAGGAAAATGGAGTATGAGGCAGCACCGTGCTGAAGAATTGCTTCTTCCATTTCAGACCACAAATTGTCATGCCTTCTTTTATACTCGTCATAATATTCTGAATAAACTTGCATCAAAAATGCCTTTCTAATCAAGAAACATCACTCCTAATTAAGTTGGTAGCTTCAATAAACTGCTCAAATAATGCATCTTTATTAAATGGTTTAGGATCAAACCGGCTTAATGGAAACGATTCCTGGACAATCTTACGTCCTTCCTGAATAGTTGAAATCGAGCCTGAATATAAGAACTGAATTAATAAATTTCCGATGGCAGTTGCCTCTGAAGGGCCAGCCAATACAGTGCGTTGACTATATGTTGAAATGCACTGGTTTAGGAATGCATTGTTTGAACCTCCACCGACAATATGAACAATTTCAATTGGTCTTCCGATAATACGTTCAATATGATCGATATGGAATGCAGTAATAATACCTAGATTATGATATATTGCAGCAGCAATCTCGGGAATCGTTTCAGGAATTGGTTGATTCAATTCGCGGCAATATTCCTTTATTTCTTCAATCATATTTTTAGGATTTAAGAAACGATCATCATTAAAATTAATAAACTGTTTGAAAGGGGTTACACTTTGTGCTTCGCTAACAAGTTCAGCAAAGTCTAAATCATTCGGAAGCAAGCGTTTTACTTCTTGAATCACCCAGAGACCCATTATATTTTTTAAAAACCGATATGTTTGAAATGCCCCATATTCATTCGTATAATTTTCTTCTAATGATTCATTTGTTACAACCGGATGCTCTAGTTCAACACCAAGTAAGGACCAGGTTCCAGAGCTTAGATAAGCCCAATTTCCTTCTGTAGCGGGTACACCCAATACGGCAGAAGCTGTATCATGCGAACCGACAGCTATCACTGTGCAATCAGGCAGATTGTAGCTAGGGAATTTATCTTTTAGTAACGGCCCAATTATAGTACCAGGTTCCACAAGGTTCGGGAATTGGTCTCGATGTATGCCTATTAAATCAAGCAATTCAGAGTCATAATTACGAGTTTTAATATTTAAAAGTTGGGTAGTTGAAGCATTTGTAATTTCAGCTGTTAGTTTATTTGTTAGGCAATAATTTAAATAATCCGGTACCAGTAATATTTTATCTGTTTTGCCTAATAGATTTTTATTCTCTACAAACAGCTGAAATAGTGTATTAAATGACAAAAACTGTAAACCGGTCTTTTTATAAATATCTTCTTTACTTATTACTTTAAAAACCTTCTCCATTATCCCGTCTGTGCGATGGTCACGATAGGAAATAATATCTTGAAGCAAGTTGCCATCTGCATCAATAAGGGCATAATCAACAGCCCAAGTATCGATTCCAACTGTACAAGATGATATTCCTTTTTGTTTGGCGATTTGTAAACCAGTTAAAATTTCTTTTAGTAAATAGTGAATATCCCAACAAGCATATTTCTCTTTTTGATTGAACTTGTTTGGAAATCTGTGAATTTCATTTAATATTATTTTTCCATCATCGACAGTTCCTTCTATTAAGCGACCACTAGATGCTCCTATATCAATTGCAATATGGACCAAAACAATACACCCCTTAAAAAATACTTTGCAAAAGGGATTGCAAAGTATTTTAATTGTTTTCTGAGTAAAATAAAATTTTTAAAGTTGTTTAAGGGCAAACCACCTGTCCCTCGGCCGGTGTTTTCACCGAAGGACAGCTAGAGAATGCTTGTGCTACTCCTATTATCTTGTAAAGGCAGCTGGTACTCCGCCGTCTACTGTAATCATGGAGCCGGTTGTTTTACTGGATTTTGAAGATGCAAAGAATAAAATGGCATCTGCAATATCTTCTGGGAATATATTTACCAGCAAAGTTGTTCGTTTTCGGTAGTGTTCTTCAAGTTGGTCAGGGTGGATATTATATGCGGCAGCACGTTCCTCACGCCAACGTGAGCCCCATATTGCGGACCCTTGCAATACGGCATCGGGTAAAACAGAGTTCACACGAATCCCATACTGTCCACCCTCGCTAGCGATACATCTTGCTAGATGAACTTCAAGGGCTTTAACAGAACTATATGCAGCTGCATTTTTCCCCGCATAAATTGAATTTTTAGAACCAACGAAAACCATATTGCCGCCCAGTCCCTGTGCTTGCATAAGCTTGAATGCTTCACGAGCTACAAGGAAGTAGCCAGTGCCAAGTACATTCATATTCAATTCCCATTCTTGAAGTGTTGTTTCTTCAAATGGAGAGGAGGTTGCTAATCCAGCATTATTAACAATAATGTCGATTCCACCGAAAGTTAAGATTGCATGTTCTATGGCTTTGGATACTTCTTCTTCTTTTGTAACGTCCATCTTTACAGCAGCAGCAACAAATGCATTAGCTTTTTGATTTAATTCGTCTGCGACTTTTTGTGCTCCTTCTAAATTTATATCTGCAACAACAACATGAGCCCCATCTGCAACAAATTTCTTTGCTGTTGCACTGCCGATTCCTCCTGCCCCTCCAGTAATGAATGCCACTTGGCGAGAGAATTCAGCTTCTTTTGGTGCTAAAGATAATTTATAAAGTTCAAGTGGCCAATATTCAATGTTATAAGATTCGTTTTCATTTAAAGAAACAAAATCTCCCAAACTAGTAGAACCTTTCATTACCGCGATTGCACGGTGATACAAGGAACCGCTTATATCAGCCATTGCTAAAGTTTTTCCAGTACTAATCATTCCAATTCCTGGGATTAAAATTACTCGTGGGGCTGGCTCGAACATAACATCTCCATTATTTTTATTACGTTCGAAGTATTCTCTGTATTCTAATTTATATTGAGAAATTAAATTTGGTAAAATTTCTTTTAAATCTTCCAATGATTGAGTAGATGGATCCCATTCAACATAAAGAGGCACTCGTTTTGTGTGTACTAAATGGTCAGGACATGCAGCGCCAATACTAGAAAGTTCTTTTGCTCTCACACTATTAACAAATTGCAAGATATCATCAGCACTATCAGCTTTTAATAACATTTTTTTGTCATCACTCACTGAACCACGGATAATAGGTAGAATTTGAGATAAAAATTGAGTGCGAATTGAGTCATCTAAAGAGATATATTTTTGGCCGCCGAATACGTAATCTTCTTCAATTTTAGAGGTAATGTATGCTTCTGCTTGTTCTATTACCTCAATTGTTTTGTTATAACACTCTTCAGCTGTATACCCCCAAGTTACAAGTCCATGCTTTTCCATTAAAACTAATTCAGCTCCGGGATTTTCTTTGACACTTTCTGCAATTAACTTTGATAACTTAAATCCAGGTCGCAAATATGGTACCCAAACAAAGCGATCTCCAAAAATTTCTTCTGCTATTTTCTTACCGTTATGTGCGCAGCATAAACTAATAATGGCATCTGGATGTGTATGATCTATATGAGGAAACGGTAAAAAAGCGTGTAATAAGGTTTCTATGGAAGCTCTAGGATGTTTTGAATCAATCATACACTTTTCTAGGTATGCAACCATTTCTTCATCTGACATATCATCGTATTCAAATAGCGGCAATATGTCCTGCAAGTTCAATCCGGTAAAGTTCTCAGGCTTAATTGTTGCTAAATCAGAGCCGCTTCCTTTAACCCAAAGAACGTCAATTTCATCACCTTTAAAGTTAATTTCTTTGGATTTTACTGAAGTGTTGCCGCCCCCCCAATTACAAACGGTTCTATCAGATCCAATCAAATTTGAACGATAAGCCAACATTTCTAAATCGGTAGTCAATTTTTTTGATTCCAAAACATTCCAAACATTTTTCATCATAAAAACCTCCGTTTTTTCTTTGTTTTCTATTATACATTTTTTCTCTTTTTTTGAAATAGTTAAATAATTTTTTATTTTTTTGCAAAATTTCTAATTGTAAACGTTTACCTTATGCTTTATTATAATATTTAACATTGAAGAATGAAAATTCCGATAAATTTGATTTTTGTTGGATTATTTGGTTTTTTATTTAAAATTGAAAGTATTTAGGCGAGGGGTGTTGGAATGTCTGAATATGTTTTGGAATTAAAAGGAATAACAAAGGAATTTCCCGGAGTAAAAGCTTTAGATAACGTTCACTTTAAATTAAAAAAAGGTGAAATCCATGCGCTTATGGGAGAAAACGGAGCTGGTAAGTCTACGTTTATCAAAATAATTACAGGGGTTCATTCTCCAAACAAAGGAGAAATGTATTTGTACGGTGAGAAAGTAGAGTTTAATAATCCCAAAGATGCCCAAGTAAAAGGGATTGCAGCAATTTATCAGCATGTTACGAATTTCCCTGACTTAACTGTCACAGAAAATATTTTTATGGGACATGAAAAAGTGAGTCCAATTACTAGGCGTTTGCTTTGGAAAGAGATGCATTATGAAGCTCGAAGCCTTTTACGTCAGCTTGGTTCAACAATTGACCCTAAAGTAGAGATGGGTTCTCTAAGTGTTGCTCAGCAACAAATTGTAGAAATTGCAAAAGCAATATCAACGAAGGCCAAAATTATTATTATGGATGAGCCTACTGCAGCATTGACTGCCCGTGAAAGTGAAGAGTTATATAAAATTGCAGAAAAGTTAAGAGATGATGGCGTATCAATTATTTTTATCTCTCACCGCTTTGAGGATATGTATCGATTAGCAACTCAAGTTACTGTCTTGCGAGATGCGAAATACATGGGGAGCTGGGGAGTTGATGAAATTTCAAATGAACAGTTAATTGTTCAAATGGTCGGTAGGGAAATATCACAAGTGTTTCCAAATAAACATAATGAGATTAAAGAATCAATCTTAGAAATTAAAAACCTAGGGAAGATTGGTTATTTTGCTGACATATCCTTTAATGTTCGCAAAGGAGAGATTGTCGGATTGACAGGGTTGGTTGGAGCAGGAAGAACAGAAGTTTGTCAGGCAATTTGCGGTATTGCTCCGGCAGATAAAGGTGAAATTTTTATAAAAGGGAAAAAAGTAAAAATAAAAAAACCAAAGGACGCAATGAATTTTGGTATTGGCTACTTACCTGAAGACCGACAGTTACAAGGCCTAATTTTATCTTGGGATATAGGTAGAAATATTACTTTGCCTTCTATGAAAAAGTATTCGCAAAAGGGATGGCTAAATCCAAAAAGAGAGGCAACTGTAGCTAAAGAATTGGCTGAAAAGGTAAGTGTTAAAGCGAATTCGATTTTCGATTTAGTCAGTTCATTATCTGGAGGCAATCAACAAAAGGTATCTGTGGCAAAACTATTAACTGCCGATGTAGAAGTAATAATCCTTGATGAACCGACAAAGGGTGTAGATGTTGGGGCAAAGTCTGCAATCTATGAAATTATTAATGATCTTGCTGCACAAGGGTATGGCGTCTTATTAGTTTCCTCTGAAATGCCTGAAATACTCGGCCTAAGTGATCGGATAATCGTGATGAAGGAAGGGCGCATTGCTACTACTTTAAGCAAAGAAGAGGCTACTCAAGAACGAATTTTAGAGGCAGCGATGGGAAGTGAACCAACAAATAATCGAGAAGTAGTAGTCGAAGTGTAATAAGAAGGATATGGAGGTAAAACATGAACGAACATGTTATACAGCAGACCGATAATATCGAAAAACATACACTTTCAAATAAATTATTAGCAAATATATCGAAATTTCGAGAACTCGGTTTAATTGTATTTATTGTAATACTCTGTGCATTTATTCAATGGCGAAATTCGAGTTTTTTAACGATTGAGAATATAAACGATATGATTACAAATGCTGCCATTCTTAGTATTTTGGCAGTGGGGATGATGCTTGTACTAGTAACTCGTGGAATCGATTTATCAATAGGAGCAATTATTGCTCTATCAGGTATGATTTGCGCACAGCTTGTTAGTCAGTTTAGCTTAAATCCATTATTAATTATTTTAATTGGAATCGTAATAGGTATTGTATGCGGAGTGTTAAATGGAGTACTTATAGCGAAAATTGGAATACTCCCAATCATTGCAACGTTGGCGCTAATGAATGTCTTTAGGGGATTGACATATCGCATTAGTAATGGAGAATGGGTTAGCTCATATCAGATGACAGATAGTTTTTTATCGATTGCCACAGGAAAAGTTTTTGGAATAAATAACTTAATCGTAATTGCCATTGTCATTTATATTATTTTTTATTATGTCATAAATCATACGGTAATCGGAAGGCAAATTTATGCCGTAGGGAGCAATCCGGAATCAGCAAAGGTAAGTGGAATTAATGAGAATAAAATTTTAATTCTCGTTTATTCAACACTTGGTGGATTATCGGGTTTAGCAGGAGTTTTATGGGTTTCAAAATTTGCCTCTGCACAGGGAGATACTGCAACGGGCTATGAATTAACGGTCATTGCTGTATGTATTCTTGGAGGAGTAAGCATAGCTGGTGGGGCAGGGAAAGTTTCAGGTGTACTTTTAGGTGCATTGCTTCTAGGAATATTGCAAAATGCCCTCCCATTATTAAATGTTTCACCTTTTTGGCAAACAGGGATTCAAGGGGCGATTATTCTAATTGCTGTTATTTTAAATACTCTAGTAAAACGAAGCGTGGATAGAAATAATTTAGTAAGGAGGAAGATTTAATGAATAATAAATCGCTTGCTGAAGAAAATTATCTTCCAAATAATTTAGCAAATAAAAAAGAGTTTTCATTAAAGTCTTTCTTTTTACAATGGGAATGGCTATTAATTTTAATTCTATTTTTAGTATTTATTATTAACTCAATACTTTCACCTTACTTTTTAGATGCTAATAGTTTGCTAGGAGCAACTTCTACTTTTTTGGATAAAGCATTTATTGTTTTTCCAATGGCGCTCATTATGATTATGCGCGATATTGATATATCCGTTGGTTCAACTGTTGCTTTATCGGGTGTAGTAATGGCAACTGTTTATAATTCGTTTGGTTTCCCTATGGAAATTGCTATTTTAGTTTGTTTAGCCGTAGGAGCATTATGCGGATTAATAAATGGCCTATTGATTGTTAAATTTAAGGAACTATCTGCTGTAATTGTCACTTTAGGAACAATGATTTTGTTTCGAGGGATTGCGTATATCATTTTAGAGGATCAAGCTTCAGGAAATTTCCCTGATTGGTTTAATTATTTTGGATGGGGAACTGCAGGGAATATTCCATTTATTTTAATAGCTTTTATTATTGTAGCGATTGTTTTTACATTACTTTTGCATAAAACAACTTTCGGGCGCAATGTTTATGCAATCGGAAGCAACCCAACAGCAAGCCGTTTCTCAGGGGTTAGTGTAGATAAAATTAGAGTTATTGTTTTCGTATTAGCAGGGGTGATGGCTGCTGTAACTGCTATATTCCTAGCATCACGTATGGGCAGTACTCGACCTAATGTGGCATCAGGCTATGAATTAGAGGTAATTACAATGGCTGCCTTAGGCGGTATAAGTACTGTTGGCGGAAAGGGGCGGATGTTAGGAACGATTTTAGCTGTTTTCATAATCGGCTTCTTACAATATGGTCTCGGTTTAATTAATATTCCATCACAAACTTTATTGATAATTATTGGTGCATTGTTAATTTTGGCAGTAGCAACGCCAAAATTAAAACTACCGAAGTTTTTGTTGCGTAAATAAGGTTTTAATTAGGAATCGTTTTGGTTCTTATTAAAATAACAATTTAAAACATTGGGGGTAAAGATATGGGGAAATTTAAAAACGTACTAATGCTCCTTTTGATGTTGTTGCTACTAGCAGCGTGTGGAAATACTTCAACAGAGGCTCCAGCGACAGAATCGGAAGGAGAGGGAGAAGCAGGAACAGCAGGCGATGCTGGAGAAGGCGGTACAGCGAAATATGCCTTCGTATTTAAAAATACAGGGAATCCATATGGGGAAAAGATGTATGAAGGATTTGAAAAGGCAATTAATGAAGCTGGGGGAGAAGTCATTTACCGTTCACCTAATCAACCAACAGCAGAAGGTCAAATTCAAATTATTGAGCAGTTAATCACTCAAAAAGTGAGTGCTATTGCGATTGCAGGTAACGACAACGATGCGTTGGAACCGGTATTAAAAAAGGCGATGGAAAATGGTATAAAAGTTCTTTCTGTTGACTCAGCTGTAAACTCAAATAGTCGTATGCTTCATGTAAATCAAGCGAACCCAGAACGTATTGGACGTGTTCAGATTCAAGCGATAGGTGAAATGATAAATTATGAAGGGCAAATTGCAATTTTAAGTGCTACTTCTCAAGCAACAAATCAGAATTTATGGATAGAATGGATGCAAGAAGAGCTAAAAGATCCTAAATATGCAAATATGGAATTAGTTAAAGTAGCATATGGGGATGATTTGCGTGATAAGAGTGTTTCTGAAACTGAAGCATTATTAAAATCATACCCAGATCTAAAAGGGATTATTGCTCCAACAACTGTTGGTATTGCTGCTGCGGGTAAAGTATTGACGGATAAAGGGTTAGCGGGGGAAGTTGCTTTAACAGGCCTTGGTTTACCTAGTGAGATGGCAAGTTATATTGAAAATGGTGTATCCCCATGGATGTATTTATGGAATCCAATTGATGTAGGTTATGCAGCAGGCTATGCCTCTGTAGAACTTGTTAATGGAAAAACAGGTGCATTGGGCGAAACGTTTGAAATAGGTGAACTAGGTTCCTTTGAGGTTGTAGAAGATGGGGATGGAACGCAAATTATGCTTGGGGATCCATTTAAATTTGATTCTTCAAATATTAGCGAATGGAAAGATGTATATTAATTAAAAGATAATGTGTGGTAAAAATCTCTGTTTTCTTAAAAGCTTACTACACTAATAATATGAAATAGTCAATAAGAACCTGCTCATTTTTACCTTTGAAAATGAGCAGCTTTTTCTTTATTATAGGTAGAAATTTTTACTATTTATTTGGGGACGTTTGGGGATAACTCTAATTTATAGCTTGAGAGAACGCATAGGAATTGCATACTTTTTCATTTTAGGATTAGTCATCATTTACAAAAAAATTCATTTGATAGCGCTGTACTGCAGTGCAGTATTAAGATTTCCATTTTTCTATATTTTTTAAAAAATAGATAATTATTCTTTTTATTATAATTGTAATATGATATTTTTAATTCATACTATTATTTTACAACTAAATAGGTTATTAAGTGCTCGATTTTTCGAGGTAAAAGGGAAACCAGTGCAAATCTGGTACAGCCCCCGCTACTGTAATTGCTGATGAAATCACAATGCCACCATAAATTTGGGAAGGTGTGAGAGTAAAACGAAGCTTAAGTCAGGAAACCTGCTTGATAACGTTTAATCAAACTTTTCGGAGGGAGAAGTTTAGGTAAAGTAGTATACTATACTATTTTTGTTTGTTCTTATATGAATGATCAGGCCTTTACTCCCTTCCGAGAGTAAAGGCCTTTTTCTATTAAGATACCTTCTTTAAGAGATGGTAAAGAGACGTATTTAATATATGGATTTTAAGGAGGAATCATATTGCAAAAAGGGAAAATTTTCGTTGTTGGTTTTGGTCCAGGGGATTATGAACATATTACAAAACGGGCAATAGACGCTTTGCAGCAAAGTGAATTTATCATCGGCTACAAAACATATGTCGAGCTTATTGAACATCTTGTTACAGCTAAATCAATTATTAGCACCGGAATGACTGAAGAGGTTTCTCGGGCACAGGAAGCAGTTAAACAAGCAGAAGCCGGAAAAATCGTATCTGTTATTTCCAGCGGTGATGCAGGCGTATATGGAATGGCAGGGCTTGTGTATGAAGTTTTAATTGAGCTTGGATGGACAGAAAAGGAAGGGATTGAGGTTGAAATTGTTCCTGGAATTTCAGCTATTAATTCCTGTGCTAGTTTACTAGGTGCACCAATTATGCATGACTCTTGCACGATAAGTCTAAGCGATCATTTAACACCTTGGAAATTGATTGAAAAAAGAATTGAAGCCGCTGCCATGGCTGATTTTGTTATTGCATTTTACAACCCGAAAAGTGGTAGAAGAACAAGACAAATAGTTGAAGCGCAGAGAATTTTACTAGAGTATCGATCTCCTGATACACCTGTTGGACTAGTAAAAAGTGCTTATCGCGACCGTCAAAATATTGTTATAACAACGTTGGCAGAAATGTTGGATCATGATATCGGCATGTTAACTACAGTTATTGTTGGAAATTCAACAACCTTCTTTTATGACAATAAAATGATTACTCCTCGGGGCTACCAAAGAAAATATACACTGGGTGAGGAAAAGCAGGCATTGCGCCCACATCAACGCTTGAAAAAAGAGGCAGAGCCTTGGGCAATGGATCAGGAAACAGGAGAGGCACCATCGGGGTATGAGCGTATTGAAAGGAAGCCTAAAGAAAAATCAATTCAGCAACCGAAAAAATCTTCACTGGAAATGGCTCAATTAGCAGTTTCACTCTTAACAAAAGGTAGTTCATCGACAGCAGTACAGGAGAAAAAAATTGTACAACAGGCGATTGAGTCGATTTTTGAAGTTGCAGTAAGTCCAGGAGTAGCAAATAAATTCTTTACCCCGGAACAGATGCGAACACTCGCTGATATTGTTGGTGAAGAAGGGACAATGGAGTATACACCTGAACATCAAATTCACCTAAAAATTCCTACTACTGATCCGACAGCGATTACCGATAAGCTGCAATCAGTTGGGTTTTTAATTGCTCCAATAGGAGATGTTGCAAACATTAAAGCGTGTGATTTCTGCTACGGAGAAAAGGCCGATTCAATTCCATATGCAGAGGCGCTTCAAGAAAAATTTGGCGGCATGAATCTACCAAAACAATTAAACATTGGCTTTAATGGTTGTGGGATGGCCTGTTACCGTGCAGTTTTCGATGATATCGGAATTGTGTATCGAAAAAACAAGTTTGATATTTTCCTAGGAGCTAAACCAGTTGGACGGACTGCACACGCTGCACAGCCTGTTGTAGAGGGGTTGGAACCAGAACAATTATTACCGCTAATTACAGACATTATTAATGAATATAAACAAAATGCCCATCCTAACGAACGATTATTTAAATATTTTAAACGGGTGAAGAAGATTTTGAACTTCGAATACCAAGAGATGGGTAGCAAGATAAAAATTGAGCCGGCTCCATGCGGTGATTAGGAGGTTAGCGATGATCTTATTTTTAGCAGGTACAAGTGATGCAAGGGCACTCGCTGTTCTCTTGCAAAGTAAAGGTTACTCGTTGTTAGCGACGGTAGTTACACAATCAGCTGCGGATAGTCTTGCAGAAGAAAACATTCCACATCACATCGGAAGGTTGACTGCAGAAGAGATGCAAGCTTTATGTGTAAAAAATAACTGTTCTTGTATTTTAGATGCAAGCCACCCTTTTGCAGAAGAAGCATCAAAACAAGCAATGGCGGCAGCTCAAGCTCTTAACATTCCATATATTCGGTTCGAACGAAAGCAAGAGCATTATCAACACTCTCTAATTACTGAAGTAGCTAGTTATCAGCAGGCGGCGCAATTAGCGTTGCAAAAAAGCGGAACAATCATGCTTACAACAGGTAGTAAAACGCTAAAGACATTCACAGATGTACTTAATGGACAAGAAGGAATTCGAGTAATTGCCCGTATGCTGCCAAATACTGAAAATATGGAAAAATGTCAAGAGCTAGGAATAGCACAAAAAGATATTGTAGCAATTCAAGGGCCATTCACTAAAGAATTAAACACAGCACTTTACAAGCAGTACGGAGTAACAGTGATGGTTACAAAGGAAAGTGGAAAAGTGGGCTCCGTAGATGAAAAGATTGAAGCAGCATTAGAATGTGGTATCGAAATTGTTTTAATAAAACGTCCACAAATTAAATATGGACAACAATATGAAACTTTCGAAGAAGTAGAAGAAGCACTAAAACAGTTGGGAGGAATTTAAGTTGAATTTCAATACAGACTTTACACCATTAACAGTTGACCCGGATAAAATTTATGACTATAGCTTTTCTATTATTGAAGAAGAAATGGGAGAGCACTCGTTTACGGATGACCAGTGGAAAGTAGTTAGACGAGTTATCCATGCATCTGCTGATTTTGAATTAGGACGCAGTGTAATGTTTACTCCAGATGCAATCGAGGCAGGGATTCAATCTATTTTAGCAGGTCGTCATGTTATCGCCGATGTACAAATGATAGAAAGTGGATCAGGACGTAAACGATTCCAAAAACATGGGGGAGATTTACATTGTTATATTGCCGATCCAGATGTAGCGAAAGAAGCGAAGGAACAAAATACTACTCGAGCTATTATTTCGATGCAAAAAGCAGTTCGAGAAAATGAAGGGGGTATTTATGCAATTGGAAATGCACCAACTGCATTATTAGAACTAATCCGCCTCATTAAAGAAGGAGTTGCGAAGCCTGATTTAATTATTGGAATGCCTGTTGGATTTGTTTCAGCTGCTGAGTCAAAAGCAGAACTTGCAAAATTAGAGGGTATTCCATTTATTACAAATGTAGGTCGAAAGGGTGGAAGCACAGTTACAGTTGCTGCATTAAATGCTATTTCTATATTAGCGGATGAACGAGCGAAAAAATAATTATGGTTAGTAGCGATAAAAAAGATCCAAAAAAAATGCGTAATGGATTTACAACTGGAGCATGTGCGACCGCTGTTACAAAGGCAGCATTAATGGCCCTATTAACAAATGAAGTACAAAAAAAAGCAACCATTCACCTGCCAATTGGACAGGATGCAACATTTACGATTGAATCATGCACATTTGAAGAAGGTAAAGTTACTTGCGAAACAATCAAAGATGCTGGAGATGATCCAGATGCAACACATCAGGCAAGGATATTAAGTACTGTACGATTTGTTGAAACCCCAGGAATCCATTTAGATGGAGGCATTGGGGTTGGACGCGTAACAAAACCAGGGTTGCCAGTTGAAGTAGGACAGGCAGCTATTAATCCAGTACCACGTAAAATGATTCTTTCAACGGTGCAGCAGATAATTGATGAATACGGAGTGAAATGCGGAGTTGAGGTAATTATTTCAGTGCCTGATGGAGAAGAAATTGCAAAAAAGACTCTCAATGGACGTCTTGGGATTATTGGCGGCATTTCAATTTTAGGGACAAGGGGCATCGTTGTTCCTTTTTCAAGTTCAGCCTATATGGCTAGTATAGTTCAAGCAATCAGTGTTGCAAAGGCAGCAGGCTGCGACCACCTTGTAATCACAACAGGTGGTCGAAGTGAGAAATTTGCTATGGCACAATACCCACATTTGCCAGAAGAAGCCTTTATCGAAATGGGGGACTTTGTAGGTTTTACTTTAAAGCATTGTAAAAAGCAAAGTATTCCGCAAGTATCTCTAGTTGGTATGATGGGGAAATTCTCAAAGGTAGCGCAGGGAGTAATGATGGTTCATTCCAAAAGTGCACCGATAAATTTTGAGTTTTTAGCAAAATTAGCTCAAATTTCTGGTGCTTCAGATGAAATAGTTGAACAGGTATTAACAGCAAACACTGCATCACAAGTAGGAGATTTGATGTTAGAGAAAGGTTACACCCGTTTTTTTGACCTCCTTTGTAAATCATGCTGCTATGAGTCATTAAACCATATTAAAGAGGGCATGACGATTTCAACATCAATCTATTCAATGAAAGGTGAGTTATTAGGGAGGGCTGAGAATATTGCAACAATCGATCAAGATGATTGGAATTGGAGATAACGGTACAACAGGGCTATTGCCACAATATAAACAATGGATAGAGGACAGTGAGGTGCTTGTTGGTGGTGAACGGGTGCTTGAATTTTTTCCTTATTATAAAGGAGAAAAAATAACGATTAAAGGCGGACTTTCAAAGCTTGTTGAAACACTTCAACAGGAAACAAGGTCGACAGTTATTTTAGCTTCAGGCGATCCACTATTTTATGGTATAGGCGGGTTTCTAGCAAAAAAGCTGCCGCTGGAAATCTATCCAACAATGAGTTCTATACAGTTAGCATTTTCACGAATGAAAGAAAGCTGGCAAGATGCTTTTTTAACAAGCTTACATGGTCGTTCCATCAAAGGATTCGCACAGCGGATTGATGGAAGGGAAAAAGTAGCAATACTCACCGACGAAGTGAATAATCCAAACGCTATCGCCAGTTATTTAAAGCATTTTGGCATGAATGAATATAAAGCATTTGTTGCTGAAAATTTAGATGGTTCGGAAGAAAAGGTGGGTTGGTATTCACTTGATGAAATGGAGACACAATCCTTTTCCCCCCTAAATGTTGTCATTTTAAAGGCAATGACTAAACCAAAGCAGTATCCACTGGGCATCGATGATGAGGAGTTTTCCCAAAGAAAGCCGGATAAAGGACTCATTACAAAGAAAGAAATTCGTGTACTAAGCTTACAAGCAATGGAGCTTCATTCATCTAGCATTGTTTGGGATATCGGCACATGTACAGGGTCAATAGCGATTGAAGCAGGGAAAATAGCAAGGGAAGGGCAAATTTTTGCTATAGAAAAGAATGCCCCTGATTTAGAAAACTGTATGCTTAATCAGCAAAAATTCCGTGTTGACTTAACAACGGTTCATGCAAAGGCTCCTGAGGGTTTAGAAACCTTCCCTGATCCTGATGCAATCTTCATCGGCGGTTCTGGTGGAGAAATGGAGGAGCTTTTACAGGTTTGTACAAAACGATTAAAGAAAAATGGAAAACTAGTAATGAATGCTGCGACAATTGAAAATTTATATAAAGCGGTAACCACGTTAAAAGAAAATGGCTGTGTAGTTTCTATTTTACAAGCACAACTAGCACGTAGTAAGCCAATTTTAGATATGACTCGTTTTGTACCGCTAAATCCGATTTATATAATTACAGCGTATCGAGAGGATAAAGAAAATGACTAATTTGGGCACTTTATATGGGTTAGGTGTTGGACCAGGAGATCCAGAACTTATTACAGTAAAAGCATTTCGAATTATACAAGAATCTCCGGTAATTGCTTACCCAAAAAAACTAAGGGGAAGTAAAAGTTATGCACATCGTATTGTAGATGTATATATCAATCCACAAGAAAAGGACATGCTTGGACTTGTTTTTCCAATGACGAAAGACGAAGAGATCTTAGCACGTGAATGGTCAAAATCTGTTGAGCTAGTTTACGAAAAACTTAGTGAGGGAAAAGACGTTGCTTTTGTAACGGAAGGGGATCCTCTTTTATATAGTACGTTTATTCATATGATGAAACTAATGCAAGAAAAACATCCAGATGTATCGATTCAAGTAGTACCTGGAATCTCTTCAATTAATGGAACTTCGGCTAGACTCGGTATTGCTTTGGCGGATGGGGATGATCATTTAGCAATCATACCTGCAGTAGATGACTATGACGCGATGCGAAATGCTATAGAAAGTAACGATGCTGTTGTCTTCCTTAAAGTAGCGAAAGTTATTGATTTAATGCTGCAAGTTTTGCGTGATTTAAATTTAGTAAAGAACGCTGCTGTCGTAACAAAAGTAACTTCAGAAGAAGAAGTTGTTTGGAATGTAGATGAGCTTGATGGAGTAGATTTAGAATACTTAACACTAATGGTGGTGCGTAAATAATGGATAAAATTTGGATTGTTGGAGCGGGTCCCGGTGATCCAGACTTAATTACGGTAAAAGGGCTGGAAATCTTGCAAAAAGCAGATGTCGTCATGTATACAGACTCCTTGGTGAATGAGGAACTGATTGCAAAAGCCAAGCCGGGCGCAGAAATAATTCGAACAGCTGGAATGCATTTAGAGGAAATGGTCAATATCATGGTTGACCGGGTGAAAAATGGAAAAATGATTGCACGAATGCATACCGGAGATCCTGCGATGTATGGTGCAATTATGGAACAAGTTGCATTACTCAAAACCCACGGCATTGGTTATGAAGTTATTCCCGGGGTTAGTTCTGTATTTGCTTCTGCAGCTGCTATTGGAGCAGAACTTACAATACCAGATTTAACACAAACACTTATCTTAACACGTGCAGAAGGACGGACACCCGTACCGGAGTTTGAGAAATTGCGTTTGCTTGCTAGCCACCATTGTACAATTGCACTATTTTTAAGCGCTACTTTAACAAAGAAAATAGTCAAAGAGCTGCAGGAAGCAGGGTGGGCAGATAATACGCCTGTTGCTGTTATTCAGCGTGCTACTTGGCCAGACCAAAAAATTGTTCGCACAACATTAAGTGAATTAGATGAAGCAATGCGTGTTAATGGCATTCGTAAACATGCAATGATTTTAGCGGGTTGGGCCCTTGATCCAGATATACACGATAAAAAAGAATATCGTTCAAAACTATATGATGCAAGCTTTACACATAGCTTTAGAAAAGGCGTGAAAGTAAATGATTGAGTTACAGGAAGGTATTCTACCAGACATCCATGTTCGACATCCATATGCAATTGTAGCCATTACAAAACATGGTGTCCAAATGGGGCGTGAATTACAACAATCCTTTGCGAGTGCGGACCTTTATTATATGGGGAAATTTACAAAAGGTGATGAAGAGGAACGCAACATTCAGTTATTTAACGGATCAGTACGTTTATTGTTGCCGGCTCTTTTTAAACAATACAAAGGTTTAATTTTAATAATCTCACTAGGTGCTGTTGTGAGAATGATTGCACCAATTTTAGTAGATAAAAAGAAAGATCCGGCAGTAGTAGTCATTGATGACCGCGGTGAACATGTAATTAGTGTTTTATCAGGGCATCTAGGCGGTGCAAATGCTTTGACCCATGAAATTGCGAACGTAATGGGAGCAAAAGCTGTTATTACAACTGCATCAGATGTACAAAAAACGATACCTGTTGATTTATTCGGCGCTCGTTTTGGCTGGGTGTGGGATAGCGAGGAAAAACTTACCCCTGTCAGTGCTTCAGTAGTAAATGAGGAGCATGTAGCAATTGTCCAGGAGACAGGTGAAAAAAATTGGTGGATGCATGAAACACCTATGCCGAAAGAAATCATTATCTACCCAACCATAAAAGATGCGATTCAAGCAGAGCCCCAAGCCTCTCTAATTATTACAGATCGACTCCTTCAGCCGAGTGAAGAAATTTTGCTAGAAAACGGAGTCGTATATCGTCCGAAATCGCTTGTACTAGGCATGGGATGCAATCGAGGCACCTCTCTTGATGAAGTCGAGGCTGTAATTGATGAAACATTAATAGAGTTGCAGCTTTCGAAGAAGAGTGTAAAGGCGCTTTGTACGATTGACTTAAAAAAAGATGAATCTTGTTTTTTAGCAATAACTGAAAAGTATGGCTGGGAATTTGTAACTTACACACCTGCCGAGTTAAATGAAATGCCTCTTCCAAATCCTTCAGAAACGGTATTTAAATTTACAGGTGCTTACGGTGTCAGCGAGCCTGCAGCTATGCGTTATGCAAAAACTTCTGATTTATTGCTGCAGAAAAAGAAAAGCGGCAACGTAACGATTAGCGTTGCACGTTTATCATTTTAGGAGGGAGTCTTTTGACGAACCGTTTTGTGATTGGTGGAACAGGAAGTGGCGTTGGAAAAACAACCTTTACAATAGGTTTAATGTATGCCTTAAAGCAAAAAGGTCTTGAAGTACAAGGGTTTAAATGTGGGCCAGACTATATTGATCCAACTTACCATACAGCTGTAACGGGCCGAATTTCACGCAATATTGATAGTTGGATGTTAAATCATGAGACAGTCATTGATATTGTAAGCCGCGCTAGTAGACATGCGGATGTATCAATTATCGAAGGTGTCATGGGATTTTACGACGGAAAAAGTCCTTTAGAAGATACGGGGTCAACTGCAGAGATTAGCGTAATTACAAAAAGTCCTGTTGTATTAATTGTAAATACAGCAAGTATGGCAAGAAGTGTTGCTGCAGTTGTTAAGGGATTTCAAACATTATCAGAAAAACCTAATATTGTTGCGGTCATTGCTAATCAAGTCGGAAGCATTGGGCATTTCGAACTGGTGAAAGCGGCAATAGAGCAGGAATGTAAAGTACCTGTTATTGGTTATTTAAAAAAGGATCCAACTTTATCGATACCAAGTCGCCATTTAGGTCTTATCCCAACAATTGAGCGCGGCGAGTTGGATTCATTTTTCGAGAAATTAGGATCACTTATTGCTGAAACCGTTGATTTAGAACAATTGCTAGAATTAACAAAGGCTGAAGTTTTAAACGAGGCAGGACAGCTATTTAAGCAACAAGAGAATACAGGACTAACAATTGCGGTTGCAAAAGATCAAGCTTTTAATTTTTATTACGAAGAAAACTTAGAGTTGATGCGTGCTAAGGGTGTAAATCTCGTATTTTTCTCACCGCTTCAAAATGAACCTGTTCCAACAAATGCTGATGGTCTATATATTGGTGGAGGTTTTCCAGAGGAGTATGCGGTGCAGCTAGAGTCGAATACAATTGCCAAAGAATCAATTCGGAAAGCAATAAACAAAGGGCTTCCAACGTTAGCGGAATGTGGTGGCTATATGTATTTAACAGAGGCAATTACAACTACATCGGGTGAGCGCCGCGAGATGGTTGGTGTTATTCCAGGAGAGGTAGTAATGCAGGATAAACTTGCTGCATTAGGATACCGAGAAATTACTGGGGTTGCTGGAAACTTTTTAGTAAGCGAAGAAGAAAGTGCAAAAGGCCATGAATTCCATTACTCGAAATACGTTGGGAAGCATGATGCACCTGCCTATAAAACAAAGGGACGCTTTGGCATGAAAGACGAGGGCTATCAAAGGGCGTGTCTAGTTGCAGGGTATACACATTTCCATTTTGCATCCAATCCTAAGCTTATTGATAATTGGATTGATGCATGTAAGAAGGTGAAAGTATGACAAATCTATTTCCAGTATTATTAAATCTCGATTATAAAAAAGTGGTTATTGTAGGTGGTGGTCATGTAGCTTATCAGAAACTAATGGCACTTCTTCCAACAAAGGCAAACATTATTGTCGTTAGTCCAGAAGTTCAAGATAGTATTGTTCCATTGCTAGAAAAGCCAAATATCACATGGCGCCAAAAGGTATTCGAGCCGAAAGATTTAGATGACGCTTCTCTAATTTTTGCAGCAACAAATAGTGAAGCAATCAACGATGCAGTTGAAGAAGCTACACAGCATTGGCAGCTGTTAAGCCGTGCTGATGCACAAAGTCGTATAGATTTTATTAATCCGGCTGTAGTTCGGCGTGGAGATTTTGTTGTTGCAGTTTCCACCTCGGGAGCAAGTCCAAGTCTAACGCGCAAAATTAAAAAGGAACTAGAAGTACAGTTCGACGAAAGTTACGCCCAATATGTAGATTTTTTAAAGCAGGCGCGTGACATTGTAAAAAGCGCCATCACAGACAGAGAGGAACGTAAAACGGTGTTGCAACAACTATTAGATTCGAGACTTCATGAATGGATACAACAAGGTAACATTGAGCGTTGCCATCAATATTTACAACAACTTTTAAGCGGAGAAAAAACATCATGATAGGAAAAGTTTATATTGTTGGCGCTGGGCCAGGCGATCCGAAGCTTATTACAGTTTACGGGCTTGAATGTATTCAACAGGCAGACGTTATAGCCTATGACCGTTTAGTTAATACACAGTTGCTAAATCAAGCAAAACCCCTTGCAGAATTGATTTATTGCGGAAAAGAACCAGGCAAGCATGGCCTTATTCAAGAAGAGATTCATAGTTTACTTGTACGGGAGGCATCCGCTGGAAAGACCGTTGTACGCTTAAAGGGCGGCGATCCATTTGTGTTTGGACGTGGTGCAGAGGAGGCAGCGGTATTAGCGGAAGCGGGAATACCCTATGAAATTGTACCAGGTATTACTGCAGGAATTGCTGCACCGGCTTATGCGGGCATCCCAGTAACTCACCGTGATTATGCTACTAGCTTTGCTATTGTAACCGGACATGGCCGAGAAGAAAAAGGGAATGACTTTTTAGATTGGAATGCTTTGGCGAATGGAATTGACACAATCGCCTTTTATATGAGTATAGGCAATATTGAACATATCTCTGCTCAATTAATCAAACATGGTCGTCCTCATACAACCCCAGTAGCTGTTATTGAATGGGGTACGACTAAAGAACAGCGTACTTTAACAGGGACACTAGAAACAATCACAGCCCAAATAAAACAATCAGGATACAAAAATCCTTCGATGATTATCGTTGGCGAAGTCGTTAAGGTGAGAGAAGAAATTGCTTGGTTTGAGGAACAATTTCAGAAACAACAGGAGGCGTTGAAATGAGCGTAATCGAGGCATTAAAACGAAGACGAGCGGTTCGTAATTATACGGATAAACCTGTAGAAAAAGAAAAGATTGAGCAATTATTAAAGGTTGCAACATATGCGCCAAATGATCGTTTACGAGAGCCTTGGCATTTTTATGTCTTGCAGGGAGAATCCCTTAAACGGTACGAAGAAGTAGCAAAGGAATATTTACTTGAGCGCTTCCCAACAAAGCCTAATCTTGTTGAAAGCTCTTTAAAAGTAATTCAGACAACCCCAGTTGTTATTGTTGTAACTGCAGATCAAGTAGAAGGTGATGAAGACGCTACAAAGGATAATATCTTTGCTGTTTGTAGTGCGATTATGTCTATGTGGCTAGCTGCTGAGGAGTTAGGTTTAGGATTTGTTTGGCGTACTCGCGGTGTCGGCTTAGTACATGATCAAAGATTACATGATTTTATTGGTGCACCCTCTCATCAACAGGTAGTAGGTACTATTTTTATAGGTTATCCAGCAGAAAAACCAACTGAAGAAAAGAAGCGTACGGATTATAATGAAAAAACTACCTGGTTATAAGGGGGAATAGCTGTGGCACGTAAAGGTTTATTACTAGTTTATACAGGAGATGGCAAAGGAAAAACCACTGCTGCATTAGGTGTGTCTTTAAGGGCTATAGGTCGTGGTTTAAATGTGCGATTTATGCAATTTATTAAATCTCCAGAACGTACATATGGAGAAAAAATTGCACTTGCTAAATTAGGTGTTGAAACAGAGCAGCTTGGAACAGGCTTTACATGGACCAAAACACCAGAGGAGCACCGAGCAGCTCTTAAAATCGCATGGGAAAAGGTAAAAGAAGCGTTAGCAGATGAATCAATTGATTTGCTTGTACTCGATGAATTGAATAACGCACTTGCCATTGATAGATTCCCTATTGATGATGTTTTGCCAAGGGAAGAGGTAATCGAGGCAATTAATAATCGGCCAGCAACTATGCATTTAGTGATAACTGGAAGAGACGCACATCCATCAATAATAGAAATAGCTGATTTAGTTTCTACAATTGAGCCAACTAAACATTATTATGATGAGGAAATTCCAGCGGTAAAGGGGCTTGAATTTTAGTGCAAAAAGCGAAAGCAATTATGATACAGGGAACTTCTTCGGATGTTGGGAAAAGTGTAATTTGCACGGCGTTATGCAGAATTTTTTCGAATGATGGCTACCGTGTAGCACCATTTAAGTCTCAGAATATGGCGTTAAATTCCTATATTACTAGCGATGGCGGTGAAATTGGACGTGCCCAAGGTGTACAGGCAGAGGCAGCACGTATAAAAGCAACAACTGATATGAATCCAATTTTGCTAAAGCCAAAGCAAGACATGGTGTCTGAGGTTGTAGTACACGGCAAGCATTATATAGATATGGATGCTAAAACGTATCGTAATGATTTTGTTGAACAGGTAATGCCAATTGTCCGCGAATCTGTTGAAAGATTACAGCAAAGCTATGACATTATTGTATTAGAAGGTGCGGGCAGTCCTGCAGAAATAAATTTAAAAAAACGAGATATTGCCAATATGAGAATGGCACATCTAACAGATGCAGCCGTTATTTTAGTCGCAGATATTGATCGCGGTGGAGTATTCGCATCAATTGTTGGGACATTAGCGCTCCTAGATGAAGAGGAACGTAAACGAGTTAAAGGACTTTTAATTAATAAGTTTCGTGGAATGAAGGAATTACTTGATGACGGCTTAACATGGGTTGAGGAAGAAACTGGAATTCCGGTGCTAGGTGTTATTCCATATATCGATGTTCATATAGAGGCGGAAGATTCTCTTGCTTTATCCTCTCTAAAGCTGAAGAAGCCGAAGCAGGGTGAATTTGCTGTAGATGTTGCAATGATTCGATTGCCACGTATTTCAAACTTTACTGATATTGATCCGTTTTTCGAAGAGCCTGAAGTTGGTGTAAGGATTATTTCGAAGGTTGAGGAATTAGGCGCACCAGATTTACTTATAATACCTGGTACGAAAAACACAATGGACGACTTAGTTTGGTTAAAAGAAAGAGGCTTTGATACAGCAATACAAAAATTGCATGCCCGTGGAACGAAAATTTTCGGAATTTGCGGAGGCTATCAGATGCTTGGAGAAGTATTGATAGATGAAGATAGTATTGAAGGTTCAGGGAGCACCGAGGATGGGTTGCAACTTCTGCCAATTCAAACAATTTTCACTCCTAATAAAAAGACCGTTCAAGTTAAAGGGAAAATTACGGCTTTGGAGTTAGATGTAGAAGGATACGAAATACATCTAGGCCGAACAACACTTAGCAATGATGCGAAGCCATTTTTGCAGTTGGAAGACGGTAGGATAGATGGAGCGATAAGCCAAGATGGACAAGTAATTGGAACGTATTTACATGGAATATTCCACAATAGACTTTATACGAGAACTCTTGTAAATGAGCTGCGCGGTAAAAAGAATCTTCAGCTGCTTCCTTCTAATGTTAAAAGCGACTTACAAATGCGTGAAGAAGCTTATGAGCTATTAGCAAGCCATGTACGGGAGCATATAGATATGGACAAGTTATACAGCATTTTGCAGCAAACAGGGCAATGATTTATTGAGTATTTTTTATACAGCAGGAGGGATAAAGGTGACAACTTGGGATTTAGACGGTATGCAAAGACATTTATTAATTTGTAATGGAAGTACTTGTATGAGGGCCGGTGCTGAGGAAGTAACGCAGGAAATTCGCCGGGAAATTGCGAAAAATCAACTTGATGCGAAAATACATACTTCAAGAACTAGATGTAATGGTCGCTGCAAAGATAAATGTATCGTTATTTCGTATCCGGATGCGACGTGGTACCGAGTGCCAGATATAGATGTTGCAAAACAAGTAGTTCATGAAGAGGTTGCCACAGAAAATGTAATTTATCGTCTTGGACAGCAAGGCTTAGTGAAAAATCCAGACAGCAAATCAGTAAAGGGCATTTCTAAGGATAAGGCGGCGAACCGAAAAAAAGGTGAAGGAGATCATAAAGTGAAAAAAGCTATTCTTTTTGTTGGTCATGGAAGCAAACTAGAGGCAGGTAATGATGAAGTACGCGAATTTGTTAATCGAACAACCTATATGATTGAACCAGGTATTATAGTGGAAACTTGCTTTTTAGAATTCGCTTCACCAAATATAGAAGAAGGCATCGAGCTATGCATTGAAAAAGGTACAGAGGAAATTCATGTTGTTCCTATAATCCTATTAAATGCAGGTCACTCAAAACTCCACATTCCTGCTGAAATTGAGCATGCAAGAGGGCATTTCCCGCACATCACTTTCACTTATGGTGAAACGATTGGTATCCATGAAGAAGTTTTTGAAATTTTAAAAACTCGATTAGCAGAAATAGGGTTCGATTCAGATGTACAGCATGAAGAAACGGCTATCTTGTTAATTGCACGTGGCAGCAGTGATGCTGAGGCAAATGGAGACTTTTACAAAATTTCTAGGTTGTTATGGGAAAGGCTTGACGTAAAGTGGGTTGAGTGTGCCTTTATGGGAGTTACAACTCCAACTGTTGAAGAAGGAATTGAACGCTGCGTAAACCTAGGTGCTAAGCGCATTATTATGCTCCCATATTTCTTATTTACAGGAATTTTAATGGAGCGAATGAAGAGAATGCAGGAAAAGGCTGCAGCGCAATACTCTGGAACCAGTATTGAAATAGCCGAATATTTCGGTTATCATCCAAAACTGCAAAGCGTCTTAGTCGAGCGTGCTGAGCAAGCTATGAATGGTACTTCAAAGGGAATGAAGGTTTTAGAAGATTATCGTGTATATGCTAAGGAACATGGCCATGTACATCATCACCATCATCACCATTGATAATAAAATTTCTTTAAGTACGAAGGGGGCATAAATGTGTTTGCAATAATATGTCTCCTTGCGCTTTTTATTGATAGAATAATTGGAGACCCAGAGTGGCTGCCACATCCAGTTCGCTGGATAGGAAGGCTTATAAGTCTATTAGAAAATAAATATAATAGGAATACTGGGAGAGTGTGGAAGGGTGCCGTTTTAAGCCTAGCAATTATTTTAATTGTCTATACGATCACTTTTGCTATTGTATGGGGAAGTTATCAAATTCATTATGCTTTAGGAGTGTTCGTTGAAGTAATATTAATTGCAGTCGCACTGGCACAAAAAAGTTTAAAAGATGCAGCGATGGTTGTATACAATAGATTAAAGCTAAATGATTTAAAAGAGGCTCGTGTAAAACTTGGCTGGATTGTCGGACGAGATACACATAATCTAGAAGAAGATGAAATTGTTCGCGGCGTTGTTGAAACAGTATCGGAAAATACAAGTGATGGAGTCACGGCCCCATTATTTTACGCTTTATTATTCGGTGCCCCTGGAATCTGGGTTTACAAAACGATTAATACTTTAGATTCTATGATTGGATATAAAAACGAGCGATTTAATGAATTTGGTCGTTTTGCTGCAAGACTGGACGATATAGTTAACTTTATTCCAAGTCGAATTACTGGTTTACTTATATTATTTTCTACAAGAAATCAAGGTAAGTACTCTCTCAAAAAAAGAATTTTGCTATGGTATAGAGATGCAAAAAAACATCCAAGCCCGAATAGCGGATATTTAGAAGCTGCAACCGCATATCAGTTAGGTATTAGGTTGGGGGGCTTTAATTCATATGGGGGTAAACAAACTTTTAGAGCTTATATGGGAGAACCAATAGAGATTCTTCAAAAGAAGCATATCCTTGCATCAATACAGCACATGTACACGGTAAGTCTGTTCTTTACGTTAATAGTAGGAGGAGTAATATATGCAATATCCCTCGCATGGCGCTAATTCAGAGGCACTATATAAAAGGTTTGGAATCGATATGCCTGACAAAGTTTGGGACTTAAGTGAGAATGTTAATTTTCATGGCTATCCTAATAGTTTCCATCAATTATGGCCAAGTCTTTTGGAGAAAGTTTCACAGTATCCAGATGAAACAGCAGAGCCCCTCCGAAGTTTATTAGCAAAAGAACATCATATACCTGTGGAAAATATCGTTGTTGGGAATGGAGCTTCGGAGTTGCTAATGTGTTTAGCTCGCTTATATGAGCGGAAAAAAGTTTTGGTAATTCATCCATCCTTTTCAGAATATGAGCGTACACTTAAACAAAGTCATGTTGAAACAATTTCAATCGTAGTAGAAGATATCATTACATATCAATTGCCGGTTGAAAAAATTAAAGCTCAGATGGAAAAAGCAACAGCTGTTTATTTATGCAGCCCAAATAATCCGACTGGAGTTGTTATTCCAAAGCATATTCTTAAAGAATTGATTATACATGGGATGGCAACTGATTGTGATGTTGTCGTTGACGAAGCATTTATGGATTGGACGGACGAAAACGAATCGATTGTTTCATTAACAAGTCAATTTCCCAATTTAATTGTATTGCGTTCAATGACGAAGATGTATGCATTAGCGGGAATTCGATTAGGATATTTAATTGGGCAAAAAGCAAATGAAATTAAACGATATTTACCTCACTGGAATGTTAATCAATTAGCCGTTGAATTAGGCATTATGTGCTTAAAAGAACATGAGTTTAAAGAGATGTCAAAGCAATCTATTATTCCAATAAGGGAAGAATTGAAACGATTTTTAATCGTACATGATTGCATCGTTACTAATAGTCAGGTTAATTTTCTATCTTTTCAACTGCCTAAGTCATGGGATGCAAAATCATTTTATTTTGATTTAATTCGAAAAGGAATTGTATTAAGACATACTGAAAACTTTAAAGGAATGGACGGCAGTTGGCTTAGAATTGCAATTAAGGATCAACAAACAATGGAAATGTTTAAAAAAGGATTTAGACAATATGCAAAAGACAACCATTTATTTAGTTCGTCATGGGGAGACTGAGTGGAATAAAAAAGGAATATTACAGGGCTGGCTTGACTCCCCGTTGACGCAAGAGGGAGTTAAACATGCTAGGATGTTAAATCAAGCATTACATATAAAAAATATTGAATCAGTTTATTCAAGTGATCTAAATCGAGCAATTCAAACTGCTACAATTCTAGCCCCTTCCAAATCAATTATAAAAGATGCAAGATTACGAGAAATTTATCTAGGTGAGTGGCAAGGTCAAAAAATTAGTAATTTAAATAGTTTACCTGATTATATTACATACTGTAATGAGCCGCACCTTTTCCAAGGGGCAACTCAGGAAAGATTTGAGGAAATAAGTAGAAGAATGATGGAGTGTTTACAATACATCCATCAGCACACAACTGGTAATGTACTTGTTGTTTCTCATGGTGTTGCGATTTTATGTTGTTTAATGTATATCTTGAAAACTCCAATTGAAAAGCTATGGGAAATCGCCAATATACAAGGAACAAGTGTAACTACTTTAGAGTGTATTAATGGTCATTTTAATGTGAAGACAATTGGAGAGATTAATCACTTAAATGGTAAATGAAAAATAGTAAGGGTATTATCAAGTGAAAAGAATTTTCTCCTTTTATCTTCAAAGGGACCTTACCAAATGTTGTTTTGGCAGGGTCCCTTTTCAGCTGATTCTACCGATAATGCAGCTAATGCCTCTTCAGCACTTGAAAAAGCTGGACGAATTAGAAGAAGGCGTTCGATATAATTTTCTACTTCAGGAGGCAACTGTAACTCTTCCTGCCAGCTTCTTTCCTTTCTTTCACTTGGTGTAAAGTTTGAATAAAGTAAGAAAAGTAGGAAGTGTCCTATGAAATATAAATCACTAATATGATTTTCTAATTTCTTTGGGTTATCAATTTTTTCTAAATCAACGTTCTCTTTTATATAAGCTGCTAAGCCGAAGTCTATGATATGAAGGGCATCTTCTTTTAGTAAAATATTTGGAATTCGCAAATCACGGTGGACAATTCCTTTTTTGTGAAAATCTACAACAATTTCAAGAAGTTCTTTTGTAATATTAAGAGATTGTTCGACAGAAAATGATTTTCCGGTTCTAAAAATTGCCTGTTCGAAAGTCTGCCCATCAATATAATCCATTATATAAAAGGGTGTATCATACAATTCACCATGAGAAATTACAGAAGGTACTCTAGGGAGGCCCATTTCCTTTAACATTGTAATTTCTTGCTGAAATTTATGGCGTAATTTTTTGTTGTTGCGATGTTTTAATTTCATACGTTTTAAAACATATTTTTTTTGAGACTTTGATTCCTCTATTAAATAGGCTATACCATAAGATCCGACTCCTAGTTGTTCAATAAAATGATAATCTGTTTCGTTCTCAATATAGGACTTTACAATCTTATGGTATTTGAATTCGAAAAAATTGTGAATCATTTTTAGCTGCTAAAAAAGCTGCGAGAGCTGAAGAAACTTTTTGAGCTGCGTTTATAGCCTCTTTTATAATGCTTATGGCCATAATAATTATGTTTATGTGAATATTTTCTGCGGCTGCTTGAATAACGATGTCCTCCGCCTAATAATCCCTTGATGATTTTATCGAACATAAGATCAATCCTCCATAATTTTTTTAAAGTCGTTGATATATAATTATACGAATAAATAACTGAGAAGTTTCATTTGTATTTGATATTTAAACAAACTGAAATGTACTGAAAATTGCCGGAAAGTAGACGCTCATTTTTAACAATTTTGTGTACTTTCTTTTTTGTTTTTTTAAGAGAATGCCCATGTACGGTGCTTTTAATTAAATCGGAATCGCTTGTGTAACTAGTACTAATAATAGAAAAGTACAAGTTTAATAGTAAAAGATGCGTTATATGTGTTATAATTTCCATATATCCCGTTGATTGGAATTAACTGAAAGGAGATTGAGATGAAGAAAAGTAGAATTATTACAGGATTATTAGCGTTGCTTTTAGTTTTAGCGTTCCCTCTTCAAAAAGCTGATGCAGCATTAGCTTTTAAGGATGTTGGAGATGCATATTCAAAAGTTATTAATGAATTTGTTGACTTAGGAATTGTTGGTGGTTATGAGGATCAAACATTCCGCCCAAATAACAACGTAACTCGTGGACAAGCTGCGACAATGTTAGCACGTGCTTTAAAGTTGGATACTAACAAAGTTGATGCGGTTGAATATAAGGATATTGATAAAGATTACCCATCTTACAAGGAAATAGCTGCTGTTACAAATGCAGGTATTATGTCGGGAAATAATGGTAAGTTCGAACCGAATAAGCCTCTTACTCGTGTTCAAATGGCTACTATTTTAGCAAATGCATTTGATTTAAAAGGTAATGGTTCAGCATCCTTTAAAGATGTACCAAAAGATCACTATGGATATGAAGCAATTGATGCATTATATGCAAACAACATTACAACAGGTTATGAAAATAAAACGTTTAAGCCTTCTAAACCATTAACACGCGCTCACTTTGTAGTATTCCTATCAAGAGCGTTAGATGGTGGAGAGCAAGATTCGACTGAATCTGTTACTGAATTATTAAAAGAAGTTTATGCTAATGAAGCAAACCTAAATACTTACGACTTTGAAGGTAGTATGAATTTAGGACTTCTTTTACCTGAAGTAGAAGACATGACACCAGAAGTACAAGCAATCTTCGAAGTATTAAAAGATGTACAAATCGATATCTCAGGTGCATACCAAAAGGACCCAATGCAATTTGAGGCTAATATCGACCTTACTTTAAAAGGTGATGTTCAAGCAACATTTAGTATACCAATGGTAATGACTGAAGAAAAAATGTGGATTAAACTTCCAGACTCTCCACTATTGCCTTTACCGGAAGAAGTTAAAGGGAAATTTATTGAGTATGATTTAGCAGAGATGGCTGAGATTTCAGGACAACCTCTTGAATCATTAGATATGGAAGTACAAACGAAACTAGGAATTGACATAATTAACCTATTTGTTGATTTACTAGGAAAAGATTTTTATAAAGAAATAGATTTAAGTACGGTAACGATTCCAGAAGGTGTTGATGCGAATAAAGTTATTAAATTCGAATTAACAAATGAATCATTAAAACCGTTTATAGAAATCGTGTTCAACGATATGCTTCCTCAATTATTAGAACTAGTTGATAACCCAGAGTATGCAAAGGCTTTAGGGCTAACTGCTGAAGATATCGCTTTAGCGAAAGAATCATTAGCAAGTGAAGAAATAAATATTGATGAAGTAGTTTCAGAGATTAATAAATTTTTGAAAATTAATCAATTAGATGAGTTGATTGTGATAAGCCAAGACAACTATATTAGCTATGATGCTGGAACGGTTGATATTACAGTAACTGTTGAGGAAGAAGCTTTTGGCTTTAAATTGACATATGATCAATCGAAAACGAATGTAAATGGAAATATCAAGTTTACAATTGGAATTCCAAAAGGGGATAATGTCATTCCTTTCGAACAACTTTTAGAATTGGAAGAAGAAGCTTTAGCAGCGGATAGTTTATAAAAAAACGCCTCTATGGCGGAAACCCCTTAGTAATAATAATTTGAGGGTAACCCATGACTAAGAAAAGTAGCATTAGAAAATAAATCTAATGCTACTTTTTTGATATAAAAACAAAAGGAAGAGTATTAGCAAAACTTAAGTTTAAAAGGTAATCTTTATTCAACCCATTTCCAACTTTTCTTTAGTTGTATATTTTCAAAAACATTGCTAGCTAAATTAAAATCAAAATCAATTAAATATAAAAAGCCAAGCAACTCACTACTAAATTGCGCACTGACCTAAAAAAATGAGACAAATAAAAACACCTTTCGTTGAAAAACGGGTATTAAACCTATAAATCCAACGTGGAGGTGTTTTTTCTATGGGAACAAGAGTTAGTTATCCAGTAGAAATTAAAATGAAAGCAATCGAAATGAGGTTAGCAGGAATACCTGTTAATCAAGTTTTAGAAGAATTGAATATTCGAAATTATACACAACTAAAAACGTGGATGAAGTGGTATCGAAATGGAGAACTTCATCGCCTTGAACAGCCAGTTGGAAAGCAATATACCTTTGGTAAAGGACCAGAATATGAAAATGAAACAGCTAAATTAAAGGCTGAGAATCGTTATTTAAAGCAACAAATTGAAGTTTTAAAAAAGTACGCAGAATTGGAAAGGAAGTGGTGCCAAGAATAGTTGTGCAATTGGTAGAAGAACTAAAAGAAGTCATGACAATTGGTGAAATCTGTGACCACTTGGGGGTAGGTAGATCATCTTATTATCGTTGGAAAAAGAATAATAACGTTGAAACAAAGAAAGATATTCGGGATAAGAGAATTGGTGAGTTGTGTAAACTTCATAAATATCGATACGGATACCGAAAAATCACAAGCATTTATGGAGAACCGATAAGTGAAAATACAGTAAGTAATGCAAAAATATAATTGGCAGTGTCGAGTAAAAGTGAAGAAACGTAAAAGCACTGGACAACCAGCATACGTCGCACCGAATTTATTAAATCGTGAATTTACAGCGGAAGCACCATTTGAAAAGTTAGTAACAGATATTACCTACTTGCCTTTTGGTCAATCAATGATGTATCTTTCAAGTATTCTAGATGTCTTTAATGGCGAGATTGTAGCGCGTACAATCGGATTTACTCAAGATACAGAGTTTGTTTTAGATACATTAAATCAGCTACCAGAATTACCTGAAGGCTGTATCCTGCATAGCGATCAAGGTTCTGTATATACGTCCTATGACTATCAAAAGGCAGTAAAAGAAAAAAGAATTACCATGAGCATGTCTCGTAAAGGCACGCCCGCTGATAATTCTCCAATTGAAACGTTTCACTCCTCGCTAAAGTCTGAAACGTTCTATCTCGACGGAATCAATCGCACAACGAATGCGCATGTGATCCAAATCGTCGAAAACTATATAAATTATTATAACAATATCCGTATTCAAACGAAACTAAACAGCCAATCGCCGGTAAAATACCGCCAACTAACTGTAAAGTAGGGTGTTTTCTTATTGTCTCAAAAATGATGGTCAGTACCTTGTGTGAATGCTAGGCTTTTTATTTTAATCTTCCATAAATACTTCGCCGTTTTTATATGTCATTTGTTCTGGATAACGGAGATTGATAACGGCATCTTGAATTTCCTGTGATGGTGGCTTAGTTGCAAGTGAAACGATGATATTTGCTGCAAATGCTGCTGCTGCACCAAATACACCCGCACCAGTATCAATAATTCCTAAGATTGTAAATCCACCATATTTTGCTGCAAAGATATATGCTAAGGTTACTGCTAAACCAACAAGTAGACCTGCGATTAATCCTTTTGAATTCGAACGCTTCCACCATACCCCGAGTACAAGTGCTGGGAAGAAGGTACCTGTTGCAAGAGCGAACGCCCAAGCAACAATTTGTGTAATCGCACCTGGAGGATTTAAAGCGACAATACCTGCTAAAAGTGTTGCAACAACAATAGTAATACGTCCAACAGTTAAACGTTGCTTATCCGTTGCAGTTGGTTTTAAAATACGATAGTAAATATCGTGGGCAAATGCAGATGAAATCGCAATTAACAATCCACCTGCTGTTGATAGTGCAGCAGCCATCGCACCAGCTGCTACTAGACCGATTACAAAGATACCTAAGTTTGCAATCTCAGGAGTTGCCATTACGACAATATCGTTGGCGATGATTAATTCATTCCATTGTAGAATCCCATCACCACTTGTGTCCGCAACTTGTAGCAATCCAGTGTCAACCCATGTTTTTGTCCATGTAGGAAGCTCAGCTATTTTACTTCCTGCCACTTGAGTCATTAGAATGAAACGAGAGAATGCTGCATAAGCCGGTGCAGAAAAGTATAGTAATCCGATAAATAATAGCGCCCAAGCACCCGACCACCGAGCGGCCTTCATTGTTGATACTGTATAGAAACGAGCAATAACATGAGGAAGCCCAGCTGTACCAGCCATCAATGTAAACATAAGTGCAAGGAACTGCCATTTTGTTCCCTTTTCAAATGGAGCGAAATATTCGGATAGTCCAAGTTGTTTATCAAGCTCACCCAACTCACTAACGATGTTTCCATATGTTAGCCAAGGGAGGGGATTTCCCGTAATTTGAAGTGACATGAAAATAACTGGAACAAGGTATGCAATAATTAAAACTAAATATTGTGCCACCTGTGTCCATGTAATCCCTTTCATTCCTCCGAATGCTGCATAAATAGCGATTAAAACTACCCCAATCATCGTACCAAGCTTCGCATCAATTTCGAATAGACGACCAATAACTACGCCTGAACCAGATAATTGGCCAATTGAATAAGTGAAGCTAATAATCATCGTACAAATTGCGGCAATGATAAGAGCTGTATTACTTTTAAAGCGATCCCCAATAAATTCTGGAACTGTATAACAACCAGATTTTCGTAATTGTGGTGCAAGCAAGAATGTTAATAGTAAATAACCACCAGTCCACCCCATAATATAAGCTAGCCCATCGTAGCCGAGCATCATTATCGTACCGGCCATACCGATAAAGGAAGCGGCACTCATCCAGTCTGCCCCAATAGCCATCCCATTCCAAATAGGAGGTACACCTCGACCAGCAACATAGAAATCTGAAGTTTCCTTTGCTTTATTATAAACTGCTATAAAAATGTACAAAGCAAATGTTGCTAAAATAATCGCCAACGAAACAATAAATTGTGAATCCAATAACTATCCCCCTTTTAATTCAAAATGTCTTTAGTGCTCTGAAACACTTGTTTTACCTATTTCTTCATTTCTTTTTTCATCAATGCCATACTTTTTATCAATTTTATCTCCTACAATTGCATTAACAAACAGCAGTATTATGAAAACTGCTAAAGCCCCCTGTGCACCCATATAATAATGGAATGGGAATCCATTAAAATATACATCACTTAATGGCTCCGCGATTAAGACAACTCCATAAGAAACAAGCGCCCAAATTATAAAATAAATAATCATATACGTATTTTTCTCACGGAAATATGCATCTGCTTTACTTTTATCAATTTTTCTCACCATATCACCCCTAGTTCATAAATTCCTCAATCTTTAACGATAGGATGTCGGTTAACAGAAAGTTAAAATATCGTGGTCACTTTCACTCCTTTTTGTTTAAAAATTTATATTTTTGCTTTGTCTTTAAGTAAAGGACAAAGAAAAAATAAGTATCTGATTTAATTGCATTTTAAAAGACTTAGGGAGATTGCCTCTAGAAGTAAGAGATAGGTTTTAAAAAGATTTTTTTGTATGTTTTTTTAGGGGAAAGCTACTGAAGACTAAAAATAAATTTTACTGTATCTAGAAGTGGTGCAGGGACCAGTATGATTTCAACTATCATAAAAAGCACAATTGCTAATACAGGAACTAGTAATAATCCAAATCGTTTTTTTCTTAATGCGGCAAATAAACAGATTACTACTAATAAAAGAAATATATATAATATCTCCATTACCTCCCTTGTCTGGAATCGTATTTTTTATTTAAAAACTTATGTGAAAAATCGTCTCAATATTATCGAATTTGGAATAAAAAATTAAGGTTAAAGGTAAAAAAATAATATTGATTTTTGTAAATTGCGTGAAAAGAGTCTCTATTGTACTCGTTCATTTTTAGGACTTTCATAATTGGAATTTTTTTAATGGCCTTTTTTAGGAGAGATTTAGGGATGTTTATGTTGCAGCCAGAGGTTCAATAATTTGAAGAATATATTAGGAAAGGGCTGTCCAGAAATTCTTATTTCTTAACAGCCCCGGTGTATGTTGAAAAATTTATATAATATATTCTAAGAAATATTCAGCCATTTGTGCCTTAGACAGTTGCAGCTTTCGCATAAGTGCAACACAGCTTGATAAAATAATATCCAAGCCTTCAGATTGTTCAAATTGGACCCCATAATTAGATTGTAGTAATTCGGCGAATTCCCATTTCGCAACTGAATTACGATTTTCCCCACGGTAATAGCTATCCATTTCTTTATAAAGGTCTTCAAAAAAATGCTCGAAAAGTTCACTTCTTTTTAATAAGTATTGATAATTGCTATTATTCTTCGGTACCTTCGGAGCATAAATATCTTTTGATACAATTTGAATAATCTCTTCAGCATTTATATACTCACAGGATGTTTCATCAATTTCCCAAATAGCAGATTGAAATAATGGATGGGACTCTATAGGTATAACATTGTCTAAGTTTTTTCGATTGAATTTTTTTAATTTAATAGCTTCTTCCGTTACATAAAGTACTTCGTAATAAAACGTTGTATTAGGATTCCACTTATTAAATTCTTCTAAGATTGCGTAGCTTTCCCCAAAAAGCACTTCCGTTTGCAAATAGGTAGGCATAAAATCGTGGTAAGTAGAACCTTCAATTAAGTGGCCGTAATACTTTAAATATACACTTTGAACATCTTTTTTTCCGGCATTCACAAGGCAAAGACTATATTTTTCTTTCGGAATGACGAATTTGAGCAAATGAAGTCAACCCCTTCTAAGTTGTTAAATCAATGGGATATTAACAATTAATTAGTATCAAAAGAAACGGTCGTTTAAACATATTCATGAAATTGGATAATATTCATAAAGGTGTATTCAGAAAAAAATGCACAATATTTTTCGAACTAGGGATAAATAAACTATACGGGCTTTTCTTTTCTACATAAATTGAGGGTAGTTTATTTAGAGAGGAGGAATGTGTTTTGTATCCTTTTAATTTTGATGATGACTTTTTAGTTCAATTTGATGGTAATCAGCCTAGTTTCCCAGGTGGAGGGTTCCCACAGCCACCACCATTCGGGGGAGGAGGGCAGCCTAGTTTTCCAGGAGGAGGGTTCCCGTCGCCGCCATTTGGGGGAGGAGGACAGCTTCAGGCGCCAACTGCTCCACCGCCAAGTTTTACGCCGCAAATGTCTACATTCCAACAACAAGAGTTCACACGTAGAGGTGGAGTAGGTGGAATAAGACGTTGTATGTTCCGTAATACGTTTATTTGGCTGAGAAATGGCAACAGTTTCTGGTTCTTCCCAATGTTTATATTCAGAAACCAAATTATTGGCTTCCGTTGGAGAGGAACGAGAGGCTGGGTATATGACTCCATTAACCGAAATAATATTTTATTCTTCCAATGCTACTAAAACTTAAATAGAATAATCCCTTCACACCTTCTAAAAATTGATTATTATACAAAAAAGTGAGAAGCAGTTTTTGCTCTCACTTTTATTTTGCCCCCATACTTAAAATAGACTTTTTTGTTCTACTACTCTTTAATTAAGAATATGAGGTATTAGGAGGGGGAATGTTCATGTTAGAAAAAAATTCAAAGATACGCGAAGAGATTTGGGATAGCGTAAAGGGACTATCAGATGAGCAATTAAATAAAGTGGTTGTGGAAGGTCAATGGTCAATTGCTCAGGTATTGGAACATCTAAGGCTGATGGAGGAAAATGCAGTTCGAGGTATACGTGAAGTACTTTCAAAAGACGAATACAATCCAACTGATCCAAAACCAATGCATTTAATTGCAGATAGAACGATAAAACGAGATGCACCAGATTATTTAATACCTTCTAATGAATTCCAAACATTAGAGGAGTTGAGAGCAAAACTTTCAAGTTCTAGAGAAGCCTTAGAGAATAGTATTCAAGGAGTTAGCGAAGAGGATTTAAATAATAAATCATTTCCTCACCGTCGCTTTGGTCTACTATCGGTAACTCAATGGATTAGTTTACTTGGATTTCATGAACAACGTCACATAGGACAAATTGAAGAGATTAAACAATCGCTTTAGTAAATAATAATTGCTACGATGGTGGTGTAATATATTGAAAAACAATATAAAAGTGCGTGAACAGATTTGGCAATGCGTAAGTGAAATATCTGATAGTCAATTGAATAAAGTTGTTGAAGAGGGACAATGGTCAATAGCACAAGTGCTTGAACATCTTTACTTAATAGAGAAGCTGGCTGTTGAAGGGATTCAGGAAGCTCTGGCAAGTAGTGAAGCAAATCCGGTAAAATTGCGAAGAATTCATCTTGCAGCAGATCGCTCCCATAAAGTACAAGCTCCTGAAATGTTGAGGCCATCAGCTGAATATCAAACTCTCAAACAATTAAAAAATAAATTGGATAACTCGAGAGAAACTTTACTTAAATGTATAGAGGGAGTTAGTGTAGAAACATTAGATGAAAAATCGATGCCGCACCCAGTTTATGGGGCACTGTCACTAAGTCAATGGATTTCATTTATTGGTTATCACGAACAACGTCATCTAGGGCAAATTGAGGATATTAAAGAATTATTGGTTTTGTAATGAGTAAGAGGGGGTGTTCAGAAAGAAATTTCTGAACAGCCCCCTACTTTGTTTATATAGTAGTTGTTGGAATCAAAGTAAGAGAAAAGCGCAGATTGCTATTTTATATTGGATAATTTTAATTATTTACTGATAATGAGTCAAATATGTATACTTTGAAAAAAGGGACGAGTACAATTCACAATTTGTGGGTAAAAAATAAAAAGACAATATTTTATCTAGAGAGGCGTATAACATGCTTAATATTTTATTAATTTTATTATTACAACTCGTATATGTACCGCTATTAACTTTAAGAACAATTTTTTTAGTAAAAAATTTAACAGTTTTTGCAGCTATTTTCGGAATATTGGAAATGCTTATTTATGTATTTGGTTTATCGCTTGTCTTCAATGGTGACCAAAGCTTGCTCGCGATGGTCGTATATGCTGTTGGATTTGGTATTGGAATGTTTTTAGGAACAAAAATCGAAAACAAATTGGCAATAGGCTATGTCTATGTAACCATCAATACGCAAAATAAAAACCAAGAGCTTATTGATACATTAAGAACACAGGGTTTTGCTATTACAACATATGTCGGTGAAGGGCGCGATAGTGACCGCTATAAGTATGAGATTTTGGCAAAACGAAATCGAGAGCAGGAGCTATTCAAACTCGTAGAATCCATTGAACCAAAAGCATTCATTATTTCGTATGAACCAAAATCTTTTAAAGGCGGCTTCTTGGTAGACCGAATGAAGAAACAAGCGAAATTATTAAAAAATCCATTCGGCAAATAATAAAAATGTAAAATTCATAGTCTTTAAATTAGAAAAGGGGCAGTTAGAAAGTGAAATTTTTCTAACTGCCCCCGCTATTTTCCATTAAAATTACTTAAAAACAGTGCTTCGGACAAAATATTTATTTAAGGCTTCCAATTCTCACTACAAGTTGCTTATCTCTCAGAGAAACTATTTTTCCATTATCTTATATTTGTTAAATACTTTGAATAAACGTATCCTTTAGTTCTTCCATATTGGATATAGGACCAAGAATCTTTTCTATTTAATACTATGACTGCTTCGTTCTTTTGGAGTATATCCAATGATTTTGAAGCTGTTGTAGCATTTTGTCTAATCTTTATGTTGGAACCTTTTACTTTTCCGTAAGTAAGTTTAGAGTCTTTAGTTGATTCTATTTGTGTAATAGGTTGTTTTATGGGCTCTATTGGTAATGGGCTTGATGTTTTAGGTAATGGATTATATAACTTTGCGATGGAAATGTTTGTATAATAAAATTTTAAGATTTCCTCATAAGTTTTTCCCGCATCAGCCATATATTTCGCCCCCCATTGGCTCATACCTACACCATGTCCATCTCCACGTCCTTTTACAAGAGTAATTTTTGTATCATTGTTGACCTCATCAATTAAATAACTCAACATCGTACGATTTCCAACCATTGCACGCAATTTAGATGCACTTACATCAGAGAAGGATATATGTTGTGGAATTAATTTCCCAGTAGAATCCGTCAAATCCTTTACTATAAAGTCAACAGTGATATCCCCCTTTTTCACACGTCCGCCTGAGCCACGATCATAAAGGGAAAACGTAGGGATAGCAATAATTTTAATCTCTTTATTAGCATAACCATTATTGTTTAGCCACATTTTAATATTATTGGCTATCGCGGGATCGGTCTCTTTAGTTGAAGTCCACCATTCAGATGGTTTAGATAAATTCTTTGTTGCTAAGTCAATTTGTGTTTTATGGAATGAAAAACTCCAAACCGTTTTTGGATCATAGTTATCTTCTTTGATTGTTAAATAGGGAACTGCTGTATTTCCCCAAGCATTTGAATTGCTTTCTGTCATCCCACCGTTGCTAGCAGAATAAACTGCATCAATTAAGCGGCCATTATATTGAAGGACTTGTCCTTTAGTTTCATCAACTGCTTTTGTTGAATTAGGCGTCCAAACATAGCCGCCGTATACTTGGTAGGAGATTGTATCATTTATAATTCCTCTATTAAGGTAACTCATGGCATATGTTCTTGCCGCAACAGCTTGAGTCTTAAGGGCTTCTATATTCCAAGCAGGATACATTTCTATTGGAACGACACCATTTAAATAATCTTCCATGTAAACCGAGTTAATCGGACGAACATAAAGATTGTTTTCTACTATAAAATCAAAGCTCCCTAAATATAGACGATTATTAATAGAGAGCTGTGATTTTGATTCGACGGGTTGTACGGAAAAGGTTTGATAGGAATTTAGTAGATTTCCATTTTTATATAATGATAGATTGCCGTTTACTTGCTTTAATATATAAGTCTCATTTGACTTTAAAATTAAGTTTTCATCGCTTGTTAAATAATCGCTATTTGGTTTGATCGTAATTTCTGATTTATTCCCTAAGTAGTTTACAAGCTTAACTTTAACAATAGGTTCTGTATCCTGTGCTTGAAATCTACTATTTGGAAGCAAAGATATGAACAATATGAAAACAATAATTGAAAGTAAGACGTGTTTCATTGATTACCTCCGAAACTATTATATTCGATGCTTAGGCAAGCATATATTAATAGTTCGGTATAAACAATGATATATTTTTTCCAAAAAAATATTTAAAAACTGTGTTAAATCAATAGGTATGGGATATGTATGGAGAGGTATTTCTTCTAGGTTTTGAATTTAATATTTGGAGTTTGAGATAAAGAACTAGGAGGAAATTAGTTGATGTTAATCTACCGGAATTATAGTAGATGGGAATTATAAAAATATTCAAATTGGAGGGTACATCCAAAAAAGGATATTGGGACGTACCCTTTAAAAAGCATAAGTAAAGAGGAAATCAATTAAGTTATACATTTTAAAAGATTTGATAAGGGATTTATACTATTCGGGTAGATATATAAAAGGTTAATGAGCTCACCAACTTGCTCAAGAATTTTACTTTGTAGCTGTTGGGATTCCTAACTTCTGAATTGTAAGGAAGGGGATTAATTATTCTTTTCCAATTAAAAGAGGTTCAATTTCATCTTTAAATGCTCGAATTAGTTGCTCGAGTCTTACGTTATTTGCAGGGCCTTTTGGATTTGGGTGGTAGTATTCATTTTCCTTTGATAATATCCCGAAATATGGGATTTGGCTCATTAAAATTAAATCAAGCCATTTCTTTTTTTCTAGCTCATAATAGCTAGAATTTTTTCCTCTCTCTACACCCCAACCAATTAATATCCATGGATGTCTTTGAATTTCACTTAGTGAGGGGCGTGTAATTGTAGGATAATTACCTGTTGATTTTAAGGATTCAAATAATGCAATCGCTTCCTTGCCAATTGTATTTTTTACATAGAATAAGTTGTAAATGTATAATCTTCCTTGTAATTTAGCATGAGTTCTTTTCATGAATTTTACTAACTGTTTCATCGTTTTATCCAATGCCACTTCATCTGTATGTGCCCCAGTTTGAATTAGCTTAATTTTTGCTTCTCCTTTTAAACTTGCAGATCCTGGATTTAACATGACCGCAGCACCAAGAGACTGGCTTGAGGTCCCAAATTGAATAAACGTATTTGTTCGGTAAACTTCCTCACCAATTTGCTGAAATGTAGCAAATGCTTTTACATTATCCAACCGACTAACCCCCATGTAAATGTAGTGTTATTCATCATATTCCTAGATGTTGGGAAATATTAACTTGTAATTTAACAATATTTTTTTTGATTTGTTAAGAGGTATGAACATCTGAAGATGGAGATATTATTAACCTCAACCGTTAATCTATGAAGTAAGCTGAATTTCTTGAAGAGTAATAAAAAATTATGGAAAAATAGAAATGTTCATAATAATACATAGGAGAGATTGTATATGATAAATAAAAAGGAATTAATAGATCATAAAGATTTTTATTCTGCAGTAAAATCAAGACGTTCATATCATTTTATTAGTAATGAACCTATTATTTCAGATGAAAAAATTGAAGAAATTGTTAATTTAGCAGTATTACATTCACCATCAGCTTTTAATTCTCAAAGCGATCGGGCTGTAATTTTATTAGGTGAGAATCATAGAAAACTTTGGGAAATTACAGAAGGGACTTTAAGGAAAAGGGTTCCCGCTGAGAAATTTAGTGCTACAGAGGAGCGTTTAAATGCTTTCGGTAAAGGATATGGAACAGTTCTATTTTTTGAAGATACAGCTATTATCGAATCGCTTCAGCAAAATTTTGAATCATACAAAGACAATTTTCCATTATGGTCGCAGCAATCATCTGCTATGCTTCAATATATAGTATGGACAGCATTAGAAACAGAAGGATATGGAGTATCGATTCAACACTATAATCCACTTATTGACGAGGCGGTAAAAAAGGAATGGAATCTTCCAAGCAATTGGAAGTTAATTGCACAAATGCCATTTGGGAAGCCGATTGCACCTCCCAAAGAAAAGCATTATGAGCCAATCGAAGATCGTGTAAAAGTATTTAAATAGCAAGAAAAAAGCGGCGTCCAATAATGAGGGCACTGAAAAACTTACGTTTTTTAGTTGTGTAAATGAAATTCAATACAAAAAAGGCAAATCGCCGTCTTATTTGGACGATAATTTGCCTTTTTCTTCCTCTCTTTTTTACTCTTTTTCGCTCAGAAGTTTTAGTATTCGCTTGAGGTTGACTACAAATATCGCTGTAGCTCCTTGAATCTCCATACCAAATAGACCTGATGATGATGCTGTATCATACCCATGTCTATGTTTGAGTTCACTATTTTTCGCTTCAACTTTATAGCGAGATTTTGCTTTTCTTTTAAATTCATCGGTTTCTTGGAATACTTCCTGGTCTTTGTGTTCCATTGATTTGATTGTCGTAGAATAAGTCTTACTTTTCGCTCCTTCTTTAAAACAACCTTCACGGTAAGGACAAACTTTACATTTTTCAATATCAAAATAATAAGTTTGTCTTTGATTTTTTCCTACGTTTTTCTTATTTGTTCGTGCTTTCCGTATTGCCATATGACCAGCTTTACAAACATACATCCCTGCATCTTTATTAAATTCAAATTCTTCTTCTTTCGTTCGAGTGCCTTGTGTAATTTGCGGGTTTAATTTTGATACTAATTCAAAATTATTTTCCTTTGCATAGCGAATGTTATCTTTTTCAGAATAAGCTGTGTCTCCAATGACTGTCTCCACTTTCATCCCTGTTTCTTGGCTTTTTTCAATTAACTCTTGTAGGTATTTTCCATCACTTTTTTCTCCTGTTGTCACAATAGCAGCTGTAATAATTCGTTCATCACTCATCGCAATATGCGTTTTGTAGCCAAAGAAAGAAGAGTCGGCAGTTTTGTGTCCAACACGTGCATCTGGATCATTGGAATAGCTAAGTTGTTCTGTGTAATCTTCTACTACTTCCTTTAGCACATTTAATTTTTCCTTAACGGCAGGAATCTCAGCTATGTGTGGTTCTGTTTCAATAACAGTAATCACTTGACGACAATAATTCAATTCATCCTTCACTTCGTTAGAAGTAGTTTTCGGTGGGAATTTTGTTTTCATCGATTCATCGATTTGATAGACAGCTTTTCGAACAGTTTTGGATTTTTCTTGTAAAAATTCTTTCGGTGATTTTTGATTATAACGTGCTTTCGTATGTGTGGCATCCACAATGATTGATTTACTTTTGATGAGTTCTTTTTCCAATGCAATCTCAACTGTTTTCCCAATTAGCATATCTAATAAACCCTCATCTGGAAGACGGAGTTTTCGAAATTTTGTTAGAGAACTTGGGTCAATCACAGAATCTTCTGGAGCCATATCGAGGAAATATTTAAACGACATATCATATTTAGAACGTTCTACTACATCTACATCTGATAAATCAAAAATGGATTTAAGCAATAGATATTTGAACATGCGAATGGGTGACACTGCATTGCGACCATTATCAAGACAATATTTTGTTTTCAGTTCTTCGAGGATAAAAGTAAAATCTACAAGTTCATTGATTTTTCGAAGCATATTTTCCTTAGGCACCACAATATCGTATATGGCCATGAATGGGCTAAGATTGAGAGATTCTTGGTTTGAAATCATTGGGTACACCACCTACATTTACTTCATTTAATTATACAGGAAAGGAGTTGCTTTTTTGAACGGAAAAATCTCTTAAAAAAGGAGAACATAGTGGATTGGAGTGGAAGGCAGCGACTCCAGCGGGAACAGCGCGAGCTGAAAGCCCCGCAGGAACGAAGTGACGAGGAGATTGAAGCCGTGCCCGCGGAAAGCGACTGCCTGGAACGGAAATCCACGGCTTCAAATGAAAAAGCGAGTATGAGAACGAATTGATCGTTCTCATACTCGCAACAAAAATCAGAAAGGACTTTTTCAGTGGCCTCCCAATAATCGGGACGCCTTTTTTATTTGAGAATGGAGTGGACTTTTAAGTGGATTGGTAAAGAATAGAAGTATAACAATAAAGGAAATTATTATTATTTCTTGACACTAGCTAAACGTTTTGTTAAATTGTTTATCATATAATACAAACATTTTTATAATGTGTTTATAAAAATAATAAACATAATGCAAAATAATGTTGAAAGAGGTTTTAACATGAGCCAATCTGATGTTTTTTGGAGCGCATCATTAGAAGAAATAAAACAAGGTTATAAAGAAGAAGCAAATTATTATGTGTGTCTTTTATGTGGTGAGCAAATTGAAAAAGGTGTGATTTATCCACATGAAGAAGTTCTGTATGAAGCGAAACGTTATATTCGATTGCATATTGAAAACACTCATGATTCAGTATTTAACTATTTATTAAATCTTGATAAAAAATTAACAGGTTTAACGGAGCATCAAACGACTTTACTTAAACATTTTTATGCAGGGAAGAGCGATAAGGAAGTTCAACAAGAAATGGAAATTGGGAGCAGCTCTACTATTCGTCATCATCGTTTTGTACTTAAGGAGAAGGAACGTCAGGCTAAAACATTGCTAGCGATTATGGAGCTTCTAAAGGAGAAGGACCTGTATGCGCCTGCTTTTGTTGCACCGCATAAACATGCCACTATGTTAGATGATCGGTATGCAGTTACTGCTGAGGAACAAACGAAAATTTTAAATAAATATTTTATTGAAGGATTAACAGGTCCTCTAAATAAATTTCCTCCAAATGAAAAACAGCGTCTTGTAGTGCTGCGTGCAATAGCCGGACGCCTAGATGCGAATGCCAAATATAATGAGAAGGATTTAAACGCGATTTTAAAGGAAATTTATAACGACTATGTATTAATCAGAAGATATTTAATTGAATATGGTTTTCTTGATCGTAAAGCAGACGGCAGCGTTTATTGGCTGAAAAAATAATAGGAAGGGAGCATTCCCCGTGGAAAGAAAAAAGGAATTAAAACATCAATACCGAGAAATCGAAATTATTGCAGGTGTTTATCAAATAAAAAATAATATTACAGGCAAAGTATTTATTGATAGTACACGGAATTTGAAAACAATCAACGGTGTTAAATTTAGTTTAGAAAATCAAACATTTCATAACAAGGAACTTCAATCAGATTGGTCAAAGTACGGTAAAGATGCTTTTTCGGTTGATATATTAGAGAAGTTGAAGAAGGAGGATAGTCCTTACTTTAATGAAAAAGAAGCATTAAAGGAACTTGAAAATAAATGGCTTGAACAGCTGCAGCCATTTAGGGAGCGCGGCTATCATTAAAAATAAATTAATCATGGAGAACATGAAATGAAAAGCATTTTACAACAGTCAAATCAGACAACTCTACAGAAAACGATGATTCTTTTTCTAATCCCAATCGTTTTCTCAAGTGTCGTCCAGTCTTTAGGGCAAATTATAACCGCCATAGTAGTAGGCCAAACGCTTGGTGAAGAATCACTTGCTGCGATTTCGGCCTTCTTCCCTCTGCTTTTCTTTCTCATTTCTTTTGCAATTGGCATTGGATCAGGGAGTTCGATATTAGTTGGTCAAACCTATGGAGCAGGAAATATTTCAAAAATGAAAGAAGTTGTTGGTGTTACAATTGCAATAACACTGATGCTTTCAATTGTTGTTGCTATCATCGGGGGACTTTTTACAGAAGATATTTTAAGATGGATGGGGACACCAGAAAATATATTAATTGAAAGTGCAAATTATGCAGAAATTATATTTGTCACTCTACCTATTACTTTTTTGTATATGAGTTATACAACTTTTATAAGAGGGGCAGGGGATTCCAAAACACCGTTATTATTTTTAATCATCAGTATCATTATCAATATTCTATTGCTGCCAATTTTAATGTTTGGCTGGTTTGGGCTGCCGGCTATAGCTTTGAATGGAGCAGCTTATGCATCGGTGCTGGCAAATTTATTTACATTTATACTATTACTGATTAATTTGCACAAAAAAGATCATGCAATAAAATTAGACAAAATTATATTAAAAAACATCCACTTTAGGGGAAATATCGTTAAAACTCTTTTAAAGCTCGCTATTCCTTCAAGTATTAGTTTAGTGTCGATTGCGATGGCGGAAATTGCAGTTTTGACATTTGTAAATAGCTATGGTTCTAACGCAACGGCAGCTTATGGCATTGTAAACCAAATCGCAAGCTACATCCAAATTCCAGGTCTTTCTGTGTCTATTGCTATATCTGTATTCGTAGCACAGGCAATTGGTGCAGGAAATCAAGAAAACTTAAAAGAGATTACAAAGTTGGGATTAAAGTTAATTTACTTATTCGGTGGTGCATTAATTATCATCGTTTACTTGTTAGCTGAGCCTATATTGAGAATATTTTTATCCAATCCAGATATAATTGCCATTTCAAAGGGTTTAATAATAATTTCCTTCTGGAGTTATTTACTATTAGGGCATACACAAGCAATTTCAGCAACAATGCGTGCAACAGGCACCGTTTTATGGCCAACGGTATTTCTAAGCGGAAGCATTTGGTTTGTAGAAGTACCAGCTGCATATCTATTATCAAATTTCACGAGCCTTGGAATCAATGGCGTATGGTTGGCTTATCCGATTGCATTCATTATAAATTTAACAGCACAATATAGTTATTATCGACTCGTTTGGAAAAAGAAAACGATACAGGCTTTAGTAAATGAATAGTATAAAGAAACGCCGCTTGGACAATTTGCTTATCCAGGCGTTTTCTTTTTTAACTTTAAAGTATTTACAATGATTGATTACATACTTGTTTAATTTATATAGAAATTAAGCATTTCCGGTCCCTCGTATCATAAAAAATGTTGGGTAAATTGTAGTAATTTATTGACAATCACTAGTGTTGCATAAATAGTGTCATAATTTTCAGTTTACTCACCTTCCCTGTTTAGAGGCAAAAAAGTAAATACCCAATCAAAGGTGTCCCCATCCATTTGGAAATTTATTTACAATTAGACTTTTGCAACGACGACAATTTGCATATTTAAGGGATGGCTTTTCCTTCAATCTTTCGAAGCCAAACATTCGCTGGTTTCCACAATGCAGCCCTTAGATAACGGCTAATCTGTAAGGTTTTTCGCTTGCTTCTGGTCTCGATTTGTACGAGAACATGTAGGCAAAAAACAATTAGTGCGATAAATACTTGATTTTGAATCGCCCATTCGCTTTGACCGTAGAACTTTTTGATGCTGAGATGTTGTTTGATCCATTTAAAAAACAGCTCAATTGCCCACCGTGATTTATACATTTCTGAAATTTCTTCGGCGCTTAAATCAAAACGATTTGTAATTAAATGAAGTTCATTTCCTTTTGAGTCAATCACTTTTAGAAGCCGAAAGTAATTTTCAGCACGGTTTTGAGTCGTACCTATCAACACCATTTGGTCTGATAAAACAGCTGTATCCTTGGGTAGCTTAAAATCGTAAACGTTCCGTATGACTGCATTTTTGCGTAGCCGTGAAAGAAAGAAGTAGCCATCATCAGTCATGCGATCAAAGCGCTCGTAGTCTAGATAACCACGGTCAAACACATACATGCATTCCTTGTCATCCACCATGATTTCAAGCTGACCACGGTCATGTTCTTTTGCCGTTGTCATAACGGCCTTTTCAGGATAGGATATACCCTTTTCCATAAACACAAGGCGCAAATGTAACTTTACACCTGCTTTTGTTTTGCGGAATTTAGCCCATTTATGATTGGTCAAATTAAGTGGCAATGTGCTTGAATCAATGATTTTTAACGGCATCACGAGTTTCGTGTAATGCGTTTTGGCATGAATTTGTGACACTAAATCAAGGAAAAGCCTTTGAAATAGATCAGGGTTTATGCCGTTTAACCGCCGTGACAACTGAGAAATACTAATAGAATCAAGGTCTATCCCTTTTTGAAGCTGGTCATCGAAAAGACAATCACCCAGCGCATGCAGACTTTCAATTTCTTGTAGCTGCGCAAAAAGTAGTAATTTTAGAAATGACTCTGTCGTTAATTTTTTCGTATAGTAATCTAATTTCATCGTTTTCACGTTTTCTTCAAATAATTGAAGATTTATAGGTGAAAACCATTGTCCAAATGAAGTTTTTCGTGTAATCTTGTCCATGTGATGGTCCTTTTTTAGTGGATTTGGACGGGTTACCACCTGACTAATCCATTATAAAGGACTTTTTCTTTGCATAAAATAATAATATTGAACATTTTGAGTATTTTTAATAGTGAATTTAAATTAATGCAACACTAGTGATTGACAATATATTTTTAATTTCATTCATTTCTTATTTGAATCTCTAGTAAAATATAGAGACATTATATGGAAGGAAGGAGAGTACGGCCTTTGAATTTTCTCCGCTTTCTCTTTTTATCCTTTGTTGTGCTATTAGTTGGTTGCAGGGAGTCTGTAGAAAAGAACATATTAGAAGCGGAAGAAGTTGCGGCAAGTGAGGTAGTAAGTTCTGAGGTTGATGCATTAACGCAAATTGACAATGCTAGCGAGGAAATCGAACTGCTGGATTGGTGTTATGAAAATGAGGTTTATATTGAAGAGGAAGAAATTTGTGCATTAATAATCAACTGTATTGATTATGATTCCTGCGTTGCTTGGGGGAATGCTGTTATAGCTGAGCTTGAAGAGACGTTTGGATCTCTAGTGTTAGAAGAATCCGTCGCAACAGGTGATGAGGGTATAACCGTACTCACTACATATGATGTCGATAACAAAGATGAGGCTATTTATACTAATGCCAACATTTCAAAAGAGGAAATGGATTACCATGCTAACTTATGGTTTAGCTTTAGCTGGCTTATTCCAGAAAAATATAGAGACGATATTAATAGATTCGAAGTATTTGAAAGTGGAGATACCCTTGCATATGTATCTCTTCATGATAAATACGGTAAGTATTGGACTTTAGGTATGAACAATAAAAATATCGAGCTTGCTTCAGAAACTCTCGTCACGTACTTGCATGAATATGCACATTTTTTATCCCTTAATCAAATACAGATTGACTATTGGGAAGATGAAAAAGGGTGCAAATCATTGTACTTGCAAGATTCAGGGTGCTTTTATAAAGATGCTTACTTAAATGATTTTTATAAGAGGTTTTGGGAATCGGGAGGCAATGGAGAGCTTGAGGACTTTTACGTATCAAAATATGCAATGACATCTCCTGAAGAGGATTTTGCCGAGTCATTCGCACACTTTGTTTTAACACAAACACCAACAGGAGATACCGTTAGAGAACAAAAACTATTATTCTTCTATCAATTTGAAGACCTAGTCGAGCTGCGAACAGAAATATTATCCCGAGCTTCGACATGGGTAGTGAGAAGTGTGGTAGAAAATGAGTAACAAAAATAAACTTGTGCTTCTGCACAAGTTTATTTTTGTTGGTTCAATACATCCTCAATCATAAATGCCATATTAAGATTTGTTCTCGTAAAAGGGTGATTTAAATCTACATCTAATATCCCTTCTATTTTATGAATCTTGTAACTCACTGTATTACGGTGTAAAAATAGCCTTTTACTAATTTTAATAATACTGCCGTTTTCCTCAAGGAATGTTCGCAAAAAGTAAACAAAATCGGTATTGTGCAACTGGTCGTATGAGTATAGGGGGTCCAACATATCATGATGAAATTGCTGAATAATTGATTGGTCTTGTACACCCATAATAATTTTGTAAGCACCTATTTCTTTATACTTATAAATAAAAGGATTTTGATGCTGCTGTACTAAATGAATAACAGTTAATGATTCATTATAGCTTCTTGCAAGATGCTTCAAAGAAGTATAAAAATTTCCCATTCCAATGATTAAATGAACGTCCCCATCTCTTTCTCTAATTTTCTCGTATATTTTTTCTACAGTTTTTGAAAAAGGAATTGAATCCTTCTCTACTTCCGCACGATTAATTAAAAAAAGCAGCTGGTTATGATGCTTTAATGACAAATAATGATTATAACGATGATGAAATTCATAATGAATAATAGAAGAAAATTTAGAAATAGAGTGGTTAGAATTCTTTGTTGTACAAGTAATAATTCCTAATTCTGCACCTTTTGGAAATCCTCTCTGCTGCATTTGTTCCTCGAGGGAAGGGGCGTTTATATTATTGAAATGAAAGAGTAATTGACTAAAAAGTTGTTGATCATTTTGTTGATGGTGCAGAGAATGTTGAGACATTGTAATAAATTCAAAAGTACATTTTAATAAATCGGCAACACGGTATTGCCAATCCATTAATAATAGAGGAAAGCTATTATTATTGGAGAATTGAATGATAGATGCTGGTATTTCGGGTATATATGGGCCGACATTAATAATAAAACCTGCGACTCTTTTTGTATACAAGTGACGGATTAACTCTTCTAGTTGTTTTATATCATTCTTCATTTGAATGCCGGTTGTAACAATTAATTCATTTGGACGGCAAAATGGTATTAAATCGGGACTTTCAATTACATTTATTCCAGATAATTTTCTATTCAATCCATTTTCTCCTGCTACTAACTTTAAAATTTTAAACTCAGGTTCTAAGAGCAATGAATGTATAGTTGTCATTACATAACTCCTTTCGACATTTTTTGGTAAGAAAGTTGACGTTATGACTGTGCAATTGCACAAAAATTTTTAGAATAATAACCATTTGCTGTAAATCCATTTTACATTAAACTAATCCTTATATCCATATGTTAATAATTCTAACATTTTAAATGGAGGGGTGCTTCGTGTACAAATGTAATGAATCTCGATTAAAAGATTCAATTATTATGTTTAGTCGTATTGGTGCAACAGCCAAGGGAGGAGTCACAAGACTTTCTTTATCGCAAGAAGATGTAGAAGCTCGTGATCTCTTTTATGAGTGCTGCAGAGAGTTAGGAATGACTATTCAAGTAGATGATATGGCAAATATGTACGCAACCTTACCTGGCAAAAGCAATCTGCCTCCTATTGTAATGGGGTCGCACTTAGACTCAGTTGTAAAGGGTGGCCGTTTTGATGGAGTTTTAGGAGTATTAACCGCATTAGAAGCAGTAAGAACAATTGTGGACAACAATATTGAACTAGACATCCCATTAACAATTGTAAATTTCACAAATGAAGAAGGTGCCCGATTTGAACCTTCGATGATGAGCTCGGGTGTTTTATCAAATAAATTCGATAAAACAAAAATGCTTCAGTCTACTGATAAGGATGGTATTACATTTGAACATGCATTAAAAGAAAGCGGTTATGAAGGCAGTGAAGAAAACCGTTTAAAAGAAGCATTAGCCTACCTGGAGCTTCATATAGAACAAGGTCCGGTTTTGGAGGCAGAACGACTAGATATTGGTGTAGTTGAGGGTGTTCTTGGAATGGTTTGTTATGAAATTACTGTTACCGGTGAATCGAACCATGCAGGAACAACACCGATGAAAATGAGGAATGATCCTTTATTTCTAGCAACAAAGCTAATAAATAACTTAATAGGGGCACTCGGTAGTGTAGATGAAGAATTGGTTTACACAATTGGCAGAATGAATGTCACTCCAAATATTCATACCGTTATTCCTAATAAAGTTGTGTTTACACTAGAAGCTAGACATAAAGATCCTATCAAGATTAATAGAGTAGAAGAGATACTTCATTCATTGCCACTGCAGCAAGAGGGTTGTCATATCAAGAAAGAAAAGCTTTGGGGTCGTGATACCGTTGTATTTGAGGCATCATTATGCGATCAAATTGAACAAGCCTGTAAGGGATATGGTTATTCATATAAGCGTTTATACAGTGGTGCAGGTCATGATGCACAGTTTATTGCAAGCTACATTCCATCAGCGATGATTTTTGTTCCAAGCATAAATGGAAAAAGCCACTGTGAGGAAGAAGAAACAACTTATGAGGCTTGTGTAAAAGGAGCAGATGTATTGCTTGAAACAGTTTTAAATCTGCAAGCGAAATTTTCCATTCAGGAAGCACTCATTTAATTTTTAATTATGAAATTTGCATGTAGGAAGGAGAATGTAAATGAAAAAGAAGATTATCACTGGAGGAACGATAGCAACTGCAACGGATGTATTTAAAGCGGATATTTTAATCGAAGGTGAAAAAATTGTTCAAATTGGAGTAAATCTTGATGCATTAGAAGCAGAAGTAATCGATGCTACAGGAAAATACGTTTTCCCAGGAGGAATTGATCCACATACCCATTTAGACATGCCATTTAATAATACTGTTACAGACGACGATTGGGAATCTGGCACAGTCGCAGCAGCATTCGGAGGCACAACAACAATTTTAGATTTTTGTTTAACGGCAGGAGAAACAAAATTATCAGATGCTGTTGAGAAGTGGCATAAAAAAGCAGAAGGTAAGGCGGTAATTGATTACGGGTTCCATTTAATGATTAGCGATTTAAATGAAGAAACAGAAAAGGAATTGCCGCTTTTATTAGAACAAGAGGGAATAACATCTGTCAAAGTATTCATGGCATATGCAAAGGAATTCCAAGCAACAGATCGCACATTATTTAAAGCGTTTAAAATCGGTAAAGAAACTGGCGCAATAGTAATGGTGCACTGTGAAAACGGTTCAGTTATCGATGAACTAGTTGAGGAAGCTATTGCTAAAGGAAATACTGCACCAATTTATCATGCATTAACAAGACCGCCAGAAGTAGAAGGCGAAGGAACAAAACGTGCAATAGAACTAGCGCATGTAGCAGGTGCGACATTGTATGTTGTTCATGTTACATGTAAAGAAGCTGTAGATGAAATTATTAAGGCACGTGAAAAAGGCTACAACGTTTACGGCGAAACTTGTCCTCCATATTTAACTTTAGACCAAACGCTACTGGCAAAGCCTGGATTTGAAGGCGCTAAATATGTATGGTCACCACCACTTCGACCAAAATCACATCAAGAACCTCTATGGAATGCATTAAAGGCAAAGCAACTACAAACGATTGGCTCAGATCAATGTTCATTTAATTTCAATGGTAAAAAACAATTAGGTTTAAACGATTTCTCGAAAATTCCAAATGGCGGTCCATTTATTGAAGATCGATTTAGTGTCCTATATTCAGAAGGCGTTAGTAAAGGACGTATTTCAATTAATGACTTTGTAGATATGATTTCAACAAGTGCAGCAAAGATTTTTGGCCTATTCCCACAAAAGGGAACAATTGCCGTTGGGTCTGATGCAGACATTGTTATTTTCGATCCGAATATAAAGCGTACAATCTCTGCTGAAACCCACCATATGAATGTCGATTACAATGCGTTTGAAGGGTTGGAGGTTACAGGTGAGCCTGTAAGTGTACTTTTACGCGGAGAATTCATTGTGAAAGATAAACAATTTGTCGGTGCTTTAGGAGGTGGAAAATATATTAAACGTCAACTTGGGAAAGGGGCTTTAAGTACTTTAGAAGCTGTTTCAAATTAAGTTTTTCTAGAGGGGGGAAAACTATGTCTAACATTACTGGAGGCCAAATCTCAGCAAACTTAGCTGAGAACTTTCAAGAGATATTTAAAGGAATGACGAAAACTGAGGCGATAGTAGAAGCGAATCGCTGTTTGTACTGCTATGATGCACCTTGTATAACAGCGTGTCCAACAGGTATACAAATACCGAAGTTTATTAAAAAGATAGCTTCAGGAAACCTAAAAGGCTCAGCTAAAGCAATCTTAGAATCAAATCCAATTGGTGCTAGCTGTGCACGAGTTTGTCCAACAGAGGAATTATGTGAAGGTGCATGTGTATTAAATAATGTCTCAAAACCAATCGCTATCGGAAATTTACAACGTTATGCAACCGATTGGGCTATGAAACAAAAGGAACAATTGTTTGAAGCTGGTACACAAAATGGAAAAAAGGTTGCTATTATTGGAAGCGGTCCAGCAGGATTATCTGCTGCAAGAGAATTGAGCCGTTTAGGCTATAAAGTTACGATTTTTGAAGCAGAGAAAGAAGCTGGAGGCTTAGGACGCTACGGCATCGTCTCATTCAGACTTCCAAAAGAAGTAGTAGAATGGGAAGTTCAACAAATTGAACAAATGGGTGTAGAAATTAAAACAAATACTAGAGTAGGTGTAGATATTTCTGCACAGCAATTAATAGACCAGTATGATCGTGTTGTATTGGCAATTGGCATGGGGAAGGTGCCGAACTTAGGAATAGAGGGCGAACAATTTAATGGTGTATATGATGCTATTGAGTTTATAAAATCTACAAAAACATCCCCATTAACAGAATCGGTAGTAGGGAAAAAAGTAGCTGTTATAGGAGCAGGTAATACAGCGATTGATGCGGCTACAACAGCATTAAGATTAGGTGCATCAAATGTACAAATCTTATATCGCAGAACAAGAAATGAAATGACGGCATACCAATTTGAATATGACTTTGCAAAACAGGATGGCGTTGAATTTAGATGGCTTACAGCACCTACTAGAATTGTAGGTAACGCGAACGGGGAAGTTGTAGGTCTTGAATGCATCAAAATGGAGTTAGGTGAAGCGGGCTTAGATGGAAGACAAAAGCCAGTTCCTGTAGATGGTTCTGAGTTTATCATTGATCTAGATATTGTTATAAAAGCAATTGGTCAGTCTCGCTATACAGAATTAATTGAAGCATTCGAACTGAATCATACAAGAGGTGTCGTCGAAGTTGATAAGGAAACGTTAAAAACATCTCAAGAAAAAGTTTATGCTTGTGGTGATGTCATTTTTGGATATGGTCAAGGAGATGCAATGGTCGTTTCAGCAGCGGAGCAGGGAAAAGAAGTAGCGAAAGCCATTCATCAATCATTTAAACTTATTTCAGCAAGCTGAAATAAGTTTAAACCTCCAATGAAAATTACAATGTTGTTTATATGAGTGAAGCGTCACATTTCAAAAAATCAGTCTTTGTTATCGCGATAAGGACATATTTGAAATTCCATATAAAAGGAGGAACAGATGATGGCGGATTTAAGTATAAATTTAGCAGGTATTAAATCACCAAATCCATTTTGGTTGGCTTCTGCACCACCAACAAACTCTGGATATCAAGTACAAAGAGCATTTGAAGCTGGATGGGGTGGTGCAGTTTGGAAAACACTTGGTGATCCTATATTAAATGTTTCATCTCGCTTTGCAGCGGTCAATTTTAACGGTCAGAGAGTTGCTGGATTTAATAATATTGAACTAATTACAGATCGCCCTTTGGAAATTAATTTAAAGGAAATCTATGAAACGAAAAAGAGATTTCCAAACCATGCAATTATAGCATCACTAATGGTAGAACCTAAACAGGAAAAATGGCATGAAATTGTTAAACGTGTAGAAGATATTGGCGTAGATGGCCTTGAATTGAACTTTGGATGTCCACATGGCATGGCTGAACGTGGAATGGGATCTGCTTCAGGGCAAGTACCAGAACTTGTAGAAAAACAAACTTATTGGGTAAAGGAAGCAGCAAAAACACCAGTTATTGTAAAGCTGACGCCAAACATTACAGACATCACCGCTACAGCAGAAGCAGCCGTTCGAGGAGGCGCTGATGCTATTAGTATGATTAATACAATTAATAGTTTAGCAGGTGTAGATTTAGATACTTGGAATACAATCCCACATGTTGCAGGCAAAGGTGCACATGGAGGCTATTGCGGTCCTGCTGTTAAGCCAATCGCACTTAATATGGTTGGAGAATGCGCTAGAAATCCACATATTAATGTGCCAATTTCAGGAATTGGCGGCATTTCTAACTGGAAGGATGCGGCTGAATTTTTATTAATGGGTGCAACAGGAGTACAAATTTGTACTGCGGCAATGCACCACGGCTTTAGTATAGTTGAGGATATGATTGATGGTCTATCCAACTATTTAGATGAAAAAGGAATTGCATCGGTAATGGATCTTGTTGGCAAATCAGTGCCAAAATATTCAGATTGGGGAGATTTAGATTTAAATTACAAAATCGTTGCACGAATTAATAATGATGTGTGCATTAATTGCAATAAATGCCATATTTCTTGTGAAGATACTTCCCATCAATGTATTGATATGTTGGTAGATGACAATGGAAAACCATTTCTTAAAGTACGTGAAGAAGATTGCGTAGGCTGTAATTTATGCTCAATCGTTTGTCCTGTTGATGGTGCCATCGATATGGTGGAAGTCAAACAGCCTTTGCCAAGTATGACATGGAATCAGCGTCAAGCAACTATTCAAAAGTTTCTAGTAGATCGAGTAGCTAAATAAAAAACTGAATATTTAAAGGGAGGAAATTTTATGTCAAAGAAAAGTGATTACCTAAAATCTCCTGACTTACTTCCTATTTCACATAGTAAGCGGTCAATTGGTCAATTTGGATTTGCTGTTATTTGGGTTGGAATGGCAATAGTATTAGCTGCATTCTCTATTGGAGGTTCAGGGATTATAAGTTTGCCTCTGCCGCTGGTGATTTTGGCAACATTAATTGGGTCTGTAGCTATTGGTGTTTTAATGACCATCATTGGGGATATAGGTGTTGAACATGGTCTTTCCTTCCCTGTTTATATGCGTGCACCATTTGGTACAATCGGAACTCACATACCATCAATTGTTCGTGGTATAACAGCATCATGTTGGTTCGGAATTAATACGTATTTTGGATCTACAGCGATTAATGGTATTTTAAATTTATTGTTCGGGTTTGATAATTGGTTTGTATGTTTTATGTTTTTTGCAGTTGTTCAATTATTTAATGTTTCATTAGGTATTAAATCAATCGAACGCTTTGCGGATTTAGCAGCACCAATAATAATTCTTATTTCAGTTTGGATGTTTATCACTTTAGAGGATAAAGCCGCATTACAAGGAAACGATATTTGGAGTTGGGTAGAGTCACCGGCTACTGGGGCAGCTGCATTCACAGCATTCATGGTAGTTATCATGGCAAATATGGGATTCTGGGCAACATTAGCGGCTGATATGCCTTCGTTATCAAGATTCTTTAAAGCACCAAAGCATGAGAAGAATTGGTTTAAACGAAATAAAACACAATTTATTGGTTCAATTATTGTCATGCCAATTGTAAATACATTTATGATTATTATTGGTGCAGTTTGCTATATTGCAGTTTCTACCGCAGATCCTGTTATGGCTTTGCAAGAAGCAGCAAATGGTTTAATTTTAGGCGTTTTATTACTTATGATTGTATTAGCTCAATGGTCTACAAATACTTCCGCAAACGTTATTCCTGCTGCAACGATCTTTTCTAATGTTGGTGGACCAAAAGTGCCGTTTTGGGTCGGGGTTGTTATAGCTGGGATAATTGGTATTTTAGCGCAGCCTTGGAGCTTATTTGATATTTTAAATTTAGCTTTGCTTGTTATTGGTGGAATTTTAACTTCTATTGTAGGGGTATTATTTGCAGACTACTATTTGTTGCGTAAACGTCGTGTAAATGTAAAAGACTTATATGAAATGGATGGCCAATACCGTTATGCAAAAGGCATCAACTGGGCTGGGATGATTGCATGGATTGTTGGAGGAATAGCTGCAAATCTTCTGCAATCTTACTCATCAGTTGTAGGTTTTGTAGTTGGAACAATTTTATACTACGTTTTAGCAAAGTATTGGTGGTTTGTTAAATACCCTCAAGCAGAAATTTTAGATCCGGACGACTCAAAATATTTAGGAATTACAGTTGGACGTGACTGGGACATTGATGTAGAGGAAGAAGCACTTCCAGATACTACGGAAGCAACCCAACCAGTAGGAGAAGAACTCCTAACAACAAAAACGACAGAGTGAGGGGTGTCACATGTCTGAATATGCTATGTTTTTAGAAGAGAAAAACAAAATTGATTATTTTTTTGATCATGGCTATCAAATACAAAGCCTATTTGAAAATTTAAGTGGTACATTTGTTGAGTTTTCATTAAATGAAGAAAACGTTCAATTACAATTAGTTACACCAGAAGGTCGAAAATATATTGGTACAAAATTGATGACTTTTATATAAAAGAAAGTGGTCTGACTGAAAAGGTTTATTTTGAACCTTTAAGTCAGACTTATTTTTTATGAGGATAACATCCTCAGCTTCTAGAAAGGTTATCCACACCGCTATTGGAAGGGGTGTTTTTTTAATGCTCCGTTTAACTAATACTTGTGCTTTTCTTCTTATTTTAAACCATCAATAAATGACTCAATTTCGGCTTGTGTTTTACGATCCTTGCTGACAAAACGACCAACTTCTTCACCATTTTTATAAGCGATGAAACTCGGAATGCCAAATACATCTAGTTGAATGCATAAATCAATAAATTCATCTCGATCCACTTTAATAAAGCTATAATTTGAATATTTTTCTTCGATTGCTGGCATAAAAGGATCAATAAAACGGCAATCTCCACACCAATTTGCTGAGAACATAAAGATTGTTTGACCCTGTGATTTTAGTTGTTCAAATTGTTCTACCGATTGTAAATTCTCCATAATAATCCTCCTATAATTTACTTCTTATTCTTATCATAACACATTTATCTATTATTTTCCTATAAGAAAACTAAGGAATCGATTTTTAAAGAAAAATCTTCTATAAATAATATCTCGCTAAAAGTGCAAATTATTTATCATAGCAATGCTTTTGAGTCAACTCATGGAATAAAAATTTTCGGATATTCTAAAAGGGTAGGAAAGGAGGTTTCTTTTTGGTTCGATATCTTATTTCTATATTTGTACTGACAATGTTGTGGAACGTATTTTTATCTCATTCTGCATCTGCAAATGAAACGCCTTCTCGAAAAGAGATATTGGATGAACGTATGTCAATGTATTTACAATTTCAAAATGAAATTATTCCTTGGTACTACTTAGGTGCAGTCGACCAATATGAACGTAATATACAGGCTGTTCGATCAGATATACCGAAACGGGATAGTATAATTGCGATTCAGTTCTCTAAAGAATATTGGGCTGGAGCATTTAACCCATTAAAGGATGATACGTCTCCATTTACAATAAAATATTTTGGCGGATTAGGACAAGATGGAAATGGGGATGGTAAAGCAAATCGGGATAACGATGAGGATATTATGCTGACAATGGCAAATTACCTAAGTCAATACGGGCCAAATGAGGAAGATTTTAAAATTGCTTTATGGGAATATTACCAAAGTGAAAAAGTTGTTAATCAAATAATTACAATCGCAAAGATATTTAAACATTACAACACAATTAATTTGGATACACATGTTTTCCCAGTCCCTGTGCGCGGCTACAACTATAGTTACCGTGGAACATGGGGGGCCAATAGAGGTTGGGGAGGAAGACGAATCCATGAAGGAACTGATATCTTTACTGGCTATAGCACCCCTGTTTTATCTACTTCTTATGGCGTAATCGAAGTAATGGGCTGGAACGAATTTGGCGGCTGGCGAGTTGGTATTCGGGACAACCATAATACTTATCATTATTATGCTCATTTATCATACTTTAATAAAAAATTAAAAGTAGGCGATATTATTAAACCAGGTACACTCCTTGGTGGTGTCGGAAGTTCGGGGTATGGCAAGGAAGGGACATCGGGTAAGTTCCCGCCCCATTTGCACTATGGAATGTATAAATTTAATGGTCGTACTGAGTGGGCATTTGACCCATATCCATCGCTTGTTCAATGGGAAAAATATTCGAAAAGACTAAGTAAAAATAAATAATAAATAAAGTCTCCCCTTATGCAGAAAGCAAAAGGGGATTTTTTTCGGCAAATGTACATAAGCCTTGAGTAAGAAGGGATTTACATAGATGATAAATAATTAAAAAATAAATTATTTTAAAAAGCATTGACAATGATTAATGGTATATGATAAATTTATCTCGAATTAAAGATAATTAAGTTCGAACTAATTGTGAGAACCTTATTATCAAATTTTTTTAAAATAATACCTCGATTTCGAGACAAATTAAAAACATTGGAGGAATATTAAAATGGCAAAATGGACAGTCGATCAATCACACTCTTCAGTAGGCTTTGAAGTAAAACACATGATGGTATCAAAAGTGAAAGGTCAATTTGATTCTTATACAGCAGATATTGAAGCTGCTGATTTAACAGACCTAACAACTGCACAAGTGGCATTCAAATTTGATGTAGCAAGCATCAATACTAATAGTGCAGACCGTGATAACCATTTAAAATCAGCTGACTTCTTTGAAACAGATAAATACCCAACGATCGATTTTAAATCTACAAACATTACTAAAGATGGCGATGACTATAAAGTAACTGGTGACTTAACTATTAAAGGTGTAACAAAACCAGTAACATTTGAAGTGGAATACGGTGGTAAAGGTACAAATCCATGGGGCGTAGAAGTTTATGGTTTTGAAGCTGAAGCAAAAATTAACCGTGAAGATTTCGGTTTAACTTGGAACGCAGCACTTGAAACAGGCGGTGTACTTGTTGGTAAAGATATCAAAATTAAAGTTGAGTTAGAAATCAACCCAGCCTAATTATATAAGATAAAAAAGAGTGTCCGATTTGGGCGCTCTTTTCCTTTTTTAAACTTAGTATCAATTACTCCTTTTACATAGGTACTAATTTTGGGAATATATATTGACATAGGAAACTACCCATGATATTATTGTCTCGAATTAGAGATATTTTAATTCGAATTAAAGTCTGATGAATAAAAACAATAAGTATTGTTAAAATAAAGATAGTTATAACTAGCTATCTAATTTTTTTGAAAATATATCTCGAAATCGAGATAATTGGAGGAATAAAAATGAACGAGTTAAAAGGGATACACCATGTAACTGCAATTACTAGTAGTGCGGAAAAAATTTATGAATTTTTCACTTATACATTAGGGTTGCGTTTAGTTAAAAAAACAGTAAATCAAGATGATATTCAAACATATCACTTGTATTTCACGGATGATGTAGGTAGTCCAGGCACAGATATGACATTTTTTGATTTTCCAGGCATTCCAAAAGGAGTTCACGGTACAAATGAAATTTCAAAAACATCCTTCCGTGTACCGAATAATGAGGCTCTAGAATATTGGGTTAAACGTTTTAACCGTCTAGAAGTAAAACATACAGGAATTAAGGAGCAATTTGGTAAAAAGACTTTATCTTTCGTAGATTTTGACGATCAACAATATCAATTAATTTCAGATGAATTCAATGAAGGTGTTGCAGCTGGAACGCCGTGGCAAAAAGGGCCAATTCCTTTAGAATATGCGATAACAGGTTTAGGACCTATTTTTGTACGTACTTCATACTATGACTATTTTAAAGAGGTATTAGAGAAAGTCTTTTTCATGAGAGAGGTAGCACAAGAGGAGGCTTTCCATCTATTTGAAATGGGAGATGGCGGTAATGGAGCACAGGTAGTAATTGAATACAATACAGTTCTACCACAAGCGCGACAAGGGTATGGTACAGTTCACCATACTGCGTTCCGTGTAGATGAACGAGCTGATTTAGATGCTTGGCAGCAACGTTTAACGGGATTTAAATTACCAAACTCGGGTTTCGTAGAGCGTTACTATTTTGGCTCATTATATACAAATGTAGCTCCTTCAATCTTATTTGAATTGGCTACTGATGGACCAGGGTTTATGGGAGATGAACCGTATGAGACATTAGGCGAAAAACTATCTTTACCACCTTTCTTTGAGTCCAAAAGAGAACAAATCGAAAAATTAGTAAGACCAATTGATACAGTTCGCAGCACAAAAAACTTTGAAAAAGAGTATGAATAATCATTAAGTTATTAGAAGGAATCGTAATTGAATTGCTAGTAAGTTTCTAAAGTAAAATAGGGGGAGTATATAAATGGAGAAAAAAACAGCAGGTATTCACCATATCACTGCGATTGTTGGACACCCACAAGAAAATATTGATTTTTATGCAGGTATTCTAGGTTTACGTTTAGTAAAACAAACGATTAATTTCGATGACCCAGGTACGTATCATTTATATTTTGGAAATGAAGGTGGGAAACCAGGTTCAATTATTACATTCTTCCCTTGGGCAGATGCTTATAAAGGAAGAATTGGCGACGGTCAAGTTGGTGTGACAACATATGTTGTACCGGTTGGTGCATTAAATTTCTGGGAAAAGCGATTAACTAAATTTGATGTAGAATATACAATTTCGGAGCGATTTGGTGAAAAGTATTTGCAATTTGACGACCCACACGGTTTACACCTTGAAATAGTAGAACGTGAATCAGGAGAATTAAATCCTTGGACTTTTGGTGAAGTTACAAAAGAAGTTGCGATTAAAGGATTTGGCGGGGCGATTCTATTTTCTACACGTCCTCAAGAAACGGCAGCTACATTAGTTGATGTAATGGGGCTTGAAGTTATAGGAAGTGAAGGGGACTATACTAGATTTAAAGCATCTGGTGATATCGGCAATACTATTGACTTAAAAATGATAACAGGTTTACGCGGTACAATGGGAGTTGGTACAGTTCACCATATTGCATGGCGCGCAAAAGATGATGCAGATCACCGTCAATGGCAAGAGCATGCGATGAATCATGGCCAACATGTCACTGAAATTAAAGATCGTAATTACTTCAATGCGGTTTATTTCCGTGAATCAGGGGAGATTTTATTTGAAATTGCGACAGATCCCCCTGGTTTTGCACATGATGAATCATATGAAACAATGGGTAGTCAGTTAATGCTGCCATCACAATATGAGCGTTTACGTGATAGTTTAGAAAAGTCACTAATTCCAATTGAAGTACGCAAGCTTGATTAAAAGTTCATTTTTAGAAACAGGGGAAATTCAATTATAATAAGGAGAGAAACCATGCAACATATATTTAAAAAGGGAACAAATCCAGATAGACCTTTGCTGCTTTTATTACATGGAACTGGGGGAGATGAAAATGATTTACTGCCTTTAACAGAAATCATTGATTCTCAAAGTTCGGTGCTTGGGGTAAGGGGAAATATTTTAGAAAATGGAATGCCTCGATTCTTTAGACGTTTAGCAGAAGGAATATTTGATGAGGAAGATTTAATTTTCCGTACAAATGAGTTAAATCAATTTTTAGATTATGCTGCTAAGGAATACGACTTTGATCGGGATAATATCGTTGCTATCGGTTATTCAAATGGAGCGAATATTGCAGCCAGCTTGCTATTCCATCATAAAGATGCATTAAAGGGTGCGATTTTACATCATCCAATGGTTCCAAGACGCGGTATTGAATTACCAAATTTAAAAGATATAAACGTATTTATTGCAGCGGGAACGAATGACCCTATTTGTCCTCAGCAGGAGTCCATAGAGCTGCAGGAATTATTGCGGGGTGCGGGCAGCTCGGTTACTATCCATTGGGAAAATCGTGGACATCAATTAACAATGGGAGAAGTCCAAGCTGCAAAGAAATGGTATGACAGTACCTTTTAAGTCTTGTAGTAATTAAAGGACAGTTTAATATGCAATAATAATGGTCCACATATAAATTTGCAGCACTGCAATAAATAAGTAGTAGTGAGAAAGACTATTTAAATAAGAAATAGAATTACTTTCATCAAGGGTGAAGGTAATTCTATTTTTTAGTTTATGTTGTGATAATTATAGTTATTAGATGAGGATAGATATATATAGAAGGTGTTGATAATTTGAGAAAAACTACAGAAAAAGTATTGACTTATATTTTGTAAAAGGTTATTATAATAAACGTCGCTTAGCTGATATCGAAAACATTAATAAATTCAAAAATAATTGTTGACGAATGTTCGCTGAAGTGATAAAATGTAAATCTGTCGGCAAAACAAACAACATAAAAGTTTGAAAAAGTTGTTGACAAGAAAATGATAGTTTGATATAATGAAAAAGTTGTCGCAGGGATAAGGCGGCGAATATGAACCTTGAAAACTGAACAACAAAACGTTAATGAAATAAAGTTTTTAGTAGCTGACCCTCGTCAGTGAACGAAACAAAATTTTGGACATCAAATATGATGCCAGTGTAATTTAGAGCTTTTATCAAATTTTCTTTTATGGAGAGTTTGATCCTGGCTCAGGACGAACGCTGGCGGCGTGCCTAATACATGCAAGTCGAGCGAACTGATGAGAAGCTTGCTTCTTAAGATGTTAGCGGCGGACGGGTGAGTAACACGTGGGCAACCTGCCCTATAGTTGGGGATAACTCCGGGAAACCGGGGCTAATACCGAATGATTCATTTCATCTCCTGATGAAATGCTGAAAGATGGTTCTGCTATCGCTATAGGATGGGCCCGCGGCGCATTAGCTAGTTGGTGAGGTAACGGCTCACCAAGGCGACGATGCGTAGCCGACCTGAGAGGGTGATCGGCCACACTGGGACTGAGACACGGCCCAGACTCCTACGGGAGGCAGCAGTAGGGAATCTTCCACAATGGGCGAAAGCCTGATGGAGCAACGCCGCGTGAGTGAAGAAGGTTTTCGGATCGTAAAACTCTGTTGTAAGGGAAGAACAAGTACAGTAGTAACTGGCTGTACCTTGACGGTACCTTATTAGAAAGCCACGGCTAACTACGTGCCAGCAGCCGCGGTAATACGTAGGTGGCAAGCGTTGTCCGGAATTATTGGGCGTAAAGCGCGCGCAGGCGGTCCTTTAAGTCTGATGTGAAAGCCCACGGCTCAACCGTGGAGGGTCATTGGAAACTGGAGGACTTGAGTGCAGAAGAGGAAAGTGGAATTCCAAGTGTAGCGGTGAAATGCGTAGAGATTTGGAGGAACACCAGTGGCGAAGGCGACTTTCTGGTCTGTAACTGACGCTGAGGCGCGAAAGCGTGGGGAGCAAACAGGATTAGATACCCTGGTAGTCCACGCCGTAAACGATGAGTGCTAAGTGTTAGGGGGTTTCCGCCCCTTAGTGCTGCAGCTAACGCATTAAGCACTCCGCCTGGGGAGTACGGTCGCAAGACTGAAACTCAAAGGAATTGACGGGGGCCCGCACAAGCGGTGGAGCATGTGGTTTAATTCGAAGCAACGCGAAGAACCTTACCAGGTCTTGACATCCCGCTGACCGCTATGGAGACATAGCCTTCCCTTCGGGGACAGCGGTGACAGGTGGTGCATGGTTGTCGTCAGCTCGTGTCGTGAGATGTTGGGTTAAGTCCCGCAACGAGCGCAACCCTTGAGATTAGTTGCCATCATTCAGTTGGGCACTCTAATCTGACTGCCGGTGATAAACCGGAGGAAGGTGGGGATGACGTCAAATCATCATGCCCCTTATGACCTGGGCTACACACGTGCTACAATGGACGGTACAAACGGTTGCCAACCCGCGAGGGGGAGCCAATCCGATAAAACCGTTCTCAGTTCGGATTGTAGGCTGCAACTCGCCTACATGAAGCTGGAATCGCTAGTAATCGCGGATCAGCATGCCGCGGTGAATACGTTCCCGGGCCTTGTACACACCGCCCGTCACACCACGAGAGTTTGTAACACCCGAAGTCGGTGAGGTAACCTTTAGGAGCCAGCCGCCGAAGGTGGGACAGATGATTGGGGTGAAGTCGTAACAAGGTAGCCGTATCGGAAGGTGCGGCTGGATCACCTCCTTTCTAAGGATTTGTCGAAAAGCGGAAAACACCGCTTAGCTAAGGTAGCGGATTGGAGCGACTGAGTCGAAAACCTGTTTTCGAACGAAGGCGCGAAATCAGCGTACGAGCTGGTGTTTGAAGCTAGACAATACGGAATGATTAAGCTTGGCTTAATCAACATTAACGTTTTGTGTTCAGTTTTGAAGAGTTCATGTAAATGAATTATCTTCAATTTAGTAATTTCGTTCTTTGAAAACTGGATAAAACGACATTGAAACAAACAAAGTTCAAGAAATTTATTGTAAGTTCTTAAGTCTTTTCTTTATAGAAAAGCTGTAACTAACTTCAAGGGTTTCGAGACACGAGCAGTACAAGGAAATGAACGAGTGAGGACCGGAGCGTACCTACGTACGTGAGGATTCGAACGAGTGAAATTGACGAAAGTATGCGATGTGTATCGGAAGCCGCAATTAGGTTAAGTTATGAAGGGCGCACGGTGAATGCCTTGGCACTAGGAGCCGATGAAGGACGGCACTAACACCGATATGCTTCGGGGAGCTGTAAGTAAGCTTTGATCCGGAGATTTCCGAATGGGGGAACCCACTGTTCGTAATGGAGCAGTATCTTGACGTGAATTCATAGCGTCATGAAGGCATACCCAGGGAACTGAAACATCTAAGTACCTGGAGGAAGAGAAAGAAATTATTCGATTCCCTAAGTAGCGGCGAGCGAAACGGGAAGAGCCCAAACCAAGAGGCTTGCCTCTTGGGGTTGTAGGACACTCAATACAAGAGTTACAAAAGAATGAATTAGGCGAAGCGATCTGGAAAGGTCCGCCAGAGCAGGTAAAAGCCCTGTAGTCGAAAGTTCATTCCCTCTTGAGTGTATCCTGAGTACGGCGGAACACGTGAAATTCCGTCGGAATCCGGGAGGACCATCTCCCAAGGCTAAATACTCCCTAGTGACCGATAGTGAACCAGTACCGTGAGGGAAAGGTGAAAAGCACCCCGGGAGGGGAGTGAAATAGAACCTGAAACCGTGTGCCTACAAGTAGTTAGAGCCCGTTAATGGGTGATAGCGTGCCTTTTGTAGAATGAACCGGCGAGTTACGATTACGTGCAAGGTTAAGTTGTAGAAGACGGAGCCGCAGCGAAAGCGAGTCTGAATAGGGCGAATGAGTACGTGGTCGTAGACCCGAAACCAGGTGATCTACCCATGTCCAGGGTGAAGGTGAGGTAACACTCACTGGAGGCCCGAACCCACGCACGTTGAAAAGTGCGGGGATGAGGTGTGGGTAGCGGAGAAATTCCAATCGAACTTGGAGATAGCTGGTTCTCTCCGAAATAGCTTTAGGGCTAGCCTCGTGATTAAGAATACTGGAGGTAGAGCACTGTTTGGACTAGGGGGGCATCTCGCTTTACCGAATTCAGACAAACTCCGAATGCCAGATATTTATACACGGGAGTCAGACTGCGAGTGATAAGATCCGTAGTCAAAAGGGAAACAGCCCAGACCACCAGCTAAGGTCCCAAAGTAATCGTTAAGTGGAAAAGGATGTGGCGTTGCTTAGACAACCAGGATGTTGGCTTAGAAGCAGCCATCATTTAAAGAGTGCGTAATAGCTCACTGGTCGAGTGACGCTGCGCCGAAAATGTATCGGGGCTAAACGATTCACCGAAGCTGTGGATGGACATCTTAGATGTCCGTGGTAGGAGAGCGTTCTAAGTGCGTTGAAGTCAGACCGGAAGGACTGGTGGAGCGCTTAGAAGTGAGAATGCCGGTATGAGTAGCGAAAGATGGGTGAGAATCCCATCCACCGTATGACTAAGGTTTCCTGAGGAAGGCTCGTCCGCTCAGGGTTAGTCGGGACCTAAGTCGAGGCCGACAGGCGTAGACGATGGACAACAGGTTGATATTCCTGTACCACCTCCCCGCCGTTTGAGTAATGGGGGGACGCAGTAGGATAGGGTAAGCGCGCTGTTGGTTATGCGCGCCCAAGCAGTAAGGCGTGGAAGTAGGCAAATCCGCTTCCTAATACGCCAAGCTGTGATGGGGAGTTCGTATGAGCGAAGTACCTGATTTCACGCTGCCAAGAAAAGCCTCTAGCGAGGCGGGAGGTGCCCGTACCGCAAACCGACACAGGTAGTCGAGGAGAGAATCCTAAGGTGTGCGAGAGAACTCTCGTTAAGGAACTCGGCAAAATGACCCCGTAACTTCGGGAGAAGGGGTGCTCTCGTGAGAGAGCCGCAGTGAATAGGCCCAGGCGACTGTTTAGCAAAAACACAGGTCTCTGCAAAACCGTAAGGTGACGTATAGGGGCTGACGCCTGCCCGGTGCTGGAAGGTTAAGAGGAGGGGTTAGTGGCATCACGAAGCTCTGAATTGAAGCCCCAGTAAACGGCGGCCGTAACTATAACGGTCCTAAGGTAGCGAAATTCCTTGTCGGGTAAGTTCCGACCCGCACGAAAGGCGTAACGATCTGGGCACTGTCTCAACGAGAGACTCGGTGAAATTATAGTACCTGTGAAGATGCAGGTTACCCGCGACAGGACGGAAAGACCCCGTGGAGCTTTACTGTAGCTTGATATTGAATTTTGGCACAACTTGTACAGGATAGGTAGGAGCCAGAGAACTCGGAGCGCCAGCTTCGAGGGAGGCGTCGGTGGGATACTACCCTGGTTGTGTTGAAATTCTAACCCATACCCCTTAGCGGGGTAGGAGACAGTGTCAGGTGGACAGTTTGACTGGGGCGGTCGCCTCCTAAAAGGTAACGGAGGCGCCCAAAGGTTCCCTCAGAATGGTTGGAAATCATTCGTAGAGTGTAAAGGCACAAGGGAGCTTGACTGCGAGACCTACAAGTCGAGCAGGGTCGAAAGACGGGCTTAGTGATCCGGTGGTTCCGCATGGAAGGGCCATCGCTCAACGGATAAAAGCTACCCCGGGGATAACAGGCTTATCTCCCCCAAGAGTCCACATCGACGGGGAGGTTTGGCACCTCGATGTCGGCTCATCGCATCCTGGGGCTGTAGTCGGTCCCAAGGGTTGGGCTGTTCGCCCATTAAAGCGGTACGCGAGCTGGGTTCAGAACGTCGTGAGACAGTTCGGTCCCTATCCGTCGTGGGCGTAGGAAATTTGAGAGGAGCTGTCCTTAGTACGAGAGGACCGGGATGGACACACCGCTGGTGTACCAGTTGTCTTGCCAAAGGCATCGCTGGGTAGCTATGTGTGGACGGGATAAGTGCTGAAAGCATCTAAGCATGAAGCCCCCCTCAAGATGAGATTTCCCATTACGCAAGTAAGTAAGATCCCTCAAAGACGATGAGGTAGATAGGTTCGAGGTGGAAGTGTGGCGACACATGGAGCTGACGAATACTAATCGATCGAGGACTTAACCAAAATTTTGAACGCATTCAATGTCTTTATCCAGTTTTGAGAGAACGAACTCTCAATTAAATAAAGGAACTTCGCCTAAGAGCGCAACATCCTGTTGCAACGGCGAAGCCAGCACATCCATGTGCAAGTGAAGTGATGATGGCAAAGAGGTCACACCCGTTCCCATACCGAACACGGAAGTTAAGCTCTTTAGCGCCGATGGTAGTTGGGGGCTTCCCCCTGTGAGAGTAGGACGTCGCTTCGCTTGTTTTATGTGGAGGATTAGCTCAGCTGGGAGAGCACCTGCCTTACAAGCAGGGGGTCGGCGGTTCGAGCCCGTCATCCTCCACCATATATGCCGGTGTAGCTCAGTTGGTAGAGCAACTGACTTGTAATCAGTAGGTCGTGGGTTCGACTCCTATCGCCGGCATCATTACTTGGAGGGGTAGCGAAGTGGCTAAACGCGGCGGACTGTAAATCCGCTCCTTCGGGTTCGGCGGTTCGAATCCGTCCCCCTCCACCATTCTAAGAGCCATTAGCTCAGTGGTAGAGCATCTGACTTTTAATCAGAGGGTCGAAGGTTCAAGTCCTTCATGGCTCACCAGTTTTATAATAAATTGCTAGAAAAATTTGGAGCATGCTTTTGCGGAAGTAGTTCAGTGGTAGAACACCACCTTGCCAAGGTGGGGGTCGCGGGTTCGAACCCCGTCTTCCGCTCCAAATGTGCCGGGGTGGCGGAACTGGCAGACGCACAGGACTTAAAATCCTGCGGTAGGTGACTACCGTACCGGTTCGATTCCGGTCCTCGGCACCATTTTAATTTACTATCAAGATGTAGCGCCTGTAGCTCAATTGGATAGAGCGTCTGACTACGGATCAGAAGGTTGTGGGTTCGACTCCTGCCAGGCGCGCCAAAAGATACGGGAAGTAGCTCAGCTTGGTAGAGCACTTGGTTTGGGACCAAGGGGTCGCAGGTTCGAATCCTGTCTTCCCGACCATAGAATAAAGTTGATTTTTTAATAATATAATTATGGGGCCTTAGCTCAGCTGGGAGAGCGCCTGCCTTGCACGCAGGAGGTCAGCGGTTCGATCCCGCTAGGCTCCACCAAAATTTTATTTATGGCGGCGTAGCTCAGCTGGCTAGAGCGTACGGTTCATACCCGTAAGGTCGGGGGTTCGATCCCCTCTGCCGCCACCATCTATTATAACGGAGGCATACCCAAGTCTGGCTGAAGGGATCGGTCTTGAAAACCGACAGGCGGGTTAAACCGCGCGTGGGTTCAAATCCTACTGCCTCCGCCATTTAAATTAAGTAATAAAGGTCCCGTGGTGTAGCGGTTAACATGCCTGCCTGTCACGCAGGAGATCGCCGGTTCGATCCCGGTCGGGACCGCCATTTAAAATGATGGGTCGATAGCTCAGTTGGTAGAGCATTTGACTGAAGCTCAAAGTGTCGGCGGTTCGATTCCGTCTCGACCCACCATTTTTGCGGGTGTAGTTTAATGGTAAAACCTCAGCCTTCCAAGCTGATGTCGTGAGTTCGATTCTCATCACCCGCTCCATTAGGGGCCTATAGCTCAGCTGGTTAGAGCGCACGCCTGATAAGCGTGAGGTCGATGGTTCAAGTCCATTTAGGCCCACCATAACAATATTCCGAAGTAGCTCAGTGGTAGAGCAATCGGCTGTTAACCGATCGGTCGTAGGTTCGAGTCCTACCTTCGGAGCCACGGCCCGTTGGTCAAGTGGTTAAGACACCGCCCTTTCACGGCGGTAACACGGGTTCGAATCCCGTACGGGTCATAAAAAAACGTGTAGCAATTGCTTGCTACACGTTTTTTAGTGCCTTCAGAATGAAGGGAAAGTTTGGTTAATCTTGTAATCGAGAGGTGGATATTCCTAAGGTGAATTTTTGGGGGAGAAGAAAATAAGATCCATTGTAAGATAAGTTTATCCAGTTATACAATTTATACATAAAGGAATATATCCCTTTGAGATAATATGGTGCGGTGACTTTATTAGGTTCGATTTTCTAATTATTTTTTATTCTAAGTTAATCTTCAAAAAGGGTGCCCGAAATTATTAGCTTTGGGTCACCCTTTTTTAGTTTAGTAATCGTATCAAAGCTTTTTATAATAGTTCCGAAGCTATTGGATTCTACAATGCATAATTAACCCAAGCTATTTTAAAAAAGAGAAGCTCTGGATACTAAGTGCAGCTTTGGTCTAGATCATTTTTTAAACCTTAATTTGTATGCTTATTTATTGGAATCGTTATGGTCACTTTTCCTCCACCAGATAATATATCATTATCAATTAGCAACGTCCCATTATGGTCCTGGACAATTGATTGTGCAATATAGAGTCCCATACCATGGTGATTGCCTGAGCTTCTGCTCGAATCACCTCGATAAAACTGCTTTGTAGCTTTTTTTAAATCTTTTGAGGAAAATCCACAGCCGCTATCAGATACGGTAAAATGTATCGATTCAGCCGAACCTTGGGCAATTAATTTAACCTTTCCATTGTTTGGGGTATGCTCTACGGCGTTTACAATAATGTTTAAAATCGCTCGATAAAAAAGCTCTTTATCAATAAAGATCGACTCTGGAAGCGACACCTTTTGTACATCAACATAAAGCCTTTTTTCTAGAGAAAGAGCCCTCATCTGCTTCTCTAATTCATTTAAAAAGGCATCCGTTTTAACACTGCCTTTTTCACGAACAACATTTTTCTCCATTTTCGATAAATCAATCAGTTCTTTTGTGAATTTTTCTATCTCAATTGTATTTTTCAAAATATAGTCATTATATTGCCTTTGTCTATCGTTTAGCACAGTGCTCTTTAAAAGTTCAGCATTTCCTCGAATAATTGTAATGGGTGTTTTAAGATCATGGGCTAGGGCGGAAATTTGTTCTCTACGTGTCTGTTCTAACTCCCACTGTTGTTTCAATGAAGTATATAATGCATCTTTCATCTGCTCAAATGAAACAGAGATGTCATCTATTTCACGAATTCCCGATGGCTTAATAGTAAAATCTAAATTTTGATTTTGTATTTTTTCAATCGCTTCTTGTAAACCCATCATTTTTTTCTTCAGCTTTCTTCCAAAATGAACTGAAAGAACCGTCACTAGAACCACAATTCCTACAATAAATAATAGGAAGGCAAATAATTGTGGATTTGGCAGGTACTTTCTTAAAGCAGCCGAATGATATTCGGGCACTAATCGGTATCTTAATATACAAATCTCGTTTTCACGTTCTATATACGAATAATATTGAGTGTTATCTCGTTTTTCTCCATTTTGCATCAATTCCCAAGCATGTAAGGCTTCCTTTCTTGTCAGATTGCCTGATAAAAATTCTCCTTGTTTTGAGAAAACAGCGTAGTCAACGAGCTCTGGAATAATATCTGGTGTGACAGAACCGTTTGAAGCAATAAGATTTTTAGATAATGAAATTTGGTTTTCCGCATAATTCGCTGGCAAAATAATATTAGTAGAAAAAGCGAATAGAAATAGACTGAGCAGTAGTGCTACTAAAAGAATAGTTCCAAAACATAAGAAAAGAAGATATCGGAGAAAAAACATGTGAAGACGTGTTCCTTTCCTCGGTGTTAACGTCTCCATTTATATCCAATCCCCCAAACTGTTTCAATTACATCAACGTCAAAGGTATGTAGCTTTGAGCGAATATTTTTAATATGCTCCGTAATTGCAGTGCTGTCGCTTTTCCCGTCATATCCAAAAATCGTTTCGTAAATTTTCTCCTTGGAGAAAACTTGTCCTCTATTACGTGCTAGAAATTCGCATATTTCATATTCGCTTTTTGTTAAAATAACTTTTTCGCCATTAACAAATAACTCTTTGCCAGCGAGATTAAAATGAATTTTATCCGCATACAGAATACGGCGTTTTTCTCTATTTTCCCGTCTTAAGTGAGCATTGACTCTTGCACGCAGCTCACCGATGCCAAAAGGTTTCGTAATATAATCATCTGCACCGATGCCAAGACCGTACATTAAATCTTCCTCCATTGATTTAGCTGTTAAAAACAGGATAGGACAATCAACAGCATGGCGGATTTGGCCACATAAAGTAAAACCATCTATATCTGGCATCATTACATCTAATAAAATTAAATCAAAAGCACCAAGATCCATTTTATATACTTCTGTTACATCCGAAATAATTGTTACTAGATGATTTTCTTCTAATAATGCGTTTTTTACCAACATTAAAATATCTGTTTCGTCATCTACCGCTAATATCTTTGCCATACTTCATCCCTTTTCAATCTCTTACTCTATTTAACTAACAGATTTTCTGCCTTCCCATTTCCAAAACCATATACACGACAGTGTAAATGCAATTAATGTTCCACAAACACAAGCAATGATACCAGTTTTAAGTCCAGTTTCTAATATAGATGGCTCAGCGCCTGACCAATGTAGTGACCATAATGAAACAAAATGACCTCCCCATCCATAGGGGATAAACGACCATATTCCATCACCTAGTCCTGTAAGTAGTAAAGCGACTAAAAGCGATTCAACAATACCAAGGCCAATTGAAGCACCTTTGCCAAAATGAAGACTAACCACAAAATGTAAAACATATATAAATACATGACTAATAAATAAAATGCAAGCTGCTATTACATAGAATCGAAAATCAAAGAAATTTTCATGTAATATCCCAATAAAACCAATGCCAAAAATCCCAATGGACATAAAAATTGCTCCGAAACTAAACATTAATAAAAGTAGGAGTTTGCTAACGAACCCCAATATTTTAATTTTAGTAGAAGTGAGCATTTCCTGAAAATGTCCTGCGCCAGCCTCTTGTTCTGACACCATCGCACAAACTAATCCGATTATTATAGGATATCCGCAAGTAAGTGCCTGCAAATAGGCTATAACTTTGTCACTATAATTCCACGGTGAATATGAATAGTATGCTAAGAATAGCATCGATACAATGATTGGCACAAGAAAATGAATAATTAAAAATGGTGTTCTTTTCGTTTTTAAAAATTCAGATTTAAGCAATCGTATTAATACCATGTGTTATTTCGCCTCCACTTTCTGGAACCAACGTGCAGTAAGGAGGCTAACTATAGCAAACAATGCTAAACTTATTAGTAATCCCGGTAGTATAACTCCTGAGCTTGATAAAGTACTCCCCTCTGGAACAGGGAGGCCATTTGGTAAAATTCCAAGTGTAGGACACATTAAACGTGCAGAAATAGCAAAGGGGTAACTATACCAAAACTCGCTATCGGCAAACACTACAATCCCAACTACATTGGCAACAATATTGATTAAGATAGCCATATAGGTTCCCAATTTAGCTGCAAGGAATAAACAAAGAGGGATTTGCCATAAAAAAGTTAAGAAAATGATCAAACTTCCTACTAGACTTTTGGAGATTGATAAGCTATTCCCAAAAATCCATCCTCCTGCAGTAATTCCCACCAAAAAAATAATTGTTATTAGTAAAAGCCAAGCACTACATGCAAGAATTTTACCAAACCAAATCTTTTTTAGGTCAAGTGGTAATGCGAGAACGCTATGATATTTCAATTTAGCATCTTTCTCTATTACCAATGCACAACATAATGTAAGGGTGCCAGGTAGAAGTAGTACATACCACCAATTATAAGCACCTGTTTGAAAAAAACTTCCTCCCATTAAACCGGCACTCATAAGCAGTGTCACTATGGGTGCAAGCCAAAGTAATTTTGGAATAAATGTTTTCTTCCATTTTAATCTTTCAGCTTTGATGATAGAAATCATGTTATATGCCTACCTTTCTATTAGCAGACACAACCTGCATAAATAGTGACTCTAATTCCTGTCCACGTGGAGCAATCCCTTGATAACCTAATTTTCCTCCAGCTATGATGCCGATTTCATCAACCACCTGCTCAACTTCAGATAATATGTGGCTTGACAAAATAACTGTAATACCGTGTTTTGGAAAAGATCGAATGAGTCCTCGGAGCTCTTGAATGCCAATTGGGTCTAGACCATTTGTTGGTTCATCAAGAATTAAAAGCTTTGGATTGTTTAATAAGGCTATAGCTATTCCTAAGCGTTGTTTCATTCCGAGAGAAAATTGCCCAGCCCGTTTTTTTCCGGTATTAGTCAAATCGACAATCTCTAATACTTCATCTATCCGCTTTTGTGGCAGTCCAAGGGCAATTGTTCGCACCTTAAGATTTTCTCTTGCTGATAAATTGTCATATAGTGGCGGTGTTTCAATTAATACGCCAATGTCCTTTAAATTATCTCGAGTCCATTCCTTACCGTTAAAATATATTTCTCCTGCACTTGGGCGTAACATGCCCGTAATCATTTTTAAAGTTGTTGATTTCCCTGCACCATTTGGACCTAATAATCCATAAACGGAATTCCGAGGAATCTCCAACGATAGATTGTCTACAATTTTTTGCCCCTTAAAACTCTTACAAAGACAATTTGTTTTTAAAATAATATCTTTCATAGTAGTCATCATCCTTTCGATGAATCTATGGTAAAAAGTAATTATAAGGATTTCATAAGGATGGAAAAATTTTATAAAATAATTAGTAATTTAATGGAAGATATTTTACTTTCTTTATCATAGTTGTGAGGATAAAAGGGGGGAGTGGGGTGTAAGTTTTTACTAATTTTCCGAAAATAGTAAAACCAAAAAAAATTCCCTCTTCAAGGTTGAAGAGGGAATGGCTAAAGCCTTGCTATACATTATGTATGGCAAAGCCGCCTTGCCGTAATTATTAATAGAAAGTTTTAAAACCACGACTCCACCAGGTGGGTGCTCGCAGAATAGTTCCTGTATATCGTCATTCACCGGAGTGTGACGCCCGCCATTCCCTATTCGATTAAAACTCCCTTTTACAGTTCAAAGGTTAAAACTTAATATTTGTACGAACAACGCAGCTTTAATGTTATATTAAACGATTATGGATAACAGTGCAAGTAAGTATCTTTTAAAGAAAAAGTCAAATAATTAATACGGTTTTTGGCAATATAATATATGGTTACAAAGCATTTTTTTAAATAATAGTATAGTTTTCAAAAAATGCTCAGTCTTTATACCAAAATAAAAAGCCTTCCTTCAATAGGAAAACTTTTGCGGCTAATCTATTTTATTTAAGATTTCATTTGTTAATGCGGCAATGTTAATTTGCGTTTCTTCGCGCATGACGTCAATCAAAATTTCATCACGAAAATATTTGACGCTTACTTCAAGGGGCATTTGCAGCAGCTTTTGTAAAGCTTGTTGATACATAATTACAAATTCTTTATCTGTATTGCCACGTTTTAACTCTGCAAAAGACTCATAAAATTGATCTAATTTATCCGCAAATTCAAGAAGACGACCTTCAATTGTAGCATCTTTTCCTTCTTTCATTCGATTGAAAAAAACATCCTGGAAGTCGGGGGGTATTTCTTCGCGTATAAATTTTTCCATCATTTTTTCTTCAACATGAGCAAGCATTTGTTTTAATTCGACACTCGCATGTTTTACAGGTGTTTTAATGTCTCCGATAAATACCTCAGCAAAGTCATGATTGATTGTTTTTTCATATAATGATTTCCAATCTACTTTAGCTCCGTGCATTTCTTCAAGTGTACCGAAAAACATCGCATATTGAGACACTTTCCATGAATGGGCTGCAACATTATGTTCCTCAAATTTGAAGCGTCCTGGGGCACGGAAAATACGTTCTAAATCATTTAGGCTTGTGAAAAACTTATGAATTCCTATAATAATCACTCCTAAGTATAATGATGTAAGCATTTCGTATGCTTCCTCTTAATCATATAATGATTCTTAGTTTATTTGGGGTGTTTTACAAACAAATAACATGTGATTAACAAATAACAAATATTTAATTTATAGAATATGCAAGTATTGTTAAAAAGGCAATAAAATATTCCCAAAACAAATAAAGTGTCATTGTTTCCTCAAAATTTAAGCGTTTTCATGATGGTATACTTGTGGTATCTGCAATGATTGGACGTGAAATTAGAATGGTATACACTTTCTTTTTATATACACATATATTAAGCGCGATAATATCAATTGGTCCGTTATTTGCACTATTGCTTATTTTGAAGAAAATGGATAGCTTAGAAGAGTCGCAGCTATGGGGATTTGTACAATTGTTTCAGTCTATTATTACCATTATTAAACATGCGGGTCATGTTCTAGTTATTTCAGGTATCATTTTGATTATTCTCAGTGGTTGGACGTGGACAACTTCATGGGTTGTGTTAACTATATTAGTAATGCTTGGATCTATTATCTTTTTAGCGCGGGCATTTAAACCTACAATACATACTTTTGGGACAACTGACTTTAATAAAGAGATTTTTATAATAAAATTGAGAAAATCCACTTGGCTGTATATTTTTTTGTTATTGGTTATGTTGTGGTTTATGGTAGCAAAACCTGAACTTTGGTAAAAACTTCTCTTAATGGCATGTTGTAAGTAGATGATATATCCGTTCATTTTTTAGAAAATAAAAAGACCCTTGATTTAAATCAAAGATCTCTTTTAGTTTAAACAGATATATCAATTGTGTTTCCTTTGTAAGGATGTACAGCAGTTTGTTCAGGCATATCGTTTAGCATTTTAATTGTACTCGCTGCTCCAATATTCATAGCTTTATCCATAATGCTTATTTGCAAGGTCTGTTGAAGTTGCGAAACCTGTGCAGACATGATTGAATTTATATCCATATATTTACCTCCTTTGCCTTTAATATCGGTCATTTAGAACACTCATTAACTTCATTTCAGATAAATGAGTTAAATGGTATCTTTCTACATTTTAGGAATATTTATATTCCCCGATGGTAATACTCCTCAATAGGAGGGATAACCAAATATGTGGAAAATTAAAATCAGTTTATTGTTAAGTGCAATGGTGCTAGTTCTAAGTGGATGCAATTTATTTGGTGCATTCAACAGCGATGAAGCAATTACAGTTAATGCACCTGAAGCATTACAAGCTACAGCGAAGGTAATTAATACTGAAGGAAAAGAAATTGGCCATGTAGAAATGACTGAAGGGGAAGATGGTGTACTTCTTTCGCTTGGTCTTACAGAAATTCCTGAAGGGGAACATGGAATTCATATTCATCAGGTAGGGAAGTGTGAAAAGCCAACCTTTGAATCAGCTGGAGAACATTTTAATCCTACTAACAAACAGCATGGAATTAATAATCCAAAGGGGCCTCACCTTGGGGATTTACCTAATATAACACCTGAAGAAGATGGTACTGTTCAAGTAGAATTTGTTGCAAAAAATATAACGTTGGAACAAGGCATGGAAAACTCTCTATTTGATAAAGATGGAAGTTCAATTGTTGTTCATGAAAAAGCAGATGATTATGTTACTGATCCAGCTGGTAATTCGGGCGCAAGAATTGCTTGTGGAGTTATAACACCTAAAAACTAAAATTATTAAGCTGTGTATTTGGCGAAATTTCGTCTTTTACACAGCTTATTTTTTTATTTAAGAATAAAAACCAATAGTTAAACCTGACATAACGATGTGATAAGTAAATGGAAGGTTATAAGTCTTAACGTTCATTGGCAAAATTAATTAGCAATACAATATGCTTATTAGTTTGTAAACACTAGTAAATTTTTAATTAATTAGTTAAAAAATTAGCAAAATCGTAGAAAAATATTTTGTACCACAACAGATTAAATTAATTATATAAAATAAAAATTTTTCTGATATATTTAAAATATGTTTACTGTAAACGTTTTCGCTCTGTTAGTTTCGCTATTATTCTATTAGCAGAATATTAAAATGATTGACACAAAAGAATATTAATAGTTAAAATTAATCTGTAATGTAACAAATATTACGCAGGAGGGGTTATTTTGAAGAATAAGAAGTTTTTATTTCTAACAGCTTTATGCCTTATGCTAATTATGGTATTAGCAGCATGTGGCGGAGAAGAGTCTACAGAAACTGAAGGCACTACATCTGAAGAAAATGCTACAGAAGGTGCTACAGAAGAAAAAACATCAGACATTGATTTCTTAAGCTTAGTAACTGGTGGTACGCAAGGTACATACTATGCACTTGGTGGTACATTTGCGGATTTAATTACAGATGAGACAGGCATTAAAACAACTGCGGAAGTATCACAAGCTTCTGCTGCAAACGTAAATGCATTAAAAGAAGGAAATGCTGAAATCGCATTCGTTCAAACTGATATTGCTTACTATGCAAAAAATGGTCAACTAATGTTTGAAGGTGCAGCTGTAGAGGATTTAGTTGCAATCGGTGGTTTATACCCTGAAACAATTCACCTTGTAACAACTGCAAATTCAGGTATTGCTTCTTATGAAGATTTAAAAGGTAAAAAAGTTTCAGTAGGTGCACCAGGTTCTGGTACTTACGCAAATGCTGAACAATTACTTGAAATTCATGGTTTAACAATGGATGATATTCAACCTCAAAACTTAGACTTTGGTGAGTCAACAGATGGATTACAAACAGGTCAAATTGACGCTGCATTCGTTACAGCTGGTTATCCAACAGCTGCTGTTGAAGCTTTAGGTGCTACAACTGATGTTGTAATCGTTCCAGTTGCTGCTGATAAAGCAGAAGCATTAATCGCAAAATATCCATACTATGCTGTTGATACAATTCCAGCTGGTACTTATGGTTTAGAAACAGATGTACCAACTGTATCTGTTTTAGCGATGCTAGCAGTAAAAGCTGATTTACCAGAAGATGTTGCATATGGAATTACAAAAGCTATTTATGGCAACACAGATAAAATCAGCCATGCAAAAGGTTCTTTCATCAAAGCTGAAACTGCTTTAGATGGAATTGGAATTGATGTTCACCCAGGTGCTCAAAAATACTTTGATGAACAATAATTTAAAATTGAACTATTAGTAGTCAAGCATTAAAAAAAGGGGGCTTGAGGAATTTCTTCAAGCTCCTTTTTAATAGTAGTCCTATTTAAGGAAATGTTTGGGGTGGTTGCATGAAACGAGTAGCGTTTGTCTTTTCGTTTGGCATTGTGGCTGCAGTTTTTTTATTTTTACCAATACATCAAGTCTTTTCTTTTACGGAAATAAGAACAAACCATCCAGAAAAGTTTTACATAAACATCTCAGATGAAAACGTATTCCAAATCCGTTATACGCATTCAATTCATTTGACAGATGTTTTAGAAACGTACGAAATTGCGGATGCAAATAATCTGAAGCTTGTGTCAATGGAATATGAAGATGTTTCGATAGGAATGCCAGCATATGCTGAAAAAGGGGAAACATTAGCGTATGAGGATGGAAGATACATATTGTCATTTGAAGATAAAGTGTTATCAGATTTTACATTGTATGTAGGAGATATAGACCTAGATTTGTATTTTTTATATGATGATCAATCATATAATTTAAAATCATTTCTTCAAAGAGGTAAATCCTATTTGTTTGAAATTAAAAAGGTTTCGCTAATTGAAAAATGGAAAGGAGCTGTATTCGATCATGGTGAAGCAGCAGAATGAAAAGACTCAAGAAGAGCTTTTTGAAACATTATCAGCAGAACAGCAACAGGCGCTTTTAGAAAAATATGATACAGAGTCAAACACACGGAATTTAGCTGGTGCGTTTCGTTGGGTAATTTATGTAATATTATTATGTTTTTCTTTGTTTCAGTTGTATACAGCAATTTTTGGGCAATATACAGCACCTATTCAAAGAACAATCCATCTAGGATTTGCTTTAACGGTTATTTTTTTATTGTTTCCAGCACGTAAAAAAGGCTCAAAAACAAAGATTGCCTTTTATGATTATATTTTAGCTCTACTATCTGTTGTTGTTGGTTCGTATTGGAGTTTAAACTATGAAAGATTGGTTAATAGTTTAGGATCAATTACAGATATCGACTTTTACGTAGGTGTAGTAGCGATATTACTAGTATTAGAAGCTGCTCGACGTGCAGTTGGGCTGCCAATTACAATTATTGCTGCTTTCTTTTTGGTTTATGCATTCTACGGTCCGTATTTCCCAGATTTTCTTGCACACCGTGGTCAAACGTTAGAGAGCATTGTTAATTTAATGTTTTATACAACAGATGGAATTCTAGGTACACCTATTAGTGTTTCTGCGACATATATTTTTGTCTTCCTATTGTTTGGTGCATTTTTAGTAAAAACAGGTGTTGGTCAATACTTTAATGATTTAGCAGTAGCATTTGCGGGTAAGATGATTGGTGGTCCTGCGAAAGTTGCCATCTTCTCTTCTGCCTTACAAGGTACAATTTCAGGAAGCTCTGTTGCGAATGTTGTAACATCTGGTTCATATACAATTCCTATGATGAAAAAACTTGGCTATAAGAAAGAGTTTGCAGGAGCAGTTGAAGCATCTGCATCTACCGGCGGACAGTTAATGCCTCCAATTATGGGTGCTGCAGCCTTCCTGATGGTAGAGTTTATCGGAAGAGGAATAACATATTGGGATATTGCAAAAGCTGCGGCAATTCCAGCTCTTTTATATTTTACGGGTATTTGGATTATGACCCATTTTGAAGCAAAACGATTAGGGTTGCGTGGGCTAACTGATGAAGAAATGCCTGATCGTAAAGAAGTATTTAAGAAAATTTATTTATTATTACCGATTATTTTAATAATCGTATTAATGTTAGTTGGCGTTCCTGTAATGCATGCAGCTCTTTACGGAATTATATCTTGTATTGTTGTCGGTGCTATTAATAAAGAAACACGACTAGGCATAAAAGATATTATTGATGCACTAGTAGACGGTGCACGCACTGCATTAGCGGTAGCAGCAGCAACAGCATGTGCAGGTATTATCGTAGGGGTAGTTGTAAAAACAGGTTTAGGATTAAGTTTAGCGAATAGCTTAGTGGATCTTGCTGGAGGGAAAATATTCCTAACACTATTCTTTGTAATGATTGCTTCATTAATTTTAGGAATGGGTGCTCCAACAACAGCAAACTATGTTATTACATCAACAATTGCGGCGCCGGCTATTATTACATTATTAGCACCAGGTGTTGTATCTCAAGATTTAGTGCCTATTACAGTTTTATTATCAGCTCACTTCTTTGTATTCTACTTTGGGATTATTGCTGATATTACGCCACCAGTTGCTCTTGCTGCCTTTGCTGCATCAGGTATTTCAGGTGGAGACCCAATTAAAACAGGTGTGAACTCTGCTAAACTTGCTATTGCAGCGTTTATCATCCCTTATATGATTGTATATTCACCAGCCTTATTAATGATTGATGTAACAATATGGCAAATATTATGGGTCGTAATCACAGCTATTTTAGGTATGATTGCAATTGGATCTGGTGTTATTGGATACTGGTACAGAAAGTTAATGTGGTTTGAACGTATTATTGTCATTGCTGCAGGTTTAGCAATGATTTACCCAGAGTCAATTTCAGATATTACAGGTCTAATCGTCTTTGGTATCATGTTTGTCATTCAATTAATGACAAAAAATAAAGGGAATAAACCAAAGGATACAAATCTAGATACTGCTACAAATTAAATTCTTTTAAGCTTGCACAATTTCATATGTGCAAGCTTTTTTACGAGGCGAGAGAGCTGGTGTAAATAACATTAAGTTTCTGTAAATTGATTTTGTATGGATTGTTTTTTACAGTTTCCTTTTTTAGACTAGATATAGAAAAAACAATTTGGAGGAGCATATGAAAAGCATAGCTGTTGATATGGATCAAGTTTTAGCAGATTTTTTAGGGAAGGCTTTGAAAGCTTTTAATGAGCGATTTAACAAGAATATTTCGAGAGAAGAATTTGATATTTCAAAAATAGAAACACTTTACCCAGAATTAAGTAATGAATTTTTTTTAATGATAAATGAGCCCGACTTTTTCCGTGATTTAGAATTAGAAGATGTAGATGCCGTACCTGTGTTGAAAGAGTTAAACGAGCATTATGAAATCTATATTGCAACTGCTGCAATGGACGTGCCAGGAAGTTTTCATGCCAAGTATGAATGGCTTTTAGAGTATTTTCCATTTTTAAATCCAACCCATTTTATTTTCTGTGGAGATAAAAAGGTTGTAAAGGCAGATTATTTAATTGACGATAACATTAGGCAGCTTCAATCCTTTACAGGAGAAGGAATTCTATATTCTCAGCCATATAATGAGCAATATACTCAATTTAAGCGTGTATATAACTGGAAGGAGATTAAGGAACTGTTTTTGCCCGTTAAGCAATAACTACTGTAGTTAAAATTAATGTTCGAGATTGATTCATATAATTATTCAAAAGAGTGACATCAAAATAGTAATTTCCCGTACTTTAAATACAATTAAGGGAGCATTAGGATGTCTTACGTTGAAATTTAATACTGTAGCTAAAACCAGGTACTTTCTTGAACAAAAGTCCTGGTCTTTTTTATTTTAATGCATAAAATCAAATATTATTTAAGAAGCATTTTATTTGTGAAACATGTGTTAAAACTAAGTGGTATAAATAGTTCTCATTATGAGATGATTTTTATACTTTTTTTGCATATATAACATAAATATGTTGTGTTAGCGAAATGAAGTATGTAGAATGATAATATCAGAAAATTCTAACTAAGGAGTGATTCTAATATGACAAGCTTACTTTCTTCTAAGTTCGAAACGTATTTATTGGACGAAGAACTTGAGTTAGAATATGACAAGGAGATGGAGGAAGTACCATATAATGAGGTACCGAATTACGAAGAGTATCCACCAGGTTTTTTCTCAAGCTTATAATTTTAAATGAAAGCGACAAAACTCGAGCAAGGAGTTTGTCGTTTTTTTCTGCTTATAATATTAGTTTATGGGCAGAAGCGGTTAATATTTGAACACGTGTTATGTATAATAAGAAAAAGTATAATCGAAAAATTTGAGGTGCAAAATGGGGCAAGTAAAAACTTACGAAGAAGTCATCTATGGATGGTTTGAACATTTTCATGATAATCCAGAGGTTAGTTGGAAGGAAATTGAGACTACTAAAAAAATAGCATCTATATTAGATGAATTGAAAGTGCCATATAAATTCTTTTCAGATGTAACAGGCCTTGTAGCGGAAATCGGCCTAGGAGAAGAAGTAATAGCTGTTCGAGCGGATATTGATGCATTATGGCAAAAGGTAGATGGAGTTATGCGTGCAAACCATTCTTGTGGACATGATGCAAATATATCGATGGTGTTAGGTGCACTCATCCAATTAAAGGAATTACCTTTAAAGAAACGAATTCGCTTTATTTTTCAACCTGCTGAAGAAACGGGCGGGGGAGCAATTGAAATGGTGAAGCATGGTGTAATCGATGATGTTTCTTATTTATTTGGTGTTCATTTACGCCCCATTGAAGAATTGCCGCTAGGAAAAGTAACACCAGCAATTCACCACGGTGCAGCGTTATTTTTAAATGGTACAATTGTTGGAGTAGATGCACATGGGGCTAGACCTCATCAAGGGAAAAATGCAATAGATGTCATTTTTGCAATTCAGCAAATGTTAAAAAATATTTATATTAATCCTTTTGAAATTTATAGTGCAAAGTTAACAAAAATTGTTGCAGATGGTGGGAGTATAAATATAATCCCCGGAAGTGCGGCATTTTCAATTGATGTACGCGCACAAAAAAACTCAGTATTAGAAGAATTACAAAAGCGAATTAATGAAGGCTTTAAAACAATAATGGATATGTTTGGAGTAGAAATTAGCTGTGACTGGGTTGATAAAACACCAGGTGCAGAAGTTTCAGAAGAAGCGATGAAAATTGCGAAAGAATCTATTATTGAAGCGTTGGGTATAGAATGTTTAGAGAAACCAATTTCAACACCAGGCAGCGACGATTTCCATTACTACACTATATTAAGGCCTAATTTAAAGGCAGCTATGATAGGAATTGGTGCCGATTTAACTCCAGGGTTGCATCATCCAAAAATGACATTTAATAAAGAAGCATTAATTACAGGTGCTAAAGTGCTAACAACAACTCTACGAAATGCAGTAAATGAATAAACTACAAATAGATGTAGGTGAAAAGGAAGTTAATCATCATGAAAATTAAACAAATTGAAGTTTTTTCGGTAAATTTACCATTAATTAAACCTTTTATTATTAGTTATGCAACATACCCATATATTCGGTCGATTATTGTTAAATTAACAACAGAATGTGGACTTGTCGGTTGGGGGGAGTCGGTACCTGATGAACATATAACTGGGGAAACTCCAGACTCAACCTATGCAATGATAAAAAATACGCTAGCTCCGATACTCATTGGAAAAAATCCTATGGAATTTGAAAAGATACATGAAATAATGGATAAATCAGTACACAGAGCCCCAGCTGCAAAAGCTGCAATTGATATTGCCTGTTTTGATGTTGCAGGAAAAAAATTAGATGTTCCTGTATATCAGCTTTTAGGTGGACGCTACCATGAAAAATTCCCAGTAACACATGTTTTAAGTATAGACGAGCCCGAAAAAATGGCGAATGAAGCTGAAGAAAAATTAAAAGAAGGCTACCGTTCATTTAAAATGAAGGTCGGTGTAGATGTTTCAGGAGATGTAAAACGAATTAAAGCAGTAAGAGAGCGTGTAGGAGAAGATATCGCAATCCGTGTAGATGTAAACCAAGGATGGGGAAATAGTGCAAATACACTTCAAGCCTTACGCCAACTTGAATTTTTAGGCCTTGACTGGCTTGAACAACCTGTCGATCAAGATGATATTGATGCAATGGTTGAAATTAAATCAAAATCTTCTATTCCATTAATGATTGATGAAGGTCTTCGTAATATGAATGATATGCGTCAAATAATTGCAAAACGCGCAGCAGATAAAGTAAATATTAAGCTTATGAAATGCGGTGGTATTTATCCTGCAATGAAGTTAGCAAACATGGCGGAGATGGCTGGAATTGAGTGTCAAATAGGCTCTATGGTTGAATCATCCATCGGCTCTGCTGCAGGTTTCCATGTTGCATTTTCGAAAAAAATTATAAAAAGTGTTGAATTAACAGGCCCTGTTAAATTTTCTAAAGATATTGGTGATTTAAAGGAAAGCTATATTATCCCATGTATCCAATTAAATGAACATCCTGGATTAGGTGTTGCTGTTGATGAGACAGTTCTTGCAGAGCTTACACAATTCAAGGATTTAATACAGTAGGTGAGCAAAATGAAAGAAAAAATTTATGAAGGCTTATTAGGTGAGCAAGCTTACTCAGTACATGTTTTAGATAAAAACTGCTTACCAGAAGTGCTAAAATTGCAAGAAGCTGTTTGTGAAGCATTGCCGAATAAGGATATCTTACAGCCGCTTTCAGAAGAAGAATTTTTGTTTATTTTAGATGGAAACGGCATTATGATAGGAGCTTTTGTAGAAGAGAGATTAATTGCTTTTCGGGCCCTTTTGATTCCTGAAATCGATGAAGATCATTTAGGTTATCATATTGGGTTGGAAAAAGAATCGGATTTAAAACGAGTTCTTTACCAAGAAATTTCAAGTGTAGATCCAATTTATCGTGGACACGGTTTACAAAAAACATTAGCAAAAGTCATTATGCAGCAAATAGATACAACCGCATTTGATTATATTTGTACAACAGTTATGCCGTATAATATTGCAAGTTTAAAAGATAAATTTTCGCAAGGATTTTATATTGTTGCATTAAAATATACATATGGTGAAAAGCTTCGCTATGTATTTGCGTTGGATTTGCGAAAAGAGCCTCAATATGAAGAAGATGCAGCTGCAATTTCAATGGGAGACATAGAAGGACAACAAAAGCTGCTAAAAGATGGTTTTGTAGGTGTAGCTATGAAACAATTAAATGAAGATTGGGTAGTAGAGTATAAGAAGAAAAAATAATATAAATAAGCCATCCAAAAGTTGATTTTGGGTGGCCCTCTTTAGAAAATAACTATTTTCAAGATGAAAGCAAAACACAGTTACTTCGTTGGACAAAATTCACAAACTATCAGTCCAGGGATATCTTTAGAGAAGCAGCAGCTTTTTCGCAAAGGTTTATTAACTAATTCAGCAGGAGCTTTCCCACCTGTGAATTGATTAAACCAAGATTTATTTGAAAATTGCTGCCATACTTTTGTATCCTCTAAAATTTCCAAATCCTCAAAAGCTCGGTCTGCAAGCAAAGGATTATTAGTTATTATATAATAATTCCAAATCATATATCCAAAAACGTTTTCCCATAATGTAAGAGGGGATATTGAAGTCGTTTTACGCAATTGTTGAAAGATTAAATGGCATTGGGTTAAAATGTTTTCAATTACTGCTTCACGCTCATGGTCTTCTACATAGCGAAAATCCTTTGGTGCAATAAACGTTGCAACAGTGTTGTTTCCAAATTCCTTGACATGACTAAAGCGAATATCCTCCAAATTACCGTCCCACACTTCATCATATACAGACAACATATAAAACTGCATTGCAATAAACATCCCATAACGTCGCCCAAAATGAGAAATAGCTGCAGCTTCGGTTTTTGCTTTTGTTATTCCCACCATTAAATTTTTAAAATCAGTTAAATAAAAATCGTTGTGCAGGCTATCTAAGGTGAAAAGTGTACGCTCTGGAATTGCTGTGTAAACACTATATGAATTCAACATCCTTAGTTGATCGTTAGTTAAAGCATGCATAACATCACCTTTCTTTTTTACCATACTATAACACAATATATAATCAAATTTTTCTATACAAAATAAGATTAAACAATTAAAATGTATAAAATGGATAAGAAAGGTTGGTATTATCTTGGCTCAAATACATTCAATACCAAGGCCGCTAGTAAGAACGAATCAATGGGCAATTTTAATTTCTGTCATTTTAACATGGATTTTTGGAGAAGCTTTCATTTTATTAATACCATTAATTTCAAATGTATTAGGTGTTTTATTTAATTTTAATCCGATCATGAAATTTGCAAGAATATTTTTAATTAAAAAAGGGAAGCAATACATCCCGGAAGATGTTACTCAGCAAAAGTTTAATGCGTGCATCGCCATCTTTTGTTTAGCTGGTGGGTATATTAGCTTTCTTGTAGGTTGGAAAATTGTTGGCCTCATTTTTACTATCATGGTTGCTCTTGCTTCATTTATAGCTATTCTAGGTTTTTGTATTGGCTGTTTTATCTTCTATCAAATAAAACAATATAAATATCGCCGATCCTTAAAACAGTCATAAAGTAAACTATAAAATCAGCGTGGTTCCCGTAATTAATACAAAACTTTTTGCACGATAGATGCATTAAATGAGTTGAATTATAATGGCTGAACCAATTTGATTTATGGGGAATTGATTGCTTACCAAGCCTTCCAATTGGCAGGAGATTTATTGCCTGTTAATTTAGAAAAAAAATTTATTGAAATTAGTTGACAGATTAAATGAAAATGATTATCATTATCATATAAAGAAAGAAATACACTTTAAGCTTCTTTCTCCAGAAGAATGCGAATCATTTAAACGTTCTATCCCCCCTTAACTAGAACGTCAACAAAATAGACCGGACTTCAATTTTGAAGTCCGGCTTCTTTTTCTTTTATTACAGATTTTTTAGATAGTAAGACTGTATGGTAGCTATGCAATAGCATCCCAATTACAATCACACCAATACCGATTAGCGCAATTGGATCTGGCAATGGAACCCCTAGTAAAATCATTTCACCGATGATAACGAAAAGTACTTCTGTTGACTGTGTTGCTTCAACGGCAGCGAGTTTTCCTTGATCTTCCCGAACACGGTCTGTAGCAATGAAAAATAATACTGTTGCAATTACTCCAGAGCTAATCCCGACTAATAGTGATTGAAATACTTGATTTGCTGATGGTAGACCTACAGTTATAAAAGCATAGCCTGCTAAAATAATCCACGCGGGCAGGGAAGCAATTGTCATACCAAGAACACGCTGGTAAGTATCAAGTCGACCACCACATACTTCCATCATTTTTCGATTGCCGAGGGGATAGGCAAAAGCTGCGACAACGACTGGTAATGTTCCGAGCAATAAAACATGAATTGATACAGATTGTGCCTGTGGAACTTGAATTAATAAAATACCGATTAGTATAACACTTGAAATAAGCAGAGAAATAACCGGGATTTTTTGGCGAATTTTAACACCGTCTATTGTTCTTACAAATAATGGAGCCAGTAAAATTCCAGCAACAATAGTAAATTGCCATGTTCCTGAAACGAGCCAACCCGGTCCAAAAGAAGCTACATAAGTCAGGGGAGCATAAAATAGTACAAATCCTACAAAACTCCAAAGCAGCCATTTAGTAGGTTGAGCTTTCATCTCCGAAGAGAGCGGCTTCCATCCTTTACGAGAAAGAACAATGACAAGTAGGAAGGGAAGCATGAAAAAATAGCGTAAGGATGAACTCCAAAGCCAGCTGCCGCCTTCTAATTCCATAGAATGATTTAAAATGAATGTAACAGCAAAAAATAGTGCCGCTAGAATCCCTAATATAATCTCTTTCAATCTAATAACCTACTTTCTTACCAAATATAATTTAAAAATATATAATTTTCGCCATGAATACAAAAAATATATAATATTCAGACATCTATTTCAATAAAAAGTGCGAAGCAAGAAATACTTACTTCGCACAAATTAACTTATTTTGCTTGTGCTTCAAATAGCCGAACAATTTCAATAATAACCTTTGTTGCTTTTTCCATTGTTTCTGCTGAGACAAATTCAAATTTTCCGTGCATGTTTTCGCCACCCGCAAAAATATTTGGAGTTGGCAAGCCCATATACGATAACTGAGAACCGTCTGTACCACCACGAATTGGCTCTATAATTGGATCGATATCTAAATTTTCCATTGCGATATAAGCAATGTCAACAATTTCTTTTACAGGTTTAATTTTTTCACCCATATTATAATATTGATCTTCAATTTCTACTGTGATTGCATTTTCACCATATTTATCTTTAACCATTTTTTCAACTTCAAGAAAATGGGCTTTTTTCGCTTCAAACTTTTCACGGTCATGGTCGCGAATAATATAAGAAAGTTTTGCTTCTTCAATATTTCCGTTAAAGCTCATTAAATGAATGAACCCCTCATAGCCTTCAGTCTTTTCGGGAACGGCATCTGCTGGCATTCCATTTTGAAACTTAATCGCCATTGTAATGGCATTGATCATTTTGTTTTTTGCTGAACCAGGATGTACGCTCGTGCCACGAGTTGTTACTTTAACGCCAGCTGCATTGAAGCTTTCGAATTGGAGTTCACCAAGTGGGCCTCCATCCATTGTATAAGCAAAATCAGCTCCAAACGCTTTAACATCAAATTTATGTGGACCGCGTCCGATTTCTTCATCGGGTGTAAATGCTACGCGAATTTTACCATGTTTGATTTCAGGATGTGCGACTAAATATTCCATTGCTGTCATAATTTCAGCGATGCCAGCTTTGTCATCTGCACCTAAAAGCGTTGTACCGTCAGTAGTGATAAGTGTTTGCCCTACATAGTTTTTTAAATTTGGGAAGTAGGTTGGCGACATAACGACATCATCATTTAACTGAATATCACCACCATCGTAATTATCAATACGTTGAGGATTAACGTTTGCTCCTGAAAAATCAGGGGATGTATCAACATGAGCTAAAAAACCAATAGTAGGAATTTTTTTGTCTGTATTTGATGGCAAAGTGGCAAATAAATAGCCGTTTTCATTTAAAGAAATTTCTGTTAAACCTATTTCTGAAAGCTCATCTTTTAATACATTTAATAAATCAAATTGTTTTTCGGTAGAAGGCGTTGTTGAGCTTTCTGGATTTGACTGTGTGTCTATTTTTGCATATCTAATGAAACGATCTATTACTTTTTCTTTCATAGAAGGGCCCCCCTAAAGTTTTAAACTACATTCATTGTAGCACTTTTACTTCGGGATTCAGAATAGTTAGCAATACTTAAAGTCATAAAAAATTGCGCTGCATAATAAGTGAGCATAATAAATTGATGCGAATATTCGATAGGAGCAATAAATTTATTGATTGCCAATATGGAATCAGAAATGATAAATAAAATTGCCCCTATACTTGCATAATTACATCCAGTTCTAAATGATGTCCATCCCATCGTTAGTATAATAATTATATAGGCGCAAACCGCGACTGCAAGGAAGAACTGGTTAGCATCTAATAAAGTAGTTCCAATCCAAATCATCATACTTACTCCATAAATTAAAAGGAGCAGCCTTATCCATAAAGGAGCATTCCTGTTAGAAGGATTTTCAGGGTCTTGAAATAAAAAAAGCCCTCTAGTATGATGCATGAGTGTCAACAGCCATTGACCCATCATCACACAGGAGGACTCCGTCTATGAATTTTAATACGAACCAGAAAATTAATCAAGTCACTGAAAATACACTCGTCGTAGGTATCGATATCGCTAAGCACAAACATTATGCTTGCGCAATTGATGAACGAGGCCGTGTGCTTCAAAAGTCATTCCCTTTCACGCAATCAAGAAATGGGTTTGATGCATTTTATGAAAAGTTATTAACTTTACTTACTACGCATGATAAAAGCGAAATATTAGTTGGTTTTGAGCCTACAGGCCACTACTGGATGAATCTCGCTGTCTATCTTTTTGAACATGGGATTCCGTTTATCATGGTGAATCCGAGCCATGTGAACAAATCCAAAGAATTGGACGATAATCTCCAAACGAAGAACGATCAAAAGGATGCACTTGTAATTGCGCGTCTAATACGTGATGGACGTTTTAGCTATCCACGTATTCTAGAAGGCGTGGAAGCGGAATTACGAAACGGTGCCACGTTACGTTCAAAGATACAAGAAGATCTCAATGCATTACAAAATCGTCTCATTCGATGGTTGGATCGCTTTTTCCCAGAATTTATGTCTGTTTTTAAAAGTTTCGGAAAGATGGCGTATGCGGTTCTTGAAAAGACACCTCTACCCGCTGATATTCTCGGTAAATCTCCCGAAGAATTATTGTTTTTATACCGTCAGGTAGAGGGATTAAAATCACCTCAATTGCCGAAGGCAAAACAATTAGTCGAGGCTGCTCAATCTTCAATCGGGTTGACAGAAGGTCTTACGATGGCACGAATAGAAATTGCCACACTCCTTAGTCAACGCAAATTGATGCAACAACAGCTCGATAGTCTAACAGAACAATTAATTGAATTAACGAAACAAATGACGGATTATGAGTATCTAGCCACTGTGCCTGGTATTGGCGATGTAACAATCGTCGATCTTCTTTCAGAGATTGGTTCCTTCACTCAATATGAGCATCCACGCCAATTAATCAAACTAGCGGGACTCACATTACGTGAAAACTCATCTGGGCAACACAAAGGTCAGAAACGCATTTCAAAGCGAGGAAGAAGAAAGCTTCGTTCTCTCTTATTCCGAGTTATGATACCGTTGATTCGCCATAATGAAGCCTTTAAGCAATTACATGAATATTACACCACACGCACAGTTAATCCACTTCGAAAGAAGCAATCGATGGTTGTCCTTTGTGGTAAGTTACTGAAGATTTTACACGCTCTATGCAAGAAGAAAGTACAGTTTGATGAACAACTTATGATGAAAGACCTTTATTGTCTCGTAGAGGCAGCCTAAGCTACACCTTAGCTCGATTAAATTACAAAAGGATGACACGGAGAAGCCGGCATTATTTATTCCATCCGACTACGAGTCCCTAAAGGAGCATCGCCAGCCTCTGCCTTATGAATAGACCGAACGAAGGAATGTATGCGCTAGACGCCAAGAGACATGGGAGGGTACGTCATCATAAGCATTGCAGAGATCCAATTGTGCATCACATATTGGAACGGAAAGTTAATTACTACCAATTAACTTTAGCGAAGCGTATCCTCAAACTGTAAATGAATTGAAGTATTGTAAAATACTAAAATATTATTCTTTAAAAAATATTTTTTCTATTAGATAAAACGGGTCAAACCGTTGATATATCAACATTTATAGAGGGAGGTTTTTTAACATTCGTTGTTAAAAATGCTCGAATGTAAAAAACGTGGCCAATAAGAAAGCATGAAAGCCCGATAATAAACCACTGCAATGTATAATCGCCAAAAGCACAAAAAATTAGGGCGATGATTATTAAAGTTTTATAGGCAGTAGCGTATTTAGCTGGGGTTATAAATGCGAGAATAATAATTAAAACCATAGGAATCAATTTAAACAGTAGTATTAAAGAATCTAAAATTGTTTCAATGAAGAATATATAGTAGAAACTAAAAACGACAAACATACATAACAAAATTTTCTGCACCAAAAAACTACCACTCCTTTTTATTAAGAAAAGCATAAATTTTTTTGAATAGTGTTAAACGTAAGCTAATGCCTTTAGAAGTATTGGTCTGTCCTTTCAACGAAGGGAGTAGCTTGAGCTAAAGCTAAAGTGAATAATGTTGGTTAGAAGCAAGATAGAGCGTTTTCGCGGGTTAACATCGATGCTCAAGTAAGAACCGCTTACGTTTTTCTTATGTATTTATGAAACTAAAGCCATTACTATTCCGTATAAAAGGTATAAGAAAGGGTGGTTCAGTTGAATCAGTTATTGCTAGCGGCCATAATTGCTGCAGTTGTCACGACAGTTATCATTGTTCCTTTTACATATAAGGCGCAAAAAGGGGAAAAAACTAATAAGTTATGGAAATCTTTAATTTTTAGTCTTATTGCGAGCTTTATTATTTCTTTCCTTTTTATATATATTACGAAAATAGATATGAATTGGACGGTTTTCGCTTATGTGCTGCCAATCATTGCTTTGCTTGGCGTTCTCTTGTCTAAAGGGATCGAACAAAAATTTAAAGGCATAATTTTTTTAGCAAGTTTAATTTTTTTAGGATATATGCTTTTAACTCCATTATGGAATGCAAATGAAAAATTTAATTCCGCAAAAATGGAGGAGCAGGAAGAAATTGAGCCTTTTGATGAAACTAAAACTCCTGCCAGTGTACCACCAAGATTTGCGGAAAATAAAATGAAAAAAGCATTTGGCCAAGTTCCTAATACAAGTTACTACGAACTTGGAAATTTACAAATTCAAAAAGTGAATGGGGAATATGTATATATAGCACCTGTTGAGTTTTCAGGATTTTTTAAATGGTTTAACGGAAAAACAACACCTGGTTATTTTACGATGAGTGCTACAGACTCCAGCGATAATCCGAAGTTTGTTAAAAGTGAGATGGAATATGTCCCTTCTGCATTTTTAAATAAGGATTTAGAACGTCACATGCGTTTGCAAAACCCAGCACTTATTTTTTATGGTGAGTCTCAATTAGAAGTAAATGACGAAGGAAAACCATATTATATTCGATCATACGGAGATTTTATTTCTGCTCGAAATGGATTTGATGTAAAAGGAATTGTTATGGTTGATGCAGCGACAGGGGAATCTGAGCTATTCACATTAGATGAAGTGCCTGAATTTATTGATGGTGCTGTTTCACCTGAATCAGTTAGTCTTCAAAATAGCTACTTTGGTAAATATATTCATGGCTATTGGAATAGTTTGTTTGGGAAAAAAGATGTGAAGTTGCCTTCTGATGAAGGAACAGAGGCAAATGTAAGCCCAATATTTAATGAAGATGGCGAAATGTATTACTTCACAGACTTTACGAGCCCTAAAGAAGGCGTTGATTCAATGCTTGGCTACTCATTAACTAATGCAAGAACGGGTGAATCGACTTACTATACTGGTAATTTGGAAGAATCGTATATGGATTCACGAGGTGCATTGGATATTATTGAGAAGAAATTCATTGAAAAAGAATGGGCAGGTGAGATGCCAATTCTTTATAACTTCTATGGTGAAGCAAGCTGGCTAGCACCTGTACTTGATTCAAATGGTTTCCTACAAAACTACTTTATCGTTTCAGCGGCGAATCCCGAAATTTCTGCTTACGGATCAACACCAAACGAAGCGTTAAAACTTTATAAGACGGCACTTAATCGAAGTGGAGATTCTGTTGATGGAACATCTAATGCAGAAGAGGCAACTATTTCCGGAGATGTGTTGCGTGTTTATAAAGAAAGAATCGGTGATTATACAATTGTTTCATTCTTGCTGAATACGGGCCAAAACTTTATTGTAAGCTCGCAAAATGCTCCGCTTGTTATTTATTTGCAAGAAGGCGACCGTGTGGCAGTGACTTATTACAATACGGATGAACAGTTCCTGCCTGTTAAGGAAATTGTTATACAGGGAATTCCGGCGAAGTAAATAACGGTTTAAATAACTAAAAAAGAATCTGACCCCGTAAACGTTAGACATAATTCTAACTTTTGCGGGGTTTTTTAGATTTAACATGAAGATCTTTTTTTAATGTTTTTTTATTGATTGAAAATTTCACTAAACCAAGCATTAAAAATAACATGCTAATAGCCCAAAGAACTCCTGCGATGCCAAGTTTTAAAGATATTTCTTCAGATGCCATTGGGTGGTTTATATCTAATTTTATTGCGTTTAGGACTTGGATAACTGCTAAACTAAAAAATACTAGATACACTAATACCATTCCATATGCAGGTCTATATAATTTGCGATTTTTTGAAAATAATAATCTTAAAACTATAATGAATGCTACACCCATTATGGATGAAAAACCGGCTATTAACAGCCCCATCGTTTCTTGCTCCATTGGCATATCTTTTCACTCCTTAAAGTATCTTCGATTAAATTTAACACATTGTACCAAAATTCCTTTAATTTAGTTTTAATTATTCATTAAATCAAATTATTTAGCTATTATGCTTAATAAATCTCTTACAAATATCACTCTCATGGATTGCAAATAAAAAACAAGCTTAGAGAAAATCTCTAATGCTTGTGGTCGAATTTTAATTGATAGTATTTGCATATTAGCTAGAGAGATGATTCATTAAAGTATCATTCTGCGAGTAAATTGTTTTATAAGCATGAAGGAGGGGCATAGGACAGAAAACTTTTGCTTTAATGTCTGGACATATTGATGAGGCCAAGGAGGACTGTACGTATCTTCTTTTATGATCATTTTTCGGATAACTCGTTTTCTTTTTCTGTAATAAATTGAAGCATCTTATGTTTTCGAATTTCAATATGTTCTTCTTTATATGGCTTTAATTTAAAGAATTGTTCCTTTTGTTCAAGAAGCATTCTTCGTTCTTTTATAAATGAATTTTCTGGTTCATTCATAAATATATAGTCTAAATGGAATATTTGAAGTAAAGCAACCTCTGGATTTTCTAAGTTATAAACAAACTTCATATTCCAAATAGTTGTATATGAGACATATTGATTTACATATTCAGAGGCGAATTTGTATTTATCTTTATTTATATTTCCCTCTATATTTTTATGTATTTTTGCAAGTTCTACGTTTACTTCAGCAACTGTACGATAATAATGCCTAACATGTTTTATATGCTGTCGCTCTAAAAACATCGCAACTTGTTTATCTCCATTCATAGAAAACATCCTTTCAAACTCACAAACTTTCTTATTATTTTAACAAAAAAATAAAGAGAAGATTAGCTTACTATTTTACCGTATTTATGGAAAAGAGAACTTACTTTTTAATTAATCACAAGTAAGTTCTCTCTTTAGTCACATATTAATTCCTTTTATTTCCAGTTAAATCCTTTTGATGCTAAAAATTCTTTTATTTGTGGACGGCGCTGTTCAACTAAGAAATCTGCCATTTGTTTCGTCCAGTTGGCAACTTTGTTATTTGAACTGCGGCTTGCATAGTAGTTTTCCATAATTGAGTCATATTCATCAAGTAAAGAATCATACTTTTCTACATTGTATTCATTTTCATGAAGAACGGCTTCAACTGGAAGACGAGGTTTTGTTTCATTGCGTTTTGTTGGTATCCCAATTGTCATTGCAAATAGTGGGAAAACATACTCCGGAAGATTAAAAAGTTCACTAATCTCTGCTGGGTTGTTACGAGCACCACCAATATAGCAGATGCCATATCCTTCAGCTTCAGCTGCAATAACAAAGTTTTGGGCGAATAATCCAACATCAGCTACACCAACTAATACATTTTCAGCAGAATCTGCAACAATCTCAACTCCATGTTTTTGACCAGCCTTTTGTAAGCGTTTGAAGTCTACACAAAATAAAAATGAAGCGCCTGCAGTTTTAAATTGGAAATCATTTTTAGATAATTCACCAAGTTTTTGTTTCTTTTCTTCATCTGTAACCCAGATGACACTGTATGCTTGTACAAAATGTGAGCTTGCTGCCATTTGAGCTGTTTCTATTAATTCAATAACCTTTTCTTTTGGAATTGGTTCGCCTGTATATTTTCGTACGGATGAATGACTACGTAATAATTCTTTTACTGACATTTTGTTATCTCCCCTTTGAATTTGGTACTTTCTTAATAAAAATAGCCTTATGAGCAAAATCCCATAAGGCTATATTAGTATATTTTGCTTAGCTTTACAAAAATAAAACTTTGCTAAGCACTGCAGTTATTTTTTCTTAAAAGCTGCTGTTAACTTTGGTTCAGTGCCTACACGCATTCGATTTATATTTTCAAAATGCAGGAAAAATGCAACGAAAAATAATGTTAAAGAAATGAAAAATGGCCAAATTGTCGGTTCAATTATTAGGGCACTAATGCAAAAAATTACATATAGGATGAAAACGCCGATAATTAAATAATTTGTTAAAAGGCTAGTGATAATAAGAGCTAATACTGCTAATAACCCAAATTTCCAGTTTAATGCGATAAATATTCCAATTAATGAAGCAGTTCCTTTCCCTCCACGAAATTTCATGTGGATAGGGAAATTGTGACCTAGTATGACAGCTGCTCCGATAATAAACAGCAGAATTGAAATTTCGCTTTCTGAGAAGCTAGTGTAATTTAATAAGACTAATCGAAGTAATAAGATGGCAACAACACCTTTTGCGATGTCAATTAAAGCTACAAGCACACCATACTTCCAGCCAAGAGACAAGGTTGCATTTGAAGCACCCGCATTCCCATGGCCAACTTCTTTTAAGTTTACTCCTGACAATAAACTCGCAGCATTTGATCCATGAATACATCCGATAAAATAACCGATTATAAGGACGACAATTAATGCAAATAGCAATCTATAAACCTCCTTTCTATTACAGTATACTCGTTTAATATTTAAGAAGTTTCAAAAAAATTAAATTCATAGTTGACATAGTAATTTGCTTGGATTATAGTTAACTCAACGATGGAACATGAATCAAATACCTTTATCCAGAGAGGCGGAGGGACTAGGCCCTAAGATGCCCAGCAACCGGTGTTATTAACGCAAAGGTGCTAATTCCTACAGATTCTAATTAGATCTGAAAGATAAGGGGAGGAAAAATTGCTCAGTCAGCGAGCCCTCTTCTTAAAAGAAGAGGGCTTTTTGTTTTTCCGAATCTCCTCCTCATAAGATCGTCCATCTAAAATAAAAAAGGAGGAAGAAACATGTCACAATTACGTCCAGAAACACAATTACTTCATGGAGGTCAAAAGCCGGATCCGGTTACTGGGGCAATTGCAGTACCTATTTACCGAACAACCGCTTATGCTTTCGAAAATACGGAACATGCTCGTAAATTATTTGCATTAGAACAACCTGGCAACATTTACTCTCGAATTATGAATCCAACAGTTGATGTATTCGAACAGCGTGTTGCCCTTTTAGAAGGAGGAACTGCTGCGGTTGCTGTCTCATCTGGTGCAGCAGCAATTGCATTTTCGATTTTAAATGTGGCTGGTGCAGGCGATGAAATTGTTTCGGCTGGATCTCTGTACGGTGGTACTTACAATTTATTTGCAAATACTTTACCTCGCTATGGCATTACAACAATATTTGTAGATGAAACTAATCCACAAAACTTTGAAGCAGCAATCACTGATAAAACAAAAGCAATTTATGCTGAAACAGTAGGCAATCCAAGCTTAAATATCTTAGATATAGAGAAAATCGCGGAAATTGCTCATGCGCATGGACTTCCGCTAATTATTGATAATACTTTCCCATCCCCATACGGATGCAATCCAATTGAATTTGGAGCAGATGTAGTTGTTCATTCTGCAACTAAGTGGATTGGAGGACACGGTACAACAATCGGAGGTATTGTAGTAGATGCCGGTAAATTTGACTGGACACAAGGCCGTTTCCCTGGATTTACTGAGCCGGATGAATCATACCATGGGCTGCGTTATGGAATTGATACAGCAGCTGCGGCATTTGCTACAAAACTACGAGTTCAATTATTGCGAGACTTCGGTCCAACTTTAAGTGCTGATAGTGCATTTAACTTCTTGCAAGGCCTAGAAACGCTTCATTTGCGTTATACAAAGCATGGAGAAAATGCATTAAAGGTTGCAGAATATCTTGAAAACCACCCATTCGTGGAATATGTAAACTATCCTGGCAAAGAAAACTTCCCATCGCATTCATTGGCGAAAAAATACTTAAAAAATGGCTACGGCTCTATGCTTACATTTGGCATTAAAGGTGGCCGTGAAGCCGGAAGCAAAGTTATCGACAGTGTTCAATTGTTCTCTCACGTGGCTAACGTAGGGGATGCAAAATCTTTAATAATTCATCCAGCCTCAACTACTCATCAACAGCTATCACGTGAAGAGTTGAAAATTGCAGGTGTATCTGAGGAGCTCATTCGCTTATCAATAGGTTTAGAAGCTGTTGAAGATATCATTGCTGATTTAGATCAAGCTTTATCTAATGTTGCATCAAGTGAAGGTGTAGCTCAAACACAAGCGTAAATAATTTGTAGGATTGGTGAGAACAATTTAATCCGCATTCATTCGCGTAATAATTGTTCTGCCAACCTTCCTTAAGCCATTCATTAGGCAAATCATAACTTATTTTAAAACCTAGTAATTTAATTTGTTTTATTGACTTTTAAGAGATTGGTGAATATACTATTGTGTAGAGGGAATTGATAGAATTTTGTGGTCAATTTATTTATCAACTCTCATGCATCAATTCATTAGCATCTCCCGCTTTTGAATGATTTGTAGTTGCTTACATGTAGCAGTCTTACCCCTCAGACTGCTACACATTACATAAGAAGGAGTATGTTAAATGGGAAACATCTACAGTGCTCAAAATATCGCAGCATATTTTATATATGAACTAAATGAACAAAGGGTTTTTATCAACTCGGAAGCATTACAACATTTATTAGCTAAAGTTGAAATGGATTGGAAAAGCCGTTTCGGGCATAGTGCGTTTTCGGAAAATGTTTCATCTCTTACAACATCTAAATACGCAGTTAAAGAAGTGTATGAGGCTTATAAAGAATGTGGAGAATGCCATTTGCAAATACCTGCAAAAGAGTGGCACCTTGAGTATGGAAAGTTCCAGCTTGTCCATCGACCTTATGGTGTACCAGCTTTTACAGCCGATGAGCAGATGCTGATAAATAATATTATTGCAAAGTATCGCGAAGTTATTTTGAAAAAAGTATCATAGTTTATTCCCATTTAACATCTTTTAACGTCAGTACAAAATGTACTGGCTTTTTTTCTGTGAAAATAATTAATCCCTTCGGTCTTTGAATACTATTAATCAAATATGTTTATTCTTAAATTGACCGAAAAAAGCCAATAAGAAAGCAGAGCTACCTGTTGTGGGGTAACTTTGTATATTACTTTTTGGTTTTGGTTAAGTTATGACATTTGGGGTTCTTTATAAGGCTCCTTGTTTAATAACATGGAGTAAATAACCCGAAGCATTCGATGCGAGATCGCAACGAGTGCTTTTTTCTTTCCTCTTCGTGCTGCTAATGACCAATATTTGTTTGCCAGCCATCGATTTCGACTTCTTGAAACAGCCCACGCTGCTTCACACATAGCGGATTTTATATGAGGATTTCCTTTCACTGTACGTGTACTCTTCCTTTTCCCAGCACTTTCGTGATTCCCTGGTGAAACTCCTGCCCATGATGCAAGATGTTGAGATGTCGGGAACTGTTCCATTTCTACTCCTATTTCTGCAATAATTACAGCTGCAGTATCTTTACTTATTCCTGGTATGGTAATTAACAACTGTAGTTCTTCTTGATAATTTTGAAGTAGTTGATCCACCCGTTCTTCGATTTCTGAAATTAAGGTTTCTAAGTATTGAATATGTTGCCAGGACTGACGAATCAGGAAGATTTGATGCTCATTTATTGTTCCAAATAAGGAATCTGTAATCCATTGCTTTTTCGGAATCAACTTCCCATGAATATCTTTTTCTACATCCGTTTCGTCGACATAGCCTTGTTCAATTAATCGATTTAATAGTTTTCGACCTGATACACCAAATACATCCGAGATTACTGTACTTAGTTTGACATTTGAACTTTCTAATACCTTTTGGATTCGATTTTTCTCTGAAACTAAATGACTAATCCACTTTTTACGTAGTCTCGTTAAATCTCGGAGTTCACGAATATTTACAGGGGGAACAAAGCTCTTTTCTATCAAACCATGACGTAATAACTTCGCTATCCATTCTGCATCTGAAACATCTGTTTTTCTTCCGGGTACATTTTTAATTCGCTGGGCATTAGCTAACGTGATATCAAAGAAATCTTCTAAGATGTTAAATACAGGTTTCCAATACACACCCGTACTTTCCATTGCAATATGTGTAACTTCATGTCCCTCTAACCATTTTAAAAGCCTAAATAAATCTTTTGTGAGTGTTGGAAATGTTTCGGTCTCTATATACATTTCGTCTTCATGATTACCTTTAATAACACAAGCTACAATCGTTTCTGAATGTACGTCTAAACCTGCACACTTCTCAATAAATACTTCCATGAAATCACTCCGATTCATTAAGATCACAAACAGTGAGTGAATTTGAAGATAAGCATTTTTCTGTACGTAGTCATCCTACTATCAAGTGGAGCTAACAAAGGGTTGAACACCAAATTCACTCAAACAGTTTATTTTACAGGGTCAAAGCCACCAAAAAAAGCCACGTCTTACATCCTGTTTGTGTCATTACCATTATGAACCGAAGGTACTTATTTTCATGCCAGGGTTGGGTGTAAAAAACTCATGATTGTTTATTTATATAAATTCAGCAAACAAATTTCATTAATTTTTTCATGCCACTGAAAACTTTTTCGTAAAGTGGAGGGTATTTTATATAAATGGCAATAAAAGCCCCCATGAAAGGGTGTGTAAAAATGAGTGATGAAGAGATTGTTAGGAGAATACAAGATGGGGACAGCCAAGCATTTCACGAATTATATGATAACTACTTCGATTTTGCTTACCGTGCTGCAAAAGTTGTTATGAATTCTCAGCAATCTTATGCAAAGGATGCAGTTCAGGAAACTTTTATACGTGTTTATCAACATATACATTTATTCGATTGTAATAGAACCTTTAAGCCCTGGTTTTACAAAATTCTCCTAAATGAGTGCAACCGAATTTTAAAAAAGAATTCAGGTGTTTTAAGCGTTGGGATGGATATTAATCATTCGGTGCAACAAAATGAGCAAACGAATGATAAGTTAAATCATTTTGTTGAGTACGAAAATTTATATAAAGCCATTCAACATCTGGACGAAAATAACCGGATTCCTATTATTTTAAAATATCTAAGCGGTTTTAAAGAACAGGAGGTTGCTGAAATTTTAGGCGAAAATATAAATACCATTAAATCTCGATTATTTTATGGCAGAAAAAAATTAAAACACTTCCTACATTGCAACGAGGAGGGGAGTTAGATGGAAAATTTTGAGCGTGAAATAAAAGAAGCATTACACAATCATACTAATTATGTATTGAGTGAAAAAAAGGAAATATGGGATAGGATAGAATCACAGCTGAATCTAAAAGAGAAGGATAATATAAAGAAGAGTAGAACTGCAAAAAAAAGAAAAATAAAAAATAAATTAATTGGAATTGGTGTAATAGCTGCTGTCATTATATTTGCTTTTTCTATTTTAAGTACAAATACCGGGCAGGCGATTGTCAATCAAGTATTGAAATATTTTGAACCAGAAAAGAAAGTAGTCAATGAAATTGAAGGGAAGCCAGAAGAACATGAAGTAATTTTACAGGATCGTTCAGATTATATTATTTACATTGATGAAGAACGCTATAAACTTGTGAACGAAAAAGGCTTTGATATAATTGTTCCTAAGATTCCTTTAGAGGAAAGATACCCAGAAGTTTCAATGTCGATTTTGCAAGTAGTCGACAAAACACCTGGACAATTAGCTGCTCAATATACAGAAAAACTAAATAATACATTTCAAACAGTTAAAGAAATAGAGACAGTAACAGAACCAGTTAATGGATTATTAGTGTCTGCAATTGATGGAAATGAATGGGATAGTCCAGTGAATAAAGTGTATATTATTTCAAATGGGAAAAATGGAAGCTTTGTTTTCGATTTAAAATATTTCCTCGAAGCAGCTGAAGGGCATGGTGCAAGGTTCTACTATATGTTAGAGGAATTTGAAATTGTAGAAAAATAAAATGATTAAAATATCTAGAGGGTTTTAAGTGTCTCTTACAAATAGAGACATTTTTTAATAAATTAATACTGTTTTAAAAAGTATTATAAAACCCTCTTGCCCTTCTTAAAAAAACAATTGTCTTTCTTGAGAAGAATCTTCTTGAGTTCCTTCAAAATATAAGATAAAATTCTCTTATGTAAAATTTTTCGAATTATTTGTTATTATCTTCAATTAATAAAAGATTTTAGCTAATTGCAGATAATTTTCTGGCGAATCCATGTTAAAGAGGACTTTTAACATGGGTTGGGAAAATAATAAAAAACCGCCAAAGTGAAATAGATGAAGAATGTTCAGTAAAGATGGAGGCGAGTAAAGAATGGCAACAATAAAGGCGGCCATCTTAGGTTTTGGCACTGTTGGTCAAGGAATTTACCATATAATAAACGAGAAAAGGGAAGAGCTGCGTGAAAAATTAGGGTTAGAATTAGAAGTTGCTAAAATTCTAGTTCGAGATACGTCTATAGAACGAGTACCCGGAACAGCTCACTTATTAACAGATAGCATCGATGACGTTCTTTCAGTAAAAGGACTTCAAGTTGTATTTGAAGCAATTGTAAATGAGGAACCTGCATTTACATATTTAAAACGTTCTGTTGAAAATAAGTGCCACGTTGTTACTGCAAATAAGGTGATGTTTGCAAAAAGGGGTCTTGAATTACAAGAGTTGGCAAAAAAAAATGGTGTATTTGTCGGCTTTGAAGCAACTACTGCAGGCGGAGTACCTGTAATTAAGACAATGAAAAATATTTTATTAGTAAACGATGTATCGAAAATTCAAGGGATTTTAAATGGAACATCCAACTATATTTTAACGAAGATGCGCGCAGAAGGATGGTCATTTGATGAAGCCCTAGGAGAGGCGCAAAGCTTAGGGTATGCTGAAGCGGATCCTTATAATGATGTTTCGGGGCAAGATGCTTTTAAAAAGTTAATGATTTTATCTGCTTTAGCATTTGGTGAGCAGCCGAACTGGTCAGATGTTGAAGTAATTGGAATTGATAACATTACGTCAGAACAGGTACAGGAAGCAACAGCACAAGGATTACGCTACCGTCATGTAGCAGAAGTTGAAAGACGTGCAGATGGAACGATTTATGCAAAAGTTGGTCCAATGCTTGTAGATAAAGAGCATCCGTTATATCCGATTGATGATGTTTTTAACGCAGTTACAATGGAAACAAATTATATCGGTACATTAACTCTAATTGGTCCGGGTGCAGGGATGTATCCAACGGCAAGTGTAATGGTTGAGGATTATGCTGAGATTATTGGAAAACGTGCTGGCTTTGTTGTAACAATTTAAAAAACATCTTGAGGCGTATTGAGTACGCTTCAAGATGTTTTTTAGTGTGGGTGGATGAATTTTTATTTTCCATCCTCTCGGATTAATCCTCATCTTTTACATCGATATCTTCTGGAATCGGAGTATTGCGCCATATTTCAATCTCTTCTTTAAGTCGTTCTAATTGTTCATGATACGTATCGAATTGGGCGCTGTTTACTAGAAACTGCTCTCCATCATGAACAGCCTTTATACGGCCAGCATAAATGTAGCGGAGTACTTGTTCTTCTGGCATTGAAATATCTTTAGCCGTTTCAGAAACTGTTTTATACACGTATGATGACCCCTTTCTAACTGTAATATATTTATTATAAATAATTTTCTTCAAATATCACTATATTGTGTTGTAGTGAAAATAATAGATTAGTGTATTTGAAAGTTATGGTAGCATAATTGTAATAAAGAAGGAAACAATAGGCAAAGGAGATGAAAGTTTTGAATCTATTACCCTACATATTTGTTCTGCTTGCTGCAATGTTATGGGGCACAGTCGGAACAACCCAAACATTTTTACAAGAAGGTGTTTCTTCGGTTGCTGTAGCAGCAGTACGTTCGGCAATTGGGGGAGGCGTATTACTAATAGCTGCTTTTGCTATGCGTAAGATTAGTTTCAAAAACTGGTCTTGGAAATGGACCATACTTGCAGCGCTTACGATTGCGTTATTCCAATCATTATTTTTCACATCTGTACGTTTTACAGGAGTCGCAATAGGGACGGTAGTAACAATCGGAAGTTCACCGGTCTTTTCAGGTATTGTTGAATGGCTTTTTTGGAAACGAAAGCCAAACCGTATTTGGGGCATAGCAACTGCTTTAGCGATAATAGGGTGCATTCTTTTATTTGTTAATAGAGGAGAAGCCACAGTCCATCCTATTGGTATTTTACTTGCGTTAAGCGCAGGACTTATGTTTGCCTTTTATACAAATTGCAGTAAACAGTTAACAGAGAGAGAAGAGACTTTGCCGGCTGTTGCGATGACGTTTACCATTTGTGCACTTATATTGTTGCCATTTTCAGGTAATGGCGTTTCTTGGGTGTTCACAGGGCAAAATTTTGCGCCAATGGTATTTATGGGATTAGCCGCTACAAGCTTAGCCTACATATTTTTCCTTTCGGGTTTAGAAAAAATCACTTCTTCTTCAGCAGTTACACTATCTTTGGCAGAGCCTCTAACAGCAGCACTTCTAGGTGTATTTTTTATCGGAGAATACTTAAGCACAACCTCATGGATTGGCGTGGCAATGCTGCTTGGAGGAATCATTGTTTTAACGGTTGGAAGCAGAAAAACAATTGATGAAAATATATCTACTAATGATGAGTAAAAGACTACGACGTAAGGTAGTTTTGTGTTATGTAAAGTGGCCGTCCAAAAATAAACTTTTCGGGCGGCCACTTTTAGCGTGCGCCCGGCATGCGTATGAACTATAGGGTGCAAGTCCCGAACCCCGAAGACAGAAGTAGAGGTTAGCTAAGAGCAAGGGTGTCCGTGGCGACGCGGAATCTGAAGGAAGCTGGAGGCAAAACACCGGTCCGAGGAACACGAATCTCATATAAGGCTAGGTATGATTGAATGAGTTTGCGCTACAAAACAAAGTTCCTTCTGTCGAAGGTCATATCAAGTAAATGAGGCGGATAGATGGTGTGAAAGTGCATGCGCTTACCCGGGGAGGTCTGACAGAAACGTGAAGTACCCTTCATAACCTACTTGGAGACAAGTAGCTGAACTGTCAGAAGTCAGCAGAGGTCATAGTACGAGTAGGTCTAGAATTACTCGGAAGGACTGAACAATTGAGAGAGATTAGCCCTTGGCTTTCCATCTAGAATGAATAAGCACAGAAAACAGAGAAACCTCACGCTTAGAAAGTAGTGGTGAATCCCACGAGGGTATTTGCGGAGGGTGGAGTTCAGATGGGCATAAGAAGATAAGCTAATCACGGAAAGGAACGAAATGGTGATGTTGGATCAAATTCTCGAACGGCAAAACATGATACAAGCGCTAAAGCGAGTTGAAGCGAATAAAGGAAGCCATGGAGTAGATATGATGCCCGTACAAACCTTACGACAGCACATTCTCGAAAATTGGGAAAGCATTAAATCGCAGATTTTGAATGGAACCTATGAACCGCAACCAGTACGTCGAGTCGAAATCCCGAAACCAGATGGTGGTGTGCGTTTACTAGGTATCCCAACCGTGACAGACCGTTTGATTCAACAAGCTATCTCGCAGATTTTATCGAAGGAATATGACAAAACATTTTCGGACCAGAGTTATGGATTCCGTCCAAACAGGAGCGCCCATGACGCCGTTCGGAAAGCAAAGGGTTATATAAAGGAAGGTTATCGATGGGTGATTGATATGGATTTAGAGAAATTCTTCGATAAGGTCAATCATGACCGACTAATGGCAACATTAGCGAAACGAATTTCAGATAAACCTTTATTAAAACTTATTCGTAAATACCTCCAAGCCGGTGTCATGATAAATGGAGTGGTTTCAAGTACAGAAGAAGGAACACCACAAGGTGGACCTTTAAGTCCTTTACTTTCAAACATAGTTCTAGATGAACTCGATAAAGAGTTGGAGGAACGTGGACATAAATTCGTTCGATACGCAGATGATTGTAATATTTATGTGAAAACAGAACGTGCGGGACTAAGAGTAATGGCGAGTGTACAAAGATTTATCGAAGGAAAACTTCGTTTAAAAGTAAACGAAAAGAAATCAGCAGTAGACCGTCCTTGGAATCGGAAGTTCTTAGGTTTTAGTTTCACGAATCATAAAGAACCAAAGGTTCGTCTTGCGAAAACAAGTTTAGTTCGAATGAAGAAGAAAATACGAGAGATTACCTCAAGAAAGATGCCATACTCCATGGAATACAGAATCGAGAAGTTAAACCAATATCTAATGGGGTGGTGTGGTTATTTTGCATTAGCAGATACGAGTTCCATATTCAAATCACTAGATAGCTGGATTAAAAGAAGATTAAGGATGTGTCTATGGAAGAATTGGAAGAAACCTCAAACAAGAGTCAGAAATCTTACTCGGTTGAAAGTTCCTATTGGGAAAGCCAAGGGCTGAAAAGTCTGAAAGTTCGTTACGAAACTTTGCGTTATTCATCTTAATTGAACCGCCGTATACGGAACCGTACGTACGGTGGTGTGAGAGGTCGGGAGTTAATCACTCCCTCCTACTCGATTAAATTCGCCGATCAATATGCATTGTTTTTATGTTAATTTATAAGGAAATCTCTAAAATTTGTTCCATAAAACCACTTATATTTTTTGAGCTAGTTGGTAGGTTGCTTTTTTCTTCCTGCAAAATTATAAATACATTTCCATCTCATAAGGAATTCCATTTTCTTTTAAAATAGCAAATTTGGTATCATAATCTTCTAAATTTTTAGCGTAGAGAAGGAGATGGACAGCAAACCTATTGGCTTCACTTTCGATTTTTTCTACAGAATAAAAAGTATTCTTTTTTAAAAATGAAATGTTTAAATCTGGATGATAAATAGCATGTCCAATTTCGTGAGCACACACGAACCGTTTTTCCCACTCATTTAATTTATTATTAATGACGATAGTTTTCACTCTTTTATAGACACGATAAAAACCATAAGTGTTTCCTAGATCTAAATAGATAATCTGTATGCCCATTAATTCGGCAATTTCAAAAGGGTCATTTGTTCCAAATTTATTTACCAATTTAGAGATTACTTCCTGGAAGTTATTCATAAACCCCCTCCATTTAATCCTCTTTTCGATATTTTTTAGGGGTATATTTCTTTTTAGCTATTTGCTTTGCAATTCGCATAGACGTTTCAAGAGCAGCAATTAGCAACTCTCGGTCCTCTTCATCTACATCATCTATTGTAAGTCCATCAAAGTGTGCATAACCGTCAGTTGGATTTTCTAAATTATTAATAATCTTCTCTAAGTCTTTTTTTATGTTTATTTCTTCTTTTGGCGTCAACTCTGGAAGATTAGATTGGGTTCTACCTAATAGGTAATCTGTAGAGACTTCAAAAAAATCAGCAAATTTTTGCAACGTATCGAAATCAGGTTGACGAGTACCTTGTTCGTAGTTGGATATTTGCCCTCTTGAAAAACCCATTTTTTCAGCTAATTCGTATTGGCTTAGATTTTTCTCTTTTCTTAATTTAGCTAGATTATGACCAAACACTTGTTTCACCTCACTAAGAATATTATATAAGTAGAAACTTGTTGTTTCTATTAAGAATACAAAAGGGAAACAAAAAGTTTCTGATATATATTGACAGAAACATAATGTTTCAATTACTATGTGTATATAAGAAACAAAATGTTTCTTTCTAGTGGAATAATTGAAAAGCTCATATAGATAGTAGAACATTTTAATTGAACTGAGAGGTACAAAACTAGAACTGATGCTGGTTTTAATTTGAATATATCGCCTCAAATATTAGGTTCAATAGAAAAACTAATATAACACTATCTTTAAGAATAGCCAAAATAATCGCAGGTCATTAACAATTTTTATAAAGGAAAAATTTTTTTAACTAAAAAGGACACGAAATGTGTCTGTTAATAAAAGAAATTAAATTAGGGGGTAATTATTATGGGCAAAGAACAAATTAAACTAAATCGATACCAACTTGACCGAGCAATCAAACGATATAATGAAAATATGTCCAAGTATATACGATTGACGAAAGAAATAAATTCAATGTCACCATCAGCTTCTATATCTCGATATGGTGTAGAATCAACGTTGCCAAGAGCTGTTGGTATTAATAGTGATCCTGTTTTCCGACATGTACAAATTAAGAGAAAACGTGAGGAGGAAATACAAGCAGTTAAGGATGAATTACTGCTTGTTCAAAATTTAATAGAAAAGGTTCAAGGTGACAAAGAAAATGAAGTGCTTTATTGGCTATTAGAAGGAATGACTTTCCGTTGGATAGGGGAAAAGCTAAATATAAGCCATACAAGTGTGCAAAGAATAAGGGAACGTATTTTAGACATGATGTTGAAGTGACGATTGGGTCGCTTCTTTTTTTGTTTCTTTGAAGAAGTTGTTAAATTAAATACGTAAATTATTACTTTCCGTATACCGCTCAAAACATTCAAGATTCTAGAAAACTAATTAAGGAATTTAACAGATATACAAGTAAGTAAAATGATGAATTTATAAGGCATAAATATACTGTTACAAATGTGCCAGATGTTACAAATGTTCCAATAGTTCCAAAGATTGAAAAATAGTAGCTTTCACAATTAGAATAGAGGTAGGACGAAGTGGTAAATAAATCGATCTTGTCATAATTCCTATAACAAAGGGAAATGGACAAAGCGATCGATGATAATACAACCGTCCAAGTGAATTAGAAGGAGGGATTATTATGAAATAATTTAAAAACATAAAAATTAAATTATGGAAGGAGTTGCTATAAGTGGTTTTACAACAAAAATATAATATGTTCTATTAGAAAGCAGTCATTTGAGGAAATGGCTGCTTTTTATAATGGTTGAAAACTGTTCCAATCAGCTAATTGATACTTAAAGCTGAGTTAATGGAACACCAGCAAGCAACGAAAAGTAACTCATGAAGCTTAAAAGGAGGGATTCAATGGAAATTAACGATATCATTGTTGCTATTTCTCAAAAGCTTCAAGAAGTTTTCGGAAGTGATTATGAAAAATACGTCGAAGAACTGCCGCAAGAAGTTAAGACGCCTTGTTTTTTTATTCAATTCCAAAACCTGGAACAAAAACAACAAATCGGTAAGCGTTGGCGTATCACTACACTTTTTAATGTGAAGTATTTTCCGCAAAATGGTGCTGTAGAACTTGCAAATATGTCATTAAAGGTTCAACAAGCACTTAAGGAAATAACGCTATTCAATGATTCCAAATTACGTTCGACAGGGGCTAATAGTAAACCGGTGGACGGCGTATTGCATAATTATATGAACTTTAATTTCTTCTTACAAGAAGTTGAAGCGAAAGATTTTATGGAATCATTAGAACAACATCAACCTTTAAAAGGAGATGCGTAGAATTGACTGTGAAATTTTCAAAAACCAGAATTGCCAACAGCGATCGGTATAAAAGTAAACAAGATATTGTTAATGCTATCTTGAAAGATGATGAACTTTATACCATTGCTGAAGTAGACTCTGCATTAGAGGCTTTTTATGGTAGAGGGAAAATTGAAAATGAAGACGGAAATCCTCTTGTTAAGAAAGACTATGGGGATATTACGAAAAAAGAGCTAGAAGCATATCTTCAAGATAAATCAATTAATTATTCAGAAGCTAAAGATAAAAAATCTTTGTATGCATTATATTTACAAACATTTGAAAAACAGGAGGGATAAGATATGGGACTTGGTGGAGGAACATTAGGTACACAAAATAAAGTATTACCGGGTACTTATCATAATTTTATTTCAGCAGAAAGAGCGTTTAGCAATCTTAGTGATCGTGGATATGTAGGTCTTCCAATTGCATTAGATTGGGGAGTTGATGGAGGAGTATTTACCCTTACGGCTGACGATTTACAGAAGAATTCTCGCAATATCCTTGGTTATGATTATACAGATCCAAAATTGAAAGGTATTCGAGATGTTTTCAAAAATGCACATACCGCTTATTTATTTAGAATTGGTGAAGGTGCTGCCAAAGCATCAAATGCATATGCAGAAGCAAAGTATGCAGGTACACGCGGCAATGATTTGAAAATTGTAATTCAAGAGAACGTTGATGATTCAACGAAATTTGATGTTCAAACATACTTAGGAACATCATTAGTTGATGAGCAAAAAGATATTGCAGTTGCTGCTGATTTAGTAGGAAATGACTTTGTAATTTTTAAAGCTGATGCAATATTAGAAGTAACAGCTGGTACACCTCTGATTGGCGGTACAAATGGAACGGTGAATGGATCAGCATATCAAAATGCTCTAGATGCACTAGAAGCATATGGTTTTAATACATTAGGCTGTCTTTCATCTGAACAAACGGTTAAAGATTTATTTATTGCTTACACAAAACGTCTGCGTGATGAAGCAGGGGCGAAGTTCCAACTTGTTGGCCACAAATTAGGTGCAGCAGACCATGAAGGTGTCATTGATGTTCAAAATGATGCAATTGGTGAAGGAGAGGAAGTATTTGGTGCGGTTTATTGGGCAGTTGGTGCACAGGCTGGCGTTGCAATAAATAAATCCAATACAAACAAGGAATACAATGGTGAATATACGCTTGATATGTCAGAAGCAAAAACTCACTTGCAGCTTTCAGCATTACTTACGTCTGGTAAATATGTGTTCCATCGTGTTGGCAATGAAATTCGAGTGCTAGAAGATATAAATACATTTACTTCATTTAGATCTGATAAGAATGAAGATTTCTCATTGAATCAAGTAATTCGAGTTCTAGATCAAATTGCAATTGATACTGCAGCATTATTTAACACGCGCTATCTTGGCCATATTCCAAATGACCAATCAGGGCGTGTTTCTTTATGGTCTGATATTGTAACTCATCGTAAAGAATTACAAAGTATCCGTGCAATTCAAAATTTTGCTTCAGAACAAGTAACGGTTGAACAAGGAAATTCTAAGAAATCAGTTATAGTGAACGAAATAGTAGAGCCTACTGTAGCTATGTCTCAACTATTTATCACTACAACAGTAGCATAAGGGGGAATCGTCAGATGAAAAAAATGAATATGTTATTACCGTTAGATCTTCAGTTTTTTGCTGAAACAATGCATGCGAGAGATTCAATCAGTGGATCTCAGGGTGAAGCATTTGTAACGATTGATAATCAGCGTTATAACTTCGCTCAGTTAATTAATATTCAAGCTGATATGGGGAAAACGAAAACACAAGTACCGATTTTAGGCAAAGTCGGTAAAGGAAACAAGGCAACTGGTGCTGAATACACTGGCAGTGCAACATTCCACTTTAATACTTCAATCTTCCGTGAAATGCTTTATCGATATAAAGAGACGGGAGAAGATTTATATTTTGATATTCAGTTAACAAATGAGGATAAGTCTTCTACAGTTGGACGACAAACAATTGTATTGAAAGATTGCAACTTAGATGGTGGTATTTTAGCGTTGCTTGATGCTGATGCAGAATACCTTGAGGATTCGTTCGAGTTTACTTTTGAAGATTGGGAAATGCCAGAACGATTCTCAATTTTGGATATTATGTAAAAATTCTTGGGGCTGTCCCAGAAGTATGTATCACAAACTTCTGGGACGAATTTTCTTGATATAGAAATACTTTTGTATAAAAATTTTGTACCTGACGCTTCGCTTTCGGTACAGAAAAGGGACGTCCCATACTATATGAGACGCCCCTTTTTATAATCAAATTTGAAAGGAAATGATGAAAATATGAGTAACTTACAAGCATTCTTTGCACAAAATGTAGAAAAGGTAAAGGTTGAAGAACATGTAATTTCTAAACGTTTTAAAGATGCAAATGGAAAGCCGATTCCATGGAAGTTCGGTGCAATTGACGGAGAAGTTGATGCTGCAAATAGAAAAGCATGTACGAAGCGTATGCCTGTTCCAGGAAAAAAAGGTTTAATGATGCCGGAAGTTGACTTTGAACAATATACTTTAAAAAATGCGGTGGCAACAATTAAATATCCGGATCTAAACGATGCAGAGCTTCAGTCATCCTATGGTGTCATGGGAGCAGAAGCGTTGCTCAAAAAAATGCTGCTTCCTGGTGAACTTACTGAGGTAAAGAAAATTACCCAGGAGGTAAACGGCTTTGATGTAGGTATGGATGACCTAGTTGAAGAAGCAAAAAACTAATTGAAGACGGTGATAGCGATGCAAATATCGCGCACTATGTGCTGCATAAGCTTCGACTATTACCGTCGCAATATTTAAACCTTCCACGTCTTGAAAAAGCATTTGTTATAGCATCCATTCAAGTAAAAATCGAAGCAGAGAAAAAAGCAAGAAAAGAGGCGGAGCGAAAGGGTAAAGGAAGAAAAAGACGTTAATATTAATAATATAGATAAATGTTGTGTCTATGCTATTCAGTATTAATGTCTCGAATTTGCCTCCATAATGAAACACATTAAAATTAGTCGCCAAAAAACTAGATGTACCATAACAAAGTAAGTAGAATGATGGTATTAATTTTGAACATAGCACTCAACTTGAGTGCTTTTTTATTTTATACAAAAAGGCGGTGAATAAATGGCTACAATGAACACAGGAATACAAATTGACAGCATGATGTCTCAGCAATTCAATTCTATGAACATAGCAATGTCTACAGTTATTAATAATTTTTATACATTTCAAGATGTAGCGAGTCAAGCAATTGATCTCTCAGCATTAGAAGCTATACAAGAAGAATTACAACAAGTTAAATCAAATTTCAATCAGATAGAACAAGAAATACGACAAGCTGATGAAGCACAAGAGAAATTAAATCAAAATATCGAAAATGCAAATAATCCTGCTAATAATCTTTTAGGTACTTTAGGAGCGATTGCAAAAAGTTATTTATCATTACAACAATTGGGGAGTGTTCTATCTTTATCTGATGACATGGCGAATACGAACGCACAATTAGATATGATAAATGATGGGAAAATGACAACACCTGAATTACAGCAAATGATTTTCGATTCCGCTCAACGTTCTTATACATCTTACCAAAGTACTGCAGATATGGTAGGTAAATTAGGAATGCAAGAAGGAACTCAGTTCGATAGTAATGCTGAAATCGTAGCTTTTGTTGAACAAGTTAATAAATCACTCTCAATTGCAGGAACACCGCAGGAGGATATTAATTCTGTAATGCAGCAACTAACTCAGGCAATGTCTGATGGAGTTTTACAGGAAAAGGACATAAATGGGATTTTTGCTAATGCCCAACCAATTATTGAGAACATACAAAGATATTTAGAAGAAGCAATGAATATAAACATAGATGCGTCTAATATTCAGGAATTAGCCTCAAAAGGGATAATAACAGGAGAAGTTATCAAGAATGCAATGCTCTATGCAACGGCTGAAACCAACGCCGCATTTGAAGCGTTACCCTTAACCTGGTCGAAAATATGGACTGTAATGACAGATAGAGCTATAAATGCATTTACACCAGTTTTACAAAAAATCAATGAAATTGCAAATAGCGAACGAATGAAAGAATTTATGGACGGAATTTCTAATTCCTTAATGATTTTATCAGGAGTTGCCATGTTTGTATTAAGTATGATGTCTGATATAGGTGCATTTATTATTGACAATTGGGGTTTAATAGCGCCAATTGTTGGTACTGCGACAGCTGCAATTGGAGCATACGGTTTAGCGCTGTTAATTACTAAAGCAGCGGCGGTTGCTACAACATTTTGGACTGGTTTGCAAATATTGGCAATTGGATTAATGACTGCAACAAGTTTAAGGGGCGTATCAGCAACATTAGCATTAACCGGCGTACAGTGGGGATTAAATGCGGCTTTAGCAGCGAATCCCATATTTCAAGTTGTAATGGTAATGATAGCTTTAATAGGAGTTTTTTATCTAGCAGTTGCAGCAGTGAATTTTTTCACAGGGAAATCCTATAGTGCAACAGGTATCATTGCAGGTGTTTTTGCAACATTAGGTGCCTTTATAGCAAATGTATTTTTCGGTCTAATTCAGATTGTACTAGGTATTGTAGAAGCATTATACAATCATTGGGTAACCTTTGCTAACTTCTTTGGTAATGTATTTAATGATCCAATAGGTGCCATTATACACTTATTTGGCGATTTAGCTGACAATGCACTTGGAGTAATCGAGAAGATTGCAAGTGCACTAGATTTCGTTTTTGGAACGGATTTTGCAACTACAGTTGCAGGATGGAGAGAAGATTTATCTGGTTTAGTAGATTGGGGTGTTGAAGAGTATGGTAATGGTCAATATGAAGTTCTTTATGAGGAACTAGATACTGACAAAGTAATGTCTGATTTAGGAATAGGTTTGGAACGTATGGAATATTCCAATGCTTGGAAAGCTGGAAATGACTGGGGAGCAAATTTATTTAATTTCGATAAGCAAGAAGATGATTCTCAACAAAAAGAGCAAGAAGCTCAAATGCAAGCTATTATGGAATCCCTAGGTACGGGAAATAACTTTGCGAACAATACAGCAGAAAACACTGGGAGATTTGCTGATAGTGTTGAAATGGCTGGAGAAGATTTAGCCTATATGAAAGACCTAGCAGAACGTGAAGTAATTAATCGTTATACAGCTGCAGAAATAAAAGTCGATATGCGAAATGAAAACCACATCAATTCCGAATTAGACATTGATGGCGTTATTAATCGTTTTGGAGAACGAGCTGAAGAAGCGGCAGACATGTTAGCAGAAGGAGGCTACACTTATTATGTATAAATTCTTTCTTGATGGCGTGCAATTGCCTGTTCCACCTTCTAAAATGACAACAAGAATCAATAATAAAAACGAAACAATTACATTAATAAATGAAGGTGAAGTTAATGTATTAAAAAAACCTGGATTAACAGAAATTGAGTTTGATGTTTTACTTCCAAATACACAATACCCTTTTGCTGTTTACCAAAATGAATTTAAGCCAGCAGCTTATTATTTGGAAAAATTGAAAAAACTTAAGATAGAGCAAAAACCCTTTAAACTCATCGTTAATCGAATGTTACCTAATGGGAAATTATTATTTGATACAGATGAAATTATCTTTGCGCTAGAAAGCTATGAGTTTGTTGATGATGCTGAAAATGGGTTTGATATCGAAGTGAAAATCAAATTGAAACAATACCGGGAATATAAGAACAATAAAATTAACATTCAACCAAGCGTTTCTAGTGATACAAATAAAAAGGCTACTATTCAAAAACAAAGGTCTACTTTAGGTAAAGAAACTCCGAAAACACATATAGTAGCCAGAGGTGAAACTCTATGGGGAATTGCAAAACGATATCTCGGAGAAGGCTCGAAATATACCGAACTTGCTAAAATTAATAACTTATCAAGTCCAAACTTAATTCGGGTAGGGCAGGTGATTAAACTTGGCTAAAAGTCAACTGTTGATTATTTCTCAAGGGCGCACCTTTGAATGTGCTGTTGAGGAGGGTGTTGTTTGGGAGACTAAAAGAAAAGGTTCTCCAGGAAAGCTTACTTTTAATGTAATTAAAGATGAAAAGCTGGGGTTTTATGAAGGTGATGCTGTACAGTTTCATTATGATGGAAAGGAAATTTTCTTTGGATATGTTTTTAGTAAAAAACGTAGTAATAATCGCATTATAAGTGTTACAGCATATGATCAACTTCGATACTTTAAAAACAAAGACACTTACGTATTCAAAAATAAAACTGCAGCACAAGTACTTCAAAAGCTTGCAAGTGATTTTCAATTGAAGACCGGTATTGTGGCAGATACAAAGCATATTATTCCTTCAAGAGTTGAGGACAATCAAGAGCTATTTACAATTATGGAGAATGTACTATCAGAAACGACTAATTATACAAAGGAAATTTATATTTTGTACGATGATTTTGGCTCATTGTGCCTTCGCAATATTAAAGAATTAGAACTAGATTTGTTAATTGATGAACAATCCGGTGAAACATTTGATTACACTACTTCAATTGACGACGGAACCTATAACAAAATTAAATTAGTTCGTGAAAATAAAGAAACCGGCAAGCGTGAAATATTTATCGCCGAAGATAGTGAGAATATTAATAATTGGGGTATTCTTCAATATACGGACACTGTCGGTGAAAAGGAAAATGGTAAAGTCAAAGCTGATTCCTTATTAAAGTTATACAATATGAAATCCCGTAAGCTGCACATCAACCAGGTCTTTGGTGATAAACGTGTTCGTGGAGGCTCAATAATTGGCGTTTATATGTATTTAGGTGACGTAACTGTTCAGAATTACATGATTGTAGATTCTGTAAAACATACTTTTTATGAGTCGGATCACCGAATGGACTTAACGCTGCTGGGTGGTGAATTCATTGCGTGATATGAATGATTTTCTAAATATCATTAAAAAAGTTGCAATTAATTCCATGAATGCTCAAAAATTAACAACTGTTGTTTATGGTATCGTCATTGATGTTAACCCTTTGAAAGTGCAAATTGATCAGAAGTTAGTGTTAGAAAAAGAGCATTTAAAGTTGACCAGGAATGTGAAGGACTTTACTGTTGAAGCGACTATGAACGGTTCTAAACAGAACTATACGGTCCATAACAGTTTAAAGAAAGGTGACAAAGTTACAATGATTCGAGTGCATGGTGGCCAACAATATATCATCGTCGATAAGGAGTGATGTGATGATTCCGCAGCAAATTATAAACGATGGTCTAATAGCGGACTTCGAAGAAGAAGTTCAGCCATCGAAAACATTTAAATTAAATTTAGAGAGAAATCGCTGTGTTGGCTTTGTAGATGGATTACAAGCTATGGAACAAGCGATTTTTTTAATGCTTAGCATTGAACGGTATGACTTTTTGATTTACTCGTGGAACTATGGGGTGGAATTTAAAGATTTAATAGGAAAGCCTAGTGCCTATGTTGCTAGTGAAGTGAAAAGTCGAATTCGCGAGTGCCTTTTACAAGATGAACGTATCACTGAAGTTGATTCTTTTGAAGTTATAGCAAATAAAAATAAAGTACATGTGAATTTTGTTGCCCACACCATATTTGGGGAAGTTACAGCTAAGAAAGAGGTGGATTACTAATGGCTGAACCAATTAATTTAGAAACAACCTATGAAGATTTAATGGCGCAAAAGTTAGCTAAAATTAATGATTCACTCGATAAGCGTGAAGGTAGTCTTATTTATACTGCGACTGCAGCTAACAGTGCTGAAATAGCCCAAATGCTTGTCACAATTAAAAATAATAATGATATGGTATTCGCCGATACTGCTCCAAGAGAGTATTTAATTCGTCGTCTTGCTGAGCGGGGACTTACTGTTGATGAAGCGACTAAAGCAAAGTTGAAAGGTACTTTTAATATTGACATACCAATTGGTTCTCGTTTTAGTTTGGATCAATTAAACTATAAGGCTATTGAACGAATTTCATTTGGTGAATATGTACTTGAATGTGAGACAGCTGGAAACGTCGGTAATTTATATTTAGGATCATTAATCCCTATTGAATATATAGATGGACTTGAAAGAGCAGAACTAACAGAAGTGCTTATACCAGGTGAGGATGAAGAGTCTACAGAATCGATTAGAACAAAGTATTTTAACTCATTTGAATCGGTAGCGTTTGGTGGGAACAGAGCCGACTACAAATCTAAAGTCGGTTCTCTTAATGGTGTAGGTGGAGTACGTGTTTACCGTGCAAAATATGGTGCTGGAACAGTTGGTTTAACAATTATTAACTCTCAATTTAAAAAACCATCTCAAACATTAATTGATTCGATTCAAGAGGCTGTAGATCCAATAGGTGTACAAGGTGAAGGAGTAGGAATTGCACCAATTGACCATATTGCCACAGTGTCAGCTGTTAATGAGACAACAGTCGATATTTCGCTTAATATTACTTATCAAAGTGGATGGACATGGGTTGACATTCAAGAAAACGTATTGCAAGTCATTGATGATTATTTTAACGATTTAGCGAAAGAGTGGGCAAAAGCTCAAACATATGAGGAGGATCATCAAGGCGTAGTTGTTCGTATATCGCAAATTGAAACAAGGCTTCTTGGTGTAAATGGCGTGCTGGATATTGCAAACACTCAACTAAACGGTGGAACTTCAAATATTGAACTAGATAAAGAAGCTATACCGATTAGAGGTGTTGTCATTGGCTAGAGAAGTAGATCTATTAAGTTATTTTCCTTCAGTATTCCATGAAATCCAAGAAATTGTTGAAATAGCTAACGCAGAAAAAAAGCCTCTTGATGGAACTTGGCAAGCAATTGAGGATAGTTTAAACAATCAATTTATAGTGACTGCAAATGAAGAAGGTGTCTCACGGTATGAGAAAATGTTGAAGATTAACGTGCCAGCAACAGACACCCTTGATACGAGACGGTTTAGGTTGCTCGCAAGATTTCAGGAACATCCCCCTTATTCGAATAAAGTGCTTGAACAAATACTCGATAGTTTACTAGGTAAGGGACAATTTGTAATAGAACGGAATGTAGTCAATAAAACATTGAAGGTGAAAATTGAACTAACTCTCAAAGGACAGTTCGATACCGCCTTTGCCATGTTAGAACGAATTACTCCGCAGAATATGAATTTAATAGTTGAGCTGCGTTACAACCAGAATAGTTTATTGACTAAGTTTACACATGCTCAATTAAGTGTGTACGAGCATGAACAACTAAGAAGTGAGGTGTTAAGTTAATGCAAAAAACGACAAATTATGGTCTAAAAAAACCAGAACAAACTGATTTTTATAACGTTCAAGATTTTAATGACAATGCGGATATAATCGACCAAAAGCTAAAAGAAAATGCTGATAATATAGTAGTCCAAGGTGAGAAGCTGGAAAAACATCAAGAAGAAATAAAAAATATTAACACATTTGTTCATGAAAGTTTGTTATACCGTTGGGGATTTTTTTTATCAGCAGCTGGCGAACCACAAATTTGGTACGAGGAGGTAGTTGAATAATGACGATTATAGATCTTGCAACTAAGGCAATGCAAGAGAAGATTAAGTCTGTTGTAGACACTACAAAAACAGTTGTTGATGGTATAAAAACTACAGTTATCAGTACCGAAACTACTGTAAATGGTGTGAAATCAAAAACCGACACATTAGACACACGAACTAATACAATGAACACTAATATAAACAATATAAATACAAATGTGGGTACCGTAAAGACTGATGTTGCATCAATCAAGAATACGGTTACATCTGGTTTTAAGCCAGCTGTAATGACGCCATTCTCCTATGTAATTACAAAAGGTAGCGGTAGTTATACTATTGATACTTGGTATACACTAATAAATATCACTGGAGAAGGCGAACTGCAAAATGTACTAAGTGCTGTAGGTCATGGTAATGGTTCTAATATGCTTCGGGTAACTATAGATGGAGTTGTTAAATACTATGGTAAGACACCTGAGAGCTATAATGGTCCAGGTGGTGTTATCGGTATGACAAAATTGGACAATATTTTTAATAGGCCGGATTATGGCGAGCCGTTTATGGGACTCTCCGCAACAAATGACTTTAACTTAGGCTCAGTGGTGACATATCCATATACTGGTGGAGGCGGCGGTGTATCTTTAATCGATATACCTATTAGATTCAAATCATCACTGAAAATAGAATGGATGCCACAGGTAAGGACGACTGACACTCATTATGTATTCGCAACGGGAGGGGTGTTTTAATGAATTTAGTAAAAACGGTAGAAGCAAAGGGCTTGATTAGAGAGGAATACGACAATGGTACGATAATCGAGATAGATAAATCGGCCTTTGAAACCAAAGAACAAATAGTAAAGGTGAAGCCTACTTTGGAAGAATTAAATTATGCGGAAACTACTTATCAAACAGCGTTACTAGAAGTAATGATATTAGGGTAAAGGTAAAGGAGAGGATGTAAATGAAAATTTGTGACATTTGGAGAAAAATTATAAATGCCAAAACTTATTCGAAAGATGTTTCCACGAACCGTGTTACTACTATTTATACAATGGGACAAATAACTGATAATGAGTATAGGGATTTAGTGGCTCTTATTAACTCTACTTATGAAGAAAAAGAAAAGTAAAAACGAAATGTAGTAGGGTAGCATTATTTTTTACTCTATTTTTAAAATAATTTAAACTTTAGTAGTAGAGCACTCTCTATAGGGTGCTTTTTATATTGGCAACATGATTTAAGCGACGCACTGTGCCGAGCAGTGCAATTTAATAGTGGTAGGTGCTCAAATAATGGAAAACAAAATAGCATTAATAACAGGGATTTTAGGTGCTATTGTATCTTATATGTTTGATTTAGTGGGGGTTGCAGTGTCAATCCTCATTTTATTTATGCTTGCGGATTACACAACTGGTTTAATAGCCGCGGGAATAAATAAAGAATTAAATAGTCGTGTAGGTTGGACTGGTTTTGTACGAAAAGTGTATATTTTGGTACTTATCGGGATGATTTATGCACTGGAGTTTACCGCTAGTCAATATGTGGACTTTGACATTTTTGGCGGCTACATCGGTGATGGTGCAGCTTTTGCTTACATTGCTATTGAGTTTATTTCAATCGCTGAAAATGGGGTTAAGATGGGAGCTCCAATGCCTCCATTTGTAAAAAACTTACTAAAAATAGTCAAAGAAAAAACGGGTGTTAATGAGGAAGGCGACCAAATATGATCACAATTTCCCCAGGACACTGGGTACCAGGCACAGGAGCTAGCGACTTAATTGATGAAGTAGCTGAAGCGCGAAAAGTAGTTAAAAGAGTAGTAAAAATACTACGAGCAAATAAAATTACAACAAATCATGTTGTAGACAACTCATCAAAAAATCAATCACAAAATCTAAAATATCTAGTGAACGAACACAATTTAACGAGCCGTGAACTTGATGTATCGGTACATTTTAATTCATCCAGTCGTACGGATAGGGGGCTTGGTGTCGAGGTACTATATTTCTCAATTAAAGACTTAGCTGCCAAAATGTCAAAGGCAATTTCGGAAGTTAGCGGATTAATTAATCGAGGGGCTAAGTTGCGTAAAGACTTAGCCTTTTTAAACAGTACGAACAAGCCTGCAATATTAATTGAAGTATGCTTTGTGTGCTCCACAGCCGACATAGCCATTTACAAACGGGATTTCGAGAAAATCTGTTATGCAATTGCCCAATGCTTAGCGGAATTCGTTGGAAAGCCTATTAAAAAAGGTGGGTCAAAATTGGATTTCTCAAGTAAAGCAATGCAAACGAAATATGAAATGCGTACTAGTTCCCCAGCTACTAAAAAATTGATATTAGAAACTGCTTTTAGCATTGAAGAATTACATTTAGATAGAAAGCATTGGGAGGAACAGTACGAGAAAGGCAACATTAAAGAAGGCGACTGGAATGCATTTGCATATGAGGTTGCCGTCCATTTGGCAAAGAATAAATATAAATAACAAATAAACCGTCACATCCACTGGTGGCGGTTTATTAACTTAAACATCATATAAACACCTACATGTTCTTCATTCTACATTAAAGTAAGAAACGAATTAGCTGCTTCTGTTTCTTCTCCTTCAACTACATCACCTTTCCCGCCGCCTACGAAGCAAACCTAAATTTTTATACCGAATTCCAATTTCCCCCATTAAAATCTCTTTATATAACCTTTTAAATAACGTAAGCTAAAATTAAAAGCTAACATTATTTCGAAGAGCCATAAAAAAACTACTACATAAACAAAGAAATCTTAAGAAATTCTTCATAATTTTCATGACTGGATGTTAAGATTCGAAATTTATGATAAAACCATAAGAAAAAGAGCAGAGGTGAGAGCTGTGGAAAAATTAACAGTGCTCATCACAGATGATGACAAAGATATTCGTGATGGGATTGAAATTTATTTAAAGAACGAAGGCTACAACGTTTTAAAAGCAGCTGATGGAATGGAGGCATTAAAACAGCTGGAAGAAAATGAAGTGCATTTAATTATTCTTGATATTATGATGCCAAATATGGATGGGATTACGGCAACGTTTAGAATCCGTGCAGAGCGAAATATTCCCATTATCATGTTAAGTGCAAAAGCGGAAGAAACAGACAAAATTCACGGGTTATCAGTAGGAGCAGACGATTATATTACGAAGCCATTTCATCCACTTGAACTTCTTGCGCGGGTAAAATCTCAGTTAAGACGGTATGTTCAATTAGGTACATATCACGGTCAATCACAGACGAAAGTCGAAGTGAACGGACTATCACTCGATATTGATGCAAAAGAAGTTCGGCTTGATGGTGAACTCGTAAAGCTTACACCTATTGAATACAAAATTACTGAGTTGCTACTAAAAAATGCGGGTCGTGTCTTTTCGATTAATGAAATTTATGAGCTTGTTTGGAACGAAGAAGCGTATAACGCAGAAAATGTTGTTGCAGTCCATATCCGCAAAATACGTGAAAAAATTGAGGCGGATCCGAAAAATCCAAGATTTTTAAAGGTTGTGTGGGGAATTGGATACAAAATTGAAAAATAATATTGAGACAAGCGTAACGGTAATTTGTCTAATGGCATCAATAGTCGGAATGACTTTCATTAGTATTGCTACAGTCAATTTTTTAATTGAACAGTATGATAATGCACGCCAGTTATTAACAAAACTATTTTGAGGAGGATTATAAATTGAGAAAAAAAGGTAAGTTATTCCTCACTCTTTTTCTTATAATATGGGTTATTTTTAGTGGGTTATTGTTTATTAATCATGGTCAAAGTTATATTGGCAAATCTTACTTTAATTCGGATTACTTCCAATCAACTATAGAAAGCTATAAAGAACAACTTGGAAGATATGTTTTGGCACCCTTTGATGAAGAAAAGGCAAAGAAAAATATTACAGTTACTCAGGAAGAAATCGACTATTACAGAAATTACTATGGTACTTTAACTGAGCAAATAGAAAATATTCGCGGCCAATATACTGATCGAATATTGCAAGCAGAACATACAGGCGACAATGAATTAAAAGAACTATTAGTCGCAGAACGTGATGCGAAAATTGAAGATATAAAAGGAAACTTTCAAAATGACGAGTATGTTGAAAAGAAAATACGCAATGACAAAATACGCATTATAGAAAGTTATGCAGCACAACAAGAACGCGACCGAAATGACTTTTTAAATGAATATAATTATTTTGCGTATAGCATTACTAATATTAAAACAGGAGAAACTGTAGAATTAGGGGATTTAAATGGTTCAAATATTTATACAAATAAATTTGGTTATAATGAACCATATTTAACTGTTGATAGTACAGCTTATATCGATCCATATGAAAGTAACCACACAATTGATGATATGTATAATGGGTTTGAGGTACAAGGTGAAATTGCGCAATTTGAAGGGATAATTAGTGTTCCAAAGTCAATGCTAAATTCTGCAAACTTCAAAGGTGAATATCAATCCTTCATGGTTGCAAAAATTATTTTCTATATTATTTGGGCAACTGGGATTTTAGCGATTGTTGGGTTACTGACATTTGCTAAACCTTCATGGAAGCAATTTATGATTTCATATAAGATTAAAACTATGTTTTTAAAATTACCGGTGGATGTTCGAATCGTGTCACTTCTGATTACAGCTTTTATTGGAATTGCTTTCATAGACGTAGTTGGAAATATGATTGGAAATATTTATTATAATTGGGCAGGGAATAATTTCATCTCATACATTCTAGAAATTATAATTTACACGGTAATCGTGTTTATCGCCTTGACTGCAGTAACTTTTGGCGCAATATGGACTTTTGAATCGATGAATGGCGAAATTAAATGGCAGAAAGAATTAAAGGGTGCATTTCTATATAAATTGGCAAATGGCATACAAGATTTATTTTTAAATCGCTCAATTGGACTTCAGTCAGTTGCCATTTTAACTATAGCTTTCCTTGCAGGGATTGGACTAGTAGGTGCATTTGTAGATGGTGTGTTAACTGTTATTTACTTATTCCTCTTTTTCTTTATAGCGTTACCGTCGTTTCTAATTTTCCTTAGTCGTATGGGCTACCTAAACCGTATTATGAAGCAAACGAAGGACATGGCGGAAGGGCGTTTAACAACCGAAATAAAAGTAAAAGGAAAATCACCATTTGCACGTCATGCAGCTAATTTAAATGCTTTACGTGAAGGTGTTAAAAGGTCAATGTCTGAACAGGCAAAAAGCGAACGTTTAAAAACAGAGCTAATCACAAATGTTAGCCATGATTTACGTACACCTTTAACTTCGATTATTACGTACACAGATTTATTGAAAAATCCTAATATTACAGAAGAAGAACGAAACCAATATATAGATGTGTTAGATAAAAAATCAGCTCGTTTAAAAACATTAATTGAAGATTTATTTGAAGTTTCAAAAATGGCGAGCGGCAATATTGAAATAACTAAGCAGAGAATTGATTTGACACAGTTAATGAAACAAGCCATTGGAGAGCATGAGGAAGAGTTTTCTAATGCAAAACTTGATTTGCGTTTAACAATCCCTGATGAACCAATATTTGCGTATGTAGACGGTCAAAAATGGTGGCGTGTTATAGATAATCTAGTAGTCAATACAATAAAATATTCGCTAGAAGGAACAAGGGTTTATGTAACGTTAAAGAAACGTGGTGCAGAAGCAGAGTTTACTGTCAAAAACGTCTCGAAATATGAAATGAGTGAAAACGTAGAAGAACTTACAGAACGTTTTAAACGCGCGGATGCATCTCGACATACAGATGGTTCTGGACTAGGGCTTGCAATTGCACAATCAATTGTTGACTTGCACGAAGGGCTTCTAAACATAGAATTGGATGGAGACTTATTTAAAGTAATTGTTACTGTACCAACTGAGTACTAGATTTCACTATTTTTAAGGCGCAACATCCTCGAAGGTTAAGTAGGATTCACAAAGGGCTGTTCAGAAATTTTAATATCTGGACAGCCTATTCCTATTCCATCATTAATAATGTTTATTCCTTAATCTACATGGTATACTTTGAAAAAAGTCATAGCAAAGATGGAGGAGTTGCAAAATGGGGAATATTGCTGGAATCTCGATAGCAATGATCCTGTATAGTGCCATTAGCACTTATTTAGGCTTTAATTTAAAAAAATGGCTCGCAGCAATTCATTTATTACCAGTGCCAATTATTTATTGGCTTGTCTTCTTCATTATTGCTTTTAGCTTTTTGATTGGAAGAATGCATAGCTCGCTTCGTATATTCTCAGTCATCGGGAATTACTGGATGTTCTTTTTCGAATACGGTCTCATACTATGTATTATCGCAAATCTAATTGTTGTATTAACACCAATTAAAAATGTCTCAGTAGTTGGCTCCATTGTTGTGGGTTTACTTATTGTTTTATTTGCATGGGGTACATATAACGCATACTCGCCGGTCGTTCGCAATCTAGAAATTAACATTGATAAAAAAGGAGAACCTCTAAAGCTTGTCGTTGCATCAGACTTTCATTTAGGAATTCTCTCAAACAAAAAACATTTGCAAAGATTTGTAGAGCTTTCAAATAAAGAGAATCCTGATGCCGTGTTACTAGTGGGGGATTTGGTTGATGATGATCCGGTTTGGTTTGTAAAAGATGGCATGAATGAAGTGATGAAACAGCTAAAAGCAACATATGGTGTCTATGGAGTGCTGGGAAATCATGAATATTACGGCGGCAAAATTCCGCTTTTTGTAGAAGAAATGAAGGAAGCAAATGTCCAAATTTTAATGGATGAAACAATTTTTGTTGGAAATCGTTTTTATTTAACGGGACAAGAAGATGTAACAAATAAAAATAGAATGACAATTGACGAGCTCAAGCCAAAAGACGGTACACTTCCTTGGGTGGTTATGAATCATACGCCTAATAACTTGAATTTACCAGAAGAGGCAGGTGTGGACCTTCATTTATCGGGGCATACACATCTTGGACAACTTTGGCCGAATAATTTAATAACCAATCGAATCTTTGAGCTTGATTATGGATACTTGCAAAAAGACCAGATGCATGCACTTGTATCATCGGGATTTGGATTTTGGGGGCCTCCAACTAGAATCGGAAGCCGCAGTGAATTATGGGTGATAAATGTTAATTTTACAAGCAATTAATAGATGAATGGTGATAGACATTCTAAAAAGCATCATGTATTGTAATTTAAGGACTTATAGAATAAAAATATAAGGAGATTTTATTTTGTATGGAATTTTTTGATTTAATTAAAGCCGTTATCCTCGGTTTTGTTGAAGGGATGACGGAATTTGCTCCGGTGTCTTCTACGGGACATATGATTATAGTGGATGATTTGTGGTTAAAGACGAAAGAGTTTTTAGGTTCAGGTTCAGCAAATACATTTAAAATTGTTGTTCAGCTTGGCTCGATATTAGCTGTTGTAGTTGTTATGTGGAAGAGGATGCTAAGCCTTGTTGGACTATATAAAATAGAGGGACAAACTCCATCTCGCAAATTTAATCTAGGACATGTATTAGTTGGGATTATACCAGCAGGTGTTTTTGGTGTGTTATTTGAAGATTACATTGATGAAAACTTATTCTTCACATCAACTGTAATTGTAGGCTTAATAGTTGGAGCTATTTTAATGATTATTGCTGATAAATTTGCTCCTAAACGACCAGCTGTAAAAACTTTAGATGATCTTTCGTATGGGAAGGCATTTAAAATTGGGTTAATTCAATGTTTATCATTATGGCCGGGATTCTCTCGATCTGGAGCAACAATTTCAGGTGGGGTTTTACTAGGTCTTGACCATAAAACGGCATCAGATTTTACATTTATTATGGCAGTGCCAATTATGGCTGGAGCTAGTGGGTTATCATTAGTGAAAAACTGGGATCAAATTAATGCAGATCACTTTTGGTTTTACGTAATTGGTTTTATTAGTGCATTTATTTTTGCATTAATTTCTATTAAGTTCTTCTTAAAGTTGATTTCGCGCATTAAACTAGTACCTTTTGCTATTTACCGAATTATTTTAGCCGTTATTTTAATTGTCGTTATTTACTTATAAAATAAATCGCTCCAAAGGAGATAATCCTAGGAGCGATTTTTTATTTTTGAAAATGTTTTTATGGTAAGTTCTAAAACATTAAAAAGGAGCTTAGGAATATAAGCTCCTCAATAATAAGAAAGTGTTTTGAGGAGTATAGCGCAAACCGCCAAGCCTCTAAAGATGAATTGCGTCTCTTTATCGAAGATGTGGCGCCTTAAGCCTATATAAAGCTAAAGGACGCATTCACATTCTTATTAATCGTTAAACAAATTAAACAATCCGCCGATTCCACCTTCACCACTGTCTTTACCGCCTCCGCCTTGTGAAACTGGTGCAGCAGCAAATACGCGGCTTGCTAGACGGCTAAATGGCAATGATTGGATCCAAACAGTACCCGGACCACTTAATGATGCAAAGAAGATTCCTTCTCCACCAAATAATGCTGTTTTGATGCCTCCAACCGTTTCAATATCGTAGTCAACAGTTGAAGTCATCGCAACTAAACACCCTGTATCAACACGTAATTTTTGACCCGGTTGTAGATCTACACGATGAATCGCACCACCTGCGTGAACGAAAGCCATGCCATCGCCTTCAAGTTTTTGCATAATAAATCCTTCTCCACCGAAGAATCCAGCACCAATTTTTCGTTGGAATTCAACACCAACAGAAACTCCTTTAGCAGCAGCTAAAAATGAATCCTTTTGACATATAATTTTGCCGCCTAGTTCACTTAAATCCATTGGAATGATTTTACCTGGATAAGGAGCAGCAAAATAAACGTGACGTTTTCCGGAACCTTCATTTGTGAATGTTGTCATAAATAAGCTTTCACCAGTAATTAAACGTTTTCCAGCGCCCATTAATTTTCCCATAAGACCGCCGCCGCTGCTTTTAGAACCATCCCCAAAAATTGTTTCCATTTTAATTGAATCATCCATCATCATTAAACTTCCAGCTTCTGCGATAACCGTTTCATTTGGATCTAACTCTACTTCAACAAATTGCATATCATCGCCGTATAATTTGTAATCAATTTCGTGATTGTTCATTTTCATAACCTCCCAAAGTTATTAATACATTTATATCATTTAGGAATACGTTTTACATCAAAGAAAAGTTTCGTGCAAATAACTTTTACAATAAATAACATTATGAAAAAAGGGAATTAAATAGAAAATGTCGAATAATAGTACAATATAATTGATTTTTCGAATAAGGAGGGTGTTATGAAGTTACAAAACTTTATTGATGGTAAATGGATTGCGAATGAGGACCTTCAAACTATTCCAGTTATAAACCCGGCTGATGGGGAGCAGCTGGCAGAAGTACCTTTATCAACTAAAGATCAGGTTGATGAAGCTGTTGCAGCCGCTAAATCTGCACAAAAAAAGTGGGCGCTTGTACCTGCACCTAGACGAGCAGAATATTTATATGAGATTGGTTTTAAATTAAAAGAGAAGAAAGAATACCTTGCTCAAATTTTAACGAAGGAAATGGGCAAAGTGATTGAGGAAGCTCGAGGCGAAGTACAGGAAGGAATAGATATGGCGCTTTATATGGCAGGAGAAGGAAGACGGCTTTTCGGTGAAACGACGCCTTCCGAGCTCGCTGACAAATTTGCTATGAGCGTGAGGGCGCCAGTTGGAGTAGTGAGCCTTATTACTCCGTGGAATTTCCCGATTGCAATCGCAACTTGGAAGGCGTTTCCGGCAATTGTTGCAGGGAATACAGTTGTTTGGAAGCCTTCCATAGAAACGCCGCTCATGGCATATGAAATGGCAAAAATATTTGAAGAGGTAGGTTTGCCAAAGGGAGTAGCCAATGTCGTGTTTGGCACGGGTACTTCTGTTGGAACAGAGATGGTAAAGCATCCTGATGTGAAAATCATATCGTTTACAGGGTCGAATGAAACGGGCAGCAAAGTAGCAGAACTTGGCGGTAAACATTTGAAAAAGGTGTCACTTGAAATGGGAGGAAAAAATGCCGTTATTGTTATGGATGATGCTAATTTGCAACTAGCGGTGGAAGGAATCGTTTGGAGTGCATTTGGAACAGCTGGTCAACGTTGTACAGCGTGTAGTCGCATCATTGTCCATAAAGATGTAAAAGATGAACTAGAGGAAATGCTCGTCGAAGCAATAAGTAAGTTAACAATCGGTAATGGCCTTGATCCAACTATAAAAATTGGACCTGTTATTAATCGCTCAGCTCTTGAAAAAATACAGCGCTACGTTGACATCGGAAAAAGTGAAGGCGCAACGTTGCTAGTAGGGGGAAGAGCGTTGACAGCACCACCATTTGATAAAGGTTTTTATTTTGAACCAACAATTTTCACAGACGTAAAAAATGATATGACCATTGCACAAGAGGAAATTTTCGGACCGGTTGTTAGCATTATTTCAGTTGATAGTTTAGAAGAAGCTATTGAAGTAAATAACAGCGTGAAATTTGGCTTATCGAGTTCTATTTTCTCACAAGATATTAATAAACTATTTATAGCACAAAGAGATTTGGACACGGGGATAGTATATATAAATGCAGGAACTACAGGAGCTGAAATCCATTTGCCTTTTGGGGGGACAAAAGGAACAGGAAATGGCCATAGGGATTCTGGCCAGGCTACTTTAGACGTATATACAGAATGGAAAAGCATATATGTCGACTATAGTGGGAAGCTGCAACGAGCACAAATTGACATAGAAAACTAAATGCAAAAAGGGGATGTGTGTGATGAAGATAGTAGTCTTAGGTGCTGGTTTAATGGGAAAAGAGGTAGCACGTGACTTAAATGCCAGCGAAAAAGTAGAAAAAATATACTTAGCTGACTTAGATACAAATGCTGCACAACAATTTGTAGATTCTTTAAGCACAAATAAAATAGAAGTCGTTTCGCTAAATGCTAAAAATGAAGCTGAATTGCGGAGTGTTATGTCAAAAGGGGATGTAACAGTAAATGCACTATTCTATGAATTTAATGAAAGTGTTGCGAAAATTGCAATTGAAGTAGGTGTGCATTCTGTTGATTTAGGCGGACATATAGGAGATGTAACAGACCGTATTTTAACGCTCCATGAAAAAGCAAAAGAGAAAAACATCACGATAATTCCGGATTTAGGAGTAGCACCAGGCATGGTAAATATATTAGCTGGATATGGTGCATCAAAATTAGATTCCGTAGAGTCAATAAAGCTTTATGTTGGAGGGATTCCTACAAACCCGGAACCGCCGCTAAACTATACAAGAGTTTTTTCTCTTGAGGGGGTAATGGATCATTACACTGAGCCAGCGAAAATAATTCAAGGTGGAGAACTAAAAGAGGTTGCATCACTGTCTGGAATTGAGCCAATTTATTTCGATCAGTTTGGCGTACTTGAAGCATTTTACACTTCAGGAGGCACTTCAACACTTTATAAAACGTTCCCGAATGTCAAAACACTTGAGTATAAAACGGTTCGATATAAGGGGCATGCAGAAAAATTCCAGCTGCTTGTAGACTTAGGATTTTTAGATAAAGAAAATAAAGTTGAAGTGGATGGCAACGAAGTAAAGGTGCGGGATGTTGTTCGCGAGGCTCTAAAGAAAAAGCTTAATCTAGGTGATAAGCAAGATGCTGTCCTGCTTAGAGTAATTGTTGCTGGGGAAAAATCTGGTGAACAAGTTACATTTGAGTATGATATGAATGTAAAGAGAGATGAAACATCCAGCATGACAGCAATGGCTCGTGCAACTGCTTGTACAATTGCGGCTGTAGCCGTAATGATTGGCAGTGGTGTTATAACAGAACGTGGAGTATTCCCGCCTGAATTGATTGTACCGGGAAGTGAATATATAGAAAAATTGGCTAAGCGCGGTGTTATTATTAAAGAAACATCTCATCGATCAACGATTGTAAAATGGTAGGATTTGTATTTTATTTTTCATAAAAAGTCATTAACTATTCGATTATATAAAAAATTCTAAGAATCTGCTCTTTCTTTGTTTAGGATTGAGCAGATTCTTGTTTATTTAATAAAAGTAACTCTTTGGAGTGTAATTGATTTTTGAACAATTATAAAACAATGAAATTTTTCAAATATTTATTTCCAAAATTTGAAACGAAATACAACTTTAAAAGTCTAATTAATCAAACAGATTAACATAAAGGAGAGAAAAAGAAATGAAGCGAAGGTTTTATACAAGTGGAATACTTCTTCTAACTATTATTTTCATTTCAAGTGCTGTACTAGTATTCTTCGGAAAAAAGGTGGAAGTAAGTGCAGCATCTACAGTTTTTGTAAATCAACCATACAATGTACATTTTTCTCATGCAATTGAAAAGGAAAGCATTAATAATGGAGATATCTATTTAACAAATGAGGCAGGAAAGAAGGTTGACGCAGAAATTACTTTACAACCATCAAAACAATCGCTTTCAATTGTGGCCTCTGCACCTGGTGAGTATGTTCTTCATGTAGAAAAAAACGCATTTAAAGAAACAGCGGCAAAAGAGGAAAAGCAAACAATTGAATTTAAAGTACTTGAAAAAATTGAGCAACTAACCTCAGCTCAAGATTTGAAAGACTATTTTCAAACAATTTTAAACAGTAACAATCGTAATTTCGGTTATGCACAGAATGAAGCCTCTGGTGCTAAAGAAGAAAGTGCAGACATGGCTACATCAAATACCTCTTCACATTCAACAACAAATAATCAGGTTGAAGGAATTGAGGAAGGTGATATTGTCGTAACAGATGGACATCATATATATTCAATAATCGATAATCAAATTGTCATTACGGACGCTAGCAATCCAAAATCTTTAAAAGTGACAAGTAAAATTTCATTAGAACCTAATAGTTATCCAAGCCAATTAATGTTGCATGATGATATGCTTATTGTCATAGTGGATCAGTATGTAGAAATGAAACAAGAACCCTACATGGGTGGTATTAGCTTAACTAAAGCCGCATTCTATAATATTGAAGATGCTGCAAATCCAAAATTAGTAAGAGAAATTGGTCAAGATGGCTATATGAATGGTGTTCGGAAATACAATAATGTTTTATATATAGTAACAAACAAAACTCCAAACTACTGGAGGCTGTTAGAAGATGAGGATGTTGAGCTTAGACCGTATATGTATGATAGTGCAAGTGACCAAATAACGCCAATGGACATTAAACAACTATCCATCTTACCTGGCTCAATGGAACCAAGCTATACAATTATTTCTGCAATTGATTTAGATAATTTAGATAGTAAAGAAGTTCAAACAAAAGGATTTTTAGGTGGAAGTTCAACTCTCTACATGTCAAATAACGCACTTTATTTAACAGCGTTTAATTATTCACCAACGTTATATGAGTCGAAAAGCTCTGCGTCATTTACAACTGACATAAGAATTATGCCAGTACCTACAAATACTGATATCTATAAATTTTCATTAGACCGAACAAAAGTGGAGCTTGTTGGATCAACATCGTTAAAGGGCAGCATATTAAATCAATTTTCAATGGATGAACATAATGGCTATTTCCGAATTGCAACAACAGAAGGCAACATGTGGGGATCCCCAGAGCAAGCATCTAAAAACCATTTATTTATTTATGATGAGCAGCTTAATAAGGTTGGGGAATTAACTGACTTAGCAAAAGGTGAACGAATCTACTCAGCACGTTTTATGGGAGATAAGGCATATATCGTAACATTTAAGCAAGTTGATCCACTGTTTGTTATTGATTTAGCAAATCCTGAAAAACCAAAAGTTTTAGGTGAATTAAAAATTCCAGGATTTAGCAACTATCTACATCCATTAGATGAAAATCACTTAATTGGTTTTGGATATGAAACGGAAACAAGAATTGACAGTTATTCTAAACAACCTTTTACTACAACTGCAGGTATGAAAATATCGCTATTTGATATTACAGATTATAATAATCCAAAAGAGCAGGATACAGTTGTAGTTGGTGGGCGTGGGACGTATTCAGATATTCAGTATAATCATAAAGCATTATTCAAAAATAACAAGTATAGCTATTTTGGATTCCCAGTTGTTATCTATGAAGGAAAGGGCGAGTATGATGTTCAATATAAGGGAAATGGCGCACTCGTTTATGAAATTACGGCTGAAAATGGAATTCAACTAAAAGGAAATCTTGTAACTCCTGCGAAAAATGGAGAGCAATACGAAGAGTGGGAGACGAATATTTCTCGAATGCTTTATATTGATGAAACGTTATATACAGTCTCAAGAAATGAAGTAAAAAGCTATGATTTAAAATCCTTTAAGCAATTAGGTAGTGTAGATTTAAAATAAATAAAAGGCGATTCGTAAACCTTGTGAAGGGTAACGAATCGCTTTTTTATATCTCTATTTACTTGTTTGATAGTTTAATATTTCGCTGACAGTTACGAATTCATAACCTTCATCCTGCAAATAAGCTAAAACACTATCAAGCCCATCAGCAGTAGATTGGTGAATATCATGCATTAAAATAATCGCATTATTATGCATCTTATTCTTCACCATTGGCAATATTTTATCAGCATCACGATATTTCCAGTCTAATGTATCAATTGTCCACAATACAATTGGAACTGAAACTAGGTCATTTACACATTTATTTCTTGCACCATAGGGTGGGCGGAACACAGTAGGATATTGCCCTGTAGCTTCGTAAATTACATCATTTGTTGAATTATACTGTGATAAAACTTGTTTAGGAGTTAAAGTAGTTAGATTGGAATGGTTCCAAGAATGATTTCCAATTTCATGCCCACTTGCCAATATTTCTCTTACAAGAGAGGCATTATTTTCAACGCGGTGGCCTACCATAAAAAAAGTCGCCTTTGCATCGTATTTCTCAAGTGTTTGTAAAATTTGTTTCGTAACTTTTTCATGTGGTCCATCATCAAACGTTAATGCGACACGCTTGCCTTTGTGTGTGGTTTTAATAATGGTATTCGAACTTGTATCATTAGTTCGGTATTTTTCATCTAATATAGGATTTAAAAATGACATCGGGATACGAATTGTAGGCATTCCTGCTAGTGGACTCGCAATTTCATCTTTATCATAGTAAATCACTAATTCATTATCAACAATTGAAAATTTTTTAAAGTGACGCCATTTTGGCTCAGTAAGCGTCTGCACTTTTTCTGTATAAAGATATTCTTTGTATGCTGGGTTGCTTGTAATTTGTTTTTGTACATATTCTGCCAAAACTTCTAAGTTCTTAACCTTTTCATCTAGCAATTGATACATGTTCACGAATTCTCCCGTATTATTATTAAATAAATACGTTTGAATTGTGGCATCATATTTTGTTTTATCTACGGATGATTTATTAGTAAAGACAAATGAATAATAATCGTTTTTATATTGATGAATTTGAAGAGATATTCTAAAATCACCAACAACGCTATTATTTTTATTTTCATTTCTAAACAAATAAACAGTATCGAGGTATTTTTCTTTTGAATCTGCTATGTATTTTGAAATTTCTTTATTCACCGTGTTAAATTTAGTTTTTGGATACTGCATAGAATAAGGTATCGATATATCGTTAGAACTTTCTTTAATGATTTGAATGTCGGGAAAGCCGGACTGTGTTTCAGTGAGAGTTGCAGTCGTTTCATCAACTTTATCGTTGTTAGCAGCGGAAGTATTCTTTTGAAACTTAGAATCCCCACTAATGAAAATAAATACAGCAATAATAACAGTTAGCAAAAAAATAGCACTTAATAGTAAACTATCTAGACCACGTGCTTTACGTTGGTTTTCCAATCTAGATGCGCTCCTTTGTTATAAAATTGTCAATAAAGTAAACACTAAGTAAACTTAGAAAAGTATGTATTGAGATTTTCATTTCTCTTCGATATTATGAGCATGAAGAAAAAGGAGATTGACACACACTATGGATAAAAACGAACAGAATTATGAAATGGCGCTTAACTGTTTTTTATTAGCTGGCCAAATCATGATGGAAAGTGGAGCAGAAACATATCGAGTTGAAGATACGATGCTCCGTATGGCACGCTCACAAAACATAGAAGATGCACAAAGCTATGTAACACCTACAGGCATTATCCTTTCATTAGGCAAGAGGCAGATTACTAAAATTACATCAATTACAACAAGAATTACAGATCTTCACAAAATCGCAAAGGTTAACAGCGTTTCTCGTAAGCTTACATTTAAAATGATAACATTAGAAGAGGCATATGACGAGCTAAGAAAAATACAAAAAACAAATTATTTTTTGCCAGTTCATTTACAAATTTTAGCTGGTGCTATTGCAAGCAGCTGTTTTATGATTTTATTTAACGGACTATGGTCAGATATGCCTGCAGCATTTGTTGCTGGAGGTGTTGGTTATCTTGTTGTCATTGTTATACAAGAGATGACAAGGGTGAAATTTTTCTCAGAATTCTTAGCAGCACTTGTAGTAGGGTTGATAGCAACACTTGCAGTTCACTTTGGATTAGGAACTGAAATGGATAAAATTATTGTTGGTGGAGTTATGCCGCTAGTTCCAGGTGTGTTGATTACAAATGCTGTCCGTGATTTAATGGCTGGTCATTTTACCTCTGGAATTGTAAAAGGTACTGAAGCATTTTTAACTGCTTTTGCAATAGGATCAGGTATTGCGTTAGTTGTCGCATTTTAAGGAGAAGTGGAAATGGAATTCATTCTACAAGCAGTTTTTAGTTTTATATTTACAGCATGCTTTGGTGTTATTTTCAATGCTCCTACAAAAGCAATTCCTTACTGTGGGGTTGTTGGGGCAATTGGGTGGATTATTTATTACACAGCTATTCAAATTGGTGTAACAGAAGTGCAAGCATCATTTTTAGGTGCATTTGTTATTGGTATTGTTGCTCAAGTCTTTGCCCGTCGCTTTAAAATGCCAATGATTATTTTTAATGTATCTGGTATCATCCCACTTGTACCAGGTGGTATTGCTTATAATACTATGCGAAACATCGTTGAACTAGACTATAGTATGGGAATTCAAAATGGGATGCGTGCATTTATGATCTCAGGGGCGATTGCAATGGGGTTGGTTTTTGCAGAGGTAATTGTACAATTAGTTTTACAGATGCTGCGAAGCGGAAAAACATCAATGCAAACATTTGCAAGAGCAAAACGGAGACAGAAAATAAAGTAACAAAATATATAATGAGATAATTAGTTTAAAATCAGCTTTGAGATGGAAAGAGTTATAGAGAAAATAATAAATAATATCATTACTACATAAAAATATAACGTTATTTTGCCAAAAGGTAAGGGGCTATCAAGAGAAAGTTTCTCTTATAGCCCCTTTATCTATACAAAATAAATACTACTTATAGTTGTTGAGGAGGCGATTTCCTTCTTAAAATAATTGTTCAATATTATTTCTCATTTTTCAAAAGTTTACTAATTTCACTTTCTGTAACAGGCTTACTAATTAAGAAGCCTTGAATTGCGTCGCAGCCATAATCCTTTAACAACTCGCGCTGCTCATTCGTTTCAACACCTTCTGCCAGTACTGTTAAGTTCATTGATTTTCCAAACTGAACCATGCCATTAATAAGGCGCTGTGTTTTTTCTGATTGCAATAAAGAAGCAACAAACATTTGGTCAATTTTTAAAATTTCAATCGGCAATAGCTGCATGTAACGGAAAGATGCATAACCTGTACCAAAATCATCGAGAACAAAAACAATTCCTTCGCTTTCTAGCTTGCGCATTTGTTTGATAATTGACGTCTCTGCCTCAGCTTCTAGTGCAAATTTTTCAGTTATTTCAATTTGAATTAAGTTTGCTGGACAATTTGTTTTTGATAATATATTTAAAATTGATTTTGCCATATTTTTATCGCGGAATTCCCGCACAGACAAGTTAATGCTTACTTTTAAATCAAATCCTTCTTTTTGCCACTCTGCAGCTTGTTTACATGCCTCCTCAATCATAAAGGAACCAATATTATTTATTAGACCAGTTTCCTCTGCAATTGGGATTAGCTCATCAGGTGAAACAACACCGATTTCCTCATCCTCCCAACGAACAAGCGCTTCAGCGGCGATAATTTTTCCTGTATGAATATTAACTAAAGGTTGATAGAGCACCTTTAAATCTTGTTGATCAAGTGCAAGCAATAATCGCTTTTCAATAATTGATTTTCGATTAATTGCCTTATGTGTAGCATTTGATAATGAACCGATATTATCGCCGCCAGCTTCTCGAACATTTGAAATAGTAGCAAGAGAAGCTTTCATTAACTGAGCAAAATTCGATTGATCTTGCGGTGAACGGGTAATACCACCACTAATAGAGATGGGTACAGCTGTATTTCCATCGTAAATAGGATTTTGTTTTAAGTATGTTAAAAATCCTTGAATAAACCATTCGCCAAGTGGTGTAATAACTACAAAGTCATTTTCATTGATTCGCGCCATATAACTATCTTGGAAATATATTTTCATTCGTTTTGTAAATTCAACAATTAAATTGTTTTTCACTTGATTGTTATGCAGCTCTTTCAACGTATAGTATTTATCTATACTTAAATAGACAAATGAAAAATGGCGTTCATCCTCAATCATTTCTGTTACAACGTTTTCAAGTCGATGGACATTCATTAATCCAGTTTCTGTATCAATGTAGGCAATCTTTTCGAGTTGAAGCTGCAACTCTTTTTCGTGTGTAATATCTTTTTCAATTAAGATATAGCGATAGCTTTGTTCACTTTGTGAATAGGTAGGGATGGCAGTTAAATGTACCCAGTAAAGCAAGCCGTCTTTTGTTACTTTCTTTACTTCGCCTTGCCAAGTTTGTCCTGAATTAAGCGTTCTCCATATAGTTTCTGTTACTTTTAAACTTTCTTCTGTTTCAGGGAACAATTGCCAGAAAGTTTTCCCAAGAACGCGTTTTGGTGTCCAGTGACTTGTTTTTAAAAATGGTTGATTACAGTTAATGATGAATCCTTCTGAATCAAGAGTGACCATCATAAATGTAGAAAGCAGACCGTTTTTTAAATCATTTAATTCTTGAGTTGTATCATCTAGTCGTTTAAAAAATTCGTCAATTAAGCAAGTTACTAATATGCATGGTTCACCCTCTACAAAGCAAGGTGTCACAATTAGTGTTCCTTGAATAATAGTATCTTCCTTTGTTAGTAGCTGTACATTTTCAAAACGAAGCAACTCTTTTCTATGTAATAATCTGTGCCAGGATTGATCTGAAAATGTTGATAGTAAACTATCCTTAATAGTAGAAATTTCACTAAAGTCATCAATGGAGTATCCAAAATACCTTTTACTTAAATCGTTCCAAATAACTACTTGTCCATTCCGATTAAGTGCAAAGGATGGAAAAGGAGCTAATGTTGCTAGTTCTTCATTAAAATAGTAATTTTTTTGATTAGGGCTCATTAGTTTCCGTCTCCTTGTTATTTTTATACTGTTATTATAAAGTTTTTCCAGTTGAGAGTCATTATTAATATATTTGTAATATTTTGATGTGAAAATAATAAAGGAGTAAAGTCCTAAATGTAGGGTGAAATTCCTAAAAAAATATCAATTTAAAATAAAATATTTACGGAATAATGATTGGATTATATCTACATAGTATTAGTTCCTTTTTCGGATTACTTTTAATAACTCCTCCATTTAGGTAGTATTGTAGGATTAAAATTTAAAAATTATGCGTTTTACCGAGCTGGTCTAATTAATTATGAGTTAGTCTTAAAGGCAACTAAATTACTTACTAGACGTGAGTTGAAAAAAATTTGCTATTTAATTTTATTATATATAGATGCTTATCTACGAACAAAATAAAGTAAGTAAAATAAAATTAAAACTAAAAAAATGTGAACAAATTGTAAATAAAAAGGAAAATTATATAAATAGAATATTGGAAAGAGTTTTAGGGGTGTGTTTGTGAAAACTATATTTTCTTACATTAAGCCATATAAATGGCCGGCAATTGTCGCACTATGTTTAATGCTTATTGAATTATCAGTAGAACTTGTCCAGCCTATAATTATTGCAAAAATTATTGATGACGGAATTGTAATGAAAAACTTGGAAACGATTGGTTACTGGGGAATTATACTGGCAGGATTGGCTTTTATTGCTTTCCTAAGTGGTATTGTCAATTCCTACTTTTCTTCTCATGTTGCCCAAAGCTTTTCATTTGATATTCGCAACGCTCTATTTAGCAAAATTCAGTCGTTTTCAATGGCGACGTATTTACGGTTTCCTACTTCAGGATTAATTACACGATTAACAAGTGATGTACAACAAGTACAAACGGTTTTATTTATGAGCTTACGAATTATGCTGCGTGCTCCTCTTTCAGCAGTTGGCAGCATTATTATGGCGTTTATTGTAAATCCCACGATGGCTCTATTCTTAATGATAGGAACACCAATCCTAGTTATTTTTTTATATGTAATCGTGAAGAAGGGTGTTCGTTTTTTTGCACAAGTACAGCGAAAATTAGATCGAGTAAATCGTGTACTGCAAGAGAACCTTCAAGCCATTCGATTAGTGAAAGCATATATGCGCAACAATTATGAAGAGAAACGCTTTGAGGAAACAGCCGATCAATTAAAAATAAATACAATGAAAGCTTTGCGTGTGATGGAGCTTATCATGCCTATTTTGCTATTTATTATGAATATGAGTTTGCTTGCTGCTTTATGGTTTGGTTCAGTAGAAGTTGGAAATGGTAATGCAAATGTTGGTGAGCTTGTTGCGGTTGTCAATTATGCAATGCGAATAACAGGTTCATTTTCTATGTTTGCGTTTATTATTAACTCATTTTCGCGTGCAAAAGCCTCTGCAGAACGAATGGAAGAAATTCTTATCATTGAAAAAGACATTGAAACCGAGCTTGCAAATTCACAGAATTCCGTTCTAAGCAAAATACGATCAATTCGATTTGATCATGTTACATTTATATATCCTAATACAGAAAAACTAGTATTAGATGATGTTTCTTTTACAATTCACTGTGGAGAAAAGATTGGAATTATGGGAGCGACGGGTTCAGGAAAATCGACTTTATTAAATCTCATTCCAAGATTTTATGAACCTACTTCAGGTGCTATCGATATAAACGATTGTAATATAAAAGAATTAGAATTAAAGGAGTTAAGAGCAGTAATTGGTTTTGTTCCACAGCAATCCATGTTATTCACAGGGTCGATCTATAACAATATTAGCTGGGGAAAACGTGACGCATTGGCAGGGGAAGTAAAGGATGCCTCAACGAAAGCCCAAATCCTTGAAACAATAGAAAACTTCCCAAATCAATTTGATACACGTGTTGGGCAAAAAGGTGTTAATTTATCAGGTGGTCAAAAGCAACGTCTATCAGTTGCCCGGGCCTTAATACGTAAAGCTCAAGTTTTAATTTTAGACGATAGTACAAGCGCATTGGATGTAAAAACAGAATCAGCATTTTGGGAAGCGATGAAGAATGAAAGTGCAACGATGCTTGTTGTGACGCAAAAAATTCGAACTGCTAAAGGGATGGATAAGATTCTGCTATTAGATGAAGGGCGTGTTATTGCTTTTGGTCCTCATCAAGAGTTGCTTGAAACGAACGAACAATACAAACGGATTGTGCTGTCACAACAAGAACAGGTAGGTGAAAAGTGATGAATTTCATTCGGAAGCCTTTTGGATACGAGCCTGTATTAACAAAGGAAGATTTAAAAAGACCCAGTAGTAAAAAGAAGGGCCCACGTGCTAGTGATTGGAAAAATACACTGCGTCGTATTTGGAAAATTGTTGATGAACAACGTGCCTTGTTGATTATTGTTTTATTACTTGTTGTCATAAGTTCTGGAATGTCGCTTTTGGGACCTTATTTAATTGGCTATATGATTGATGAGTATGTCGTAATGGGAAACTTTGAAGGAATGTTTTCGTTAATTTTGGCATTAATTTTTATTTATTTAATATTAGCATTGTCATTATTTTTCCAGAATTATTGGATGATTGGCATTGCAGGACAGGTTATTTATCGAATGCGTACTGACGTTTTTAATCACTTATTGAAACTGCCTGTTTCATTTTTTGATAAGCGTCAACACGGGGAATTAATGAGTCGTGCTACAAACGATATTGAAACGGTCAGTTCTACCTTAAATAGCTCATTTATACAGGTGTTTTCAAGTGTTTTAACATTGATAGGCACCATTATCGTTATGGTTTCCTTAAGCCCATTATTAACCTTGTTAACGATGATAATTATTCCTCTTATGTTTACTGCAACCCGTTGGATTACGAAAAGAACGAGTAAATTATTTAAGGAGCAGCAAGCAGCACTTGGTGCACTAAATGGAATGATTGAAGAAACTATTTCCGGTCAGCGAATTGTCAAAGCATTTTCACAAGAGGAAAATGTAAAAAGTGAATTTCGCGAAAAAAGTGCCAATTTACGTAGAACAGGATTTTGGGCTTTAACTTATTCTGGGTATATCCCAAAGGTTATGAACTTTTTAAATAATATAAGCTTTGCAATAGTTGCGGGCATCGGTGGCTTATTAGCTTATAAAGGATTAGCCTCAATTGGTACAATCATTATATTTACGGAGTACTCTCGTCAATTTACACGTCCGCTGAATGATTTGGCAAACCAAATGAATACGGTCTTATCCGCAATAGCAGGTGCGGAGCGCGTGTTTTCAATTATGGATGAACCAGTAGAAGAAGATAATGGCAGAGTGAAAGAAACTCATAAGCTGCTAGGAGAAGTGGAATTTCGCAATGTTTCTTTTAAATATGAATTAGAGGAACAGGCTTATACATTAAAGGATGTAAGTTTTCACGTATTACCTGGGCAAACGGCTGCTTTAGTTGGAGCAACTGGAGCAGGAAAAACGACGATAATGCAATTGATTTCTAGATTTTACGATGTACAACATGGTGAAATATTATTTGATGGTTTAAACGTGCGTGACTTAAAAAGAAAGACGCTGCGCAGTCAAATTGCGTTCGTTTTACAAGACTCGTTCCTTTTTGAATCGAGTGTATACGAAAATATTCGCTATGGCAGACTCAATGCTACCAATGAAGAAATAGAAGAGGCTGCAAAAAAAGCAAACGCCCATAGTTTTATAATGAAGCTTCCAAATGGCTATAATACGATTTTAACCTCAGATGGAAGTGAACTTTCTCAAGGCCAAAAGCAATTATTATCTATTGCACGAGCATTTGTGGCTGATCCAGTTATTTTATTATTGGATGAAGCAACAAGCAGCATCGACACAGTAACAGAAGAAAAGATACAGCAGGCGTTAGATGCATTGATGGAAGGGCGAACAAGTTTTGTTATTGCTCATCGTTTAAATACTGTTCGTAATGCAGATGTTGTTTTTGTGATGAAGGAAGGTAAACTTGTTGAGGCCGGTACTCAGCGGCAACTGCTGGAACAAGATGGCATTTATGCTAATATGCTAAAACAATCTGGCATTTTATAGCTAGGTAATTATATGAAATTACCGACTATATCTTGATACAGCATATTAGTTTTACTAAAATGAAGAAAACATTTATCAGAATCGGAGATTAACCTAAATGAATTTTTCAATCATGACTGCATCCTTTCCAATTGATGAAGAGACATTTAAAGAAATTAAAAAGTTATGTGAGGATGCTTTTATAGCAGATAAATACAATTACAGTTCAGTTTTAAATTTATATGAATCAATGAGTACAAATATAAGAGGTTTTTTTGTTCTTGCCTACGATGAAGAACAAAATCAGCTTGTCGGAGTTGCAAGTGCTACAGACCAAATGGGATTGAATACATATGAATGGTCTATATTAGTATCGCCAATGTATCGCCAAATTGGCATTGATGAGGCACTGTTAAAGGTGTTAGGTGATGGCCTGCATAAACGAGGTGCGGAAGGAGAACTAGCGCTAGTAATAGAAAATGATAAGGCCAGAAGAAAATTCATTGAAAAATACGGATATTCATATAGCTTTTCAGAAGCAACATTTGAAGCAAAATCAGAAGAAATGAAGCTGAACGACCATATTTATATTCGACCTTATATGGAAGCATCAGATAAAGATTGTTTAATTGAAATTTTTTGTGAAGCTTTCGGTGATTTAAGAGAAGAAGCGATAGAGTTAATCTCATATAATACTACGACAGATGATAGAGTTTTATGGGTTGCAATGCTTAATGATGAAGTAGCCGGAACAGTTACTTCTGCAAAAGAAGGGAAAGTACAATGGATTACCGCATTAGCAGTTCATCCATCTAAACAAGGGTTAGGTGTTGGAACGGCCTTGTTAAATTGGGTTAAAGATTTTGCTTTAAGAAATGGTGAAAAAGTTGTAATGCTTGATGTTGAAATTGACAATGAAAAAGCGCTTGCAGTTTATGAAAAAGCTGGATTTATAAAGTCGATGCAGGTTGATTATTTTGTTTATAGTGGTGAATAGATAATGGAACCCACAAATCTTAAAGGATTTGTGGGTTTTTTAGATTAAGAAGAAAGGTGCATTCCTTAAGTATGCTGTATAAGGCATCAGAACTAAGCAAGGCCCTTCCGCTTTTCTTAATAAATTTGATATAATAATTGAATGTGAGTAAAAACGAAACCATTTAAAACTTATAATAGTAGGGAAGTTGAACAGATTCATGGAAAATCAAAAACAAATGAGTTCCGCAAAATTAATGTGGAAAATGACTCGGCCACATACATTAACAGCGACGTTTGCGCCTGTTATTTTAGGAACTGTAATAGCACTTTATGAAACTCAGATTAACTGGCTATTATTTATTGCGATGATGTTAGCTTGTTTATGTTTACAAATCGCGACGAATTTATTTAATGAATATTATGATTTTAAGCGCGGACTGGATACTGCTGAGTCTGTTGGTATAGGAGGCGGGATTGTCCGCCACGGATTAAAACCTAAAAACGTGTTGACTGTTGCAGGTCTTTTATACGTAATTGCTGCGTTTATCGGTGTATATATCTGTATGAATAGCAGCTGGTGGTTGGTGGTAATAGGATTATTCGGTATGGCTGTTGGTTATTTATATACAGGTGGTCCAATTCCAATTGCGTATACACCTTTTGGCGAGTTATTCTCAGGGGCATTAATGGGGACAGGCTTTGTATTAATTTCTACCTTTATTCAAACAAATACAGTTACATTATTATCAATACTGCTTTCAATACCAGTTGGGATATTAGTTGGTGCTATTAATATGTCAAATAATATTCGTGATATTGAGGAAGATACGAAAGGTGGAAGAAAAACACTTCCAATTCTTCTAGGACGAGAGAAAGCAGTAATTGCATTAGCTATTGCCTTTATAGTTTCTTATTTATGGATAGTAGTGCTTGTTTTTGTAACGCCGATTAGTTTTTGGGTGTTGCTTGTATTGCTAAGTGTAAAAAAACCAATATCCGCAATTCAAGGTTTCAAAAGAGGTGAAGTGGAGCCTCAATATATGAGAATTGCAATGAAGTCTACAGCAATTACAAATACATTATTTTCGCTATTGCTATCTGTTGGATTATTAATTAGTTATATATTTTAAAATTGTGCATGGCCATTTTAATTATGGTCATGCTTTTTTACTATTGAAAAGAGCTACAACTAATTAATCAAAGAAAAAACTTAAAAGAATTGGATATTTGTGTTAAAAATCATACTAGTTAAATGGAGGGCTTCAAATAGATTATCCATCCTTTTGTTTTTATATTTGAAATTATCTCGAATTCGAGATATAATGATTGCAACAATAGTAGGTGATAGAGAGGTGGAATTAAGATGAGAAAAATATTAGGCCATCACCATATATCGATGATTACAAAAAATGCAAAGAAAAATGATGAATTCTATAAGAATATACTAGGATTACGCAGAGTAAAGAAGTCGGTAAATCAAGATGATCCATCTATGTATCACTTATTTTTCGGTGATTTAGCAGGAAGTCCAGGGACAGGTTTAACATTTTTTGAAATTCCGATGGTTGGGAGAACATATCGTGGAACGAATGCGATTACTCAAATCGGGCTTTTAGTTTCTTCTAAAGAAAGCATGCTTTATTGGAAAAATCGTTTTGAAGAACTAAATGTAAAACATGATGAAATTATAAGATATGCAGGAAGAGAGGCGCTTCCGTTTGAAGATCCAGAAGGTCTGCGATTAATTTTACTGAACAACAATGGGGAAGTGATTCCAGAATTTTGGACTTCTTGGACTAATTCCAACGTACCGAGTGAACATCAAATCTTAGGGATGGGCACTATTGAAATAACGGTAAAGAATTCTAGTAAATTAGAGAAAACATTAACTGAAGTTCTCGAGTTTGTTGTAAAGGAACGTTCAGCAGAACATATAGTTTTTCAATCAATTAAAGGACAAGGCTTTGGCGAAATACTTGTAAAAGAAATGGATGGACCAAGTGAAAGACCAGGTCGCGGAAGTATACATCATCTAGCGTTACGCGCCAAAGATGATGAAGAATTAAACTACTGGAATGAAAAGATAAAGGAAAGGGGATTTCATTCTTCAGGGATTGTGGATCGCTTTTATTTTAAAAGTCTCTATTTCCGAGAGTCTAATGGAATCTTATTTGAAATTGCAACTGATGCACCTGGCTTTACAGTAGATGCGGATATAGAAACATTAGGTGAAACGCTGGATCTGCCTCCTTTTTTAGAAGAACGAAGAGTAGAAATTGAACGTCGATTAGAACCACTTGATTAAATCTAAAAGGTTGTACTAATAAGGCTAAGGCCTTTATAGTACAGCCTTTTTATTCATTTTTAATCTATTGAAAATAAACGAGCTTCCTAATGCTTGAAACCAATAATTAATAGAATAAAAAGTATCAACTTCTGTGTGGCAGTTATTGATTAGTGAGCATTGATAATAAATTTTTCTATTTTTTCTGGTCTCTTTCCTTACACTCCTTTTTTCTATTTACATAATGTGAGAATGGGAGGAGGTGAGTAAACAATGTTGTTACTTGGATTATTAACACTCTCCATTGCTTTAATGACCTTAGGTTTAGCAGAGTTTTTAGTAAGCAACGTTACAAACAAAAGATGGGTTAAAGTAACTGGAGTAGTTACAACGATTATTGGTGTTCTTCTCTTCTTAGGAGTTGCGGTATACTTCTTATTTGTAGTTTTACCTACACTCTAACTTAGAATAAGAAACAGTGCCCCACTAAGAAATTTCTTAGTGGGGCACTGTTTATAATGATTAAGCTTTGAATATCTGATCAATCGTTTTAATTTCATCGTTATTTAAACGAACATCCAGTGTTTTTAAGTTATTAAGCACTTGGTCTGAATTTTTTGCTCCAGGTATTACTGCCGTAATTGCTTCCTGAGTTAAGTACCATGCTAGAACAATATGTGATACTTCTACTCCTTTATTATTGGCAATACTACGTAGTTTTTCTACTTTTTCAAGATTTTGAGTATATACATCTTCTTGGAAGTAAGAGAGTTTATTACGTAAATCGTTAAAAGTAGATTCCTTTGTATATTTGCCAGTAAGAAGACCAGAAGCTAATGGGAAATATGGAATAAACGCAATTTGTTTTTCAGTTGTATAAGGGAAATAGTTGATTTCAGCTGAACGGCTAAATAAATTATATTCGCCTTGTACTACATCAACATAGCCATCTTTGTTAGCTTCCTTTAGTTGTTCTGGTGAGAAATTAGATACGCCAATTGCACGGATCTTACCTTCGTCTTTTAATTGTTTTAACGCACCCACTGCTTCATCCTTTGGTGTTTCTTCATCTGGGTAGTGGATATATAGTAAATCAATATAATCAGTTTGAAGGCGTTTTAGGCTTTTTTCAACTTCATTACGTAGGAAGGATGGTGAATTATCAAAAATCGTTTTACCATCAATAAATTTTTGAGCTACTTTAGTTGCGATAACAAGCTCATTGCGCTTTCCACTTTCTTTTACCACTTCGGCAATTAATTCTTCTGAGCGTTCAGGCCCATAACTAAAAGCAGTATCAATAAAGTTAATTCCATTATTAATGGCAGTACGAACTAAATCTTTACCTACTTCTTCATCCAAATTGGGGTATAGGTTATGTCCACCTACAGCATTTGCTCCTAAGCCAATAGGATTTACATATAATTCTGATTTTCCAAGCTGAACTTTGTTTGACATAAATAACTACCTTCTTTCCAAAGTTTTTATTTCATCAAGTTAATCTTGTAAGTTTATTATTCAGCCGTGTCTTGTTAAAGTCTACTGTAATGAAAATAGGAATACTAATTTAATTTTATACATCTTATTCCAAAAAATAAAATAATTGAGATTGTAATATAAATAATTTCATCATTAAAAGTGTCGGGATATGGAAGTATGAAAAAAGTATTCTAATTTATAAGAATAATGCAGTAGAAAAGATTTTGAAAGGTCGTTAAAGGTTGAAACAACAAATTGGAGTGTTAGAATTTTTGTCAATTACGTTGACATTTGGATGGTTTGCAACAAATAATGTTGTCGTTTGTTGTGATTAATAAAACGTTTTTCTTATAAACAATTATTTATAGTAGTGAGATTAAAAGTGGGTTATTAACAAGGATATTAAGCTATATAAGGTCGGAAGTTTTGTCAACCTTATTTACGGTAAAAATATCGTAAGAAAATGATGATGTCGATTAAGGGAATTAATTTTACTAGTATATGACTATAATTTAAATTGGAGATTTTGCTAGAATAAATAATATATTTACACTTTTTTATATTAGGGAAAATGGAAGTTTTTTGTCAATCACATTTACAATTTAACTATTGTGAAATATAAAGGTGTCGAATAAAAGAGAGAATTAACTTTTTTATTAAGATAATAAAACTAAAGCTTCTTATTTTAAAATGGTCAATCAAGAGCAAATGTAATAAACATCAATGACGAATTTTTTATCAATCCAGTTTACGATAAAATTATAGAAATAATGTGAGAGTGTCGTTTTTAGTCATTAAAATTATAGCACCTGCTTTAAGACAAGGAAGTAGTCGACAATTTCATAGAGCAAGTAAATAGATTTTAAACCATTAATTTCGTTACAATGAAATTCAGTCAATGCATTTAGATGCTGTTGGGTAAAACTAAACTGGTAATACTAATTTTGAAGGGAGCCATGCATAAATGAAGCTAAGCGTATTGGATCAAGCACCGATTACAAAGGGAAATACTGCGCCAGATGCCCTAATAAAAGCTGTAGAATTGGCAATTTTAGCAGAAGAACTAGGGTATGAACGTATTTGGATGGCGGAGCATCATAATACAAAAGGGTTTGCAAGCTCAGCTCCTGAAATTACAGCAGCATATATTGCTGCGAAAACTAGCCGTATTCGTGTTGGAACAGGTGGCACTATGATAATGCACTATTCACCGTATAAAATTGCAGAAGTGTTTAAAACATTAAGTGCATTAGCTCCTGGACGGATTGACTTTGGGGCAGGGAGAGCTCCCGGTGGCGATAATCTATCTATTTTTGCTTTGTCTGAAGGTCGACAGCCAGATGTAAATAATTTATACGGGAAATTAGAAGCGGCATTACATTTAATAAATGATGAGGCACCTCAAATTCCATACTATAACAGAGTAATTGCATCACCTTCCAATATTGTATTGCCTCAGAGTTGGCTGCTAGGGTCAAGTGGAAACAGTGCCATCCAGGCTGGGCGTATGGGGTTAGGATATTCTTACGCTCAATTCTTTAATGGCAATATGAATAAAAGAGTATTTGATGCATACCGAGAGAATTTTGTTCCATCTGCTTTTATGGAAAAATCTGAAATTATTGTTTCATATTTTGTAACGGTAGCAGATACAAGAGAAGAAGCAGAGTACGAAGGGAAACCTGCTGATATAGCACGTCTTTTATTTATGAGAGGGCAAATTGATCAACCTAGATTAACTCCAGAAGAAGCAAAGGACTATCCTTTAACTGAAATGGATCGTATGTGGATTGAAGAAAGTAGAAATCAACATTTCGTTGGCTCAGCTAAGGAAGTAGCTGAAAGGCTTTTAGCTGAACAAGAAACATATGGCTTTGATGAAGCGATGATTTGCACGATACCACATTCACAAGAAGTTCGATTAAATGTATATCGATTGCTTGCAAAGGAATTAATGTAATTAGATTAAAAACACTAGAAGGATACTTTTCCTTTCTAGTGTTTTTATTTGCGATAAGTTTGTACAAAGAATAAATTTCATAATCTAGTAAGTTGGATAATAAGATGTAATGATTAAAGTTTGCTTTTTAAAAATAGATATTAATTGGAGTTGAGAAATTGAAATTCATCCAAGCAATTTTTTTATACATTTGCATCTTTCTAGCGTCATTTTTTATTCTATATGATGGTTCGGTAATAGAATCCATTCAGTATTCAGCAATTATGTGGACAATCGTTATTATGATTAAAAGATAGAAGGATTACATACATTTGGGTTTCGTAATGGCGAAGCCTTTTTTCTGTGAAAATAATTAATCCCTTCGGTCTTTGAATACTATTAATCAAATATGTTTATTCTTAAATTGACCGAAAAAAGCCAATAAGAAAGCAGAGCTACCTGTTGTGGGGTAACTTTGTATATTACTTTTTGGTTTTGGTTAAGTTATGACATTTGGGGTTCTTTATAAGGCTCCTTGTTTAATAACATGGAGTAAATAACCCGAAGCATTCGATGCGAGATCGCAACGAGTGCTTTTTTCTTTCCTCTTCGTGCTGCTAATGACCAATATTTGTTTGCCAGCCATCGATTTCGACTTCTTGAAACAGCCCACGCTGCTTCACACATAGCGGATTTTATATGAGGATTTCCTTTCACTGTACGTGTACTCTTCCTTTTCCCAGCACTTTCGTGATTCCCTGGTGAAACTCCTGCCCATGATGCAAGATGTTGAGATGTCGGGAACTGTTCCATTTCTACTCCTATTTCTGCAATAATTACAGCTGCAGTATCTTTACTTATTCCTGGTATGGTAATTAACAACTGTAGTTCTTCTTGATAATTTTGAAGTAGTTGATCCACCCGTTCTTCGATTTCTGAAATTAAGGTTTCTAAGTATTGAATATGTTGCCAGGACTGACGAATCAAGAAGATTTGATGCTCATTTATTGTTCCAAATAAGGAATCTGTAATCCATTGCTTTTTCGGAATCAACTTCCCATGAATATCTTTTTCTACATCCGTTTCGTCGACATAGCCTTGTTCAATTAATCGATTTAATAGTTTTCGACCTGATACACCAAATACATCCGAGATTACTGTACTTAGTTTGACATTTGAACATTCTAATACCTTTTGGATTCGATTTTTCTCTGAAACTAAATGACTAATCCACTTTTTACGTAGTCTCGTTAAATCTCGGAGTTCACGAATATTTACAGGGGGAACAAAGCTCTTTTCTATCAAACCATGACGTAATAACTTCGCTATCCATTCTGCATCTGAAACATCTGTTTTTCTTCCGGGTACATTTTTAATTCGCTGGGCATTAGCTAACGTGATATCAAAGAAATCTTCTAAGATGTTAAATACAGGTTTCCAATACACACCCGTACTTTCCATTGCAATATGTGTAACTTCATGTCCCTCTAACCATTTTAAAAGCCTAAATAAATCTTTTGTGAGTGTTGGAAATGTTTCGGTCTCTATATACATTTCGTCTTCATGATTACCTTTAATAACACAAGCTACAATCGTTTCTGAATGTACGTCTAAACCTGCACACTTCTCAATAAATACTTCCATGAAATCACTCCGATTCATTAAGATCACAAACAGTGAGTGAATTTGAAGATAAGCATTTTTCTGTACGTAGTCATCCTACTATCAAGTGGAGCTAACAAAGGGTTGAACACCAAATTCACTCAAACAGTTTATTTTACAGGGTCAAAGCCACCAAAAAAAGCCACGTCTTACATCCTGTTTGTGTCATTACCATTATGAACCGAAGGTACTTATTTTCATGCCAGGGTTGGGTGTAAAAAACTCATGATTGTTTATTTATAATAAATAAATTTACTTGTATTTTCGTATGAAATAAAAAATCACCTTCATCTTATAGGTGTAGGTGATTTAGTATAAATATCGCGAAAACTTAGAGGCCAAAAAAATAATGTCTCCATATTTTAGTTATATATGGTGTTTCAATTAACTTGATAAGTAGCCCTTTATTTTAGGAAGTCGAGCTGTTGCTGTAATAAATTAATAGGTACAAATAAACCGACATGCCCATATTGATTGTCTTTTATTGTGGCAAAAATAATACCAATAACTTTTCCTTCATCGTTAATAACAGGGCTTCCACTATTTCCTCGATAAACTGGGGCGTCTAACATAATAACTTGTTCTTCCCAGTCAGACAGCAATGTATAATCTATAATCTCACCCTCATTTGCAATTCCAGAAAAATAAAGTGGATTGCCAATAAAATAAATGGCTTCATTTTTTGTGGGTTCGTATGAATCAGCTAATTCTAAATAAGGGAGATCTTCTCCCTCAACCTTTAGGATAGCTAAATCAATGTCAGGAAAACTTTTTACTACTTCTCCTTTAAATATTCCATCATCAGGAAAGGTAATAGTTACAGTAAGGGCATCCTCAATTACATGTTCATTCGTTATTATGTATCCATCACTTGATATAGTAAAACCTGTTCCTTTGCCACTATTAGTTTTTACTTCAACAACTGCCTTTTTGTATGCTTTAATATCATCTTGTCCAGAAAGAGAAGCAGATGTTTTTAAAAACTCTATAGCTGGAATCGAGTATATTTCAAAAATTACTGCAAATGTACTAAACATTAGCATGCCAGCCATTATCCAAGCAACCAGGCGAGTGGATTGACGCATTTTCTTCTTAGTCGGTTTGACACCCATTAACCGTTCTTGACGTTCCTTTTCTAATGCCTTTTTTTGCTCTTCGAGTACTAGCTCGATTAATTCTTCTTCGCTAATCGGTTCAAAATCACTTTGATTATCCTTTGCCATTTCACGCCTCCTTGTATAGCGTTTTAATATTCAAGAAAAAAGTATGATTATGTACTCGTTAAAAGCAACTGTTGTTTCTAAAAATATATCATTTATCTTTGCGCATTCAAAATATACCCCTCTATTTCAGGGCTATAATAATATTACCTTCTCTGTTTTACAAAGTAGATGGAGTTAACTGAATCGTTGATATTACTAGCGTTACGCAAAAAATAGCAAACTCAGCTTGAACATTTTATTTAGTTGTGACATAATACAAGACAATTGATTAGTAAATGTTTTCTAGGGTTCCGCTATTTAATAGGTCTGGTCCGAGAGAAAACTCACGGCAATAATTTCTGCATTTTTTATTTAACTTAAGGGATACTATAAATAAGCAGTATGACCGTGCCACGGAAGGATAAAAGCCTGGGAGATTCATGTAATCTCTTAGGTTTTTTTTATTCGTAAGGAAATTATTAAATTTGATTTATGAATAAAATGTCTAGCGCAAGCCACCAGCCCCTTGAGGTCGCGGTCTGCCCCTCGGTCGAAAGCTGGAAAAGCTTCGAGCTTCGGGCCCTCCTCAGGGATGTGCAAGTGCAGACAAGACATGCGATGTGGCATTTTTGTCGGCCAACGCTTGGGGCTCACACGATGTGAGTCATGTCGGTGATGCCACACGATGTGGCGTTTTCACCGACTTGGGGCTAAGCAAATTTATTCTGCATCGAAAGCAATAGTGATAGATGCAGAGCGCGTGCGCTTTTATTGTTGTAATAGAGGAGGATCAAGTTTAAATGAATAAACACTGGTTGAAGGTATTTTTAGCAGCATTATTTGAAGTGTTTTGGGTTATTGGATTAGCTAATGCATTTGACTTCTGGTCATGGGCAGGCACAATCATTGCAATTGTTATCTGCAACTATTTTTTAATTACAGCAACACAACAATTACCAACTGGTACAGTTTATGCCGTCTTTGTTGGGCTAGGTACAGCAGGTGCGGTTATTTCAGAAATTTTATTTTTTGGCGAACAATTTAATCTTATTAAAATTTTATTAATTGTATTGTTGTTAGTTGGAGTTATTGGACTAAAGTTAGTTACAGATAATGTAGATGATAAAGGGGCTGAACATTAGTGGAGTGGGTTGCTTTAATTACAGCAGGAATATTTGAAACATTTGGGGTTGCGATGATGAACCAGTTAAGTATTAGCCGAAACTGGAAACCGTTTGTACTTTTAATTCTTAGTTTTTGTGCAAGCCTATTTCTTCTTCAATATTCTATGAATTTTATATCAATGGGAACAGCCTACGCTATTTGGACAGGAATTGGCGTAGTAGGCGGTACATTTATTGGCATGATTTTTTATGGCGAGTCAAAGGACTGGAAAAGAATATTGTTTATTTCAATCATTTTAATTTCAGTTATTGGGTTAAAATTGATTGATGGATAATATCACTTCAAATGCGAATCATAATAAAAGTAACAGCAGAATAAAGAATTTAACTTTAAATAAAGTTTAGGGGGATGGGGAAATGGCGCTAAAAAATCATTATTTCTTTGCAGTAAAATTACCGGGTGAAGTGAAATCTTTTCTTAATGAGTGGGTTGAAATCAATAAAGAAGCTTTCCCATTTAAAAAATGGGTTCATCCTGAAGATTATCATATTACACTTGCATTTTTAGGGTTTGTAGAAGAGTCCATGCTCAAAAATTCAATTGAGAAAATCAAAGAAGTTTTAGCTGGGGAAAATTCCTTTACACTGACTTTAAACGAAATTGGTACATTTGGTGCGGCGAAGAGTCCACGAATATTTTGGACTGATGTTCAGAAATCCGAAGTATTAATGGAATTACAAAAGAAAGTCTATGAAAGCTGTGTAAAAATGGGCTTTGAATTAGATAAAAAGCCATTTCGGCCACATATTACACTTGCAAGAAAATGGAAAAGTGAACAACCTTTTCACCAAGATAATCTAACTTTAATAAGAACAAATGAGGGAAAACTATTTTCATTTACTGTTAGTGAAATCGCTCTTTATGAATCGCACGTTGAAAGTTCACCTAAGTATAAGGAGATTGCAATATTTCCTTTAATGCCTAAAGAATAAATTTCCTTTATTTTAATATACTAAAATAAAAGGAGTGATTGTATGAGAATACCCGCGTTGCCACAATCAAAAGAATTTAAAGTTAAAGCGAAGGAATCACTGTGGCGAGCCATTAGAAAAATCGCTGCAAGTAAAATTGAAAAGAAACGTGGTTTTATACGCATTCCACCTAGAAAATAAAGCTGTTCTGTGCTGTTTTAAATAGCCAGAGCAGCTTTATTGTTTTCTAAAGTTAGCTGTTTTCCGACATCTTTAATACACTATCGAGTAAAAATACATCCTCATTAGGTCCAACTAGATACAACTCGTGCATAGCTCGAGTTAAGGCTACATATAGCAATTTTCGATCGATCCTTGTATCAAAGTAGGGGATGTCAAAAGCAGCTAAAATAACAGCATCAAACTCCAATCCTTTTGCCAAATGACTTGGTACTACGAGAAGACTGGAACCTTTTAGCTCGGATTCTTCAGATAGCATTTGAGCATCTATCCCAGAGTTAGTTAATAATTTTGTATAGTCTGTAGCTTCTTTTGTTGTTTTACAAATAAGGGCAATGGATTTGTGACCGTTTTGCTTTATCCGATTGTAAATGGTTTGAATTCTTTCAACATTAAATTCATTGCATTTAATAAAAGTAGGATTATTCCCATGACGAACAACTGGTTCCACCAATGGTAGATCCTCATCCATCTTTGCTAAAATTTTGTTGGCGATTTCCATAATTTCGATTGTTGTTCGATAGCTTTTTTGCAAAGTGAAATAATTAGCGCGCGGAAATAACTCAAGAACTGGAGACCATTCTGTTAAAGAGCGGTAGCTATGAATTCCTTGGGCCAAATCGCCAACCATTGTAAACATATCTGTTTCTAGTCCTGCTTTTAATGCAGCAAGCTGGAATAAGCTATAATCTTGCACTTCATCGATAAAAACAACACGCATTTTAAATTGATCAGCAATACCTTTAATTTTCGCATGTAAATAATAAAGTGCAGCTAAATCTTCTAATACCCATTGTTCCTTTGCATGGGCTCGAATAAATTTTTCTTGCTCTTCAAATGTCCATTCCGGAGCAAGTTCTCTTAAAAGCAGGCGATCTGTTACTAATTTTCGATACATAGGCTTAATTTTTACTTTTTCAAAACGGCGCATATAAGCTGTTGCAGCAGATTTAGATTGTTCTTTTATTTTTGGAATACGTTCGTCGCGTTCATCTATAAATTTTGTTACTGTTTGACGTCGTTTTTCTGGATCTCGAAGCCCACTTAACGCTTTCCCTATCATTTCTTCATATCGTGCGTTTAATGTAGAGAGAACTGCTTTTGACTTTCTTTTTACCTCTGTTTGAACAACCTTCTTTATCCGTTCAAGCCGTTTTTCAATTGGCATATAGGCAAATTCAGTTAAGAAAAGCTTTTTTAAATGGCTTCCTCGCATTATTCGGTATTTTTCAATATACACATCTTCGTCAAATAAACTAGCTAAATTTTGCTCGTGCAATTTAATATAACGATCTAAAATATCACGGTAAAGCAGCGAGCCTTTAATTTTAGAAATATTAAAGGAGGGCAGGGCATCGATTGCTCCTTCCACAAGCTCTTCTAATTGCTCATTTGGATTTTGAAGCTTTAATTTAATACCCGTCGCTTTTTGGACATACTCCGAATAAGTAGTTTGACATATATGCTCGACACCAAGTTCTGGCAACACATCTCCAATATAATCAATAAATAGTTTGTTCGGAGCTAAAATCATGAGCTGCTCAGGGTTAAAGTGTTCACCCATTGTATAAAGAAAGTAAGAAATTCTGTGAAGAGCAATGGTCGTTTTTCCGCTGCCAGCAGCACCTTGGACTAAGATTGGCTGACGCAGGTGTGCTCGAATAATTTCATTTTGTTCTTTTTGAATAGTAGCCACAATTTCCGTTAATCGAACATCAGCCTTGCCAGAAAGTGCATCTTGAAGTAATTCATCATTTGTTGTTAAGTCTACATCTTGAAAGCTTAGTAGCTGACCATCTTCAATTTTATATTGCCGTTTGGAAAATAAATGGCCAGAATATTCTTCATCTCGTACCTGATACGTTATTTCTCCAAGCCGTCCATCATAGTAAACATTTGCGACAGGGGAACGCCAGTCGACAATAATGGGCTCAAATGTTTCGTTGTGAAATAAAGAGGTCTTGCCAATATACAAAAGTTCCTCTGCTTCACCTTTACGTTGAAAATGAATCCTGGCAAAATAAGGTTTTTTCTTTACTGCTTCAAGACTTTCCTTTTGATTTAATGCCAATTCAAAAAATCTGGAGTTAGTTAATATATTGATATAACTATCACTTGAATCAATATATTCAAGGTTTGCCATAGATTCTTTGATTTTTTCTTGCACTGCTCTTAAATCACGTTGAGAAGCTTCAAGTATTTCATCCATATATTGTTTTGTAAATTGTAATCTTTCCACTTCTTTCTGGAAGTCGGGATGCAAGTAGCTTTGATTTGCCTCGTCCATTTGAAATCTATCCTCCCATCGCTTGAGTTAGACAGCATCGTACAAATCAATACGAATTGACGTATAAAAGATAGTTTTAATCTTACTAAATTTCCCTTATGAAGTGAAGTTTTGTCCATTGGTGAGTTGAAATTGTTATGGCAAAGTCAATGTAAATAGTTGAATGATATGCAGGGATGTTTGAACGAAATGTAAAGGGGCTGCCGGGTGAGGGTGCTAAAGTAAAATTAAAAGGCGGTGTTATTCATAAATAAGTGAATAGCATCCGCCTTATTATATAGCATTATTTTGACTCAGTTCTTTTAGGAAAAACAAGATAAGATAGACTTATTATACCGTCAATGATTAAAACAACCGACCATGTTTTCCAAACACCAATGATGGCATCAGTTCCATTGCTGCCAACATAGTTAATAATAAGCCAGAAGATGGCACTCCCGATTAAATAAGAAAAAACATGTCTTGCCAACATCTTCAATTCATAAATGCCCTTCTCCAAACCTACAAGTATTTTTTTAGAAGAAGGTTTCTTAAGGAACCATGATTGGAATTTATGGTCTGCCCAGTCAATCATTGATTTTCCATAAGCTATTGAAACACCTATATAAATAACTGATATTCCATGTGCGATAGTAGCTGTTGCACCGTTTCGTAAATCAACTACTGTCAGCATAATTAGCGCTAAGTCAATAAGCGGTGTTAATAAGAATAATAGAATACTAATTTTCTTCGATTTCAACACATAGCGTGCAAATAGACCTGCAATAATCACTACCCAAAAAGCAATTTCGGCTGCAATTATCCATTTTACCATTGTCATTATGCCTCTCTTTATTTTTATTTAGTACACTTGTATTAAATACTAGCATGAGGTTTTAAATAATACAAGTGTATTATTTAAATAATTGAGTTATAATAAAACCATGCCAAAAATAGTTGATCATGAAGAAAGAAAAGCGTTAATTGCAAAAGCTACATGGAATGTCATCGCTCGGGACGGGCTAGAGGGAGCATCTGTACGTTCCATTGCAAAGGAGGCGAATTTATCTCTTGGTGCAGTTCGCCATTATTTCAATACACAAGAAGAACTGCTTGAGTTTGCAATGCAACTTGTAGAAGAACAAGTTATAGAACGAATTATGGAACATACAAAAAATCCACTGCCACCAAAACAAATTGCAACAAACATGCTAATGGAACTTGTCCCATCAGGTGAACGTGTAATTGAGATGCAAGTATGGTTGGAGTACACTTCTTACAAATTACGAAAGAAAGAGTTAAAAGATGATCCCGTTTATCAGGGAATTTCCTTGATGATAAATAAATTAAACGAAGGAGGATTTTTAAAGGAAGATCTTCACATAGAAGAAGAGATTATTCATTTGCATGCCTTAATTGACGGTCTTGCATTACATATTTTAATGGGCTTGGTTAAAATCGGAAAGGATAGGATTCAGGCTTTAATTGAAAGAGAACTCGATAGGCTTTTTAAGTAGGACCTATCTCTTTTATTTACAGTTTGTTAAGTTAAATTAATGATTTTGTAAATAACTAAAAAATGGGCAATACTTGTTTTATTCTAAGTATATGTTATTTAAAGTATATAATTTAACTTACTAGTAAAATGAAGAGGGAGAGAACAATTTGAAAATAATTGCTCATCGAGGTTACTCTGCAAAGTATCCAGAGAATACGCTAGCTGCATTTCGAGCAGCTGCTAAATTACCCATTTATGGAGTAGAATTTGATGTTCATTTAACCAAGGATCACCAAGTTGTTGTAATACATGATGAGTCAATAGACCGTACGTCAAATGGAATAGGATTTGTGAAGGATATGACCCTTGAAGAACTTCGAAGGTATGATTATGGTTCTTGGTTTAGTAAAGAGTATACTGGAGAAGTAATTCCAACTTTGTCTGAAGTTTTAGCTGTTTTTTGTCATACTAATCAACGTATTAATATTGAGTTAAAATCTGATATTTTTGCTTATGAAGGTTTAGAAAAACTTGTTTTACAAGAAGTAGAGTCTTTTGGAATGATGGACCAAGTAATCATATCATCCTTTGATCATGAAATGGTGCAACGTGTTGCGAAGCTTGCTCCAGATGTTGAAAATGCTGCATTGTTTGCAAATGTAGTACTAAATCTAAATGAATATCAGAAGATTATACCTGCTAAAGCATTACACGTTTCTTTACCTTCTGCTGTTCGCCAGCCAGTACAAGAAGCTATTTTAAAGGATTCTCTAGTTCGTGTATATACTGTAAATGAAATAAAGTATGCAGATGTTTTGTTGAAAATTGGGGTAGATGCGATATTTACCGATGAACCAGAGATGATGATGGAGTATATTTTGAATAAGGTGTAATTAGTTACAATGGAAAGCACTTTAAACACTATTAAAATAATGATAAAAGACCGTCAGCGAGTTTGACGGTCTAGATTTTTAGAGTTTAGAAAATCATATCTGTAATTAAGAACAAAATGGTAGGGGCTAATAAACAGCCTAAGCCTGTATAGAAAGTAGCTGTAACCGCACCGTAGGGAACTAATTTAGGATCGGTTGCAGCTAATCCACCTGTAACACCAGAAGTTGTCCCCATTAAACCGCCAAATACCATAGCGGACATAGGATTATTTAAACCTATATACTTTGCTACAAATGGCGTGCTAATCATTACTAATACAGACTTAACTAAGCCAGCAGCAATACTAATTGCAATTATTTCAGAACTAGCTCCCAAGGCGGCGCCTGTAACTGGTCCCACAATATAAGTAACTGTTCCTGCACCTATTGTTGTCATATCTACAGGGTCAGTATATCCAAACATGAAGGCAAAAATTACGCCAACAACAAATGAGAGTAGAACCCCAACAAATAACGAAATGATTCCGCGGAAACCGGCCTTTTTAATTTCATCAAAATTTGCTCCGAAAGAAGTAGCAACAATTGCAAAATCTCGTAGCATACTGCCGCCCAAAAATCCTACACCTGCAAGAAAACTAACATCGGAAAGACCTTTCGAACCATCAGTTGCAACTCCACCGATATATGCTAAAACTAGTCCGAGAACAATGGCTATTGCAGATCCATGTATTCTTCCCTTTGTTAACTTGTTAGAGATTAAATAGGCTAGCCACATTGTGATACCTATAACTAGAAAAGCCATTACTAATCCATTATCAGTAAATACACCTAAAATAATATCAAGCATCCGCTTCACCTCCAATAGTAGGACTCGTGATAGCAGCTTCCTTTTGCTTTCCACTAATCAGAGGTACACATGCTAAACTAATGATAACTACTGCAATTCCGGCAATAATAGCTAACGGTCCCCCGGTCAATGCGCCTAATACATTCTGACTTGCAGCCATTGCTATTACTACTGGAATATACATTTGGTTCCAAAAACTTAAACCGTCTAGTGCGGGTTTGCTTATTTTTCCAGCCTTTATAAGCTTATCGACCACAATAATTAAAAGCAACATAGCAATTCCCACGCCGCCAACATTTGAATCTACTCCCATTATAGCTCCAATGAATTCCCCGACTACTGTACCAACAAGAAAACATCCTGCTAAAATAGCAACACCATAAATCACCATATTCTAACACCCCTTTGTCAAATCTCTAATTCAGAGAATATTCAGTCGACTGTATTCTGAAAACATCATAAATTAATAAAAAATATAAATCAACTAAAATTTTCGTATAAAACAGAAAAAAGCTGAAAATACGATTGAAATTTAAATTCTATTGTTTTATGATTTATGTACACAGTCGACTATAATAGAGTCGAAAATAACTTGAGGATGTGTTTTGATGGAATATTTCAACTATCCATTAGATAATGCTTTGTCGAGAAAAATTGCTGAAAAAATAATGGAGCAAATATTAAAAGCTGAGTTAAAGCCAGGAGACAAGATTGTGGAAAGTGTTTACGCTGAGATGTTTAATACTAGCCGATCTCCAGTTCGAGAAGCGATTTATCTTCTTGCAACGGAAGGCTTAATTGAAAGAATTCCTAGAAAGGGAGCTTTTATAAAGGGCTACACATTATCTGAAATTCAAGATCTATTAGATGTCAGAAATAACTTGGAGTTACTTGCGGCAAAGAGAATTTTTGAACCGCATAAAAAGAAAAAACTATTAGATGAAATGAAGAGTATCTTAAAGAAAATGGAGAAATCTACAAACCAATTTGAGTATACTCACTTGAACTATGCATTTCATTTAACGCTTATTAAATTTAGTGAAAGCAAGGTTTTAGAAGGAGTTTATAGTAAAATCTGTTTTCCTTTGTTGCGCATACAAGGTATTCACTTCTCCATAAATGAAACGATTGATAAGTCAAAGGGAGAGCATCGAAAAATCTATGAATTATTAAAAGAAAACGAAATGGATGAATTAATTTCTTTGCTCCGTAAACATACAGAGGATGTAATTTTCAATGTGCGTAGGAATTTGCTCTAAGGAGGAGGGATTGAATGAAAAGTGCTTTTCTCTTTCCAGGCCAGGGTTCGCAATATGAGGGGATGCTGAATGATTTACCAAATGATTCAGTTGTTAAAGAAGTTTTAGAAGAAAGCAGTGAAATATTAAAAAGACCAATTGATACATTACATAGTAAAAAGTCATTATCTACAACAAAAGCAGTTCAGCAATGTTTATTAATTGCATCTGTAAGTACCTATAAAATTTTTGAAAAAAATGGAGTAATGCCTAGCTATGTTGCAGGTCACTCTGTCGGGGCATTCGGAGCAGCAGTTGCTTCTGGTGTAATTACATTTGAGGAAGCGCTAAAACTGGTTACGCTGCGGGGAGAGCTAATGGAAAAAACGTGCGATAGTGGTTACGGGATGGCCGTTGTATTAGGTTTAGACGAGTATCAACTAAGCGAAATAGTGAGTAGTTTTTTTAATAAGGAATATCCAGTATATGTTTCAAATCGAAATTCACCGACTCAAATTACGTTATCCGGTTCATTAAAGGGATTGGAAAAGGCAATTGATTATGTAAAAAGCCATGGTGCAACATCAGCACATTTATTAAATGTCTCGACGCCTTCCCACTGTCCGTTATTTAAAAATGTAAGTGAGGAATTGCTGAGCGAGTTGGATAAGCTCAATCTAAAGAGACCGAAAATTCCGATATCAAGCAACGTAAATTCTCGGTTATTAAGGCAAGCAGATTCTGTGAAAGAAGATTTGGCAAAAAGTATTTGTTATCCAGTTAGGTGGCATGATGCTGTGAATTTACTTTATGAAGCTGGTGCTAGATTATTTATTGAAATGCCGCCGGGAGATGTTTTGAGCAAGCTAGCAAATCAAGCATTTCCAGATGTTCGAACAATCGCTATTTCAAAAAGTAGTATCGAAGACTGTTTCTATCTTCATTCAGGGGAAGACTCCCATCTCTATAGGTAGGAGATGAATACAGTTTTTGCTTCTATTCAGTGGGGGGCTAAACCAAAACTGAATGAAGTTAAAGCATCCAGCAAGTGATGCGATTTCGTAAAGGAGTTGGGAAAGGAAGTTAACCTAAGTGCGTCGCATCCATGCGGCAACGGTTAACTGACCAGCATCGTGCTGGCCTAAACACGAGTCCGAAATCCGGGCGCGGGTTAGCCAAGGCGTAATTGATGTAATGTCAAATTAAATAAATAGGGGTGTATAAAATGGTTATTACGAATAAGGAAAAAGCAGCTAGATCTTGGACAACAAGGTTGGAGGCGAAAAAAGAAAGAATTGAAAGCGTTAAAAGTTTGGTTGATGGTGTGATTATTCCTACTGATCGAATTGTTGATGCATTGGAACTATTAATAAAACCAGGGGATCGTGTTGTTCTTGAAGGAAACAACCAAAAACAAGCGTCGTTTTTATCACAAGCGTTAGTACAAGTGAATCCAAAAAAAGTTCATGACTTGCATATGATCATGTCCAGTATTTCAAGACCTGAACATTTAGATATTTTTGAAGAAGGAATTGCTAGAAAAATAGATTTCTCATACGCGGGGCCCCAAAGTTTAAGAATTGCCCACATGATAGAAGATGGAAGAATCGAATTAGGCGATCTGCATACTTATATTGAATTATATGGTCGGTTATTTATTGATTTAATTCCTTCTGTTGCTCTTGTTGCAGCGGATAAAGCAGATCGCAACGGCAATCTATACACTGGACCGAATACTGAAGAAACCCCAACATTAGTTGAAGCTGCAGCTTTTAGAGATGGTATTGTAATTGCTCAAGTTAATGAAATTGTAGATGAATTGCCTCGAGTAGACATACCGAGCTCATGGGTTGATTTTATTGTCGTTGCTGATAAACCATATGAGCTTGAACCGTTATTTACAAGAGATCCGAGACATATAACAGATATTCAGATTTTACAAGCAATGATGGTGATTCGTGGTATTTATGAAAAACATGGAGTGAAATCATTAAACCATGGTATTGGCTTTAATACGGCTGCGATTGAACTGCTTCTTCCAACTTATGCAGAATCATTAGGTTTAAAAGGGAAGATATGTACGAACTGGGTGCTAAATCCTCACCCTACATTAATCCCTGCAATAGAGTCTGGATGGGTTGAAAGTGTGCATTGCTTTGGTGGCGAGCTTGGAATGGAACAGTATGTAGCGGCAAGAAGGGATATCTTCTTTACAGGAAAGGATGGCAGTCTTCGTTCAAATCGTACGTTAGCACAATTAGCTGGCCAATATGCTGTTGATTTATTCATCGGTTCTACTTTGCAAATGGATGCATTAGGTAATTCATCTACTGTTACAAAAGGTCGTGTTGCTGGATATGGTGGAGCGCCAAATATGGGCCATGATCCAGGAGGCCGCCGCCACTCAACAGAGGCTTGGTATAACTTGATGACTTCTGATGATCCGTTAGCTCGCGGTAAAAAATTAGTAGTCCAAGTAGCAGAGACATTCCAAGAAGCAAATAAGCCAGTTTTCGTTGAATCCCTAGATGCAATTAGCGTAAAAGATCAAGCAAAGTTAGCAATTGCACCAGTTATGATTTATGGCGAAGATGTAACACATGTTGTCACAGAGGAAGGGATTGCCTATCTATATAAATCTGACAGCATATCCGAAAGAAGAGAAATGATTGCTTCTATCGCGGGAGTTACACCGATAGGAATGGAGCATAATCCTAAAACGGCAGAGCGATTGCGTCAACAAGGGTTAGTTGCTCTACCTGAAGATTTGGGTATTCGTCGATCAGACGCAAAACGTTCATTACTGGCTGCTAAAAATATTGATGAACTTGTTCAATGGTCAGGTGGTTTATATACTCCCCCAGCAAAGTTTAGAAGCTGGTAAAAAAAGAGAGGGTGAGGGGTGTGCAAGATCCGCATATTTTGGCAACAACTTTAGCTGATTTAGCAGTTGCGTCATTGATTGAAGAAGTTTCGCTTACTCCAAAGCCTGGTCTAGTTGATAGGATTGATCAAGGGTCACATGATGATTTAACTTTTTCAATGATGTTGGAGTCAGCAAATTGCTTGCATAATACATTCTACAACATGGCAATGGCTGCTTATGATAAAAAGCCCTCGCAGTATTTACGGGAAAAAATCGGTGAAATTGGCCGCGAGGGAGAAGCACAAATGTTTCAAGTTACAAATGGTGTCAATACACATAAAGGAGCAATCTGGTCGCTTGGATTATTAACTGCAGCGGCAGCGATTCAAAAGGAGCAATCCAATGACGATGCACTATGCTTTACTGCCGCTGAGATTGCTCAATATGAAGATAGATTTATACCACATCAAATGACGAATGGTATAAAAGCTGTTCGAAAGTACGGAGTTCATGGAGCGAAGGCAGAGGCTCAACTGGCATTCCCTCACATTCGAAAATATAGTTTGCCGGTTTTTAAGGCATCATTAAATCAATTTAACTATGAAATTGCAAAATTTCATTCCTTTTTAGCCTTAATGGCAAATTTAGATGATACATGCTTATTGCATAGGGGCGGTTTAGAGGGTTTAAATTTTGCGAAAAAGTATGCGTTTAAGGTGTTAAAAACAGGGGATTTAAATGAACTTAAAACTATGAATGAAAAATTTAAAGAGCGTAATTTGTCACCAGGAGGCAGCGCCGATTTACTAGCTGCAACAATTTACTTATATAAAATTAGTCAGTTGGTTTCTTCGCCTGAAAATGCTTACGCAACTGTTAATTAAACAATAGGGGAGTGGTTTGGATGGAAAAATTAATTTATACATTTCCAGCATCGAAAACAGTAAAAAGACCATCACATGTTGGTGTTGTAGGTTCTGGAGATTTGGAAGTATTAGTTGAACCAAATAATAGTAATGAAACAATTGTTGAAATTCGTACGGGAATTACTGGCTTCCAAGATACATGGAAAAAAGTGATTGAACGTTTTGTTAGTCAGCATGATATTTCTGCTTTCATTACGGTAAATGATTTTGGAGCAACGCCAGGCGTTGTGTCAATTAGACTAGCACAAGCAGTGGAGGTGAGTGTAAATGACTCAAATGATAACTGAGAGTTTAGTTGAAAGCTTAGCGCGTGAAAGAGCATTTCAATTATTGGATAAAGGCAGTGCCTATGAAATTCTAAGCCCATTCGATCGACTTGAATCCCCGCATCTTGCAGCACAAAATATCGTTCCACAATATGATGATGGGATGATTATTTTGAAAGGTACATTAAATGGTAAACCAACAGTTGTTGTTTCAATTGAAGGGAATTTCCAGGGCGGGGGTATTGGTGAAGTTTCTGGAGCAAAATTAGCAGGGACACTGGAAAAGGTACTAAAGGAGTGTAAGGAAGGAAATATCATTTATCCAGTAATTATTTATGATACAGGTGGGGTGCGTCTTCAAGAAGCAAACTATGGATTGCTATCAATAGCAGAAATTAGTGCCGCAATTGTTGAGCTTCGTGAATATGTACCTGTTGTAGGCATTATTCCGGGAAAAATCGGATCTTTTGGAGGAATGTCTCTAACTGCTGGATTATGTAGTGCTTTAATAATGACACGTGAAGGGCGTTTAGGAATGAATGGCCCGGAAGTAGTTGAGCAAGAAGCAGGAATACGTGAACTTGATTCAAGGAACAAACAGCTGATTTGGAAAATGATTGGTGGAGCAATTCGAAAAGAAATGGGTCTTGCGGATATTGTAATCGAGGATGATGTTCCAAATTTTAAAAATGCAATATTAAGTATTTGGAATGGTGAAGTAGAGCTAAAACATCGCACTAAAAATATTAATCAATATTTAACATTAATAAAATCGCTAAATATTGAAGAAAAAATCTCTCCCGAACAAGCGACAGATATTTTAAAAGGTATTAATAATGTTGAAAATACCGATGTCCCAACCCCTTCTGAACTAGTTAATAGCAGAGGAAGAATATGGTTTAATTTATTAACGGAAAATAAGCAATCAATAAGCGAAATACCTTCCGTTTTGGTCGCAGATACTGAAATAAATGGTATTAAAGCACGTATTATTGCAGTTGTCCCTAATCCTGAAAGTAAATTCTATCGTGCTCGTAAAGGTGAGGTTGGATTATTAGAAGGATGGACAATTGCAAAATATGTACGACAAGCAATAGAAGAGGACGCTCATTTAAATGAAAAGCGTCTAATTATACCAGTAGTAGATGTACCGAGTCAGGCATTTGGCTATCATGAGGAGCTGTTTGGAATTTATTTATCTTGTTCCGCAGCTGTGGATGCATATGCAACTGCTAGATTAGCAGGACATCCTATAGTTGCAGCTGTAGTAGGAAATGCAATATCAGGTGCTTTTTTATCCCATGGAATGCAGGCGAACCGTTTAATTGCGCTGAATGATGATGGGGTAAATGTTCACGTAATGTCAAAAAAATCAGCTGCGATAATTACTCAACGAACAATTGAAGAATTAGATATTGCGGCAAAAGATGTACCTTCAATGGCATATGATATTCAGTCGTTTAAAAAGCTTGGTGCACTTTATTCTTTAATAGATGGAGTAAATGCAGAGGAACCTTCCGTTGATGATAGTGCACTTGTAATTGAAGCTATTTATTCAGCATATGAAGATATTAAAAAAGAAAACGCTAGAGACTTATCTTACCGTTTGAAAACGGAAATTGCCGTTTCATCTGGCCGAGTTGCATCTATTAAAGTTCGGGAAATGATTGAGCAACAATGGAAATAAAGGTGCATGATATTATAAAATTCTCAAATGTTGATAAGTTAGAGCATTTTACAGCTGTTCCGGAATGGGTATTGAATACAGCTGCGGCGTCAAATTATGGTGTAGTGAGAAGAATGCCTATATCGAATAAACTAATCCCTATCGGTTTACGGGGGGAAAGTAGAGAGCAAAGATTTGGAACGTATATTCATGAGGAGAATATAGTAGAAGTAATTACTCCGAATTCATTAGTAATGTGTATAGATGAGTTTGAAAAAAGAATCTATTATCCTACATTAAAAGGTTTACGAGACGAATTTTCGAAGCTTAACTTATCATGGGGTCCTACAGGAAGCATTGGCTTTGAAATGGCAACAAATATTAACGTTACTTCAATGAAAAGCGATATTGATATTTCACTGTATATTGAGTCAATCGATGAGGAATTGCTAAAAGAGGTCGGGAGATTTATCAAAACTTTGGATAAACAGATAGATGTACAAGTTGAAATTCCGATAATAGGGGCGTTCCTATTAAACGATTATATAAGAAATTATGAGACAGGTTTTATCATTCGAACACCTTTTGGTCCACAATTATGCAGTATACAAGATAGGAAAATAAAAGTGCTTGCAGTTAATTAATTAGTATGGACGATTAAGTAAAGTGGAAAGAAGGTTTGGACAAACCTTATAAAAATTAATAAACCGCATGAAATCAAATTTAAAAACATTGATCTCATGCGGTTTTATATTGACGATTTGTGCAGTAAAAAATTAAGTCTTATGGATAAAGTTAATTTTAGAAGAAGCGGCCTTCCCATTTTTCTAAGATGACCAATAGTTTCACCATTTCGCTGCATGCTCTTCAATACAGCCAAGCATTTGTTGGATAGAGAGTATATTTCCATCCTCAAGTTTTATTTGCCCATTGTAGTAGCCGACCATTTGATGAACTTCAGATTTTACAAGTTTTGCATCAGTTTTGGCAACGCGTTCAAAGAATGGTTGAAATGTTAACATAACTTGATCAGAAAACTTTGTAGTTATATACCATGGCTTCATATAATTTGAACGATCATAATTAAACAAAACATCTTCGTGAATTTTTGTCATTTTACCATCAACAAATACTGCATTTTCTGTCATTCCAGTGCCATCTGTCCATTTTCCGCCAAAATTTAACCCCACTCTTTTATCTCGAACACGTTGGGACGCCATTCCCCAATTCCAAAATGCATTCCGTTGCCAAATACCACGGCCAAAATCTAAAACAGCATAACAATCTTCATCGTTAAAAAGGAAGCTTTTGTCTCCTATTTTTACAAAACCACTTGTTGGCAGTATATGATGCTTTGCAGTAAATTGAAACGTTTGACGGTTCCAAGGAACGACGACATTTAATGATTCATCTTCTTTTGGGTGCTGAATTTTGAGCTCTGCATTAAGTGTATCATTATCAAAATTCTCTGAAGTGACCTTTAAGTAAGTTTGATTTTGAAAATGAGTGATACTAATATTTATGTCGTTGTTTGAAAAACGTACTGGTTCTAATACCCTTGAAGGCATTTTTAGTTTGCCGCCGATGCCAAGGGGAATTGTAACTGTTTTTTCAAAAAAACGCTGTGTCTCATATTCTAAAAAATAGATGAAACACATTGCAGCATAATCGAAATGGCAAATTGTAACGGAAAATAAAATTTCCTCTCCATACACGCACCAATAATTCCATTTTTTCTTTTTTAAAAAGTGGCCAGATAAATTGCAATCGATGATTGGTTTGCGAGCAAAGCCAATCGCTTCAGGATTTAAATTCCCTTTTTTATCACATAATCGTGTAAGTTCAACAATTTCTCTTTCAGCGTGCTGCATCAATGCTAACATCCCTTTCACCCATTTTCTCTATTAAACTATCCCTGCATATTAAGGAAGTAAAATATGATTGGAGAATATAAATATATCAGTTTTTAATCATTATAAAATTTCCCAACCCTCTATTATTTAAGAGGATTTTAAACTTAATTATCTTATATTGTAGCAAAAATAAGATATGATTTGCGTCTTTAAAGCAATAGAAATTACCCTAGAAAATAAAGCGGTGATATTTTTAAAAGATAAGGAGAAAAACGGAAGATTACAAGCATATATTTGAAAAAAAAGGAGGTAACAAAATTACAATTTATTATAATCGGAATGCAGCTGTTCAGTATGCAAGAACTTGGTGGAATAAACGCAATCCGAACTATCCAGCCTTTTTAGTGGATTGTACCAGCTTCGTTTCTCAATGTTTGCGTGCAGGCGGAGCTCCAATGACGGGATATCCAAATCGTGCTAAAGGTTGGTGGATAACGGATGGGTGGAAGAGTGGCCGTGGAGTAGGCGGCAATTATTCCAATGAAACTTGGAGCTATAGCTGGTCAGTTGCTCATAGTTTACGTTGGTACTTAGAAAATGCTAAAACAGGCTTAACGGCAATACGTGTTCAATCTCCTTCTGAGTTGGAAATAGGGGACGTCATTTTATATGACTTTCAAGGAAATGGTGTTATTGACCATAGTGTAATTGTTACAAGTATGGCAAATGGCATTCCTTACATCCATGCTCATACAGCAGACAGCGCGGATCGTCATTATGATTACTCTAATTCTTTAGCATATACTCCAAATATAAAATACTATTTTTTTAAAATTGATGATGTATTTAATTAAAGCACCTGAGTAACCCCCAAAATAATATATATTAGAAAGTAAATTTAAATATGTTACTATGAATCTAAACAATTAACAGAAATTTGAATTGTTAAAGCAGTTTGCATAAATAGTGCCAAACTGCTTTTTCAGTATGGAGGCTTGAAAATGTCTCAAAAATATAAATATCAATGGCGTATAACAAAATACAATCCCGATTTTAGAGATGAAAATGGACACTATACAAAAATAGAAGATTGGACTAGTTCTTATGACATAGGAAAAGTATTCAATGGACAACTATTTACGTTCAAAGAATATCTTCATGTTGAGAGCGCTTATATCAATACAATATTGATGTTTTTAAAAGAAAGTAAAGTTAAATCACTAAGGGTTATAGGGCTAGAGAAACATAAATTCAAAGCACAACAGAAGTGGCAATTTTTATATGAAGATAAATTTCAACATGTCCAATTAGAAGAGGATATGGTAATTGACGTGGAAGACGTTCCGACAATTTGTAAGATGATCTTGAGAGAGTTAATGTACTGCCAACTACTAGTGAAGGATAAAATTTTTATTCATTTTGGCTGGGACTATTATATGTATATCGGTACAAATTACCAGTCAGCTGTTGCTATTAAATTTGCTTCAAATAATGGTCTTTACGTAGAATCATTTCAGTCACCATGTTATCTTTCACAAGAAGAAATTATTAGGATAATGCAGTGGGCCTTAATTGATGACGATAGTATTACAGGTGAAGAAGAACTTAAAAAGATCCCTTTGAAAGAATATCAAAATATACTTAATTTATTAGATGAACATCCAGTGACAGGAATATTTAAACTAAATACTCAGCATAAGGATTTTTTTCAAAGGTTTTTAAGTCATAAAATGGATTTTTCCAAGTATGAATATTATCTTTGGTGTAATAATTAATCCTAGTTAAAAGACACCGTATTTTGATGGAATGTCTTTTTTCTTTTTAAACTGGTATAGAGTGAGGAGAGTATTAATAGAAGCACTAAATTATTATAATAAGGAACTCTTTACAAACAGATAAGTAATGATAAAAATTAACTATATAATTGTAAAAAATGTGGTAAAAATCTATGCGTATTTTAAAATATTAAAATTTATGTTAATGTTAATTGGGAAGAAGATATTACATATGGTCTAGATATTTGTTTTTAAGGAGAGAAAAATAATGAAAGAACAGTCTTTATCAGTAAGAGAAGCAATTATCGGGAGACGTTCAATAAAGAAATTCAATGGCCAACCAGTTGATCGTGAAGATTTAATGAATATAATTGACGATGCTGTTTGGGCACCTAATCATAAAAATAGAGAGCCGTGGAGATTGGTTGTTGGTTGTGGAAAAGAGATTTTTGATTTACATCGCCTTTTACGTGATACAGCTATTCCTAATTGGAAGGAGCTTTCAGAAGAAGCATTAGAAAAGCAAATGCAAAAATTTACCCTTGCAGGAGCTTTTGTATTTGTGATTGTTCCGGAAGATGTCCGTCAAAAACAACGTTTAGAAGATTTCGCGGCTGCAAGCACCTTTATCCAAAATATACAATTACTTGCATGGGACTATGGGATTGGTTCGTGTTGGAAGACGCCAGATTACCTAGATGCACCAGCCTTCCGAGAAGCAATTGGTGCTGCACCAGGTGAGCGGATTATCTCAATGCTGCAATTAGGTTATTTTGATGAATTGCCAAAGGCTGTTGAACGAAAAAAGTCAAAAGAAATTGTAACGTTTTTCGGCAGTGTTCAAAATAATGATGAGTCTGAGTAGGATTTTTAATAATTATATGAGTAGACCTATAATTTTTCTATAGAGAAATTATAGGTTTTTTCTATTAGGAAAGTTAATTTATTGTACACAACGTCAAATTCAATAGCATTGATATTTACTAAATGTCCATTTCGTTGTTCTGTTAATTCATGTAAATTAATATTAATTTAAGAGGGTTCCATTCACTTAACGAGGAGCCAATAAATTGCAAATATCAAAAAGGGGTGTATTGGTATGGCAGTTGAACAAAGAGTAAAGGAATTGCACCATTTTATTAATGGGGAACAAGTTGAAGGTTCAAGTGGACGATATTCAAACGTATACAATCCTTCAACAGGTGAAGTAATTGCACAAGTACCATTAGCAACGAGAGATGAAGTGAAACATGCAATTGAAGTTGCTAAAAAAGCATTTCCAGCGTGGAAGAAATTGTCCTCTGGTAAACGGGCTGAAATTGTTTTGAAGTTCCGGCAATTACTAAAAGAAAATGAAGAAGAGTTAATCGAAGTGATTTGCCAAGAAAGTGGAAAAACGAAGGAGGACGCTAGGGGTGAGATAACACGTGGATTAGAATCTGTGGATCTTGCTATAAATGCCTCTCATTTATTAAAAGGTGAATACTCTGTCAATGTTGGCGGAAATATTAACGCATTTTCGACAAAATTACCATTGGGAGTAGTTGCTGCAATATCTCCGTTTAACTTCCCAGTTATGGTGCCGCTTGCGATTACAAGTATGGCTGTTGCTGTTGGAAATTCCGTTATTTTAAAACCATCGGAAAAGGTGCCTATGTCAGCTCTCTATTTTTCTGAGCTATGGAAAAAAGCAGGTCTTCCAGATGGCGTTTGGACAGTTATTAACGGAGATAAGGAAGCGGTTGATGAGCTTTTAGAAAACCCAACGATCGAAGCAATTTCCTTTGTTGGTTCTACTCCAGTAGCTGAATATATTTATCAAACAGGAACGAATTACAATAAAAGAGTTGCTGCATTTGGCGGAGGGAAAAACTTCATGATTGTTATGCCTGATGCAGATTTAGAAAAAACAGCGAATGCATTTATCGGGGCAGCTTATGGAGCAGCTTCTCAGCGTTGTATGGCGATTTCTGGTGCAATGGCAGTTGGCAAAGAAACAGCTGATAAGTTCGTTGCTATATTAAAAGAAAAAATTGAGAACTTAAAAGTTGGACCATATACAGATAATGAGGTTGATTTTGGTCCAGTTATTACAATGCAATCCAAGGAAGCGGTTATTAAGGCTATAAATAAAGGTGTTGAAGAAGGCGCAAAATTGGTTGTAGATGGACGAAACCCAAGTATTTGTGAAGTATCAAATGGATTCTATTTAGGTCCAACATTATTAGATGAAGTGAAGCCTTCAATGGAAATCTATGAACAAGAAGTATTCGGACCCGCACGAATTGTTGTTCGAGTGGAATCACTGCAGGAAGCAATCGATTTAATAAATGACCATGAACTAGGAAATGGTGTAACAATTTTCACAAACAATGGAGCAGCGGCACGTAAATTCCAGGAGGAAATTGAAGTGGGTATGGTGGGCGTAAATGTCCCTATACCGATTCCGGTGGGCTATCATAATTTTGGTGGCTGGAAACGCTCTAAGTTTGGTGAGGGCTTTATGTTTGGCCCAGACCAAGCGCGCTTTTTCACAAAAAGTAAAACCATTTCTGAAAAGTGGATTGATGTTGATGATGAAACAACTACCACATTTGCTTTTCCTAGTAATAATGATGGTGAAAATAAGTAACGGTCATTACAGCATGATCTCCAAAATTGGAGATCATGTTTTTTCTTTTTGAAGAGGTTATAAATTTTCGACTTATAGATAACTTTTCTGTAAAATAATGTTAGCATGTGAGAATGATCTTACTACTATAAATATACTTACGGGCAATTAAAGGTGTTTTGCGAATGATTTGTCGGTAAAATTTTTTATATTTTTTTGTCCAGGTAATACAGAGATATATTTATCTACTTTGCCTATAAAAGCAGATAGAAATGAGGTATTAATCAAATGAGTTCAAGGGTAGAAGAAGTAATTGAGTTTACAAGAACAAAATTCGGATTAGACAATTATTACTTAAAAGGGTATCAGTTCGATCGGAGCGTAAATATCTTCAAAGAGACGGTTTATACAATGTGTATGGAGTGGTTTCCTAATCATGCAACAGTACAGGAGGACGACGATTCAAATCCGGAAGGTACAGCAGTAATTGAGATTGATATAAACAGTCTTAAACTTAAGAGTGCAATTTTTGTAATGGGGAAGACTTTTGCAGAATATGGGGTCGAGTTTGCCGCTCCCTATAAGTTTTCAATTATAAAATGGATTGAACAGGAAACAGGATTAATGTATGGCAAGCAATTTCAACTGCAAAAAGAAGAGGATGGTAATATTCACTTTAGAGAATGTATCAATGGTGTTGCCGTATCACCTTCCGGATCTATTGAAATTAAGTTTGATCATGAAGGAAAACTTACCTTCTTTTCAATACATGGTCAATTCCCTTCAGAAGAGTTGATTAGGGAGGAAGAATATTCACTTTCCCTCGATAGTTTAAGTCATCTGAAAAAAGAGCAGTTAAAATTGGTTGAATTCCCTTCATTCGAACAGAAGAAAATATATCCTGTTTACGCTGTGGAAGAAATTTATATCGCGAATGATCAGAGTTTGACAATCCCTTTTGAATTCTTTGTGGATAGAAGGTCTTATTTAACTATAAATAAAATTATTTATTGGGAGAGTCCAATTAATAAGCCGTTTGAACGAGAGGAAATTAGATGGATTGATGAGATAACAGAAGAACAAGCACTTTCATGTGAGCCATCCCCAGATTCATTTCCTATCTCAAAGGAAGAGCAAGAGAAATGTGTATTAGCAGTTAAGGACTTTTTGCGTCGGGAATATCCGAATGATACTGGAAATTGGATTCTGAAATCACTGTATCGGGAAAAAGGATACATACATGCCATATTAAAAGCGAACAAACAAGATGATCGCGTTTTTGAGAGGAAAGTTAAGGTTTTTATAGATGCAAAGAGACTTCAAGTAGTAAATTACATGGATAATAAACCAATGCTGGAGATTTTCGATCAATTTAATGTTCCTGAAAAAGCAACTATTACTAAAGATGAAGCCTATGAAAAAATTAAAGAATTGTTTGAGCTTAAGCCTTATTACGTTTATGACTTTAAACAGAGTTTATATGTTTTATGCGGAAAATTAGATTGTGATTATGGTGTGATAGCGTCAAATGGAGAAATAATAGCATTAGACGATTTATAGAGCTCCTTCAGAGGTAGGACAGGTTTAGTTGTTAGTATCAAACTAGGGGTGTAAAAGTAATGTCATTCAGGAATCCTGCTGCATTTGTCAAAAACTTTCTACTATTCTAGCGTTTTGGAGTGAGGGGGAGTAAATTTTGCTGCAAGTTGCAAATATTTTAGATAACAGACATTTTAAAAAAGCTGAAGTCATTGCAGGGTTTTCTGGGCTCCATAATATCATTAAATGGGTTCATGTTCTTGAAGTTTCCAACGTTCAAAAATTATTAAAAGGTTATGAGCTAATATTAACGACGGGTGTTAGTTTTCAAAATGATAGTGAACAATTTAAAAAATTTGTAGAAGGTTTAATAGAAGCAAACTGCGCGGGGCTTTGCATTGAATATGGCCCTTATATTCAATGCGTCCCAAAAACAGTTTTTGACCTAGCTAATGAATATCATTTTCCCATTATAGTATTTCATGAAGAAGTTCCATTTGTTGAAATCACACAAGATTTACACTCTCTCATTATCAATAATCAATATTCGATAATATCTAAATTAGAAGTATACTCGCAAATTATTAATAAGGAAGCATTACACACACATAATGTCGAACATATACTAAAACTTATGTATAAATATCTGAATATTCAGACTGTATATAAAGTCGAGGGTAAAGAACCTATATTTTATCCTAATATGCAAAAAGCTCAAAGAGAAATTTTTTTGCAAAAGATGTCAAATAACAGCTATACTAATCATTTTAAAAGTCAAACTATCCACTTATTCGAGCATAATTATGGGGAAATTATTTTATTTAGTGAGGATAAAGAAATTACAGAATTTGAGATGCTCATTTTAGATAGAACTGTTACCGCAGTGGCACAGTTGTTAATTCGTAATCTTTATGTTGAGGAAAAGAAAGGGATAGAAGACGCGAAATGGCTTGATGAATGGTTGGAAGGAATACATTCACAAGAAGAAATTTGGCAGTTTATCATTTCACAATGTCCTAACTATAAATTGAAAGAGGGTATTGTTTTATTAATTTCTATTCCGAGAAATGAGAAAAATAAGCAATTAGATATTACGTATTTCAAATTATTTTGTAATGCAATTTTTGATAAAAAAGGATTTTATTTATTTGCATTAGAAAAGAAGCATGACTTAATTTTAATATTATTGAATAGACAAGATTCCAGTTCTATAAAGATGAGAGTGCAGGAAGGTATTATGAAACTTGAGCTAGCAGATATGCTGTTAAATCAAGAAATCGTGGTAGGGAAAATTGTAAAAGATTTATCATTAATTTGTGAAAGCTATCAGTCAGCGCTAGATACGTTATATATCTCAAGAAAAATTAAAGCACCGTCATATTTTTATGATGAATTGTATATATATCATTTAATTTATAAGCTGCAAAAGTATACAAATTTAGAAGCGATGATTTATGAATATTTACAACCATTAATTGACTTCGATGAAAAGTATGATGGAAAGCTGCTTGAAACATTAGAAGTATATTTGCACTTTAATGGATCTAAACAAGAAACTGCCAAGCGATTATTTATTGTACGACAAACGTTATATCACCGTTTAAAGAAAATCGAAAGTTTAATAGGGAAGGATTTTATGAAGGGGGAAAATCGTTTAGCGTTAGAATTTATGCTGCAAGCGCGAAAGTTTGTTAAAAAAGATTAATATAAGAGATTAAAACGGCATAGCTTACTAAGACAAAGTTATAATTTGTGTAAATATTTTACTGAATTTATTTTACATTTTGTTAAATGAAAAACAGCCATTTATTATCCATAATATTCTGTAAATTAAAGCGTCCTAGATTTACAGTCTTATAGAAGCAACGCTTTTCATTCTAAATGATAGGTTAGGAGTGTGAATGGTGATGTTGGATACAAATTTAGGGAAAGAATTATTAGAAAAGGATGAGAAATATGTATGGCATTCTATGAAGCCATATAATCCAAATGCAACATTAGTCGTTGAGAAATCGAATGGGGCTCGTTTAGTAGACGTTGATGGAAAGCAGTTTATTGATGCGATGGCAGGGCTGTTTTGTGTAAATGTAGGCTATGGAAGGCAAGAATTAGCGAAAGCAGCCTACGACCAAATGATCGTTAATGCTTATACGCCTCTTTCACAAGGGCATGTACCAGCTATTAAATTAGCCGAAAAGTTAAACGAATTGCTTGGAGGAGACTATGTTATATTCTTTTCAAACAGCGGTTCTGAAGCGAATGAAACTGCATTTAAGATTGCGCGGCAATACCATAACCAAAAAGGAGAGTCTTCCCGTTATAAAATAGTTTCTCGTTATCGAGCTTACCATGGGAATTCCATGGGTGCACTAGCTGCAACTGGTCAGGCGGAAAGAAAATATAAATATGAACCATTAGCACCTGGATTTCTCCATGTTTCACCTCCAGATTCTTATCGAAGCAATGAAGACGCCTATACTGATTTATTTGAAATCCCAAGTGTAAAAGAAGTGGATCGAGTAATGACTTGGGAGTTTAGCGATACAATCGCGGCAATGATTCTTGAACCGATTATTACAGGTGGAGGAATTCTTATGCCGCCGCAAAACTATTTAAAAGGTATTAAAAGAGTATGCGAAAAACATGGTGCACTCTTGATTGTAGATGAAGTAATTTGTGGTTTTGGCAGAACAGGAAAGCCGTTTGGATTCATGAACTATGATATAAAACCAGATATTATTACAATGGCGAAAGGCTTAACTAGTGCTTATCTTCCATTATCAGCAACAGCCGTGAAACGAGAAGTTTATGAAGTGTTTAAGGAAAGCGGCGATTATGAGTACTTCCGACATGTTAATACATTTGGCGGCCACCCTGCAGCGTGTGCAGTAGCATTAAAAAACCTTGAAATTATGGAAGAAGAACAACTTTTTGATCGTTCCGCCCAAAAGGGAGCTCAGGTTTTAGAAGCTTTGCAAAATCAATTAATGTCGCACCCTAACGTAGGAGATGTTCGCGGAAAAGGTTTACTAATTGGTATTGAGTTAGTAAAAGATAAAACAACAAAAGAACCTCTTAATATAGAAGCTGTAAATAAAGTAATTGCAACATGTAAAGAAAGTGGAGTAATTATCGGCAAAAATGGTACTACAGTTGCAGGATTCAACAATGTACTTATTTTATCACCTCCATTAAATATCTCTGATGATGATATTAAAATTGTGTTGGATACATTAGCAGAGGCAATTCACCAATTAAACGTATAAACAAAATAAGCAGGGTAGAAAGGGGAGAAGCCTCTTTCTATTCTGCTTTTTCCAATTGCAAGGGCATTAAAATAGTATATAAAGTGATTTTTGTCGTTGTATGGTCGAATTATTTCCCGAGAAATGTTTTATTTTGCGATAAATATCGAAATCCTAAAAATGATTGCTTTATTTTGTTTTATAATGGTGTTTAATAACTAGAATTCCTCTCAAAATGTTGGTTTATAAAAAAGTTTGATCAAAAATACGTCTTATTATGTTGATTTTCCCAATATAAAAGAGCCTGCTTTTGAAAAAAAGATTGATCAAAACAGGCTCTTTAAATATTTCACGAGGACTATTTTTATATAAAAGTTTGATCATTTTCTATCTGTGCTCAACAATCGCTGTCTATCCTTGAAGAAACTATTTATTCAATTTTAATTTTCTTAATCGCTTTCAATTGCCTCATAAATTTCAATTAAGTTGTCATCTGGGTCTCTGAAATGAGCTACCCTAATCCCCCAATCAACTTGGTTATGTGGTTCATTAATAAATTTCACTCCCTGTTTTTTAAGAGAATGATATGTATCTTCTACACTGTCAACAAGTATTATTAATGAAGTTTTATCCATAGAATTAGAGTTTAATAAAAGTTCTTCAGTACCAATAGCTTTAGCCATAGCTTTTCTATCAAATAATCCTATAATTGTTTCTCCAGCCTTAAATTCAGCATATCGAGATTCCTCATTTCCCCAACCAACCTCGAAACCTAAAATATTACGATAAAACAAAAAACACGCTTTAAAATTTTTAGTCAATAATCGAACATGAGTAAGTTTCATACAATCACTCCATTTAGTAGGATATTAATCATTATTCGTTATTTCTAATCAAAAACCCTTTAATGAAGTAACATGACAGAGCTTTGCAAACATCAACAAGTGCAAAAAAGAAATATCCCGTTTAAATTAATACAGGATTTTGAACAAACTTTATTATAAATGATCAGACTTTTTTATAAATTATCGAACACTATTTTAAAGCCATACAAAATAATGTTGCTCCGATAATAGTAATCTAAAAAATTTGTTAATAATGATGAGGACATAAAATTTAAAGGAGCATTCCTGTTAGAAGGATTTTCAGGGTCTTGAAATAAAAAAAGCCCTCTAGTATGATGCATGAGTGTCAACAGCCATTGACCCATCATCACACAGGAGGACTCCGTCTATGAATTTTAATACGAACCAGAAAATTAATCAAGTCACTGAAAATACACTCGTCGTAGGTATCGATATCGCTAAGCACAAACATTATGCTTGCGCAATTGATGAACGAGGCCGTGTGCTTCAAAAGTCATTCCCTTTCACGCAATCAAGAAATGGGTTTGATGCATTTTATGAAAAGTTATTAACTTTACTTACTACGCATGATAAAAGCGAAATATTAGTTGGTTTTGAGCCTACAGGCCACTACTGGATGAATCTCGCTGTCTATCTTTTTGAACATGGGATTCCGTTTATCATGGTGAATCCGAGCCATGTGAACAAATCCAAAGAATTGGACGATAATCTCCAAACGAAGAACGATCAAAAGGATGCACTTGTAATTGCGCGTCTAATACGTGATGGACGTTTTAGCTATCCACGTATTCTAGAAGGCGTGGAAGCGGAATTACGAAACGGTGCCACGTTACGTTCAAAGATACAAGAAGATCTCAATGCATTACAAAATCGTCTCATTCGATGGTTGGATCGCTTTTTCCCAGAATTTATGTCTGTTTTTAAAAGTTTCGGAAAGATGGCGTATGCGGTTCTTGAAAAGACACCTCTACCCGCTGATATTCTCGGTAAATCTCCCGAAGAATTATTGTTTTTATACCGTCAGGTAGAGGGATTAAAATCACCTCAATTGCCGAAGGCAAAACAATTAGTCGAGGCTGCTCAATCTTCAATCGGGTTGACAGAAGGTCTTACGATGGCACGAATAGAAATTGCCACACTCCTTAGTCAACGCAAATTGATGCAACAACAGCTCGATAGTCTAACAGAACAATTAATTGAATTAACGAAACAAATGACGGATTATGAGTATCTAGCCACTGTGCCTGGTATTGGCGATGTAACAATCGTCGATCTTCTTTCAGAGATTGGTTCCTTCACTCAATATGAGCATCCACGCCAATTAATCAAACTAGCGGGACTCACATTACGTGAAAACTCATCTGGGCAACACAAAGGTCAGAAACGCATTTCAAAGCGAGGAAGAAGAAAGCTTCGTTCTCTCTTATTCCGAGTTATGATACCGTTGATTCGCCATAATGAAGCCTTTAAGCAATTACATGAATATTACACCACACGCACAGTTAATCCACTTCGAAAGAAGCAATCGATGGTTGTCCTTTGTGGTAAGTTACTGAAGATTTTACACGCTCTATGCAAGAAGAAAGTACAGTTTGATGAACAACTTATGATGAAAGACCTTTATTGTCTCGTAGAGGCAGCCTAAGCTACACCTTAGCTCGATTAAATTACAAAAGGATGACACGGAGAAGCCGGCATTATTTATTCCATCCGACTACGAGTCCCTAAAGGAGCATCGCCAGCCTCTGCCTTATGAATAGACCGAACGAAGGAATGTATGCGCTAGACGCCAAGAGACATGGGAGGGTACGTCATCATAAGCATTGCAGAGATCCAATTGTGCATCACATATTGGAACGGAAAGTTAATTACTACCAATTAACTTTAGCGAAGCGTATCCTCAAACTGTAAATGAATTGAAGTATTGTAAAATACTAAAATATTATTCTTTAAAAAATATTTTTTCTATTAGATAAAACGGGTCAAACCGTTGATATATCAACATTTATAGAGGGAGTATTTGATATGAAGATTGCAATAATAGCTGATATTCATGGGAATAAAGATGCATTGCAAGCGGTATTAACAGATATTAATAACCGGGGAATTCAATCCATATATAACTTAGGGGATAGCTTATACGGTCCTTTATTTCCTTTAGAAACATATGACCTTTTAATGAATCCAATAATTCATAGTATTAAAGGGAACTGTGATCGTATTTTATTAGAGCATAATACTTCAAATTTAACAGTACAATTTGTACAAGACTTACTAAGAGATGAGCATAGAACATGGCTTTCTAATTTACCTAAATATTTAGAAACGGATGATTTCTTTTTCTGTCATGGATCCCCAACAAGTGATGAAATGTATTTGTTGGAGGAAATGAGCTCTAGTGGACCGGTGCTGAAAGAGACAGAAGATATTATGAGTTTAGTAAGTGGCATCAAACAAAAGTTAATCTTTTGTGCACATACACATATACCTAGAGTTATTTATCTTCCAAATGATAAAATTATTATTAACCCAGGAAGTATCGGGCTGCCAGCATATGAGGAAGAATTGCCAATTTATCATAAAATGGAATCTGGCTCTCCTTTCGCAAATTATACAATTGTTACAAAACAGGAAGATAATTGGATAATAGAGCAATTACATATTCCTTATTATCGAGAAGAAGCGATTCGGAAAAGTGAAGAAAATGGTCGCTTAGATTGGGCAAGGGCTTTGAAAACCGGGAGAATTTAAATGTATGTAAATATAATTTAAAGGAGATACAAATGAACCTACAACAACAACTTGAACAATATTCGCCATTTAATGAACAGGAAGCAAAAGACCAAGAAATTATACTACGTTATATGGATACCTTCGACAATTTACTAACGAGAGAAAATGAATTTGCACATTTTACTGCTTCTGCATGGCTTGTAAATCGTGACCGTACGAAAGTGCTGATGGCGTTTCATAATATTTATCAATCTTGGTCATGGGTAGGTGGACATGCAGATGGGGATGCCAACTTATTGCATGTCGCTTTAAAAGAAGCAAAAGAAGAGACAGGACTAAAAAATGTAAAACCTGTATCTGAGGAAATTTATTCAATTGAAATATTAGGTGTTCCAGCCCATGTGAAAAAAGGCAAACATGTGGCAACACATGTTCATTTAAACGTAACATATTTACTAGAAGCAGATGAAAATGAATTAACTACAATTAAACCCGATGAAAATAGTGATATAAATTGGTTTGGACTTGAGGAAGCAATTGCGGCTAGTAAAGAACCGGAAATGAAGGTGGTTTATCGAAAGTTAAACGACAAGCTGACCGTTTATTGCCAAAATACGGTGCTATAAAGGGAAACTATTTTAAATTCATTAGATGACTTAGCTAAGATGCTAGGTCATCTTTTTTATTTGAATCAACACTTTTTTCCTTAGTCAAAGTAGACAAAAACCCACTTTTAATTTAGTAACCTTATCTAATGTCAAATGATTCTGAAAAATATACAATGGCTATATGTTATAAAAAGTGATAATTTTACGTTAGAAAATATAACATAAAGTCCGCTAGTTTAATTCTTTATTAGATATTACGAAATGAATACGTTTTTCTAAGGGAGTGATAAGAAATGGGAGTCATTGAAAATGAAATCGTGTTATTTCAAGGAGTAGATAAAATCTACAATACTGGCACCGTCGCTTTAAATCAATTAAATCTGTCGGTTAAAGAAGGGGAATTTATCAGCTTTCTAGGTCCATCTGGTTGTGGGAAATCAACTGCCTTAAGAATGGTAGCTGGATTGGGTGAAGCAACCAAGGGGAAAATAGAGGTCTTCGGTAAGAACCCCAAAGATGTGATAAAAACATCAAATGATGTAGCGTTTGTTTTCCAGGATGCGAATTTACTTCCATGGAGAACGGTTCTTGATAATGTATTGCTGCCACTTGAGTTAAGGGGATCCGATAAAAATAGTCGGAAAGAAACGGCTATTAAAGCATTAGAGATGGTTGGGCTAAAAGATCATTTGAAGTCATATCCAAGGCAGCTTTCAGGTGGAATGAAAATGCGTGTTTCGATTGCACGTGCATTGGCTGCGAAACCGAAGCTCCTCTTAATGGATGAACCTTTTGCCGCGTTAGATGAAATGACAAGGCAAACATTACAAATGGATTTATTAAATATATGGGAAAAGGAAAACATGTCGGTTTTGTTTGTAACCCATAATGTTTACGAGGCTGTTTATCTATCAACTAGAATTGCAGTTATGTCAGCGCGTCCAGGTAGATTATCAAACCTTATTGATGTAGAACTTCCGTATCCGCGAGAAAGAACAAACAGTAAATTTACAGAGTATGTAGATATTGCATCTCAAAGTCTTGAGCATAGTATGGGACGAAAGGAGCTGGGTTAAATGTCTGTAGAAACTGTGACTACGAAAGGTGAAGAGGTTGTTAAGGGAGTGACCGGTGTAAAAAATACTGCGGACAAGATAAAGTTTAACATTAAATACTTAGGTCCAATTTTTGCTCTAATTATTTTCCTTTCTTTATGGCAATTTGTTCCGGTATTGCTGGATATTAAACCTTTTATTCTGCCAAAACCAACAGATGTAGTTGAAGCAGCTATTGAAGACTGGCATTTATTATGGCCTGCAATGCAAGTGACTATTTTTGAATCAGTAATTGGCTTTTTACTTAGTGCAATCGTTGGAATTGCAATATCTGTGCTGTTAGCAAGTTCAAGAGTACTGGAAATAAGCCTGTATCCTTACGCAGTAATTTTACAAACAATACCCGTTGTTGCAATAGCGCCGATTGTAGTTATTTGGTTTGGCTCTGGCTTTAACTCCATCGTTATTATTTCATTTTTAATTGGATTCTTCCCTATAGTATCGAATACATTAATGGGATTAAATTCGGTGGATAAAAATATGGGGGATTTATTTAAATTGTATAACGCGTCAAAGTGGCAAACGATGTTTAAATTAAGAATTCCAGCTGCAATGCCCTTTATCGTGTCCGGTTTAAAGATATCTTGTACGCTGGCAATCATCGGTTCAATTACAGGTGAATATATCGCAGGAATAGGTGGAGGAAAAGGTGGTCTAGGATATTCGATAACAGTTGCGGCTGTTCAGTTAAAAACACCTTATTTATTCGCATGTGCAATTACTGGAGCCTTATTTGGCATTGTCTTTTATCTTCTTGTAAGCTTTCTTTCGCGTCTTATACTCAAATCTTGGCACGAATCAGCAATGAAAGTTGAAAAATAGTAAAAGACTATCAACATCTTGCTTAACACAATTTTAAATAAAAGAATGATTGATAAGGAGAGAAGCAAAATGAAAGCATTAAAAAGATTATCTTTTCTATTTTTAATAACGGCGATGCTTATCGTACTAGCTGCCTGTGGCGACTCAGAATCGGGGGGCCAAACTACAGAAACGGAAACTGACACAACTACTGAGACTGAGACTGCTAATGAACCAACAGAGTTAAAGGATGTAAAGCTAGTATTAAACTGGTTTGCAAAAGCGCAGCATGGAGGTGTTTATGCAGCACAAGAAAACGGTTTGTTCGAAGAAAATGGATTGAATGTTACCATTGAACCAGGTGGACCACAAGTGTCATCTATTAACATGGTTGCATCTGGAAATGCAGATTTTGGTCTAGCTCATGCTGACCAAATCGTAGTAGCTCGTAATGAAGGCATCGAATTAGTTGCAGTAGCAACAGCGATGCAAGGAAGCCCTCAAGCATTTATGTTCCATAAAGGTCATGGCATAGAAGATTTTGATGAGTTAAATGGTAGAAAAGTATATATTCAACCAGGTATCACATATTGGGAGTATTTAAAAACACAATATGACTTAAGTGGTGTAGAAGAATTAGCTTACACAGGTCAACACGTGAACTTTATTCCAGATAAAGAGGCTGTTACACAAGCATTCCTTACATCTGAGCCATACTTCATGGAGTTAGAAGGGGTTGAAGTAGAAACAAAGCTTATTTCTGATGCAGGGTATGATCCATATAACGTTGTATTATACGTAACAAAAGATTACCTAGAAGAAAATGGCGAAACAGTTAAAGCATTTACAAAAGCTTTTGTTGAAGGCTGGAATTTATATAAAGACTCCTATGAGGAAATTAATGCAATCATCCAACAAGATAATCCTGATATTGAAATGGAATCGCTAAAATTTGAAGCAGAATCCCAGGCTGACTTTGTATATGGTATGGATGCAGCAGAAAATGGTGTTGGGTATATGACTGAAGAACGTTGGGCTACACTTATTCAACAACTAAATGATTTAGGATTGCTTGAAGAAGTATTTGATGCAAATGAAATCTTCTCAACAGATTATTTACCGCAATAATGAAGAAAAAGCATTGGGATTGTCTAGGAAGTAATAATTTCTTGGCAGTCCCTCTTCTCTTTTCATTGCTTCTGTCGGACTTTGTATCTTCGCTGTAAAGGTTCTATGTTCGAAAAGATTTTCGGATTTCCTGTATATTAATTTTTTATATCCTCACTAATTTTAGTCTATATAAGAGTTGACTGAATAGATTGAAATATTATACAAGTTGACTAAAACGTTCTATTACATTTGGTAAGTATACCGATGATATGGGATTTTTATTTTTCTACAATAGAATGAAAAGTAGAGGGTGAATTGCTATGCAAGATAATGCTTACTTTAACAAGGAATTAACTTTACAACCAAAGAAACAAGGGAAATTAAATGGAATGACATTTGCTGTTAAAGATGTATTTGCTGTAGCAGGGCATCGAAACAGTGCTGGGAATCCTACTTGGCTTGAAACACATGGGCCATCCGAAAATACAGCTCCCGTTATTGAACAATTGATAGAAAATGGGGCGACCTTAAAAGGGATGACGCACACCGATGAACTGATGTACAGCTTGAACGGTGAAAATATCCATTATGGAACACCACTAAATCCAATTGCTCCAAACTGTATACCAGGGGGTTCTTCCAGTGGTTCTGCATCAGTGGTTGCAAATGGTTTTGCTAGTTTTGCGTTAGGTACTGATACAGGTGGTTCGGTAAGAGTTCCTTCCTCTTATTGTGGACTTTTTGGTATAAGACCTACTCATGGAGTTGTATCGACTGAAGGAGTCATTCCATTAGCACCAAGCTTTGATACTGTCGGTTGGATGGCGAAGAACATAGAGGTGCTTGAGGCTGTAGGTGAAGTGTTAATTCAAAGTACTACTTTATCTAATTTCCAACAAATATATTTAGAAGAAACTTCGTGGAATTTGATGCAACAAGATGATCGGGAGCTATTGTTGAATGCGATCACGAAAAGTCTGCCAAGTGAGAAGGTAGACTTTAAAACAAATAACTTTACTCAATGGCCGGAACTTTTTAAATATATTCAAGGTGTTGAAGCATGGCGAGCTCATGGTAACTGGATTATAGAGGAAAAACCGGTATTTTCTAAAGCGATAAAGGAGCGCTTTGAGCTGGCAAGTAAGTTTGATATTTCAAAATATGAAGAAGCAAAAAAGAAACAACTGGAAGTAACTGAAATGCTTAATTTATTACTTTCACAGAAGGGACTGCTGGTGATTCCAACAACCGCTTCAGCTGCACCAGAAAAAAATGCACCAACCGAATCAGTGGAGGGTATTCGTGCAATTACGATGCAGCTAACCTGTATTGCGGGGCTTGCAGGATTGCCTCAAGTTACTGTACCAGTTTTTAAAAGGGATGGAAAAGCCTTAGGGTTATCATTTATTGCCAATAAAAGCTTAGATCTTTCATTACTAGCTTTTGTACGTCAATATTTTGGAGTGGATTCATACAATTAGTTGAAATTTTATATGAAAATATCGAAGCCTGTTCTGATAGTTTTAGCCCTCCAGTTAAACTGTTGAAACTCTGTTAAATTTAATTGTCTAAATTTTCAAAATTAAGAAGCGGGATATGTAATAGTGTTGTGTAAATTTGAAATTATAGCTTAGCACTTAAACCGGGGGATATTATATTACGTTTCCCCAAATATCCAAATAAGGGGGAATGGGAATGCAATACCGAGCAACGACTATGTCTACTAGGGGAATGGTCACAACACCCCATTACTTAGCGTCACAGGCTGCAATAACGATTTTGCAAAGGGGGGGCAATGCCGTTGAGGCGGCAATTGCCGCTGCCTCCACTATTGGTGTTGTCTATCCACATATGAATGGAATTGGCGGAGATAATTTTTGGCTCATCTATAATGCGAAATCTAAAAAGCTTAAGGCTATAAATGGAAGTGGCCGCTCAGGTGAGATAGCTACTATTGATTTTTATAAATCAAAAGGATTTTCAAAAATTCCTTCACGTGGGGCTTTAGCGGCGAACACCGTACCAGGTGCAGTTGCTGGTTGGGGGGAAGCATATTCTTACAGTTTACAAGAAATGGGAAGCTCTTTACCTTGGTCAAGTTTGCTAGAACAGGCGATTCAATATGCAAAGGAAGGGTTTCCTGTTACACCGAGTCAACAGTATTGGACAGAAGTGAATCTAGATGAAAGTGATACGGAGTTTCGTGCCCTTCAGCGCTTTGAAGAATTTTCGAGAGTTTTTTTAAATAAGAGGCGGCCTTATAAAGCTGGAGAAATTATGAAACAAGAAGATTTAGGCAACACGTTAGCCATTATTGCAGAAAACGGTGCGGACTATTTTTATAATAGTGAGCTTACGGAAAAAATCGTTAAAGATCTGCAAAAGCACGGTGGATTATTGACAGTCGACGATTTTAAACAACATACAAGTGATTGGGTTGAGCCAATTTCTGTACCGTATCGTGAATATACAGCCTATAATCTACCGCCAAATACACAAGGAATTGCGTCATTATCTATTTTAAATATCTTAAATCATATTGATGTAAAACAAATCAAGGAAGGTTCTTCAACTTATTATCATGTACTTGTTGAAACGATTAAGCATGCCTTTATTGATCGTGATCAATATTTAACTGATCCAGCATTTGTTAATATTCCAATTAAGGAACTGCTTAGTTATGAACATGGTCTATCCATTGCGGAAAAAATAAAGGATAATGAAAGTGCCAAACAATTACAATTGCTTGATGCAAAAGGGGATACAGTTTGGTTGGGCATTGTAGATGAAGAAGGCAATGCAGTATCCTTTATTCAAAGTGTTTATCATGAATTTGGTTCAGGTTTTATTCCAAAAGGAACAGGCATTGTTTTACAAAATCGCGGGAGCTTTTTCTCGTTAACCAAAAATCATATTAATGCGCTTGCGCCGAGAAAACGTACTTTCCATACGTTAAACCCAGCAATGCTGTTAAAGGATGGAAAACCAGCACTTGTTTATGGAACAATGGGTGGTGAAGGTCAACCACAAACGCAAGCTGCTCTAGTTACACGGATTATTGATTATGGAATGTCTGTACAGGAAGCGATTGAAGCGCCGAGATGGCTTTTTGGACGTACATGGGGTGCTTCATCGAATAGTCTTAAAGTGGAAAATCGTGTTTCGGAAAAGGTGCGAATGGAACTTGAAAGTATGGGGCATGAGTTGGAAGTATTAGATGCCTTTTCGGATACGATGGGGCATGCAGGTGCCATATTCATTGAACACAAAACAAATGTGAAATATGGTGGAGCAGATCCAAGAGGAGATGGAATGGCAATTGGTTACTAAAAAAATGTTGGTACCGTTTGAGGAGAAGGAATTTATGGCAAAGCAAAAAGACATTTTCATCGCCTTCTTTCGTTCGGGAATACTTGGTTTTGGCGGTGGTCCCTCTACTATTCCGCTAGTGCATAAGGAAGTTGTTGAAACCTTTAAAATGATGACAGATGAAGAGTTTTCGGATGTCCTGTCAATAGGGAATACGCTGCCTGGACCAATCGCCACTAAAATGGCAGGATATATTGGATATCGAGTTGGAGGATGGGTAGGTCTAGTTAATGCTTTAATCGCAACCATATTGCCAACAGTTTTACTAATGATAATTTTACTAGCATCATTAAAACAATTTAAAGATTTTGATTTCGTAAAAGGAATGACAAAAGGGGTAGTGCCAATTGTAGCCGTTATGCTTGGGGTTCTTACATGGGATTTCTTAAAGAAAGCTAAAAAAACACTAGGTTGGAAAATTGGTACAATTATTTTTGTTGCGTCGTTTATTTGTATGATTTTACTAAGGATGCATCCAGGAATTATTATTGGTGTTTTATTGTTGCTTGCTTTATGTCTTCCAATTAAGAAGCAGGAGGATGATGAGCAAAAATGATTTATCTTCATATTTTCCTGGCTTTCTTTTATCCGGGGATACTCGGGTATGGAGGAGGACCGTCTTCGATTCCATTAATTGAGCATGAGGTTGTGGATAAGTACGGTTGGATGACAACTGCAGAATTTAGTGAAGTATTAGCGCTTGGAAATGCACTGCCAGGGCCGATTGCAACAAAGATGGCTGGTTTTATTGGTTATGAGGTGGCGGGTATACCAGGAGCAATTATTGCTTTATTTGCAACGGTTGGTCCATCGTTAATATTAATGCTTATATTATTAAATATTTTATTCCGCTATCGCAACTCACCGAGAGTAAAGCGTTTATCTAGTTTTGTATTGCCGGCTATCGCTATTTTATTGGCCGATATGATGTTTGATTTCATTAATACATCCTATAATGCGATAGGGTTAATAGCAACAGTACTCATTGTAGTATGCAGTTATATTGCACTTGAAAAAATAAAAATACACCCTGCGTTTGTCATTATAGCGGGTTTAGTAGTAGGTGGATTCTTTTTATAATTGTAAAATCGTCTATTCGTTTAAAGGGAAAGCGGGTAGACGATTTTAATTTGCTGGGAACGGCATATTCATCAAAGAACATATATAAGTAAAAGCACTTTCAATTTTTTGTTGAAAGTGCTTTATAAGATATTATAGATTATTTTAATTTAAATTTACTTATTGCATCTGCCAGTTCTGTACTTAAATTATTTAACTGCTCGGAAGCTTCTGCAACAGACTGGATTGCAGTAAGTTGTTCATCACTTGACGCACTTACTTCCTCACACGCAGCTGCGGTAGATTGGGCAGTAAGTGACATTTCTTCGATTGTATGAACTACTTGATCTTTGTAGCTTATAATTCCTTCGATTTCAGAAATTACATTTTTAAAGGTTCCTTCCATATTTTCAATAAGATTAGAAAGGCTTTTAAATAAGGAACTAGTATCTTCTACAACTACTCCTTGTTTATTGAATGTGTTTTGCATTTCAGTCATTTGATGTGTAACTTGTTGAGACTCAGATTGTAATTCCTGAATAGTTGTTTTTACTTGTTCTGTCGCAGTTGCAGATTGTTCTGCAAGTTTTCGTACTTCATCTGCAACAACTGCAAAACCTTTACCTAGTTCACCTGCGCGGGCAGCCTCAATACTAGCATTAAGAGCAAGTAAGTTAGTTTGAGCTGAAATTTCAGAAATTGTATTCATAACAGTACCAATAGAATTTACTTTATTTTCTAAGCCTTTAATTGCATTGGCCATATTCATTAATTCCAACTTTGAATGATCAAATGAACCAAGAAGATTTTTCATTTTTTCATGACCCTCAATGTTTAACTGATCTGCCTCAGTTGCGATATCATGCAGGGAGTTTGTTTGCCCCTTCATACCGTTAATTTTTTCGCCTAATTGTCCAGTAGTTTCTGTAACAAGGTCTGCGTTTTCAGATGATGTGGTAGCACCAATTGCAATGTCGTTTACAGCTTTTGAAACTTCTACACTAGAAGCGCTAGTTTCTTCTGCAAGGGCACTTAAATGATGAGAACGTTCTTCTACATGGTTAGATGATTCTTGAACAACTTTAATAATATTTTTCATATTTTCTATCATGTGATTAAAGTGTTGTGAGAGCACACCAATCTCATCTTTAGACTTTACTTCAATATTTACAGATAAATCACCTTTTGAAACTTCCTCCATTAACACACCAAGTTTATTAATTGGTTTTATAGTACGAGTAATGAAGAGATATAAAACAACAAAAGTGACAATTATTATTGCAATCGCAACAATGATAATTACATTTTGAAGGCTATTTGCCATAGCTTGTAAATTATTCTCTTTATAAACTGCGGCCACAGTCCAGCCAACTTCTGGTATTTTGTTATAAACTGCTACAGATTCTTGGTCATCAATTATTGCATCTAGACTATTTGATTTTTCACTATCTGCTTGGATAGTTTGAACAAATTCTTCTGAGCTTAAGTCTTCTCCGATTTTAGTAGGGTGAGCAATTGCAACACCAGTATTATCTAAAATTAATGGATAGCCTTGGTAACCTAATTCAGTAGAAGAAATCATGTCCATAAGCTGTGACAATAAAATGTCTACGCCCAAGACACCAATGATTTCATTGCCATTCTTCACAGCAACAGAACCTGTTATGGCGTACTCACCGGTAACGCTATCTATGTATGGGGACGACCAAACGAATTGATCTGGATTTTGAATTGCGTTCGTATACCAAGGACGAGATTTCATATCTAATTCTTCTAGACCATCAAAATGGGGCTCCATTATTGTGTATTCTCCATCTGAAAAGTAAATGCCAGAAGCTGCATCGTAAATAGATAAGTAGTTTGTTAAATCCGAACGGTATATACGGTCAGCTGCATCATTATATTCAGTAGAGTTTGAATAAAAGTTCAATACATCTGGAGATGAAGCTAATTTTAAAATACTTTTCTCATATGTTGATAGAAAAGTTGTGATAGTTGAGGAAAGTCCATTTACAACTACTTCACTTTGTTCCACCAAGCTATCCTTCGTTTTTGAAGTAATTAAAACGGAACTTATTGTAGACAATGTACCTAGGCCTAAAACAATAATAACTAAAACAATAGCTATTATGCGCCATCTTATAGAATTCTTCACAGTTAACCCTCCTACTTATAAAACAGAATATTAATATAATATCAAATAAGTTTTTGTAATTGCTACAAGAATAAATCAATTATGGTAATTTTTATTGTTATTTTATAATATTTTGATAGTACTTTTTGATTACTATAAATTTAAGGGTATCTGGTGTAGACATTCAAGAGCTGCTAAAGGTAGTAAGTACCTACATGAAAGTATAAAGGGGTATAGCAGGAAGAATTATGAACAATTACCTATGAAATTTACTTTAAATTTATAGTAGCTAATAATAAGGGCAATGGGAAATTTAGAGCAATATGTTTATTTATCATAAAGGGGGAGTATATATGTCCATTAATGTAAGAAAAAGAAGAGTAATTTTAGATTTGGCGGTAACCTTAGATGGTTTTATTGAAGGGAAAAATGGGGAAGTTGATTGGTGCGTTATGGACTCGGAGATGGGGTTTATTGATTTCTTAAACCAGATTGATACGATATTTTATGGACGAAAAAGCTATGATATATGGGGGCAATTTACACCAGCAAATGAAAGTGATTCTGATAAAGAAATGTGGGAATTAGTTCATAGTAAAGAAAAGTATGTATTTTCCAGAACGAAAAAAATGACTGACAATAAAGCAATATTTATTAATGATAATTTACTTGAAGAAGTAAATAAATTGAAGAATAAACCAGGTAAAGATATCTGGCTATATGGCGGGTCAAGCCTTATTACAACTTTTATTAATTTAGGGCTTGTTGATGAGTTTAGATTATCTATTCATCCAGTTATTTTGGGAGAAGGAAAACCCTTATTTATTGATTTAAAACAGAGAGTTAATCTAAAAATGGTTGCTACAAGAAAATTTTCTTCTGGCGTTGTTCAATTAATTTATCATTTGGATATGGGCTGATTCTTTATGATTGAGTAGAACGATTACTAAAAAAAGGTAATTGTTCTTTTTTGTTGAAACTAATTTAATATAGTCCATAAGTGTTTTACATACTGGAAACATAGAGGGGGTTATTTAATGGATTCATCATTAAACATAATTTTAAATGCAACTAATTCCTTAAACTTTTTAATTTATTTGCAAAATATTTATCTCAACCAAAATCATAGGGGGAGGCATTTAAAGTATCCATACTTATCCACTAGTATCTCCTTTAAAGATGATTTTGACTTTGAATTTAAAAAACTTTGGAATGAAGTTTCACAAAGGATTTGTGATGACGGGGGAAATGATTTACATATATTTCATCATGAAAAGTACGTCTTTTATAAAAAATTGTTCATTTCTAGTGTAGATAGCTTAAAAATGTATGATGAAGTTTACACAGCATTTCAAGTATGGTGGAGTCAATACGCAGGTCAGTTTGCTATTGAAAGATCTGTGGATGCCCCGATGCATAGTCTATATCATAATTTAGCGAACTTATTAAAGGAAAGCAAAATTGAACCTAAGAAATATTTGAATATTAGTTTAATTTATGATGAATGTTTATTAGTAAATAATAAAATCTCTTCTAATTTTGGTGTCCTTTCAATTGAGCATATATTAAGTAAACATAACCAATTGACTCAAAAATTAAAGGACAGTTTTTAATTTTTTATTGGTTGAAATATTCTAATAAGGAATGGATAAAAATGGTATAAAGATATTAAAAGTATTAGATGAGAATTCACTGTTAAGGAACTTAGAAACTGAAATAATAGAGTTCTTATTATGAAAGAGAGGTTATACTCATGTTAATTAAAGGGTATAGTTTACCTAAAATTTATTGGATATAAATGTCAACACCAATATGTACATTTTTGCTCGTTTAAGGATGTACAAAATTACTCGTTTTCCGGGGCTAAATAATGCTTTAATCGGTATGATTCGCCGACGATTGTGACAACGCTAGCGTGATGTAAAATGCGATCTAAAATCGCATTTGCTAGCTTTGGTTCAGGAAAGATTTCATCCCATGATTTGAAGTTCACATTCGTTGTAAAAATCGTGCTACGTTTCTCATAACGAGCATCAATTAGTTGGAAAAACAACTTCGCATCCTCTGGATCGATTGGTAAATAACCAATCTCATCAATGATTAATAATTTATATTTCGTATAATGCTTCAAACGGCTCTCTAAGCGGTTTTCTAACCATGCTTTCTTTAAATTCTGGATTAAGTCATGGCACTTAATAAAATACGTACTTGTTCGTTTTTTTGCTGCAGTAATGCCAATTGCTGTGGCCAGGTGGGTCTTGCCGACACCACTTGGACCTAGAAATACGATATTTTCGTTTGCTTCGATAAAACGAAGACTTTGAAAATCAAGTAATTGTTGCTGATTTATGCTTGGCTGGAAGTCAAAATCAAAATCCTTCATTTCCTTTAAATGTGGAAACGCAGCCACTTTGACCATCGCATGAATCATATTTTGCTCACGCACATCAATTTCATAGTTTGTCAATTTAATGAGTGTATCAATAAATGAGAGCTCATTCTTTATACCGAAGTCGATGACTTCATTCAAATGGAGACCCATTTGCTTTAATTTTAAATACTCCAGGTTTTGTTGTAGCTGCTGATAGTTTGTGTTCATTATTGAATTCATTTATACATATCTCCAATCGCTGCTAAATTTCGCTTTGCTAAATCATTAATGTCAGGGTATTCCGGCATCGCTTTTATGATAATTTCACGGTAATGCGCCTCTTGATAATTCAATTTTGCTTCACTAATTTTATGCTGTGCGATTAGTTCCATGTTATAATAAATCCATAATTGATCATCGTATACTTGTAGACCTACTTTTTTTCCTTGATACCCCGCTGGTACGGAGTATTGATTGGATTTGTAGGAAATCATGTTAGATACATTAACTTTTACAAACGTATGGTTGATTCTGTAGGAATCTCTTACTCGTTCAGTTGGTAGCTGGAGTAAGTGATTCTTTTCTTTTTGAAATTCTAAAATAGGTATTTTATTGGTTCCTTGATGAACCTCATGATTGATTCTATTACATAAATTTTGAATATAATTATGTAATTCTGCCATATTAAATTTCCCTTGATAGGCATGAATTTCATCTAGTAATTTCATTGTTGTCTCTACTTTTCCTTTTGTACGAGGACGACCTGCTATACAAGGTTTAACCTTAAATCCAAAGTCCTTCGCAAATTGCGCAAATTTCGCATTTACTTTTCCAACAAAACGTTCTGTTCTTGCCTCATCCATTACGGTTTTCATATTATCAGTGATGAGTTCTTCAGGTACTCCACCCATTTTTTCAAACGTCTCTGTTAAGAACGAGCATAAAACAGCCTGGGATTTTGAAACACTCATATAAAAGAAGCGCATTCGTGAGTGGCTCAGTACTAATACTGCTACATTAATTTCAACTTGTTCCCCATCACTTGTTTCATAAAGAATACTTTCTTTCCAATCTAGTTGTGCTTGTTTACCTTTACGGGTTTCAAACCGAATACCGTTATTAATAGAAGCAACACGCTCGTCTTTCTCAAAATATGCTTTAAATTCTGGTATATTGGCAATATATGTACGGAATGTCGACTGCCCACATTTCAGACCGTGATTATCCTTTAAATACTGCCAAAGATTACGTCGATAATAAAAAACTTGCTTAGAATCTTCCGATAGAAGACTTGCAATAATCGGATAAAACTCATCGATTTTAGAAGGTTTATTACGTTTTATTTTTGGAACAAAGCCATTTAAGTACTTATCGATTGTTCGTCGATCTACACCCATGTCTCTCGCTAATTTACTTTTATTAATTTTCATCTTTAATTGCTCCATTACTTGTTTAAAATTTGCTAAGTCTGAAAGACTGTTGATTGTAAATTCCGTCTCTATATCTAGTTGAATATGCATACTAACACCTCAGTATTAGTATGAAATGAAGGAGCATTTTTGTACATATTTATTCAAGCGAGAGTGTACATATTTAAATTAGCATTTATAATTGGATTATACTTATACCACTTGTTTTAGTTATAAGTTCGATAAATCTCATTAAGGAAATACAAAAGTATTCGTTCAATGATTTAGAAGACTTAGGCAGATATATATTATTATTGTATTTAGTTTTTTTGAATCCTTTTTTTATATGTTGTTAATATGGGGGACAGTTTCACTGTTAAAATATATATTTAAAAGTAGGCAAATACATATTTAATTCAAAAATGAAAAGCGTTTTTGTTGAAAGCTAGTGAATGTAGATAGCTTTCGCGGGTAGAATTTTTCCTTTTCATGATATGGTTAAACAAAATACATTCATGAGGAGGAACTAACAATGGAGTTTTACTTATTTGGTTTTATCGGTTTAGTTCTTTTGTTTTTTATCGTAATCTATGGGGTGCAAATGGGTATTGATTCTTCAAAGCAGGTTAAGGCTTTAAAGGCGGAGTTGAAGGATATTAAAAGACATATTAAAGAATTAGAGGAAAAGAAAAAATAATGTATTAGAAGGTGGGGGACTGTATTGGGGAAGTACGTTAGTATATTTTTCTTAACGATTATAATAAGTATATTTTTATTTTTCCTATTTGCTAATTTCATTAGTGGTGAAGGCGATGAAGGTTTAATTGTTGTGATTGGAATCATAAATGTTGTCCTCACTTCTTTTTTAATTTCACTAATATATTATTTAATAGATTTAATTAAAAAGAATATTCGAGAAAGAAGAAACTAAATTAAGAGAAAATTTATAACAGATTATAATATTTCATATTAAAGCGGGAGGAGAGGAAACAATGAAAACTAGAAAAGATGCTATTAGTTTCTGTTTGAAATTTGACAATACATATGAAGATTATCCATTTCGGGATAAAAATTGGACATTGATGCGACATAAAGAAAACAACAAAGTGTTTGCATGGATTTTTGAAAAAGATGAACATATTTGGATTAATGTGAAATGTGAATCTGGCTTATTGGATTTATGGCGGCAAATGTATGCTTCAGTGGTTCCGGCATATCACCTTAATAAAGACCACTGGAACTCTATTATTCTTGATGGCACTATTCCAGAGGAAGAGATTTATAAAATGATAAGTGACAGTTATCATTTAACGAAGGCGAAATAAACAATTGGTTTAACAAGTGTGTTTAATATCTTAAAAGGATAAATTTAAGTAATTTTGAAGAAGATGCTGCCTGTAATCAACTGAGGGTGTTTATCTGATGGGATGAATATCCTTTTTTATTTTAAAAAATATTAATAATGTTAAATAAAACTTGAACTTTATTAAAAATAATGTTTAAATTAACTTAAATAAATTAAAGGGGTGGTGTTGTGGATAAGCATGATATTCCTAGTTGGTTATTATCTTTAGAAAAAGAAGATGTTGAGTTTATTAAAAATTTCATATTAAATTCAGGATCATTAAAAGACATTGCAAAGTATTATGAAGTCTCCTATCCAACAGTAAGGATTCGATTGGATAAACTTATTCAAAAAATTACAATCAATGAAAGTGAAGAAAATGAAGAATTCGTAAGTTTTATTAAAAAACTATCAATCGATGATCGGATTAGCCTAGAAGATGCAAAATTGATCATTGAAAAATATAAACAGGAGGTACATAAGAAATGAACGACTGGTATAGACTTGCCATCATTGTTTTAGTATTCGCAGCTCAACATTTTTTATCAACTAGAAATAATTCGTATTTGGGTTTGCTTTTACCTATTGGTTATATAGTATTTTTAATATATATGCAGACAACAGGAATGGTTGACTGGTCTGTTTTAAAATTAGTTCTGTTTATTCTTGTGGGTGAAGCATTTTTAGTAGGATATTGGATTAGTGGAAGAAAAATTGTACTCAATAAAAGACAGAAAGAATTACAAAAGATGAAGGTTCGTGAAATTTAATTAAATTATTTTCTGCAAAAAAATCCAAAAAGCTTGAGATGAATTTAGGGCTGTCCTAGAAGTGTATATGATAACTTCTAGGACAGTTTTCATTATATGAATTATTTTATATCAAGCATTTGTGTCGCTTCGCTTTTAGAAAGCAAAAAAGTACAATTCAAAAATTGTACTTTTTTACTTTTGGGCGTGCGCCCGGCATGCGTATGAACTATAGGGTGCAAGTCCCGAACCCCGAAGACAGAAGTAGAGGTTAGCTAAGAGCAAGGGTGTCCGTGGCGACGCGGAATCTGAAGGAAGCTGGAGGCAAAACACCGGTCCGAGGAACACGAATCTCATATAAGGCTAGGTATGATTGAATGAGTTTGCGCTACAAAACAAAGTTCCTTCTGTCGAAGGTCATATCAAGTAAATGAGGCGGATAGATGGTGTGAAAGTGCATGCGCTTACCCGGGGAGGTCTGACAGAAACGTGAAGTACCCTTCATAACCTACTTGGAGACAAGTAGCTGAACTGTCAGAAGTCAGCAGAGGTCATAGTACGAGTAGGTCTAGAATTACTCGGAAGGACTGAACAATTGAGAGAGATTAGCCCTTGGCTTTCCATCTAGAATGAATAAGCACAGAAAACAGAGAAACCTCACGCTTAGAAAGTAGTGGTGAATCCCACGAGGGTATTTGCGGAGGGTGGAGTTCAGATGGGCATAAGAAGATAAGCTAATCACGGAAAGGAACGAAATGGTGATGTTGGATCAAATTCTCGAACGGCAAAACATGATACAAGCGCTAAAGCGAGTTGAAGCGAATAAAGGAAGCCATGGAGTAGATATGATGCCCGTACAAACCTTACGACAGCACATTCTCGAAAATTGGGAAAGCATTAAATCGCAGATTTTGAATGGAACCTATGAACCGCAACCAGTACGTCGAGTCGAAATCCCGAAACCAGATGGTGGTGTGCGTTTACTAGGTATCCCAACCGTGACAGACCGTTTGATTCAACAAGCTATCTCGCAGATTTTATCGAAGGAATATGACAAAACATTTTCGGACCAGAGTTATGGATTCCGTCCAAACAGGAGCGCCCATGACGCCGTTCGGAAAGCAAAGGGTTATATAAAGGAAGGTTATCGATGGGTGATTGATATGGATTTAGAGAAATTCTTCGATAAGGTCAATCATGACCGACTAATGGCAACATTAGCGAAACGAATTTCAGATAAACCTTTATTAAAACTTATTCGTAAATACCTCCAAGCCGGTGTCATGATAAATGGAGTGGTTTCAAGTACAGAAGAAGGAACACCACAAGGTGGACCTTTAAGTCCTTTACTTTCAAACATAGTTCTAGATGAACTCGATAAAGAGTTGGAGGAACGTGGACATAAATTCGTTCGATACGCAGATGATTGTAATATTTATGTGAAAACAGAACGTGCGGGACTAAGAGTAATGGCGAGTGTACAAAGATTTATCGAAGGAAAACTTCGTTTAAAAGTAAACGAAAAGAAATCAGCAGTAGACCGTCCTTGGAATCGGAAGTTCTTAGGTTTTAGTTTCACGAATCATAAAGAACCAAAGGTTCGTCTTGCGAAAACAAGTTTAGTTCGAATGAAGAAGAAAATACGAGAGATTACCTCAAGAAAGATGCCATACTCCATGGAATACAGAATCGAGAAGTTAAACCAATATCTAATGGGGTGGTGTGGTTATTTTGCATTAGCAGATACGAGTTCCATATTCAAATCACTAGATAGCTGGATTAAAAGAAGATTAAGGATGTGTCTATGGAAGAATTGGAAGAAACCTCAAACAAGAGTCAGAAATCTTACTCGGTTGAAAGTTCCTTATGGAAAAGCATACGAGTGGGGAAACACCCGAAAAGGGTACTGGCGCATTTCTAAAAGCCCCATATTACACAGAACCCTCGGCAATTCCTATTGGGAAAGCCAAGGGCTGAAAAGTCTGAAAGTTCGTTACGAAACTTTGCGTTATTCATCTTAATTGAACCGCCGTATACGGAACCGTACGTACGGTGGTGTGAGAGGTCGGGAGTTAATCACTCCCTCCTACTCGATAGCGCCCTTGTTATCATCTTGAAGATAGTAGGCTTGATGAAATTGCTTTTCTTTTGAACAAATAATACAGACATTTGATTAATTACTTTGTTTCCGTTTTATTGGACAGTTTTTGCAAAAGTACCCTTTATTTTCGGTTAAATAGGATAAACAGCAAGTTTTTCGATTATAGACTGTTTCCCCTAGAATGCTTTGACAATCATTTGTGCCTCTAAATTTTACAAAAGGATTTTCTTTATAATCGCCAAATAATATACTTTCACCATATGCAGTAATCATATCAAAATCTTCTTTAATATTGTGATGGCTCTTCGAATAAAGTTGATCGGCCAAAAGATTTTTATACATCCAAACAATGTATATATAAAGGTTTTCCCACATTATTATTTTCGATAGTTTTGAGACACTACTTAATTGTTTAAATAACACTTCGATATGGTTTGCAAATATCTCCTTTAAAATTTCACTTCTCCATCTTGCTCTGTTTTCTTGAGATGCTGGGCTTAAATTTATGTCATTAAATTTTATCGAAGGGAGCCATAGTATATCCGATTCATCTAAAGTTTCAACTGATAAATTATCAATTGAAAAGTTGATTCGTTTGTTAAACGCACTCATTGAATATAATGCGATTAGTACTGCAAAGCTATATCTTTTAACAAAGAGAGAGGCTGCTACACCTAGGTTAGCTGACTTCGTTTTTTCTTTCACAGTAGTTAAATAAATGTGAGCCTGATTGTCATTTATTAAATGACTTACTTGAACGGATAGAGGTGAAGAATTTGTTTGAAATGTTAACCGATATTTATCCTCAAGCACTTTTAGCTCATTAGGCGTGAACGGGTACAATATTATCTTTCACCCCATTTAAGTTCCTTCCTTTTCCATATGGAACGCACATTGGAGTTCCAAATACAGGATCTGCAACTACTTCACAGTCTAAATTAAAGACATTTTGAACTAACTTTCGATTTACAATATCTTCTGGTTTTCCATGAGCAAAAACAGTTTTGTCCTTAACTGCAATGATATGATGTGCATAGCGGCAAGCTAAGTTCAAGTCATGCAATACCATGACAATTGTTCTTTTTTCTTTTTCATTCAGCTCAAAAAGAAGATCCAAAACTTCAATTTGGTGGGTTAAATCAAGATAAGTAGTTGGCTCATCCAATAAAATTGTATTTGTATCCTGGGCAAGTGTCATAGCGATCCATGCTCTTTGTCTTTGTCCTCCAGATAAAGAGTCAACTAAACGTTCTGAAAGCTCAGCCATACCTGTTGATTGCAGAGCGTTTTGCACAATTTCTTCATCCTTTGAAGACCATTGTTGGTACCATTTTTGATATGGATAACGCCCTTGTTTTACTAATTGTAAAACAGTTAAACCTTCAGGGGATACAGGTCCTTGGGGCAAAATAGCTAACTTTTTTGCGATATCTTTTGTAGGCAATTTCATCATTGTTTCTCCATCTAACAAAATGGCGCCGCTCTGTGGTTTTAATAATCTTGCCATTGAGCGAAGAAGGGTAGACTTGCCACAACCATTACTGCCTATTAAAACAGTTATTTCACCATATGGGATGGTAATGTTTAAATGATCTATAATAATTTGGTCTCCGTAAGCTAAGGTCAAATCTTTTGTTTCTAATACATGCATAGTAATCACTCCTTTTTAAGCATTTCGCTGTCTATATAAAAGATAGATAAAGTAAGGTGCTCCAATTGTGGCAGTAAATACGCCGGCCGGAACCTCGACTGGCAAAAAGAGGGTTCTGCCAATTGTATCTGCCAGTAATACTAAGACTGCTCCTATAATTGCTGAAAGCGGCAAAAGATTTCCGAATGATGACCCTACTAACTTTCTAGCAATATGTGGTGCCATTAAACCAACAAAGCCTATACCACCAGCAAATGCAACGGCACTTCCAATCAATGCTGTACTTAGTAAAAGCATTCCTAAACGCTGTCTTTCAACTTTCGACCCAATACCTAAAGCAATATCTTCTCCCAACTCTTGGATATTTAAATGTCTGGTCATTATAAAAGCAATAATTAATAAAATAATAGTGATTGGAGCTAAAATTTGAACATTACTCCAATTTACTCCATAAACAGAACCTGTTATCCATACATTCGCCTGACTTGCTTGAACAATGGGTCCGAGAATCATAAATAAATTGGTTAATGCTTTTGTTAAAGCCCACAATCCAATTCCTATAAGTACTAAACGGAAGGGTGATAATCCATTTTTCCATGCAAGTATATAGAGTAGAAATGCAATAATTGTTGCACCAATAAACGCAGCAAGAGGCATCCAGTGTATGCTTACAGTTAAAACATTACTTTCATTACTAAATAGTGCTAAAAACAAAACAACTGCTACAGATGCTCCTCCGGTAATTCCAGTTACATCTGGTGATGCCAATGGGTTTCGAAGAATAGATTGTAAAATCGCCCCGGCCACTGCTAGGCTTACCCCAACCAAGATGGATATTATAATCCTTGGCATACGAAATGATTGAACAATCATCGATTCAAAGCTGCTGCTATTTCCAAATAAAATATTTATTACTTTCCATGGAGAGAAAATCTGTTCTCCCATTCCAGCACTTAGAAGGAAAATAACACCAAGAAAAATAAGGAAATATATATTATATTTAAATGCTTTACGGTCAACTAAAAAAGAGAATTTCTCACGAAAAGCTCTTACAGAAGTGTACTTTCTCATGCTAGTTTTCCACCTTTGCGTGCAATATAAATAAAGAATGGTATACCTACCAATGCTGTCATAATTCCAACTGGCACCTCTTCAGGCATCAACACATAACGGGCGCCTATATCTGCAATTACAAGAAAAATCCCACCTAATATTCCACAGTAAGGGATAATCCATCTATAATCATTGCCTATGAACGTTCTTACAACATGCGGTACGACAATTCCAATAAATCCAATTGGACCAGCAATAGCAACGGAACCGCCAGCAAGTAAAATAACAGCTATACCAGCTGTTAACTTAACAAATCCGGTCCTTTGCCCTAGTCCCTTTGCAACATCATCGCCCATAGTTAAAATATTGATTTTATTTGCCATGGCTAAAGCTATGATTATACCAATTACTATGTAGGGGAGAACGGAAAGTAAAATTTCTAGTTTTCTTCCTTGGACGGATCCAGACATCCAGAATAACACTTGATCTAATGCAGATTCATCCATAACAAGTAGGCCTTGTGTCAATGATCCAAAAAGTGCAGCAATGGCTGCTCCTGAAAGCGTCATTTTTATAGGTGTCATCCCATCCCGACCAATCGATCCTAAGAAATAGACTAAAAGACCAGCAATCGTTGCTCCAAGGAAAGCAATCCAAGTTGTTGCCTGTAAAGAAGTAATAGAAAATAACATGAGTGCAATAACAATGAAAAAGCTGGCTCCTGCATTAAATCCAAGAATGTCTGGAGAGGCAAGGGGATTTCTTGTTAAGGCCTGCAATAAAGCACCGGCTATAGCAAGGCTCGCGCCCACAACTGTTCCAATTAATGCCCTAGGTAATCGAACATCTTGAATAATAATATGTTCGTTCGAACCGTCAAAATGGTTAAAAGCATCAATCACAGTATTGATAGTTAAATCCGTATATCCAAGAACAAGGCTTAGAAAATTTACGATTAGTAGTAAAACGAATCCTAATACCAATCCAGCTATTTTTCTATTTCTATTATGAAGTTGCATATTTCTTTTCTCCTATATATGTATTAATAATTTAATAACTTGAAGTTTTTTATAATTGATTATCATTTTCAATTACATGTTGACATGGACTATTTTATCCAATATGATTCAGAATGTAAATGATTATCATTATCAAATGGAGGCTGGAAATATGTCTATATATTTCAAACAAAATAAACTTTTATTTTTAACTGTTCTACTATTTATTATCGTTCTTAGTGGATGCGGAAACAAGGCTGAAACTTCGAACGAAGAAAGTACATCTGATGATCAATCATCTAGTACAGAAGGTTATTCAGTTGAGCACGCAATGGGGACAACTGAAATCGAAAAAACACCTGAAAAAATTGTTATTTTAACAAATGAGGGCACAGAAGCCCTACTAGCTTTAGGTGTTAAACCAGTAGGAGCCGTCGAGTCTTGGACTGGAGATCCTTGGTACGATCATATTAAGGATGATATGGAAGGTGTAACAAGTGTCGGTACTGAAGGGGAGCCAAGTTTAGAAACAATTGCCTCATTAGAACCAGATTTAATTATTGGAAATAAAATGCGTCATGAAAAAATCTATGAGCAGCTAAGCACCATTGCACCAACTGTTTTTGCTGAAGATTTACGAGGAGATTGGAAGAAAAACTTCGAGCTTTATTCTAAAGCTGTGAATAAGGAAGCAGAAGGGAAAAAAGTAATTGAAGATTTTGATAATCGCATTGCAGACCTAAAAAGCAAATTAGGTGATCAATTACAAAAAGAAGTGTCCATCGTACGGTTTATGGCTGGAGATGTTCGTATTTATCATAAAGATACATTCTCAGGTGTTATATTAGACCAATTAGGGTTTGCTCGTCCTGAATCTCAAAATGTCGATGATTTTGCAGAGAAAAATGTAACAAAAGAACGTATACCTGCTATGGATGGAGATATTATTTTCTACTTCTCTTATGAAACAGGTGATGGCGAAGCATCGAAGTTAGAAGAAGAATGGGTAAATGATCCTTTATTTAAAAACTTAAGTGCAGTTAAAGAAGGGAATATCCATAAAGTAAGCGATGAAATCTGGAATACAGCTGGCGGTGTAGTAGCTGCTAACTTAATGCTAGATGATATCGAAAAGTTCTTCCTTGAAGAAAATAAGTAATATTCCAGTATGATTAATTCAGTAACTTAAATGAAAAATTTCTTTAAATGAAAAGCCAATAGAAGATAACCTCATAATTTTATAAAAGGTATTTAGGACAGGTTTGTTCTGAATGCCTTTTTTAATAGTACAAAATTTTGTAATATGTAAAAAGCCAGGTTTGATTATGTAGATTATCAAACCAGGCTCTTATTATTTTCCCTATATTATAAATAGCTAAATGGTGAAATTAACTTAAATTTTAAATTGTCTAATAAGCGATTGGAGGTCTTCCGCTAAATTCGCAAGTGCTTGTGAAGATGATGCTATTTCTTCCATTGATGCAAGTTGTTCCTGTGTTGCTGCTGTAACTGACTGTGTTCCAGATGCTGTTTCTTGAGCAACCTCGCTTACTTCCGTGATCGATTTATTTACATGACACGTTCCATCTAAAAGATTTTGCACATTTTTTGCTATGTTTTCAATTTGGGGAACTACATTTGTAATGACAGATTCAATCTGGGTGAAAGTATTTCCTGCAACTTTAACAACAGCGATTCCTTCTTTGACTTCACCAGTAGCTTCATTAACAGTCTTCAAAGTTTTATCTGTATCTTGTTGAATATCTGAAACTAAGCTAGAGATTTTCTGAGCTGAATTAGCAGATTCTTCAGCAAGCTTCCTAACTTCTGCTGCGACAACCGCAAACCCTTTTCCATGTTCTCCAGCTCTAGCAGCCTCTATGGCAGCATTTAGTGCTAGAAGATTAGTCTGTTCTGCGATGTTTGTAATCACTTCGTTGATTTGTCCAATTTCTCTTGAACGGTTTGAAAGTTGGTTAAATGAGTCGACTAAGGAAATTACCGTGCGATTAATAAATTCCATTTGATTATTTACTTCATTAATTACTTTTCTTCCTTCAGCAGACAATTGAGTTGCATGATTAACGGTACTTGACACTTCTTCTGTGCTTTTAAAAATTTGCTGAGTATCATTATTAATAGTTTCTATAACATTAGTACTTTCTTTTATAATTTCAACTTGATTCTCCGCCCCAATGACTAATTCTTGAGAAGTTGTAGATATATGTTCGCTTGCTTTTGTACTTTGTTCTGCGCTGGCGCTTAGTTCTTCTGAAGCTGCTGCAACTTGTTCGGAAGTATCGCCTACAGTTTTTATAATTGTATTAACACCTTCAATCATTCTATTAAAGGAATTATTCAACATTCCAATTTCATCTTTTGATTGGTAGTCCCCTTGAACAGTGAAATCGCCATTTTCTACTAGTCCTAATAGTTTTTGCATGTTTTTAATAGGGACTGTAACTAACCTTGAAATTAAAATGCCTACAGTAATTGTTATAAATAGTGATACTAGAATAGTAATAATTACAATTCTTTTGGCACTATCAGCTGTTTGAAGTGCTTCATTATATACGCTTTCAGCATTTGTTGTATTTGAATCTTCAATGCTAGTTAAAAGGTCATTTAACATAACTCGTTTTTCTTCTAACTCGTTTTGAAATATACTATATGCTTCATCATTCTGATTATTCATTGCCAGTTCTCTAACTCTATCTCTGGAAACCTCTAAATCTGTATTAATAGAGTTTAATGATTCCAGTTGCTTTTCAATTTCATCATGTAGTGACATAGAATTTAATTGTTCTAATAAGGAACGAGTTTCTTCTATATTTACATCAATGCGTTCATTAAGATATTCATTACGTTCATTATCTTTCGTTATCATTAATTCCAACAAATAAGCATTAATAGCACGATTGTTTACACTAATTGCACTGAACATTTGACTTGGCAGCAATTGGTCTTTGTAAATAGTATTAGAACTATTTGCAGTGCTTGAAAGACTGCTAATGCTGACAAAGCCAATTGATAATGCGGAAATCGCAAATAATGCTATTAGCAAAATAAGCTTCTGTAATACTTTTAAATTTTTTAAAAACTTCATTTGTCGTTTTCTCCTTATTTGAAATGTGATATATTCACTTTTTATGTAAGCAATGGTTTATCTTAATGAATTAAAATGTACATAAAGTAGTGAAACTCTTTTAATTTATCGTTCATATTTTTAGTGTGCGCCCGGCATGCGTATGAACTATAGGGTGCAAGTCCCGAACCCCGAAGACAGAAGTAGAGGTTAGCTAAGAGCAAGGGTGTCCGTGGCGACGCGGAATCTGAAGGAAGCTGGAGGCAAAACACCGGTCCGAGGAACACGAATCTCATATAAGGCTAGGTATGATTGAATGAGTTTGCGCTACAAAACAAAGTTCCTTCTGTCGAAGGTCATATCAAGTAAATGAGGCGGATAGATGGTGTGAAAGTGCATGCGCTTACCCGGGGAGGTCTGACAGAAACGTGAAGTACCCTTCATAACCTACTTGGAGACAAGTAGCTGAACTGTCAGAAGTCAGCAGAGGTCATAGTACGAGTAGGTCTAGAATTACTCGGAAGGACTGAACAATTGAGAGAGATTAGCCCTTGGCTTTCCATCTAGAATGAATAAGCACAGAAAACAGAGAAACCTCACGCTTAGAAAGTAGTGGTGAATCCCACGAGGGTATTTGCGGAGGGTGGAGTTCAGATGGGCATAAGAAGATAAGCTAATCACGGAAAGGAACGAAATGGTGATGTTGGATCAAATTCTCGAACGGCAAAACATGATACAAGCGCTAAAGCGAGTTGAAGCGAATAAAGGAAGCCATGGAGTAGATATGATGCCCGTACAAACCTTACGACAGCACATTCTCGAAAATTGGGAAAGCATTAAATCGCAGATTTTGAATGGAACCTATGAACCGCAACCAGTACGTCGAGTCGAAATCCCGAAACCAGATGGTGGTGTGCGTTTACTAGGTATCCCAACCGTGACAGACCGTTTGATTCAACAAGCTATCTCGCAGATTTTATCGAAGGAATATGACAAAACATTTTCGGACCAGAGTTATGGATTCCGTCCAAACAGGAGCGCCCATGACGCCGTTCGGAAAGCAAAGGGTTATATAAAGGAAGGTTATCGATGGGTGATTGATATGGATTTAGAGAAATTCTTCGATAAGGTCAATCATGACCGACTAATGGCAACATTAGCGAAACGAATTTCAGATAAACCTTTATTAAAACTTATTCGTAAATACCTCCAAGCCGGTGTCATGATAAATGGAGTGGTTTCAAGTACAGAAGAAGGAACACCACAAGGTGGACCTTTAAGTCCTTTACTTTCAAACATAGTTCTAGATGAACTCGATAAAGAGTTGGAGGAACGTGGACATAAATTCGTTCGATACGCAGATGATTGTAATATTTATGTGAAAACAGAACGTGCGGGACTAAGAGTAATGGCGAGTGTACAAAGATTTATCGAAGGAAAACTTCGTTTAAAAGTAAACGAAAAGAAATCAGCAGTAGACCGTCCTTGGAATCGGAAGTTCTTAGGTTTTAGTTTCACGAATCATAAAGAACCAAAGGTTCGTCTTGCGAAAACAAGTTTAGTTCGAATGAAGAAGAAAATACGAGAGATTACCTCAAGAAAGATGCCATACTCCATGGAATACAGAATCGAGAAGTTAAACCAATATCTAATGGGGTGGTGTGGTTATTTTGCATTAGCAGATACGAGTTCCATATTCAAATCACTAGATAGCTGGATTAAAAGAAGATTAAGGATGTGTCTATGGAAGAATTGGAAGAAACCTCAAACAAGAGTCAGAAATCTTACTCGGTTGAAAGTTCCTTATGGAAAAGCATACGAGTGGGGAAACACCCGAAAAGGGTACTGGCGCATTTCTAAAAGCCCCATATTACACAGAACCCTCGGCAATTCCTATTGGGAAAGCCAAGGGCTGAAAAGTCTGAAAGTTCGTTACGAAACTTTGCGTTATTCATCTTAATTGAACCGCCGTATACGGAACCGTACGTACGGTGGTGTGAGAGGTCGGGAGTTAATCACTCCCTCCTACTCGATTAATTAAGCCCTTTTAAAAGAATATATTAATAAATATTTATTTAATTGAGAATAATAAAATATAATTGGAATATCATACATTTTATTACTTAATTAGGAAACTTAATAATGTAATAAATCTATATATTAATTGGGATAATTAGGGATTCTATCAGTAGTTTAATTACTAAAAACTCCAGAATAAATGCTAGTTTATTATTTTTTTAGAATACTTTTTTTGTTCAGCATAATGGATTTATTTGAGGAAAGAGACATGAATTTTCTTAGCGAATGGTATAATTAGTTAAAAATGTAGAAGGAAGGATATGAAATGATAAATTATAACGGTCGTAAATTTATTTCAATTGAAAATACAAGCAATGGAGAGGTATCTTCCAAAACTTTATTCGAATATACACAAGATGGAAATATCATCTCAGCTTCATATAGTGGAGGAGAGATTTTAAAGGGTACCTTAATTGGAATTGTAAGAGAAGATAGTTCCTTAGAATTTAGATATAACCATGTCAATGTGAAAAATGAAATTAGAGGCGGAAAATGTATTTCTACACCTGAAATCTTGCCAGATGGGCGAATCAAGTTATATGAAAATTGGAAATGGCTTGATACTGAAGAAACAGAGGGAAGCTCAATTATTGAGGAAGTAATTTAATAGTATTGAATATAAGACAGCTAGGCGATTGATTTTTATAGAAAATCAGTCGCTTTTTTAGCTATGTATTTTAAATCGAGCAATCCAGAAGGGGGACTGCCCGATTCTAAGAGGCTGTTAATTTGCAGGGATTTTAGCGTTTCCCGTAAATTCAATAATATTGTATTCATAGTAGTCTTTTAAAATTTCTTTTTTATCGTCTTGGAACAGTTCGTCTGCAATTGCTGAAATAAGTTTTGGAATCGCAAAGCGGATGCCTGATAGGGCGGAAGCAGATATACCACAGCTAATTAATGCTGAGTAGTTGAAGGCAAATAGTCCATATAATGCAGCCTTTCCTTCTTCACTATTTGGAACAAAAGCAAAGCCACGGGACAAATAAGGGTGTGCATCAATTAATGTATTCGCAATTTCGGGACTAGCTTTATAAACGTCGCCCCAACGAGTAATGTATTGCTCTACGGCTTTCAATTCTGGGCGTAACGCAGGGTCAGTAACAAGACCTGTGCTAATAATTAAATAATCAAAAATAAAGGTCTCATGTGGTGTGCGAACATAAGCACCTTCTTCTGTTTCCTTTACCTCTAGCCAAGGTGAATCAAGGTGCAACTCAAACCCTTCCGATGAACTTGCACGGTTAAATGTATCATTTGTCGGGGGTTGATTGATTTTAAAAAAGTGTGCCATTGCTGTATATTTTTCAGCATCGTTTAAAGTATGATAACGTTCGATAATGCCAGACTGCTCAAGGATACGCATTGGGTTGATCCTAACCATTTCTTTGCGTCGAACAAAAGTATGGACCTCTTTTGCACCCGTTGAAAGTGCAAAATTCGCGTTATCAAATGCGGATGCGCCGCCCCCAAGAATCCCGACTTTTTTCCCTTTAAGTGTTTCAAAATCTATTGCTTCTGAAGTATGTGCATATAGAGATTTAGGGAGAGCCTTTTTAATGATATCCGGCACATGCCATTCGCCGCCGCCTTGAATCCCGGTTGCAAGCACAACTTTACGAGTTAAAATGGAATTTGACTTTGCTCCGTTTCCTGATAAGTGCAGTCGATATAATTTTTCTCCAATTGGTTCGATTAATTCAACTTTTACCTCATTTTGAACAGGAAGTTCAAGCACTTCACGGTACCATTTTAAATAATTCATCCATTCTTCACGCGGAACTTTTTCCATACGATCCCAAGATTCCTGGCCATGCTGAGCAATCCACCAAGATTGGAACGTAAGGGAAGGTATTCCTAAGTCAATTGATGGAAGATGTTTTGGCGTTCTTAATGTTACCATTCGTGCATACGTAATCCATGGTCCTTCAATGCCAGCCGGATTTTCATCCAATATCGTAATGTTTGTAATACGTTCGCGTTTTAATCCAAAGGCAGTGCAAAGTCCGCTTTGACCTCCACCAACTATTGCAACGTCGTAAACATGTCCCTCAGTGTGTACAACAGGTTTCACCCAATCAGTTCCGATATGCGAAATATAAGAAAGGTCCCGTCTCACTTGCTCATTTAAATTCTCTAAACTCATATATCACATCTCCCTTTTGTTTTATGTAACTTTTTCTTACATGGATTTACAGATTTATCTTAACATTTAGAAAATTAACTTTCTTCATCGGTCCATCTAAAATTAAGACAATGTTTTGTGCGAACTGACTAATGAATCGATTAGTAAACGGAAGAATATCTTACATAATGAGTTAGTGTATAAAGGGTTATTGGAAGGTTGTTGCACATAAAAGGGCGTTCAGAAAGCAAAAAATTCTACTAAACTTCCTGTGCATAGTTAGTAATCACTTACTAAACTAAACAGCCTTATTCTTTGTGCAGTTAATACAATAATTGTTGATAAAATTCCGTCCAAAAAACTTTTTGGACGGACCCCTTTTAGCTGCCCCGGTATACTTGGTAGCCCCAAGGTGTAACGAGTAATGGTATGTGATAATGAGACGGGGTATCTGTCATATTAAAACGGATAGGGATAGTTGTTAAAAAGTTTGGAGTAGGGAGCTGTACTGACTTTTCCTTGAAGTATTGTTCTACATAAAAAACGAGCTCGTATGTGCCCGGTTTCCAAATTTCGTTTGTCACAAGCTGTTCATCAATACGTCCGTCGGCATTAGTAATCACCGTTTTTATGAGCTGTTTTGACTCGTCTTCTTGTTGAAAATATAGATCAATCTGTACATTTTGAGCGGGAGTGCCGTGATATAAGTCGAGAACATGTGTAGACAATGATGGCATGGATAGACCTCCTTATTCGAGATTTTCAATTATTGAATCGTATCGTATTTTTGCAATTTTATATATTTGTTGTAGTGCAGTTTGGAACTCTTGTTCAAAAGTAGAAGAAAGACGTTCCTTCATCGCAAGCAGAATATCATTTTTATCTTTTCCCGCTACCGCAATAATGAATGGAAAATTAAATTTTTCCATGTAGGCATTATTTAATTCTGAAAAAATGTCATATTCCTCAAGTGTAAGTGAATCTAGTCCTGCGCCACTCTGTTCACGTACAGAGGACTCGCTCATTTTAATCCGTTTACCAAGCTCTGGGTGTTCTTTAATTAGTGCAAGTTGTGCATCTTCTCCGCTTTGTTCCACAATTTGTTTCATTGTAGAGAAGGCTGCCTCAATTGACGAAAACGGACGGTTCGTCAAAGCTTTTTTTGCAATCCAAGGAGAATGCTCGAAAATTTCTCCGAAAGTTTTAATAAATTCTCCCTCAGTAAAACTATTCAACTTTTCTAAAGTTGCTGCCATTATTAATTGCCTCCTTGAGAGACCATGGATGTCTCTAGTATTTTATCTTTTTTCACTTTCTTAGAAACTTTAAATGAAAGAACTAGATTTAAGAAAATTGCAGTTATACTGCCTGTAATCAAGCTGTCGCCAACTAACATTTTTAGTCCTGGCAGACTTGAGAATGATTCTGGTATGACAGTAGTACCTAATCCTAGTGATACGGAACAAGTGACTACTAATAAGTTATTTTGATTAGAAAAATCAACTGTACTTTACATTTTAATTCCGGAAGAGATAATCATCCCATACATAACAACAGTAGCGCCGCCTAAAACGGATGTTGGAATAAGTGTGGCAAGTGCTGCGATTTAGGTATTAATCTAAGCGCCACTAATATAATTCCTGCTGCAATGTAGAGGCAGCTTTAGGTGCACTCATATGTTCATTCATAAAATTTCCTCCATAATTTCGCAAGATAATATAACTGTTCATGTAATTATTTATCACATAATAAAAAATATTCAGTCAATTGTCTTTAGTTGAAGTGGCTAATTCATTTAAGGACATTTAGGTAAAGTAACTGAATGTTTTTTGTTGCTTACGCATGCTGCTCAATAATTAAATGATTGCGAATCCGAAGTGCTAATCGGAGCTGGAGGGTTACTTCTGGATCTTTTAAGTCCTTCTGTAATAAATTGCCGCATTTCTCTATTCGATAAATAACTGTATTACGATGAACATATAGGCGTTTTGCTGTTTCGGAAATTTGGCAATGACATTCTAAATATTCATTCAATGTTTCGAATAAAATCATTTGCTCATCCTCAGGCAGTGTAGAAAATGCTTTAAACACCATTCGCTGATAATTCATCAAATCTGTTTGTGGAATCATTTGTAATAGTTCATTTATTTCTTTCTTTTTATAGAAGGAAATGACACGATTTCTGCTGCGCAATGTTAAAACTGTACTTTGTGCTTCTTTATAAGCACGTTGAATTTCAGAAAAGTTGTGTGTTTGATTACTTACTCCAAATATCATGTGCAAGTCGAAATATTGGTGTATAGAAGCTTCGAGCTCTGTAAAGAGTTCTGTTAAAAACAATGTATAGTCAGTATTTGTATCATGCAGTTCATATAGGAAAATTAGCTCGTTGTTTAATGTAAATGAATGAATTGGAATTCGTGTTGCCTGTAGAGCTTCCTCACAAAATTTATGGATTTGCTCAATCGTAAAATTAGGCTGGAATGTATACGAAGGTGTTTTTGTTGTTACATGTCCGATGATGCATAGATATCCTTGCTGGTATGGTAGTGCAAGCTCCTGTGACATCGCTTTTAAAACAATCAATGAATGACCTTCGTTTTCTAAGAAGTCGCGTAAATGTTGATTGCGTATATTTCGTTTTTGTTGTTGGAGCGCTTGCTCTTGCATAATGGCAAAAGATAGCACGTTAATTGCCTGATCAATGGTTAGGCGAGTAATGATGTCTTGTTCATCAATAAATCCTTTAATCATTAGGTAACAATATTTCTCAGTGTTAATATTAATTGGATATAAAGTGTATGCTTCTCGATCTTGCAATAAAGAAAATGTCCAGACCTTATTTGAAGAAATAGGGTATTGAAATCCGCTGCTAGCCATTTTTTGAATAGTACTTAATGCCGGAATATGCTGTTGTGCCGAGTACATTGAACGTAGAAAAGGGCTTATTAACTGAACTTCTCTTCCGATAAGAGAGGATAATTGGCGAACAAGTCTTGGTATTCCTTGACCATTTAAAATTAATAGAGTGAATTGTCGATGAATATCCATCGCATGTGTTAAAAGGGACGCTTCGCTTTGTAAAATTTTTTCTGTCATCAAAAAGTTAATTTGACCTAATGATAGATGCTCAGGTAATTCGATAAAAGGGACATGGAGCTGATTGGCAAGTTGTAAAATATCTTGTGGAATTTCATGTAAGAAACGATTTTTCTTAATGGCGATACCAGCACAACCAGTTGCGGCCATTTCACGAATTAACTCTTGGAAGAAGTTGTGATTATTCTTTAAATGATATGCTGTCGTAATAATTAACTCATTTTGCCGTAAATACGGGATGATATCTGGTGCATCCATCATAGTAATAGAACTAATTTGGCGATATTTACTCTCCTCACCAGCAACTAAAGAGATCGGTGCTAATTCCTTCTGGGATAACATTTGTAGAATATTCACAAGAAAACCTCCTTTTTGTAAAATGTCTAGCTACTTTGCCTAGTTCTTTAAGGTTTCAGTTTTCCTTTTGTGTAGGTACAAGGTGACTTCTTAATGGAAGTGTGAACTGCTTAGGAACTAAACAAGGTACTAGCGATTTTCTTTTTATGTTATAAAAGCTATCATAAAATACGCTAAAAAAATAGTGTGTTATAAAAACTTACATAAAATCGATGGAAAATATTCCTTTTTGTTTACATTAACTAAAATTGAGAAATTTTTTAACACAATTGCCGATGAAGTACAATACCGCTTTTTTTAAAATAGTTATACCGTAACTAACAGAAAAGGTGGTGTCATCTATGAATGAAGTCCATGCAACAATTAATGTAAATGAAATTCAAAAGCTGGTGGATTGGCTTGCAGTGTTCGGCGCAACAACTGAAGGTGGCGTGACCAGATTGCTATACTCAAAAGAGTGGGTCCAGGCACAGCAGTCTTTAAAGAAAAAAATGATAGATTGTGGAATGCAGGTTTATTTTGATAGCGTAGGGAATTTATTTGGAAGAATAGAAGGTTCACAAGAAAAAGACTCAGTTATATTGACTGGATCACATATTGATACAGTTGTACAAGGTGGAAAATATGATGGCGCCTATGGCATTCTTGCTAGTTTGCTGGCAGTAAAGCGTTTAGTCGAAAGCAATGGTCAGCCAAAAAAAACAATCGAAGTTGTGTCTCTATGTGAGGAGGAGGGGAGTCGTTTTCCGCTTACCTATTGGGGGTCGAAAAATATGATGGGCGACTATTCATTAAAAACAGTTGAAGAAACTACTGATAAAGAAGGAGTTTCATTTATTCAAGCAATGGAAGATGCAGGGTTTCCAATAAGCGCTTACAGTTCGAAAAAGCGGTCGGATATTAAACATTTTCTTGAAATTCATATTGAACAAGGTGCAGTGCTGGAAAATAATCAGTTAGATATTGGCCTGGTTAGTCATATTGTTGGTCAAAAACGATTTACGATTTCGTTAAATGGTCAAAGTAACCATGCAGGTACAACGCCAATGACAGAGCGAAAAGATGCGATGGTTTGTGCTGCTAATGCCATAAGTAAGCTAACAGCATTAGCGAAAACAACATCCTCATCATTGCGTGTAACAACAGGTCAGATTGTTGTAAAACCAAATGTTCCAAATGTGATTGCAGGAAATGTCCAATTTACATTAGATATTCGACATCATGAATCGGAGGTTTTAGAAGACTATTGCCACAAGGCCATGCAACTTGTGCGTACATTAGCGGAAAAAAGCGGGATTCAATTATCTGTTGAAAAATGGACGGATATTACCCCGGTTGGATTGGATACAGCATTACACGAATTAATGCGGGACAAAATTTCTTCAAAAGGGCTGAAATATACAACGATGGTGAGTGGTGCAGGTCATGATGCCCAAGTTTTTGGACAGCATTTGCCAACCACACTGCTTTTCGTACCGAGCAAGAATGGAATCAGTCATTCTCCACTTGAGTATACAAGTCCTGAGCATTTGGAAAATGGTGTATTAGTTTTAATGGATTATTTATATCGATTAGCTTATTAAGGAGTGAACTAGGATGAAATTTAAACAATTACAAACCCCTTCAAGAACAATCATGACACCTGGTCCTGTAGAAGTAGATCCGCGTGTTTTACAGGCAATGAGTACACCAATTTTAGGGCAGTTCGATCCAGCGTTTACAAATATCATGAATGAAGTAATGGAAATGCTTCGTTTATTATTCCAAACAAAAAATCAATGGGCCTTCCCAATTGATGGAACATCTCGTTCAGGCAATGAAGTGTTATTAGCGAGCTGCATTGAACCCGGCGATAAAGTGCTGGTACCCATTTTCGGCCGTTTCGGTCACCTTCTTGTTGAGATTTGCGAACGTTACGGTGCTGAGGTTCACACTATGGAATGTGAATGGGGGCATGTGTTTGATCAGCAAGATATTATTCATAAAATAAAAGATGTGCAGCCGAAAATAGTAGCAATTGTTCACGGAGAAACGTCTACAGGGTGTATGCAGCCGTTAGACGAAATAGGAAAAGTATGTCGAGAACAGGATGTATTACTCATAGTTGATGCTGTTGCTTCAATTGGCGGCGTAAATATCTCGGTCGATGATTGGTTTATTGATGGAATCGTAGGAGGTACTCAAAAATGTTTATCCGTTCCTTCGGGTATGGCACCAATAACATACAATAATCGAATAGAGGCAGTCATTCAAAAACGTAAAAAAGTAGAATATGGAATTGCTACGGCTGAAGAATTTACTCAAAAAAGAACAAACATGATTCGAAGCAACTACTTTGATTTAGCGATGATACAGGATTATTGGGGCCCTCGACGTTTGAATCATCATACTGAGGCAACGTCGATGCTTTATGCACTTCGCGAAGGATTAAGAATTGTTTTAGAAGAAGGATTAAATGAGCGTTTTGAACGACATAGCTATCACGAGGCGGCGCTTATAAAAGGGCTAGAAGCAATGGGATTATCAATTTTCGGAGATAAGTCTTGTAAACTGCCAACTGTTACATGCATCGTAGTTCCAGAGGGAATTGACAGTGACAATGTACGAAAGATGATGCTAGAACAATTTGGTGTGGAAATCGCATCTTCATTCGGACCGCTACAAGGGAAGATTTGGCGTATTGGTACAATGGGCTACAGCTGTCGGAAAGAAAATGTATTTGCAGTTTTACAAGCATTAGAGTCAGCACTAATTCGCAATGGTTTTGAACCAAATCGCGGAGAAGGAGTACAGGCAGCATTAGACTACTACGGGGCACCATCCTTCGTTGCAGTTAAGGAGGGGTAAACATGAGTATTGATTTGCTCTTGAAGGGTGGAACAATAGTTGAACCTCATCAAGTTTCAGTTTGTGACGTTGCTGTAAAGGATGGTGTCATTGTAAAAATCGCTCCTGTTATAGAGAATAATGGGGCACATGTTATTGAGTTGGAAGGGAAAATTGTACTGCCTGGTGCAATTGATGCCCACGTCCATTTTAATGAACCGGGAAACGTGGAATGGGAAGGGATTGCAACAGGATCGAGAATGCTTGCAGCGGGTGGTGCGACTTTATATTTTGATATGCCGCTTAATAGCAATCCACCGACAATCGATATCCCTTCATTGCAATTGAAGGAGGAATTAGCAGCCAAAAAATCAATAATTGATTATCGATTTTGGGGAGGACTTGTTCCCGAAAATATTGATAAATTAGAACAATTAGCTGAGCGTTGTGTTATAGGTTTTAAAGCATTTATTTCAAACTCCGGATTTGAACCTTTTCAGTCAGTAGATAATATGGAGCTGCTTACAGGTATGAAGGAAATTAGCCGTCTTGGGAAAATTTTAGCGTTGCATGCAGAAAGCGATGAAATGACATCTTTTCTTTCACAAAAGAAACTTGAACAAGGCAAGCTTACGCCAAAAGATTACTGTGAATCCCGACCGATCGCGGCAGAGGTAGAAGCGGTGCAACGTGCCCTTTCTTACGCAGAAATCACAGGATGTGCCTTGCATTTTGTTCATATTAGCAGTCCTGAAGCTGTAAACATTATAAATGAAGCGAAGAATCGAGGGCTTAATGTGTCGCTTGAAACGTGCGCACATTATTTACTATTCAATGATGAAGCTTTTGAGTCGCATGGTGTTTATGCAAAATGTGCTCCCCCATTACGTGCTCCAAATGTACAGCGAAAGTTGGTGGAATTGGTTGTAGAAGGGAAAATAGATTTTATTACTTCTGATCATTCTCCATGTTCTCCAGACTTAAAGGATTTATCGAAGCGCAATTTCTTTGAGGCGTGGGGTGGTATTAACGGTGGTCAATTTACACTTCTTTCGGTGTTAGAGGTAGCTAAAGAATATCAGCTTTCATTAACGACTGTAGCAAAATTAACAGCTGAAGCACCTGCTGAACGTTTTAAAATCGCGAATAAAGGTAAAATTGCAGTAGGTTTTGATGCAGATTTTGCAATCGTTGAAGAGGCGCCATTTATTGTGACAAAACAAAATAGCTATGCAAAACATAAAGATTCAATATATGAAAATCATGAATTTAAACATCGAATCATAGCAACTTATTGTAGAGGCACTCAAGTGTTTTAATAGATCTGGTGAGCGAAAAAGTAGGGAGAGAACGCCTTTCCATAAGTTTGTTGGAAGGCGTTTTTTAGATGAGTGAAATGACAGGTAGAACGAATTAATATATTACCCCACACTTTTCGACGATTTCCAATATAATATTCCAAATTATTTCCCGAGAAATGTCTCTTTTTGCAACTGGCTTCGAATAAATCATTAAAAACTCATTAATTAATAATGTTGAGGTCATAATATACATACTTTATTGAAAGGGAAGCTAAAGGTGAGAGGGGTGTAATGTTTGGGAATTGTAATACCGACAATAAATCTTAAAGGCGGCGTAGCGAAAACGACTACAACTGTGGGTCTTGCAGAAATGTTAACTTCTGAATTCAAGAAAAAGGTCCTACTCATTGACCTCGATCCACAAACCAATGCAACAACAATGTTAATTGGAGAAAATGCTTGGAAGAAACTAAATGATCAAGGGTATACATTAGCAACACTTTTTGAGGAAGTGTTAGAGCCTGACGATACAAAATTCATACTAGAAAAAACACTCCAAAAAAACGTATCTAACATTGCATCTGTTAAAAATTTAGATTTAATTCCATCAAGTTTGGATCTTATTAATGTTCAAGATGTTCTAGCAAAAATGCCAACTGGACCATTTTACGTAAATAACCCAATTGAAATATTAAAGAAAGCAATTCGACCCATTAAATTTAACTATGATTATATTTTAATCGACTGTCCTCCTAATTTGGGCATTATTACGCTAAACGGCATCCGCATCGCAAATGGCTATATTATCCCAACAATCCCTGACATTCTCTCTACATATGGCATTCCCCAAATTATAAATCGCGTTAATGAGTTTGCGAAAAATATGGATATGAAGATTGAAGCATTGGGCATTGTTATAACGAAATTTAAAGAAAATTCAAAGGTTCATAAAAATACGCTGGATAAGTTAATAAAGGAACTTGAAGTGCCAGTATTCAATTCGGTTTTTAAAGAAGATAATCAAATGGCAAGTGCTGCAGACTACACAATGCAACACGCAACGTTTAAACAAAAATGGGGGTATGATGGTCAGTTTGAAGCGTTTTACAATTTAGCAAATGAAATTATAGATAGGTATGAAGGAACGTAGTAAAATTTTATTTGGATATATATGATGAACAACAAAAACACAGGTCGGTTAACTGGAAAATAGTTAGCCGACCTTTCTATTTTATAAATTAGTTACATTCAAAGTAACATGATCCCCAATTTTAAGTGAGTTGTGAATGCCTGTAATGAAGTGAATTTCTTTCCCATTAACATTGACAATACAAGATACTTCCCTACCTTGGAATAATAGATTTTTTACTTCCCCGCATAGTCCATCTGAATCCTTTGATAATTGCAATTGCTCAGGTCTAACAGGACAAACTCCGGATTGCTTAAAAGAATCCGCAACATTCGGGTAATACCAACGAGTAGATGGTGAAGTGGAAGGGGAGAAATAATCTCCATTCCAGCTGCCTTCAATTAGATTCGCCTTACTAATAAACGATGCTACAAATTCGGTTTGTGGATAGAAATAAATTTCTTCCGGTGTTCCAATTTGTTCGATTAATCCGTCCTTCATAACAACTATTTTATCAGCCATTGCTAATGCTTCGCTTTGATCATGAGTTACATATACAATGGATGTTTTTATTTTTTGGTGGATTAATTGAATTTCGTTGCGAAGTTCGACCCGAAGTTTTGCATCTAGACTGCTCAACGGTTCGTCCATTAAAAGCAATGAAGGGGAGGCGCTTAATGCCCGGGCAATGGCAACGCGCTGTTTTTGTCCACCCGATAATTCACTTGGCATTCGATCAGCTAAATGACTTAAACCAACAATATTTAACATTTCAGTTACACGGGCTTCGCTATTTTTCTTAAGCTCCGGTCTAACAAAGCGGTGATGCTTCAATGGAAACATTACTTGTTCTTTAACTTTCATATGAGGCCATAATGCAAATGATTGAAATACAAGGCCTATATTTCTCTTCTCAGGAGGTAATGCATTAGTTTTCGATGCAACAATTTCTTGCTGCATTAAAATTTGCCCATCACTTGGGGTCTCAAATCCAGCAAGTAAACGTAATAAGGTCGTTTTACCGCAGCCTGATGGACCAACGATTGCAACAAATTCACCATCTTCAATCGTTAGATTAATTCCTTTTAATGCCTGAAAAGTGCCAAATTGTTTTTTTATTTCTATAAGTTCTGTTTTCATGAAGCTCTTACACTCCTTTGCCAAATATATATGATGCCGTACACAAGCGCTGCCAAAATGCCCATAAATAATAGTGTGATAACAGAGAAGGCAGTCGAGTAAGTCGTATAGCCAGCTTGTTCAAAATTGAAAATAATGACGCCAATTGTTTCAGATCCAGATGACCAAAGGAGAGAAGAAATCGTTAGTTCTGTTAATGTCGTTAAGAGAACTAAAATGCTTCCACTTAAAACGCTTGGTAAAATAAGCGGTAGTAAAATATATCTCCATTTACTCCAAGTACTAGCACCCGAAATATGTGCAGCTTCTTCTAAATCTACTGAAATTTGAGTAAATGCTGAAGAACTGCCACGTACTTGTAAAATCATAAATCGTGTTACATAAGCAATTAATAGAATCCAAATGGAACCGTAAATGCCGGGGTTCCATCCTGGAATGGGCTGCATCCATGTAAAAATCATTGCTAAAGCTAATACCATTCCTGGCAATGTATATGGAATACTAATTGAAACTTCTAACGCCTTTGTTAAAAAAGAGGGCTTGCGAATTCTAAAGTAGGCGACAAGCGTTCCAATTATAAGACATATGAGAGTGGTTAATCCTGCAAGTTTTAAACTATTTAATAGTGCAGTGGCCACTTTATCGTAATCGTATAAAAGATAATTAAAGTTATGAAGTGTAATATTTTCTAGTGTAAACGACAGTCCATATACTTTTAGCAAGGATGTTTTTAGCATCGATAATAATGGAACAATACTTACTCCAACTATAAACAGCCAAATGCTAAATTCAACGAACGGACGTGATTTACACAAGTAAAACCGTGGAGAATTATCAGCAGCAGCGGTTTCTGTTACTTTAGATTTGCGCAATAAAAACCATTGAATACCGGTTGCAAATAATGCAAAAACTGCTAGTAAAACAGAAAATGTTGCAGCTCGGGAAAATGCATTTTCTCCAAAGCCTATAACTTCCTGGTAAATGGCAGTACTTAAAATCGTTATATTAGATGGAATTCCTAAAAAAGCGGGAATTCCAAAGTTGTCCAAGTTTGATAAAAATGCAATCATTCCTCCACCTACAATACCGGGTAATGCCAATGGAACAGTAACGTGCCAAAAGGCTTTCAATTGTCCGCCTCCAGAAGCTCTTACAGCCCATTCAAGCTCACGTGGAATTTTTTTCAACACGTTTACGGTAAATAAATAAACGAGTGGATAGTGAGAAATACCAAGGACAAAAATAATGCCCCCCATAGAGTAAAGGTTAATATCAAATGCCTTTATATTGCCAACAAATTGTGTCCAAGCAATGGTAACAATATAAGAAGGAATAATAAAAGGGAGTAGTATAAATACTTGCATCAATTTTTTTAACCGGATATTTGTATAGGCCATTATCCAAGCTAAAGATACACCGACTATAAGCGATATGACAGTAGATCCAACTACGATTAGACAAGTATTTTTTATAACCGTCCATGTGTATTTTTCACTTAATATATTCGTATAGTTTTCAAACGAAAAGGAATCATTTGCTTGAAAGCTCATCAAAAATAATCGAATAACTGGAATAACAAAAACAATTAGAATGATAAGTAAGCTTAAATATAAATTTTTATTCTTAAAAAGCAGTGAAAACCATTCACTGCTTTTTTTCTTTGTATTTAATGACTTATAGCGATCTAATGTTTCATCATTAAATGAATTTCCCGTCATTTTTTACTCCCCAAACATCGTTTTAAATTGTTCTTTATCTGTTTCACGATTTGTAAAAAGCTCTGAAACATCTGCACTTAAGACATTCAGTTCACTTACACTCTTAAGGCCATTTGGAGCTTCCACATCAGTTCGAATTGGTGCATAGCCTAGACTAGCCGCTAATTCTTGACCTTCTTTAGATAACACAAAATCGATAAATGCTTGAGCAGCTTCTGGATCTTCAGCATCTTTCATAAGAGCGATTGGCTCTGTTATAACAGGTACACCTTCTTGAGGGTAAACCAACTCAATTGGAGAACCATCCTTTTTAGCATTGGTTACTAAATAATCCACAATAATCGCATAAGCTTGGTCGCCTGATTGAATCCCTTGTAATGCAGTTCCATTACCTTGTCCAACTGTTACACCATTTGATTTTAAGTTTTCATAAAAGTCCCATCCTAAACCATCAGTGCGCGTAAAAATTCCTAAGTTATACGCAGCGGCACCAGAGTAAAGAGGGCTAGGCATAATTGTTAAATCTTTTGTTTTTGCATCTGTCAAATCTGCCCATGAAGTAGGGGCTTCTTCAACTAGGTCTGTATTATAGGCTAAAACTGTTGCCATGATTTTCGTACCAACGTACATTTTATCTTCATCTACATATTGTTCTGGAATATTTTTAAGTTCAGGTGATTCATATGCTTCTAGTAAGTCTTGACTTTTTAAGTTTTCGAATGTCACTTCATCTGCTACTAGAAGTACATCTGCTTGTACATCTTTTGCTTCATTTTCTGCTAGAATTTTTCCGACTACTTCCTCTGTACCAGAACGGAAAGTATTAACTTTTACATCTGGATAAAGCTTATTAAACTCTTCTACTAGCGCAGTTGCATCTGTTTCTGGCTGTGAAGTATAGAAGGATACAGTTCCTTCTATTTCAGAAGTAGGAGATGTTGTATCTGTTTCCGTTTGCTCACTAGTCTCAGTAGATCCACAGGCAGCTAAGCTTAATGCAAGAACCGCTGAAGTCGGCACCATCCAAATTTTTTTAAAGTTCATTTTAATTCGCTCCTTTGTTATCAAATAGTTGACTTTTATAGGTTTCGATTAGTTCGTTTGCTGTAAAGCTGTATTGTATAGGTGTAATCGTAGCGTAGCCTTGTTTGATTAGCATAAAATCATAATCAATATAGTCGCTCGCAATGGTTGAGCGACGGTCTTTAAGCCAATAAAAAATTTGACCAAATGAATCGTCTATTGTGACATGTTTATACCGTTCTATAGAAAAATCTAAATCTGCAATTTTAAATCCTTTAAACTTGTCCAGTTCTACATATGGAAAATTAACGTTTAACAATACCTTGTTATTTAATGGCTTTTTAAAAATTTCACGCAAAAATTGAAAAAGCCATTTTTTACAGTTTGTAAAGTTTGTTTCCTGTGGGTTATATGAATCCAATGAAAGTGCAACAGATGGCAGGTTAAATAATTGGGCTTCCAGTGCTGCGCTTATGGTTCCTGAATAAAATACATCGCGGCCAATATTTGAACCCATATTTATACCTGCAAAGACAATATCAATTGGCTCTTTAATTAAGACTTCGAGTGCTAATTTTACACAATCTGATGGAGTTCCTGATATGCTCCAAGAAGTAACTTGGCTTGAATTAAATAGGTTTAATTCAGTTACTGAAATTGGCCTTCGCAATGTAATCGAATGACTAATTGCACTATTTTCAACATCTGGGCAAACTACGAAAACCTTTCCGAAGTTTTCCAGAACCTCCACTAATGCTTTTACACCTGGAGCAAAAATACCATCATCATTTGTTACTAAAAAATTCATTTAAGTAACTCCTTTTAGTTGTAGTAGGGAATTTGTTTGGAAATACTCTAAATGATCATAGAAAAACACATGATTCTTTGATGTATCTAGGCCTTCCAATACTACGGGTACTTTTAAAGAGTCAATCGTCTCCCATAATGAACAATCTAGCTGCAACTCTCCTTTTCCGAGTGGAACATGATAAGTAGTGTTTGTTGAGTCGCTAACATGAATTTTATCTACTTTTTGTAATGTTTTAAGTTCGTCAGCTATTGAAAAATGAAATGGGATATGAGCAATATCAAATGTTGTTTGAATACAGTCATCTGTAAAAGCTACTAAATCATTTATTTTCCGCGCTTCACAATAAATTTCCTTAGAGGCCGGCTCCATCAATTCCAAAGAAATATTTACACTGTATTTATCTGCTAAAGATGTAAGCTCATCAAGTGTATGAAGCATAATATTTCTATGATTTTGTTCCCAACGACCGTAAACTGTTAATTTTCCTGGATGCACGGTGATAGAAGGGATGCATAGCTTATTTGCGATACGTATGGAATTTTCTACTTCACGAATTGATTGATTGCGAATACCTGCATTGAGAGAGCATAAATTTAAATCCCAACTGTTGGCATGGATTGTTGCCTGCAGATGATAGGCATGTAATAAGTGCTGGATTTCATGTAAATTCCAGTCCTGAAATTGTAATTGCTCTACCCATATTTCGATTCCCTTTAAATTTTCTGCCTTTACTACTTTGCAAATATGTTCAAATGAATGTCCCCAAAAAAGAGTAGAGGATGCGAATAGATTCATTGCTGCACCTTCTTTTCTAACAATTGAGGAATCCATTTCATTAATTCTTCTTCTTCAAAAGGTACACTACCAATCATTTGAGGGTTTTTTGAAGTAAATCCATGAAAGTCGCTGCCTACACTCATATATAAATCATGTTGCTTAGCTACTTCATACCAATAGTTCATCGTTTGTTTTTTGTGTAAGGCATAGAAAACTTCAATGCCATCAATTCCTTCCTTCAAAATATTTTCAAATTCAAAATTGAAGCTGTAAATGCCGGGATGGGCTAAAAATGCAAGACCTCCTGCTTCATGGATTAAATCAATTGCTCCTTTAGAGGTTTTTCCTGCACGTTCTATATAAGCTGGGGCGCCTTTAATAAGTAATGTTTCATAAGCGTGTTTGGCTGTTGGAAACGCTCCAATAGCTACTAACTCATCTGCAATATGGGTGCGTACAATAATGCCGCCCTTTGCCCGTTGAAAACAGTTTTCCCACTTGATGGAAAATCCTAATTGTTGAAGCTTTTGAACAATTGACTTGCTCCAGTTTATTCGTTCATTTTTACGAAATTTGCAGTATTGTTTAAGTGCAGGGTATGTAGGGTCCAAGCCAAATCCTAAAATGTGTAATTCTCCATTTGGTCCATCCGTATTAAATTCCATTCCTACAAGCATCTTTGGCGATATTTGCAATGGATTCTTTGCAAGTTCAAAATATGCGTCCAGTGAATCATGATCTGCAATTGACATAATTTCAAGCTGTTGGTCAATTCCAAGCTGTAATATCTCACCAGGTGTCATTTCTCCATCTGAGCAAGTTGTATGCATATGCAAATCGATTTTCAACTTAAGCACCTCACTTTCATATCCAAACGTAATTGTACAGACGGATTGTAAATTTATTGAATGGACTGGTGTTAAGAATTTTGAAGTTATTGTAAAAGGTATGGGGGATTTTTTATGGGGATTAACAGCTAAAGTATATTTAATTTACATGAATTTTACTTTTAAGGAATTCCTTAATGGCAATTGTAAATAGAAGTTTACATAGAAGAAATAATATGGATATGAAAAAGGTTACTAGAGTATGAAGCATTTTAGTAGTAGAAAATAAAATAATTTAAAATGGATAAACTACAACTTGAATAGTATAGAAAAGGAAAAAATGCTTATCTATACTGTTCAAAACAAATCAATGGGAGGATAGCTATGTCAAATGTAGAAAAGAACAACACTGGGTTAAATTGTGTTTCTAATGAAAGAGGAGCTGCCTGTAGAGTTGAAATGGGCAAGGAAAAACGAAACAGCCGTTCCCAAAACTACAATGAAGAGATAGCCTCTGAGTTCGTAGTAGATGCGACATTAGAAAATGTAAACAATTTTGTAGATCAGTCCGGTAATAAGTTCGAGCCTAATAAAGAAAAGACTGTAAGCGAACGAAGCGCATGGAATTAGGTTATATTTGACAGCTGTTCAAAACATTGAGATGAAAGGCTAAAGGAATATTCCTTCCTTTAGTCCTTTTAATTTTTTTTAAATGGTAGCTAAATAAAAGGCAAATTAAGGCAAAATAGTATACAATACTTATACGAAACATTATTACTAGTTTGATTGTAATATTCTAATAGGAATAATTTTGATAAGGAAGTACCGTTTTTATGAAAAGTCATAAAATAAAACTAATTCTAGTTTTATCAACTATTTTATTACTATTTTTCACCAGCTTAAGTGTCTATACTATATCAGTAAATATGAAGAGAACGGTTGTCGAATCGATAGGAAGTCAAAGTCTTGAAGCTGCGAAGGCCATTGCATCAGATATGGATATTGAAGCCTACAAAAGATTTTTGGATAACAAAGTTCAAAATAATCATTACTGGGAGATTAGAAGGTATTTAAATGATGCGAGGGAAAAATTAGGAGCCTTATATGTTTATACACTTGAGCTTGAGAGTCCAAAAGAAGCGAAAGCGATGATAGTAGGATTACCCCCGGAAAGAACGGATATTGGAATTGGTGAACCCTGTATGGTACCTGAACCCCTGCTTAAACGCGCCTATTATGAAGAAAAACATTATGTCACAGGTGTAATGGAGGATCCGAAATTCGGCGTTTATTTATCAGCTGGAGTACCAATCAAAGATGGAACAGGGGAAACTATTGGCTACTTGGGAATTGATATTAGTGCGAAAAGAATTAGTGAAATTGAGGGAACTGTGCTAGAAGATAATATTGTTATTTTTATATTTAATGGTGTTTTTATCTTAATCATTATTGCCTCATTTTTCCTTATGCAAAGATGGTATCTAAAAGAAGTAGCAAAAGAAGTAGGGGATACCGAAGATACATATCAAACTGAAATAAAGACCTTAATAGCATCTGTCTCTTCTTTAAGACATGACTTTGTAAACCATATACAGGTAATCCATGGTCTTTTAATGATTGGCGAATTAAATAAAGCATTACAATATGTCTCTTCACTTTCAAAAGAAGTCGAAGTAATTAAATCAATTGAATTAGATGTGGAGCATCCTGGACTAGGTATATTATTACAAGCAAAAAAACTGGCAGCTGAAAACCAACTGATTGATATGGATATATCAATTTCTAAAAATGCATTTGATAAAATAAAAACAACAGACATGATTAAAATTTTATCGAATTTAATTGATAATGCAATTGAGGCAACGATCGAATTACCTGAAGAAAAACGAAAGGTTGTCATTAATTGTATTGCAGATGAAGCAAAGTATGTTTTTAAGATTATGAATACAGGTCCTAAAATAATTGATGATGAAATAATATTTAAACAGGGTTATTCAACTAAGAAAGTAGAACAAGGGAAAACAAGAGGGCAAGGACTATTCATTATAAAGGAAATTGTTCATAAATATAATGGTACCGTTTCTATTAGTACAACAAATGATTTAGAGATTACGGTTATGGTTGAGATTCCTATTAAATAAATCTTTAAAAATTTTAGAGTTCACCTTATTTATTAGTGTGTTATATTAATACATATAAATGAATTAATATTCGATATGGAATATAGGGGTGAAATGATGGGAATTAAAGTAAGAAGTGTTGGAATAATTGGTGTAGGACATGTCGGTGCACATTGTGCTTATAGTCTTGCAGTACAAGGAATCGTAGATGAACTGATTCTTGTAGATATTAACAAAGAGAAATTAACTTCAGAACGACAAGATTTAGTGGATAGTGTTGCACATTTTCCTCACAGAGTAACTATTAAAACAGGGGAATATAAAGATTTAGCTAACTGTGATATCGTTGTTATTAGTGCAGGCGGCATTACGCAAGATCAAAACCGTCTATCTGAATTAAAACAATCTATTAATGTAGTAAATAGTTTTGTAGAAGAAGTTGTTTCATCAGGATTTAATGGAATTTTTATTAACATTACAAATCCTTGTGATATTATTACGGGTCACGTTTATAAGTTGTCAGGCTTTGACAGCCATCGTGTCATCGGTACGGGAACATGTTTAGATAGTGCAAGACTGCGTGAGGTAATTGCGCGTGAAACAGGGGTCGATCATAAATCGATTATCGGATATACAATGGGAGAGCATGGAGATTCTCAAATGATTCCTTGGTCTCATATTTCGATAAATGGAAAACCAATCTTAGAATTGGCGCAGCATGATTCACGCTTTGCTCTGGATCATGAAGCGGTTCTACAAGAAGTAGTTAACGCTGGATGGACTACATTTAAAGGAAAAGGTGCTACTGAATATGGTATTGCGTCCGCGTTAGCACGACTTGTTCATTGTATTTACCATGATGAAAAACAAGTTATCCCTGTAAGTACACTATTGAGTGGGCAATATGGCCAAACTGATATTTATACTAGTGTACCAGCAATCATTGGCAAGGATGGCGTTGAAGAAATCATTGAATTGAACTTAACAGAGGAAGAAATGAAGGTCTTCAATCAATCATGCGATGTTTTGCGTAAGCATATTGAGACAGTCTAGATTTTTGCCTCGTCATCTCAAGTATTGTTAAAGGGTGCTGAGTTATGACATGAAGCCTCTATGCAAGTAGGTTTTTATAAATAAATTTAAAGACCTGATGCAGGAAAGCATACTACGGTCCCTTAAAGGGGGCAGTTTTATAGGATTAACCCATCTAAGCCACATAACTTAAGATGGGTTTTTTTATGGCTAAATGGATGTTTAGAAATGCTCTATACTGAGAATCTATGAGATGTCATATATAAGAAGTATTGTGGGAAGCAGTGTTTTAAAGGGGAATAAATTTTCATTAGGTTTTAGCTGTATTTTACGGATAAAAATACAATTTAGTAATTAAATCATTTTTATTGACATACTTTTCAATATCCAATTATTTACAAGATTAGAGTGAAATAGGACCTGAAAATTTAATTACCTTTAAATTCACTGATTTGAGGTATTAAAAAGGGGGCTCAATATGACTAAAATCCCAATTATTATCGACACCGATCCAGGGATTGACGACGCAATGATGCTTATTTTAGCTTTTGCCAATGATCATGCTTTTGACATACGGCTAGTGACAACAAGCGCTGGGAATATTTCTCAAGATAAAACAAACTATAATACGCGTGCCTTTTTAAGTTATATTGGAGCAAATGTTGAAATTGCCCGAGGTTTAGAAAGTCCTATAATTTATGAAATAGAAGAGGCGGAAGAAGTCCACGGAGAAAGTGGTCTAGGAAATGTACAATTTTTAACACCAACGTTGCCAATAAGCTATCGTACTGCAATTACGGCCATGCTGGAAACGATTTTAAAAAGCGATGAAAAAATAACAATCGTTTCAACAGGACCATTAACAAATATCGCAGCCTTAATACTCGCACATCCAGAAGTAAAAGCAAAAATAGAACGTATTTCTTGGATGGGTGGTGCAGCGGTAGGTGGCAATGTCACACCGACAGCAGAATTTAATGCGTACGTCGATCCACATGCAGTTGAAATTGTGTTTCGTTCAGGTTTACCTATTGTGATGAGTGGTTTGGATGTAACACATAAAGCCTTTATTACAATTGATGAAATGAAAAATATTTTAAATAAAGATACTGACTTAACACAAAAGTTAAATCAAATGGTGGAGTTTTATCTTAAAAATATAAAAAAAACACCGTTTCATGAAGAAAATTATGACAAAGTACTTCATTTCCACGATGTATGCGCGGTAATGTACTTATTAAAGCCGGATATTTTTGAAGGTCAAGATTACTACGTTGAAGTAGAGCTTGAAGGGGTTACAGTTGGTACAACAGTCGTGGATTATATGGAGAAAACGGGAAAAGTACCAAATGTTCATGTTCTATATGAAGTTAGTCGAGAAGCTTTTGTAAAGGAATTTAAGAAAGCAGTGGAGATTATTTCGGAGAGGATAAGCTAAGTCCTTCCTTCTAGTTTACATTCAATTATATGAAAATTAGATTATTAATGCCCTGTCCACATTTGGAAAGGGCATTTTTATAATTGCTTTATCTTTCTAAGTGTTAGGAGAAGAAGCTTTAATTTTAAAGACACTGTATTTAAGGGTTTTATAGAAAAGCAAACTACACCATAATGGTATTTAGAAGTTGGTTATTCTCTCTTCTCCCTTAACATTTTTCGGTATCGATTTGGAGATTGCCCCGTATAAGCTTTAAAAAGTTTTGCAAAGTAATTAGGATCTTCAAAACCATTTAACTGTGCAACTTCACTAATCGGAAAATTTGTATCTAATAAAGTCTTTTGAGCATGCTGTATGCGAATCTGCTGTAAATAGCGTTTAAATGCAACACCATGATGCTTACTAAAAATACTACTTAAATAGTTAGAGGTAATTCCTAGTTGATTGGCTATTTCAATTAAAGACAATTTAGTATTTTTATATTGTTGTTCAATTAAATCAGCTGCCAATTCTGCGTAATTTGCTTTAAGTTCTAATTTTGCATCAGCTGCAAGCTTCATTAATGTTTGTGTAAAAAGGATGATTTCCTGAATAATTGTATATAGAATAGGGTGTTCTAATATAATGTTGAATAATTGACGATAATTTTCTTCTAATACGGCTTTTTGATGTAAATTATATTTCAGCATAAACCGTCTAATTTGTGCTAACACACTGGTTAGATGTATACGAATTGAATCTTGCTCATAATAAGTCCCATCAATAGATAATCGGTAGAGAAATTCTTTAATTGTTTGTATATCAAGATTTTCAAGACCTTGTATCCATAGCTGCTGTTCCTCAGGTGTTAATAACGGATCTAAGGGAAGTGGAATAAGCTGCTTGCTGACATAAAAAATATGCTCAAATCCCTTATAGAATCGTTGCTTTAAGGCTTTCTTAGTCTCTAAATAAATTTCATTCAATTGAGCAGGTTCTCTATCATAAATAGCTATATTAATATAGCTGCCACTCATAATATTCCATTCCCGAATTAATGTTCTTGCCTTTTTCTCAAATAATGATTTCTCAACAAATTCTGAGATACAGATGATACGTTTTGATAATGGATAAATTTCTATACTTTCGAAAATCGGGGTTTCCTTTAACCAACTATATAAAGCGCTTAAATCTTTGGGATACTCTGGCTCGATAAGGAAAAAAAGTCGATTGTCCTTTAAAAAGCTACCATTTTCATTGTTTAAAAAGAGTTGTAAGTAAAAAACATTTGTTAAATCATAATCTCCAATAGAATTGACAACAGTTTTATTTTCCTTTGTAGAAGAATTAATTAAATACTTCAAATGATTTAAATCCACAGGCTTTACGAAAAAGTGCGTTACTTGCATTTGAATTGCCTTTAAAGCGTGTTGAAAAAGTGGTTCGGAGGTTATTGCATAAATCTCGGTTCCGTCTTTTCTAGCTAATTTGAAAAAGGCAATATCATTTGGATGTTTTATTAATTCTATCTCGACAATTAAAATATCTGGATGTACTTGTTGATATTGCTGATATAGTTGATCAATTGAGTTTAAAATATATACTTCAATTTCATTTAATAGATAAGACTCCAAATACCATTTAAATCCCTTTGCTTCTGTATAATCTCGATCAATAATGAAAATTTTCATTCTAATCACCTTATAAAATTCCAGAATCATATTTTTTTTCTATTATACAATTAAATTCTAATTAAAAACATATAAAATTCCATTTTCTCATTTTAAAATTCTATATTTTTCGAAAAGACTGAATATTAAAATGTAAATATAAATAAAAAGCAAAGGGGGAAGAGAAATGACTGAGAGTGTTAAAGAGCTGTCGGCGGAAGAATTAGCCGAATCGAATAAAATAGATCAAATGACTGCGATAAATGCTTCAAATAAAACTACAACAACTTTAAAAATGATTGTATGCAGTCTAATTGGTATTTTCAGTTTCTTTGTAACATTTGAATGGAATGGAAAATCTTCCATTCTAATCGACCATATAGTCAGTTTTATATCTACATCTTTTCCAACATTGGTTACTGCATATGTCTTTATTTTACTAGTGGCGGGTGCAATATTGCCATTTGTTAATAAAAGCTGGAAGAAGGATATGGTTAGTAGAATTTTATCTATCTTTAAATTAGCAGGATTAGTTATAGGTATTATGCTAATTTTCGGAGTCGGTCCAGCATGGCTTTTTGCACCAGACGTAGGACCATTTTTAATGGATAAGTTAATTAAACCAGTAGGTGTTTTAATTCCAATAGGATCTGTATTTTTAGCATTGCTTGTTAGTTATGGCTTACTAGAGTTTATCGGTGTTTTCATGCAGCCGTTTATGAAACCAATTTTTCGTACACCAGGTCGTTCTGCTGTTGATGCAGTAGCGTCTTTTGTTGGAAGCTATTCAGTAGGATTGTTATTAACAAATCGTGTTTTCAAGCAAGGTAAGTATACGATTCGTGAAGCAGCAATTATTGCAACTGGCTTCTCTACTGTATCTGTTACGTTTATGGTCGTAATGGCCAATACACTCGATATTATGGAATATTGGTCACAGTTCTTTTGGATTTCCCTAATTATTACATTTGTTGTAACAGCAATAACAGCACGTATTTACCCGCTTAATCGAATGAAGGATGAGTTTTTAGAAGGAACTACTGCAGACCCAGAAGTCATCATAAGAGGAAAGCGTTTCCAAAATGCATGGCAAGAGGCTTTAAATGCAGTAGAGAAAAACCCTACATTCTTTAAGAATTTATATCTTCATCTAAAAGATGGTCTCATAATGGCGATGGGTGTTATACCTTCCATCTTATCAATTGGTTTACTAGGAATAGTATTAGCCTTGTATACACCATTATTTGATGTTATTGCATTCATCTTTGCACCATTCACTTATTTATTACAATTGCCAGAACCTATGCTGACTGCGAAGGCTCTTTCATTATCAATCACAGAAATTTTCTTGCCTTCCTTATTAGTGGCAGAAGCATCGCTAATTACTAAATTTATTGTGGCGAATGTATCAGTGTCAGCGATTTTATTCTGTTCAGCAGTTATCCCGTTAATTTTATCAACCGATATACCTTTAACAATTCGCCAGTTAATTATTATTTGGTTTGAACGGGTTGTACTTTCTTTAATTATCGTAACACCAATAGCATTTTTATTATTTTAATTTTTAAGGGGAGATTATAGATGAATAAATTGATGAATAAAAATATTAAAGCACCTAGAGGAAATCAATTAACATGTAAAGGATGGCAACAAGAAGCTGCAATGCGCATGCTCATGAATAATCTTGACCCTGAAGTTGCAGAAAATCCGGATGAATTAGTTGTTTATGGCGGTATCGGTAAGGCGGCGCGAGATTGGGAATGTTTTGAACAAATCATAGCGTCTTTAAAGGAATTAGAAAATGATGAAACATTACTTGTGCAATCTGGTAAACCTGTAGCTGTTTTCCGAACACATGAAAATGCTCCACGTGTATTAATTGCAAATTCAAATTTAGTTCCAGCTTGGGCAAATTGGGAGCATTTTTATGAGTTGGAAGAACGCAATTTAATGATGTATGGCCAAATGACTGCTGGCAGTTGGATTTATATAGGAGCTCAAGGAATTTTACAGGGTACTTATTTAAGTTTTGTAGAAGCAGGCAAAAAGGTTTTCGGATCAGCTGATTTAAGAGGAAAATTCATTTTAACTGGCGGTATGGGAGGAATGAGTGGTGCTCAACCCCTTGCAGGAAAAATGGCTGGTGCTGTCATCTTAGTTGTTGAGGTAGACCGAAAACGTATTGAACGTAAAATAAAAGAAGGCTATTGTGACTATTTGGTGGAAACGGTAGATGATGCTCTTGAATTGGTAAATAAACTACGAGAAAACAAAGAACCTGCATCCATTGGTTTAGTAGGCAACTGTGCAGACGTACACAGAGAGCTTCTTAACCGTGGAGTAATCCCAGATTTTGTTACTGATCAAACTTCTGCACATGATCCGATAAATGGATATGTTCCGAATGGCATGAGTTTTGAAGAAGCGTTAGAGTTGCGCAAAGCAGATCCAAAAGAATATGAGAAAAGAGCAAAGCAAGCTATGGCAGACCATGTGCAGGCGATGCTTGATTTCCAAAAGGCAGGAGCAGAAGTATTTGACTACGGAAACAATATTCGTGCTTATGCTAAAGAAATGGGGGTTGAAAATGCTTTCGATTTCCCTGGATTTGTACCAGCGTATATTCGACCACTATTTTGTGAAGGTAAAGGACCGTTTCGCTGGGCAGCTTTATCAGGTGATCCAGAAGATATTTACAAAACAGATGCTCTTGCAAAAGAAATGTTTGCAGATGATGAGGGCTTAGTTAACTGGATTGATATGGCTCAAAAAATGGTTAAATGGCAAGGTCTTCCTGCACGTATTTGCTGGCTTGGTTATGGCGATCGCCATCGCTTCGCATTAAAGGTAAATGAAATGGTAGCTAATGGAGAATTAAAGGCACCAATAGTATTCGGCCGTGATCACTTAGACTCTGGTTCTGTTGCATCGCCAAACCGTGAAACAGAAGGAATGTTAGATGGATCGGATGCAGTATCAGATTGGCCAATCTTAAATGCTTTAATTAATACAGCAGGAGGAGCTAGTTGGGTTAGTGTCCATCATGGCGGAGGTGTTGGTATGGGATATTCACAACACGCTGGTCAAGTATTAGTGGCTGATGGAACACAATTGGCAGCTGAAAAGATTAATCGAGTTCTTGTTTCAGATCCAGGTATGGGTGTTGTTCGCCACGCAGATGCTGGTTATGATATAGCAATTAAAGCTGCTAAAGAAAAGCATGTTAAAATGCCAATGCTGGACAAAAGAGGTTGATAGTGATGCCTACATTAATTAAAAATGCAAATGAAGTTATAACGCTAAAAGGGGATCGAAAAGGTCCTCGTACAAAAGAAGCAATGAAGGAAATTGGTATTATAAAAAACGGCAGTATTTTAATCGATCAAGATCAAATTGTTGCTGTTGGTACGTTAGAAGAAATACAAAGAGAACATCCACAACTTGCTATGGATGCAGAAGTGATTGATGCTGCTGGAAAGATTGTTATGCCTGGACTAGTCGATTGCCATACCCATCTAGTACATGGTGGAACACGGGAAAATGAATTCAATATGCGTTTAAACGGGTTTACCTACATGGAAATTATGAATGCAGGCGGAGGCATTCACTCAACGACGAAGAGTACCCGTCAAGCTAGCTTTGAAGATTTATATGAGAAAACATTTAATCATTTAAATGAATTTTTAAAGTACGGTGTTACCACTGTTGAAGCTAAGAGTGGCTATGGCTTAGATTGGGAGAATGAAAAAAAACAGTTAGAAGTAGCAAAAAAACTTCAAGAGACACATGTTATTGATATTGTAAGTACCTTTATGGGAGCACATGCAGTTCCGATAGACTATAAAGGGCGAGAAGATGAATTTGTTGATATTATTATTAACCAAATGCTTCCTAAAGTAGCCGAAGAAAATCTTGCGGAATTTAATGATGTATTTTGTGAAAAAGGAGTGTTTACACCCGAACAATCTCGTAAAATTTTGGAGGCTGGAAAGCTATATGGATTAACACCTAAAATTCATGCTGACGAGATAGAACCATACGAAGGTGCTGAACTTGCAGCGGAAGTAGGAGCAATCTCTGCAGAACACTTGCTAGTTGCCTCAGATGAGGGGATTAGAAAAATGGCAGAGGCAGGAACTATTGCCGTTTTACTTCCAGGTACAGCTTTCTTCTTACGTGCACCTTTTGCCCGTGGACGACTAATGATTGATGAAGGGGTACCTGTTGCAATTTCAACAGACTTTAATCCTGGTTCATCACCTACAATTAGCTTGCCGTTTATTATGAATTTAGCTTGTATGAACATGGGACTTACACTGGAAGAAGTATTAACGGCAACAACAGTCAATGCTGCTTATGCGATTAACAGAGGGGATCAAATTGGTTCACTGGAAAAGGGGAAAAAAGCAGATATATTAGTGTTGAATGTGGCCAACTATAAACAATTACAATACTATTACGGTATGAACCACACTCATATAGTTGTGAAAAACGGTAAAGTAGTCTTAAAGGACGGAGTTTTTCAATGATAGAAGGATTAAATGAATATGTACAAAAATCTTCAACAGTATGGATAAGAGAAGAAGGCAAGGATATAAAGGTTAAGGATTGGATTATACCTGTCTGGGAAGAACAACGTGAAGACTGGGATGCTGTTATTCTTGGTGTCCCACTTTCGAGATCTTCTATTAGTGCATCTGCTGCATCGGAATTTCCGAAGGCATTCCGAAAGGCTTGGGAACTATTCACAACTTATTATTTTGACGAACATGTTGATTTTCGGGATTATAAAGTTGGTGATCTTGGCGATGTAAAAATGCACTATACAAATATTCTTCAGTGTCATGATAATATAGAACATGCTATGCAGCATATTCAACATAATTATCCTAACTCTTTTTATGTATCCATTGGCGGCGATCATTCAATCACTGCACCATTAGTTCGTTCAATTCAAAGTAATAATGAAAATAAATCAATAGGAATTGTTCAGCTCGATACACATTTGGACTTGAGAGATTTAAGCCAAGGTCCAACGAATGGAACACCAATTCGTCAACTTGTGGAAGGCAATGTTGTAAAGGGTGAAAATGTATATAATATTGGACTTCATGGGTTTTATAACGCACCTTCATTAATTGAAGCGGCACATAAACATAAGGTCAATATGATTTCATTAAAACAGCTTCGTAAAAAAGGCATTGCTTCCGTGATACATGATGTGATGGAGCAGCTTTCCAATAAAGTTGATATTGTTTATCTTACGGTTGATATGGATGTATTGGATATTACCTATGCACCAGGCGTCCCGGCATCAACACCAGGTGGAATGCGGACTGACGAGCTTTTTGATATCTTATTTGAGATGGGGAAATATCCAATAGTCCGTGCAATGGATTTTGTTTGTATCGACCCAAATCGAGATAATCAAGTGCAATCTACTGTCAAGGCAACAACTTATGCGTTTTTAACAGCGTTAGCATCGCGGTATATTCATAAAATGAAAAAATAGATAAATATTAATAGAGCTTTATATACAAAAATTATTTTACTTGTATATAAAGTTCTTTTTTATTTCCATCAACTATTAGTATGGAATAATGTTGTTTATTTAAACAAAAATAATTTCGTTATTAACTGAAATGAAAATTAATTCACTTTAATGATGTACATATTTTGTCGTTAGATTACAATACTAAGATTTAGTAATGATTAATTCGAAAGAAAGGGAAGAATATATATGGCAAAGCATTCAGACACAAGTTGGAAACAAGATCACCCGAGTACTTTATTCAGCAACTCTGTTCAAAAGGCTGATCGCGCGGTAAAGCAAGCAATGTCACACCCAGAGGAAATAGCAGTTGAGCATGCATTTAATGCAATTTCTCATGCAGAGAACGCATTTGAAAATGCAGAACAACATAATGAGCATATGGATTTAGTTGAACATAATAAATCACAGCTAGAGTTGTTGAAGCAGCAATTACAAGAAGTACAGAAGATTGTAGAAGATCACTGATTTGGGTCAATTCAAGCTTAACAAAGGGATTTCTAAAAAGGCTTGTAGTATTAGATACTACAAGTCTTTTTGGGAATTGTGGGAAATCTTGTTAAATTATTGTTTATAAACTTGATACTTTTCTATATAAAGGAGTATTAATCCTTATTGAGACAAATGTTTGTAATCTAATACTCCTAGTAATAATAAGTAATGCTTACCCATTAAGGTTCACCTCTAAGTAATGTTTACTCCATATTCCTCGCAAATTAATCCTTTTTATTAAATTAATCTCTTCCAGTACCCTATTAACACAATCGATAAATTATAAACCCTTCTTAGTAATTTTAAGGAAATTTTAAGGCTCATCCATTACTTTAAACATATTAAAAATTACGATTATCGGCTAGAAGGGGATATTTAAATGAAAATGACTATTCGTAAAAAAATGTTATCAGGGTTTTTGATTCTTACGGTTCTTCTTGGTGCCGTTTGTGCTCTATCTTATTATGAAATCCAAAAAATAAATCATTCTTATTCAGATTTGGTGGAACAATTGGATACTAATTTAATAAATATAAAAGATATTCAGCTCTATGCTTCTAGAGAAGTTGCAAGTTTGAGAGGCATTTTGGCTGGTGAGGAAGGCTCTTTAGAATTTTTACAAACAACAATTGAGCAATTAGAAGAAAAAGTGACTAGTGAAGAGACAGTCATTCAAGGTCAGGAAGCAAATGAGTTACTAATAACAATTTCTGATTTACATGAACAGTTGAAGGAAAAATCTTTAAATGCCATTAATTCAGAAGAGGCAAATAACGAACAAGTTAACCAACTCGTTAATGAAGAAATCATTCCGATAGCTGCACAAATAGAAGAAGCTGCTAATGAAATGGTTGAGATTCAGACAAAACAAATGCAGGAAGGTATTACTGCAAATTCAGATATGGTTGCTTCTGTTAAAAACATAAATTTATTTTGGGGTCTTATCTCTTCTGCTCTAGCAATCCTTATTAGCGTTTTCATGTCTCGGATGATTACTCGTCCTATTTTATTTTTAGTAGAAGGAGCGAGAAATATAGCTTTAGGTGATTTAACACAAGACGATATAATAGTGGGAAATCGTGATGAAATTGGGGAATTAGCTCGTGTCTTTAACGAAATGAAACAGAGTCTCCGCCAATTGATCCATCAAGTTCATTTAAATTCAGAACGTGTAGCTTTCACATCAGATGAATTATCTGCTAGTGCTGAAGACACAAATAGAGCAACGGAACAAATTACTTTTGCTATGCAGGAAATTGCAATGGGGGCAGAAAAGCAAGTCTCCATGGTTATTCAGGCTGCGGAAGCATCCGAGGAAATATCGAAAGGAATGAGTAAGGCTGCTGATTCTATTCAGTCTGTTGCTAATTTAACGATTGCTGCTAATAACAATGCGGCGATAGGAAATGATGTAGTAAAGCAAACAATAGAACAGATGAATCAGGTACAAGATTCTGCAAGGGAATCTGCTCAGGTTGTTCATACATTAAGTGAAAAATCCAAAGAAATTGGCAAAATTATTGAGTTGATTACACAGGTCGCTGATCAGACAAACCTGTTGGCCTTAAATGCGGCAATTGAGGCTGCACGGGCAGGTGAACAAGGAAAAGGATTTACTGTTGTTGCAGATGAAGTTCGAAAATTGGCTAACCAATCATCTATCGCAGCAGAGCAAATACGTAATCTTATTAAGGAAATACAGGATGAATCCCAGAAAGCTGTTAAATCGATAAATAGCAGTACACAAGTTGTTAAAGAAGGTTTAAATATGGTAAGAAAAACGGGTAACTCTTTCCGAGATATAGATCAATCTATTAAACAGGTGGCCGTTGAATCTCAAGAAGTAGCTGCAATAGTTAAACAAGTACATTCTAATTTACAAAAAGTGGACAACGGGATACAAGAAGTAAGATACATAGTGGAAGAATCTACAGCTAAAATACAAAATGCAGCAGCATCTACCGAGGAGCAGAACTCTACAATGAAGGAAGTATCCTCTTCGGCTGAAATATTAAGTGAAATGGCTCAAGAATTACAGGGAATTATTAGTAATTTTAAATCTTAATACTATGGCGGTAAATATCATCACTCAAAAAGGGAGTCATTAGAAATCCATTTTTGAGTGATGATTTCCTATTTAATTAAGGAGGATTAAAAGGGTATAACTATCGTTTTTTACTTTTTGCTTTGAAAAATCATACTGTTTGCGAACAGACGATAAAGCTCGCAAAAATTTGATTCATCCTTTAAATAAACCTTCTACTATTAATACAGAAATGTAGAATAAAAAGCGCCTTCTTGTCGGGGCTAACAGGGCGCTTATGCTTATTCTTAATAGTTCTGTTAGTTAGTGGTCAGTTCTGTTTTTCTTTTAACTGCTTAAGGATTTTATTAAGATCCTCTAAAGATAGTTCGCCAAGAGATTGTTTAATTTCTTCTTCAATCACTTTCCGATTCTTTTCCTTATATTGATTCCACCATTCTTTAAGACCTTCTGTATTATCAAAAATGTACCCAATATCAATTTCATCTGTGTCTTCATCTGACAGATACTCCAATACTGATGCTAACATGCGAGTTAGCTTATCAACTTCCTCTTTAGTTTGCTGATTATTATTTTGTTGAGCATTTGATGCTTGAACCATTTTCTCTGTATCCAACTCTTCGCTGTTTTGGGTGAATTTTCGTGGCATGGTTTCCGCTCCTATAATTTTTTATTATTAGTATTACCTTTATTAATTAAATTTTTCGTATAAGTTGTCTAAATTGAAAAATTTTACTTATTTCCATCCTGCTTAATAGCGGAGTAGAGATTTATTGTAAAATCACGATAATTGCATCTCTTTTATTGTTTATTAATGGTTTCTTATTCATTTATCATAATTGCTACAATTTCATACCTGAGCTATTACTTCTGAGCAACTCCTTTTCATTATTTCATGTACGGTTAATAAGGCTAGGATACTTAAATTACTAACTATCATAGTTGGCCGTATAAATTTTTATAGCGAATCGTATTGTATGACGATGGTAAAGAAATTTTTATGAATCTTTTTACAAAACTTCTCGTAAATGTAAAAGGAAAGAGGTGAATATATTGGGGAAAACGAAAAAGGTAATGGTAGGTATTACAACGACCGCACTCACGTTTGGGCTGACAGGATGCGGTTCAAGCACTGCAGTAGGTTCTCCACCTAATGATCAATACTGTAATGATTGGGAATGGGACGATGACGATGGTGTATGGGAATGTGATGACAGTCATTCTAGCTATTATGGTCATTATTATTACGGCGGCAAGTATTACAAAAATAAAAGCTCCCTAATAAATAGTTCTGATTATAAAAGTACCAAGAGCAGCAGCTCTACAGTTCAAGGTGGAAACAAAACTAGCTCTGGATTTGGCAGTGGATCAAAAAGCTACGGGGGTTAATAATTCAAGTTTAATGAAAGTGAAAGCTAAAAAGGGAGGTACATGATGAATTTATATCTTAATTTTGCATCTTATTTAGGGGTTGCCCTGCTCCTTTTAATTGTTGGAGTAGTTCTATTTACAGTAAGTACACCAAAGTTAAAGGAATTTCGTTTAATTGCTGAAAGAAATGTAACGGCTGCTATGTCTTTAGGCGGTAAAGTTGTCGGTCTTGCTATTGTTTTAGGAGCTGCAGCAGAATATTCTGTCTCTCTTCTTGATATGGCAGTATGGGGAGCTATCGGAATTATTTCGCAAATTATTGTTTTTATATTAGCAGAAGTGATTACAATTCGTTTTAGCATTCATAAAGCAATTGAAGAGGATAATAGAGCAGTAGGAACGATGTTATTATCTCTATCGCTAGCTATTGGCTGGATTGTAGCAAAATGTTTATCTTACTAGTTGGGACGGGGAAGGACATTGAAAGGATTAACTTACTATATTGATAAAGGGAATGGTCATTACGAGCCATTCTATGAATATACGGCTAAAAACGTTGGAATTGATGAATTTTACGCACGGCAGCTATGTACGTACTTCATCTTAAGAGGGACTCAATACGAGCTGACCTCCAATGAAATGCATGGGGAAGAAGAAATTTTAGTTATAAAAGAAATCGGAAGGAATTATCCCGGGGAAGATGAAAGAAGTTTTCGCGGTATGGGAGTGCATATCGAATTCCGCAGTCCTGATGAACGGGACAATTTCCGTTTGTTATCCCGCATTCCTTGTCCTACCCATTTCGATGTTCTGCGCTATCTCTTAAAGGATGTTGTGGATATACCGGGCATCGGACAAAAGCTCGTCTCCTCTACTGAAATTGATGAAGATCGGGGAGTTTATGTAGTATATGTCAAGGATTTAGGAGAGGGAGTATAGTGAGCGAATCATTTGATTATCATACGAAACGACGCCAATTCTATGAAAATATAGAAGGTTTTTGGGCTGATTTATACGGGGAAGAATATGCCCTTTATGATATCAAGCTTATAAAAGAAGACGAGGTTTCCAGTATTCGTCTAATTAGTGAGCGGATTGGTGCCATCTTTTTTAAAAGTGCTTCTTTGCTTCGAAATGTGCCTGATGAAACTTTACTAGAAATGGGATTCCCAAAAGAGACCCTTTCTTTTTTAAGGCTAAAAACGATTCCAGCCGAGAGTGTTATTTCTCGGCTGGATTTAATTCCATATGGCGATAGTTATAAATGCATTGAAATCAATGCTGATACACCAACTTTTATAAAAGAATTGTTTTCTATTAATAGCTTAGTCTGCAATGAATTTGGAGTAGCCAACCCCAATGAAGGAATGGAACTGCTTTTACGAAAAGCAGTTCGTCACAGCATCAATGAAAGTATAAATCATCCAGCGCCCCATGTTGTTTTTACTGCACACGAGGATAATATCGAGGACAGGGAAACGGTACTGTTTCTTCAAAGGGGCGTACCATCTAAATTTACGCCTCTCCATAAACTGCAAATTCAAAGAGGAGTCGGTCTATTTGATGAAGATGGGGTGAAAATCGATATTCTTTATCGGCAAACTTTCCCGATTGAAAGCTTAATAACGGATGAAGATGATAATGGAAACCCTATTGGCAGGTGGTTATTAGAGTTAGTTGAAGAGGGGAAGTTGGCGCTAATAAATCCTCCCTCAGCATTTTTATTGCAAAATAAAGCGGTTCAGGCAATCATTTGGGGTCTGCATGAAGAAAACCATCCTTTCTTTACAGAGCAGGAGCATAAGTGGATAGAGGATTACTTTCTTCCGACTTATCTTGAACCAGATGAATTATTGCAAAAAGGTATGCCTTTTGTGAAAAAACCATCCTTTGGGAGAGAAGGCGACACAGTGGAAATATTTAATCAGCATGGTCAGTTAATTCATCAGGATGCGCAACGAACGTATTCGGATTTCATCCCGGTATATCAGCAATTCGTAGAGCATCCAACCATCACTTTTCAAAGCGAAAAGGGCATCCAACAGGGCAAACTGCTTTTAGGCAGCTTTTTAGTTAACGGGAAACCGGCTGCATTAGGCTATAGAGTCGGGGGGACGATTACGAATAATCTTTCCTATTACTTGCCTGTGGGACTTTTTAAAGGAGAAGGATAAGAAGAATGTGGATTCTACATAAAATATTCTCTAAAATATCGAAAATTAGCCTTCTGCAGGCGGCAATATTAACCGTTGCCCTCATATTAATTAGCAGTATAACCATGAGATTAGTAGAGCCGGAAACCTTCCCTCGATTCCTCGATGCGGTATGGTGGACGATGACGACTCTTGTTACGGTTGGATATGGCGATTATTTTCCTGAGAGCGACTTTGGAAGACTATTTACGATGATTCTCCTTTATACTGTTGGCATCGGTGGAATGGGGATTATCATTGGGAAGGTGTTTGAAAGCTTTAGCGCATATCGAAAAATGAAGGAGGAGGGGCGATTGACCTACTCGGGAAAGGAACATTATATTTTAATCGGATCATCCAAAGAGAAATTGGAAAATGTAGTAGAAGAGATTATGATTAGTGACTATAAAGAGGATGTGGTCATCATTGATCACGCAGAGAGATGCCCTATTGATCATAACGATGTTCATTTCATCAGCGGTAATCCGGCGGAAGAAGAGGTTCTTTTGAAGGCAAATATTTTGGAAGCTAAATCCGTAGCCATCTTTTCCGATGATCAGCAAAATTTTGCAGAGTATGCAGACGGAAAAACGTTGCTAACAGCTTCTAGAGTGGAGCATATCTCGAAGAAATATGAGAAAAATATCTATACCATTGTGGAAGTGAAAAAAGATAAACATATTGCCTTATTCGAACATGCAAATGTCGATGAATTTATTTTATCAAACGATTCGGTTTCACGACTCATGGCACAAGCTGCTCTTCATCATGGCTCCAGCAAATTATTCAAGCAAATTTTAAGTAATACTGATGGGGAAAATTTATATGAAATTCAGGCTAGACCCCATTGGAATACGTACCGGGAAGCTGCCATCGAACTATTTGATATGGGGGCAATTCTAATCTCGGAAGGCAGCTCCCTAGATATTGCCCGACGCAATCATGAACAAATACCTAAAGATGCAAAATTGTTTATTATATGTGATGAGTCAACCTATAGTAGAATTGTGGCCGATTGTTAATTGTCTAGTTTATAGACAAAATGATAAAAAAGATTGAAGTATAAGTAGTAGTTAAGAAAGTAATTGGGAAGTGAAAAGATGAAGTATCAAAAAATGGTACGTGGTCAATTTGGTAGTCGCATTAATCGATTTATTGCTGAAGTTACTATAAATGGAGTAAATGAAAGAGTACATATTAAAAATACAGGTCGTTTAAAGGAACTGTTTCTAGTAGGTGCGGAAGTTCTATTAGAGCAGAGTAATAATCCAGAAAGAAAGACAAAGTTTTCTCTCATAGCAGTAGAGAAAAATGGCCGTTGGGTAAACATTGATTCTCAGGCTCCGAATATTGTTGCATTTGAAGCTCTTAAGAAAGAGAAAATACCGGAAATCGGGATGGTCAAAACAGTAAAAAGAGAGGTAACATATGGCGCATCCCGATTTGATCTTTATATTGAACAGGAAAATAAAAAGGGATTTATTGAAGTGAAGGGGGTAACCCTTGAGAAAAACGGTATCGCCATGTTTCCAGATGCACCGACTACTAGAGGAACAAAACATGTATTAGAACTAGCAAAAGCTGCTCAAGAAGGATATACGTGTGCAATTCTATTTGTCGTACAATTAAAAGGATGCTATGAATTTGTTCCTAATAGGGAAACAGATCCTGCCTTTGCGGATGCCTTACAACTAGCTGTGAAAGCAGGGGTACAGGTTTTGGCATATGACACGATTGTTACAGAAGAAGGTTTGACTCTAGACCGTTCAATTCGAGTGAATTTAGATTGAGTAGTGGGAGGTATTTTAAAATTAGAATAGGAATTCTGATTTGGTTCCTCGAGTGGAATAGGGAAAATTAAAGATTACTTGATAAGGAGAGTAATACCTAGTAGGTGAGCACAGTCGGTTTCTTTAAAAATATTTGGCTTTAGAATAGGACAAACCCATTTAAACTGTAAATTAGTAATGAGTTTTTTGATTTATCATTTTGACATAGGTAACAAGTTTGAGTTACCCAAAACGTTGTACTTAGAGAAATAGTTTTTTTATATAAAATAAACTGATGGAAAGTATAATTTGATTTCTTGAATATAAAGATTTGAACTAGTGAACACAGTTTTTCTTTTACTAGTCTCTGTTTCTTAATTTATAAATATTCAATTCAATATATATAGTAGGAAAACGAATATTTTTTATTATTTTTGTGTTGACACTTTTGTTTAGTTAGTGATAATATTAATGAGCTGTCGCTAAACTATTAAATGTTGATTCAACTTAGAATTTAAGAGAATTAAAACGTTGTTGACATTTCTAAAGTTATGGTGATATAATAAAGTTCCTGTCGATGTGACGTGAATAAATATTTTAAAATAGTTATTGACAAACGCGATGCTATTTTATATAATATAATTCCTGTCACTAAAACGACGGAAATGAACCTTGAAAACTGAACAACAAAACGTTAATGAAATATAGTTTTTAGTAGCTGACCCTCGTCAGTGAACGAAACAAAATTTTGGACATCAAATATGATGCCAGCAAAAATTTGAGCTATATCAAATTTTCTTTTATGGAGAGTTTGATCCTGGCTCAGGACGAACGCTGGCGGCGTGCCTAATACATGCAAGTCGAGCGAACTGATGAGAAGCTTGCTTCTTAAGATGTTAGCGGCGGACGGGTGAGTAACACGTGGGCAACCTGCCCTATAGTTGGGGATAACTCCGGGAAACCGGGGCTAATACCGAATGATTCATTTCATCTCCTGATGAAATGCTGAAAGATGGTTCTGCTATCGCTATAGGATGGGCCCGCGGCGCATTAGCTAGTTGGTGAGGTAACGGCTCACCAAGGCGACGATGCGTAGCCGACCTGAGAGGGTGATCGGCCACACTGGGACTGAGACACGGCCCAGACTCCTACGGGAGGCAGCAGTAGGGAATCTTCCACAATGGGCGAAAGCCTGATGGAGCAACGCCGCGTGAGTGAAGAAGGTTTTCGGATCGTAAAACTCTGTTGTAAGGGAAGAACAAGTACAGTAGTAACTGGCTGTACCTTGACGGTACCTTATTAGAAAGCCACGGCTAACTACGTGCCAGCAGCCGCGGTAATACGTAGGTGGCAAGCGTTGTCCGGAATTATTGGGCGTAAAGCGCGCGCAGGCGGTCCTTTAAGTCTGATGTGAAAGCCCACGGCTCAACCGTGGAGGGTCATTGGAAACTGGAGGACTTGAGTGCAGAAGAGGAAAGTGGAATTCCAAGTGTAGCGGTGAAATGCGTAGAGATTTGGAGGAACACCAGTGGCGAAGGCGACTTTCTGGTCTGTAACTGACGCTGAGGCGCGAAAGCGTGGGGAGCAAACAGGATTAGATACCCTGGTAGTCCACGCCGTAAACGATGAGTGCTAAGTGTTAGGGGGTTTCCGCCCCTTAGTGCTGCAGCTAACGCATTAAGCACTCCGCCTGGGGAGTACGGTCGCAAGACTGAAACTCAAAGGAATTGACGGGGGCCCGCACAAGCGGTGGAGCATGTGGTTTAATTCGAAGCAACGCGAAGAACCTTACCAGGTCTTGACATCCCGCTGACCGCTATGGAGACATAGCCTTCCCTTCGGGGACAGCGGTGACAGGTGGTGCATGGTTGTCGTCAGCTCGTGTCGTGAGATGTTGGGTTAAGTCCCGCAACGAGCGCAACCCTTGAGATTAGTTGCCATCATTCAGTTGGGCACTCTAATCTGACTGCCGGTGATAAACCGGAGGAAGGTGGGGATGACGTCAAATCATCATGCCCCTTATGACCTGGGCTACACACGTGCTACAATGGACGGTACAAACGGTTGCCAACCCGCGAGGGGGAGCCAATCCGATAAAACCGTTCTCAGTTCGGATTGTAGGCTGCAACTCGCCTACATGAAGCTGGAATCGCTAGTAATCGCGGATCAGCATGCCGCGGTGAATACGTTCCCGGGCCTTGTACACACCGCCCGTCACACCACGAGAGTTTGTAACACCCGAAGTCGGTGAGGTAACCTTTTGGAGCCAGCCGCCGAAGGTGGGACAGATGATTGGGGTGAAGTCGTAACAAGGTAGCCGTATCGGAAGGTGCGGCTGGATCACCTCCTTTCTAAGGATTTGTCGAAAAGCGGAAAACACCCGCTTAGCTCGATAGCGGATTGGAGCGACTGAGTCGAAAACCTGTTTTCGAACGAAGGCGCGAAATCAGCGTACGAGCTGGTGTTTGAAGCTAGACATTACGGAATAGTTGATTTGATCAACTAACATTAACGTTTTGTGTTCAGTTTTGAAGAGTTCATGTAAATGAATTATCTTCAATTTAGTAATTTCGTTCTTTGAAAACTGGATAAAACGACATTGAAACAAACAAAGTTCAAGAAATTTATTGTAAGTTCTTAAGTCTTTTCTTTATAGAAAAGCTGTAACTAACTTCAAGGGTTTCGAGACACGAGCAGTACAAGGAAATGAACGAGTGAGGACCGGAGCGTACCTATGTACGTGAGGATTCGAACGAGTGAAATTGACGAAGTAATGCGATGTGTATCGGAAGCCGCAATTAGGTTAAGTTATGAAGGGCGCACGGTGAATGCCTTGGCACTAGGAGCCGATGAAGGACGGCACTAACACCGATATGCTTCGGGGAGCTGTAAGTAAGCTTTGATCCGGAGATTTCCGAATGGGGGAACCCACTGTTCGTAATGGAACAGTATCTTGACGTGAATTCATAGCGTCATGAAGGCATACCCAGGGAACTGAAACATCTAAGTACCTGGAGGAAGAGAAAGAAATTATTCGATTCCCTAAGTAGCGGCGAGCGAAACGGGAAGAGCCCAAACCAAGAGGCTTGCCTCTTGGGGTTGTAGGACACTCAATACAAGAGTTACAAAAGAATGAATTAGGCGAAGCGATCTGGAAAGGTCCGCCAGAGCAGGTAAAAGCCCTGTAGTCGAAAGTTCATTCCCTCTTGAGTGTATCCTGAGTACGGCGGAACACGTGAAATTCCGTCGGAATCCGGGAGGACCATCTCCCAAGGCTAAATACTCCCTAGTGACCGATAGTGAACCAGTACCGTGAGGGAAAGGTGAAAAGCACCCCGGGAGGGGAGTGAAATAGAACCTGAAACCGTGTGCCTACAAGTAGTTAGAGCCCGTTAATGGGTGATAGCGTGCCTTTTGTAGAATGAACCGGCGAGTTACGATTACGTGCAAGGTTAAGTTGTAGAAGACGGAGCCGCAGCGAAAGCGAGTCTGAATAGGGCGAATGAGTACGTGGTCGTAGACCCGAAACCAGGTGATCTACCCATGTCCAGGGTGAAGGTGAGGTAACACTCACTGGAGGCCCGAACCCACGCACGTTGAAAAGTGCGGGGATGAGGTGTGGGTAGCGGAGAAATTCCAATCGAACTTGGAGATAGCTGGTTCTCTCCGAAATAGCTTTAGGGCTAGCCTCGTGATTAAGAATACTGGAGGTAGAGCACTGTTTGGACTAGGGGGGCATCTCGCTTTACCGAATTCAGACAAACTCCGAATGCCAGATATTTATACACGGGAGTCAGACTGCGAGTGATAAGATCCGTAGTCAAAAGGGAAACAGCCCAGACCACCAGCTAAGGTCCCAAAGTAATCGTTAAGTGGAAAAGGATGTGGCGTTGCTTAGACAACCAGGATGTTGGCTTAGAAGCAGCCATCATTTAAAGAGTGCGTAATAGCTCACTGGTCGAGTGACGCTGCGCCGAAAATGTATCGGGGCTAAACGATTCACCGAAGCTGTGGATGGACATCTTAGATGTCCGTGGTAGGAGAGCGTTCTAAGTGCGTTGAAGTCAGACCGGAAGGACTGGTGGAGCGCTTAGAAGTGAGAATGCCGGTATGAGTAGCGAAAGATGGGTGAGAATCCCATCCACCGTATGACTAAGGTTTCCTGAGGAAGGCTCGTCCGCTCAGGGTTAGTCGGGACCTAAGTCGAGGCCGACAGGCGTAGACGATGGACAACAGGTTGATATTCCTGTACCACCTCCCCGCCGTTTGAGTAATGGGGGGACGCAGTAGGATAGGGTAAGCGCGCTGTTGGTTATGCGCGCCCAAGCAGTAAGGCGTGGAAGTAGGCAAATCCGCTTCCTAATACGCCAAGCTGTGATGGGGAGTTCGTATGAGCGAAGTACCTGATTTCACGCTGCCAAGAAAAGCCTCTAGCGAGGCGGGAGGTGCCCGTACCGCAAACCGACACAGGTAGTCGAGGAGAGAATCCTAAGGTGTGCGAGAGAACTCTCGTTAAGGAACTCGGCAAAATGACCCCGTAACTTCGGGAGAAGGGGTGCTCTCGTGAGAGAGCCGCAGTGAATAGGCCCAGGCGACTGTTTAGCAAAAACACAGGTCTCTGCAAAACCGTAAGGTGACGTATAGGGGCTGACGCCTGCCCGGTGCTGGAAGGTTAAGAGGAGGGGTTAGTGGCATCACGAAGCTCTGAATTGAAGCCCCAGTAAACGGCGGCCGTAACTATAACGGTCCTAAGGTAGCGAAATTCCTTGTCGGGTAAGTTCCGACCCGCACGAAAGGCGTAACGATCTGGGCACTGTCTCAACGAGAGACTCGGTGAAATTATAGTACCTGTGAAGATGCAGGTTACCCGCGACAGGACGGAAAGACCCCGTGGAGCTTTACTGTAGCTTGATATTGAATTTTGGCACAACTTGTACAGGATAGGTAGGAGCCAGAGAACTCGGAGCGCCAGCTTCGAGGGAGGCGTCGGTGGGATACTACCCTGGTTGTGTTGAAATTCTAACCCATACCCCTTAGCGGGGTAGGAGACAGTGTCAGGTGGACAGTTTGACTGGGGCGGTCGCCTCCTAAAAGGTAACGGAGGCGCCCAAAGGTTCCCTCAGAATGGTTGGAAATCATTCGTAGAGTGTAAAGGCACAAGGGAGCTTGACTGCGAGACCTACAAGTCGAGCAGGGTCGAAAGACGGGCTTAGTGATCCGGTGGTTCCGCATGGAAGGGCCATCGCTCAACGGATAAAAGCTACCCCGGGGATAACAGGCTTATCTCCCCCAAGAGTCCACATCGACGGGGAGGTTTGGCACCTCGATGTCGGCTCATCGCATCCTGGGGCTGTAGTCGGTCCCAAGGGTTGGGCTGTTCGCCCATTAAAGCGGTACGCGAGCTGGGTTCAGAACGTCGTGAGACAGTTCGGTCCCTATCCGTCGTGGGCGTAGGAAATTTGAGAGGAGCTGTCCTTAGTACGAGAGGACCGGGATGGACACACCGCTGGTGTACCAGTTGTCTTGCCAAAGGCATCGCTGGGTAGCTATGTGTGGACGGGATAAGTGCTGAAAGCATCTAAGCATGAAGCCCCCCTCAAGATGAGATTTCCCATTACGCAAGTAAGTAAGATCCCTCAAAGACGATGAGGTAGATAGGTTCGAGGTGGAAGTGTGGCGACACATGGAGCTGACGAATACTAATCGATCGAGGACTTAACCAAAATTTTGAACGTATTCAATGTCTTTATCCAGTTTTGAGAGAACGAACTCTCAATTAAATAAAGGAACTTCGCCTAAGAGCGCAACATCCTGTTGCAACGGCGAAGCCAGCACATCCATGTGCAAGTGAAGTGATGATGGCAAAGAGGTCACACCCGTTCCCATACCGAACACGGAAGTTAAGCTCTTTAGCGCCGATGGTAGTTGGGGGCTTCCCCCTGTGAGAGTAGGACGTCGCTTCGCTTATTTTTTATGTGGAGGATTAGCTCAGCTGGGAGAGCACCTGCCTTACAAGCAGGGGGTCGGCGGTTCGAGCCCGTCATCCTCCACCATATATGCCGGTGTAGCTCAGTTGGTAGAGCAACTGACTTGTAATCAGTAGGTCGTGGGTTCGACTCCTATCGCCGGCACCATTTTTTCGAGCCATTAGCTCAGTGGTAGAGCATCTGACTTTTAATCAGAGGGTCGAAGGTTCAAGTCCTTCATGGCTCACCAGTTTTAATATTAATGCGGGTGTGGCGGAATTGGCAGACGCACTAGACTTAGGATCTAGCGCCGTAAGGCGTGGAGGTTCGACTCCCTTCACCCGCACCATTTATTTAGCGCCCGTAGCTCAATTGGATAGAGCGTCTGACTACGGATCAGAAGGTTGTGGGTTCGACTCCTGCCGGGCGCGCCAATACATACATTGTTTTTAGTATATAGTTTAAATTTAGCGAATTAAATAGGGGCATAGTTCAACGGTAGAATAGAGGTCTCCAAAACCTTTGGTGTGGGTTCGATTCCTACTGCCCCTGCCATTATTTTTAAGCATGATGGCGGCTGTGGCGAAGTGGTTAACGCACCGGATTGTGGTTCCGGCATTCGTGGGTTCGATTCCCATCAGCCGCCCCATTTAAAATTTAAGACTGAACTTTTAAGATATATTTTTGGGGTATAGCCAAGCGGTAAGGCAACGGATTTTGATTCCGTCATGCCCAGGTTCGAATCCTGGTACCCCAGCCATTTTCGAGGAAGTAGTTCAAAATCGATAACTCTGGGGCCTTAGCTCAGCTGGGAGAGCGCCTGCCTTGCACGCAGGAGGTCAGCGGTTCGATCCCGCTAGGCTCCACCATTGAAATGTAAATACGGAGGAATACCCAAGTCCGGCTGAAGGGATCGGTCTTGAAAACCGACAGGCGGGTTAAACCGCGCGGGGGTTCGAATCCCTCTTCCTCCGCCATTTTCTTTAAATTTGATTTTATAATATTATCGCGGGGTGGAGCACGAACGAATAAGCTTCGTAGAAATGCTTCAGCATAACGATTTCGCAGACATCTTGAATGGCTTATCGAAATCGGGACGGTTCGAGATTTACTTAATGCGTTATGACAAAGTTTATATCTGATAACTAATATTACCGCGGGGTGGAGCAGTTCGGTAGCTCGTCGGGCTCATAACCCGAAGGTCACAGGTTCAAATCCTGTCCCCGCAACCAAAAGGTCCCGTGGTGTAGCGGTTAACATGCCTGCCTGTCACGCAGGAGATCGCCGGTTCGATCCCGGTCGGGACCGCCATTTAAAATGGGTCGATAGCTCAGTTGGTAGAGCATTTGACTGAAGCTCAAAGTGTCGGCGGTTCGATTCCGTCTCGACCCACCATTAAGCGGGTGTAGTTTAATGGTAAAACCTCAGCCTTCCAAGCTGATGTCGTGGGTTCGATTCCCATCACCCGCTCCAATAGGGGCCTATAGCTCAGCTGGTTAGAGCGCACGCCTGATAAGCGTGAGGTCGATGGTTCAAGTCCATTTAGGCCCACCATAACAATATTCCGAAGTAGCTCAGTGGTAGAGCAATCGGCTGTTAACCGATCGGTCGTAGGTTCGAGTCCTACCTTCGGAGCCATATGGGGAAGTACTCAAGAGGCTGAAGAGGCGCCCCTGCTAAGGGTGTAGGTCGGGTAACCGGCGCGAGGGTTCAAATCCCTCCTTCTCCGCCATACATAATGTTTTGGCCCGTTGGTCAAGTGGTTAAGACACCGCCCTTTCACGGCGGTAACACGGGTTCGAATCCCGTACGGGTCATAAATAAATCGTAGTAATTAAATAAATAATCTAGTGAAAGTATCTTAGGGAGATCCTCTAAAGAGTAGGACGTCGCTAGGCAAAAAAGCCCGATTCTTATGAATCGGGCTTTAGTGTATCTGCAATAGGAGGTAGAAATCCCCTTATTTTATCATCTTTATTTTTTTGTTCACTCAGCATCTATACTTTTTAAAAATTTATAGCGATTCAACTTGTTGCCCTAAGTGAAGGTGCACGAATGGTATATTAGTTTCTATGCTAATTATGGGCAAGATTCATATCGTTTTTCAAAGAATAAACCATTAACTTTGTTCTTACCAAAATAAATTTAAAATAACAATTTTGTTATGCCGAATTAACTTAAAAGAAAAAGTTAATTCGGCATTTTTTATTCCTCTACCAAATAATGATAAATATCATACTGCACTGGTTGCTCTAATACTAAATTCATTGTTACAACGGATAGGTTGTTTCCTTTACCATCAGGCATTGTTTCGTTTTTAGCGCTATCCTTTAAAATATCCACTTTGCCCAAATAGTAGAAGTCGGTCCCTTCACCATCATCTTTTTTAGTGAATAAGTGAATATCCATATCATTTTCTTTATAGGAAAGTATAGTTTTTACTTCATTAGAATCAAGATTAAGTCGATTTCGTGTAAACCATCTAAACAGTTCGGGTGCTAAAAATTCATCACCATATGCCTGACTAGATTCTACTTTATCTTTTTTATGGTATGTAACAAATATCGGACAAGTATTATATTTAGCACGATAACCATAAATTGTGGATGAATCATCATGCGGCCAGTTTAAAAGTCTACATACGTCTCTTCTTGAATACTTCTCATACAATGTTAATGGCTGTGTTTTATTATACTTTTCATTTTTTATATAAGCACATTTAATAATATCTACAATATAGTTATTGAAGTTTAAATCTCGTAAACTCTCTTGAATCTCCTCATTAAATTGGTAGTTTCCATTTACTAATTCAATGATTGGTTTAAATCTATACTTTTTCACGTCGTTTTGAACATGAAACTTAAGAGAAAACATATTTTCAACGGATTCAATTGTTTTTTTATCGTAGTAGGTACCAAAGTCCATGAGATTTTGAATGTAATCAGTTTTTGAAATTACAGGATTTAGGAGTAGCATGTTTATCAGCAATATCTCATGGATTCGTTTTCCATTTAAAAACTCTTTTGAGATCATGGTCAAAACTGCTTGTTCATAATCAGATAAAGAAGGTATCTCTTCTTTCATTTTTAAAAGAAAATTGTAATAGTTATCTACAGAACTAATGATTACTTCTGGGTCCAATGAATTTTGTTCTATAAAATCATGTAGGGTTGGGATACGCCCTAAACGATTTTTTACTTCTATATAAGCATCGCGTAAAGTTTTCATTGTTGATAGCTTTGTATTATTAATAGCATCAAAAATCTTCTTCTTCGCAATCTCTTCAAAGTTAATTGTAGAAACACCTTGAATATAATCAGTATTTACGGTTTTTCTACGTACATTATCTTTATTCATTGACTGATCGCCTGAAAGGGCGATTGGAATTAAGTAATTATTTTTATAATTACCAATAAAATCGATAATTGTAACATAGTCCTTTGAATCGTGTTTACGCAGACCACGTCCAAGCTGTTGTATGAAAATAATACTTGATTGAGTTTGACGTAGCATCACAATTTGATTCAAGAAGGGAATATCAATGCCTTCATTAAAAATATCGACAGTTAGAATATATTGGAGTTCACCATTCTCCAATTTTTTTATGGCATCTTCTCGTTCCTTTTGAGAGTTATCACCTGTTAACGCAATAGTTTTAAGTCCAGCCTCATTTAATGCGATTGAGAGATTTCGTGATTCCTCTTTTGAACTACAGAACATTAAACCACGAACACGTTCACCTGAATAACCATAATAATTGATCTTTTCAATAATATGTTTTACGCGCTCAATAGAAACTAAATTTCTAAGGTCAGTAATATCATCAATTAGTTCTCCATCTTTTTCATAGTCTAAAACACCAAAATAATGGAAAGGACAGAGCATTTCTTCTTCAAGGGCTTCTTGCAAACGGATTTCGTAGGCAATATTATAATCAAATAAGTCATAAATGTTGAAGCCGTCTGTACGTTCAGGTGTAGCCGTCATACCAAGTAAAAATTGGGGCTCAAAGTAATTAATAATTTTTAAGTATGACTCAGCACCTGCTTTATGAACCTCATCAATTAATACATAATCAAATTGGTCTTTTGCAAATTGTTGCAAATAACCGTCTCTTGAGATTGTTTGAATTGTTGCAAACAAATATTTTGCATTTACCTCTTTTGAGTTGCCAGAAAGAATGCCGTAATCGTCTTCATGACCTCCAAGGATTTTTCTATAATCCTGCATAGCTTTCTTTAAAATCTGTTCTCGATGCACGACAAAGAGCATTTTTCTTGGTGAAAAATTTCGTACATCAAATGCAGAAAGATAGGTTTTACCAGTACCGGTAGCAGATATAATTAATCCTTTTTTAGCTCCAGTAGCTCTAAGGTTTTTTAATTGTTCTAATGCAAGACTTTGCATTTTATTCGGTTTAATCGATAGGCTACTAGCTAAATTATTAGTTAGGTATGTTGTATTTAATTCCAAAGCATTTGTAGTGATTCTATTAATAAAGGGTTGTAAATCATACGTTTGTTTATAATTTGCAATCCACTCTTCTGTTAAAGGAATTGCTTCATTCCAAGCAGCTTCAAATTGATTTTTGAAATGATTAATAATTTCTCCATTTTTTAATGATGTTAAAAACACGTTCCACTCATAATTTGCTTTTAATGCACTGTCTGTTAAGTTTGAACTACCAACGATTAAGGAATAGTAGTCTGTATGTTCAAATATATAACCTTTGGAGTGGAAACCTTTCTCTCCAGTTAAACGAACCTCAATATTCTCAAATTTAAGAAGTTCTTTAAACATTTTAGGCTGATTGAAGTTTAGGAAAGTGGAAGTCAGAATCCGACCTTTAATTCCTTTCAACTTTAAGTCATAAAGCATTGTTTTTAACGTAGCTAAGCCACCTTCAGTAATAAAAGCAACTGAAAAGGTAAAAGTGTTACATGTTTTTAACTCTTGAAGTAGAGATGACAAAACTGTCTCATGTTTTTTATTTGTTAAAAGCTTTGGTTTAAATTGTGTAGAAACTGCTTTGTTTTGATCAATAAATCCTTTATGTAATGAGTCTTCCAGTTTTTTAATCAATTGATTCATATCTTTTGCACCATCTTAACAATTTATTTTTCTCTAGCAATTTTTTCTACCGCAGGAATATCAGCAGGTGCGAAGTTGAGCGCGAGAATCTCCGATCGGGTTACCCATTTCGTATCTGCGTGTTCTGATACGGTAGGCTCACCGTCCATAAGCTTTGCTTTATATGTTTCAAGTCTGACAACTACTTTTTCATACTCGTATGTTGTATCCTCTACTTTCTGTCCAACTATAATAGTACAGTTGAATTCTTCTTTAATTTCTCTAGCTAGTGCCTCTTCAGGAGTTTCGCCGTTTTCGATTTTTCCACCGGGGAATTCCCAGTAATTCGGTAGGGACATCTCGGGGCTTCTCAAAGCACAGAAAATCTCATTGTTTTCATTTTCTATAATTGCTCCAACTACATGGACTAATTTTTTCATTCTTCATCACCTAATAGTATTTAATAGTTTAAGTTTACCTTATCTCCAAAAATTGAGCATTACCTAATATTCAACTATAAATGTTAACTTCCTCCCTAATTAGTTGACAGTCAATAGACGGGGAATTAATACATGACAAGTTTTTCTATGTTATTATGGCTTATAGATAGAAGGGTGTTTGTAATATGCTTCCAAGTAAGTATGAGGTTATAAAATCAATTGAAATACTTTATAAAAAAGGGAAACAGGATTATGTATGGAGGGGATTTTATAAAACTAAAAAAATGTAGTTTGTACACCACATTCTATATAAATGCAAATCGACATGAATGGTTGAAAAAAATATTATATATTGATCACAAAAAACATTTTGATTTAAATGTACAGTGCTAAGAATAGGAGGAGAAAAATTGAGTATTGAAGAATTATTAGACAATATTAATATCGGCCTAGAAATTAAAAAAATTAGAGCAACTAGTAAAATACTTGCAATAACCGATAAGGGTATAAAATATTCCCTAGGTACAAGTGGAAATTCAAAAAACATATCCTTTCAGGAATTAAAAGAAGCAATTAATGAGTTAAAGGTCAAAGGTAGTATTTCAAGAGAATGGTACGCGAAACAATTTCCTATTCAATCGAAATCAGCTCCATGTAATTACAGTACTATTGGTGGTCTATTGATGCATGTATCTTATGCATCATATGATAAAGGAAAGTATTATTTAAAAATCAATTAAAAACTTAAGGAAGTTTAATTAAACAAAAATGATTGGAAATAAGAAACCTTCAATCTATCTACAGATTGAAGGTTTAATATTTATAGGCAAAAATTTTTAAAAGTATGGGTATAGTGATGATGTCCTTTTTACTAAAGATGAATAATAGTTTTGAACATTCACAAAGTATTTTTAAAACGTACTTTTAAGCCGTTCCCGAGCGGAATTTAGTTTTGCTGTGACTGGAATGGGGTTTAATGCTTTGCCTAAGCCGTAATGAGGCATATTGCCATAAAAAGCTTCATAGTTTCCACTTTTCAATTGGTAGGTTTCATGATAAATTCCAACAGCATCATTCTTGCCGACCTTTTGATTGAAATTTTTCCACGCAGTTAAGTGCTTTTCTGATTTTGCATAGGCGAGGAGGTCATCCATTGAACGCCAATATTGTATCATGACAGTCGTTCTTAGACCGAAATAGCTTTCCATCGATAAGAATCCCAATTCTTCTTTATTTGTATAAAGTTCTTTAATCATTCCAGGCATAGCGTTAAATACAGGTAGCCATTTGTGAAAAGCGAGACGTTTGTTAACCCTCATTCCGATAATAAAAACAACAATGTCTTCAGTATTTTCCGTCGTATAACGCCCACTAAAAACTTGCTTAGCCATTATGAATCCTCCTTATTTAAAAACTTTTCGAGAGTAAATTCACACCATTCAATAGAAGCTCTAGTTGTTCTTTTTCCATAATCCAACGTAAATAACCAATACATTGAATCCGGATCTGTATCATTGTCTGGATAATTAATAATTGCCTGTTCAATCGATACATACGTTTGATAGCGATTTTCTAATTTTTCCTTGTAATTTTCTAGAAGGGAGATCGTTTTTTCACGGGACTGAAATCGGCCAAAAAACAATTTAAGCAATATTTCATTTCGTTCAACTGGGAGCTGTTCAATCGGTTTTTCTAACCAATTTTTTAAGGTTTCTATCCCTTTCTCAGTAAGATAGTATTCATGCTTATCCGGCTTACCTGTAGAAGATGAAGTATGGACCTCCGCCAATTCCTCTTGGACAATTAATTTTAATGTTGGATATATTTGGCCATAACTAATTTTCCAAAAATGATTAAGACTTTGGTCAATAAACTGTTTAATGGAATAGCCAGATCTACAGTTAGTAGTTAAAATTCCTAAAATGGCGTAGGTTGTATCGTTATAATTTTTCAAATTCCACCCACCTATCTAAAAGATATATATCATTTAGATATATAATAATCAAAACGTAGTGGAAAAACAAGTGGGAATTTTCAGAATAAAAATCAGTGAGTTAGGACAAACGTTACACTTGAAAAAGGATTAAGGTGAATGGTATGGGCACGGAAAAGCAATGACTACTTCTGATTTATTAAAATCAATTTCAGTAGAGGATTTTAAAGAATGGTTAAACGGAGTGTTATTTGGCCACCAATTGTTCGGAATAAGTTATTACAATTTAGAAGTTGCAAATTTACTTCTGAAGAGATGCTTACATTTATTTAAATAATTCTAGAAACAGGTAAAATTTTAAAGAATGATATTATAAGTCAAACGTACAAAGAAAAATTGGATTATACAAGAGCATATCAAGTATTCATAAAAAATTTAGAAATTACTTTAGAAAAGAACATGATAATATAATAACCGAAAAGCGTTTCTATCAATTATCTAATAGAAACGCTTTATTATTTTCAAAACAACTTCATCTGTTTAGTATCTAATTCTAGGGGAAGATTACCAGCCTCGTCACATCAATACCCATTAAAACTAACAAACTCTCCAACCGGTTTACGATAGCCACGGGGACGTTCTTTATCAACACTTTTTCCGATAGTAATCATCATTATCGGTTGTAAATGATTAGGGATATTGAATTCTTTTCTTAATTCCTCAATATTGTGGACATGCATCGGGCATGTATCGAAACCGAAATGCTTTGCGCTTAACATGAATAGCATGGCATGGAGTCCAGCGTTTCGATATAATTCTAAGTCCACTTCATGTGGATCTTTTTTTAATCCATCACTATATTTTTTAATCATGTCCATCGTCATATTGAATTCTACTTCATCCATCATTTTTAACATTTTCATTGGATTATAGATTCTCTCAGCTTCGGAAACCTCGAGGCTATTTTTATTGCCCATTACAATAACTACTGCACTTGCCGTATGTATTTTATATTGGCGGTAGCTTAATTCAAAAACTCGCTCTTTCTTTTCTTTATCGGTAATCACGAGATAATTCGTGAATTGTAAATTATAAGCGCTAGGTGCTAATTTTGTTAGCTCGAAGATGTTTTTAAAATCATCTTCGGTCATTTGTTCATCTTCAATGAAATTTACTGCGGAGTGACGTAATCTTACTAGATCTTCAAAATTCATACTAGCATTCTCCATTTCTATTAATAGTTGTTAAGGTAAGTAAATTTTACTATAACATTCAAGATTATCATTATGATTTGCTTCAGATGTTTTTTCAATCCTTTAAAGGGATTGCAACACCATTTGTCTAAATATTACAACAATCGAAATTAATTCACAGCAAACAGAAGGGGTGGGACATCTATGAGATGGGATACACCAGAAAAGTTAAAAATGCTATTATGTGAGCTAGTAAGCTGGGAGAGCCAAACGTTAACAAAAGGGGAACAGGAGTTTTCCAAAAAATTATATGCTAAATTTCAGCTGCTTCCGTATTTCCAAACGAACCGTGACTACTTGCAAACGGTAGATGTTGAGGGAGGCAGACAGGTCGTATCAGCGATGTATAAACATCCACAAGTAAAAAAGACAGTTGTGCTCATTAGCCATTTTGATACAGTTCAAATTGAAGAATATGGTGCGCTTATGCCGCTTGCTACATTACCAGAGGAGTTAACTCAAGCATTTAAAGAGGAGAAGGGAATGTTGAATGAGCAGGCACAGAAGGATTTAGAAACAGGGGATTACTTATTTGGGCGCGGTGTGATGGATATGAAGATGGGCCTTGCTCTCCATATGCAAGTGCTAGAGCGTGCTATCGAGGAACGATGGGAGATGAACTTGCTTCTAATTACTGTCCCGGATGAAGAGGTAAACTCAGCCGGAATGCGTAAAGCAGCGGTGCATATAGCACAGATAGCTGAAAGCTATGAGTTGGACATCTGTCTGTTTTTAAACAGTGAACCATCTTTTTCACAAGACCCGTATGATTTACAAGAATACATCTATACAGGATCAATTGGAAAAGTGATGCCAGCAGCCTTATTTTATGGTAAGGAAACACATGTGGGTGAGCCTTTAAAGGGATTAAGTGCACCTTTTATGAGTGCATTTTTAGCAACCGAAATGGAATGGAACGACGCTTTTTGTGAAACGGTTTACGGTGAACGGACGCCACTTCCGGTTGCGTTGAAACTGCAAGATTTAAAGGAACAATATTCTACACAAACACCATATCGAGCAGTGGCAATGTATAATGTCTTTTTAATGAAGCGCAGTGCAGCAGAAATTTTAGACTTGTTTGAGCAAGTTACAGCTCGTGCGATGGAGAAATGTCAGGAACGCTATGATGAAGTCTGTGCAAAAATGAATATTAACCCACTCGGTAAAATACGTACAATTCGTTATAGTGAACTACTAAGCTATGCAAAGAAAAAGCTTGGTGAACCTGCAGTTGAAAAGCTGATTGAAGAAGTAATTGCCCGTCTTGATTTAGATGAGCGTGATCAGTCATTTTTCATTGCAGATAAATTAATGATTCATTGCCAGGAGTTGGCACCGGCAGTTGTTGTGTTATTCGTACCGCCATTTTATCCTGCGGTTAATTCAAGCGATCATCCTTTAGCTAAAAAGGCAATAGAACTAGTGTTGCAGGCATCCAAGCCATATGAAATTCCGTTGCAGCAAGTTCATTATTTTAATGGCATTAGTGATTTAAGCTATTGCCAATTAAGCGAGGACAATGGGTGGCAGGCATATGAAATGAACACCCCTGTTTGGAAACGTACTTATGATATACCATTTGACCATATCGCGAAGTTCAAGGCACCTGTGTTGAATGTAGGTCCTTATGGAAAAGACGCTCATCAAATTTCAGAAAGGTTGCATATGAAGAGTGCTTTTTACGAAATGCCGGACTTAATCTATCAGTTGCTGCGTTTTGTTGATAAAGAAACTATGAACAAATGAGGGGAGCAGTATGAAAATTCATGTATTAAATGAAGCAGATGCAGAGGATTATCAAGGGCTTCGACTAAGAGCATTGCAAACTAATCCGGAAAGCTTTGGTTCTACATATGAAAGGGAAGCGGTGTTCACAACTGAAATGGTCCAAGAGGCATTCGACCGGATGAAGATAAGTTTGTGCTTGGTGCGTATAATACGGATGGTTTATTAGTTGGAGTTGTAACTTTTATACGTGAGTCCCTTTTAAAATCACAGCATAAAGGGAATATTTATGGCATGTATGTTGCACCCGAAACACGAGGTCAGGGTGTGGGGAAAGCTTTAATGTTTGAGGTTATTCAGCGCGCAAAAGAAACAGAAGGATTAGAGCAATTGATTCTGCAAGTCGTCTCTACTAACGACTCTGCAAAAATGCTTTACAAGTCTTTAGGCTTTGAAACTTACGGTGTTGAACCAAGGGCTATAAAAGATAGGGAACTGTACTTTGATGAAGATTTAATGGTGCTGTTTTTACACAATTAAAAATTTGGAAATTCTATAAAAAGGGATGATTCCTATAACTACCACATCATTTCATTATGTTACTTACATTGCAACGACACCTGAAAAACTTTGGGAAGCTTTAACGAACAGTGAATTTACTGAGAAGTATTGGTTCGGAAGAAAGATTCAATCTGATTGGAAAGAAGGATCGCTTGTTACGTTTTTTGATGAAAATGGAAACATTACGGACGATGGCACACTTATTGCTTATGAGCCCCATCAACTTCTTTCATATACATTTCTTTGGGTAGAAGATCAAACTCAACGTCAATGTTTACCTAAAGTAACCTTTAAACTTCAGCCGATGGAGTCGACAGTCAAATTGATTTTGCAACATGAAGACCTTTTGCCATCGGATTTCTTTGACGAAAGTGAAGGCTTCCAAGGGATTAATAACGGTTGGCCAGCCATTATAAGCAACTTAAAGTCTTTGTTGGAAACTGGTAAAACTTTGCCTGCCCTTACTTTTTCATAACTAAATTTAATAAGGCTGTGTAGATATTCAAATTCTACACAACCTTTTTACATATTCGAAGCTACTGTAGCATTAGCGCGCATAGCAAGAGATTCAATCACAAAACCCGATTTTGGATCTAGTTGGGGCTCCAAAAAAGCCACAATTTCACAATAATTAAATCCCATAAAACCTCTTCGTATTCTCATACAATACTCGCGCGGTTTCTTTAACTGAACGATTTTGGAGCTGGGCTATTCTATCAATAGAATGCTTCATCATCTTCGGTTCAGTCAGCTGGTTTGTAAAAGGTCCTTCAAAAGACCATGGTCCATCTGTTTCCACCATCATTAGTTCAAGCGGATACATGCGCACGAGCTGTTGAATTTCGTCCTCATACAGAACATCTGGCGTAATAGAAATAAAGTAGCCATTATTAATCATTCGCTTAACAACTACTTCATCCCCTTTAAACCAATGGAAATGAGCTTTTGTAGCGCCGTGCTTTTCAAGTAAATCACAGGCGATATGTGCATCCTCATAAACGGCATGCAACACAATCGGCTTCTTCCACGCTGCAGAAACTTGAATAAACCGCTCTAGCAATTCAATATAAGGCTGATAATCTAGCTGATTATTACTTTCCAGCTTCTTATAATAAGGCAGCCCAACCTCGCCAATTGCCACCATTTCATGAACATGCCGTTTCATCCATAAAAAAAGTGCTTCTACATCTTGAGAAGAAGGGATTTCTTGCTCCGGATGAAAACCGTACGCCGGCTTCACCCGAGCATCTTCAACCCAATAGCTTCGATTTTTAACACAAGACGCTAAATCAAACGACACAGCAATTAAAGCTTCAATTTGATGCTCAGTTAAACTCGATAAAATATAGTTTCGTTCCTTGTCATCATATTTATCAAGATGGATATGTGCATCGATCATCATTCAACAATTTCCTCCTTAATGTATTGGAAAATTTGCTGCTTTAAATCGAAAAACTCGGTTGTTTCAAGTAAGCTTTCATTTCTTGGTCTAGAAAAGGGGACAGTGATTTCTGCCTTCATAGTTGCCGGTCTCTTTGAAAGTACATAAATGCGATCAGCTAAAAATATCGCTTCTTCGATGCTATGGGTAATAAACAATACGGACTTTCGATTTTCCTCCCAAACAGAAAGAAGCCATTTTTGCATTTTAATTCGTGTAAATTCATCTAAAGCTGAAAATGGTTCGTCTAAACAGAGTAAACTTTGTTTGCTCAGTAGAGCGCGGATAAATGAAACACGTTGTCTCATCCCTCCAGATAAATCAATGGGATAAGAGTTCTCAAACTCTGCAAGTCCTACTTTCTCAAGCCATTGTTTTGCCTCTTCAACATTTGGTTTGCCTGTTAATTCTGCTGCAAGCACTACATTTTCTAATACGGTTCGCCATGGAAACAGGGAAGGCTGTTGCGGCATGTAGCTAATCAATCCTTTTTTTCCATTAATCACTTCATTATTTAATGTGATTGTGCCGTGTTCAGGTTTAATAATTCCGCCAATTAGTTGGAATAGCGTGCTTTTTCCACTGCCAGACGGTCCAAGAATAGCAACGAATTCACGGTCCCTCACATGTAAATTTATATTTTTTAAAACTGAAAGATCTCCATATGCTTTATCTAATCCATTGATTGTTAGCATCCTACACTCCCTCTTTTCTACCTTTAACCATTAGCTTTTCGACGAGTCGTATTACTCCGAACAACAAAAGGCTTAATAGCATAATAAAGAAAATAGCTGCAAATACACGGTCGATGCGGAAGGAGGATTGTGCAAGAGTCATATAAACACCAATTCCTTGTTTTGCACCAAGCCATTCAGAAATCACTGCACCCATCACACTATATGTTGCTGCTATTTTAAGTCCAGAAAAGATTGATGGAAGGGCATGGGGCATTTCTAGCTTCCAAAATATTTGATTTCTACTTGCACCAACCATCTCCATATAGTGTTTTAATTCTGGAGCGGTTTGTCTAAAACCGTCCATGCTTGCGACAACAATAGGAAAGAAACAAACTAAACTAATCACAATGAGTTTCGGCAATAGATCAAAACCAAACCATATAATAAGCAGGGGGGCTAATACAATTGTCGGGATATTTTGGGATAATATTAGCAACGGATAAAGAACTTGGTTTGCTTTTGGTAATCGATAAAGAATGATTGCAATGAAAAGACCAACACTGCATCCAATACTCAAGCCAAGTAATGTTAATTTCATTGTGGAAATTAGATGACCATAAAATTCCCAAATGCCATTGTAAATTTCCTTTATTACATCACTCGGTGCCGGCAATAGCCACATTGGTGTAGCTGTTATATAAACAAGTAGTTCCCAAAGAATGAATAAAAGAAGGAGGAACACAATTGATTTTCCTCCTCGTTGCCACATCTGCTGCATCAACGATATTTCTCCGTTAACGTGTTCATTGTAATTCCGCTAGGTTGGTATAAAATTTTTACTTGTGTAATAACATTTGGACTACCTAATTCAATCATCTTTTCATTCATTTTCTCAATGATGGATAGAAGTTCGGAAAGTTCCCCCTCCATTGTTGTCTCTAATGGATGAACCTCGTATTTCACACCAGAAGCATCAATTACTGCAATAGCAGCATCCACAAAAGGAATGACATCTTCAGGATTTTTTGTTTTAGGTATAATTTGTACACTAATTAATGAATTCGCCATTTTTTTCTCTCCTTATTCCGGTAAAAATTCATTTGTAAATGCTTTTTCCGGATCAAATTCGCCTTCTAATACACCATTTTCCTTCATCCATTCTGCATAATTTGCCCAAATCTCAAGCTTTTGCACTCCCCATCGTGGAGCATCATCTTGGTACTTATCTGCCAACCATTTTTGGCTTTCTAATACAAGCTGTTGATCCAGTTCAGGTGCTGCTGCTGATAGAATACTAGCTGCATCTTCTGGGTTTTCAATTGCATCTTGGTAGCCTTTAGAGGCTGCTGCCACAAAAGCTTTTACGGTATCAGGGTTTTCTTCAATCATTTCTTCATTCGTTGCAAGAACAGGAGTATAGTAATCAAGCTTTTCACTGTAATCGGTTAAATAAATCATGTTAATATCCTCGCCGCGAAGTTCAGCTTCAACACCTGTCCAACCATAATAAATCCATGCAAAGTCAATTCCTTGGTTCGCCATCGTAAAGAAGTCGGCATTTCCTGCATTAACGATATCAAGCTTGTTAATATCTGCATTGTCTGATTTCATTAATGTTTCTAGAACTGATTGCTCAATAGGAGATCCCCAACCTCCATAAGTTTTGCCTTCAAAATCTTTAGGAGAAGTAATATTTTTGCCCGCAGGTGAGGCAAATCCAGATGTGTTATGTTGAATTACCGCTGCAATTGAAACGATAGGTACATTTTGTGTTCGAGCAAGTGTAATGGATTCTTGATAGCTGACACCGAATTCCGCTTGGCCAGAAGCTACGAGCTGATCTGCACCTGCATCACCAGGTTGAATAATTTCAACGTCTAATCCTTGTTCTTCAAAATAGCCTTTTTCTTTTGCTACATAAAGCCCCGTATGATTTGTATTTGGTGTCCAATCTAAAACAACGGTTACTTTTTCTAATGGTTTTTCTTCTGTTTGCTCGTTTGTGTTTGTTTCAGTTTGTGATTCCTTTGATTGACAGCCAACAAGCGCTAAAACTGCAATCATCACCAGAAAGAAAAGTTTTTTCATGATGAATCCTCCATTGTAATGAATTATTCATACTCGAAGAAATAAAAAACGTCTAGGATAGTATCCCAGACGTTAAAAAACATTCATTTCAAAATGAAAAGAAAATCAAATTGAAGTCAATGTTCCCTACGCTGGTATTAACCAAATCAGGTTCAAAGGGTTAGTATCTTACGGGATACAATCTCAGCTGGCCATACCAGCTCCCCTACATTTCTTCTTGCTATGAACTTTGTATTTTATTTTAGCAATGACTATAGCACGGAGCAATCATTTTTTATTTAACATTTAAGGTAAAAAGGGGAAGGGGGATCTATCTTACTATTGGAATTAGTTGAGTTTATTCCGTAAAATGTTTTACTTCTTCCCATGCTGCATTTGGATCATCTGCCTTTTTCCATACTCGGCCAGTTGTTGTATCATATAAATAGAGCCATTCTTCATTTACAAGCAACTCGTAATTTTCACTTACAGAATCATTCATATTGATAGAACTTAGATTAGATGAAAGATCCCACCCAGCATTATTAATTGCATTAGATATTAATGAGGCGGCTACTAAAATACTAATACTTAAAATTACGATTGAGCCAATTAGAGATAATCGTTTTTTACTCTCAATTTTTATTCCTCCTTTAGGTTATGATTGAAAATCATTTATTAATACAATAACAAAATCCCACTAATTTCCAAAGTGTATATTAGACTACAAAAAAACTGAACTAATTGTGCATTAGTTCAGCTTTAAATTTAACTATCTATAAATAGTCTACTTACATATTGAATTACTCTAGCTTTTTTGAATTATAACAATTGATCGATTTCCTTTTTTAGTTGTGCTGCATCAATTTCGACTGGGTATTGGAATTCTTTATTGTTAATGAAGACAGTTGGCACCATTTTAACGTTGCGTTTAACAGCTTCTGCAACAATTTGTAAGCTTAAATCGATTGTTTCAGGTTCTTCTTTTAAGCCGTATTGTTCTGTCAGCATTTTTTTGATACTATCACTGTCGATTTCATGCCATTCGCTTTGCTTTGCGAAAAGGTCTTTCATCAAGTCATAAACACGTTCAGGCTCCTTATAATCAAAGAAACAGTTTGCAAGTGTTCCGTATAATAGCATTTCACGTGGTTTATCAAAATGCTTAATAACATATTCTACTTGGCCATTTTCAATATAAGGTTGAAGTGTTTTATCAGCAGCCTCAAAAAATGTAGCACAATAAGGGCATGCCAAGTTTAGAAAAACCTCTACTTTTACTGGAGCTCCTTTTGAACCATAGCTTAAAAAGGCATTTTCAATTACTGTTGTCATTTTTGTACCTCCCGAATTTATTATTGAACATTGCTTGGAATAATTGATTCATCAATATTCACAGCTTCCTTAATATTAATTTCTGTTTCCAATAAACCTGCGTTAAAGAATGTATCTGCTAATTGCTGCTGGCTTGAGATAATTTCATCACCGATTTTTTGAACACCAAAAGTACGGCGGTTGTTTGCTTGTTGAAGTGGTGCTGCGTCTAAACCTAATTCAGAAGATAGAATATTTGCTACTTCATCTTTGTTTTCATTTGCCCATTGATCGGCATTTTGCAATTCTTCTAGAATAATAGATACTACATCAGGTTTTTCTGTTAATAATTGGTCTGTTGCGAAGTAGAATGTACGGTTTTCCGTTAAATCAGAGCCATTCACAATTGTGCGAGTTTCTACTGTGTTTTCAACGATTGCTAAGTATGGATCCCATGAACCGTAAACATCGAATTCACCTTTTGTGAAGGCCGCTAAACCTTCAGCCGCATCCTTATAGAAAATAATCTCTACATCATCCGGTGAAATACCCGCTTTTTCTAATGCAACAAGCAATAAATAATGTTGGTTGCCGCCTTTTGTAACTCCAATTTTTTTACCTTTTAAATCTTTTACTGTTTGAATATCTGAATCTGCTTTTGCCACTAATGCAACACCTTCTGGATATGGGGCTTCAGAGGCAACATAGTTTAAAGGATGACCTCCCGCTTGCATAAATACAGCATTGCCGTCAGATGCATGACCGAAATCGATATTGTTTGTGTTTAAAGCTTCTAATAGCACTGTGCCAGTAGGGAAAACTTTCCATTCTACAGTGTAACCAGCTTCTTCAAGTGCCGCATCTAGGTTGCCATGTTCTTTTAAAATGTTAATTGTATTTCCTTTTTGGTAGCCAATTGTAATTACTTCTTTTTCCGTACTGCCAGTTGATTCATCAGTTGGTTCTTCGTTTGTAGACCCTGTACTTGATTCATTGCCGCAAGCAGCTAAAACTAATACAAATAATGCAGTAATTAAAAATAACAGCGATTTTTTCATGCTCATCCTCCTAAAATTTGATTTAATATTTTTTGCTCGTAGTAGGTGAATTTTTCATCACGTTCACGAGGTCTAGGCAAATCAATTTTTTCATCTAGCTGAATCGTTCCTTTATCGATGACAATGACGCGATCTGCAAGACGAACCGCTTCTGTTACATCGTGTGTTACGAGAAGGGAAGTAAATTCCTGCTGCTGCCAAAGTCCCTCGATTAAGTTTTGCATTTCAATTCGTGTTAACGCATCTAGAGCTCCAAGGGGCTCGTCGAAAAGCAATATATCTGGGTTGCTAGCCAATGCTCGTGCAAGAGCAATTCGTTGCTTTTGACCACCTGACAATTGATCTGGCCAATCTGTCTTTTTATCGATTAATCCAACTTTTTGCAGAGATTGCTCTGCAACTTCATTATTAATGGCTCCAAGTTCGATGTTTTTAATAATACTTTTCCAAGGAATGAGTCGATCATCCTGGAACATAATACGAATTTTCGGCTTGCTACCACTGTTGCTAGAAAAAGATAAAGTTCCTTTTGAAATCTCTTCTAGCTGTGCAATGACGCGTAATAGTGTACTTTTCCCACAGCCGCTGCGGCCAACAATTGCCGTAAAACTCCCAGGTTCAATAGAGAGGTTTATGTCATGTAGTACTTCATTATCCCCGTAGCTTTTACTTACATCCTTTAGTTCAATGTTGAACATCCTAACACCTCACTTTTATATCCAAATATTATTTTTTATGAAAAGCCGGATGCCATTTTAATAGACGATGTTCAAATAACTTTGCAATTAAATCTGATAGTTTTCCTAAAATGGCGTAAAGGACAATTGTTAATACAATAATATCCATCTGCATAAATTCACGGGCACTCGTAGCCAAAAAGCCTATGCCAGAGTCTGCACCAATTGTCTCTGCAACAATTAGGGATACCCACATAACGCCTAAAGCGTAGCGAATTCCGACTAGTATGGAAGGTAAAGCGCCGGGTAAAATAATATTCGTAAATAATTTGTTCCGCGATAAACCATAAACGCTGCCCATTTCAATTAGTTTCCGATCAACGTTTTTAATGCCATTAAAGGTATTAATATAAATTGGGAACATAACACCTAGTGCAACTAAAAAAATCTTGGCGCTTTCTCCAATACCAAACCATAAAATAACAAGTGGAATTAAAGCTAGGTGGGGAATTGTACGAATCATTTGAATCGTTGTATCTATTGTTCTTTCAAAAAAGACAACAGTTCCATTGACTAATCCAAGAATAAATCCAATGATTCCACCAATCGCAAATCCAATCAGGGCACGTTGAGTACTAATATATACATGCTCTTGTAATTCCCCAGATTTAGAAAGCTTAATTGCTGCTTCGACCACCTCTAACGGAGAGGGAAGTAGCGTGGTCGTAACGATTTTATATTGCACTAATAATTGCCATAAAATAATCGTAACAACAGGTAATATCCAAGGAACTAATCTATTATTATACCATTTTCTTCCTTTCCTCAATTTCTCACCTTCTTATATTTTTTGATATATTAGAAAATTATGTAACATATTGAATTATAATAATGCCTATAAGAATTGTAAAGATTTAAAATTATTTTATTAGATTAAGAGGAAATCATACCAACTACTTTTGAACAGGGTATAAATTTCCTTATCAACAAACCGCACTTATTTAAAGAAAATCTTGCGTTACGTAGTTATCGAACGAATTATATGATGATAATAAATATAGTGGTTTTGTATACGAGATGCTAAAGGGGAATAGCAGAAGGTGAAGGTGAAGAAAGATAACTTTCTTTTTTATAATTACTTCTAATGCCCTCCTTCCTTACTAAATCATTTTTCTAAAATAACTCAAATTTACGTAGATATTTTTGTTGGTAGTATCATTTAACGTTACTATTATAGTATAACTTTCCAATATGTACCAAAAAATAGAGTCGCTGTAGTTGTCTGTAATTTATTTCCTTCTCCTTATATTACCGAATTAAATAATGTGTTAGTATGTTACTAATTTGGAAATTGGAGGTTTGAAAATTTTGAGTAAATCATGGACATTCCTTTTGACAGCATTACTAACATCAGTAATTATTAGCGGATGTGGAAGCAACGAGAAACCAACAGAGGCTGATGAGAATGCAAATGCTACAGAGGAGAATAACGTAGAAGTTGAAGATACTAAGGAAGAAGTTGAGGAAGCAGCAACAACTGCTACTAGTACAAGTGACTTTTCAGATTTAATTAAATATATGGAAGAAGAAACAGAAGGTACAGCGAAAGTTCTTTATGAAAATAAAGAACCGCAAGTTCATGAAATGGACGGTGTAACACTGTCTTTAGATGCATATACACTTGTTGAATTAAATGATTTCCATACGGACTTTAGTATTCCTTTTAATGACCAGACAAATGGTGGTGTAATTATTGCACAGTATACAGTGAAGAACGAATTAGACAAGGATGTTTATTACACTCCTTTCCTATATCTATCTTTCACAGGTGCGGAAAAAGATTATAACAATTTTAGAGATTTGCTTCCACCTGAAGAACAATTAGTGGAAAAGTTATCACCAACAAATGATTATTTGCTTAAGGCTGGCGAGACTGTAACAGGATATTATACATATCCATTTGGTCAAGATCATTTACAAGATGCGTTAAATGTATCAACTGTAACAGTAGAAGTTCCTGCACCTCTTGCTGTAAAAGATGATTTTAGCTCAACAATTGGGAAAGACGGTCAATTTACTTTAAGCTTGAATGATGCGGGTGCTGAAAAAATTAAAGCCAATGCAGCATTTTATAATGATAAAGTTACGTTAGATGATATGGGTGAAAAGAAGATGCTGAAGGAACAGAGCGGCATCGGAAAAAGTGAACAATTGGGGGATGTTACTGTTACGTTTGACGGATACCAATTTACAGATTTCACTCCAAATGCAGTTGAAGCACCACGTTTTGAAAACTTTAAAACAGGCATTGTACTTTTAACAGTAAAGTTTAATTTAGATAATAAAGGATCTGATTCTGTCTCATTGTCATCAATGTCTTCTAAATTGACTCTTAACGACGGTACACAGTATACGCTTGGAGAAGGAATGCTGCTCGATTACAGCTATGATGATGTAATTGCTGGCGGACAATCCGGTGAACTCCTGCAAATATACTTACTAGATAAGGAACAATATGATAAGATTTGGAAAAATAAATCATTTGAAGTAGAAGTTGGACCAATTCGAAATCAAGAAGCGAAGGATATTTCTAAAGGAAAGACAGCTATTTTCGAATTTTAATTTCAGAGTGCAGACAAAGTTACAATAGTTTTCTTTGTCTGCACTATTTTAAATTCTCTATTTAATATAGCACTGACTTTTTATATTGTAGTAATGAGAGCATAATGAAGGAAACATATTACCAGAAAAAAATGGGCTTAAAGACTTTCATCGGGCTTATTTAGTAAACCCAAATTAAATTTACTACAATAGGCAGTCAATTGTTTAATGGTTAATTTTAGGTGATTGGATAATTATAAATAGCAACAGCTTGGATTGTAAGTGCCAAGCTGTTTTTTATTAGACGATTGATTGGGTGATAAATAAGGTTTAAAATGGAAAAAACTATTTTACGAAAGTGAAAATCCACTATAATATAATAATTACCAATCAACACATATATTCGAAATATATAATTTTAAATATTAATTAAATTTCGACTATTTAATTTAACCATTTTTTCTATTGCATAATTATACAATAGGTTATATATTAAATTAATGTTGGAATTATCATTTTATTAGCATCTTACTAATAATAATGAATCTTTAGTCTTTGCAACAATTAGAAAGAAGGAAAACGACATGAGTCATTGGCTTGATTTATATGAACGAATGGGTGATTTATTAGCGCCTAGTATGGCAAAAGATCATCCCAATCTTCCGATAGTAAAAGAAGAAGGCTGTTATTACTATGGTGTAGATGGTAAACAATACTTAGATTTCACATCAGGAATTGCCGTAGCGAATACTGGACATCGTCATCCGAAAGTTGTTCAAAGTATTAAAGATGCGGCCGACCAATTAGTACATGGACCATCAGGGGTAATTATGTACGAATCTATTTTGAGATTAGCAGATGAACTAGGTAAAGTATTGCCTGGTAATTTAGATTGCTTTTTCTTTGCTAACAGTGGAACTGAGGCTATTGAAGGGGCTTTAAAGCTTGCGAAGTTTGTAACTAAACGTCCTTACGTAGTATCCTTTACGGGCTGTTTCCATGGTCGATCCATGGGCGCTTTAGGTGTTACAACATCGAAAAGTAAATACCGTAAGTTCTTACAACCTTCACATTTGTCTTACCAAATTCCATATGCCGACGTAAAAGGTTGTCCAGAAGGTGTTGACCCAGAAGTTTATTGTGTTGAACAGCTTGAAAAAGATTTTAACCGTTTGTTTAAACATCAAGTAACGCCGGAGGAAGTGGCAGCGGTTATTATGGAGCCAGTTCTAGGTGAGGGTGGATACATCATTCCTCCAAAAGCATGGGTGAAGAAAGTCCGTGAAATTTGTGATGAACATGGCATTTTACTAATTTTTGATGAAGTACAAACAGGCTTTGGCCGTACAGGTGAATGGTTTGCAGCTCAATACTTTGATGTAACGCCAGACATTATGGCGATTGCAAAAGGGATTGCTTCAGGACTGCCACTTAGTGCAACGGTTGCATCAAAGGAACTTATGCAGCAATGGCCGCTTGGGATGCATGGGACTACATTTGGAGGCAACCCAATTGCTTGTTCTGTTGCATTGACAACTTTAGAGATTTTACATGAGGAAAAACTTGTAGAAAACTCTAAAGAAGTAGGAGCGTATGCTAGACAACAATTACTTCAATTAAAAGAGAAATATTCAATAATTAGTGATGTTCGTTCAGCAGGTTTGATGATCGGAATTGAAATATCAAATCCACAAACAGGCGAGCTTGATGGACAAGCAGTTATGAAAATTCTTGATTATGCACTAGAAGAAGGCGTACTGTTCTATCTTTGCGGAAATGTTGGGGAAGTTATTCGAATGATTCCACCGTTAACAGTAACGAAGCAACAAATTGATGATGGCTTGGAAATGCTTGAAAAAGCAATTCAAAGATTTTTAGCAGAACAATTATCTAAACAATAGAGGAGAAATAAACAATGAAAAATAAGTATTTTTTATTCATGCTAGTATTAGTCATTGGTATTTTAGCAGCCTGTGGTACAGCTGAAGAAGGTAATACAACTGAAGGAAATAATGCAGCTGATGGATCAGAAACTGAAGCAACAACAGAAGAAGCAAAGGTATTACGCGTAGGTACTTCTGCAGATTACGCACCATTCGAATATGTTGATACTGCAGTGAGTGATGAAATTATCGGATTTGATATTGATTTAGCAAATATAGTTGCTGAACGTTTAGGGTATAAATTAGAATTCACAAACTCTGATTTTAATAGTTTAATTCCTGGTTTACAAGCGGATAAATTTGATTTTGTTATTGCTGGTATGACACCAACGAAGGACCGTGATGAAGTAGTTGACTTCTCAATTCCATATTATGAAACTGAGCAATATTTAGTTTCTCCAAAAGAAAGCAACATTGCTTCTTTAGAAGACTTAAAAGGTAAAGTAGTAGGGGCTCAAGTTTCTTCAATTCAAGAAGAATTAGCAAATACATTAGCAGCAGAGCATGGCTTTACTGTTGAAAGCCGCAACTTAATTCCAGAAGTAATTCAAGAATTAAAAAATGGCCGTTTCCAAGGTGCTGTAATTGAAAACATCGTAGCTGAAAACTATTTAGCTCAAAATGATGACTTAGCAGCATTCCCAATCGAAGTTGAAGATCCTGACTTCAAAGCAGTAGTATTCCAAGAAGGCAGTGAATTAAAAGCAGAATTCGATGAAGTAATCCAAGCACTAGTTGATGAAGGCAAGATTGACGAACTTAAGAAAAAATGGTTCGTTGTTGAACAATAATTCAAATACGTCATTCAGTTTATCTGAATGGCGTTTCTATTCTATTTAATAAGAGAATAGAAAATTTCTCATATTAATATTCAGTTACAGCGCCCAGCCCCTCGAGGTCGCGGTCTGCCCTCGGTCGAAAGCTGGAAAAGCTTATCGATTCGAGCCTTCCAGTGCTTGTCGGGACTAACAGGGCGCTTCCACTTTTAATCTAAGAAAGGGGGATAACGATGTTTGATTTTTCTAAAGTCGTTCCCTCTATTCCTTACATTTTACAAGGAATAGGCGTAACATTACAAATAGTTATCTTTGCGACGATTGTAGGGCTAGTTCTCGGTATTTTATTAGCTCTTTGTAAAATTGGAAGCATTAAGCCTTTAAAATGGTTTGCAGAGTTTTATACATCGATTTTCCGTGGTACTCCGCTTGTACTTCAATTGATGCTAATTTATTATGCGATACCACAATTTATTGGTACGAACATCGATCCAATACCTGCTGCTATTATCGCATTTGGCTTAAATTCGGGTGCATATGTTTCTGAAATAATTCGAGCGGGGATTAATGCAGTAGATAAAGGACAGCAAGAGGCGGCAAGAGCTTTAGGTGTTCCTTATGCCAAAATGATGAAGGATATTATTTTGCCGCAAGCAATGAAAAATATTCTGCCTTCTCTAATGAACGAATTTATTACATTAAATAAAGAGTCGGCAATTGTAACAGTAATCGGTGCACTAGATATTATGCGTCGTGCCTACGTTGTTGGTGGATCAACATTCCGCTACTTTGAGCCGTTATTAATCGCTGGTGTGATCTATTATATTATGACACTCGTATTAACATTCCTTGGAAGAACAATAGAAAAGAGGATGAGACGCAGTGATTAAAATTGAAAATTTAAAAAAGTCGTTTGGAAATAATGAAGTGTTAAAAGGTATTTCAACAGAAATAAAAGAAAAAGAAGTTATTGCAGTTATTGGCCCATCTGGATCAGGTAAATCTACCTTTTTACGTTGTATTAATCGATTAGAAGAGCCTACAAGCGGCGACATAACAGTTGGAGATACATTAATTACTGAGAAAAATGTGATGAAAGTGCGTGAAAATTTAGGAATGGTATTTCAACACTTTCATTTATTCCCGCATAAAACGGTTCTTGAAAACTTAATCTACGCACCAATGAATGTAAAAGGGATATCAAAGCAAGAGGCAACCGAAATCGCAGACGAGCTTTTACGTAAAGTTGGCTTATATGAAAAGCGCGATGAATATCCTAATCGATTATCGGGAGGACAAAAGCAGCGTGTTGCAATTGCTCGTGCGCTAGCTATGAATCCAACAGTTATGTTATTCGACGAACCAACTTCAGCATTGGACCCTGAAATGGTTAAAGAGGTACTAGCTGTCATGAAATCTCTAGCAGAATCAGGGATGACAATGATTATCGTCACACACGAAATGGGCTTCGCACGCGAAGTAGCCGATCGTATATTGTTCCTAGATGGAGGCTATTTAGTTGAAGATGCCACTCCAGATGAATTCTTCTCATCACCAAAGTCTGCTCGTGCAAAAGACTTTTTAGATAAAGTATTATAACCCATCATATTTAATCTGTTCGTAGAGAATGACTCGCGGGCAGATTTTTTTGTTTAGTTTTCCTAATATAGGAGCTTTCAGAGGATGTAAGTAGGAGATGCATGCTATACTAGAAAAGTGACGGTATTTAGTGACACATATTTTTTGGTAAAATTAAATGGAATTGAGGAAATGACATGGTTGCAAACACACATCGCAAATCGAGTAAATCTTGGATGCTTTTACGAGCGCTAATGGTTGTGATTGGGGGATTTGTTACAGCATACGGTCTTGAGGCGGTATTAATCCCTAACAGCGTATCGGATGGTGGAGTAACAGGGTTGAGCATCGTTGGCTCACAATTATTTGGCTTGCCATTAGGGGTACTTATTGCCCTTTTAAATATCCCTTTTGTATTTTTAGGCTATAAACAAATAGGTAAAAGCTTTGCTGTATTTTCAGTAGTTGGGATTGTTTCATTAGCAGTCGGTACAAGTCTTATGCACCATATACCTGCAATTATTGAAGGAGATACTTTATTAGTAACTGTTGTTGGTGGTATTATCATCGGGTTTGGTATGGGGTTAGCATTGCGCAACGGTGGAGCATTAGATGGAATTGATATGCTGGCTGTGCTGTTATCACGTAAATTACCATTTGGGACAAGTGACTTAATTTTATTTTTAAATTTATTTGTTTTTATTATTGTATCAACTGTATTTGGACTGCAAGGTGCAATTCTTTCAGGTATTGCTTACTTTATTGCTTCTAAAGTGATTCATATCGTTGAGGAAGGATTAAGCGGTTCGAAAACATTTAAAATTATTACAAATGAACCAGAATTAATGGTTGAAACTGTTCGCGACCGCTTAGGACGAAGTGCGACATATAATATTGTTCGAGGCGCATATTCAAATGAAGAATTTAAGGAAATTACTTGTGTTATAAACCGTTTAGAAGAAAGTAAAATGAAGGAAATTATAAGAGAAATCGACCCGGGATCTTTTGTTACCGTTTATGACGTAGCAGAAGTAAGAGGTGGAAACTTCAAAAAGAATGATATCCATTAGTATATTTTAATGAAAGGCTGTCCAGAAGTAATATGTCTGAACAGCCTTTTTTATATTACTCCTAAAAAAATAACAAATTTTTTTATAAAAGAGCATAATTTTATTCATGTTGTACAATCTAAGATAGACAGAAGCCACAACTGAATATCCTTATAACCCTCTTTCCAGGGGCCATCCAAACTAATTTTGGTTGGCTCCTTTTGGTATTCCTAGTATCAAGACTTCTCATACAAATCATTAATCACAAATTATTGCATTTGGAATCTTATCTCATTAAATGGCAATTGAGCTATTATAAACATTTAATCTTGATTTACTTTCTCTTTGGTTAAGAAGGATCGATATTTACGATATTCAGTAGGGGACATGCCAGTCTTCTTTTTAAACACACGACTAAAATATAAATTATCAACATAGCCTACACTGTTTGAGATTTCAATAATTTGTTTATCGGTTAATAATAATAACTCTTGTGCCTTATGAATCCGATATGCTGTTAAGTATTCGATGGGGCTTGAACCAATATAACGTTGAAATATAGATGTTAAATACCTTCTTTTGATGCCAAAGTTACTTGCAATTTCATTAATGGTAATGGATTCTGCATAATGTTGATGAATATAGCTTTTAATCTTTTCTAAATCAATTGCTGGTTGTTTTTTTGAATCGTTTTTTAGAGCATGTATTAATTCTACAATAAAGCTTAAGAGCAAAGATTTACATTTTAATTTCATATAGACATCTGTTGATCTGAAGTTTTCTACTAGTTCCATAGCATATTGAAAAACTTTTTTTTGATTATCAATATTCATTATGAAATGGCTTGTATATAAGGGGAATATACTCACTTCATTTTCTAGTATCCGGTATTGAATAAGAATATAAGAACATTTAGTATCACTTAAAACTTCACTAATAACCGTACTTGGACCAACATGAAGAACTGATCCAGTTTTTAGCTTGTAAGATGTTTCATTTATAGTGAAACTTGCAAGTCCACTTGAAATAATAATTATACTGGCGCACTCATGATATTTTTCTATATTTTTTGTTCTTGGCTCCATAACTTGTTGAATTGCATTCTCAAAGCTAATGGATGCACTTGCAAAGTAATTTGCTAAATCCTCAATATTCATCGCTTCCTCCTTCTAAAACGAAAAGAAGAGAGTCATTGTTGAATCTTTAGATACAATCACCCTCGCAAAATAGTTTATTTAATCGTTGTTTTTTCTTTTATTCGGGATTCAAAAATTTCACGGTTGCGTTCATCAAACGTTTCATTATGTGAAGAGACACGAGCAGTAGGGTTTGCAGTTGGATCAAGGTATGCTTTCGCACTATTAACTGCATGAAGCGCGTCTTGATAAGCGCCTGCAATCAAATGAATTTTGCTAGGATATTCAGCAATATCGCCGGCAGCAAATAATCCTGGTACAGAAGTTTCACATTTCCCATTTGTTACTACTTTATAGTTGCGCTCTTTATCGCGTTCAACAGTAATAGAGTCATCAAATGCAATTGTTCGCTCTTTCAAAAAGCCGTGATTAATTAGTACGGCATCAACATGAATTGCTTTTTCTTCAGTAGTTGTTGTATTTTCAAGTATTACTTGTTGGATGGTTGAGCCGTTTAAAGAAGGAACGAATTGTTTAATTTGTGTATTCAATAGTATCGGTGTTCCATTATTTTTAATTTTTTGGATGTATGCCTCATGACCAGATAATTTTTCTCCGCGGTAAATAACCGTTATATCTTTTGCGAAGCCATGTAAATCATGTGCCCAGTCTATTGCAGCATGCCCTCCGCCTGATATCAAAATAGATTTGTCCTTGAAGTCATATAGGCTGCGAACAGAATAGAATAAGTTGGTATTTTCGAACTTTTCGGCACCTTCAATCTCCAATTTTTGATGGTTTACAATACCTGAACCGATTGCAAGAATCACTGTTTTTGAAAAGTGCTTTTCACCAGATTCGGTTGTAATTATAAACATATTATCTTCTTTACCAATTGTTCGGACCTTTGTATTTACACATACCGTTGGATCAAACGTTAATGCTTGTGAAATCGATTGGTCAATCAATTGTTGTCCAGTAATCGGTGTCATTCCGCCAATATCCCAAATTAACTTCTCTGGATAAACATGAACTTTTCCACCGAGCATTGGTTGAGATTCAATGATTTTTGTTTTCATATCTCGCAGACCTGCATAAAATGCGCTAAATAATCCACTTGGTCCGCCGCCAATAATCGTGACATCATAAATAGTATTCATAATATCCTCCTAAAGAATAATTGATAATGATTATCATTATTGATTATTCTTACTTATTTTTACACAAAAGTAAATGGACAAAAAAAATAATTATATGGATTTTTGCGGCAAGGGTTTAAAAATAATATTTTTTCTACATATGATTGTAGTTAAGAATCTCTTATTGTTTGCGGGAGGGGACTAACTGTGTATGTGTAGCAGGTCAATTTATGATAATCTGAGGTAAACGTAGATAGAAAAGAGGCTCGAGTTTTGCATATAAAATCGATCATTTTGGTAGCATTCATTAGCATCTTAGGTGCACTGTTGTTTGAATATGTTGGAATGCCGGTTCCATGGATGCTAGGACCACTATTTTCGGTGCTAATCAGTCAATTTTTTATTAAGTATCAATTATATTGGCCTATGAAACTTCGAATTTAGGCCTTGTTATTATAAGTGTTTCCATCGGTCATTCATTTCAATTTAATTTGTTTAAAGGCATGAGCTGGCTTCTTTTACTTATGCTAATAATGAATATCGTCTTAGTTATAATTAGTATATTTATGGCCTTTGGAGTTAAAAAAATAGGGAGTATCCCTTTAAAGACAGCTCTAACCTGTACAGTTCCAGGTGGCTTAGGACAAATTGTTGTATTTGCTGAAGAAGAAAAGGATATTAATTTAGCAATCGTTACGTTTTTCCATGTTGTTCGGGTAATAAGCATTGTCTTTCTCGTTCCATTTATTCTCTCGGGGCATGTTATTCAAGCAAAAGGGGAAGGGCATTTTTTGATTAGCTCAATTTTCCCTCTAGCATTATTGTTGCTTGTGTCATGGGTTGTTGTTTGGGTAGGGAAGAAAATCAATCTGCCAGTTCCGTACTTTTTAACTCCGGTATTATTTGTCATTGTACTAAAACTATTCTCGGTTAATGTACCAGAAGTGCCAATTTTACTTTTACATGCGGCACAATTGTTCATGGGTGCATACATAGGTCTGCTTTTAAAACCAGATATGATAAAGCTAGGAAAACGAGTATTGTTATTAGGAGTAGGAAGTGCACTTTTTCTACTTGCAATTACGTTTTTCCAAGGCTTATTGCTGGTCTATCTCCTTGACTATTCACTATCTACCAGCTTCCTAAGTGCAGCAGCAGGGGGGCTTGATCAAATGAGTCTGCTTGCCAACTCAATTGGAGCAGATGTTTCTGTAGTTACTGTGTTCCAAATTTTCCGATTGCTGTTTGTCTTTCTGCTAGTTTTACCGTTATTAAAAGTAGCATGTTCATATTTGGATAGAAGAGAAAAAGTTTTAAAAGAACAAATAAAATATTATTAAAAGACTTGGGATAATTCCTAAGTCTCTTTTTATTTTGTAAGAAAATAGAAAATACTAATAAAATTCTTAATATAAATGTAATTTGTAAATTTTATATTGTATTAGTTATGATAATATTAGTAACTTTTTGATAATTTAATAATGAAATGGAGTTAATTACTTTGAACAACTATAAAGCAATTCTATCAATTTTTTTAGTGTTTATACTTATTTTTCAAGTTTCAATCGTTTCGGCGAGCGAAATTGAAAAATCTACTAATTCAGCAGAAGTAACGTCTAGTGTAGGATTAACAGATGAACAATTAAATCCTGAAATAATTATAGATGATGTTTCTGAAGAGCAACCAAATAAAGCAGAGACATCTGGAATCCCATCTGACCAACTGCTAAATGAAGCAAATGAAGAAAATACATATACTCAACCAGAAGAAGAACAATCATTACCACCAGAAGTAAAAGAAGTAATTTCTCCATACATAAACGGAAATGGAAAAGTGATTCAGACAACTCCGTATTACTTATCTTCTTCAAAGGGGTTTGAAAATGCAGGGACATTGGAAAAAGGCACGATATTATCACCAACTAATGTGACAGCAAATTTTTTTATTGTAACGGCTAATAAGAAATCCTTTTATATCCCTAGAACAGCTCTAACCTCTACAGATGAAGAAACAAATCTAGAAGCTCATATACAAGGGAATTTCCCTCGAAGTATTGTTGCTGAAATTGATGCACCATTTGAAGATAAGGCTGGCAATATACTTGGGACAGTAGCAAAAGGAGAACAGGTTAATTTACATATGATTAATGGCAGTCGTGGTGTGATTGAACGGTTTGGCAAGCGTGTATATGTAAATTTAGTGGATTTTTATCATACGAATCAAGTAGAACCGAAAAAGAATATTAGCTATAAAGAGATGGAATATTATTTAAAAGTATTTTCAAATATGTATCCGGAATTTACGGAACTAGTTAAGATTGGTTCTTCCGTTCAAGGCAGAGCGCTATATGCTTTAAAGGTAGGAACAGGATCAAAAGAGATTTTAATGGATGCGTCGTTGCATGCAAGGGAACATATGACAACGAACGTTTTATTAGAAATGATTGATGAGTATACTTATCATTATTTAAAAGGTAAAAAATTTTCGTCAATGAATGTTAAAACAATTTTAAGCAGGGTAAGCATATGGTTTGTTCCAATGATGAATCCGGATGGTGTAACGCTGGTTCAGACGAGAGTGAATGCAAGTTCAACAACCAAAAAATTAAATAATGGCAGCTCGAATTATAATAGATGGAAAGCCAATATTCGCGGTATAGATTTGAATAGAAATTTTGACGGTGGTTGGGAGAAAAAAGCTTCTGCTGCATCTCCATCTTATAAAAATTATAAGGGAGCAAAAGCTTTCTCTGAGCCGGAATCACAAGCGCTGCGCAATTTTGTAGCACAGCATCATTTCAAATCCTATATTTCATATCATAGTTCAGGATCAATCCTATACTACTACCATTATCAAAAATCAACAGCTTTAACACGTGATTTATCCGTTGCTAAAATGATTGGCAAGGCAACAGGCTACAAAATTATGTCTCCAACTGGTGAGGCGGGCTCTGGTGCATCAACGGATTGGTTTATTATGAATTATCGAATGCCTGGAATTACTATAGAAATTGCCCCTTATGGAGGTGAAACAGTTGTTCCTCTAAAATATTGGGATAGTGTATGGAAGAAAAATAAAACAATTGGTTTACTTGCAGCAAATGAGGCAAATTCGAGATAAATAAGAAAGTGGAAAAATTTATTAAATGGCAAGTTTAAAATTTGACTAAACTACGAATTTATTAAGTAAGTCTTTAAAATTTTAAAAATAAACATGCTGTGCTGATTGTTGAATCTCCCATATCAGTGGTATGATAGAATATAGTGCTTACCCTTGGTAGCCTAACAATGAGGAGAATTAGACATACTATGCAAAACTACATCAATTTATGGGCAAAGACCGTCAAAACAGGAATTATTAAATCAAATTTAATTCCGATGATAGCGGCTCTTATGCTAGCTTTATATACGTATGAACTAAGCTTTGTTGAACATATACCGACTATAATATATGCCTTTGTTGGTTCTGCATTCATAATTGGTGCAGCAGGGATTTTTAATAATTTATATGATCGAGATATTGATGCGGTTATGAAACGAACAAAATTACGACCTACAGTAACAGGTGAGTTAAGTATCCGCTCAATTTTGATTGTCGGCATACTCTTACTTGTTCTAGGGCTTGGAATTTTACTATTAACAACACCACTTGCTGCGTTTCTAGGTTTTCTAGGAGTATTTTTCTATGTTGTCCCCTATACTATGTGGACAAAGAGAAGAACTATTTGGAATACTGAGGTAGGCAGTATTTCAGGTGCGATGCCGCCTTTAATAGGTTGGGCAGCAGTAGCGCCAGATATTTGGCATCCAGCTGCATGGGCACTTTTCATCATTATGGTTATTTGGCAAATGCCACACTTTTATGCAATTGCTATTCGCAAAAAAGATGATTACGCAGCAGCAAAAATTCCAATGCTGCCAGTTATAAAAAGTGCGAGAAGAACGTACATTCAAACAAACATTTACTTAATTCTTTTAATGTTTACAAGCTTCTTATTCTTGCCCTTAAGCTGGGGATTAACGTTATCGTCCCTTATTTTAGGTGGTATTTGGTTGTGGATCAGCTTCGTAGGCTATCGCCAAATGGATGAAAAAATTTGGGCAAATAAAATGTTTGCTTATTCCCTAATTTATATGACTGCAGTTTTTGCAACGGTTATTATTTATGCATCGGTTGGTTTAATTTTTTAAATAATAGGAAGATGAGTATCCTGAGGTTTTTAAGTGGACTTTAGGGTATTTCATCTTTATGTTCATACATGGCTTTTGCCGGTTACACAGATAATTATAAATAAATCATTTTTTTTTAAAAGTTTCTAAGTAACTTAAGAAGATGCTGCTTGTATTTTACAGGTAGCATCTTTTTTTAATTCTACTGTCCGACGTATAATAGAATTCTTTATCTGAATGGTAAAGGCACACCTTCAGATGTAAAAGATATAAACATGTTTTTATTCTAACCTTCATATTAGCAATCTATAGTTTTTTGAATTCTCTTTTATTGTAACTACTAATACATCTCAGTAGATTTTACCCCAAGGCTCTTAGACAAAATATATATCCAAAATAAAATCTTTAATATTCCTCTTCTTTTTATTCATTAAAATATTCTAAAATTGAACTTTCATTAACAGGATTTGCATAGGGATTACATACAAGTTGTTTTCGTTTTGTTAACTTAAGAAGTTGGATACCATATAGAAAATATGTAAAAAATGTAAAATATATTGAAATTTACCAATTATAAAATTATAATCAATTATACGACGTCGTAGAATTCTTAACTCAATAAATATATCTTAGAAGGTAGCAATATGAAAAAGTTATTAACTATTGCTATTACATTTTCGTTAATATTTGGTATTTTTATAGGAGTAGGAAAAGAAAAAGTATCTGCGGCACCTGCTCAAGATCTAATATCTGTTCGAATTGCAGGTTTTTCAGTGGATGGTACCAAATGGGAAACTATAGGAGTGAAGCAATCAAAAGCAGAGACTCCGGTAACAACAACAGATACCTTATATATTAGAGTTTTGTTTACAGGGTATCCTTTAACGTATTTAGCTTATAGCAATGATGTGAACCTAAGTCATAAAAAAGTTATTAATTATCAAACTACACCAGTTGTAGATTCGAACAAAATTGTAACAGGATTTGTATATTATTTTAAAGTAGAATCTAGAGATTTGCCTAGTATTTCAATAACAATTAAAGGCATAAATCAACTAGGTCAAATTGTTAATGGTAATACAGTATCTTTTGATAGAGAATAATAGGAGAATAGATATGATACAATCTCTTAACACTGCAATTGTAACAAATACTTCAAGTACAACAAATAGCACGTCTATAAATCAAAGTAAGATAAGATGGGATAATGTTTGCGAAGCAGAAGCCAATAATAGAGGGGAAATAATAGAATCAACTGAAAGTGTCATTGTTAATGGTATTGCTTATGATGCAGATGATGCTGCACGATGGGACGAGTACATTGAAAAATTAGATCCAATGTTTTTAGCATTTTGTAATTTAGCTAACGAAGGTGTAGACATTAATAATGTAACAGATGATAATCGCTACTCGATTCATTTTTATGAGTTTTGTTCTATGATTGAAAAAGGTGAAGTAGTAAGCGAAAAAAATGCAGAATTCGGTTTTGAAAATTTTTATGCCTCTAATTGGGACATACGTACAGAGCTGTCTACTTATGATGAAGGAAAAAGCGATATATTAAAAAGCGCGAGTGTTTTAGATATTATTAAAAAATGCTATGAACTTGGAATGATGACAAAAGAAAATAGATTATTATTTCCTAGTGAGCTTTACAAAATTCGTTTTGAGAAAAAAATGGAACATGCTTTGTTAAATAAGGATAATATAATGTTAATTAATTATAAGATGGATAATAATTATAATAAAGCACTAATGAATAGTGCTTATCAAAAATCAATTTAGATAATTATAAGCCTCATCAAATAAAATTATTCTTTTTGTAAAGAAAAATTAAAAAAGTCTCTAAGCAACTTAGATGAACCGAGCTCCGAATAATGGTCACTTTAAAAAAGTACCCTATTCGGGGTTTTTTCTATTTAAAAAGCCCGTTATACTAAAACAAATTATACTGAACGGGAATTTTTAAGATTAAAACTTTTTCAACGAACACCAACGTCAACTGTTAGAAGATAATCCTATTGTTGCTTCAGTATCTGATTGTTCGATTCAGTAAACACCTGAGTTTAAAATTAAAGCAGTGAAAGAAATTTTAGTAGGTAAAGGACAGCTCAAATATTATAAAAAAAGGATTCGGTCTTGAAATGATTGGTTAACAAAAAGCAAAGAATTCTTTAGTCCGTTGGAGAAGAACTTTTAATCGATATGGGGAAAATGGGTTTTTAGAAGAACGCAGAGGAAAAGGAAGTACTGAACGACCTTCAACTAAAGATTTATCTGCTGAAAATACTTAAAAAAGCAGAAGCTCGTATTCATTATTTAGAAGCTGGAATTGAACTACTAAAAAAGCTGGAGGAACTCGAAAGGAAGGTGAAGAATCGCAAGTAGTTGCAAATGAAAAATACGGATTCTTCAAGGTTATCTTAATAGCTATCACTGTTTATCTCTAAACTCCTCTAATGAATTTCTTGGTCTGAATTGATAAAGGCAACGTCAGCTAGATTGATACAACTTTTCTTTAATTTATGAAAAGTATTTCTTGCAGGGACAATGAATAGAACGCTGAAATCTTCAATTCAAAAGTTATAAAATTATTATAAATTATTTTAATTCCTAGCCTGTTGCACATCAGTTTGCAATCCCCATAAAGTAAAGTTGTTTCAGTGGAAGTGCTTTAAATTAACAGTTTTGATAAATCTGTATAGGGAAGTAAAATGAGGGGTTTTTATTGTTATATAACAATTTATTTCGAAATTGTGAACAATAATGTGATAAAAATGTGACATCTATCGTCATGTAGTCCAATAAGTAATTGAATGATGGTACACTTAGTACATCATAAAGAAGTCAATAATAATTGCTTCTTATGAAAAATCGCTCATAGTAAAAGTGTAAGCTCAAAAGACCCTTGTAAAAGCTTGTTCGACAAGATATATAACCTCCCCTATATATATAATGCTTTTTAAAAGGTCAGTTAAAAAACCACCGTGCCATTAGAAGCGCGGTGGTTTTTTTCATGTCTTTTAGATTTTTCTGTTATGGCAAGAGGACCCTTGCAGTAAGATATTTCGGGACGAGATTTTTATGATGAGTATAGTGAAGTACTTCCTCTAAGAGCAAGGCGATTTCTGCCAAGAGGATATGAAATACCAAAAAATAGTGTCTTAAGATTATATCAAAAAAAGTAGAAGGGGATTACCAGAAACTCTAACTTCCTGATACCGCCTTCTTAAATTAGAATAAGTCGTCTACAGTGATAACACAGTGACCCTCATAGCTTTCAAACTAATGCTTCTTAGCTAAAATTAAAACGTTGTAAATGAATAGAAACCAAACAAAAATGATATAGCCGCTAAAGTTAAATAAAAAATACTAGTATTCTTATTTTCTCTTTTCCTTTCATATAAGCACATCATTGCAAATAATGGTCCCATCAACATGAAGGCCCAAGGGAGTAAATGTGGACTTCCAGCAATAAACGTATACAATCCAATTAAAATGAGCAATAACCCGATAACTGGTTGAACAAATAATACAAGACTCCATTTATTTTCCATTTTAAAACACCCCTGTCTTTCTTTTAATAAAACAATTAATTTATAGCTTTATAAAATAGTATAATTTCAATTCTACAAATATTTAGGAAATTCCTTTTTGTTATATAAATTAAATATTTGTAAAAAAAGTGCCGCAAAAAAATTATTTTTAGAGGTCGGTATAGAGGATGGGGATGTTTAGGATGTCTAGAGCAGGAGTCACTTTCTTTTTGCGGCTAGGATGGAATCACCGCAGTAATAATGCTTTAATAGATATTCATAATATCAAAGCAGAAAGAAGGGCTCATTAGGGGATGGGGGCGTCCCCATTATGCGATGATAGGCAAAGCGGACATGAAAGAGCAGCATCATTACTAAAGAGTGATGTTGTACTTAAGTATTTAAAAGAAAACTGTCCAAGAAGTTTGTAATACATACTTCTTGGACAGTCGTAGGGTAAATCAATATTAAAATTCTAAATCAGCAACTTCATGCAAGTAATCACCAAGAACACGAAGTCCTTTATCAAAGTTTTCTAAATGGAAGTGCTCATTTGGTGCATGGAAGTTTTCACTATTTAAGCCGAAACCCATTAATACAACAGGCAAAGATAATATTTCATCAAATGATGCTACGATTGGAATAGAACCACCGCCACGGGTAAAGGCAGTAGGGACGTTGTAAATTCGTTCATATGAACGGCCTGCTGCTTGGATTAATGGGTGATCAAAAGGTGTTAAGTAAGGTGCACCTTTGTCAAATTCAGATATTGTAACGTTAACACCTTTTGGTTTATGTTTTTCGATATGTGCTTTAAGAAGTGCTACGATTTCGTTCGGATCTTGATCAGGCACTAAGCGGCAAGTAATTTTTGCACCTGCTTCAGCAGGAAGAACTGTCTTAATCCCTTCACCAGAGAAGCCTCCAAAGACACCATTTACTTCTAGAGTAGGACGAGCCCAAGTGCGTTCTAAGTAGGAGTAGCCTTGTTCACCGAATAATTCATTTACACCAACTTCTTCTTTTAAAGCTTCCTCATCAAAATTTAATTCACTGTAAGCTTTGCGCTCTTCTTCAGTTAAAGGACGCACTTTATCATAAAAGCCTTCTACTTGAATAGTTCCATGCTCATCACGGAATGAAGCAAGTATGTCGGCTAAGGCATGGATTGCATTTTGAACGCCGCCGCCATATAACCCCGAATGTAAATCTCCTATAGCGCCACGTATGTCAATTTGTATACCCGTTAGTCCGCGTAAACCATAACATACAGCAGGTTTTCCAGGTGCATAAAGTCCTGTGTCCGAAATCAAGATAAGATTGGCTGATAATTTTTCTTTATTTTTTTCTACATATTCAGGAAGATTTGGACTGCCAATTTCTTCTTCACCTTCGTAAATAAATTTTACGTTCACAGGAAGTGTACCTTCAGTTTCAAACAATGCTTCTATCATTTTTAAATGCATGAATACTTGTCCTTTATCATCCGATGCACCTCGAGCATACAATTTGTTGTCTCGGATTTCAGGATTGAAAGGTTCAGAATCCCATAAGTGGAGTGGGTCAACTGGTTGAACATCATAATGTCCATATAAAAGAATTGTTGGTTTTCCTTCAGCATGAAGCCACTCACCATAGACAACAGGGTGTCCTGCAGTTTCATCAACAGATACATTTTCAATATTGAGCTTACGAAGTCGATCTGCTAACCAATTTGCAGCAGTTTTGATATCCTCTTTATGCTCTGATAATGAGCTTATACTTGGGATGCGAAGGAATTCAAATAGCTCCTCTAAATGTCTTTCACGGTTTTTAGCGAAATAAGCATCTAATTTTTCCAGATGGCTCATATAAAATCCCTCATTTCATTAATTGTAAAAATAAGTATAGCATAGTGTTTCTGCCACTTCGAATCTTACATATGTGTAATGAAATTGAAAGCAAATACGATAGAGTGTAATGCAAGTTTTTGGGAAAATGTAGTCAGAAGTTAGAAATTGGAGGAAATAATCATGACTAACTATTTAGCTGGAATTTACGAAGAATATAATCGTTATATATATCATTTATGTTTAAAATTAACACGCAATTCAGCAGAGGCTGAAGATTTAATGCAAGAGGTTTGGTTAAAAGTTGTACGTAATGAAGAACAAATTGACAAGGTTGATTATATTAAAGCATGGCTTACAACCATTACAATGAATACATTCCGCGACCGCTATCGCAAAAATGTTCGAAGAAGTAAATATATGATGAATCAACCTGAAACATTAGACGTACCGATTTTAGATTTGGTTCCAAATAATGAAATATCTACTGAAGAGCAGATTGAAAAGGTTGCAGTAACAAAAATTGTTCAAGAAAAAATGTTGCAACTAGATAGCATTTATCAAAAAACATTATGGTACTTCTATGTTGACCAATATTCTCTAGCAGAAATTTCAACTTTAATGAAAGTATCAATTGGTACTGTAAAATCAAGACTTTTCCGTGCTAAAGCGCGCTTGAAAGAAATAATGCTAGCAGATACATCTTTACAAGATGTTGTAATGGCTTAAGGATATTCTAGTAATTCATTTGACGATTCAAAATGATGAAAGTTCCTTAAATTTAATAGCTTATAATACTCCCTATATATAAATAAAAAAAACGCAAGGTGCATTTTATAGCATCTTGCGTTTTTATTTGGGTTTTAGATTAATAAACATCGTAATTTCCTATAAACTATTCTTTTGATTGAGGTGCGCTGCATCCCAAAATTGTAATTTGATTCTCATAAAAACTACTTTGAAGAACCGTTTCCATTCAGAAGGCATTTTTCAAAGATTGTATGTAGCGTTTTAATTTCGTCATTAGTAAGCATGCCGAACATTGAGTTAACCATTGCTGTTACTTGAGCTTGTGATTCTTTTAGTACTTTTTCGCCCTCTGGTGTAATGGCGATTTGAGAAGCACGGCGATCTGCGCTACTTTGCGTTTTTTCAATTAAACCACTATTGATAAGTTTCGTTGTTAAAACAGTTACTCCACCAGTTGTCACTTTCAAACGCTCAGCAATAGAAGAAGGGCGTTTTGGTCCTTCTTTCGCTAATAAATCTAAAAGTAATATATGAGATTTTGAAAATCCTAAAATATTTTGTTGGTTCCATTCATTTGCCCATTTACGCTCTAATGAAGAAACAACTTCAAAAAGAGAGGAAAGGGTTTCATATCTTTGGTTATCCATTTTGTTCAGCTCCACTTACATAATTAATTCCGTAACTTAAATACAGAATCAGAATCGCTAGACTTGTGATTAACCTTGTGTTGCAAGTTTTTGCATAGCATTTAATTCATATGCACGCACTTTACGTGGGATAAAACGGCGAATATCCATTTCATTGTACCCAACTTGGATGCGTTTTTCATCAAGTAGGATAGGGCTGCGCAGCATACGTGGATGTTGTTGAATTAAATTATAAAGATCCTGAATGGAAAGTTGATCAATATCAACATTAAGGTTTTTGAAATCATTAGAGTTTGTCGCAATAATTTCATCAGTTCCATCTTCAGTCATTCTTAATATATTTTTAAATTCTGCTAATGTTAAAGGTTGTGAAGTAATACGTTTTTCTGAATAAGCAATATTATTTTCTTTTAACCATTTAATGGCTTTTCGTGAAGAGGAACAGCTTGATTGTGTATAAATTGTAACTGTCATAAAATCTCCTCGCTTTCTTTGTTTTGTAATAGCTTACAAATAAGATATGTTTGTTTATATTTATATCTTACTAGTAAGATAAATGTAAGTCAATAGCTTTTCTAAAAAAGTATAAGTGGGCTTCTAATAAAATATATAACCATTCTTCTATAAATATATACGTCTATAATCGAGAAAAGTTTCAACTTTTTGGGTTTTCTTTCACTTGATTAGTAATTGTAAATTGAAGTTTTCTGTGAAAAATATAATTTTGAAAGTTTAGGGAAATAGGGCTATTTTTTGACTGAAGGGTAGGGGATTGTTGATTCTATTAAAGCATTTTCAGTACCAATTTTTGTGATGATATTTCGGTCACTTATTAAGAACAAAAAATAATAAAAGATTTTACATATTGGATGAAGGGAAGGAGCTATAAACAGAATTTAAGACAATTCTGATGTTACTGTAATAATGATTGATTATCCATGAGTATTTGAGCTTGCTAAAAAAAACGTTAAAAAAATTTGTAACTTGATTTAACAGACATGGGTAATTGTGTGGTTGATTACTTTAGAAGATAAAAATTTCATATTAAATAAAAGAGAAAATGTGATCTTTTTATGAAAGTAAAAGGCTCAGTTCCTTCACAAATGTGTTGGAACTGAGCTTGATTATTCACTTATAGGCTCGACTGTCTCAGATGTTTTGTTCTTTTTCTTTTTTCGAATGAAGCTCCAAAGACCAACAATCGCGGCTACTACGAGAACTCCGAATTTTTTACCAAATGCTAGAAGGACAGCGATTAAACCAGCTTTTTTAGCTACTGCTAAACCAGTTCCACCTAGAATTAGAGCGGATAACCCATATTCAGCTACTTTATCTGTAGACTCATTGAAATCTGTGTATTTATTTCCCTCTTTAATATTCAGCAGAGGTAATATTTTTTCGTCAAGTATCTGTTTATTTGCCTCCATATTTTGAGGGTCTGTTACAAGAATGACCGAAATGTTCCCTTCTCTTGTGAGAATTCGCGTATTATAATTTAGGAAAGTTTCTTTATTAGCATCTTCTAGTAATAAAGACCACGTCAAATTATTTGTTTTTTCATCGTAAAACGGTTCAATGTCCCAGCCAGTTACATAATAACGCTCACTAGGTTGTAGATCCTTATTTGCTTCTTCAGTTCCCTCTTGGTAACTCTTCAATAATGCGTCGGCATCGATTTTTTCATCGTCCTTAATGTGCCCAGTTTCTTCATAATCGAAATAAACAGCCCATGTTTGACTCTCGTCCATTGGGAATATACTACCGATTTCAAGACCGGAAATTGGATCACCATAATCTTGCGCCATTCGCTTTGTTTCTTCTCCGTCAAGGAAAATAAATCCTGGATCAAGTTCAATAGAGGCTATGTCTCCTAAGTCAACAGTTGTGCCTCCTTCAATCCAATTATATTCACCCTCCGCAGCAGCTGTTGCACTAAACATCATGCAAAATACTAGAAGCATTACAATAAGTCGTTTCAAACTAAAATTCCCCCGATATTTTCGATATTTTGATTCAAATTAGTTACAAGTGAAATGGGTATTTACCAGTCGAAAACAGCTATTCCAAATGTATCCAGGGATTATTATAGCAACTAAAAATTAAAAGGGAAGGGAAATAAATGTAAATAAATAGAAATTACTATAAAAACCCCGTATACTATTGGTTATTTGGATATCAATAAGTTCCATTTTATACCATTTAAATAATCCCTCTTAATAATTTCTCTATTTCAAAATAATTTGATGTCCATGGGGGAATATTAGAGAATCTCTTAGTAAACTTCAAAAAGCTATGAACAGACAACCGAATAATCAGATCGTATTTTCTTAATTATAGTGGAAAAGCAATGCTCATGTGATTTTTTGATATGCGGCGAGTTTTTGAGGTAGTCATGCATTTTGTTTGGTTAACACTAGTGATTGCTATTTTAGTAAAAGCTCATAAAGGAAGCGAGGAAGGGGAGTTTGTATATTTTCTAGTTTTAACTTATCTACTATTGCCTTTGATAATCTTTTAGTTTGGACTTTTTATTTGATTATAGTTCCCATCGTTTTGATGCTAGGCTATGATTTTGAGCAGATCTTTCATCAAGCTTGTCAATCCTCTGGATTTGTTGTTGTATTGAGTTGGTTTGGTGGTTTTTGTAACTATTACTTTATTTTGTTATAAAGTAATTAATTGTAAAGAGTTCTTTCAACAGAGAGGGATATTTATGAAGAAGTTAATGATTATTTTAAGTTTTACAATTATTCTAGTTGCTTGTACCAATAAAAGTATTGATAAAGAACATCTTGCATACATAGTAAGTTTAGATTGGACAATTGCATCATTCAATTCAACTAAACAAGTAAAACTGGATTTTGCACCAGAAACTATCGCAAACTATAAAGCCTCTAATATAACATTTGTTGAAAATTATATAGGAAAAGAGCTAAAAATAACCACTTATAAATTAAAAGAGAAGGACCCCGAAGGAGATAATCTTATCCTTAATATATGAATATGAAGGAGAAATAGTTGGTTCTATAGGGGAGATGTCTAGTTATACACCAGGTATATTTAATCCATCAGATAAAAAAGCTTAGAAGATATTTTTGGGAGATAAGAAGAAATTGCAATCAAGTAGCATAGTGTAAATAACGCAATTTTTCATATTAGGGGTACTCTAACCTTTTGAAAAATACGAATTATGAAATTGATTAGTTTTTAATTTTTTAAAATCAAGAAGCGTACCCGATTAATAACTATCGAATACACTTCACGAGTTGAAAAATTACATCCTAAGGTAAATCTATTTGTTTTCGTCTAGTAAATTAACCTCTAAATCATTTCAAGCATAATAAAAACTTTATGGATACCATGAAAGTTTGGAATCACTATCTAATGGTGTGCTTTTAATTTCCGCACTCAGTATTTTGAACCATTTGCTTAAAATTTCTTCTTTCACTAGCTTTGCATGGTCATCGTCTTCCCAAATTATATGAGAAAACCAAGCGCCAGTTGCCCATTCAAATTGTAGCTCGGCAAATGCAATCCGAGGGTGTCGGGCTTGAACAAATTCACCATTTACTGCGGAAGCAACATTAGGTGCTTGAGGTAGTAATTCACTTTCAATCTTTTCTTTTATTATAGGATCCTCAAGATCATGCCACATAATTAGATTGCCATCAATTTGGTAAAAAATATCGAAAGAGGGTTGTTCCCCCATATCCACTAAAATAAAGGCACGTTCTACAGTGTTGTTTGTAGCCTTAACCGAATTTACGATAATATTCTGAGCAATTTCTACCCAAAAATTTTTTGCTTCTTCTACTGGTGATTCTAGATAAAACTCAGATTCTAGTTCAGAAACAGCAGATTCTCCTTTATTGACATCTTCTACTTTTTTAAAAAAGCGATTGAAAAAACCCATCAAATGCACATCCTCAAATTTAATTTTAAAAAGAATACTATATTAATTTATATTCTATAAAAAATTCCAAAAACCTTGTCTTAGAGGGATTGTCGCGTTTTTCCCATATCATTAAAATATGTATTATGAGCTGCGTAAATGAAAGAAACGGTTTAAGCATCCCTCGATGCCCAAACCGTCTCTATTATAAATCCGTTTTTCCTGTCGTAAACCAGTCCTGTACATTCCATACTTTTGTTGCTAAACCTTCATAAAACTCCGGTTCATGGGAAACTAAAACAATCGTCCCCTTATATTCCTGCATTGCACGTTTTAATTCAGTTTTTGCATCAACATCTAAGTGGTTGGTAGGTTCGTCAAAGATTAACCAGTTGGATTCTTCCATCATTAATTTACATAGACGGACTTTTGCTTGCTCACCACCAGATAATGAATTTAGTGGGCGAGAGATATGCTCATTTTTTAGACCAGCGCGTGCTAAAGCAGCACGAACTTGATGTTGATCCATGTTAGGAAATGCATTCCATACATCATCTATTGGTGTTATATTGCCAGCTTTCACTTCTTGTTCAAAATAAGAAGGGAATAGGAAATCCCCACGACTTACTTTTCCGCCAAGAGCATTAATTTTACCTAGCATTGTTTTCAATAATGTTGATTTACCAACACCGTTCATCCCAATCAATGCTATCTTCTCCCCGCGTTCAATGGCAAATGTAAGAGGAGGCAATAGAGGTTTTGCTGGATCATAACCAATTAATAAATTTTCAGCTTCTACAACAAAACGACTTGAAGCACGGGATTCTTTGAAACTAAATTCAGGTTTCACCGCTGTTTCTGGACGGTCAATTCGTTCTAATCGTTCTAATTGTTTTTGACGCGACTTTGCACGACCTGTTGTAGAATAACGTGCTTTATTTTTCGCAATAAATTCTTCTTGTTTCTTAATGAACTCCTGTTGTTTCTCATATGCATCGATATGCTGGCGCTTATTTATTTCCGCAAGCTCTAAAAACTTTTCATATGTCGCTGTATATCGTGTAAGCTTCGAAAACTCTAAATGGAAAATGACATCAACGACTCCGTTCATAAATTCAGTATCATGAGAGATTAAGAGAAATGCGTGCGGGTAATCCTTTAAATAATTTGAAAGCCATGTTATATGCTCTTCGTCTAAGTAGTTAGTCGGCTCATCCAGCAATAAGACTTTTGGTTTTTCAAGTAGAAGTTTTGCTAGTAAAACTTTTGTACGCTGTCCACCAGAAAGAGCAGCAACATCACGATCTAATCCAATTGCATCTAAGCCTAAACCGCGGGCAACTTCTTCTATTTTTATATCCAACGTATAAAAATCACCCGCATCCAATGCGTCTTGTACTTCAGCCATTTGCTCTAGTAGATCCTCTAGCTCTTCGGGCGTTGCATCTGCCATTTTACCAGCAATTTCATTTAATTCTTCTTCCTTTTTATAAAGCGGAAGGAAGGCATCACGCAAAACATCACGCATAGTACGACCAGCAGTTAACACAGTGTGTTGATCTAAATAGCCATAATGAGTTCCTGGAAGCCATTCAACACGCCCTGTATCGTGGATGGTTTGACCAGTAATAATACCCATTAACGTAGATTTCCCTACACCATTTGCACCGACAAGGCCAATATGATCACCTTCAACAAGACGAAATGATACATCTTTAAAAAGTGTACGATCACCAAAGGAATGACCCAAATTTTCAACCGTTAATATCGCCATAAATATATGTTCCTCCGATAATAAATAAGATATTGTATAAAACCCAATCTCGTTTTAATTAAAAACGTTTCCATAAAAAAATCGCGGCATGTTACAACGCCGCGAGCTGCTTATTCAGTTCTGCAAGTTGTTTTTCCATGTTTGCAAGGCGTTCTTCCGCTTTTTTTACAGAATCAGCATGACCTGTACTTTCAAGCTTTTCAATATCACCTTGTAAATTTATATAATCCATTTTTAGTTCTGCAATTTTTTGTTGAAGCTCGCTTTTAGTTTGCATGGAAAGACGCTCCTTTTATTTAAACAATCGTAATTATAATTTAATAAAAATATCTACTGAACATTGTAACACAGGACAAGGAAGTTTTACATTAGTAAACAACAGCAATGACAAACAGGAGGGGGCTAAAAATGAAATTTTAAGATTCATTTTTTCGAGCTCAAATAATAACTGTAATTGTAGAGTATTATGTATTTGTCGCAGCAACAAACCCTTCAACTTATTTTTTTAATTTATAATATCTTCTTTACATAGATTAAGAGAATTCTTTTCAAGTCATTTTTTTCTTAAATAACTACACTTAAAACTCTTCATTTAACCTTTTAAATTGTCCTCACAGTAACTTTTACTTGAAAAGTGAATAGAACATTTCACCATATTACATTCTTGTTGTTGAAGCAAGAACAGGAGTTGTTTTAAACTTATAAATGATAATCATTCTCAAAGAGAGGTGTGCTTTTAATGGAAATAGACAATTCTTCTTATATTCTACAAGGGAAGAACGATTACTTTCGTCTAGGTGCAATGCGACGCCATGAGAAGAAGTTAAGTACTTACCAACAGTCAAATAGTTATTTTTCTTTACTTGTTTTTATGGAAATGAAAGGACAAGTCATAATTGATTCTATGCATTATTCATTGGACAATCGACATCTATTCATTGTGCCATGCGGATCGTGGGTCCATATTTCACTTAACGGTGACAATTCTTATTATTACGATATACAATTTGAGGCGTTAGAAGCGCTAGAGAAATCTCACCTTCATTTGATTTTGAATGAGTCAGTTGAACTTGTTGTGAAAAATTGGGATGTTGTTAAATGCTTTGTCGAAGAATTGGATCAATTACTAAATAAAAGTGATAAGTGGAAGTTTAAAAAAGTTGATGTCTATTTTCAGGAAATGTTTATCCCCTTGCTTGAACATGATGTACAAGAACGTAAGAAAAGTGTAAACCAACATTTATACCGTACCATTGAGTATATGGAACAGCATATTTCTGAACAGATCACTAGAAATGAACTAGCAGCAGTTGCTGGATTAAATCCGGATTATTATTCTCGTATTTTTAAAAAAATATATAAAAAAAGTCCTGTCACTTATTTAACGGAATTACGTATACGCCATGCGAAACAGAGGATGATCCAATCAAACGAGTCTATAAAATCCATTGCATTTAGTCTTGGTTTTCGTGATGAATTTTATTTCAGTCGGAAATTCAAGACGGAAATCGGAGTTGCCCCAACTATTTATGTAAATCGAATTAAGATGGAAGGGAAGTTAGCTTCTCTTAATCATTTAGTAACTGGGCATTTACTTGCTTTAAAAACGGAACCCTATGCAGCAATAGTTAATGCTGCATTTCCTGTCAAATTAAATCATACGTTAATGCTTGGAGAAAAAGTCCCTGAACTGAATAGGTTGTGGGATATCAAACCGGATTTAATCATAGGCCGTGGAAAAAGGGGGGAGACAATAACATCATATGAACAGATGGTCGGACAAATTGCACCTTCTATCATACTTGACTATTCAGAAGATTGGCGAACGCATTTTCAAAGAATTGCTCGCATTATTGGAAAGGAGCATGAGGCGGACCGATGGATGGATTACTATGAGGATAAGGCAGAGAAACTTCGTCATCGTATAAAAGGAAGAATAGGGGATGATAGGGTGCTTATCGTTGCTTTTGGCATCGATAACAATATGTATTTGTTTGGTAAACGAAACATTGGAACCGTTTTGTATAACGATTTGCATCTTACAGCTCCAAAAGGTGTGGATGAAATCGCTCATTATAAGGAAATTACAATGGATGAATTACTTTGCTGCGAAGCAGACCACATAATATTTACAAATTTTCAGCATGATGGAAGCACTTATGCTGATTGGAGGATTCAACACCAGTTAAACATATTGTTAGAGGATGAGAGATGGAAAAATCACATCAAGCAAAAAGAAATTAAAACGTATAACCTTTTTGATATGCGTCATTTGTATACAAGCTATAATGCAATGTCTCACGAAATATTATTGGATAAAATTTTAGAAGTGTTTGAAAGAAATAATAATAATCTCTTATAAAAAAGTCGGAAAAATCCATGGTGAATATAGAAAATCGCTCTATAATTGATAATGATTATCAATATCACAAATGGAATTGTGTAAAAGGAGAGATTAATATGAAAAAACTTTCAAACAAGTGGCTAATTGGACTACTTATAATGCTAATTGCCATGATTATAACTGGATGCGGCAGTGATAGCAATAATACAAGTACAGAAGTAAATGAAGCGTCTGTTGAAGGGGGAGGGTCTGCTTCTAATGATAAAAAGACCGAACAAAATGGATTAGATGAAGTAAGGACAGTGGAACACGCAATGGGAAGCACAAAGATTACTGGTACACCTACTAAAGTTGTAACCTTATTCCAAGGTGCAACAGATGCTGCTTTACAGTTGGGTGTTAAACCAGTCGGTGCAGTTGAATCATGGATTGAGCAGCCTTGGTACCATTATATTCGCGATAAAATGGATGGAGTAACAAATTTAGGATCAGAAAATCAACCTAATTTAGAGGAAATTACGGCTTTAAATCCAGATGTAATTATTGCTTCAAAAACCCGACATGAAAAAATTTATGACCAATTGAGTGCTATTGCACCAACGGTAATGACAGATGAGGTTCATCTATGGAAAGAAACATTGTCAATAACGGCTGCTGCTTTAAATAAACAGGACAAAGAACAGGAGTTTTTGAAGGAATGGGATAAAAAGGTAGCAGAGTTCAAATCAGAGATGGGTGACCAATTAAATAATATTGAGGTTTCAGTTATCGACTTTCGGGCAGACCATGTAAGAATTGTACATACCGGTTTTGCTGCTCTTGTCCTGGACGAATTAGGTATACCACGTCCGGATAATCAAAAAAGTGAATCGTGGGGTGTAAAACTTACAACAAAGGAAAATATACCTCAAATGGATGCTGATATAATCTTTGATCAGACAAGCTTGGACAGGGATGATGGAAGATTAGATATTAGGGCTTCATGGATGGAACACCCACTTTGGCAAAATTTGCGAGCTGTACAAAATAATAAGGTTTTTGAGGTGGATACTGCTGTCTGGAACAATGGATCTGGACCGATGGCAGCAAATTTAATGGTGGAAGATTTATTTGAATACTTTCAAAACCTTAATTAGCATTTCTTCAAAAGGAGAGATTAAATATGGCTGCATTGTTTAGTCGAACATCAACCAAAGTAGTCGGGCTGTTGTTCGGCCTTTTTTTTCTGATTTTAGCGTTTATAATCAGCCTTATGTTTGGTGCAACAAAAATTCAGTTTTTTGTGGCTTTGGAATCTTTTTGGCAATACGATTCAACATCTGATTTTCATGTTATTGTGCAAACAACACGAGTTCCAAGAGCAGTAATAGCAACTTTAGTTGGCATGAATTTATCTATCGCGGGTGTACTTATGCAGGCATTAACCCGAAACCCTCTAGCTTCCCCTAGTGTATTTGGTGTAAATGCAGGAGCAGTATTTTTCGTTGTTATGGCATTAAATTTTCTAAATATCAGTTCTTTTTCACAATTAGTATGGTTTGCATTTTTAGGTGCTGGTGTAGCTGCTGCTACAGTATATGTCCTTGGTTCCTTAGGGCGAGATGGAGCAAAGCCAATAAAAATCGTCCTTGCTGGATCAGCAATGACTGCTTTATTTTCTTCCTTTACACAGGGAATGTTAGTGCTTAATGAATCTGGGTTACAAGAGGTTTTATTCTGGTTAGCTGGATCGATAGCAGGTCGGGAAATAAACATGCTATGGCCTATTTTGCCCTATATGTTCATTGCGATGGCAACTGCATTATTCCTTGGACGGGCTGTAAATATATTGACCACTGGTGAAGATATCGCTATGGGTCTAGGGCAAAAAACAGTTCTAGTTAAAATTTTAATTGCTTTAACGATTGTCGTATTAGCTGGAAGTACAGTAGCAGTAGCAGGGGCAATCGGTTTTGTAGGTTTGGTCATTCCGCACGTTGCCCGTTTTCTTGTTGGGGTAGATCATCGTTGGCTTATTCCTTACAGTGCAATTCTTGGAGCGATTTTAATGTTGCTTGCAGATGTAGCGGTGCGTTTTATTATTATGCCGGGAGAAGTGCCAGTCGGAATAATGACTGCTTTGATTGGTGCTCCATTCTTTGTTTACATTGCTCGTAAAGGCTTTTCTAAAAAGGGGGAACACCATGGCTGATAAATATGTTATACGAAGCAAACATGATAAATTTTCATTATTTATTTATAAACGGAATTTAAAAGCTATTATATGTCTCGCTATTCTAAGTATCGTAGCTTTTCTATTTAGCATTTGCTTAGGTAATGTAATTATTACTCCCTTTGATGTAATGAAAACAATGGTGGGACAAGGTACAGAGGATCAAGTGCTTATTTTAGGTATTTTACGGTTGCCTCGAATGATAGTAGGATTTCTTGCTGGTATGGCATTAGGGGTATCTGGAGCGATTTTGCAAGGAATTATCCGTAATCCGCTTGCCTCACCAGACGTAATTGGAATCTCTAGCGGTGCTTCCTTTACAGCGGTGACTTTTATTACTTATTTAGCCGGTAAGGTAAGTATTCACTGGCTGCCATTTGCTGCGTTTTGTGGAGCGGGACTCGTATCAATCATTATTTATTTATTGGCATGGAGGAGAGGAGTAACTTCAACACGCCTTGTATTGATTGGAATTGGTATGTCGGCAATAACCAGTGCTTTAACAATGCTAATGATAACAATTAGCCCTTCAGCTTCTGCAAGTCAAGCTTACATATGGATGACGGGTAGTGTTTATGGTTCTTCATGGAGTAATGTATTAATTTTGCTTCCATGGGTGGCTGTATTTATTCCATTTGCTTTTATATTTTCGCACAATATTATGATTCAACAACTTGGAGATGATATTGCGAGGGGACTCGGTTCTCCTTTACAGTATCATCGTGCGATTTTGTTAATGATTAGTGTTGCGCTTGCAGGATCAGCTGTAGCTGTTGCAGGAGCAATAGGTTTTGTTGGCTTGATAGCTCCTCATATAGCACGAAAACTGGTCGGTTCCAATTTTAGAAGTTTAATACTAGCATCGGCTTTCATTGGAGGTCTTATAGTTCTGCTGGCTGATACTATAGGTAGAACAGCTTTTTTACCCCAGGATGTTCCAGTTGGTGTATTTACCTCTGCAGTGGGTGCTCCCTTTTTTATTTACTTGCTTTACCGTAACCGGAACAAATAAATAACTGCAATTTGTTAGTAGGAGGAGAGTAGGGATGCAAATGTTGGAAACAAAAGAACTAATGCTGTCTTATGGTCAAGAACGAATTATAGATAATCTTCATTTACAAATTCATGAAGGGAAAATCACTGTATTTGTCGGTAGTAATGGCTGTGGTAAATCTACACTGTTGCGTTCTATCTGCCGATTGCTTAAACCAGATGGTGGAGCAGTACTGTTGGACGGAAAAAATATTTCTAAATTGCCAACGAAAGAAGTTGCAAAACAGATGGGTATTTTGCCTCAAGGACCAATTGTTCCAGAGGGACTTACCGTAAAAGAGTTGGTCCGTCAAGGAAGATATCCATATCAAAACTGGCTGCAACAATGGTCAAAGGAAGATGAACGTATTGTTAACAAAGTATTACATGAAACAAAATTATCTGAACTAGATCATCGAACTGTGGATTCTTTATCTGGGGGGCAGCGTCAGCGTGCCTGGATAGCCATGACCTTGGCGCAGCAAACTAATATATTATTGTTGGATGAGCCCACTACCTATCTTGATTTAGCACACCAGATTGAAATTCTTGATTTACTTTATGAATTAAATGAACGGGAGCAGCGAACGATTGTAATGGTTCTGCATGATTTGAATCTAGCATGTCGGTACGGACACCACATTGTTGCAATCCATAATAAATCCGTATATACAGCCGGAAAGCCGGAAGATGTGATGACAAAAGAAACAGTGGCTACTGTGTTCAACATGCACTGTGAAATAACTTTCGATCCTATATTTGGGACACCTTTGTTTATTCCGTATGGAAAGGGGCGGAGTATTAATTCAAAAAGAGTTAATAACTTTTAATCTTTGAAACTATTAGTTTCATATACAAGATAGATTTATTAAGTGTAATAGTAATGAAAAACCAGCCAATATATTAGAAAATGTACTGGCTGGTTGAAGTCTTTTATATAACTCACAAAGGCACCATATTATGGCGCTCATAAGCAAAATCTAATAGTAAGGATTTTAGTACATCATTGTTATCTGTAATTTCTAGCTCGAATTGTTTGCGAACTGCACGCTCGCGTCTTGCTTCATGTAGTAGAAGCTCCATTACTGCATTTTGAATATTGGATTGTTTCATTTTACGACCTAGACCCAGATGAATAAATCCGTTATGCTCTCTAGGGAATGCATTGTTTAACTCGCGTTCGTTTTGCGCTGCAGTAATGCAAGGAATACCAACTGTAGCAACTTTATATGGTGTGTAATTTGCATTGCAAATCACAATATCAGCTTCCTGTAAAAGTTTCTCTAGGGCTTGGTCATCCTTAAATATCTTTGTATTGCGACGGCTTAAAACCATCATTTGCAAATCTTCAACTGAGTGGCGGTATTCTCGATCAATTGCAACTGTAATTTTTAATGGAATTTGTAATTGAGTTAAGTGGCGTAATGTGCGGTATGTTAAATTATTCTCGTCTCCATCCTCATAGGCGACAACAATATGTGGTGGATTAGATAGTTCGTTTGAAACTCGTTCCTCAGCGATAGTTTTTAGTGTATCTTTTACTGCAAATGCATAAGTACCTGCTAATATATTTTGTGCTGTATTTTCTCTCATTTCTTCATAAAGAGCAACTATATTGCAATCAGCAAGTTGTCCACCTTCACCAAAATCGTCGAAGTGAACAATTGTTTTACAATAAGGACGCAGTTGTTCAATATGTTCGATTAATGTATCTTTTCCGTCCTGAACAATTAAATCTGGCTCAAGATTACGAATTTGCATTTTAAGTTCATCATAATTGTCGAATAAAATAGGAGAAAGCTGTAAATCTGTAAAAATTTCAATGGCTTCAGGACCTGTTTGTTTTAAAAAGATATAAATATTTTCTTCGGTATTTAATAATTTTGCTAAGATAGCAGTTCGCTCAAGTGGATAATATCCTTTAATTAAACTATGCTCTACGATAAAGACAATTTTCTTTTTTAGAGTATTTACACTTAATTCGTTGTGCATAAAATCCCATCCTTTCCCAACTATAAATAAATTATGGTGAAAATTTTGAAAGTATGTGTGAAAATTGACAATATAATACTTTCATAAGAGACATATAGATTTTCAAGTTTATGCAGTGAATAAGAGAAACATGAAAGGATGTGGCATAAAAGTGAAAATGCGTTCTGCTATTGTAGTAGGGGCAACAGGCCTGGTTGGTTCCGCTCTAATAAAACTTCTATGTGAAAGTGAAGAATATATTTCAGTTGTAGCGATTGCACGAAGAAAACTAGATTATGAACATCCAAAACTTACTGTAAAAGTACGTTCATTTGATCAGCTTGAAGAAAAAGACATTGACTTTGCACATGAAATTTTTTGCTGTTTAGGAACAACGATAAAAAAGGCAGGATCCCGCAAGGAGTTTGAAAAAGTTGATGTAAGCTATCCTTTGCAAGTTGCCTCTCTTGCTAAAAAATGTGGTATTATGCATTTCATCGTTGTGTCTGCAATGGGGGCGAAAGAAAATTCCGCTATTTACTACAACAGAGTGAAGGGTAAGCTTGAGCAGGAGTTAATGGCTTTGGAGTTGCCGCAACTGTCAATCGTAAGACCATCGTTGCTTGTTGGCGACAGAAATGAATTCCGATTCGGAGAAAAAATAGGGGAATGGATGTTAAAAATTCTAAATCCTATTCTTATTGGCCCTGTAAAAAAATATCGCTCAATTGAAGCAACCCAAGTTGCCCTTGCTATGATGGTAATTGCATTACATAGTAAAAAATCGAAAGTATCCATATATGAGGCAGATGAGCTTGCAAATATGAAAATGCCTATAAAGGAAAAAGAGGAAGGTCCGGATCGTGAAAAGCTTTTCAATTGGGATAAATTGAAGAGTGAGGAAATCGCACCTTTAGATGAAGAAGTTGTATTTGATCAGAAAAAATTAAGAAAAATAAAAACAAATAACGATATTGATAATTAATCGAAATCAAAATAAATAATGGAATGAAAGAGATTCCTCCGCAAATACTACATACAGTGGAGGATTTTATTTTTTGAAATGAAAAGGAGATGTAATGATGCTTGACTCCATAACTTTCCAATTGGTAGCCATTGTAATGCTTGGTATTGTATCACAATGGATTGCATGGCGCTTCAAACTTCCAGCTATTGTCATTATGTCTCTGGTTGGATTGATTGTTGGTCCACTTTTACATTTATTCAATCCAGAAGAAAGCTTTGGCGAATTGTTTAATCCAATTATTTCACTCGCAGTTGCAATTATATTATTTGAAGGAAGTTTAAGCTTAGATATACGGGAAATTAAAGGGTTTCGCCGCTCGATATTTCGCATATCTACAGTAGGTTCTCTAATCACTTGGATTACCGGTTCCTTAGCAGCCCATTTTTTAGCCGGAATTTCTCTTGATGTTTCCTTTATTATTGGAGGGCTATTTATTGTAACAGGTCCTACTGTTATTATGCCTTTATTAAGGCAAGCTAAATTGAAGGAACGTCCCGCAACGATTTTGAAATGGGAAGGGATTGTAGTAGACCCATTTGGTGCATTAGTCGCTTTGTTTGCTATGGAGGCAGTTTTATGGGCGAATAAAATGATTACGGGAACATCATTACTCATGTTCTTTGGTGCCTCTGTTTTAACAGCTATAATCGGTATCGGTGCAGGTTATTTGCTTGGTCGATTATTAGAGCATGGGTATATTCCAGAATTTTTAAAATCACCGATTGTTTTAGTAAGTGTATTGTTGGTATTTGTTTTATCAGATGGGATTATGCATGAAACTGGGCTGCTTGCAGTAACAGCTATGGGGATTGTCATGGCAAACATGCATTTAACATCGTTTAGAGATTTACTGCACTTTAAAGAAAATATTTCAGTACTTATGATTTCAAGTATATTCATTATGCTCACTGCTTCATTATCAAACAATACATTAATGGATATTTTGAATTGGCGAATGTTGATATTCGTTTTAGCAATGTTGTTTATTGTAAGACCTTTATCAATCTGGCTTTCTACAATAGGGGTTGGATTAACAAAGCAAGAAAGAACGTTAATTGGTTGGATTGCTCCAAGAGGGATTGTTGCTCTTACAGTTTCTGGATTTTTTGCGGGTAGATTATCTGAGGCTGGCTTTCAAGATGCTGATATAATCACTGCTTTAACACTTGCACTTGTCTTTGCTACTGTACTTGCTCATGGATTTTCGATTAGTTGGTTGGCTAGAAAGCTTGGGCTTCAGGCTACTGAAGAAACTGGTGTTATGATTGTGGGGGGGAGTCCATTTAGTGCGATATTTGCTGAGGCAATCCAATCCTATAATAAACCAGTATTAATAATAGATCGATCATGGGGCGCACTTTCACAAGCGCGTCAACTTGGAATTAAAACAGAAGTAGGGGATATTTTAAGCGAACATACAGAATATCATGTGGATTTAACACCATATGAAATTTTAATAGCTGCTACAGAAGAAGATTCTTATAATGCTCTAATTTGCCAAAGGTTTGTTCCGGAACTTGGACGTGAGAATATTTTCCAAACACCAATACACACAGGTGATCCAAGTGATTATAGTAAGTCAATTGGTGGAAAGGCATTATTTGACCAGGATAATGATATTCATACTTTAAATCGTTATATTGATGAAGGTTATATGATCCGGAAAACACAATTAACAGAACAATATACGTTAGGGGATTTTCTTGAGGATGATAGCCATAAAACCATTCCACTTTTCGCAGTTGATAAAGATAATAATTTAGTGTTTTTATCTAATGCAAAGAAACGTGCATTTGAGCCAGGGACAACCATTGTTAGTTTAACTTCACCTACTCGTAAAATGGAAAAAGCACTTGAAAAAGCAAGTAATGTTGATATTCCGACAAAAGACTGAAATTTAAAAAATTGAAAATCGTTCCCTATTCGACATTTGCTGCATCTGTTACAATAACGAATGGAAATAGAAAAGTGGAGGATATACAACATGAAAATATTACTTGTAGACGGTACTGTTTTCGGCGAAAAAACAGGTGCCATTTTACGACAAGTGGAACAATATATTCAAGAATTCAATAAAGAGCTGGAACTTGAGATTTTATACTTTGCTGACTTACAGCATCAGATATTAGATGGAAGTCCCCTTAATGATGATATGAAAAAAATGATTCAAAAATTTGAAGAGGCAGATGGCTATATAATCGCTACGCCGATTTACCAAGCATCAATTCCAGGTGTGTTAAAAAATGCACTTGATATGATAAATCCAAAAGCAATGCGTTATAAACCAGTCTCCATGGTAGCGAACGGTGGCACATATCAACACCACTTAGTTGTAGAAAATCAGTTAAGACCTATTTTAGATTACTTCCGCTGCTTGGTTACACCAAACTACGTATATACACATGCTTCACATTTTGATAAAGAAAATAACATTATTGATGATGCCATTCTTCAGCGTTTACGTGAATTGGCAAGAGTGTTCGTTCAATATTGCAAACTAAGTGAACCACTATTAAAGGAACAGGTAGACAAGGATTGATTAACGGGAACGTCCTAAGAGAGGGCGTCCTGTTTTTTTTTATGGCTCTATAATATTTGTTGGGGTTTGAAAAAATTTCATAAATAAAAAAGCACGTAATCACCGATTTCTATATACTTGAATTGTCGAGAAACAAGCAATGAAAGGTGATACGTGCAAATGAATTTTAACATGAATATTCCAGGATTAAAAGGTGTAACTGTTCATAAGGTGGAGGAGATGGGGGAACGTATTGTTCTACACGTTTCCATACCAAAAAAAGAACATCAATGTCCAGCATGCAAGAATATAACATCAAAAGTCCATGATTATCGAATTCAAAAAATTAATCATTTAAAATGGTTTGAACGATTAACCGTCCTTTTTTATAAACGTCGTCGTTATGTATGCCAATGTGGGAAACGTTTTTCAGAAAAATCCCCTTTCGTGGATAAATATCAACGTTTCTCGAAAGAATGGAATCAAGTTGTACGAATCCGTTCAATAAAGGCAAAAACATTTAAAGAAGCAGCTGAAGTACTTGGTACATCAAGCTCAACAGTGATTCGTCGCTTTAAAGAAGTAGTAAAGGAACAATTAAATGAAGGGGTTCATTTACCAAAATGTATCGCGATTGATGAATATAAAGCAGATACCGATGCGGGAACTTATCAATTAATTATTGCCAATGCGGAAACACATGAACCAATTGATATTTTACCAAATCGTAGAAAAGAAACCATTAAGGATTACTTGATGAAATACGGTGCAGATGTAGAAATTGTGGTTATGGACATGAATCCAAGCTTTAAAGCAGCAGTTAGGAAGGCATTAAATCGCCCGATTATCATTGCGGATCGCTTCCATTATTGTCGTTATATTTACTGGGCACTAGATGAAGTACGTCGAAATGTTCAAAAAGAATGGCATGCATATGATCGAAAGAAATGTAAGAAAATGCGTCATGTACTATATAAACGATTTGATAAGTTAACAGAAACGAATCGTTGGTACTTAAATCGTTACATAGGAATGTCGAAGGAACTAAAGCAAGCCTATGAATTAAAAGAAGCTTACTGCGAATGGTTTGATTGGGCAAAAACTTCAAATGATTTGATAGAAATAAAAAAAAGATTAGAAGCCTTTTACCGAAAGGTAGAAAAAGCAAATATTCCGGCATTTTTAAAGGCTATTCAAACGCTAAAAAATTGGCAAGTTGAAATTTTAAATAGTTTAAGTTTTGGATATTCAAATGGTTTTTTAGAAGGAATTAATAATAAATCAAAAGTTTTGAAGCGCAATGCTTATGGTTTTAGAAGCTATGAACACTTTAAAGCGAAAATTTTATTAAATAATTTATATAAGAAAATTGGGGTTCATTTAGGATAATCGGGGTGCCGTGTAATATCACTTCACCCCAACATTTGACATAGAACCTTTTTTATTAAAATAAGACACCCCCGGTAGCTTAATTAGAAAATAGTTTAGCAATAAATGAAATGAAAAATTATCGAAAAAAAGCAGCAATTTATACGTATTGGTATTGAGTGAAAGACCTATGCTTAAGTCCGATTCCGTTTTAAAACACGCTTCTTCATTGATTGATGGGTCTTTCAAAAATGACTTCAAAATATGCAGCAGCACCATATCCTTTAGTTGGTGGAGCGAAAATTTGGACAAATCTCCATCCTTCTTTCCCATGTTCGATAATAATATCTTGATAATCATCTTTTGGATTATTACCCCAAAAATTAAGTTCAATTCTTACAAATTTATATTCATACATTTTTTATCTCTCCAATGTAGGTTGTATTAGTAGTTATACGTATTAAACAAGTTAATAGTTTCAGAAAAACGAGCGAATTTGTTGTCGCAATTTATATTTAGAATAAAACCGATGAATCGGTAAACAAACGATTAATTATAAAACCCTTCAAACCTAAAATTTTCTGGCTTGAAGGGTTTTTGTTATGAAGGGATTTTCCTACCAACTATCTTTAGTTGTATGAATAAAACGACAAGAATACAAATGAACAGTATAAAAACATTTGTAAATCCATTTAAAATACTTATCTGTTCCTCGATATTATCTAATGTTAACCATTTTGTCACAGGAACAATTGCTGAAAAATTAACGATGGAAATTCCGAGTGCAGTACCGACAACCATACCTAAATTGCGCAGCAGTGCAATGGTACCACCGATGCTTCCTAAAAATGCTGCTGGGATATTTTCCATTATTAAATCATAATTAGGGGAGGTTAAAAGCCCCATTGAAATTCCTAAAACAGCTAGTATAACAATTATTGTCCACATTGGTGAATCCATATTAAGAAATGCAAAGAAGGTAAATGCAGCAATCATAAATAAAAGTGCAATCTGAACAACTTTATAAGAACCTATTCTTGCAGATATTGCTCCGCTAATTGGGCCGAAGAAGGAAAGGAATAGCGGATATATCATTAGCAATAAGCCGGAAGCTGTAGTTGAATATTCTAATACTCCTCTTAAATAAAAGGGGAGAACAACGATTGTCGCAAAACACGCTGCATAGCTGCCAATAATAATACATGATCCAATCTTAACAATCGGATGTTTAAAAATAGAAAGCTCTATAAATGGGGAATGATAGCGCTTTATCCATCTAATAAAAGTGAAAAGACTAAGTAATCCAATACCTACGATTACAACTTGCTTTAAATGGAAGATACCTTCACCAATTTGACTTAAGACAAAGACGATAAGAGTAATTGAAAATGCGAATAATGATGCACCGATAAAATCAAATCGAATTTTGGTGCCTCTAGGGTCACTAGGAATAAAGTGAATCGCAACGATTAAGGCACATAGTACAAAAGGTAATTGAATCAAAAAAAGGGTGTTCCATGAAAACCAATTAATTAAAATTCCGCCAACAGGTGCTCCAAGCAACCCTCCAATTCCTACCGAAGTTCCAATTAACCCTAAAGCTTTTACTCTTTTTTCGGTGGGGACATTTTCTGTAATAATCACCATATTGACAGATTGCAGCATTGCGGCTCCAATTCCTTGTAAAATTCTTGATAGTAGTAAATAGATGATTGAATGAGACAAAAATGAAAAAAGTACACCAATGCCAAAAAAAATATACCCTGAGTTATGGATTGTTTTCCGTCCAAATTGGTCTGAAAGCTTTCCCATAATCGGCAGAAAAATCATTACACTTAATAAATAAGCAGTTACAATCCATTGAGAAAGACTTAGAGAAATTTGAAAATCGTTTGTAATATCAGTTAGCGCAATGTTCACTAGACCAGCGGAAAAATGGGATAAGAACGATCCTGGGATAACGGCTAATAAAATGGCAATCGTTGAAATTTCTGATGTTTTCCGATTTGGAATCATCGTTTCATACATTGCTGGATTTGAGCTGTTCTTCATTGTTTGCCTCCTTAACGACGAAACTAACTATGCAGGCGCAATGCAATTAAAGCTATTAATTTAGAGAAGGTCGTCCAATACTTTCAAATGATTGATTGGACAACCTTCTTGTATTTAAATTCGAATGAATGAAGTTTTATTGCTTTTTAATTCCTCGATAATTTCGTTTGATGTAGCTACTCTTCCGAAATGTGAATCTATGTTTTGTAATGCCGCTAAGTGGGCTTGTTCGGAATAAGCAGCACAACAATCCGAAATCATTGTGATATGATAATCCCTCATAAAGCCATCTCTTGCTGTACTGTCGACACATACATTTGTTGCCACTCCTGTAAAAAGTAAATTATTGATTCCAAAAGTTCTTAAAATGGAATCGAGTCGTGTATTATAAAACGCACTATATCGATGTTTGATAACAATCGTCTCAGTTTCAAGTGGGGCAACTACATGGAAATCTGCCCCCCAGGTATTTTTGCGGCATACTTGGTTATGTTCAACATTTTTTGTATTTCCTCTAGATACCCATGCTTCTGAATCAGTCGCATCTTCATGAATTGTTTGAATAAAAATAATTGGCAGATTTAATTCGCGAGCAGAGTGGATTAAATTTTGCAAATTGAGAATCATCTCTTTGACCATAGACGTATCTGCCCCTTGCTTGCCTAATGCACCATTTTGATCACAAAAATCATTTTGTACATCAACAACAATTAATGCTGTTTTTTGTAACGATAGAGAATTTATTTCATTCATAAAAACTTCCTCCTCATAGTTATTCTTTATTTACAAATTGCATATCGATTAATTCTTGATATACATAGCCATCAGTATAAATACCGGTTTTTTCTACAACATCAAATACTCTTTCAACAGATTCTTCACTAATGAAGCCATCCTCACTCCATAAATTATCTTCATAAGCACGGTCAAGGGCAGCTTGTAAGCTAGCTTCTTCTGTAGTAGGGAACTCTGCTTTTAATACTTCCATTGCTTTTTCTGGATTTTTTGCAACTAGCTCTAATCCTTTTACGATAGCGTCTACAAATGCTTGTACTGTTTCAGGGTCCTCATCAATAGTCGACTTTTTAACACTAATAACTGAATACGGATAGTCGCCTAAATCTGTAAATTTATAGAAAGGCTCATTCCAAATTCCTAAATCAAGTCCACTTTTTATTTGCGGTTCTGAGCCGTTTGCAATATCTGCCGCACCATTTTGAACCAATGAAACAACGGCAGCTGGGTCAGCGGGTTCTTCAAGCTTTACATCTGTTGACGGATCTAAACCAACCTCCATTAAGAGCCACCTAGTTAGTAGGTTTAAACTTCCACCATATCGACCTGCGGCAATTGTTTTTCCTTCAAAATATGATTTTAGTGTTGCTGGCTCTGTAGTTGGCTGGTAGTTTAGTTCAGTTGCTGCCATTAAGTAAACATTCGCGCGGTTAACGACGTTGACAACAGAAACAATTGGATCTGAGCTTCCGTTATTTGCCATTTGATTGGATTCTGGCCCTCCAATATTTCCCCAAGCTTCACCACTTACAACGGTTGTTACATGGGCGCCGCCAGTTGCAGTAATGATTTCAACATCTAATCCGGCTTCTTCAAAATATCCTTCATGGACTGCAGCGTAGAGTGGTAAGTAGCCGATGGAATGTACAGGTTCAGCAATGACTAATTTTTCCACTTCTTCTGATTGTGTTGAAGAGCATGCTGCTAAACTTAGAAGTAGAAAGAGAGATAATACACCAATTAATGATTTCTTTAGTTTCTTCATAGGATTTCCCCCTTTAAATATTGAAATTAGTTGCCTCTTGTTAATAGCTTTTCTAAGTAAACTGTTGCCACATACATTAGCGTTGATAGGATAGATAACGCAACAACACCGACCCAAACGAGATTCGTATCCATAATTTGACCAGCATATAAAATCATGCGGCCTACACCGTGTCTTGAGGCAATAAACTCTCCAACAATTGCACCGGCAAGAGCAAGTGCAATATTGATCTTTAAGCTACTAATAATCCAAGGCATAGAAGATGGGATTACAACTTTAGTGAACACTTGATGTTTTTTAGCACCTAAAGAGAAAAGTAGGTTTTCTAAATCATAATCTATTGCTTTCACACCGCTAAATGCAGCAAGTGCAGTAACGATAACAACCATTAAAAATGCGAGCATTACTTTTGAGCCAAATCCGATACCAAGTAAGATGACAAGAACAGGGGCAAGCGCCAATTTTGGAATCGAGTTAAACGCTACTAAATATGGTTCTGAGATGCGGGAGTAAAGAGGGGACCACCAAAATGAAAGACCAATACACGCTCCAATAATAGTGCCTAGAATAAAACCGATAATCGTGGAGCCAGACGTATAAACGATGTCAAACAAAAGTGTACCTTCAGTTAATGCAATCCAAGTCGTTTGAACAATGATGATCGGGCTACTCCAATAATAGGTATCTAAAATTCCAAAGCGAGTAAGCAACTCCCAAAGTACAATAATTCCTACTCCGAGTATTACTTGTCCTACTATTGTTGCTTGCTTCATCTTCTTTTTTATTTCTTCTTCATCTTTAATGACAACAGTTGAAACAGGTGCTGACTTTTGAAATAATGTTTTATCAGTTATAATTTCAGCAGAATTTTTCATAAAAAATTACCTCCTTTTAAAAAATCAATACAAACAGCCGTGGATTAGTTGACCTGATGTTTTATTAAACAATCTTTGAATCATTTTCTTCGTCTTTTAACAAATTCAATAAAAGTTGTTTTAATTCAACAAATTCTTTTGAGGCCATAGTTTCTTCGCTGCGATGTCTAGGTAAATTAACTGTTACTTTCGTTTTTAAACGACCAGGTCTAGGTGATAATACATAAATATCATCTGAGAGGTAAATTGCTTCATCAATATCATGTGTTACAAATAAAACGGTTTTCTTTAAATCCGTCCAGATTTGAAGCAACCAATTTTGCATGACTAAACGTGTTTGAGCATCGAGTGCACCAAATGGTTCGTCAAGCAAAATAATATCGGAATCGTATAATACTGTTCTAAGTAGAGCTGCACGTTGCTTCATACCACCAGATAATTCTCTTGGATAGTGCTTTTCAAATCCTTTAAGGCCATATTTGTGCATTAATGGAAGGGCCTTCGCTTCGCTTTCAGACTTTTTATATCCTTTTACTTCTAACCCTAAAATAACGTTTTCTAGAATTGTCCGCCAAGGAAGTAATAAGTCTTTTTGCAGCATGTATCCTACATGACCGTTCTCTCCAATAATATTTTTTTCATCAAGCAGCACCTGCCCCATAGTGGGTTTAATCAAACCTGCAATAATGTTGAACAGTGTAGACTTTCCACAACCACTTGGACCAATAATGCTAACAAAGCGTCCTTCTGGAATTTGAAGTGTGACATCCCGCAAAGCGATGAATTCTTTTCCATTCTTTTTAAAAATTTTTGTGTTATTTACTATTTCCAACTTAAATCGCCCTTCCATAATCGCCCTCTCCTTTATGTTAGTTTTTATAACATGATTAAAAGGTAACATAGCATGTTTTATTTTGAAAATCTTAATTTCAAATAAAATCTATTTGAAATTCAAATAATAAGTACAAAAAAATTGATTATTAGATACTTTAAGGTTATTTTTATGTTAATAAATATGACGCGAAGGGGTGGTGGAATGGATTTGAAACATTTAAAAAATTTTATGGTTATAGTTGAAGAAGATGTAAATATGTCCAAAGCAGCAAAACGGTTGCATATTTCACAGCCTCCTCTTAGTCAGCAAATGAAGATTATTGAAGAAACTCTTGGAATTGAGTTGTTTGAAAGAAGAGGAAGGAAGCTTGATTTAACTCCCCATGGCAAGATTTTATATGAACGAGTGAAGAAAATTATCAATTTATACGATGAAATGAAAACGGAAATGACTGAATTGGGAAAGGGGGTAAAAGGGCAAATAACATTAGCAGTATCTATTTTCTATAGTGCAATCTTTCAGTCTTCTATTTTATTTGAACGAATTAAACAGTTTTGCAGAGATTATCCGAATATAAAAATTAAAATTGTTCATACTGACGGCAATCAGCTTTTTACGAGAATGGATGCTAGAGAAATAGATTTAGTTATTCTTAATCTTCCAGTCGATGAAGGTGTCTTTGAATATATTCCTCTTGAAAAACAAGATTTTGTTTTTATAATGCCTGCTTCATGGGAATTAAATTTGCCATCATTTGAAATTCCTTTTAGGAAAATTGAGCAATTTCCTCTAATGTTACTTAAAAGAGATACCGGATATGGCCTTTATGAGAAAGTATTGGAACATTGTGAGCGTCATCAATTTACTCCGAACTTGGTTGTTGAAAGTAATAACATATTAACAATAATCGCTATGGTAGATGCGGGTATTGGCGCAACAATTTTACCACAATCCGTTCTAAAGCAGTTTCCAAATCAAAATTTAAAAGCATATCAATTTTCAGATACAAAGTTTTACTCTGAATCTATCCTTATGTGGCTCAAGGAGCGATATTTAACTGAAGCAACACAAATATTTCTAAATTATTTTGATAAACCAAATATAGTGAAAGAATTGAATAAAATAGAACAATCGATGAGAGTAGGAGATTTCTAGCCTTTTATGTATTTTATGTCTTGGAAGGGAAGAAGAAAATAAAAACCCCAAAAAATCAAAAGAATTTTGGGGTTCGTAGTATTTAAAAAGAAAGAGAACTATACATTTTATATTAACTAGGCCTGCACAGCTTCATTGTCATTTTTTGGAGAGACTAGAGCAAAGCGTTCCCATTTTCGACTTCTCCATCTAAATAAAACAATGATTGCACGAGTCCATTCATCAGCGGCGATTGCCAGCCAAACACCAACTAATCCCATATCTAAAACGAACACTAGAAGGTATCCTAGTGGAACGCTCATACAGACCATAGATAGGAATCCGATTTTAACAGGGAAGCGAGCATCTCCTGTAGCACGTAATGTATTAATAATTGTGATATTAATAGTACGCCCTGTTTCAAGTAATAGACTTAATACTAATACTGAAACACCGAACTTTATTACTTCTGGATTTGTTGTAAAAAGGCCTATCAGTTGTTCACGGAAAATTGTAACGAGTGAGGCCATTGCGATAGTAATAACAATTGCAATTCTTACACTAAACCATAACTGTTTGTAAGCCAGATCTTTTTCCCCTGAACCAACAAGGCGGCCGACGATAATGGATGTACCCATTCCGATTGCAATTGCAAATAGATAAGTAAACATTGAAATATTATTTGCGTATTGTCGGGCAGCTAATGCCTCTGCTCCAAGATACGTCACATAGTACAAGAAAATAATTTGACATAGTTGATACAAAATTTGTTCAAAGGCACTTGGTAAACCGATAGATAAAATTTTACGCACATACTCTTTTGAGAACGTAAAATAATATTCAAACTTGATTTTAATCTCCAACACTTGATATAAAAGCCAGAAGAAAATAAATACAGCAATTAATCGGCTAGCTACTGAAGAAATAGCTGCACCTTGTACTCCTAGCTCTGGTGCACCAAATGAACCGAAAATTAAAATATAGTTTCCGACTACATGAATCACATTCATTCCAAGTGATACGTACATTGTTTGTTTTGTCCAACCGTGTACACGAATAATTGCGGCTAGTGAGTTGATGATGGCTTGTAAAAAGAGACCTCCACCTACAATAATTAAATAGTGTTGTGCATGTTCAAGTACTGGTCCTTGCAAATTCATCATTACCATAAGCTGGTTGGCTGATAAAATAAAAACAGCAGACATAATAAGACCAACGCACAAATTTAGTGTTACTGCCAGCGCTGAAATTCTAGCTGCTTCAAAAAATCGGCGAGATCCAAGATATTGAGAGACAACAATTGCCGCACCGTTTCCGACAACTTCCAAAATTAATATTGCAATGTGTATATATTGATTAGCTGTCCCCACACCAGATACCGCGTCATCTGAAACCGCACTGAGCATAAAGGTATCAGCAAGACCCATCAACATAAATAAGAAAACCTCTAAAAAAATCGGCCAAGTTAAATGAAATAAACTTAACTTCTCTTGAGGTTTTTGAATTGTTTCGTTCATGATGTCCCTCTTTCTAAAGTATTTTAATAAGAAAATATATTACCATAAAAGTTATGAAAAAAGTGTGTAGTTAAAAAAATTGTTAAAATGAAAACGTTTTAAATTAAGGGAGGATGTAATGAGAATTATTTACTATAAAAACTTACTAAATAATTATAGAAATATAGCTTGTATTACAGGGGGAAACTTCCAATTAGAATAGTCGTTTATATTAATTGTATTAATTTAATTGGAGGTTACTTAATTGACATTAATATTTTTATTAGGCCTAATAGGGGTAGTGCTAATTTTATTTTTTAAATCATCTGTTGTCAGTTTTCTTGGAGAAAATAATAAATTTGGAATGGTACTAAAAAATACAAGTTGGTTTCAAAACTTTTGGATTTCGGGTCTCTTTTTATTTTTCATGAATGGACTTCTCTTTTTTCTAACTTGTTTAGTACTTTACATATTAATGGCCTTCTTAATTCCTTATGTTCATTTAATTGTAATGGCTGTTGCAGTGATTACAAGTCTTGTATTATGGAGCATAATCAACAAATCTTGGCAAGGTAAGAGAAAAGATCGTCTAAAAATGGCAGCGATAGGAAGCAGCTTTTATTTAATATTAACAGTAATTTTTCTTTACAAGTATGTAACGATCGAGCCATATTTTCCAGGTGATGATACATTTATGAGAGCGCTTGGATTATTCCTTGCTATTATGGTAACTTTTGTTGCATTTACTGCTTGTTTTGTAATTACAGGATTTTCCAAAGGCAAGGCACAAATACAGTTTCATGCATAAAGTATAATTCCCAGGCAAAGGTAGAAAATAACTTAGAAAAACTTAAGAATCCTTTACTGCGCATAGCCTTTATCCTTGTGATAATCGACAAAACTTACATGTTTGAGAACTAAGGGCTGTCGCTTATCCCCAAAAGTACTTTTTACGTCCATGTTGACACTAGTACGCCGAAATATCTGAACTAACAAGTTTTTTCGTTTTCGAGGGAAGGTAAAACGCGTCAATGAGCTGATAATTTAAATAAAGAGAAGAGGGACAACATGGGAATAGGATGGAATTTTGATAATAGCTATGCACGTCTACCAAACTCTTTTTACGCTAATGTAGAATTAAACCCTGTAAGTTTACCGAAGTTAATTAAATTAAATAAAACGTTAGCCGAAGATCTTGGATTAGACATTGATAAATTGCAAAGCGAAAAAGGTGTTGAAATACTTGCAGGTAATACTGCACCAGAAGGAGCACAGCCTCTAGCACAAGCATATGCGGGCCATCAATTTGGCCATTTTACAATGCTCGGGGATGGTCGAGCTTTGCTATATGGCGAGCAAATTACTCCAAAAGGTGAGCGATTTGATATTCAATTAAAAGGTTCAGGTCGTACACCTTTTTCTCGAGGCGGAGATGGTCGAGCTTCACTTGGTCCAATGCTGCGAGAATATATTATTAGTGAAGCAATGTATGCATTAGGTATACCAACTACACGTAGTTTAGCTGTTGTCACAACTGGCAATACAATTATTCGTGAAACAGAGTTGCCAGGAGCTATTTTAACGAGAGTTGCTTCAAGCCATATTCGAGTTGGAACATTCCAATACGTTGCGAATTGGGGAAGCTTTGAAGATCTACAGGTATTGGCTCACTATACAATTTTGCGTCACTACTCTTCAATTCCCAATAGTGATAACCGCTATCTTCGTTTACTTCAGGAAGTTATTAAGCGGCAAGCAGATTTAATTGCAAAATGGCAGCTTGTTGGTTTTATTCATGGTGTAATGAATACCGATAATATGACAATAAGTGGGGAAACAATTGATTACGGTCCGTGCGCCTTCATGGATACTTATGATCCTGCCACAGTATTTAGTTCGATTGATACTCATGGGCGGTATGCATATGGAAATCAGCCAATAATTGGAGGGTGGAATTTAGCCCGCTTTGCTGAATCACTCATTCCTCTTCTTCATGAAGATGAAGACCAAGCTCTTGAACTAGCCCAAAATGAAATATCGAAATATATGGGGTTATATGAAGATTATTGGCTTGCTGGAATGCGATCAAAGTTAGGGTTGTTTGATGAAGAAGAAGAGGATAAAAACCTAATCGATGCACTGCTTAATTTGATGCAACAATATAAAGCAGATTATACGAATACATTCCGGGCGTTAACACTTAATGAACTCGAGGATAGTCCATTTTATGGCAAGGAAGAATTCAATCAATGGTTTGAAAAATGGCAAGCAAGAATGGCGAGGCAGCAGCAATCTAAAGAAGATTCTATACAGTTGATGAAGGATAGCAATCCATCCGTTATTCCTCGCAATCATCGTGTTGAAGAGGCATTAGAAGCAGCGGTTGAAAAAGGTGATTTTAGTGTGATGGAGCAATTATTAAAAGTTCTATCCAACCCTTATGCATATTCAGCAGAGCAAGATGATTACTGCAAGCTTCCTGAGCCATCAAATATTCTGTATCGTACATTTTGCGGAACTTGATTTTAAATTAATTTTTTTATTGTATGATTCAATTGCACAATGGAAATAAAATAATATGTTGAAATATGATACTTTTCAAAGGAGAATAGCTCATGGAAAAAATTGAAGTAGGCGAGGTTTTCACAATTACAGACGACAATGAAGAGGAGTTAGAGGTAGAAGTATTAGCTTCGATAAATATTGAAGGAACAGAGTATGTTGCTGTGAGCTTTGTAGAAGATTTAAAAGAAGAAACGGAAGAAGATATTGACGTTTTCTTTTTGAAAGTTGACGATGAGGGCGACTTTAGTGCTATCGAAAGCGATGAGGAATTTGACAAAGTTTCCGCTGCCTTTGATGAAATAATGGAAGATGATGAATAATTTTTATACAATAAAAAGCGTTTCCAGTAGGAGACGCTTTTTTAGTGGGTAAAATTAAAAATTTACTACTAAACATTTATAATATTGCATAAAATAACTATTATGACTTATGGTGCAAAGACCAATATAATTGGACAAGCTGTTTCTCATACATAAAATGTTTTTTATAAAAATAAATGTGCTTCTCTGGATCAATATGCTCATAAAACTTAGCTAATGTACCATATAAACTTGTCAATTGAAGAAGTTGTGCCAAACGAGGATCCATAGTTTCTCTCCTTTTAATTATGTTATCAAAACAACATATGCAATATAGGTAGCAGTGCATAGGCAATAAACTACAATAATTTTTATTGATATATTCAATTACGGGAGAGCATCATACTAATAACTTTAGTATGATAAATTTTTTTATTTATAAAATACAGTATTATTTACATACCCTATATGGGTATCTTATAATGTGAATACCGAATGGAGGTTGGTGAAACTGGATAAAATAAACGACGAAAAATTCGAATTGGAATCATGCAGAAAAAGTCATCATCCAGAGCATGTTAAGAAAGATTTAACGACTCGTTTAAATCGAATCGAAGGTCAAATTCGCGGGATTAAAGGCATGGTTGAAAGAGATGTCTACTGCGATGATATCATCACTCAACTTGCGGCAACTCAATCAGCTTTAAATAGCGTAGCAAAAGTTCTGCTGCAAGGACATTTAAAAGGCTGCGTTGTTGACCGTTTAGCTGAAGGGGATGAAGAGGTGCTCGATGAATTATTAATAACTATTCAAAAACTAATGAGAAGATAAAAATAATAATTTTTTTTACAAAAAATATACCCCTGTATAGTATCTATTAAACTTAATTATAAAGGAGAATAAACTATGGAAAATGTAACACTAAACGTTAAAGGAATGTCTTGTGGCCATTGTGTAAAAGCTATTGAAGGAAGTGTTGGTTCATTACAAGGTGTTGAACAAGTAAAGATAAACTTAGAAGCTGGAAAAGTGAACATTGCATTTGATCATGATAAAGTAACATTAGATGAAATTAAAGAAACAATCGATGATCAAGGCTATGATGTAGTATAGTAACAGCCATTTTATATATTGAGCGAAAGAGTGCTTAAAAAGCACTCTCTTTCACATTTTTTAAATACCCTATGCAGGTATATGGGGAGAGGTGAAATAATGAGTAATGAAGTAAAAGAAACGAGTCTACAAATTACCGGAATGACATGTGCAGCCTGTGCAAATCGGATAGAAAAGGGATTAAACAAAATTGATGGAGTTGAAGAAGCTAACGTCAACCTAGCTTTAGAGAAATCTGTTATAAAGTATAATCCTGAGAAGGTAAGTCAACAAGAATTTGAAAAGAAAATTGAAGCATTAGGCTACGGTGTTGTAAAAGATAAAAAGGAATTTGCTATAACAGGAATGACGTGTGCTGCTTGTGCCAATCGAATAGAAAAAGGACTCAATAAAATGGAGGGCGTAACGCTAGCAAATGTTAACTTAGCGCTTGAACATGCCACTGTAGAATATTATCCATCTCAAGTTTCCGTCGCGGACATTGTGGGAAGAGTAGAGAAATTAGGTTATCTTGCACATTTAAAGGAAAATGAGCAAGATACAGTAGATTTCCGTGAAAAAGCAATTCAAAAACAAAAACAAAAATTCATTATTTCAGCGATTTTGTCTTTGCCGCTTTTATGGACAATGGTTGGTCATTTCTCTTTTACTTCTTTTATTTACGTTCCAGCTATTTTAATGAATCCTTGGGTTCAAATGATATTAGCAACACCAGTACAATTTATTATAGGGTGGCAGTTTTATGTAGGTGCTTTTAAAGCATTGAGAAATCAAAGCGCCAACATGGATGTCCTCGTTGTTATCGGAACTTCTGCTGCTTATTTTTATAGTGTGTTTCAAACGATTCTATCTGGTGAACATCATCATGCGCAGCTTTATTTTGAAACAAGCGCAGTTCTGATTACCTTAATTCTTTTAGGAAAGTTATTTGAAGCGAAAGCAAAAGGACGTTCATCTGAAGCAATTAAGAAATTAGTGGGACTACAAGCGAAAACAGCTTTAGTTGTTCGGGGCGGGATAGAAAAAGAAGTCCCACTGGAAGAAGTAATTATCGGAGATACGATTTTAGTAAAACCCGGTGAAAAAATCCCAGTAGATGGTGTAATTGTAGAAGGGAATACAGCTGTCGATGAATCGATGTTAACAGGTGAAAGTCTTCCAATTGATAAAACAGTCGGCTCGTTAGTCTATGGATCAACAATTAACAAAAATGGTTTTGTAAAGATGACTGCTACAAAGGTTGGTAGAGATACAGCTCTATCTCAAATTATAAAGGTAGTGGAAGATGCACAAGGCTCAAAAGCTCCTATTCAACGACTTGCTGACAAAATTTCAGGTATATTCGTTCCAATCGTTATAGGAATTGCAATTATTACTTATATTATCTGGCTTGTATTTATTACACCTGGAGAATTTAGCTCTGCACTGGAAGCTTTAATTTCAGTTCTTGTAATTGCTTGTCCATGTGCACTTGGTTTAGCAACTCCTACTTCAATTATGGCTGGTTCAGGCCGAGCAGCTGAATTAGGAATTTTATTTAAAGGTGGGGAGTATCTAGAACAAACACAGCATATAAACACTGTTGTGCTAGATAAAACTGGAACTGTTACGAAGGGGAAACCTGAATTAACAGATGTTTATGCAGAGGAACATATCAGTGAAAGATTATTTCTTTCTTTTATTGGATCTGTTGAAAAACAATCAGAACATCCTCTTGCCCAAGCAATTGTTCGAGGAATACTAGAACGTGGAATAGAACTAAGAGATGTTAAAGAATTTGAGGCAATTCCTGGTTATGGAGTAAAAGGAATTGTAAATCAAAAAGCAGTTGTAGTAGGTACTCGCCAATTAATGAATCAAAACAATATTGATATTACTTCAATATTGAACATGATGGAAGAATTAGAAGCCAACGGGAAAACAACAATGTTAGCAAGTATAAATGGTCAATATGCGGGTTTAGTGGCTGTCTCTGATACAATCAAAGAAACTTCAAAAAAAGCAATAAAACGTCTTCAAGAAATGAACATAGAAGTTATTATGATGACAGGTGACAACGAGAGAACTGCAAAAGCCATTGCTGCTCAAGTTGGAATTGGACAAACAATAGCTGAAGTTTTACCAGAAGGAAAAGCGGAAGAAGTAAAGAAACTTCAGTCAACAGGTAAGAAGGTTGCCATGGTTGGCGATGGAATTAATGATGCACCTGCATTAGCTGTAGCAGATATAGGAATGGCAATCGGAACAGGTACAGATGTTGCTATGGAAGCAGCAGACATCACTTTAATCCGTGGTGACTTAAACAGTATTGCAGATGCTATCATCATGAGTCATAAGACAATGATTAATATTAAACAAAATTTATTCTGGGCATTTGGTTACAATATCATAGGAATTCCAATTGCAGCTGCTGGATTCCTTGCTCCTTGGGTAGCGGGCGCTGCAATGGCATTTAGTTCTGTATCAGTAGTCCTAAACGCACTAAGATTACAAAGAGCAAGGCTAGATAAGTAAAGATAATTTTAACCTTTTATCATCAAACTATTAGGAAGCTATTCATTTAGCTTCTTTTTTATTCAAAAAAGCATCTTTAATTTGGACTAACTTTATGAATAGAAAATAGTTTAAGGTCAATCCTTAAAGTAAAAGTTGAACTGATTTTGTTCAAAAAACTTTAGGAGGCATATGATGAAGAACAAATTATTGTTGCTAATAACTTCACTCTTTGCAACTATTTTGCTAACAGCTTGCGGCTGGAATGATACGAACAATGGTGATACGTCGGAAACTGGGACAACTGTCACAAATAACAATGAAGAAATGGATAAACATGAGGATGGGGATACAGCACTCCCGAATCACTCAAGTACAGGTGATGTTCCAGAGGGATTAAAAGAAGCTGAAAACCCTAAATTTCCAGTCGGCAGTAAAGCTACTATTAAAGGAGATCATATGGAGGGAATGCTTGGATCTGAAGCAACAATTGTAGGGGCTTACGATACAACTGTTTATTCAGTTTCCTATACGCCGACAAATGGAAATGAATTTCAAGAAAATCATAAATGGGTTATTAAAGAAGAAATAAAGGGATATGGAGAAGAAACTCTTGACCAAGGTGCAGAAGTAGTCATTAATGCTGATCACGAACCAGGCATGCTAGGTGCAACTGGTGTTATTGATACAGTGGAAGATACAACAGTTTATATGGTAAATTTCACATCTACTACGGGAGAAACAGTAGCAAATCATAAGTGGTTAAAAGAAAGTGAATTATCTGCAGAGTAACACTTGTAAAAGTCCAATTCATAAAATTTATGAATACTTTTTAATGCAAAATTCACATAACATAGTGATGTAAATTTCATGTTATTTTTATAAAATCAAAAATTAGAATATATTTACCGTATATTCGTTGAAAATTGATTGTTCGAGCGGTTTATGGATATTTATTTTTGAAATGAATAAATAATTTCTATGTTTTATCATTTTTTATTAATTTTCCCTTTGAAATTTTTTAAATAGTCTGATAAAATCGGATAACACTGATTTGATTTTATAGAATCTTTTCAGCGACTATCCGAAAAAGAGGGAAATATAAATGAAGTACTCAAATAAGATATTAAATACTCCATCATCATTCATTCGAAATATACTAAAGGTGACAGATGCACCTGACGTCATTTCGTTTGCTGGAGGTTTACCAAATCCAATTTCATTTCCAATTGATGATTTGCAAAAATCGATTAATCATGCAATCGAAGAAAATGGTGCGAAATTATTCCAATATTCAACTACTGAAGGTTATTTGCCGTTACGCCAATATATCGTCGAAAAATATAAGAAAAGTCACGGTTTAGACTTTGATCCAGAAGATATTTTAATTACAACTGGTTCTCAACAGGCGTTGCAATTAATATCACAAGTACTTATTAATAAAGGCGAAGGAATAGTGATGGAGGAACCTGGTTATTTAGGTGCTATCCAAGCATTCACTTTAGCCGAACCTAGTTTTTATACAGTTGTATTAGATGAAGATGGATTAAATGTAGAACAATTAGAAGATACACTAAAAAATAATCGGAATATTAAATTTATTTATACTGTACCTAATTTCCATAATCCAACTGGAATTACGTACTCAAGGGAAAATCGTGAAGCCGTTTATGAAGTAGTTAAAAACTATGATGTTGTATTAATTGAAGACGATCCGTATGGGGATTTAAGATGGCATGGTGAACAATTGCCATATATCGGTGCTGGTCGTTTAGAAAATTCTGTGTTGCTTGGTTCATTCTCGAAAGTCGTAACTCCAGGGATGCGCCTAGGCTATATCGTAACGAAAAATAAAGAGTTAATGCACCATATTAATACAGCGAAACAGGCAACAGATTTGCACACAAATATTTTCTCTCAAATTATTATTCATGATTATTTAGTAAATAATGATTTAGACTCTCATGTAAAGAAAATAATTAACCTTTACCAAACGCAAGCAAATACAATGCTGAATGCAATGGCTAAATACTTCCCATCTACTGTGAAATATACAAAACCGGATGGAGGTATGTTCATTTGGGTTACATTAGAAGAGGGAACATCGGCTCTTGATTTCTTCTATAAAGCGATGGAAGAAAAAGTTGCCTTTGTACCTGGAGATCCATTCTATACTAGTAAAACAAACGTAAATACATTGCGGTTAAATTATACAAACTCTTCTCCAGAAATGATTGAGGAAGGGATTAAACGTTTAGGGAAAATTTTATATTCTCTAACCTCTGAAAAGCAAATAGTGTAAGTAACAATGCAGGCTTAGTCAAACTTTTGACTATGTCCTGCTTTTTTATTTATTGTGTATGAACCTTGAAAATTATATATAAGTGAATTATTATATAAGCGGATTGTTATATATTTTTTGCTACTTAATTGGAGGTGAATATTTTGCAGGAAGTAGTGAAAGAAATAGATGAAACAGCGTCCATCTTAAAGCTTTTAGGTGATAAAACACGTTTAACGATGATTAAAATGCTGGAATCCCATGATTATTGTGTTTGTGAATTTGTGGAAGTTTTTAAGGTGAGCCAGCCAGCTATTAGTCAGCATGTAAAAAAATTAAAGGATGCTGGGTTAGTTCAAGAAACAAAAAAAGGGCAATGGGTTATTTATTCTTTGAATAGGCAGTGTAAGTATTTTCCGATTATACAAAGTTTACTTCATCATCTCCCTAATCAAGACTTTCATCTACAAAAACTTAAAGAACAAGGATTGCGCATCTCATGTAAGTAGGAGGAGGGAGTTTGTTGATTACTCCAATATTGGCATCATTCATTTTTTTAATAACACTAATTTTTGTCATCTGGCAGCCAAAGGGTTTAAATATAGGCTGGACTGCATGTGGAGGAGCTGTACTGGCATTAATAGTTGGTGTGGTAGATTTTCATGATGTAGCTGAGGTTGTCGGAATTACATGGAACGCGACTTTAACATTTATTGCAATTATTTTAATCTCGATTATATTGGATGAGATCGGATTGTTCGAATGGGCAGCATTACATATGGCAAGAATCGCAAAAGGTAATGGCATTAAAATGTTTGTCTATGTGAGTATTTTAGGTGCAGTTGTTTCTGCGTTATTTGCAAATGATGGAGCTGCCTTAATCTTAACGCCTATTGTTTTAGCAATGGTAAAAAATTTAAACTTCAAAGAAAAATTAATTTTCCCATTTATTATGGCAAGTGGATTTATAGCAGATACGACTTCTTTGCCATTTATCGTGAGTAACCTGGTAAATATAGTATCAGCAGACTACTTTAATATTGGTTTTGCAGAATACGCCTCAAGAATGATCATCCCTAACATTTTTTCATTAATTGCGACTATTACTGTTTTACTAATTTATTTCAGAAAAAATATTCCAACTAATTATGATTTATCAAAATTAAGAATTCCGAAAGAAGCAATAAAGGATTATAAAATGTTCCGACTTTCATGGTTTGTGCTTGGAATATTATTAATTGGTTATTTTACGAGTGAATTTATTCATATTCCTGTTTCCTTTGTGGCGGGTATAATTGCAATCTTTTTCATATTAATGGCTAGAAGAAGCAAAGCTGTTAATACAACAGCTGTTGTTAAAGGAGCGCCATGGAATATCGTATTTTTCTCAATCGGAATGTACGTTGTAGTTTACGGAATGGGCAATGCATGGTTAACAGCTTCCTTGGCTGGTGTCATTGAATTTTTTGCAGAACAGGGTCTGTTTGTAGGTACAATGGCGATGGGCTTTATTGCAGCATTCTTATCTTCGATTATGAACAATTTGCCGACTGTTATGATTGATGCCTTAGCAATTGCAGAGACGAATACAACAGGAATTTTAAGGGAAGCACTAATTTATTCGAATGTAATTGGATCTGACTTAGGACCAAAAATTACACCAATTGGGTCACTTGCAACATTAGTGTGGCTTCATGTTCTTTCTCAAAAGGGCGTGAAAATCTCATGGGGAACGTATTTTAAAACGGGTATTGTGTTAACAATCCCAATTCTGTTCTTTACATTATTAGGTTTATACTTAACTCTTATCGTATTTTAATAACATTTTTAAGGAGACAAGCATGAATAAAAAAACGATTTACTTTTTATGTACAGGAAATTCTTGCAGAAGCCAAATGGCAGAAGGATGGGCAAAAAAACTTTTACCCACTGACTGGGAAGTGAAGAGCGCGGGCATAGAAGCACATGGAATCAACCCGAATGCTATTAAAGCTATGAATGAAGTAGGAATTGATATTTCAAATCAAACTTCTGATATTATAGATATTGAAATATTAAACAACGCAGATTTAGTTGTTACATTATGCGGCGATGCAGCAGACAAATGTCCAGTTACACCCCCTTCGGTTAAACGGGAACATTGGGGCTTTGATGATCCAGCAAAAGCTCAAGGAACTGATGAAGAAAAATGGGCATTTTTCCAGCGTGTTCGCGATGAAATAGGTGAAAGAATTAGACACTTTGCTGCAACAGGGGAATAACAAAAAGTACTTGCTAGATGTCTCATCTATAGTTTTAAAGAACAGGCAATAGAAATAATTCGCGCTTAATTGCCGCATGAGATGTAAGGGGGTTACCCATATCTCATGCGACAAGCCCGAATTTACCAAGATGTTAATTGTTTTTATTATTTTCATCCGTACAGCATTGCTCGTTACTATTTCCATCACAGCAATTAATTTTTTCCTCTTCTATTTCAATAATTTGAATGTCACAGCAATCTTTCTTTTTTTGACTTCCTTTAAAAAGTGATAGGATATTCATTTTTTCACCTCCTTTTAAAATTCAATTATTAAAAATAAATACCCTGAGAAAGTAGCCATTAAAAACACGGATGTTATAAACGCTGTGATTAACTTCGTACTAAAAATACTCTTTAGCATAATAATTTCGGGTAGACTAGCTCCAGCACCACCAATTAACAATGCCATTGTCGGCGCGATGGGAAAACCGTTGGCAAGTAGTATTTGAGCCATAGGCAACATTGTGGACAACCGGATATATAGTGGTACACCAATAACCGCTGCTAATGGAATTACCCACCATTGATTTTGATCAGAAATTAAGTTTAGAAAATCAGTAGGTACAGCTTCTTTAATAATCGCCCCAACAAGTGCTCCGATAAGGATATAAACAAGCACAGTTTTTATTAATTCCCAAGTTTCTTTAAAGGACAGCTTAATATTAAGCAAAAGATTTCGTCTACGCTCTCGGTTTTGTTCTGGGATTGTTCCTTTAATAAAGACATTTTTTACATGCTCTTTGTAGTTTTTCTTATCTAAATACCAACCAATGATCATCGAAAAGATAAATGTTGTAATTGTGTAAATAATCGTTGCTTTAACACCATACATATAAGCCATGAGTGCAATAATCCATGGATCTAGCAACGGAGAACTAAATAAATAAGTCATAACTGTTTGAAAAGGAATATTTCGATTGAGCATTGTCACTAATAGTGGAATGGTAGAGCATGAGCAAAAAGGTGTGATAAATCCAAGAAATGCCCCTGCAAAATTTGCTACTAAAGTATTTTTGCTTCCCATCCATTTCTCGATTTTTTCAATAGGAGCATAGGCTTGCAAGAAACTGATTAAAAATGAAATTCCGATAAATAAAACTAATAAATTTTTACTTAATGAAAGAAACTCTATAAAGATTTTTGAAAGTAACTCAAACATAATTAAAAATTCCTCCATTATATTAATTTGTCTTATAATAGTTGTAATTTACAACTAATAGTTTTGGTTTGTTATTACAACCGTTGCAATATACAAGTATTAGTCTGAAAGAAAGGCTACTAACAGCAACTGCTGTTTTTCATAGCCTGTAAAAGTAGTTCTATACTTTCTAGCACTTGTTCACGTTTATCTGAAGGAATATGTGAAAGTATTTCAAAATTGTAGGTATTCATTTGATCTGTAATATCATTTTCATATTTTTCACCATCTTCGGTTAATGAAATAAGAACGTATCGACGATCGGTAGGGGATTGTGTTCGAGTAACCAAATTTCGCTCCACAAGTCCTTGGATATGTCGACTTAGCGTACTATTATCAAGCCCTAAAGAGGCTGATAGCTCATTTAATGTAAGCTGCTTTGCCCGTTGAATTTCAAATAAAATATGACTTTGAACTAATGTAACACCACAGCATTGTGCACCTTCTTTTTCAAGTAAACCAAAGCGTCGGATTAAAATTTGAAGCATTTCTCTAAGTTGTTGATGTTCTTTTCCAGCTTCAACTTTTTTCATATACTTTTCACCACACAGAGTAATTTATTAAGGTGATTGTATTATACAACTATTTGACGTGTCAACTAATATTTGCTATATTTTTTACAAATTATGATAGTAAGAGGGGAAATGGGAATGTCAGTTGAAATTAGAAATATGGTTGATAATGACTGGAAAAGTGTAAAAAACATTTATTTAGATGGGATTGCTACTGGAAATGCGACATTTGAAATTACTGCTCCTAGTTTCGACCAATGGAATCAATCACATCATCCTACTTGTAGATTCGTAGCGGTAATAGATAAAGAGGTTTAGGATGGGTTGCCTTAAGTGAAGTGTCAAGTCGTTGTGTTTATGCGGGAGTTGGCGAAGTAAGCATCTATGTATCGCCAAAAGCGAAGGGGAAGGGAATTGGTACAGCGTTGCTAACTAACCTTATTGAAGAAAGCGAAAGAAATGGTTTTTGGACTTTGCAATCTACAGTGTTGCTGGAAAATGAAGCGAGTATCCAACTACATAAGAAGGTAGGGTTTCGTATTGTTGGTACCCGTGAAAAAATAGGAAAGCTAAATGGTGTTTGGAGAGATACTGTGCTGTTAGAGCGTAGGAGTAAAGCATATATTTAGATGAAAAAGTAAGGGGGATGTTTATGCTGAGGAAAAAACTAACGGCACTAATTATGCTGGGAATGTGCTTAATCATAGCAGGATGTGCGAAAGAACAGTCAGTTTCACTGCCTGAGGATATCCCAGATTTTGTAAAAGTCGGTGATTTTGAATCCATTGATTGGGATCAAAAAGCAGTCATGTTCGGTGATAGCGGAATCATAGGAAATGAAAACAAATCAGGCGTTATCGGTGCAGGTATGCCAAGCCTAAACGGTCAAAAATGGATGTGGCACCTATGGGAAAACAATGATCCAGTTGGTAAAGAGCTCACGATAGTAGGCTTCCATAAAGAAACAAAATCCGTCCATCCTATATTAATGACAGGCTGGTCACTTCAACTTGGAGGAGAAAACAACGGGGCCGATGCACATGCACCTTCATCTGTTCAATTTCCAGAGCAAGGAGAATGGGCTATTTTGCTTTATGTAGATGAAAAATTATTCGATATTTTAATTTATGACATAAATGAATAACTTTTGGGGATACATATCAAGAGTGGTTAGTTCAAGGTTTGTATGCTCAGGAGGCTACAAGAATCGTAGATAAGTATTTAAAAATAAAGGAAGGCATTCATATTGTAGATAGGTCTTCATATGCAGATATTGACTACGATTCAGCAATAAGTTATATACCTAATAATGACAATGTCGATCCTATATTATGGGTTGCTGTTGAGGACCATGCATTACTTTATGATGAGATAATGTTTACTGAGGCAGCGACTATGGTTGATAATCAGATAGAATGGGATATGGCTTTTATAATACCTGGGTATGTTGCTAAAGTGATTTATGAAGTACCTGAAATGCCAATCGATTATCTTGAAAATGATTCAGAAGATACTTTTAATGGCATTCGATTTAATAGAGTAAATGGTAATGTGTATATTAATAGGGATGACTTAAAAAGCGAAGGAATTACACCTTAATATCATAATATAGGAGGGCACTCTAATTAAAATAGAGTGCTTTTTATTTTGAAAGGCAGCAACTAAATGAGTACAATCTACATCCAAGCATGAAATTCTTAAGTCTCTACCATAAAAACCAATTAACAAAAGACTTAACGGAAAAAACGAGCGGACGCCTAACTGCGGAGTTAAGGGAAAATCGATTATATATGATTTGTGAATGGGGAACTAAGCAGCTAATAACTTTTGACTAATTTTAATATATGCAAAATAAGAAAAGGCGAAGAAGGTTAGATTTCTATGCCTTTTTAATATTAATCGAACTTCTATGTATTTATAAAGTAAAGCCTTACTTATATGGAGTATTAAAACATTGTATTGATTATATTCTTTCCTTATTAATGCAAAGAAAAAGGTAAATTGTTTTTGGATGTAGAACAAATTAGCAGAAGACATGATGAAGGAGGAGCTTTATGAGTAAATTTAGTTTGTTTGGAAAGTTTACTGTTCAAGAGGGAAAACGGGATACAATGGTAGAAATTTTGTTAGAAGCAGCAAAATCAATGAAGGATCTAGATGAGTGTGAGATATATATCGTAAATATTTCTGAGACCGAACCAAATGCTATTCACGTTTATGAAGTGTGGAGTAATGAAGAAGCCCATCAAGCTTCTTTATCTCTCGAGGCTACACAAACTTTAATCAATCGTGCAAAACCAATTATTACTGGAATGGAGAGAATAAATATTCTATCAGCAATTGGAGGTAAGGGGATATCATCTAACTAATTTAACTAAGGCTTTGACCAAAAGGGATTAAAGCTCAGTTATTATCTAACTAGGGGGCAGCTGCTAATCATTTAATGTAATTTTCAGGAGGGTGGAAGATGTTTACCATTAGAGACTTTAAGAAAGTAATCGAGCAGCAAATATTTCACAATAAAAACAAAAGTTTATTATACGAGTTGGTAAATGGACAATTAATATTAACTGCCTCAAAGGAATCTAAGGAATTATTAGCGCAAAAAGTACATGAAATACAAGAGTTTATCGCGCTTTCAAAAGAGGAAGGTACTTATGGAGAATTAATAAACTATGCTTCGGATAAATCCATCAAGTTATTTTTGGAGGTAAATCAGTACCTGGATTTTAATAGTAAAGATTATAAAATTCTTAGAAATATTTATGCAAATTTGTTTGATCAAGTTTGTGCTCTGGCGTATCAAAATTACATTTCAGAAGAAGACATTGATTGCTTGTTTGCTGGACATTATAAAAACTTACAAGCATTTTTATATGAATCAAATGGTGCTGAAATATTAAAAAAATATAAGGAAGCACCAGATTTATTTCAAGTAAAATGCGCAGAATACACGCCTAGTTTTCAATTAAAGTTATTAAATATTGATTTAGAAACAATTGAACAACCTGTCTTAGATATAGGATGTGGTTCTCAAGGTCACTTAGTTTATTTTTTACGAGAAAAGGGCATCGAAGCTTTTGGAATAGACCGAAATGTAAAATCTAATGATTATTTGTTTAAGAGGAATTGGCTTGAAGTTTCATTCTCTCCAAAGACTTGGAGAACAATAATCTCTCATATGGCGTTTTCTAATCATTTTACTCACCATCATTTAAAAGCAGATGGGAAATTTGAATCTTATGCTCTTAAGTATATGGAAATCTTAAATTCATTAAAAGTTGGTGGAAGTTTTATTTATGCACCGGGTCTTTCGTTTTTCGAAGAATTGTTAATAACGCATAATAAAAATTATAGTGTAGAGACTTTTGAACATTCAACAAAAGTAGTAAGACTTTCATAAATAATGGATATTAACAATAGAGGAACCCTTAATTTCCATAAATTAAACTTTGACTTTTTGTATTAAAAACACTTACTTGCACAATATAATATTTCCTAGTATTATAATGTTAAAGCTGCGTTGTACGTATAAATATTAAGTTTTAACCTTTAAGCTGTAAAAGGGAGTTTTATATCGAAGGTGGAATGGCGAGCATCACATTAGCTGATGATATACAGGAAATCTTTTGCGAACACCCACTTTGAGGAGTGGTGGTTTAAAACTTTCTATAATAATTACGGCAAGGTGGCTTGTATACATAATTTTGTAAAGCAGGACTTCGAGAACACTCATTTAAGAGTGTTCAGGTTGTTGACAAAAGACCTTCAGAATGGGCTTATTCTGAAGGTCTTTTGTAATTTTAATAGATTATTGGGTATTTAACCGACTTATTTGGGGTAAAAACACTCTTCGAGTATTATATTTTAGGCCATTTCTGAAGCTTGCCACGTCCAATTAGCAAGCTTTTTTAAATTCATGGCAGCAAAAGTAAGCATCGCCTGCATAGACAATTTTTTAATTCCACGTAGGGTTGTCCATCGCATACCATGCTTTTCTTTTGCATCTGCAAAGACACGTTCAATCGTTTCTTTACGTCTAGCATATATTTGTTTGATATCACTTTGATGACGAAGATGATCCGCTTCCTCTACATGATGTGCCCAAATATGACGTTCAATGATTTTTCTGTGATCCTTACTACTTGTACATTGAGTAAGTAAAGGACAGTTTACACACTGAGTAGGGTTTGATTTATATTGGCGTTTCCCATCTTTAGTCGTTGTCGTATATTTAAGGACTTGCCCTTCCGGGCAAAGATAGCAATCATAATACTCATCATAGACATATTCATGTTTGCGTAAAAATCCATCCTTTGTTTTTGGTCGTGTATAAGGAAGTGCTGGTTGAATATCATGTTCAAATAAGAATTTAGTAATCGCAGGTGTTTTATAAGCAGCATCGGCAGCAACAGCAAGTGGCTTTTTCACTTTTTCCATTACCTTTTCAACAAGTGGTTGAAGCATATGACTATCATGAACATTACCAGGTGTCACAATTGATCCGAGTATAAATCCATAGCGGTCAGCTGCCGCATGAAATGAGTAAGCAAACTGCTTAGTTCGTTCATCTTTTACATAGTAGCCACTTTCAGGGTCTGTCGTACTTTCTTTAATTTCCTTTATCTCTTCTTTTTCAAATTTATCTGGTGGGAATGGTTTCTTCCCATGATCAATCCGATCTTGATTCAATTCTTCTTGAAGTTTAGCTTCATATGCCCGAGTCTCTTTACGTACCATCTTCTTCTCGAATTTACGTTTATTCGCACTCGCTTTAACATGCGTTGAATCGATGAAAACATGGTCAGCACTTAGTAATCCTTTATCAGCAATTTCTTTAAGTATTCGATAGAAAATCTGTTCAAAGATATCTGTGTCTTGAAAACGACGTTCATAGTTTTTACCGAAGGTTGAAAAGTGTGGTACTTCTGAATGGAAGCCAAATCCTAAAAACCATCGATACGCCATATTCGTTTCGATTTCTTTTATTGTTTGACGCATTGAACGGATTCCAAATACATATTGAACAAATGTCATTTTGATTAATACGACTGGGTCAACACTCGGGCGACCTAATTTAGAATACAGCGGTTCTACTAGTGGATAGATGAAAGAATAATCAATGGCTGATTCAAGCTTTCTAACAAGATGGTCTTTTGGTACAAGTTCTTCAATCGTAATCATCTCAATTTGATCGCGTTCATTTATTTGATTTTTCGACATCATTTCCATTCACCTCAACGTATATTTAGAAGTAGTTGATTGTAGTGTAGGCGGCGACTCCTGCGGGAAAAGCGTGACGGCCGATACCCCGCAGGAGCGTAGCGACGAGGAGGATTGGCCCACGCCCGCGGAAAGCGTCCGCCGAAACGGAAATCAACTAACTTATTCAAAAAGGGTTATTAATTTTATTTTAAAAGAAAAAAGACTGTAGGCAAACTCGAATTTTCGAGTTTGTCTACAGTCTGAACACTCATTTAAGAGTGTTTTTTGTTTACAAAAATATTACCTATTTTAATGTATAAAGCTCTTTATACTTCTCACAATAATCTAGATGGAGGTGAGTGTATTTTGCAAGATAAAAATGCAGAGAATTGCAATGAAAAATACAGAGTGTTGCCACCCAATATTTTTACTGTTTTCTCGACAACGCATTGGCTAAACGGAAGCTCTGTCCCGTATAAGAAATAATATGGGCATGGTGAATCAAACGATCCACCAGAGCTGCCGTTAAACGTGAATCTGAAAAAATACGATTCCACTGACTAAATTCTAAATTTGACGTGATAATCAAACTCTTCTGTTCGTAAAATTCAGAAATGATTTGAAAAAGTAACTCCGCTCCTTCTTTACCAAATGGAAGATAACCCATTTCATCCAATATCATTAAATCAATTTTCTCTAATTTATTTCGAAATTGCTTTAATTTCCCCACATGTAAAGCCTGTTCCAATTCTTCTACTAAATGCGAAACTCGATAAAAACGTACTTCAAAACCTTGCTCACAAGCTTTTCTACCCAGTGCTGAAGCTAAATGTGTTTTACCAGTTCCAGGCGCCCCTACTAGAATTACATTCTCTTTTCTTCGAATAAAATCGAGCTGCACTAGTTCTTCTTTCGATAGATGACTAGGTAAACAAATATCTTTGTGCCATTCGTAGCCCTCTAATGTTTTCGTATCGATAAATCGGGCATTCTTTAAGTTTCTTGCGATCCTTGCTTGTTCCCGACCATCTTGTTCTTTTAATAAAAGTTGGTAAATATATTCTTCAGGTGTTGTAAATGGAACATCATGTATTGCTTCAGCGATATGAGCTAACCGCAATTGCTTACACAATTGTAAAATGGCATTATTCATGACTTGAAGCCTCCATTCCTTTAGGAGATAGCGCATCATAATCAGTCCATTTTACACCGTAAGGATGTTCTTGATCATCGCTATTTTTTCCAATAAGTTCATAAAAATTCTGGTCAATTTCTTTCATATCATGAGTCACTAAAAGAGTGAGTAATTCATTTAGACGCTGTTTCCTTAATGCCAAGGATGGAACTGTTAAATACTCCTTTATACGAGTCGGTAAATAAGGGGTATAACGTGAATGCCCAATAACACGAGGCTTTTTTAACCAATCTTTTAAAATATCTTTCCATGGAATGAAACGTCGTTTCTTCATATAAGGTCTTGCATCTGATAATAAAATTTCTCCCTCATTTGTAATCACTTTGAATGAATCCCAATACGTAATGCAATATAACTGCACATAGTTACGCGCTCTAGGCACATGAATAAAATGCTTGTCTAACTTAAACTCATTATACTTATTAAACTTAATCGGAAACTGCTTAAATACTGGATACGGATCTTCTGGTAATTTTATTAATTGCTTTTGCTCTTGCTGCCATAAATCCTCAATGAGTTCTTCTTTTTCATAATGTGGTCGGTCACGATCTTCCTTCAGTTGTTGCTTTAATTGTTCCGTTAAATCTTCAAAGTCTTTTATGACTGGTGGTAAGCTAAAGAAGTTATATCGTACATAGCCTACTTTATTTTCCACATTTCCTTTTTCATTACCTCTGGATGGATTGCACACTTGCACTTTAAAGCCATAATAGTTTTGGAAATGGCGAAATGCTTCTGTTAATTCAGCTTCTGTATCACCTTTGCGTACTTTTTTGACCGCAGGTGTTAAATTGTCAATTCGAATACTAATTGGCACTCCACCAGCTTGCTTAAACAGCTCTTGTAACCCACCTAGGAAACACTCCAAATTTTCTCCAGGCATCGGTATCGCAAAACCAGTATTACTAGCTGGGAACGTCATAACTAAAACATGAACATCGACAATCTCTCCGTCTTGAACAGCCTCCATTACGCCAAAATCTAGTTGCGCTTCACCTTCTGGATGTTGTAATCGCTCATGCCCTTTACTTACTTCATCATCTTCTGTCGCACGCCATTCTTGAATAAAGTTACAGACCGTTCGATACGATCCTTTAAACCCCATCCTTTTTAAATCCGCAACTATTTTTTTATTTGTTCGACGTAGTTTTTTCTTTAGTTTGAGATCTTCTTCAAGCCAGTCTATAACGATTTCTCCCCATTTTTCTTCGTACATCATCCCTTTTTTAATATGCTTTTTTTCTTGAGGTAACTGATTGCCATCACCATACTTTTTGGCGGTACGCCAATTTACATTCATAGTTTCTGCAATTTTAGAAATAGACAATCCTTTTTCATTTCTTAAAGTTTTGATACAATTAATTTCAGACATTGCTAGCATCCTTTCAAACCTCCACTGGTAAAATTCGACACTTTAACAGTAGAGTGACTTGGGGTGGCTGGCAAGTCTATTTTTTTGCACTAAAAAAGTGCTAGACTCTGTACAAATTCGTTGCACTAGTCTGCACTTTTATTATGCAATACACAGTGAGATGGATGATGGATAAAAACAACAACCAACAACAAAATCAAAATAATCGTGAAGAGTTTGCTGAAGATCTAAATTTTAATCGCGAGCGTATTCAAAACGATAATAATCGTGAAGAGTTTGCTGAAGATCTAAACTTTAATCGAGAGCGCATTCAAAACGACAATAATCGTGAAGAGTTTGCAGAGGACTTAAATTTCAATCGCAACCGTAATCAAAATAATAACAATCGTGAGAATTGCTAAACCATAATATATAGATTTTTGATCCCGAATAGGAACACTAAGTAAAATGTACTTGTTCGGGGTTTTATTTTGGAAATATACACTAGGTACGTATTTTTTATAAGCAAAAAGCTTGATTAATTACTATTTTACACTATAATTGACTTGTCAACTATTGATTAGTCATTTATAAGGAGGGAAGAAATGCAACAATCATGTGAAGAAAAAAAACATATACTCCTTATGTTTAAAAATCTTGATAGACAAGTCACTCAAAATTTCGAAAAGCGAACGGGGATTAGCTTAACCAGATATGAAATATTGTACACATTGCTTAAAAGGGGACAGCTTTCCCAAATAGAATTACAGCATTCGCTGAAGATTGATCAAGCTGCTATAACAAGACACTTAAAATTACTTGAAGAAAATAATTTTGTTATTCGTAATCGTAATAAACAAAATAATCGGGAAGTAATTGTGGAGATTACAGATGCTGGTAAAAATGCTTTAGAGCACTGTGATTTAGAAAGAAAGCAATTTTTTGATGATTTATTTCATGAATGTACAGAGCAAGAGATACAGCAGCTTCAAACTTTGGTAAAAAAACTGCTTAATAACAGTGAAAAACTAAATGGTTAAAAAGGGTTTTTTAGAAGTCGCATTGCTCACTAATTTCTTTTTCATTACTTAAATTTTATATAAATATACTGAAAGGGGTATCAATGATGCCAATGACACAAACAACAATTGAACAATTAATGCATGAAAGAAAATCAGTTCGTAAATATAAAGAGGGCGTTGTTATTCCACATGAAAAACTTGAAACTTTATTACAAAATGCTATAACAGCTCCTTCTTCAAGTAATATGCAGCCATGGCGCTTTATCGTTATTGAAGATCAACAAGTTAAAAAAGAATTACGTAAGATTGCTAATGATCAAGAGCAAGTTGAGACTTCTTCCGCAATTATTGCAGTGCTTGGAGATCTTGAAATGTATAAACGAGCACAACAAATTTATGATGCGAATTTTGAACAAGGTTTTATGGCTAGAGAAGTAGCTGATTTAATGATTAAAAATTCACTTTCTTTATACGGTAACTTACCAGAAGAAACATTAAAAAACATTGTGCATTTTGATGCTGGACTAATATCAATGCAAATTATGTTATTAGCTAAAGAAATGGGATATGATACAGTGCCGATGGGTGGTTTTGATAAAGTTAAATTTGCTGAAAAATTTAACTTACCAAAAAATGAAATACCTATTCTACTAATTGCTATTGGTGAAGCAGCAGCTCCTGCTTATGGGTCATCACGTCTGCCGATTGAACAGGTAGTAAGATATATTTAAATAAGTGTGGTACTTAAAAATCATTTTGATTGCTTATTATTTATTGTTTTAACAACTAACCTATGTTATATTACATGCAACTAGATGAACGGAGGGTTGCTTAAGATGGGATATATTATTTCCGATTTTTCTTTATTTAACTAATTTAATAGTTATTAAAGGCTCTACCTGTGTGTAGAGTAATCGGGATTAGTCTGCCTATTTTTAAGAAACCTATAAACGGTATATTAAAATGCTTAAGAGAGGGGGAGAAATCTGCCCCCTTTTTTGTGTACCTAAAATTAAAAATATTCACAGCTAGATACGCTGGTGGTTTCTTGTAATTTAGATTTAATTATTAAACTTTTCCATATTCTTCACCCATAAATTTTCTCGATTATTCAAAGCACAGGTAAAGTGATCTGACCCAAGAAAGTTAGACATATATAATTAGGCTACTCCAAGGACCTGAGTTCGGTATTCCACCGGGCTTAGGTCTTTTAATTTTGACTTCATTCGTTTGTTATTATAATAGTAAATATACTCTTCTAGTTCCTTCTCAAAATGTTCTATACTATCAAAATTTTGTAGATATAGTAGCTCAGATTTTAATAAGCCAAAGAAATTTTCTATGACTGCATTATCCAAACAATTGCCCTTACGGGACATACTCTGTGTAATATTATGTTGTTTTAATGTTCGTTGATATTGGCTCATTTGATAATGCCACCCTTGGTCCGAATGAAGGATGACTTGATCACCTGGTTGTAGACGAGTTAACGCTTGTTTTAACATTTCATCAACTAATTTATACACCGGTCGACTCATTACCGTGTAGGCAATGATTTCACCGTTACACAAATCTAGTACAGGAGATAGATAACGTTTCTCACCAAATAGATGAAATTCTGTCACATCAGTTACCCATTTCTCATTCATGTTTTCTGCTTTAAAATCCCGTTGTAAAATATTTGGCGCAATTTTCCCAACGTTTCCCTTATAAGAACGGTATTTTTTCATTCGTACTTCACACTTAATGCCTATGGCATTCATCAATTTATGAATTGTTTTTGGATCATGATTGAAACCATATTTCTTTAATTCTTTAGCAATCCGACGATACCCATAACGACCTTTATGTTCGTGGTAAATGGTCTGAATAGCAGCTTTCACATTAGCGTATTTATCAGCACGACTTAAACGTTTTTCCCAGTAATAGTATGTGCTACGTGGAATATCAGCGACTTTGATTAATTCCACCACTTCATAGATTTCCTTTAGTTCATAAATTACTTGCGCTTTGATTTGGTTTGTAATTTTTCCTGCATCTGAACTAAAGCGTTCAACTTTTTTAAATATGCGTTCTCCATTTCTAGTTGCTTAATCCGTGCCTCTAGTTCTTCTACAGATCCTTCAGCCGGTACTGGTTTCGTTGTTTTTGTTAAATCCTTTTTCATCGACGGTCGCCCCTTTTTCTTAGAAACAAGGGCATCATAACCACCAATTTCATACTTCTTCTTCCAGTTTCTAATCATGCCCGGAGATGAAATATTAAATATCGCAGCTGTGTCGATTGAGGATGTACCTGTTTCGTTCATATAATTTAGTACACTCATTTTATACTCAGCAGAATAATTTGTATAGGATTTAAGGAATGCCTCTCTTCCATTCTCTTGGTAAAGACGGACCCAGTCACTGATAACCCGTTGAGTGAGACCGATATCCTTCGCAATTTCATTCATGGACTCATGTCCATTTACATATCGTTCAACCGCTTGAATTCTTTGTTTAACTGTTAATTTTGCCATAAAAAAACCCCCGTAAAAATTAGATTAGTGTCTAACTTTTACGGGGCAGTTCAAAGAGCCTGTGTTTTTTTCTGTGAAAATAATTAATCCCTTCGGTCTTTGAATACTATTAATCAAATATGTTTATTCTTAAATTGACCGAAAAAAGCCAATAAGAAAGCAGAGCTACCTGTTGTGGGGTAACTTTGTATATTACTTTTTGGTTTTGGTTAAGTTATGACATTTGGGGTTCTTTATAAGGCTCCTTGTTTAATAACATGGAGTAAATAACCCGAAGCATTCGATGCGAGATCGCAACGAGTGCTTTTTTCTTTCCTCTTCGTGCTGCTAATGACCAATATTTGTTTGCCAGCCATCGATTTCGACTTCTTGAAACAGCCCACGCTGCTTCACACATAGCGGATTTTATATGAGGATTTCCTTTCACTGTACGTGTACTCTTCCTTTTCCCAGCACTTTCGTGATTCCCTGGTGAAACTCCTGCCCATGATGCAAGATGTTGAGATGTCGGGAACTGTTCCATTTCTACTCCTATTTCTGCAATAATTACAGCTGCAGTATCTTTACTTATTCCTGGTATGGTAATTAACAACTGTAGTTCTTCTTGATAATTTTGAAGTAGTTGATCCACCCGTTCTTCGATTTCTGAAATTAAGGTTTCTAAGTATTGAATATGTTGCCAGGACTGACGAATCAGGAAGATTTGATGCTCATTTATTGTTCCAAATAAGGAATCTGTAATCCATTGCTTTTTCGGAATCAACTTCCCATGAATATCTTTTTCTACATCCGTTTCGTCGACATAGCCTTGTTCAATTAATCGATTTAATAGTTTTCGACCTGATACACCAAATACATCCGAGATTACTGTACTTAGTTTGACATTTGAACTTTCTAATACCTTTTGGATTCGATTTTTCTCTGAAACTAAATGACTAATCCACTTTTTACGTAGTCTCGTTAAATCTCGGAGTTCACGAATATTTACAGGGGGAACAAAGCTCTTTTCTATCAAACCATGACGTAATAACTTCGCTATCCATTCTGCATCTGAAACATCTGTTTTTCTTCCGGGTACATTTTTAATTCGCTGGGCATTAGCTAACGTGATATCAAAGAAATCTTCTAAGATGTTAAATACAGGTTTCCAATACACACCCGTACTTTCCATTGCAATATGTGTAACTTCATGTCCCTCTAACCATTTTAAAAGCCTAAATAAATCTTTTGTGAGTGTTGGAAATGTTTCGGTCTCTATATACATTTCGTCTTCATGATTACCTTTAATAACACAAGCTACAATCGTTTCTGAATGTACGTCTAAACCTGCACACTTCTCAATAAATACTTCCATGAAATCACTCCGATTCATTAAGATCACAAACAGTGAGTGAATTTGAAGATAAGCATTTTTCTGTACGTAGTCATCCTACTATCAAGTGGAGCTAACAAAGGGTTGAACACCAAATTCACTCAAACAGTTTATTTTACAGGGTCAAAGCCACCAAAAAAAGCCACGTCTTACATCCTGTTTGTGTCATTACCATTATGAACCGAAGGTACTTATTTTCATGCCAGGGTTGGGTGTAAAAAACTCATGATTGTTTATTTTGTTTTAGATGGAAGGGATTATAAATAAGAAAGTATAAAATGACAAAAAATGCATAGATTAGAATTCTAAATGAGAGGATGTTTAATGATGATAAATATTAAAAATAATCGTGTGTGGTTTATTACTGGTGCAAGTAGTGGGCTGGGGTATGAGTTTACAAAGGCTGCATTGGAAACAGGTGATCAAGTTGTAGCAGTTGCTAGAAATATTGATAAGCTTAATGAGTTGATGAATCAGTATCAGGAAGCTCTTCTTCCATTGAAATTGGATGTTACAGATCGAAGTGCGGTTTTCGATACAGTTACTAAGGCATTCGAACATTTCGGGAGGCTTGATATAGTAATCAATAATGCAGGAAACATGGTGTTAGGGATGATAGAGGAACAAAGTGAGGAGGAGGCTAGAAGTCAGCTTGAAACAAATTTCTTTGGTGCTCTTTGGGTGTGTCAGGCGGCTATGCCCTACTTACGAAAACAACGCTCTGGACATATTATTCAAATCTCTAGTATTGGTGGAGTACTTTCAGGGCCAATGAGTGGCGTATACAGTGCAAGTAAATTTGCTTTAGAGGGGATGAGTGAGGCTTTAGCGCAAGAAGCTGCTCACTTTGGAGTGAAACTGACCATTGTTGAACCAGGGGGATACTGGACAAATCTTTATGTGAAAATGAAAACTAGCCAACCGTTAGATGCTTATAACCCGGTGAAAGAAGAACTGGCGAAACAACATTCAGAAGGCTCAGTTGATAGTGATCCTCGCCTAGCAGCCGAAGCTATTTTAAAATTGGTGAATAGTGAAAATCCACCACTTCGTCTGATTCTCGGAAGTTTTGTCTATGACATAGCAATCAAAACGATAAAAAATCGCATTGCTGTTTGGGAACAGTGGGAAGAAGTTAGCCGTAAAGCAGAAAAGGCAATTCCTGCACCTGAAGGGTTGTTTGGGGATTAGTGTGTGAATAGGCTTTTTATGGTCTTTTTTGTTACTGAACACTAGGAATAAATTAATAAAAAAAGTAATACAAACAAAACAGATTTATAAAAAAAGCCCTTTTTAGAAAAACTAAGAAACATTGTCGAAATTTAAATGAGTTTAATATAGATTTACAGAATTTATATTTCAATTTTCCCCCATAGAATTAATATTTGATAATACGATTGGTATTATAAAGGAGATAATGATAATGTAAAATTAAATAGTTTTTAAATATTGACATAGATATATATGTTTATAGCCACTTGCTTTACAAAAACTGTGGATAAAACCCGGAGCGTTAATGTTTTCTTTAAAGTAGTGGACTCTATTCTTTAATATTAGAATAATAGAAGGACTTCCACTTCAAAATTAATTAGTGTACAAACTTTAGGCGTTAGTAGTAAAGTTAAAAATTTTGATTATGTCACTAATCAGTCTATTATTTCTATGGTGAAGCTAAATATTCAATAGATATCCTTAGGCATTTAGTTTTATTTTAACTAAATTCCATTTTCATAGGGAAAGAGTTTTACGGGAGGATTGTATATGGCAAAAGAAAAAGATCCGAAGCTTATTCCAATATGGGTAGGGTTAATTATCATATATGCTTTTATTATATTTATCTATCAAATGCGTTTTAGCAATAAGACGACTATCTTATTTACTATAATGTATGCTATTTTCACAATCCTTGTTTTTCTCTTTTTAAAGGGTATGGTTATGAAAAACTTCCATTATTTATATACAGCCGTGATAACATCTCTCTGTTTGCTTTTTATTGTTGTAATAGGTTCGGCGGTATATTTTAATAGCCAAAAACATGCGGATTTTCATCAGAAGCAATTGTTACTTACTGGTGCTTCCAGTGCATATAAAGCGTTAAATCTTGATGGCGAAAACATACTTTCAGTGGAAGTAGGAGAGTATACAAAGGGTGATGGATTTCCATATCGATACAAGGTGAAAATTACTACAAAAGAATCGGAACAACCCTATTATTTTGAATGTAGCGATTATAAATGCAGTTCAATGATTAGATATAATGATTTGATAGAAGAATAATAAGTTTAATATTGTCGCATAGCTTACTTGTATATTAAAAACTGAAGCAGAAACGTTGATTTAACAACATTTCTGCTTTTTTCTATAGCCTTTTGAGACGCAGCTTTTTAAATCTTGATTACTTTAATTTTTTAAAGACCTGTTCGACGTAAAAATTAAATTCTTCTAGATTGATAAGGATAATGCGTTCAAATAAGGGAGAATTATAATCCATTTTTTCAATGCTTATAACGGCTAAAGCATTATACAAACTTATAATCATCAATTATCATTTACAGGTAGTACAAGCTCTGCTCTAAAACCTTTTCCTATATCACTTGATAAAATCAAATGTCCTTGATGAGCCTTTGCAATTCTTTCAACCATTGGTAGTCCCAACCCATGTCCATTGTTACGTGGATGTTTTCTTTTAGATGAATAAGGTAAATCTAATAAACTTGGAATTTCACTTTGGGAAATGCCTTTGCCATTATCAGCAATAATGAAACTACAAGAATTATTGCTTTCATCAAAGGTTGTCTGTAGGCGTATCAAACAACCATCAGGATTATGATTAATGCTGTTTTGTATTAGGTTATTAATAGCACGTGTCAGCAGTCGTTCATCTCCATTGACTTTAACATTTTCGTCTAAATTGTCTACTTCTAATATAAAGCGTTCATCTAAACCGTTATTTAGAAATTCAGTTGCAATTTGTCTTATTAAAACTGAGGTGCGGATTAGCTTTTTGTTAAGCGGCTGCATTTCATATTCAAGCATTGAAACTAGGTTTAAATCACTGACAAGAGATCGTAAATATTCTCCTTGCTGCCGAATAATTCCCGCCTGGCGTCTTTGTTGAGCTGGGATATCGCAATTCTCCTCAAGATTACTGGAATAGCCTAGCACCATTGAAAGAGGGGTTCGGATGTCGTGTGAAATACCTGCAATCCAGTTTGAACGGGCTTCATCCCTGCTTTTCAAACTTTCATTCTTTTTCCGTAATAAAGTAGATGCTCGGTTCACACTTTGTGCAAGATCAGCCAAAATTCCTTTTGGTTCTATAAAAGTTTCTCTATCTTCAGCAAGTGCCTGTATACCTTGTGTTAACGGTCGGATAGAGTGAACGAGTCTATAGCCGATAAGAAGCGATAAAAGTAGCGCTACTACAATATTTATAAGCAGCAAAACGGCCATCCTTAACGGTAAAGAAGAAACCCAAGCTACTGGAAGTATATATTCATATTTTGCCAAGCTTTTTTTAGGATAGCCAACAACTACCAATCCATCATTGTGTTCCCATACAAAAACAGGGTAATCTTCTAAATAGTTTTTTGTAAATTTAGCTATGTCTGTCAAAGAATATTGGTCAGGAAGTTCTTTGGGGATCATATAATCCCATGCTATATAACCGGTATTATCGTCGATGAGCATTGCCCATGCATGATTCTGATCAAGTAATTTTATAACTGAAGAATCTAATGAATAAGGAGTATTATTTGATGGGCGATTTAAATTTTCTGCAACATCCTGAACAATAGAAGCAGGAGATTGCACACCAGTCATACCTTTAACTAACCAAAAGCCTAAAAGTATAAAGTTGAAAACTACTAGAAAAGCAGAGATTAACATTGTTGCACCAATAAATCGCTTTAAAATACGTACTGTACCTTTCATGTTAACCCTTCCTTTACCATTAGCTTGTATCCTAACCCCCGAATGGTAAGCAAAAATTCCGGATTGGAAGGATCCGCCTCAATCTTTTCTCGGATTCGGCGTATATGGACCATCAAAGTGTTTTCAAAACCGTAGTAATCATCTCCCCATACTGCTTGGCAAAGTGCATCACTTGTTACGATACGGTTCCGGTTTTCATAAAGTTTGAAAAGTAATGCAAATTCCTTTGCTGTTAAAGAAAATTCATTTTCTTTGTACTGAACAGTGCCGCTTCCAAGATCGATGATGCGGTTACCCAAATTAAAGATAGGTGGCTCATCCCTCATAGGCTGTGAATATACCCTTCGCAAAACTGCTGTTAGTCGAAGGAATAGCTCACGGGGTAAGAAAGGTTTTACTATATAATCATCAGCACCGAGTCCAAGTCCTAATAAACGATCTTCATCTTCTCCTCTTGCAGATAAAAAAAGAACCGGAAAATTTGATATTTGTCGTATAGAAGTCAAAAGGGAAAAGCCATCTCCGTCAGGCAGCATAACATCTAAAATTGCAATATCTGGTTTTACCGTCTGACAAACCTGTAATGCTTCTTCACAAGTAGCAGCGTGGAAAATACGATTAAATCCTTCTTTTCTTAAAAATTCATCTAATATGTTTCTGATTTCTTTTTCATCGTCTACAATTAGTAGTTTCTTATTTTTTATATCATCCATATAACATCACCAATAATAATTATATATTTCTTTTTCTTTTTTCCACATGATAATCCTGGTTATTTATTTGATTTAAGGTTGACGTAAGGTTGTTGTCAGTTTATAGAAATGTTGTCTTGTTAATCTTTGACAAAAGAGAAATTGGAGGAAGCGAATATGAAACAAATTGTTTCAACCCACAATCTTTCTAAAAGGTACCAAGGCAAATATTGTGTGGAAGATTTAAATATCTCTGTTGAAGAAGGGGAAATCTATGGATTTCTTGGTCCTAATGGGGCAGGGAAGTCTACTACATTGAAAATGATTTTAGGGTTGACTCGCCCTAATAATGGCATCGTATCGGTTTTTGGAAAGGAATTTAATAAAAACAGGCGTCTAATTTTAAGTCAAACAGGCTCACTTATTGAATCACCATCCTATTACGGACATCTTACAGGACTTGAGAATATGCGCATTGTACAAAGGTTACGAGAAGTTCCTGAAAAAAATGTAATGGAAGCCTTGAAAATTGTTCGTTTGGATAAACAAATTGATAAAAAGGTGAACCAGTATTCCCTTGGGATGAAACAGCGTTTAGGGATTGCCATGGCGTTGATGTCATTTCCGAAGCTTTTAATACTGGATGAACCAACAAATGGTCTTGATCCGGCAGGTATTGGCGAAATACGCGAGTTAATTAAATCTTTACCCGAACGTTATGGAATAACAGTACTTATTTCTAGCCACTTACTTACAGAAATTGAGCAAATTGCAACATCAGTAGGCATCATCAACAATGGAAGGATGATGTTCCAAGGAAGCATGGCTGAATTGAAAGATAAAAGCCATTCAACAATTATGATCAAAACGAGAAACAATAAGCTTGCTCAGGAGCTTCTTTATTCAAAGGGTTTTTATTCGATGCAACGAGGAGATAGTTTAGTATTTGAAAACTTAATGGATGAAGAGATAATACAGGCGAATAGAAGCTTAGTTACTGCCAACATCGATGTATTACGTATTGAAGAAAATAAGAAAAGCTTAGAGGATATTTTCCTTGATTTAACTGGAAAGGAGAAGAGCCTATAGTGAAAGCGATTAGTCTTGAATTCTATAAGTTTCGGCATAGACGCTTGTTCTTGATGGTGACATTATTCCTGTTGGTAGAAGTTGCTTTTTTATTCATGGGGATAAGTAGGTCGATCTCAATAAATCCTCATAATGCGAATTGGGAGGCACTGATTGTAATGTTTGCTTCTATGAATGGACTTATATTCCCCATTCTTGTATCAGTTTGTGTTTCTCGGATTTGTGATACGGAACATAAAGGCAATACATTGAAATTATTGTTGACCCTTTCTGTAAATCCGGGACAAATTTATGCAGCAAAGTATATTTGCGCATGTATTTTGATGTTATGGGCTTGTACATTACAAGTACTTGCCATCGCTGTGTTTGGCATAGTAAATGGGTTTGAAAATTCGGTTCCAACATCCTTGCTTATTTGGTTTTTTGCAGGAATATATTTGACAAGTATGGCAGTAATAGCACTGCAGCTATGGATATCAATGATGTGGAAAAACCAAGCATTTGCAATATCTCTTGGTATGATTGGTGGCTTTATTGGCATGACAGCAGATTTAATGCCTACTGGAATACGCGGGATGTTTATATGGTCCTACTTTTCAAAACTAAGCCCAGTTGCACAAAGCTTTAAAAGCGAGAAACTAGATTTTATAGTTCGAGATATACATGCATTACTTCCTATGATGCTTATTGTGATTGTTGCTGGAAGTATTTTATATCTAGTTGGAAACTTCCATTTATCAAGGAAAGAGGTATAAGGAGGGTGAATAATGTTAAAACGTTGTGTTTCTGCTGAATGGATTAAACTACGCCATTCCCGTATGTGGATGATCATAATAATTTTACCGATTATAAGTGTATTAATAGGAAGCTTCAACTTTACTATGAATCAAGGTGTATTAAAAAAAGAATGGTATAGTTTATGGTCTCAAGTAGCTTTGTTTTATGGTGAATTTTTCTTTCCTATTCTTATTGCTATTTGCTGTGCATACTTGTGGAGATTAGAACATTTTAATAAGAACTGGAATATGATCATGACCGCACCTGTATCGGCAGCCAGTATTTTTTTCTCTAAACTGATCGTAGTTGGTGTACTGCTAATGTTCGTTCAAGTATTATTTTTTCTATTGTATTTCTTAGGAGGGAGACTAATAGGATTACCCTCTGAGCTGCCTCAGGAACTACTTGGATGGCTTGTTAGAGGCTGGATATCAGCTTTATCGATTAGTGTACTGCAATTAGCACTGTCCATGTGTATTCGCAGCTTTGCCGTTCCTATTGGCATCGGCTTTTGCGCAGCTATTATTGGCCTGGGCATGTACGTTATTGATTTGGGTATGTTTTTTCCCCATTCCTTACTAACTATTGGAATGGGAGTACTCAGTCAAACAGGCATTTTATCCATAAGCAACCATCTATTGTTTTTCATTATGAATCTGTTTTTCATTGCCATAATTAGTATGGCAGCCATTTACCGGCTGAGAAAGTCGGATGTAGTGGCTTAACAAGTGAATGATATAGAAGACGATAGATATTTTATATTAAACACGCATAACCTCGTCCCGATTTTAGGACGAGGTAAATTTAAGGTGTTTAATTTATCATAAAAAACATTTCATGAGTACCAATCGTTTGCTGAATTCGATACAGGGTTAAATTCACGATGTTGAATAATAAGCTTGGGTTCCATCTTTTAGAAATATTTTAGTATCTGAAAATGGAAGTAGCTTATTACCATACTTCGGAGGGAATACTTTTTAAATAGGAATTACTTATGGAATCTTCCATAATAAATTTCATTTTTTATTCTGAATATATTTCACTTATTATCTAATAATAAAATTATCTGATTTTTGGGGGGATTATATGCAGGGAGATTTAAATTCAAGATTAACATCTTCCGAAATTTCGGTAATTTGGAGTAGTTGTCAGAACAACAGTTTGTCAATATGTGTTCTGCAATATTTCCTAGCAAATGTTGACGATGATGATGTTAAGTCCGTTTTAGAATTCGCACTCGATATATCACAAAATAACTTAAATATAAGCAAATCAATTCTAGAAAAAGACCACCGGCAAATTCCAGTTGCTTTTACTAATGAAGATGTAAATCCAACAGCTCCTCGTCTATATTCTGATGCGTTTTATCTATATTATCTTAAAAATATGGCTAAGGTTGGTTTATCGATTTATGGTGTGGCTTTGGCGACTGCCGCACAGTCCGATGTCCGTAATTTTTTAAGTCAAGCTATACAACTTCCACAGACCTTTATAATAAAGTAACTGATGTTTTGTTATCAAAGGGGTTATTTGTAAAACCACCTTATGTTTCAGCCTCAAATGAGATTGATTTTATCGACAAAAAAAGTTATTTAGGTGGAGTATTAAATATAAATAATAGACCTTTAAATGTCATAGAGATTACACATATTCAAATAAATATTGAAACAAATACAGTGGGGGAAATACTTATAGCAGGTCTTTCTCAAGTAGCAAAGTCAAAGAAGGTTCGTGAATATTGTCTCAGAGGTTCAGAGATAGCAAAAAAACATATTCAAGTTTTTGCATCACTGTTAACGAATAATTCCCTTCCTGCTCCAATGCCTTGGGATCTAGAAGTAACAGAGTCGACTATCTCACCCTTTTCGGATAAATTAATAATGTTTCATGCATCATTGTTAATACAATCAAGCATTTCTAACTACGCAACAGCTTCAGCAGCAAGTTTACGAAATGACATATCGACATCATATGTCCGTTTAACAGCAGAAAGTGCTCAATATGCGAAAGATGGTTTGAATCTTATGATTAAACACGAATGGATGGAACAGCCTCCACAGGTTCCAAATCATAAAGGATTAGCAAGGGGATAGTGTTTTTAAGAATTAGGGAGTAGGTTAATAGTATGAGTAAAAATTCGATTGAAACATTACTCTGGTCTATAGCCTTACCAGGGTTTGGACAACTTTTGAATCGAAAATATATAAAAGGTATAACCTTAATCTTATTAGAACTTTTGATAAATATACAGGCTAACTTAAACATAGCAATCCTTTTAAGTTTCCAAGGGGATATTCTTTCTTCCATTAAAGAAACCAACTATCAGTGGCTAATGTTTTATCCATGCTTATACTTTTTTTCGATGTGGGATGCCTTTAAAGATGCTGGCGGAGGAAAAAGCCCATTTTCTTTTCTTCCATTTGTATTTGCAGCGTATTTAGTAACTATTGGTATAATTTATTCTGCAAAAATTACAATTTTTGGGGTTTTGTTTGGGCCAGTTTTTTTACCAATGGTATTGGTCCTCCCGGGTGTTTTTATAGGATTAATTGTAAAAAGAGCCCTTATATTCTTAATCAAATAAGAACACAAAATGTTCTCAGCTATTTAAAATAAGATGAGAGCTATTGTGTTCTTTTTAATGCCTATTAAACAATCGGTTCTCTTGCTGAATAGGACTAATGGACGTTTTAAATACTTTATTGTTAATGTAGCAATTTAATTGAAAATCCTAATTTCTTAAATTATTTTGTTTCTCGGGTCTTGCAATCAAGTAAATGGCTATTAATATTAAACATATTCCTATCAGGTGGGTAAAAGTCATTTTTTCCCCTAAAATAACTATTGAAAGTATGACACTGCTTATTGGTAAAACACATGTTAATACGCCTACAGTACTTGCAGGAATTTTTGAAACCCCCTGGTACATAAGAATAAAGGCAATGACGGTTACAACGATACCTGAATAGAATACTAATCCCCATTCTAAAACGGATACTTCTCCAAAGTTAAACTGACTGCCTTCATAGAGGGAAAATGGTAAAAATAAGACAGCCCCAAAAATACTCACGATTGTAGAAATAGCAAGGGGGCTAACTCGCTCTGCAACAAACTTCCCAAATATAATAAACAAAGATTCACATATAACCGAGCAGAAAATAAGTAAGTTTCCTATTAATGAGGAATTTCCAACCGTTGAAATAGATTCGGTAAAATTAATTATTAATGTGCCGAAAATGGCAAGTGAAATTGCTAATATTACATTTTTGCCCAATTTTTCCTTTAGGAAAAGGAAGGCAATTGCCCCTGTGATTGCAGGAGCTGTACTTGTAATAATTCCACCCTCCATTGCCGTAGTTATTGTCAGTCCATATAACATAAAGATATTAAATAAAAATACACCAAAAAATGCTTGTAAAAATAGAATCAATAAATCCTGTTTACTAATAGAAGGGAATCCTTCAAGTATTATCATTAAAGGGACTAAAATAATCGTTGCGATAAGGAATCTTAATTCAGCTCCTAAGAATACTGGGAAACTCTGCACAATCAATTTTCCTACTATTACTGAACTTCCTACAATAATCATTGCTAACATAATTTTCAAACTTGGGACTAAATTTTCGTTCAATAGGTTTACTCCTTTCTATTTGTATTTACCTTATCATGGTAAAATGGTTTATATTAGTGCCACTTTTTATATCTTTTGATGGTGCCAATTTTGTGAAGGGGGGATATACATATGCTATGGATAACTATTGATCGGTCATTGGATATACCTTTAATTAGACAAGTTTATGAGCAAATACGAGTGCTAATTTTAAATGGGGACCTACAATCAGGGGAAAAACTACCTTCAACACGGGAGCTAGCTTCAGAGTTAAAAGTATCAAGGAATGTAATTTTAGAAGCTTATGATCAATTATTGGCTGAAGGTTTCTTAGTTTCACAAATGGGTTCAGGAACATTTGTCGCTGATGGAGCTTTTTTAAAGGAACATGGTGGAATTCCTTCATTTCATTCTACAGATTGGGGTGAAGACAAAAATAAAGGTCATAACATGATCAACTTTCGCTCTGGAATACCAGCATTGGACTTATTTCCACGTAAGATTTGGGCAAGGTTGTCACTAGCCATATGGAATGAAGCAGCACCTTCAACATTTGGATATGATGTTCCGGAAGGGCGTTATGAACTGAGGCAAGTTTTATCCCGTTATTTACTAAAAACACGAGGGGTTGTTTGTCATCCAGAACAAATTGTCGTTACTTCTGGCGCAACGCAAGCCTTAACACTTGTTTCGAAATTACTTTTATCCACAGAGGATTCAGTAATTATTGAGGATCCTATAACAAGTGATATACAAACAATTTTTAAAGCTTTAGGTTCTAGCCTTTATCCAATACCGGTTGATGAATATGGGATAAAGACGTCGCTGCTTCCATCACATATTAGTCCGAAATTAGTCTTTGTTACCCCTTCCCATCAGTATCCTTTGGGCGGAGTATTACCGATTCAACGACGTATCCAGTTGATAAACTATTCACGAAAAACGAGTTGCTATCTTGTTGAAGATGATTATGACAGTGAGTTTCGATACGAAGGCCCACCTGTAAGTTCGTTGCAGGGGTTGGATCCAGAACGTGTGTTATATATCGGTTCTTTTAGTAAAATCCTATCACCAGCTCTTAGAATGGGGTATGTAATTCTTCCATCACATCTTATTGAAAAGTGCCGTAAATTAAAATGGTTTTCAGATTTACATACACCCTCTATGGATCAGCTTATCCTTGCTCGTTTTATTGAAGAAGGGCATTTGGAAAGACATATTATGAAAATGAAGAAGATTTATAAAAAAAGAAGAGACTTCCTAATTCATTGTTTAAAAACGACCTTTTCTAATAATATAAAAATTTGCGGTTATTCAACTGGTTTGCATCTAATAGTTGAATGGAAAGAATGTCATTTTTCAAAAGACTTACTCGATGAAATTGAAGTGTTTGGCGTTAAAATATATCCGGTAGAAGACCATGCTATAGAAAAAGGGAAACATAAGAATCGGATTATTTTAGGGTTTGGCCATCTGACAAATGGAGAAATAGAAGAAGGTATAACAAGACTTAACCAAGCAATGTATAGTATTAAAAGCCGAACTTCTGCAACATGAATCTAGAAAAAGGGACAATTTAAAACTCCTATTAATGTATTGATTTCATTAAGTCCTTATAATTGAATGCATAGAAATACCCCTGCTTTAAACTTAGAGGTGAGCAGGGATTTTTTGTTGTAATAGTAATTATAAAGAATAGGGAGCTTATGGATGAAAATGCACATACAATAACCTCAAGCATTTGAGATGTTATTCACAGGTTCCTCTTTCTTTAAGTCCACCTATATTTCACGAATGCTAAAATCTCCGTACATATTTTATTTTGATTTGATAAACTAAACCGCTTATATCCACTTTTTTACCACTTATTAAGCAAAGAGAAAAACTTACAAAATCATATGTTACAGTAACAATGAAGGAAGGAGGCAGTTATGAAAATTCAATTAATGATTGACGAGAAATATCAAGAAACTGAAGTTCATATATGTGCAAAACAATATAATGAACAAATCGAGGAACTGATGAAACAATTACAAGAAGTACAGACAACGAAGGTCATTGATGGCTATTTACAGCAAGAAATTCATATGCTCAAAGTCAAAGACATTTATTTTATCTATGCAGAAGGAGCGAAGGTTTATTTGCAAACGATAGGGCATGAATTTGAATCGAAGAGAAAGCTTTACGAGCTGGAAACGATGCTGTCACATGATTTTGTTCGAGTAAGCAAATCTATGCTCGTCAATATGGATAAAATCGCCTCAATTCAAATGGGTCGCATTGGTTCGACGGAAATAATTTTAGATGATGAATCATCAGTTCATGTAAGCCGCAAATATTTTAAAGGCTTGAAAAAACGATTAGGTATAGGGAGAGATTAAAATGATAAAGATTATACGGTTTGCCATAATTGGATTGTTAATTGGATTAAGTTCATCATACACAATAGTGACATTTAATCTTTTAGCTGATTCAAACGCTCCGATAACAGGGAAAGAATTGTTTGAACAAGTTATTATTGCTGCCATTCTTGGTATTGTCATCGGTTTGATTTCACTCATTTTTAAAACAGAACGCTTTAGTTTTACATTACAACTATTTATTCACTTTATTGTCGTAACCATTTGTGTGTTTGCTGCTGGGAATATTGGGGAATGGTATGACGTTACGAGTATTGCCACTATCATAAGTCTTTTGATTTCAATTGTTGTTATTTACATTATTAGTTGGGGGATTGCTTTACTTCTTCAAAAACGTGATATAGAAGAAATGAATCTCTTTATTCAAAAAAGAAGAGAGAATTTATGATTTGCAAATAGTGTAATTAAAGTGTTGTAAAGGAATTTCTCACCCCCTTAAAGAATAATTAATAAAACAGTGAAAAATCCTATATTGATGCGGGGAATTATCTGTTACCCAAAACATTCTTTTATCAAGTAATTGACATAAGATATGAACAACTTTGATAAAGGGGAAGGTTTGGCATTAATACTAATATAAGGGGTGGGGAAGTTTATGATTAGTAAGGTCGGTCAAATTATGTTGTACGTTAATAACCAGGATGAGGCAGTAAGTTTTTGGACGGAAAAGGTGGGGTTTTTAGTCATCTCTGAAGAAGATAATGGACAAGGTATGAGATGGATTGAAATTGCTCCAGCAAGGGATGCAGAAACAAGCATTATCCTGCATAATAAGGAACTTGTTGCAAAAATGGAGCCTGAATTAAATCTTGGTACACCTTCTTTAATGTTTTTCACGGAAAACCTGGAGCTGCTATACAGTAATCTATCAAATAAAAATGTAACAGTTGGAGAAATTGTAAATATGCCTTCCGGAAGAGTATTTAATTTTGCAGATACTGAAGATAATTACTTTGCAGTAATGGAAAAGGTAAATAATTAAAACTGCATCAAACCAAGATATACATTTGAGACGAAAGCCATGCTTACAGTATTTTGTAGGCATGGCTTAATTTGAATTTCAATATTTTTAGTCTTAAATAGGTATGGGATTTCTATATTAATTTTTGTTAATATCTACGAACCCTTTACCAAATACATCTCTAACATCATGTATAGTGACAAATGCCGTTTGGTCAATTGATTTTATAATATTCTTCAGTTCCACTAATTGTTGTTTGTTGATAATAACATAAAGAATTTCTTTTGAATTTTTTGTGTAAAAACCATATCCATTAAATACAGTAACGCCTCTGTTTATTTGTTCATTGACTTGTTTTGCTATTTCGTCTGGATTTTTAGTAATGATAGTTACGGCCTTTTTTGTATTTAAACCTTCGATGATAAAGTCCATAACTTTAGTAGCTATGTATAACATTAAAATGGTGAACATTAACTTTTCCATTCCAATAATAAAATAAGAACAAAACACCACAACTAAATCAAAAAATAAAAGTCCGTAACTTACACTCCATCCTAAATATTTTTGAGTAATTTTTGCCAGTATCGTTGAACCCGCAATAGTTCCTCCTGAACGTAAAATAAGACCAAGTCCAACTCCTACAATAACTCCACCAAATAAAGCGTTAAGTATATCTTGGTTTGATTGAATTGTCCAGTTCTCAGTGAAATGCAAAAATAAAGATATTGCTATAACTGCAATAATTGTATAAATAGTTGTTTTTTTATCTAAAAACTTATATCCAACCGCTATTAATAGTCCATTTAAAATGAAACTAACTAGACCAGGGGACCATTCGTATAAGTAGTACAAAATAATGGTAGTGCCCGTTACTCCTCCTTCTCCGAAATTATTTGGAATTACAAATATATTGATAGCTACCGAAAAAATAAAAGAGCCTACTATAATCATTAAAAGCTCTAATCTAATTTTTTTGTTCATGATTTTACCCCTCAATTAAAATTATATGTTTAAGAAATACATAGATAAGCTTCCTTTAATCCTCATAGAGGGGATGCTAATTTAGTAACAAGGATAACATGAATTTATAGAGAGTCAACCTAGTAGTGTAAGAACAAGTAAATTTTTACATTAAGTTGCTTATTCTTTGATTCCATACTGTATTTAATAGTTTTAAAGTATGCTATTAGTTTCAATATGATATTTTATTAGACCGAGGGAAGGGGAAAGCGATTTTTATGGCGGTTGGGTAGGGGTGGAAATTTTATTATTTAACTTCTCCTTTAAAATATTATCAGATTATTGATTGATTTATAAAATATTTAAAATAATTACCTTATTAATAGTAAAAACTTATTGAATTTTAAGATAATATAAAATACAATTTGTATCAAAAGACCTACCTTTATATGATTTTTTGTATGGTTTGAAATACTGATTTAATACTATTAAATTAAAGTGAGGCAGCATAGATGAACTCTATTTTTGATGATCTAAATACCTTATTCGCAATTTATAAATCCCTTTTCAAATTTAATCCAGATCCATGTTACGCAATAGACAGAAACGGACAATTTATTCTAATTAACCAAATGGCAAAGGACTTAACGGGGTATTCGAAGGAGGAGTTTTCTAAACTTTCTTTTCTTGATTTAATAGTTGATGAATTCAAAGAGTCTATGAACGAGTTATTTATAGATGTACTAACAAATGAAAAAATAAAAAGCTTCGAAGTTTCAATTAAACATAAAACAGGTGCTGTTATCGAATTGTACGGAACTTCAGTACCTATAATTGTAGGGAATCAGGTTTTAGGTGTTGCGGGTATTGTTAAAGATATAACAGAAAAAAACTTTATGCAAGGTGAGCTTGAAAGGACAAAAATAGACTTAGAAAGTATTTTTAATAGCATCGATGTATGTGTATGGTCAACAGATTTTGAACATGAAGTGGTATATCAAATTTCTTCTGCTTGTAAGAAAATTTATGGATACTCTCAAGAAGAATTTACAGAAAATCCCGATTTATGGAAAGAGGTTATCCATCCTGATGATGTTGCTTATGTTGAAAACATGCAGCCTAAATTAGCAGCTGACAGGCAGACATTAAAGTTGGAGTATCGAATTATTGATGCTAATCAAAATATAAAGTGGGTATCAAATTATACAACGCCAATATTAAATGAATCAGGAGATTTAGTTAAACTTAATGGGGTTGTTGTAGACATTCATCAACGGCGATTGGCAGAAGAAAAATTAGAATTTATGGCGTTTCATGATGAACTAACCGATTTACCAAATCGCAGACTATTTGAACAGCTTTTAGATAAAGCAATTTTAAATGCAAAGAAGGAAAACAAAAAAATTGCTATTCTTTTCTTTGATCTTGACGAATTCAAGTCGATAAACGACACACTTGGCCATACTGTAGGAGACAAAGTATTAACGATTGTGGCAAAACGTTTAAAAGATACTTTAAAAAAGGGAGATATCGTTTCAAGGCTAGGTGGAGATGAGTTTATTATCTTATTGCAAGATATAGACGATATTAAAGAAGTTGAAACAGAAGCTCGAAAGCTTATTGATGCGATACTAAATCCAATCTATTTAGGAGAAAGGTGTTATGTCCTTACAGCGAGTATTGGAATAAGTATTTTTCCAGATCATACCACTGTGACGGAACGGCTAATTACTTACGCAGATCAAGCGCTAAATGCAGCTAAAAGAGATAGTAAAAACACATATAAATTCTATAAAGCTGACTTTTCAGAAGAATTATGTAGGAAATTAGATGTATTACAAGCTTTGCGTCAAGCTTTATACAAAGATTCCATGACATTACACTATCAACCTATTATAGATATTAGAGATAAAAGTATTGTAGGGTTTGAAGCTCTTTTAAGATGGAATGACCCAACATTAGGAACAATTTCCCCATCTGAGTTTATTCCAATAGCAGAGGAATCGGGGCTTATCATCCCATTAGGTGAGTGGGTTTTTCATAAGGCTTGTATAGAGTTTAATGAATTATATAGGAACTGTGATGTTTCGGCTTATTTATCAGTAAATGTATCAACAAAGCAATTTGAAGATGAACTGTTTCTTAGTAAACTTATAAAGATATTAAATGAGACTAACTTTGATCCAAAATTACTCAAAATAGAATTAACTGAAAGTATTATGATGAAGAATATAGAGAGAACTATTGAAAAGCTTCTTCAATTGAAGGAACTGGGGATTGAAGTGTTTCTTGATGACTTTGGTACAGGCTATTCATCTCTAAATTATTTAGGGGTGCTTCCTATTAATACACTCAAAATTGACCGATCATTTATACAAAATATAAATGCTTCAGGTCAGGAAGCGATTGTACATACTATTATTTCAATGGCAAATAGTTTAGATAAAGGGATAATTGCTGAAGGAGTAGAGGAAGAATGTCAGTTATTATATCTAGAAAAACTTGGTTGTTATAATATTCAAGGTTATCTTTTTAGTAAGCCGATACCTTTTGAGGAAATCCCGAATTTTATAGATAAAAGATTTATAAGAAAATAGCAAGCAAAAAGTGGCCCTCTCATAAAAGGATGAGAGGGCCACTTATCTGTACCGAAAGCGAAGCGACAGGTACAAATTATCTGTACCGAAAGCGAAGCGACAGGTACAAATTTTCTATACAGAAAAATAATTTAGCTTAATCAAATTTCAGCCCTTTTAATGCTTCTGCTAATGCGTTATTCACAGGCTCTTCTTGATTTTGCTGTTTTAAATACTTTTGTACAGTACGTTTATCCACTTTTCCTTTCGATTCTTTGCTGCGGCGTTGTTGGAAAGTGGATAACTTTTCGCGATATCCACATTTACACACAAAAATTTGTCCTTCGCCTTCACCACGTAACTCCAGCTTTTTATGACATTGTGGACAACGAGCGTTTGTAACGCGGGATACATTTTTGCGATGTCCACATTCTCGATCCTGACAAACAAGCATTTTGCCTTTTTTACCGTTTACTTCAAGCATCGGTTTTCCACAGTCAGGGCAAGATTTTGTGGAAATGTTATCATGTTTATATTTTTTATCGCTTGCCTTTATTTCAGAAACGATTTCTTTTGTATAATTTTTCATTTCAGAAATAAATACTTCTTTTTTCAATTTTCCATTTGCAATTTGCTCAAGTTTCATTTCCCATTCTGCGGTAAGGGCAGGGGATTTTAATTCTTCCGGAACTAAATCAAGTAATTGACGACCTTTAGAAGTAATGTAAATTTCTTTGCCGACGCGTTTTTCAATTAAAAATGAATTAAATAATTTATCAATAATATCAGCACGTGTCGCAACTGTTCCGAGACCACCAGTTGACTTCAATGTTTCAGCTAATTGTTTATTTTGAGTACCCATATATTTTACTGGGTTTTCCATTGCTGAAAGTAAGGTTGCCTCGGTAAAACGTGCTGGTGGCTTTGTCTGGCCAGAAGTCTGGGCAATCAATTTCACATTTAAGGTTTGACCTTTTTCAATGCGAGGCAAAATTTGTTCTTTTACATCATCGGTATTTTCTTCATCATCGAAACGATTCTCATATACCTCTTTCCAACCACTCGAAAGAATCGTTTTTCCATGAGCAATAAAACTTTCATCCCCAATTTTTGCACGAAGAGTCAGCTGTTCATATTCAAATGCAGGGAATAATACTGCCAAGAAACGCTTTACGACTAAATCATAAATTTTTCGCTCTTTATCATTAAATGCAGAGAAGTTAACGTATCCTTCAGTCGGAATGATTGCATGGTGGTCACTTACTTTACTGTCATCGACAAAGGATTTATTTGATTTTATAGGTTTAGAAAGCACCTTATTTGTCAGTTGACGATATTCTCCAACACCACATGCTTTTAATCTTTCAGGAAGTGTCGCCACTATGTCACTTGATAAATAGCGTGAATCAGTTCGGGGGTATGTCAACACCTTATGCTGCTCATACAATTTCTGCATAATATTTAATGTTTCTTTTGCTGAATATCCGAAAATTTTGTTGGCATCACGTTGAAGCTCTGTTAAATCATAAAGACCAGGTGCAAATGATTTTTTCGATTTGCGTTCAATGTCTGACACAACTGCATTTTGACGGCCAAGCTTTTTAACCAGCCCATCTATTTTTTCTTTATCAAAACTACGCAAATTTCCGTTTTTATCCTGCCACGTTAATTTTAAATCGTCTGCTGTTTGCGCCTCAATTCCGTAATAGGTTTGCGGCTTAAAGGTTTTAATTTCCTCTTCACGCTGAGCAATAATCGCGACAGTAGGAGTCTGCACGCGGCCACAGTTCAGCTGCGCATTAAAACGAGTAGTAAGAGCGCGGGTAGCATTTAAACCGATATACCAATCTGCTTCTGATCGAGCAACAGCGGAAGCATATAAGTTTTCATATGTTTTCCCTGGTTTTAAATTTTTGAACCCATCTTTAATCGCTTTGTCGGTAACAGATGAAATCCATAAACGTTTAATCGGTTTCTTTACTTTTGCTTTTTCAATGATCCAACGGGCAACTAATTCACCCTCACGGCCAGCATCCGTTGCAATAATAATATCCGATACGTCATTGCGTAATAATTGTGATTTAACTGCATTAAATTGTTTGCCGGATTGCTTAATAACCGTTAATTTTAAACGGTCTGGCAACATCGGCAAATCCTCTAAATTCCACGTTTTATATTTCACATCGTAGCTTTCGGGATCGGCTAATGTAACTAAATGCCCCAAAGCCCAAGTAACAATATATTGATCACCTTCAAGATAACCGTTGCCTTTTTTACTGCATTTTAATACTCTAGCGATATCACGCGCTACAGATGGTTTTTCAGCTAGCACTAAGCTTTTTGCCATGATAAACATCCTTTCTAATTTCCATACGATTATAGCATATGCTCCTTGCAGTTTCAGTTAGGGAGGAAATTATTCATATAGAAAAAAGGTTTTAAAAATTCAATTTGAGTTATTTAAGCTGATTCGGGAATACTTTTTAAAAGAAAATATAAATGAAAAATTTCCATAACCTTCTATTATAAAGGTGAATTATTATGTAAACATCAAAATTATGAACATTTTATTAACCAATTGTAAAGGGATTGTAAATGTTATATTTCAAATTTGTAAAAACATTTACATTGCTGCGTAAATTATAAATAATAGGTGTCGAAACAATCGAAAGGGTGAAAATATAAAAAAATGGATTGGCAGACGATGATTTTCCAGTTCCTGGGCGGTTTAGGTTTATTTTTATTTGCAATTAAGTTTATGGGAGACGGTCTGCAAAAAGCAGCAGGAGATCGGCTTCGAGAAATATTAGATAGATTTACAACAAATCCTTTAATGGGCGTTTTAGTCGGGATTGTTGTTACCGTATTAATTCAGTCTAGTTCAGGGACAACGGTTATTACTGTTGGACTTGTTAGTGCAGGATTTATGACATTGCGTCAGGCAATTGGCGTTATTATGGGTGCCAATATTGGTACGACGGTTACGGCATTTATTATCGGTTTTGATGTCGGGGCTTATTCATACCCAATTATGGCACTTGGTGCTGTCCTTTTATTCTTCTTTAAAAAGAATACAATTCAGAATATCGGACAAATTTTATTCGGTTTTGCAGGTTTATTTATCGGGTTAGAAATGATGGGGGATGGCATGAAGCCCCTGCGAGACTGGGATGCATTTATTGATTTAACAGTTAACTTTAGTGACCATCCTATCTTAGGGGTTATTGCAGGAACATTGTTTACAGTAGTTGTACAATCATCCTCTGCAACAGTAGGTATTTTACAAGGACTATATTCGGAAGGGCTAATTCCTTTAGGTGGAGCTCTACCAGTTCTATTTGGTGACAATATAGGAACAACGATTACAGCTGTACTAGCTTCTTTAGGTGCTTCTATTACAGCTCGTCGTGCAGCGGCTTCACACGTATTATTTAACATCATTGGATCAATTATATTCTTATTAATACTACCATTATTCACTAATTATGTTGAGTGGATTTCTGGTGCACTAAATCTTGAAGAGAAAATGCAAATTGCTTTTGCTCATGGTACGTTTAATGTAGTTAATACAATCATTCAGCTACCGTTCGTAGGTGTTTTAGCATATATTGTGACTAAAATTGTCCCTGGTGAGGACGAATCGATTGAGTATGCACCGAAGCACTTAGACTTATCGCTAATTGAGCAATCCCCATCAATTGCATTGGGACAAGCAAAACAGGAAGTAGTAAGAATGGGTGAATTTGCAGTAAAAGGTCTTCAAGAATCGATGGATTTCTTATTTACTGGTGACAAGAAACATGTAACAATGACAGTACAATTAGAGGATGCGATTAATAATTTAGATCGAGTAACGACAGATTATTTAGTAGAGCTATCAAAAGAATCACTTTCTGAAACAGATTCTAAATTGCATCACTCGCTATTCCAAAATATTCGTGATATTGAGCGGGTAGGGGATCATTTCGAAAACCTTGTCGAATTAATTCAATCTAAAGAAATGAATCGTGTTAAATTCAGCGAAGAAGCTTATGAAGAGCTAAAGGAAATGTACGAATTCGTTTTAGATACAGTAAGCCTATCAGTCCTTGCTTTAGATAAACAAAGCAAAGAATTTGCAAGAGAAGTTATTAGCAAGGAAGATCGAATTGATGAATTGGAACGTGTATTGCGCAAACGCCATATTTATCGCTTAAATAATGGAGAATGTTCAGGCTCAGCAGGCATTATTTACGCTGATATTATAAGTAACTTAGAGCGTATCGGTGATCATGCAGTAAATATTGCTGAGACAATATTAGAAGAAAATCATCCGTTTGGAGCAATTTAATTAAAGGCTGTGCGAAGATTATTTCTTTGCACAGCTTTTTAATTTTCCGTATAAATAATGTGTTGCTTTTTTCGTTATTTAAATCAAAATATTTGTAAATTTAGTTTAAGAAAATTACTATATTATGTAAAATATATGAAAATTTATGTTAAAAAAAGGTGATGCGGATGAGAATTGCGAGTCTTTTAAATGAAGGCAACATTAATATGGATGAGCGCAAACGTTTAATGCAGCGCAAAGAAATGAATGATGCCTATAAAAAGAATGCCAGTTACACTCAAAAGAATACTAGCACAATGCTAGAAATTCTTGAGAATCTAATTACCGGTAAAACCGAAAAAGAACTCTTCGAAAATGATAATGTTACTTTAAATAAAGATTTGGAAAGTGTCCAAGAAGATACAATTGAAAATTATTTATCACCTGTCAAAAATGAGATTGCCAGTAGTGGAGATGATGGCTTTGAATCATTTTCAGACGAGCAATTCGAATTCGTAATCCCTGAACGTTTTATGCAAAGCTTCAATCGAAATTTTGAGCAAGTGGGAGGAAAGCAGTTAGAAAATATAATATTTGAAAGAACTTACAACAAGGCTGTTTCAACATACACTTATCATATGCAACTAGCACAGAACGGATATAACATTGATCAACCACAATATTTTTTAACTGCATAAAACAATAAAGAATACTTAAAGACTTGGCAAACATAATGACAGTTGTTCCAAGAGTAGAAAAAACATTCGGAAAGGTAAAAGAAGAGGATCTGACAAAAACTGCTCCAAGTTATAATCCAAACTTTGACGGTAAGCCATTGTCCTTCTTAATTGATCATTTAATTGTTCAACATGTTGTAGGGCATTATGATCAATTAGTTCGACATTTACAAAAAGTTCAATAATATAGTGAAGGAAAGTGCCCATTTTATGCAATGGGTATTTTTATTTTGCTAAAAAAACAAAATGTACAATGAAATCTTTACAAATTTGATATGATTTAGGTATGGAATTTTTCTATATATAGGAGTAGTGTTATAGATGGCAAAACAAAAACTGGCAAAGACAAATGCGGTTCGTTTATTAGATCAAAAAAAAATCGCCTACAACTTAATGGAGTATACAATTGAGGACAATCGACTTGATGGGGTGACAGTTGCACAAAAGGTGGGGCATCCGGCTTCTCATGTATTTAAAACACTAGTGACAACAGCAGGTGCAGGTAAATTTTTTGTTTTTGTTATTCCTGTAGCAGAGGAATTAAATTTGAAGGCATGTGCAAAAGCAGCTGGTGAAAAGAAAATTGAAATGCTCCATGTAAAAGATTTATTGGCTACTACAGGGTATATCCGTGGTGGATGTTCGCCAGTAGGAATGAAGAAGCTGTTTCCAACCTTTATTGACGAATCAGCTAAAAATCTTGAGTATATTCTAGTAAGTGCGGGTAAGATTGGGATGCAAATTCAATTAAATCCCAGTGATTTAATTAAAGTAACCCAAGGGAAGTTTGCAAGTTTAACAATATAGTTGTGGGTGTCAACTTCTAAAGAAAGTTTAAAAGAATGTCTAGCGTAAGCTATCCGATTCCTTTAGGTCGCTGTCTGCCCTTGATTGAGAGTGGGTAGGCTTATCGAATTAGGGCTACCCACATCCAGCAGTTAAAGGGAGCTTACGCTTTTCTATAAAGAGAAAGAAGGCTTTATAATGCGAAGAGAGTTAAAGTGGAAATGGCTATTCTTTTTTGGGGGAATTGCTATTATGTCACTTGGCATTTCGATGATAATTAAGGGGAAAGTGTTAGGAGTGAGCCCGTGGGATGTGCTGCATATCGGTTTATTTAAGCAAATCGGCTTTTCAATCGGTTCATGGTCGATTATTACCGGTTTAGTTATTGTTACAGGCGCATCTATCTATTTAAAACAATGGCCGAAAGTAGCAACATGGTTGAATATGATTCTTTGTGGTGTATTCATTGATGGTTTTAGCTGGCTGCTACCTAATACGGATATTTTTATTTTTGAAGTCCTATATTTTATTTTTGGTCTAGTCGTTATGTGTTTAGGATGTGCTATGTATATTTCGCCTAATTTAGGCGCAGGGCCGCGTGATACACTTATGATTTTAATTGTGGAGAAATTTGGTGGTTCAATCCGTAGAGCACGTTTCATAATGGAGTTATCGGCAGTAGTTTTAGGATGGCTGCTTGGAGGACCTGTTGGAATTGGAACGATTATTATCGTGTTATCTACAGGTTCCATCATTCAACCGGCCTTGTCATTTTTTAGAAAGCTGCTGGAGAAGCAAATTTCAGAACCAGAGGCCGAAAAACTTGTTTCCAAACATCAATCTAAAACACTCGCAAAAGAATCATAGCTTTTGCGAGTGTTTTAAATTTTCCTTTAAGCTATAAAAGTACAAACTAAATAAAATAATTTTGCCAATTATTGTTTTCACATAGTGAGTGTATGAAATAGAGGGGATTCTTTGATAGTTGTTATGCTAAAATGAACATAGAATTTTTTGAATGGGAGATGTTGAAGGTATGGCTAAAATTTTAGATACATTTTTAAATGAAAACTTACAGATTCTGCGAGATCAAGGTTTATACAATGAAATCGATGCTGTAGAAGGCGCTAATGGTCCGATTATTCAAGTGAACGGAAAGCAACTAATTAACCTATCTTCAAACAACTATTTAGGATTGGCAACCAATGGGGAACTAAAGCAAGTTGCCAAGGAAGCAATTGATAAGTATGGTGTTGGTTCAGGGGCAGTCCGTACAATTAATGGAACACTAGACCTTCATGTGAAATTAGAGGAAAAGCTTGCAGAATTTAAAGGTACAGAAGCGGCGATTTCTTATCAATCTGGCTTTAACTGTAATATGGCTGCCATCTCTGCAGTCATGGATAAAAATGATGCGATTCTGTCAGATCAATTAAACCATGCTTCTATTATTGACGGCTGTCGTTTATCAAAGGCTAAAATTATTGCATACAATCATTCTGATATGGAAGATTTACGTGCAAAAGCAAAAGAAGCAAAAGAGTCAGGCTTATACAATAAAATTATGGTTATTACAGACGGAGTTTTCTCGATGGATGGCGATATTGCAAAGCTTCCTGAAATTGTGGGAATTGCAAAAGAGTTTGACTTAATCACTTATGTAGATGATGCTCATGGTTCAGGTGTAACAGGTAAAGGAAAAGGAACTGTAAAACATTTTGGACTAGAAAAAGAAATCGACTTCCAAATCGGTACCCTATCGAAAGCGATTGGGGTAGTAGGTGGTTATGTGGCAGGGAAGAAAAATTTAATCGATTGGTTAAAAGTTCGCTCTCGTCCATTTTTATTCTCAACAGCTGTAACTCCGGGAGATGTTGCTGCCATTACACGTGCAGTACAATTGATTATGGACTCAACCGAATTGCACGACAAACTTTGGGAAAATGGCGACTACTTAAAAGCAGGTTTGAAAAAGTTAGGATTTAACATTGGTGCGTCAGAAACGCCAATCACTCCATGTATAATTGGGGATGAAAAGCTAACGCAACAGTTTTCTAAACGCCTTGTAGAAGAAGGGGTTTACGCAAAAGCGATCGTCTTCCCTACAGTACCAAAAGGAACAGGGCGTGTGCGCAATATGCCAACAGCAGCCCACACAAAAGAAATGCTCGATAACGCTCTTGCAATCTATGAAAAAGTAGGTCGTGAATTAGGAGTAATCTAAAGATGAGGTACCTAGTGAACTAAAACTAGGTACCTTTTTTAGGCTGTTGACATAAAAATAAGTTAACGAATCTATGGAAGGATGAAATTTTGACTGGGACAATAACATACTTTTTCGGGCAAGCAATGACTGGGCAAGGCATGAAACATTTATATAAAGAATTAATGAGCACGGAAGCAAACACAGTATATCTTTTAAAAGGAGCACATAGTTTTAAAATATCTGATCTGCTTGGAAAACTTGCAAATCACTACAGCAATAAAGGAGTAGACGTTGAATACTTCCTTGACCCGCTTTTTGAAAATACCCTCGAAGCTATATTCGTAAAAAATCCTTACAACATTCTTTACCTCCAAGCTACCAATCCATCTGTTGAACCTATCGTATTAGGAAAAAGAGATAAAGTCATTTCATTATATGATTGTCTAGATGAGCAAAAGCTTACTTTACATGGTGAGCAACTTGAACAATTATATGAAACAAAAGCAGAATACTATCAAAATTGCTTTTCTGCTTTAGCTAATGCGATTAAAATTCATGATGATTGGGAAGTTGAAACAAGAAGATATATGAACTGGCAAGGACTAGATGAACAATTTGATGAACTAAAGAGCGATCTTTTTGGGGACGCAAAACTAGCTAAAATTGCAAAAAGAACACACCGTCTGCTTGGAACATTAACTCCAAAAGGGGCGCGGGATACGGTTAAAAGCATCACAGAAAATCTTGAAAGAAGGCTGTTTATAAAAGGTTACCCAGGCACTGGAAAGTCATCTATGATGAAAAAACTTGCCGACGAAGCTGCTTCAAGAGGATATGATGTGCAAATGGTATGGTGTGGTCTTGATTCAAATTCAGTAGATATGGTTATTTTACCAGAGCTAAAGTTTTGTATTTTTGACAGCACTGAACCACATGTTTACTTCCCGGATGAAAGTCGAGCTGGAGATGAAATCTTTGACATTGCTCAGCATTGCCATCCAACAAAGGTTGAAGAGAGCAATATACAAAAGATTGTTGCAGAATATAAATCTGCTATTTATGATGCGACAATCAATGCCAATTTGTATGCTCAGGAAGAGAGAAAGGTACGCGAAATAATAGATCAAGCAGTCAATTCAGAAGAATTTGATAAACGGACAGAGGGATTATTTATATAAGAAAGTAATTTGTTTTCTACTTAAATAATATGGGGATTAATGATATCTAAAGCAGGGGCGTCCAAAAAATAAAAGTTACTGGACGGCCCAGCCTCCTTTTTTTTTTTACTCCTGCAGTACTACGCAACTTCATCGCAAGAAAAGAAATTCAAAATTCCTTTTAGAATAACCACTTTGCTGCTTTTTTACTATATGGGTAGCAATTTTTTTATTTTGAGTTAAAATTATAAAAATAGTTTATTATTTTATTAGTCAAACAATTTCTCTGTATTTATTGACATAACAGAGATTTCAATGTATTTTGATAAAATATAGATGTTTAGTTGGTATTAACTAATACTGACCAGTGAGGAGAAGTACATGCTAGAGTTTCAAAATATTACGAAAATCTATGAATCTAAAAAGAAACAAATAGTCGGTGTAGATAACGTCTCTCTAACGATTAACAAAGGCGACATTTTTGGAATCGTTGGCTACTCTGGTGCAGGGAAAAGTTCATTACTTCGTTGTGTAAATTTACTAGAAAGGCCGACAAGTGGGAAAGTTCTTGTTGATGGTGTAGATTTAACACAACTTTCTAGTAGTGAATTGCGTATCGCTCGTTTAAAAATCGGGATGATATTCCAGCATTTTTATCTTATTAGCCAAAAGACAGTTGGTGAAAATATTGCCTTTGCATTACGGGCTGCAAAAACACCAAAAAACAGAATTGAACAACGTGTTAATGAACTGCTTGAAATGGTAGGTCTAACCGATAAGCGGGATGTTTATCCTGGACAGCTCAGTGGCGGGCAAAAACAACGTGTTGGGATTGCAAGAGCACTAGCAAACAATCCTTCTATTCTACTTTGTGACGAAGCAACATCAGCACTCGATCCAAAAACAACACTTTCCATCTTGAGATTATTGAAAGAAATTAATGAAAAGCTAGGAATTACAATTGTTCTAATTACACATGAAATGGATGTTGTAAAAGAAATTTGTAATCGAATGGCGATTATGCAAGATGGCCGTGTAGTTGAAACGGGCGAAGTTTATGATATATTCGCTGAGCCGAAAGAGCCTCTAACACAAGAGTTTATTAAAAGTGTCGTATCTTTTGATATTCCAAATGAAATTTTAAAGGATGTAAAAGGACAAATTATTAAAATTTTATTTAAAGGCGAAGTGGCAGGCGAAGGTGTTATTTCTGATACAATGCAACGCTTTAATGTAAAAGGAAACTTTCTACATGGCACGATTGAATACATACAAGAACGTCCACTTGGGATTTTCATCATGGAATTACAAGGTGAAATTGCCGCAGTAAATGAGGCCAAGCATTATATGGAACAACGTGGCGCAATAGTGGAGGTGGTCTAGGTGTTCGATTTTCCGTATTTTATAAGTATGCTGCCAGATATTTGGAAAGCCTTCAAAGAAACAATCATTATGATTGCGATTTCGGTTTCAATCTCACTAGTTATTGGGTTGCCGCTAGGTATTTTATTATTCGTATCAGATAAAGGAATGTTTTGGGAAAATCGATTTATTAAAAATGTATTTGGATTTGCGGTGAACTTAGTACGTTCCATCCCTTACATTATTTTGTTAGTTGCATTATTCCCGCTAACGAATTTACTCATTGGTTCAACGATTGGACCAGTTGCAGCAAGTGTTTCTCTTTCTGTGGCAGCTATCCCATATTTTGCAAGACTCGTAGAATCATCGATGAGAGAAATTGATAAAGGTGTTGTTGAAGCTACAATTGCTGTTGGCGCTACACCATGGATGATTATAAAGGATGTCCTAATTCCAGAAGCAAGATCAAGTATTATTCGAGGGGTCACATTAACGATTATTAGTTTGGTTGCTTACTCTGCGATGGCAGGGGTAGTAGGCGGCGGAGGTATCGGGGATTTAGCGATACGATTCGGCTATTATCGTTATGACGATACAATTATGATCGCAACAGTAGCTATCTTAGTTATTTTAGTACAACTAATTCAATTAACTGGAGAACTAGTTGCAAAATCAATCGATAAAAGATAAAAGGAGAATAAAAAATGAAGAAGTATTTACTAGTATTCCTTACACTTGCATTAGCTGTAGTTTTAGCGGCATGTGGCGGTAAGGATGAAGCTGCTACAACAACTAATGGCAGCAACAGCACAGCTGACACTACTGAAGACAAAGAGATTATTTTAGGAGCTACTGCAGGCCCATATAGTGATATGTTAAAGAAAGCAATCATCCCTCAATTAGAGGAAAAAGGGTATACAGTAGAACTTAAAGAATTTGGTGACTACATTCAACCCAACATTGCATTAAACAATGGCGACATTGATGCAAACTTGTTCCAACATACAATTTATTTAGAAACTTTCGAACAGCAAAACAATATGGATTTAGAGCCGTTAATTATCGTACCAACTGCTCCAATGGGCTTTTTCTCAGATAAATTTACTTCTGTAGAAGAAATTGCTGACGGTGCAACAGTTGCACTTCCAAACGACCCATCAAATGCAGCACGTGCGCTTTCATCTTTACAAGAACAAGGTTTAATTGAAATCGACCCTAACGTTGATACTTTAACTGCATCAGAAAAAGATGTTGTGAAAAACGATAAAAACTTAGTGTTCCAGCCAGTTGAAGCTGCTTCACTACCACGCCAAATCCAAAGCGTTGACATCGCAGCAGTGCCAGGTAACTTCGCTTTAGCAGCTGGCTTAGATCTAATGGATGCAATGTTCTTAGAAAACATGCCAGACCAATACCGCAATGTTGTAGCAGTAAAAGCTGAAAATAAAGATAGCCAACTTGCAAAAGACATTATTGAAATCGTAGAATCAGCTAAATTTGAAGAAGTAATTGACGCTGAATTCCAAGGTTTCGGTAAACCGGAATGGATGACAAATCGTTAATTTAATAACTTTAGTAAAAAGAGCTTAAGGTGTTTGTTAATAGCGAATACCTTAAGCTTTTTATTTGGTTTTTTATATGACTTTGAGGAAGATATCCACGACTTGAAAGTTACAGGTAATACAAGATGCCTCGTGCTAGTAATAAATTTCACCTTCGAACTTAGGTACTTTTATTATGGAAAATAATTTAAAGTGAAGTAGATATTTATACTAATATGGGTGGGAACTTAGCTGCTAGGGGAGAGAAATATTATTGGGAGTTCTATCCCTTTTTTATGCTAGTTGGTTGTAATGAATTATCAGAGGAAGAGAGATCAGGCTGGACATAATTGAATCCTAAAAATTAAGGAGGAAAATATATTGTTAGAGATTGATAAAGTAAAGGAAAGAATACAACAGCTAGAAGAATTAGAAGCCAAAAGTCTTTTGCTAATAATGTATGCAAGGCTCGATACAGCAATAAATGGAACAGGTGGCGATGAAGTTATTAAATAAACTATCAGTGATTTATTTGATATTTATTCGACAATTCCATTTCGGAATAAGGATAGCCAATGATATTCCAGGAGGAAATAAACTATGACTTTTGAAAGAGGAATTTATATTATAACGGGGATAATGGCCTCCGGTAAATCTACAATTGCACAAATGTTAGCAGAGCAATTTGAAAAGGTGTTCACGTGCGTGGAGATATTTTCCGAAAAATGATCGTAAAAGGGAATATTGATATGACTCCAGATTATTCTCAAAGTGCCGTCGAGCAATTGAAACTACGTTATAAGATGGCTGCAAAGGTGGCTGAAATGTATTACAATGCAGGGTTTTCTGTAGTTATACAAGATACGTATTTAGGAAAAGAAGTAATTTCTTTTCTAAATGAATTCGAATCTAAGCCAGTTTACTTTATTACGTTAAATCCGAGTGTTGAATCAATAATTAATAGAGAGCAAAAACGAAATAAGACAGGGTATACTACTTGGCAAGTTGAACCTCTTTATGAAGTACTAATCAATGAAAATCCTAAAATCGGATTGTGGATTGATTCCTCAACAATGTCTCCTGAAGAAACGGTATCTTGGATTATGAAATGTTTAAAAACTGAAGCACGAATTAAATAAATGCTATAGTACATTAAGCTGATTGATCATAAATATTTCTAAGAAAGAGAGTATTTCGATCAGGATAAAAACTAAACCCCGAATAATGAACACTTAAAAAGTGCTCTATTCGAGGCCTTTACTATGGAGAACAATACTTTGGTTTAATTTTTTGCTTTTCCTTCCAACGCCAACCAGGCACCAAGACCGAGCAATGTTACTCCACTTATAGTCTGTTGCCACCAAAGTGCTATTTTACTTTTTGCTAGGAAATTACCAAATAAACTTGCTATTAAAGCTACTGTAATATCAACAATTAAACCTAATATACCTAAAATTAAACCTAAAATTATAAATTGAATCGCTGTATTCGATAAACTAGGGTCAATAAATTGAGGAATAAATGTTAAGAAGAATAAAGCTACTTTTGGATTGAATATATCTGTAAGTGCACCTTCCCAAAACGCTTTACGAATGCTAACTTTCTTCTTATCTGTTGAAATGCTAAAACTATTTCTATTTTTGAGTGTTTGTATTCCTAAATATATTAAATATGCTGCACCTATATATTTTAATATAAGAAAGGCCCACACAGATGTCATTAGGATTGCAGATAAACCTAATACAGCTAATAAAATATGAATGATTGTCCCTATCTGGATGCCAATGGCTGTTGCAATTCCATGCTTTCTTCCTTGAGAAATACTTCGACTTATTACAAACGCCATATCTGGTCCAGGTGCCACACATATAATAAATGCAGCTAGAATAAATGCAGGTAAGAGCGAATAATCAATTAAATGAAAATCGAACATTTGTGATCCTCCTTAAAATTTATAAAATTATAATAATCTTTAATGCACAATAAAACAATAAGGATTCTGAATATTGCGTAACTTATTTGTAAGTTTTTTCTAAAAACATTTTCTGATAAATACTTGATAGGTTAATATAAGGACATCCCTTTAATGAAGGACTTTCTAAAAGGGTCTTTTTTATTTAGATAACTAATAAACTTCTGATGTTCTACTTTAGAGGCAATTTGTAGGGCTGTAGAGTATCTTCATGGCGATATTTAAGAATACTGAAGTGATGAAGTAAGTGAAGATAATAAAGTAGAGACAGAAGACGTTACCGTATGCCATTTACCATTTTCCTTTGTCCGCATTTTTTATATGGGTTGCTGTAAAAGAATATCCAAACCAAACCAATACATGGAGTCTCGTTTGTGGATTTTATTATTAATTGTTAGCTTTTTTATACAGCAAAGGAGAAAACTGAATTTTGAAGAATAAAGTAAAAATGGACGCCCATTAATTTTTGGGGACGTCCATTTTCAATGAAAGATTCGAGTTAATTTGATATTAAAACGTTTTTCACTTTAAAAATATTTAACTTTTCAATTCTGCTAATTGCTTCTGTCAAACGATCCTCACTTACCAATAGGCCAACTCGAATATAACCTTCACCGTACTCCCCAAAGCCGTTTCCTGCTGCAACCGCAACATCTGCTTTGTCTAATAATAAATCAGCAAATTGTTCGCTTGTATATCCATCAGGGACGGGGAGCCATGCAAAGAATGAACCTTTTGGAGCTTTTACATCCCAGCCAATTCGTTTTGCTTCTCTTATGAGTGCATTTCGTCGATTTTCATAAATTACGCATTGTTCGTCTACACAATCTTGTTCTCCATCAAGTGCTGCTATTGCGGCATATTGGATTCCAGGGAAGATGCTGCAAAACAGATGGTCTTGAATCAAGTTGATAGCCTCAATAATATCTGCATTTCCAACTGCGAAGCCAACACGCCATCCCGCCATATTGTACGTTTTAGATAACGTATAAAGTTCCACACCGACTTCTTTTGCTCCATCAGCTTGAAGGAAGCTTACAGGACGCTGCCCATCGAACCCGATTGCACCGTAAGCGAAATCATGTACAACTGCTATTTCACTTTCCTTAGAAAATTCAACTGTTTTATTGAAGAATTCAAGATCCGCTGTACCACCAGTTGGGTTGTTTGGATAGTTTAAATACATTAATTTAGCTCGTTGCTTAACTTCATCTGATAATGCATTGTAATCTGGCAAAAATTCATTTTCTTCACGTAGAGGCATCGTATCAAAGTGAACATCGCCAAGCGCTACACCTGATAAGTAATCAGGATAACCCGGATCAGGCAAAAGCATATAATCACCAGGATTTAAAATGGCCATTGGCAGCTCAACTAAGCCAATTTTTGAACCGCCTAGAATCGCCACTTCCGTATTTGGATCAATGTCCACATTATATTCTCTTTTATAAAAGTTTGCTGCTGCTTCTTTTAACTCCTGAATACCACGAAACGGGGAATATTTATGTGTTTGTGGGTTTTCCGACGCTTGCTGAAGAGCTTTTATAATATGAGCAGGCGTTGGTCTATCGGGGTTCCCTTGGCCGAGATTAATGACATCTCGTCCTTCTGCAATCGCTGCATTTACTTTTTGCACAAGCGCAGCAAAAAACTGCGTTGGGAGCTTTTGAAGTTTATTTGAAAATTCCATGTCAGTTCCTCTTTTTCAATAAATTTATTTGCATAGGTATACGGGAAATTCCAAACCTATGAAAAATCAAATAGTTATAACCGAAATATTCGGAAAATAAATTCCGGAAATTCTTTCTTTAATAATATAATTGTTTGAGTGCTTCGTAAACCATGGATTTCAAGTGGAAAATCAATTTATTAATATAGTAATTACTATAAAAATCTTTTTCGATTTAACTGTTGCAGCTATCGTTTCTTTTCCTGTTAGTGTTTAGAAGCATTATAGAGGTATGGAAAAATAATAGAATCCTTAGACAATTATTAAAAGTAGTTTGATATAATTATATAATAAATGGTAAATAAGGTGCGTTTTGGGCACCTGCTTGAATGGAGATTGAAAGATGAAGAAGTTTTTATATTTACTTACTTTAATAATTCTAATGGTTGGGTGTTCAAATGAGGATGCCAACACAAAAAACGGTAGTGGTGAAGTAGCAAATAAAAATACGCAAGAATCACAAAAAGAAGTGCAACAAATAGAAAAGAAAACGCCAGAGGAGTATTTAGAAGAATTTAAGAAAACTACTGAATATCAAGAAATTAAAAGTGAAGATATAGCATTTAACGAGGTAGTAGATTTTGAGGGTGATGAACTTCCTGAGATCGTATTAGGTGTTAATAGTGATGTAATACAATCAGAAGTTTTGATTTTCAAATTACAAAATGAAGTTTGGGAAAAGGCTTCAAGTTTTACATACGATACTAGTTTAGCGATTCGGCTGGAACAAAATGTGAAATTCACATACGATGATTCGGTAAAAGAGGCATTTGCCTTTGAAACTGTAGAAGCATATGCCAATACGATGAGTTCAAGTGTAGTCATCCTAAACTACAATAACGAAACTGCAGCCTTTGAAGAACTAGCCAATATCAAATTACAATCTACTGATACTTTAAATTTAAGTTTGGGTAATAATAAATTTAATGTTATAGGAGAAAGTGATACATTAAAATATAATTTTAAAAATGGTGAATTAGTAGATGATGAAGGTAAACGAATTGGCTTAATTATCGATGATGAATTAGCGAAATTAATAGGTACGACTATTAATAATTATTTTATTACATATGGCGACTCGTATTACACGGCACAAGAGAAAATTACGGAGCCGTTAGAACAGGAAACCTACTATGAAGGTGGGCTTTGTTCATTTTATTCCTCGTTCTTTATTTGTAATTCTGATCATCAAGGTTTAATTTATGCTTATTATATTACACCTACTAATATGGTAACTGTGGAGGATTTATCTAGGTTCTTTAATCAATCAATAGATATTATTGAGACAGAAAATATGATTGATGATAGTGGTACTTTTTATTCGAGTGAAATAGTAACAGATATAGGGACATATCAATTAGAATTTAACGGGAACTCACCTCAAGCAGAGCTTGAAATGATCATATTTATTCCTAGTTAATTTCTATTGTGTCATAAACCACTCTTGAAATAAATTCCAGTTGTTTACGGAATATAATTTAATTGTATTTAAATGGGGTATCTACCTAATCTTTGCACTTTGTAAATTCCACGTATCTTCCCATTTTAATATTGGGGAAGATACTATGGTGAAATATTAGTTACCCCATTTGAAAAGGAGTGTTGTACATGTTAGTAAAAAACCTAATTCAAGCACTACAAGAACTAGATCAAGAGAAAGAAATTAGAATCTCCCTTCGTAATGGTTGGAGACCAACTGGAACGAAACCAGTTGAAATGATTGATTATGCTGTAGACATGGATACAAATAAAGTTTCTTATTTCATTGATGTAGATATTCATTTCGAATATGAATCTTCTAAGGGGGATGAAAAATTCGTGGATCCAAAATCAGACTAACTTCTTTCTTAATTATAGATACAAAGATACTTTAACCTGTTTAACCGGCTATTTCTGCTGAATCAAATTTTCCATCTATATTTCCGCATACAATGATGGAATGTCCCCAGAACATATCTCCATCAGAATAGAAGATTTCAAAATCACCTTCTGGATAAACGCATATCGTGCTTAATTTCATTAACCCCATAAACATTTCCTTAGTGATTTCTTGGATTTCTGTTTCCTCATCATCCTGTAGCCAATCATTTGCCAACTCAGTTAGTTCTTCTGCAGCATATTCTTTTACTCTCTGGCTCCATTCATCCTGTTGCTCGAAAAGTACATAGGCGGTTTTCAATGCTGATTTCATCTTATCATTGTCTTCAAACCAATCAAAAGACAACAGCCCTTCATCATTTGCCCATATTATCTTTTTTTCAAAAGTATTAACGCTTTTAATCAATTCAAACTGACCTAGTATTTCATCATTGTAAAAAACAGGTTTTAAAGATTCTTGAAGTACCACTTCCAAATCATCGTCTTGATAGGAAGTTTCTAAAACCTTAACAAGCATCATAGAACCTTCTCCCTTTCGAATTTGTAACCTTACGATGGAGTTCATGTCCAATAAATCTCTTGATTCCTCAAATTCCTTATCATTAGCGAGCCATTGCAAACGCAAATTTTCCTTGATGACAGGATCATTGCTATTTAACTTTTTCCATCCAATTAAAGGGATGGATGCTTGCCATAATGTATTTCCTGCTGCTCTCCCTGCGCCAACACCTGATGCACCTGTAACTGCTGCTATTTCGATTACATCGTCTGTAAATCTCTTTTCAAAATTGCTGACTTCATTCGATATGCTCATTTTAAACACTCTCCTCGTTCGTTTTTACGATTACTAACGTTACTAAGTTTCATTTTTTCCTTTTTAAAGATCGTTCATTAAAGTTGTCATAGTAGTGAGGGTTGTTGAAAACATTGCTATATATGGCATGTTCAAATGTTTTTTGATATGGTTTACTTAGTAGTTTGATAGTTAAGAATAATAGAATTTTTAATTCTAGGGGGTTATTGAATGAAAATCGGGTGTATTCAAATGAATGTAGGATTTGGGAAAGTCGATGAGAATTTTGAGCGTGCAGAGCATTTAATTCGAGAGGCGGCAGGCAAGGGAGCAGAAATTGTTGTCTTACCTGAAATGTGGAATACTGGCTATGCACTTGAGAAATTAGAAGAACTAGCTGATTCAGAAGGGGCACGAACTAAGGCATTTTTAAAGGGCTTGGCAGAGGAGCTTTCGCTACATATTGTAGGCGGCTCAGTTGCAACAGAACGTGATGGCAAATTTTATAACACAATGTATGTTTATAACCGTGATGGCGAGTTGGTTAGCGAGTATAGTAAAGTACATTTATTCCGCTTAATGAACGAAGAAAAATATTTAGAAGCTGGCAACGAAATGAATCGTTTTACGTTAGGAGACATTGAGGCCGGTGGTGTCATTTGCTACGACATTCGCTTCCCAGAGTGGCTGCGTGCACATGCATTAGCTGGCGCAAATGTGTTATTCGTTTCTGCACAATGGCCAACTCCTCGCATCGATCATTGGAAAACATTGCTACAAGCCCGTGCTATTGAAAATCAATGCTTCGTTATTGCAGTAAACCGCATCTCCCGTAAAGTCGAAAACTTTAATGGCCAATCAATGGTAATCGAACCATGGGGTGAAGTGCTATGGACAGGTGGAGAAGATGAGGAACTCGCAATTGTCGACGTTGACTTTTCAAAAGTAGAAGAAGTGCGCGGCCGAATTCCAGTATACGATGACCGTCGTCCAGGACTTTATGCTGGGGTAGTGGAGGAATAATATTACCTTATATAAGTCTTAATAGAGAATGGTCACGTTTTTGTAAGCCGGGGATTTCGGTATTTCTTACGCCAATCTTCAACTCTATATTAAATTTACAAATTTTTAACTTTTCTTACAGCAACAAATTCAATATTTCACATAGACTAAAAATAAGACTCCTTGGGGCTATCAGCTTTGGGGGGTCTTTTCCATATTTCCGAATGTTTACATGTTCATTAATACTATCTATTTTTAAGAACGATTGCATATAGCAATCAAAAGCAATTAGACAACTTGAATGTTCGTACTATTTAAAATCCTCAACCTCTTTGGATCGTATTTAATATATAGGAATTTATAGTAGGTGTGTCGAAATTAAAATACTATAGAATTACTAGAAGGAGGATATTCAATTATGGCAAAAGAAGCTTTAATTATTGTCGATATGAGCAACGATTTTGTTGCAGATGATGGAAGTTTAACGGCTGGTAAAGCAGCACAAGAAATTGTGCCATATATTATTGAGAAAGCAAACGAGTTTTTAAATGGTGACCAGATTGTAGTCGTTGCAATGGATGCTCATCAAGAAAATGATCCACATTTTGATTTATGGCCAGTACATAATGTAATTGGTACTAAAGGACAGCAGCTTTACGGTGATTTAGCGGTTTGGTTTAAAGAAAATGAATCAAATCCGAATGTCATTATGCAGCCTAAAACTAATTACAATGCGTTTTTTAAAACGGATTTAGCAGAAAAATTAAGAGCTCTCAATGTAGAAAAGGTTCATGTTGTAGGTGTATGTACAGATATATGTGATTTTCTAACAGTTGCAGGAGCTGATGCGGAAGGATTTAAAACAGCGATTCACCAAAAAGGTGTGGCCACATTTACCGATTTAGGTGACACCTTTATCCAACATATGAAAACATGTTTCTTTACGGAAGTTATTTAATTAGAAAAGGGATGCCTTCGATATTTTGGGGCATCCCTAAACAAATTTTATTGATTAATCATACCGCCATCAACTGTATAAATTGAGCCTGTTACGTATGATGATTCATCAGATAGCAGGAATGCCGCAACATTTGCTACTTCTTCAGGTTGTCCGAAGCGTTTCATTGGGACGGAAGCTGTATATGCTTCATGCATTTGTTCTGCATTGCCTGGTGCCACATTCTCTTCAATACGCGTCATCATTCCCGTTGCAATAACGCCAGGGTGTACAGAGTTGAAACGGACGCCAATTTCAGCAGCTTCGAGGGCAGCACATCTAGTTAGCCCTAATACGGCATGCTTCGAAGTGTTGTAAACAGTCGTACCTGGTGAACCCATTAAACCGGCTAAGCTGCTTGTGTTGACGACTGAGCCATAGCCCTGTTTCTTCATTACTTTATAAACTTCTTGCATGCCATAAAGCACGCCATATACGTTTATGCCAAATACAAAATCAAAGTCCTCTTTTGTATACTCTTCAAAAGGTTTAGAAGGACCTTCGACACCTGCATTATTGAAAAATCCGTCAATTTTACCGAATCGGTCCACTGTCGCTTGAACATAGGCTCTGACGTCTTCCTTTTTCGAAACATCGCCTGTCAATGAGAGGATGCGCTCTCTTGAAAATTGATTTTCTGCAATTAACTTATCCAGCCCCTCTTGTTTTAAATCAACTAAAACTAATGAAGCACCTTCACTATATAGTTTTTTTGCTGTAGCTGACCCGATTCCTCCACTTGCCCCGGTGATAATGATTACTTTATTGTCAAATCTGCTCAATATCAACACTCCTTCAAGTCTCTTGAAAATTATTTATCAGTGTCATTATTCAGTTGTTTCTAGATTTTTATGCGATAGATAAAAAATTAGTGGGGTGCATGTTCCAATTACTCATTAGAACCCCCAACTATTACCACTTGCCGTCTCAATTGTCTCATTGTTAAAATGAATGAAGGAACAAACGTTCGCATATACTAAATGTGAAATTGGAGGTGTAGTGATGCATGCATTAAAATACAGTGAGGCAGATTCAGCAAATTTATTTGAAGTATATAACCACGCGCCAAATCGATCGATTATGTGCATTGATATGCGATGTTTTTATGCGAGCTGTATGGCTATGATTGAAAACCTTAATCCTTTTAAGGTGCCTATTGCTGTTGTTGGAAACTTCAAGCAAAAGGGAAGTGTAGTGCTTGCTGCATCACCGCCAATGAAGAAGCGATTTGGTATCAAAACAGGCTCAAGGCTTTATGAGATTCCAAAACATCCTGACATTAAATTATTCGAACCAAAAATGGAATTTTTCGTTCAAATGTCAATGGAAATTACGAATTTAATTAACCAATTTGTTCCAAAGGAAGCAATTCACGTCTATAGTGTTGATGAAAGCTTTGTAGACTTAACGGGTACTGAAAAGCTTTGGGGACCACCAGAAGAAACCGCAAAATATATTCAACAAAGCATTTATAGTCAATTTCAAATTCCGAGTGCAGTTGGAATGGGGCCAAACATGCTTATGTCAAAGCTCGCACTAGATTTAGAGGCGAAGAAGACTGAATTTGCAAAGTGGACCTATGCTGATATTCCGGAAAAACTTTGGCCTGTATCGAAACTTTCTGAAATGTGGGGCATTGGACGTCGAACAGAGCGTACGTTAAATAATATGGGTATTTTTAAAGTTGGCGATTTAGCACATGCCGACCTAAATATGCTGGAAGATCACTTTGGTATTATGGGCAATCAACTTTATTATCATGCATGGGGAATCGATTTGTCGCCGCTTGGAGCACCGCTTGCAGAAGGACAAATTAGTTTTGGCAAAGGTCAAATGCTTATGCGGGATTATCGAAGTCGCAGTGAGATTCTCACGGTGATACTTGAAATGTGTGAAGACGTTGCAAGAAGAGCAAGAGAGGCCTATCAAGTTGGAAGGACGATTTCACTTGGTGTCAGCTACAGTAAAGACGCATTTGGAGGTGGTTTTCAACGAACTCACACAATCGATGAACCGACTAATGACACAATGAAAGTTTACAAAGTGTGCGAGCAATTACTAGACCAATACTATGCAGAGCGCCCTGTAAGAAAGATTACAATCAGTCTTTCAAAGTTAGAATCAGAACGCTCCATACAACTCAGTTTATTCGATTGTAAAAAATGGAAAAGGCGAAAGCTTGGTGCGACGATGGATTATTTGCGCTCAAAGCATGGTTCTACTGCTATTTTGCGCGCTGTTTCCTATACAGAGGCAGGGACGGCAATTGCTCGAGCTCAGCTAGTAGGGGGACATAAAAAGTAGCTTCTACCATATAAATGAGCCAAACTACTTTTTAAATGGATTAAGACCATCTTTGAGCGAAAAGGTAAACTCCATTGAAAAGACGGTACTCCATTTTTGGAGAAGAGGTGATGAATATGATTCGAGACCGTGGAAATATTAAATGGAACACGATGATGCTTCCAGAGCACGTGAAGCTGCTGCGTGAATGGCATGAAAAAGATCAATATGTTGCAAAGCCGCAGTTGGATGAATGGACATTACAGGAACTTAGCGAGCAATTGCAAAGGGCCTTTACGAATAAACTAGAAGTAGAATTAAACATTTGGGAGGAAAAACGACTTTTCAAAGCCACCGGAAAAATCGCAAAATTAAATATAAACAATGAAACACTTTATTTGGAAGATGGTCGGAAGTTTCCTTTTCAGTCCATCTTTGGTGTGTCACTAATTGAATAAACTGACTAAAACAAAACAGGTGAGAGAAACGATTCCATTTTCTCCATCTGTTTTATTTTGTTAAGGAACCCTTTTTACCTCAAAAAACAGATTGCATATGATAGTAAGAGGAACAGGCAAAGTGAATTTTATATTGTCTTTTTATGGTGAACGAGTTATAATGAAATCCACTTGAAACGTTGATTTGATAATGTTTTAATGTACTTTTCAGATGTACATTTGTTTTTCATCAGAGGAGGGAGCAAAATGAAAAGGATACTTGTAACGGGTGCGTTAGGCCAAATTGGTTCGGAATTAGTCGGAAAATTACGAGATATATATGGAGAAGACAATGTGTTAGCTACAGATATTAGAGAAGAATATTCCTATGGACCATTTGAAGTGCTCGATGTAACAGATGGGAAGCGCATGTATGAGCTTGCCAATCAATTTGGTGCAGATACGATGATTCATATGGCTGCCTTGCTTTCTGCAACAGCTGAGAAGAATCCACTGTTTGCCTGGAATTTAAATATGGGGGGCTTAATGAATGCACTTGAGGTTGCAAAAGAATTAAAGATGCAATTTTTTACCCCAAGTTCAATCGGTGCCTTTGGTCCATCTACACCCAAGGACAATACACCTCAAGATACGTTGCAGAGACCTACAACGATGTATGGAGTAAATAAAGTAGCGGGGGAACTTTTATGTGATTATTATTTCACAAGATTTGGGGTAGATACGCGCGGTGTTCGATTCCCGGGTTTAATTTCGTATGCAACGCCTCCTGGTGGGGGTACAACTGATTATGCAGTGGATATATATTACAAAGCGATAGAACAGGGTCATTATACTTCATATATTGCAGAAGGTACGTATATGGATATGATGTATATGCCAGATGCACTGCAAGCGATTGTTGATTTAATGGAGGCGGACGGTTCAAAATTAAAACACCGTAATGCCTTTAATATTTCTGCAATGAGTTTTGAGCCGTCACAAGTCGCGGCTGAAATTAAAAAGCATATTCCATCATTTAAAATAAATTACAATGTAGACCCAGTGCGCCAAGCGATTGCGGATAGCTGGCCAAATTCCATTGATTCGTCTGAAGCAGCAGAGCAATGGGGATTTAAGGCGCAATATGATTTAGAGAAAATGACAGTGGATATGTTAAATAAATTAAGAAGAAAATTAGAGAGAAAGTCAATTTCATAATAGCAGTGAAGGAGCTCCAGAAGTATTAGAGCTCCTTTTTTGAAATTTCCATTATTAAAGGGGTTCCACAATAAAAAGGGAACATCGATAAGAAATTTAACGATGTTCCGGAAACAATTCAACTATTCAACTTACTTTACAGCAGAAGCCTTTGAAGCCTTCACGAGCTCCTCAATGATATCCCAATCACCATTTGCTAAGCTATCGACGATTTTACTGCCAACAATAACGCCGCTGCAGAACGAGCCGAAATTTTTAACATGCTCTGGTGCAGAAATTCCGAACCCAGCTAGAACAGGTGTGTCTGTATAAGTTTGAATTCGTTTAAAATGGTCATCAAGCGAGCCTGCAAAACTAGAACGAGCACCTGTAATACCGTTAACAGTAACTGCATAAATAAAACCTTCACTAGCTTTAGTCAAACGTTCAATTCGCTCGGGAGTACTTGTTAATGAAACGAGCTGTATCAAGGCGATTTCGGCATTCTTTAAGGCTGGGTGGACGATGCCACTTTCTTCAAGCGGCATATCAGGAATGATGACACCGCGAATGCCTGCCTGCTTTGCATCATGAGCAAATTTCTCCACACCATAAGCTAAAATTGGATTTAGATATGTCATTGCAACAAGTGGAATGGTAATTTGATCAGCAAAACCGGTTAATGTTTCAAGCACTTTACGTAAAGTCGTACCATTTGCTAATGCTCGCTCTCCAGCTCTTTCAATCGTTGGGCCATCTGCAACAGGATCAGTAAATGGGATGCCGACTTCAATGGCCGTTACGCCGAGTTCTTGAAGCTTTAAAATTGTAGGCTGTAATTTGTCTAAGCCGCCATCACCGGCCATGATATAAGGAACGAACGCTTTATCACCAGCAGCAGTAACTGATAAAATGGCTTGTTTTAATTGACTCATGCTAGGTCACCTCCAAGTGCAGCTGAAATTGTATGCACGTCTTTATCCCCACGTCCAGATAAACAAATTACTAGAATATCATCAGACGCCATTGTTTTGGCAAGGTTTGCCGCGAAATGGATGGCATGTGCACTTTCGAGGGCAGGAAGAATACCCTCTGTACGACTAAGTAATTTTACACCTTCCAACGCTTCATCATCTGTGACAGTGCCATAGGTTGCACGGCCACTTTCATGAAGGAGGCAATGCTCTGGACCTACACCTGGATAATCAAGGCCAGCTGATATCGAATGTGCTTCTTGAACAAAGCCGTTTTCATCCTGTAATAGGTACATAAATGCACCGTGTAAAACACCAGTTTGCCCTCCTTGAATAGCTGCGGCATGCTGACCAGTTTCGATTCCTTTACCAGCTGCTTCTACACCGTATAGTGCAACCTCTTTATCTTTTATGAATGGATAGAACATTCCAATGGAGTTGCTTCCTCCTCCAACACATGCAACTACTGCATTTGGCAGACGATTTTCAATCTCTAATATTTGGGATCTCGTTTCATCTCCAATGACGCGTTGGAAATCTCGAACAATTGTAGGGAATGGATGGGGCCCCATTGCAGAACCTAAAATATAATGTGTATCTTCAATATTTGTTACCCAGTGGCGCAATGCTTCATTCACTGCATCCTTTAACGTTGCAGAGCCTTTATCTACTGCAACAACCTTTGTTCCAAGCAGCTCCATACGGAATACGTTTAATGCTTGGCGTTTTACATCTTCCGCTCCCATGTAAACGATACATTCAAGGTTAAGTAACGCACATGCGGTAGCCGTTGCTACTCCATGCTGACCTGCACCTGTTTCGGCAACAATTTTTTTCTTACCCATGCGTTTTGCAAGAAGTGCTTGCCCAAGAGCATTATTAATTTTGTGAGCCCCTGTATGGTTTAAATCCTCACGCTTTAAATAAATCTTTGCGCCGCCGATAGTATTAGTTAAACGTTCTGCGAAATAAAGGGGAGTTTCGCGCCCAACATAATTTTTTAAATAGTAACGAAGCTCTTTCTGGAACGATTCATCATTTTTAACTTTGTCATACACTTCATCTAGTTCTTGCAGCGCGGTCATTAATGTTTCCGGTACGAATTGTCCACCAAAACGTCCAAACCTGCCTTTTATTTCTACTGAGCTTTGGTCGGTGTAATTATTTGTTGTCATTTTCATTCACTCCTTTACGACTTTCGTGTAGATTGTCGTAGATTTCATTGGTTATGTTTAAGGCAACAGCTGAACATTTGTTGCCAATTCGATAAATTGTTTTATTAACTCGCTATCTTTAGAGCCATTTCGTTCAACACCGCTTGATACATCGACACCAAAGGGCTCTACTTGAGCGATGGCCCGTTCAACGTTATCAGACTTAAGTCCACCAGCTAGAATGAGGCGGTCTTTCGGGATAGAAAGCTGATCAAGCAATGACCAATCAAAAACATGGCCGCTGCCACCAGAAAAGTCTGTGCCTGGTGCATCAAATAGATAGTAGTCAACGTCATATTTACTTGCTCTTTCAACATCTTCATAGCTTCTAACAGAGAACGCCTTAATAGAAGGGTAGCCTAAGTATTTTATAAACTGAGCATCTTCCGTGCCATGGTATTGGACATAATCAAGACCAACTTCTTCTACCGCTTCTCGAACTTGTAGTTCAGTTGGGTTAACGAAAACACCAACTTTTTTGATATGGGAAGGGACTAACTTTGCAAGTTGTGCAGCACGTTCAATGGAAATTTTGCGTTTACTAGGAGCAAACATAAAGCCAATCCAAGTGGCACCAGCATCAACAGCAGCTTGAACATGTTCTTCTTCCATAAGTCCACATATTTTTACTTTTACCATTACTACACGTCCTTCACATTTACAGGTAAGGGAATTTGCAATGATTTTAAAGCTTTTTCTACATCCCCACTGCGCATTAGTGATTCACCAACTAGTACACCACGTGCCCCGACATTGACAACTCTCTTTGCATCCTCTACATTCCAAATGCCACTTTCACTAATGAATGCTATATCTTCATAAGCGGTAATTTTTTGTGCTAATTTTTCGGTTTGAGCTAACTCAACATTAAATGTTTTTAAGTCGCGATTGTTTACACCAATAATTTTAGGATGAATAGCTAATGCGCGATCCAGCTCCTCTTCGTTATGAACTTCTACTAAAACATCAAGCCCTAAATTATTCGCATAATCATAAAAAGTTTTTAATTTTTTGTCTGAAAGTGCAGCAACAATAAGTAAGATGACAGATGCACCAGCGGCTTTTGCGTAATCTATTTGCACCTCATGAATGATGAAATCTTTATTTAAAATTGGAATTTCAACATAGTTTCCAATATCCACTAAATCTTGAAAAGATCCTTTGAAAAATTTTTCTTCCGTTAAAACAGAAATGCAGGCAGCACCTGCATCTGCATACTTCCTTGCTTGCTCTACAGGGTTGGCGCCTTCTGCAATCAAGCCTTTAGAAGGGGAAGCCCGTTTCATTTCTGAAATAATTTGCAGCGTATCGGATTTTCGCAGCACATCATATAGGGATGGACGTGACTTTTGTATAACGTTAAACATAGGTTCATTTGCCATTAAAGTAGGGAGTAGAGTTTCCTTATGATCTAAAATCGTTTGTAAAATGGTCATTATCGTATGCGCTCCTTTAAAATGGATTGGCTGTATTCCACCACTGCGTCTAGTTTTGATAATGCACGGCCAGACATAATGCTGTCACGGGCCATATCAATACCTTCATTGATAGATGCAGCTGAACCGTAGGCAAAGAAACCAATTGCAGCATTTAATAAAACAGCATCAAAGTAAGGACTTTGTTTTCCTTTTAGTAAATCACGCAAGATAACAGCATTTTCTTCTGGAGTTCCACCAATAAGTGCGCTAACAGAGACAGCAGATAATCCGTAGTCCTCAGCATTTAAGGTGAAAGCTTTAATCTCTCCATTTTCAAGGAGAGCAAGCTTGTTTTCGCCATCGAGTGATGCTTCATCCATACCTTGTGTGCCAGAAACAACAACTGCACGTTCACGACCTAAAATACGAAGAACTTCGGCATATTCGCTGACAAACTCAGGGCGATTAATGCCGACAAGCTGAGTTGTTAAATTAACTGGATTTGTAAGAGGACCAACCATATTAAAAATAGTTGGTTTTCCAATCGCCCTGCGAACTTCACCGATGCGTTTTAATTTCGGATGAACATTTGGAGCATACAGGAAGGTAATACCTTCTTGTTTTAACAAATCAACAGAATCATTAATAGTAAAGTTTGTATGGATGCCCAATGCTTGCAACACGTCTGCACTGCCTGAAGCACTTGAAATTTTGCGGTTGCCATGTTTTGCAACGGAAACATTATTTGCAGCAAGAACGAATGCTGCTGTTGTACTAATGTTGAAGCTTTTTAGTCCGTCGCCGCCAGTTCCGCAATTGTCAATATAAGCACCATTAGGGACGGGTACTGAAGTGGCATTAGCTTTCATAACAGTTGCAAGGGCTGCAATCTCCTCAGTTGTTTCGCCTTTTTCACTTAAGGCAACTAAAAAAGCTGCAATATCTTCTTGTGGTGTTTCCTCATTAAATACGAGCTCGGCAGCTTGAATCATGTCATCATACGATAAACTTTCATTTTGCTTCACAGTTTTTGTAAATAATTGAATACTCATCTAAACTCATCCTCCCAAAATCATAAATTAGCAGGTTAGATAAATGAAACTTTAGGTGAGGGGGGCTTTTGCGGAAAATAAAAAAGTCCTCTACAAAAGGAAATCCCTTTTGTAGAGGACGATAATAGACCGCGTTGCCACCTCTGTTGAAGCATTGTTTACTTCCACCTTGGTGTGTTTTTCTTTACGAATAGGTGAATTAACACCCGAATTTAAGTAAACGAAAAACACTTCCTTATAACGTAGGAAAGACGTCAACTAACTGCCGCTAGTTGCTCTCATAAGGCCCATTCACAATATGTGTGCACTAGTTCACACCAACCACTAGCTCTCTTAAGAACACTATATTGCTACTATTCTTATTCATCAATTTTTCTCAGCTATACTCATCTAATTTCTAAACTCTGCTTTGCTCAAACGGTGGTCGCGCTCCCGCAACCTGCTACCGTATACGAACAATTTTTGTTAACTAGAATTGTAGACTTAATTTTTCTTGTTGTCAATGTTTTCTGAAAAATTGTAGTGGGATTTGGTTTCAACGTCTTATAAAGCTCTAAAATAAAAAGCCGAGAACATAAAGCTCCCGGCAAAATACAAATTAAACTAAATCTTTGAAGTTTAAACGTTTATTTAAAAGATGCATAATTGGCACCCCAACAGCTAATACAACGAATTCGCCTACTGCACATGTAAACCATGTCAATAAGAATGGCAATTCTAGTGCTAAGTTTAATTCGAAGGCAATGATGAACATTGTAACAGTAAATAAAAACGTATTAATGATCATGCGCAATAATGTGTTTTTCACAAACTTACAAATCAAAATAAAGATTGTAAGAGTGATAATAGAGTGGCTAACACCAAACACTAAATCGTATACGCCCAATGGTGAAAATAAATTTGAAATAAATACACCAATAACAATGCCTAGCATAAAGCGTGGATTAAATGCCACTAAGTGATTAAACATCTCCGAAACCCGAAATTGGATCTCTGTAAAACCAAATGGTGCAACTAAAAGGGTAACCGCTATATAAAGCGCAGCAATAATCCCGGTAGTCGCTAAAAACTTCACTTTCATATTCATTTCTCCTTAGTTTTTTTTCGTGGGATGGTTTCGAACCACGGTGACTGAACACAAAATAATATACTATAATAATTCTTTTACTATGTCAAATTGTTATTAAAAGGTAAGAGGTATAGGCTAGAAGTTTTACAAAGATGCGAAAAATGTCGAAAAATAGACAAAATTTTAAAATTTTATTAACATAATAATTTCTTTACAGGAATTCAATGTTTTAACGGTTTAAAGCGCCAAATTAATATTTTTAATGTAGTAATTTGAATTTACTATATTCAGAACATTCTTAATGTTGTTGACTATCATGTTGCAGCAATGTAATATATCGATAAACTCAAACTTTTTTGAATTATTAAATAGGTAAAGAAATTTATTCAAAAACGAGTCTATAAATCTTATTTGAGAGAAATAAGGGGGAAGTTTACATGAAAAATAGTATGGCAAAGCTTTCGTTCTTACTATTTGGTTTAGTACTTTTACTAGCTGCATGTGGCGGCGGTAATGAAACATCTACTGAATCAACAGAAGGCAACTCAGGTACAAACACAGATACAGAACAGCCAACTGATGCAAAGTCATTTAAAGTCGGGATTACACAAATTGTTGAGCATCCATCGTTAGATGCTGCAACAGAAGGTTTTAAAGCAGCTCTTGAAGAATCTGGTTTAAACATAGAGTTCGTTGATAAAAACGCTCAAAATGATCAAAGTATGAATACGACAATTGCACAAGACTTAGTAAATCAAGGTGTTGATTTAATTTTTGCTAACTCAACTCCATCCGCTCAAGCAGTTAAAGGTGCAACATCTGATATTCCAATCATTTTCACATCTGTAACAGATGCTGTAGGAGCAGAATTAGTAGAATCAATGGAAGCTCCTGGAGGCAACGTAACAGGGACTGTAGACTTACATCCTGATACAATTGCAAATACTGTAGCATTCCTTAAAGATGAATTAGGCGCGAAAAAAGTTGGTACTGTTTACAACACTGGTGAGCAAAACTCTGTTGCACAAATTGAACAAGTAAAAGCCTTATTAGAAGAATCTGGCCTAGAACTAGTTGAAGCACCAGTTTCAACTTCAGCAGAAGTAAAACAAGCGACTGAATCTTTAATTGGTCAAGTAGATTCTTTATATATCATTACGGATAACACGGTAGTATCTGCATTAGAGTCAGTAATTGACGTTGCAAATGCAAACCAACTTCCTTTAATGGTTGGAGAACTTGATTCAGTAAAACGCGGTGGATTAGGTGCTTACGGTTTTGAATATTATGATATCGGTTATGAAGCGGGACAAATGGCTGTGAAAATTTTAAATGGTGAAGCAACATCTGCAGAAATTCCAGCAGCTTACCCAGCAAACTTAAAATTACTTATTAATAAATCAGCTGCAGATAACCTAGGTCTTGAAATTAAAGATACTTGGAATGCAGAAGTTTACGAATAATATTGAAGTTAGTTAGGAGATGATTCATTATGTTTGCAGCATTGTTCGGTTCGGTCGAGCAAGGAATCATCTATGCAATTATGGCGCTCGGAGTGTATTTAACATTCCGAGTGTTAGATTTTCCGGATTTAACGGTTGACGGCAGCTTTGTAACAGGGGCAGCTACTGCGGCAACAATGATTGCACTTGGCTACAACCCAATACTAGCTACGTTATTAGCAATTGTTGCTGGATTTATTGCAGGATGTATGACAGGACTATTACACACAAAAGGAAAAATAAATCCACTTCTTTCAGGGATTTTAATGATGATTGCATTGTATTCAATCAATCTTCGAATCATGGGGTTATCTGCAGAAAATGCAATTGTTCGCCCAAATATTCCACTTATGAATTCAGAGACAATCTTTTCGCAATTCAATGCTTTTTGGAGTACTTTAGGCATTGATGACGTAATGACAAACTTCGTGAAAAATACATTAGGCTTCCAATCAGCTCCATCTACATGGGGAATAGCATTAGTAGTATTAATTATCACTCTAATTATTAAATTAATTGCCGATTGGTTCTTAAAAACAGAAGTTGGGCTTGCGATCCGTGCAACAGGTGATAATAAACGAATGATTCGAAGCTTCTCAGCAAACACGGATTCTTTAATTGTATTAGGACTTGGGCTTTCAAACGCCTTAGTTGCATTTTCTGGAGCTTTAATCGCTCAATATTCGAAATTTGCAGATGTAAATATGGGGATTGGGATGATTGTGATTGGTCTTGCTTCTGTTATTATCGGGGAAGCGATTTTTGGAACAAAGACAATCTTCCGTACAACAATTGCTGTAGTAGCAGGTGCAATTATTTATCGTATCATATATGCGGTTGCGCTTCGTATCGAATGGTTGGATACTTCTGATATGAAGTTAATTACGGCAGTTATTGTTATTTTAGCTTTAGTTATTCCACAAATGATTGAAAAACGCCGCGAGAAAAAGCGTAAAGAAAAACGGCGTGCTGAACGTCTTAGTCAACAAAATGTAGCGCAAGGGGGGAATCACCTTGCTTAGATTAGAAGGCATTAACAAAATTTTTAATGAAGGTACACCAGATGAAAAAATTGCCTTAGATAATATTAATCTTCACTTGGCACCTGGTGATTTCGTTACAATTATCGGAAGTAACGGTGCCGGTAAGTCTACAATGATGAACATGATTTCAGGAGCACTTACTCCTGACTTCGGTGCAGTAACAATTGATGACAAAGAAGTGACAAAGCTGCCAGAGTATAAGCGTTCTCAATTTATTGGTCGTGTGTTCCAGGATCCAATGGCAGGAACGGCACCATCTATGACGATTGAGGAAAATTTGTCGATAGCTTACTCAAGAAATGCAAAGCGCCGCTTCCGTGGTGGAGTGAATCGCGAACGCCGTGACTTTTTCAGAACGTCATTGGAAAAGCTACATTTAAACTTAGAAAATCGTTTAAATGCAAAAGTAGGGATGCTCTCAGGTGGGGAACGACAAGCGTTGTCGTTACTAATGGCAACATTTACAAAACCCGCAATATTGCTGTTGGATGAACATACAGCAGCACTTGACCCATCTCGAGCAGAACTCATTACGAATTTAACGAAGCAGCTTGTTGAAGAGGGGAACTTAACGACATTGATGGTTACCCATAACATGCAACAAGCAATTGACTTAGGAAACCGCCTTATCATGATGGATAAAGGCCAAATCATTTTATCGATTGATGAAGACAAAAAACCAAACCTAACTATCCCAGACTTAATGTCAGAATTCGAAAAAATCCGCGGAGAAAAAATGAACTCTGATAGAGCGTTGTTGGGATAATAAAAGTAAACAAATATAAAATTGACTCCAATTTAACAATTGGGGTCAATTTTTTTTGTAGGTTATGAAATTTGATTTTCATAAACAAGTAGGAACTGCAAGTAAATTGTGTTCTTACTTGTTTTTTATAAGAAAGAAGATAATTTGAAGTTGTTGAAAATTTAATTTTCATCTTAGTAAATGAAGGTGAAATTAATATTTATGAGATTTGTCTCAAATAGTTTTAGGGTAATAAAATAGGGGGCAAGGAGGGGGATAGATGATAGTTTTAGAGCGAGAGAGTTCCAATAAAATGATTATGTTAGAAATATTAATGCGTCGGTTGGATGAAGAGGATATGGATTATGAATATTTCAGAAATCAGTATAAAACCATAAAGTATGGCTATGAAGGTGAGATGCATGTAGACCGCGAATGGGAAGAAATTATAATCCCATCAAAATATTATTTGTTCCATAATTTTGAAACTGAGAATGAAGTGAAACATTCACATCAAATTGATACGATCTTTGCTAGTCAGAATTTTATTTTATTATTGGAAATAAAAAATATTGGTGGAAGAATTAATTTTGATCAAAAAAAGCATCAGTTTATGAGAACTCGGTTAGATGGTACAAAAGATGGGTATTCGAATCCGGTTAATCAAATCGAGCGTCATGTTAGATTTTTCAAACGTATTTTCATGAAATGGGAAATAGCATTACCAATTGAGTACGCAATTATTCTAACACAGCCTTCTACGGTTATAGGAGATACCCCTAATAATGCAGCTATATTTCATGTGAGTGGATTGCAAACGTATGTATATAATTTATTTGCAAAGTATCAAAAGAATCAAATCTCGCCACATAAATTGGAGATATTAAAAAACTATTTGCTGGCAATTAGAAAGCGGAAAATATGGGACCCGAAGATTGATAAAAATAAGCTGCGCAAGGGAGTTTTATGTAAAGCTTGTAATTATAAATCAGTTATGAGATTTGAGCACGGCAATTTTATTTGCCCTATGTGTAAAGCGAAAAATAAAGACGCATTATATGAGGCGTTATATGACTACAGGCATCTACATAGTGAATGGATAACGAATTATGATCTTAGAAATTACTTAAATATTGGATCGCGATTTGCTGTTAAGCGTTTAGTTTCTAATTTAAATCTAGAATATGAAGGTATAAGAAAAGACCGAAAGTACCGGATACCGGACAATATTCTAACGTTTATAGAAAAACGCACATAAATAATGAGGAACCGCACATAAATTCTCTAAAACCGCTCATAAATCTCGAAAAATCGCACATAAAGTTCGAGAATTCGCACATAAAGTCCAGGAACTCGCACATAAACCTAATGCCAAAACAAAAACACGCACCCGATCCAAAAATCGAGTGCGTAACTAAATTCATTTTACACTAGCAATCCGAATAATGTGCTATCCTTATTTACTTCTTTAAACTCGAAGCCATTGATTCTCATGCGATCGACTAGGGCTTGGTAGTCTTCTGGTTTGCTTACTTCAATTCCTACTAGTGCAGGGCCGCTTTCTTTATTGTTTTTCTTTGTATACTCGAATGTAGTAATGTCGTCGTTTGGACCGAGCACAACTGTTAGGAATTGACGTAATGCTCCAGCACGTTGTGGGAAGCTTACGATGAAGTAATAAAGCAAGCCTTCATATAGTAAAGACTTCTCTCTAATTTCCTGCATACGACTGATGTCATTATTTCCACCAGTAATGACAACGACAACACTTTTTCCTTTAATTTGATCAGCGTATAAATCGAGTGCTGCAACTGGAAGCGCTCCAGATGGCTCAGCAACGATGGCATGCTTATTATATAAATCTAGAATCGTTGTACTTACTTTGCCCTCAGGAACAAGCACGATGTCATCCAAATAATTTCTGCATATTTCATAAGTTGTAGATCCAACACATTGTACAGCTGTGCCATCACAAAATTTATCGATTTTATCCAAAGTTATTGGACCTTCATTTTCGAATGCAGCTTTCATACTAGCAGCACCTGCTGGCTCAACACCGATAACCTTACTATTGGGTGAGATATGTTTTACGTAAGCTGAAATGCCGGCCATGAGACCACCGCCGCCAATTCCTGCAAAAATGAAGTCAAGCGGCTCTTCGATGTCGTTTAATACTTCGACAGCAACAGTACCTTGACCTGCGATAATGTCTATATCATTAAACGGGTGGATGAAAATCATGTTATGCTCTTCGCAATATTCCATTGCAGCAGCGGCAGAATCATCAAAAGTATCCCCGGCTAAAATAATTTCAATATTGTTTCGACCAAACATACGAACTTGGTCGACTTTTTGTTTTGGAGTTGTTAAAGGCATGAAAATAGCACCTTTAATATTTAAATGAGCGCAAGCAAAAGCAACACCTTGAGCGTGGTTGCCAGCACTTGCACAGACAACGCCGCTAGTACGAGCAGCATCCTCAATTTTTTTGATTTTATAATATGCACCACGCAATTTGAATGAACGAACATGTTGTAAATCTTCACGTTTAATATAAATATTCGCACCGTATTTTTCAGATAAATAGTCATTCTTTTGAAGTGGTGTATGTAAAACGACATCTTTCAATAGATGATGTGCAATTAAAATATTTTCCACTGCAAGGGATCTAGTGTCTGCAACTTCCATCGTTTGGTAACCTCCGTTATTTAAAACATTTATTCATTTTAACATAAAAAATCGCGCTTTTTCACAAATTTTTATTGAATTCAAAAAATTTATAAAATGAAAACGTTTTATTGTGAAAACTCTTTTAACAGGTTCTATGTCAAATGTTGGGGTGAAGTGATATTACACGGCACCCCGATTATCCTAAATGAACCCCAATTTTCTTATATAAATTATTTAATAAAATTTTCGCTTTAAAGTGTTCATAGCTTCTAAAACCATAAGCATTGCGCTTCAAAACTTTTGATTTATTATTAATTCCTTCTAAAAAACCATTTGAATATCCAAAACTTAAACTATTTAAAATTTCAACTTGCCAATTTTTTAGCGTTTGAATAGCCTTTAAAAATGCCGGAATATTTGCTTCTTCTACCTTTCGGTAAAAGGCTTCTAATCTTTTTTTTATTTCTATCAAATCATTTGAAGTTTTTGCCCAATCAAACCATTCGCAGTAAGCTTCTTTTAATTCATAGGCTTGCTTTAGTTCCTTCGACATTCCTATGTAACGATTTAAGTACCAACGATTCGTTTCTGTTAACTTATCAAATCGTTTATATAGTACATGACGCATTTTCTTACATTTCTTTCGATCATATGCATGCCATTCTTTTTGAACATTTCGACGTACTTCATCTAGTGCCCAGTAAATATAACGACAATAATGAAAGCGATCCGCAATAATAATCGGGCGATTTAACGCCTTCCTAACTGCTGCTTTAAAGCTTGGATTCATGTCCATAACCACAATTTCTACATCTGCACCGTATTTCATCAAGTAATCCTTAATGGTTTCTTTTCTACGATTTGGTAAAATATCAATTGGTTCATGTGTTTCCGCATTGGCAATAATTAATTGATAAGTTCCCGCATCGGTATCTGCTTTATATTCATCAATCGCGATACATTTTGGTAAATGAACCCCTTCATTTAATTGTTCCTTTACTACTTCTTTAAAGCGACGAATCACTGTTGAGCTTGATGTACCAAGTACTTCAGCTGCTTCTTTAAATGTTTTTGCCTTTATTGAACGGATTCGTACAACTTGATTCCATTCTTTCGAGAAACGTTGATATTTATCCACGAAAGGGGATTTTTCTGAAAAACGTTTCCCACATTGGCATACATAACGACGACGTTTATAAAAAAGGACGGTTAATCGTTCAAACCATTTTAAATGATTAATTTTTTGAATTCGATAATCATGGACTTTTGATGTTATATTCTTGCATGCCGGACATTGATGTTCTTTTTTTGGTATGGAAACGTGTAGAACAATACGTTCCCCCATCTCCTCCACCTTATGAACAGTTACACCTTTTAATCCTGGAATATTCATGTTAAAATTCATTTGCACGTATCACCTTTCATTGCTTGTTTCTAGACAATTCAAGTATATAGAAATCGGTGATTACGTGCTTTTTTATTTATGAATTTTTTCAAACCCCAACAAATATTATAGAGCCTTTTAACATTACATAATGGTGGAATAAAAAAGGGACTGACAGCTGCCAGTCCCTTGAGAAATTAGAATAAAATATGTGCAATCAATGCAATTAGTGGAATTGAAATTAATGTACGGACTAAGAAAATCATAAATAAATCCCAAAGTTTTAATGGGAGTTTCGTACCTAAAATTAATCCACCAACTTCAGACATGTAAATCAATTGTGTAACGGAAATTGTTGCAATAAAGAAACGAGTTAATTCTGATTCGATATCGGCTCCTAAAATAGAAGGCAATAACATATCAGCGAAGCCAACAATCATCGTTTGTGCAGCTTGCCCTGCTTCTGGAATTTGCAGCAGTGCTAAAATAGGCTCAAATGGCATACCTAAAATTTCAAAGAAGCTTGTAAACTCGGCGAGCACAAGTGCAATCGTACCGAACGCCATAATAATAGGTGTTACGGCAAACCACATTTCCAGCACATTTTTAAACCCTGATAGCAAAACTTGGCCTAAGTTTTTATTGCTTTCCGCTTTTGTTAACGCGTTGTGCAAGCCGAATGTAATTGCATTAAAGTTCTCTGGAATATCTTCCTGCTTTTCATTAGGCTTTGAGCCATCAAATAATACATCTGGTTTATGTTTTAGCGGGAAGATACGAGGCATGATAAATGCTAAAATTAACCCTACAACAATAACAGTTCCATAAAACTCGAAGAAATAGTCTTGAATGCCGATTGTTTCTACAACAACTAAACAGAACGTAATTGATACAACTGAGAATGTTGTTGCAATTGTAGCAGCTTCACGAGCAGTATAGTTTCCGTCTTCATATTGCTTATTCGTAAGAAGAACACCGATTGTTCCATCTCCAACCCAAGAAGCCAAACAGTCAATTGCCGCACGACCAGGAATTTTAAAAACAGGACGCATTATTTTTACCATCATAGACCCGAAAAACTCTAGTAATCCGAAATCAGTTAATAATGGAAGTAATAGACCAGCAAATAAGAATAACGTAAACATCATTGTAACTAATCCGCCATCTGGTGCTAATAACAAGCCTGCTGTATTTTCACTAGTGAAGCTTTCTGGACCTACTTGGAACAAATACATAGTAGCGAAAACTACGGCTAAAATGCGCATTACCGTCCAAAACCAGTTTACTCGGAATAAAGAGTCAGCTAAAGTACGTTCATTTTTTTCTGGAATGAATTGAAACATGACAGACCCTACCGCAGCAACAATAAATATGATGTATGCGAACCAATGAATAAATGAAACAACTTTACCTGCCAATAAGTTAGCCAAAATTGTTATCGGGACCTTTAAACCATCATCAGTACCAATTGGTGTAATAAATAGGAAGACACCAATTACTGAAAGTAGGATAAAGAGGACCCATGTATATGAAGTGAACTTTTTCATTGTCATAACCTCTTCTAAAATTATTCGTTGAATATTTATACAATATAAAGGGAGTATATGCAAATGTAAATATGTTTTGATAAAGAAAAAGTATTCAGAAACTTTCATTTGTATGGAAAATGAATAAAATGGTATTTGAAGGATTGGAAAACGTCTTAATTTACAAAAACATTGCTGATTATATATGTATATTTATGCCCAAAATTAATAAAAAAGAAGCCTCCTCATATTAACTGAGAAGACTTCAATAATTAGAAAAAATACCAATGTTATGAAGTATAATGGTTAATCTTCAAAATCTACAATGTAAAATCTTTCATAATGCAGCCAACTATCACTCATTGGCTGACCTTCATCAACACGTTTTGTGTTTTCTTCAATCATCCAAGCAGTTTGGGAAGCGTGTGCTTGGAGGGCTTTTAATTTATCTTGTTTTACGCTGCTTACATCAATTTCAACAGGGGGAGCACCTTTGTCTGCTAATGTATTGTTTGCAAAGCCGACAGCGTAAACTGTAGGGCGAATCGTTTTTGGCATGCGTCGTACAGCTTCAACTACTGAGCGTGCAGTTGCTTCATGATCTGGGTGGACAGCATATCCCGGCAGGAAGGTAATTATTAATGATGGATTTAACTCATCAATTAAGTCTTTTACCAGTTTGACCATTTTTTCATCATCTTCAAATTCAACTGTTTTATCGCGCAGTCCCATCATTCGTAAATCTTCAATACCCATAAACTCACACGCGGCTTGTAATTCTTTGCGGCGAATTTCCGGCAAAGATTCTCGTGTAGCGAATGGGGGATTACCGAGATTGCGACCCATTTCACCTAGTGTTAAGCAGGCGTATGTAACAGGGACACCCATATTACGATAAAGTCTAATCGTACCCGCTGATGAAAATGCTTCATCGTCTGGATGAGGAAAGACAACTAAAATTTGACGTTGTGGTTGTAATGTCATTCTTAATCCACTCCTTAATAAGAAAATGGTGTTTCACTAATTTCTAGTGCAACAGCAAGTTTTCCTGTAAAGTCTAATCCAGCCATTAATAAACGGCCTTTGTCATCCAGTTCATAGTGAGTTATCCCTTGTGCGTAAACCCAACCATGTTCCATTTTCAATCCGACACGGTGTGGAGTATCGTTAATAACTTTTGCTAATTCGTATTTGATTTTCGCATTGCGAATGAAAGCTCCTGCATTGAACACTTTTTCATTAAAATGTGTAGCATAAGCGCCATTAGTTGTTTCTAGATGAATATAGACGTCTTTGTTCGCAAAAGAATTAAGCAATTCTTGGAGCTCGTCAATTTGTACTTCCTTCATCTTAATTCTCCTTTCACATCTATTTACTAATAAGTATAGTAAAAAAATCCACTTTATGAAAAGAAAAAGCAGTCAAAGAACCGTTTAAAATTTATTTTACCTTGGCGGACCTTCGAGAACAGAAGGAGATATACCTAAGAATTATGCTTTTAAATTAAAATAGCGGAGGGGCTGAACAGAAAATTTTATTTCCTAGACAGCCCCTCCAAATGATAATTAAATTTCTTTTATTGTAACTTCTGGTGCACCTAAGCGAGGTTTTGCACCATGGTAAACTGGTCCAACAAATTCATTTAGTTTCCAGCCATGTTTGATTCCAGCTGCAACAAATTCTTTTGCTTCTAAAACAGCCTCTTTAACAGATAAGCCGTTCGCTAAGTTTGATGTTACGCTTGCTGCAAACGTACAACCAGCACCGTGATTGTATGTAGTTTCTACTTTGTCAGTTTCAAGCAAGTAAAATTTTTCGCCATCGTAGAATAGATCCACTGCTTTGTCAGTTTGTAGGGCACGTCCACCTTTAATTACGACATTTTTCGCACCAAGAGCATGGATTTTCTCAGCAGCTGTTTTTAATTCATCAATTGTTTTAGGAGTACCTGTACCAGCTAATTGACCAGCTTCGAAAAGGTTGGGTGTTGTCACAAGAGCGTTAGGGATAAGGTATTGAATCATGGCGTCAACTGTACCAGGATTTAACACTTCATCTTCACCTTTACATACCATTACAGGGTCAATAACGACATTTTTAACACCAGATTCGGCAATTGCTTCACCAGCAGTTTGGATTACTTCCTCTGTAGAGAGCATTCCTGTTTTCAATGCATCAATTCCAGTTGAAAAAGCTGTTTTAAGCTGTGCTTTTAAAACATCGATTGGTAATGTATAAACACCATGATTCCAGTTGTTATCAGGATCCATTGTTGCAATTACTGTTACAGCGGCCATTCCATATGTGTTATGTTCTTCAAATGCTTTTAAATCTGCTTCCAAACCAGCGCCGCCAGAAGCATCAGAGCCAGCAATTGTTAATGTTTTTTTCAGTGACATATATTTCAAACCCCTTTTTAAATAGTTTAAGTTAATATTAAAAGTATAAAGTAGTTCTGACTTTGTAAAAATAGTCAGAATGAATAAAAAGTATAAGGTCAGTTTTTGACAATAAGTTGACTGCTATATAATGTTGTAAAAAAATCTATTAATTCTTCTATTGAAACTGTTAACTTGTTAAAGTACGTTTAAATAGAGAGGTGCTAAAAATGAAAAGAGTATTTGAAAATGAGTGGCAAGAAATACTTGCTGAAGAATTTGAAAAACCATATTACATACAACTAAGAAAATTTGTAGCTGAGCAATATAGCATATCAACAGTTTATCCACCGCAAGAAGAAGTTATGAGCGCGTTTTATACGGTACCATATAAGTCTGTGAAGGTTGTGATATTAGGACAGGATCCATACCATGGACCAGGACAAGCTCATGGTATGTGCTTTTCAGTAAAAAAAGGAGTGCCGCATCCACCTAGTTTACGAAATATTTTTCAAGAGCTGCATCATGATTTAGGTTGTCCAATTCCGAAAGACGGGTACTTAATGAAATGGGCTAATCAAGGTGTGTTTTTGCTAAACACCGTACTTACTGTTCGACAAGGTGAGGCAAATTCTCATAAAGGTGCTGGTTGGGAACAATTTACCGATAAAGTAATTGAAAAGCTGGCTGAACGACAAGAACCGATAATCTTTGTGTTATGGGGAAGACCAGCTCAAATGAAACGGGCGATAATTGAACAAAAGGGTCCACAGCATTTTATATTGCAAGCTCCACATCCAAGTCCATTAAGTGCCCATCGTGGATTCTTTGGAAGCAAGCCATTCTCTAAAATTAATGCTAAATTAGTTGAGTGGGGGCAAGAGCCAATAGATTGGAATTTAAGTGAATAAAAGTAGGACCCATCTTAAAGCAAAACTTTTATCTTTGTTTATGAAACATGGTACATTGGTATTGAAAGTGGGGGAGCTTTGTATGGGTGTTAATTGTTTTAAGTGTCAATATTTCCGTGTAACTTGGGATCAGAATAACCCAAGAGGCTGTGCTGCATATCAATTCAAATCGAAACAGCTTCCTTCAATTGTTGTAAAAAAATCCTCTGGAATTGATTGTATGCAGTTTTCACCGAAGCAAACTCAGGAGGTGCGTCGAGGATGATTTCTTATCAAGCATTATTAAGTGAAATAGAACAACTTGTAGCAAATGCGAAAAATGTCAATGATGAACACCAATTGCGAGAACAATTAAGTGCTATTCGTTCACTTTGCAACGTAGCATTAACAAATGGAAGTGCTCATCAAACATTGCAAGGACAAAAAACGATTACTAGTTTATCAAACGAAATAAATTCATCTCAAACTATGATAAATACAGCTTCCTCCATGAGAGGGGCAAAACTTCAAGAAAACGATGCAAATGGAGATTCTATTTTTGATTTTTAAATCAATGATCTGTTCAAATATATTAAATTTAAAAATTGTTTAGTGTAAGCTAACAATCATGGTTCTTAATGTGCATAAATAGAGTTATAAATTTTTTAGGAGCAAGCAGCTGTCACTGTTAACGCAAATTAGCCGTTCCTATGCTGATACGGCGTTTTTAACTGTAAAGCTAGCCGCTAAAGGACAAATGCGCATTATTAAAAATAAACTGTCTTTCTATTAATGAAAGACGTATTTTAAAGAAAGAGGTATAGAAAATGAAAGGTTCAATTATTTCAGGTGCAATTCACGGCTTTTTGGCAGTTGCACTAGGTGCTTTTGGAGCACATGCGCTTAAGGAAGTATTGGATGATTATGGAACAGGAATATGGGATACTGCTATACAATATCAAATGTTTCATGCTACCGCGTTGCTAGTAATCGGCATCTTAATGAGCTCAAAATTGTTGGGTGCGTCGAAACAGCTTAAATGGGCAGCGATTTGCATGAATTTAGGTATTATATTTTTTACAGGAAGCTTGCTTGTACTAGCGATATCAGGCATTGGTATTTTAGGTGCCATCACACCTATCGGAGGCGTTTTCTTCTTAATAGGCTGGATACTTTTAATCCTTTCAGCACTGAAGCATAAAAACTAAATATGAACCCAATAAGAATTATAGGGTGAAAGCATCTTATCAGCACATTGGAAAAGTAGAAAACTTTACTTTGATTGCGGTCTAATATGTTTTACATCCTATAATTCTTTTTTTATATCAGTTTTTTGAATAACTTAGGAATTATATATTTTATAACCTAAATTCATGGTAAAGTAGATGATATTACTGGTAAGTAGAACCTATAATTTAATAAAATGGATATTTTATATGTGAAAGGGGTAATTTACTATGGATAATTTATTTTCAGCATTACATAAATACTATGAAGAAATGGTTTCGATTCGTCGTTACTTGCATGAAAATCCAGAGCTTTCGTTTCAAGAAGTACATACACCTGCCTATATAGCAAACTATCATCGTGACTTAGGACTTGAAGTTAGAGAAGGCGTCGGCGGCCGAGGCGTTGTTGCAACATTGCGTGGAGCAAAACCAGGTAAAACAGTTGCAATTCGTGCAGACTTTGATGCATTGGCAATTCAAGAATTAAATGATATACCTTTTAAATCAAAAGTGGATGGCGTTATGCATGCGTGTGGACATGATGGACATACTGCAATCGCTCTAGTTCTAGCAAAAACTCTTTACGAAATGAAAGAAGATTTCCATGGAAATATTGTTTTTATTCATCAATTTGCAGAGGAAATTACTCCAGGAGGAGCAAAGCCGATGATAGAGGATGGTTGCTTAGACGGAGTAGACGTAATTTTTGGTACACATTTATGGGCACCAACCCCACTAGGAGACGTATCAGTTCGAAATGGAGCCATCATGGCTGCAGCCGATATGTTTGAAATAACAATTCACGGGAAAGGGGGCCACGGTGCGGAACCCCATAATTCCGTAGATGCAATTGTCACAGGATCACAATTTATTACACAGCTTCAAACTGTAGTTTCGCGTAGAGTAGATCCATTGAAGTCAGCTGTAGTTTCAGTGGGTCATTTTGAAGCGATTAATCCGTTTAATGTGATTGCAGAAAAAGTGGTGATAAAAGGGACAGTTCGAACATTTGAAGAAGGGGTTCGTTCGTTTATTGAAAATGAAATCGAATTGCTTCTTAAATCTATTTGCGATGGTGCACATGCAACATATGAATTTAAATTTACTAGAGGCTATCCACCTGTAGTAAACCATAAAAAAGAAACTCAATTTCTCGCAGATATAGCTTGCCAGGTTCCAGAAGTGAAAAATGTAGCAGAATGTTCTCCATTAATGGTTGGCGAGGATTTTGCGTATTATTTAGAAAAGGTACCAGGGACATTTTTCATCACAGGTGCGAAAAACCCAGAGTGGGATATCGTCTACCCACATCATCATCCAAAATTTAACTTTGATGAAAAAGCGATGTTAATAGCTGCAAAAACTCTAGGTCTGGCTGCTTTAACATATTTAAAAAATAATAAATAAAACGATATTTAAATTAAAAGTTTATAGTGGGGGATTTTATGAGTATAGGAGCCAAATTAAATGCAACAATTTATTCGCTAATTATTTTAATATGTATTTCTGTCGGTGTAAGCATTTTTAATGTAAATAATATTGAAGAAAAAATGGAAGAAGCATTAGATTATAGAGTGACTCAAATTCTAATAGCTGATGAAATTCGGTATGCTATAGCAATGCAAGGTTTATCTGTTCGTGACATTGTATCCGGTTCTACACAGGCTAGAGAGGATTTGGCGCATTATCAAGGCTTATTAGATGAAAATATAAATAAATTAAGCGCACTAGTTTCAAGTGATACAATGAAGGGGTATCTTGATGAAATAATTGAATATGAAGAAAGATATAAAAATAACCTTAATTTAGCACAAGCTGCTGCTGATGAAGGAGATACTAATCAAGTAGCAATTATTATCAATAATTTAAAAGAAGATGATAGACGCCTAACAGAGGTAGTATCAAAAGTGTTGGACTTCCAAAACACAAAAATCAATGAAATTAATGCAAAAGCTGATTCAGCAATAGCAACTTCTAAAGCAATTTCCATCGGTGTATTAATTATCAGCATTATCATTAGTGTTTTCTTAGTTATCTACATTCGAAAAACAATAAAAACACCATTAAGAAAAGTTGTGGATTCTGTAAAAATTGTTTCAACTGGAGATTTAACTGAAGAAGATATTAAAGTTACATCAAAAGATGAGATTGGGCAACTTTCAAATGCCTTTAATTCGATGAAAAATAATCTTAAAACACTCATTTATAGCGTACAACAAAATACAGAGCATTTAAGCGCTGCAGCAGAAGAACTTTCAGCAAGTACAGAGGAAGTAACTGCAACAACAGAAGATGTAACAAAACGGGTAAATGCTACAACAGAAACGGTAAAAAGCAGCTCCCAGGCGGCCTATGAAAGTGCACGATCTATGGAAGAAACGGCTGCAGGAGTACAACGTATAGCGGAATCTACCCAAGAACTACATAACAGCTCAATGGATGCTAGTGAGACTGCTACTAAAGGTAAAGAAATTATACGTCAAGCTAATGAACAAATGAATATGATTAATCAATCAACAGAATCGGTTAATATACTCGTTCAAAAATTAAGTAAACAGACAGAAGAGATTGAAAGAATTTCAAAGGTTATTACTGAAATTACAGAACAAACAAATTTACTTGCTCTTAATGCAGCGATTGAAGCAGCACGAGCAGGAGAACACGGCAAAGGATTTGCTGTAGTTGCAGATGAAGTTAGAAAGCTAGCTGAAGAATCTAAGGAATCTGCTAGCCAAATTTTTGCTTTAACATCGGAAATAAAACTAGATACAGAAAATGTAGAAAAAGCTGTTTCAGAATCATTATCATCTGTTCAAGATGGAGTGCAGATAATTGAGGTTGCAGGAGATTCATTCTCAAATATTGTTCAAGCAGTTGAAAATATGACTATTCAAATCCAAGAAATTTCTGCTACATCTGAGCAAATTTCTGCAAGTGCAGAAGAGGTATCTGCATCAGTAAACGAAATTTCAAGAGGTTCATCAGAATCTGCAAATGATGTGGAACAAATTGCACTTGCAATAGAAGAACAAGCAGCGACAATGGAACAAATAAATGTTGTTGCAGTTGAGTTAAGCGATAAGGCACAAAGCTTACAAAACGAAATCCAAAAGTTTAAAATTTAATCCAAAAAAAGTACAAATAGAAAATCCACTTCAATGAACCTTTAAAAAGGTTTATGAAGTGGATTTTATTTTGATAATTATCTTGGAGCTTGGTTGAAGTATGCAAGCTCTTCGTCGAACTCAGCATAATCGAAATAGATCATTGGGAATAAAAAGCGGTGGTTTGATTGTAATTCACGAATAATCGCATGGTCGCGGCCAGCTGCTTCAACTACTCCACGCACTGAAACTGTATTATTGCCGCCTCTTGCTTCTGGTACAGTAAAATGGAAAGTTCCTGGTTTTCCACGATTTAGTCGTAAAATATTTTCGATATACGATTCTTCACCACGTAATGCGGCAGTGCCATTTCTTACACCACCAGTTTGCATAGTTCCTCCGCTTGTTGTTGGTGGAACTTGCTGCTGAAATTGTCCAGTTGGATACTGCCCAGTTGGGTATTGTTGTTGGCCTGTTGGGCTCCAGTAGTAATAAGTCAAACGTAACACCCCTTCAATAAAATTATACAAAATGTATATAAATTAAAAGTGACACCGACTAAACTAAATTGTGACATATTTAAGCTAGAATACTTCTTAATTAAAAATGAACACTAAATCTTCAAATGAATTCAATCCAAATCTTTATGTTCTTAGAAAGGATAGCATTTCGAGAACATGACCTAAAATTATTTAGGGAAAACTGCTTTGCAAGACTACTCGGAAAAGGTTGAGCTTGCAGCCAGTCAGGAAAGTGAAGTCATTTTCTCGAAATTATCAAAAGAGAACCTATATAAGTATTTTAAAAAGAGATAAATTAAATTATGCGTAAGTTGCAATAGATGAGAAGAAAAAAACGTCCTGTATTCCATTGATTTAAAGATTCTTCGAAAGGCATGAAAAGCTAAAGAGTCTCTCATCTGGATGGAGCCGCTCACGTAGAGCAGATACTAGAAGTAGCTTTTTTGTTCAAACCAAACCCCCCGGGACTATGAAAGAAGATTAGTAAAATCAAGGTAATCTCTAAGAACACGGTTAACACCAACATGACTAGACCCTATTACCTTCAGCTTCTGCATATATTAATCGAGTGTAGAAAGCGACTTGAGCATCATTTGTTTGCAAAACAGCGATATTCAAACCTCCTCATAACAATGTATGCTTTTCCGACCATTTAAGAATAAATAATTGAAAAAAAACGCCTATGCAAATAATCTATGTAGCGGAATTTTATTTCGTTCATAAAATTTGTATAAAAAAATCGTGGAATAAATACAATGAATAAAGGGTGAAATCACGCATTATTTAATCAACTCATTGAACGGGAAAAAAACAATATTAAAAAAGGGGAATCGGTTTTAAAGAAAATCTAATTAGGGGTTGATACTATGCAAATAGGTATTTGGATAGCTATTGTCATCAGTGCGATAATATCTTTTATCGTCGCAGATTTTTACGAACAGCCGTTGCATTGGTATTTATTCATCTTAATCATATTTATAGGTTTTTTCATTAATACAGTAATCCTTATATTAAAAACAAAGGATGAAAAAGAAAAAAACGAGATTTAGGAATCCTAATAGGATACCTGTCTCGTTTTTCTATGTTTAGCCTAACCCTTGTCTCCCAATGCCGACGCGCAGCTAAAAGAGAACTTTGCAATTACTTATTTATTTACATTTAAAAATTGAACTAATTTATCGTTATCCAATAAGTTTCCTACTAAAAACTCACCGAATTCGCCGTAGCGAGCTGAAACTTCATCAAAACGCATTTCGTAAACGATTTTTTTGAACTGCAGCATGTCATCTGAGAATAATGTAACGCCCCATTCATGGTCATCTAATCCTACAGACCCTGTAATGTATTGTTTTACTTTACCAGCATAGCTGCGTCCGATTAAACCGTGGGAGCGCATTAATTCACGTCGTTGTTCCATATCTAGCATATACCAGTTGTCGTTGCCCTCACGTCGTTTGTCCATTGGATAGAAGCAAACATATTTCGTGCGAGGTAGTTCAGGATATAAACGAGCACGGATATGAGGATTTTGATATGGATCTTCGTCGGAATCTTTAGCTAAATAGTTTGAAAGTTCAACTACAGAAACATAAGAATAAGTTGGAACTGTAAAATCTGCAATCGCTAATTTATTAAATTCTGCTTCTAATTCTTGAAGCTCTTCAGGTGTTTCACGAAGAATCATTAGCATAAAATCAGCTTTTTGCCCAATAATTGAATAAAATGCATGTGAACCTGTTTTTGCAACATGTGCTTCGTTCAGTTTTTCCAAGTATTGTACGAATTCATCTACAGCTTTTGTGCGTTCCTCTGGGGAAACTAATTTCCAAGATGCCCAGTCGATTGCACGGAAGTCATGTAGACAATACCAGCCATCTAATGTAATTGCTGCTTCGTTCATTATATAAACACTCCCTTAATTGATAATCATTCACAATTATCTTAGCACAAAAACAAAATAATTCCTTGCTAGAAAGGTGCAATTTTAATGATTTCACGAATTCGTCAATAGTGTGTTCAAATTTTATCCCAATAGAGACTTTCATAGAAGGGGTAAAAAGGCATAATACATAAAAAATAGGAAATGAATGAAGTGGTCATTAAACAATACAGTTATCGCCACAATGTAAGTTGAACTTCGTGTTTGTCTTCAAAGTTTACAAATTCCGAAACTCTCGAATAGTTACAAACAGGAAATAGTGTATTTTACAACTTCAATCACCAGGTAAAGGTTGTTTACAATTATTGGTTTAGTTAATTAAATCCAGCTAACCTACTTTAAAGTTGAAAGGAACCCACTATTTCAAAGAACTTTGTAGAAATTAGGTGATGGGAGTTCAATTAAAATAGTTTTCGTGTATGATTATTTAGAGAACATTGTATTAAGGAGTAAAAACTATGCATCCTTTATTGCAGCAAAATACATGGCGTTTTATAGACCAATCTATTATTATGAAAAACCGTACACCACTTGAATCTTTCGCTATGGATGATACACTATGTCAGTTAGTTGGACAATTGCAGTCAAGTGCGACTGTAAGAACGTGGGTCCATGATCATACAGTTGTTTTAGGAATACAAGACCACCGACTGCCTTTTGTACAAGAAGGAATAGACTTATTAAAAGCACGTGGATATAATGCGATTGTTCGAAATTCTGGCGGATTAGCAGTTGTGTTGGATAGCGGTGTATTAAATATTTCTGTCATTCTTTCAGAGCAGTCTAAGTCGATTGATATTAATACAGGGTATGATGTCATGGTTGACTTTATAAAGCTATTATTCCCTGAAATCGCTGATAAAATTGAAGCTTATGAAATTGTTGGTTCGTATTGCCCTGGTTCGTATGATTTAAGCATCGGAGGGAAAAAGTTTGCCGGCATTTCTCAACGACGTTTGCGTCAAGGCATCGCTGTACAAATTTATTTATGTATTGAAGGCAGTGGCAGTGAACGAGCAGAACTAATACGTGATTTTTATAGTGTGAGTTTAAAAGATGTTGAAACAAAATTTGTTTATCCACAAATTCAGCCTAATGTTATGGCTGGTATTAGTGAGCTATTAAATGCAAAAATTACTGTGCAAGAAACAGTCTTTCGGTTACAAAAAATGCTTCAATTGTTAGGTGAAAATATTATTTTTCAGTCATTAAGTGACAAAGAATTAGAACTTTATACTTTTTATTTAAATCGGGTTTTAGAAAGAAATAAAAAAATGTTATCTTCGAAGTAATAGAAAAAACGGATGTGCTTAATTTGGCACATCCACATTTTCTTTTTCGCTATGGGTATAGTTCGCTACAAGATTTCCGTTTTTCTCCATTTTGAATACTGGAGCTACACGCTGTTCATCATCTTCTAATGTTACTAGTCTACGAGCTCGATTCATAATTTGAACAAATTGCTCGTAATCTTCACGAATCTCTTTATTCTCTTGTTCAAGACGTTTTAGTTGATTTTCTAATTCTTTTATTTTTTCAGTTGCAGTATTTGCAATATGACGCCATTTAGCAGCTTCATTATCGTTGCCCCCTTGATTTTGCAGGCGCAGTAAATATGCAATGACAATATCTAGATTAAGAGCCGATAATGGGATAGATTTTGTTTCTTCACCATTGTTAGAACTTGGAAGTAAATAAATACCTTGAGCACGGCGTCTTCCATTCATACCTAATACTCGCATTCTTTCTTTTCTTTCTTTTTTTGCTTCAGCTAGTTCTTTTTCATATAAACGGCGAACCACTGCATTCCAGCGAAAACCACAAGCAGCTGCTGTTCTATTAAGTGCATCACCAGCTTCCTCAAAGGCATTTAACTGTGTGCTTCCTTCCTTTACATGTCTTAAAACTGCTTCTGCTAATAGTTCATCGTTTTCTTTTAGCCAAGCATCTTGTCTAATTTTGACCATTTTTTTAACCTCCTGTTAATGTAGTAGTTTTGTTATTTCAAAACTTATGATGTCCAACATGTTCCAATTTTAAACATATTAATAAAAAAAATTTTTAATAGTATCTTTTGAACTAATAAAAATTAGGAGAGTTAGACACGAGAAGATGTTTAGGATAACGATGAAAATGATGCTTTTAATAAGAAAAGAGTAAGCTAGAGATAAACAATCTCTATCGAAAGTTATGTTTTCAGACCTTTGACTGAACTATATTGTTTTTACTTGAAGAGGTTTGTTTTTTTAGGCTACAATAGCTGGTAGGTTAAAAAATCCTTGAATAAAAATAGATTGTAAAAACAATTTAAAAATACACAAATAGAAAGGGTTGTTGACAAAATGGCAAACGAGTTTCGAGTTTGCGATGAATGTCAAGCCGTTAATTTAAAAACGTTAATTCCTAAATTAAAAGAACTTGATCCTGATGCAACGATTGAAATTGGCTGTCATTCATACTGTGGACCAGGCCGGAAAAAAACCTTTACATTTGTAAATGGTCGACCTGTTGCCGCATTAACAGAAGAAGAACTTATGGAAAAAGTAATAACAAAGTTAAAAGGATAATGAATTTTAAGCTATCTTCTAGATAATATGGAAGATAGCTATTTTCTTTAGTGAATAAGAAAGTATGAAATTTTTGACCAGTGTTTAGCTCCGCCGCTCCTGGAGGTAGTGAACTGTCCTTGGTAGAAGGCTGGAAAAGCTTATCGATTCGGGCCTTTGCAAGTACGAATAAGGTAATGGGGGCTTTTGTTGGACTGCGTTAGAGGCTTATGATGAGAGGCATCTATCAGCCGCTTCGCTTTCGTAAAGATAAGTTACTGTCTGTTTCCAAAGATGTGACATAAGGAGGTCAATGGTAAGCACTGCTCTTAGCACCAAAAGTGCAACGACAGGAATAGGCACTTGCAAATTTCTTGTATAACTTTTAAATAGAGTTTAATGTAATTTTCGCCTAAACTCACATATAATAGAAAGTAAGATTATGGGAGTGAGGTGCGGTCGAGTGGAACATTATGCAAATGCAAAATTAGTAGAAGAAAAAGTATTTAAAGATCCTGTGCACCGTTACATTCATGTGCGAGATCAGGTTATTTGGGATTTAATTGCCACGAAAGAGTTTCAAAGGCTGCGTAGAATTCGTCAGTTGGGGACAACATATTTAGTGTTCCATGGTGCCGAGCACAGTAGATTTAATCATTCTCTAGGAGTATATGAAATTGTTCGGCGCATTACAGATGATGTTTTTCGTGGTCGTTCAGAGTGGGATGAACAGGAGCGTTTACTAATACTATGTGCTGCTTTACTGCACGATTTAGGACATGGTCCATTCTCACATGCTTTTGAAACTGTCTTCCATACAGACCATGAGTATTTTACAAGACAAATTTTACTTGGAAATACCGAAGTGAATGGTGTATTGAGGAAAGTTTCCGAAGATTTTCCTGATATGGTTGCACAAGTAATTGAAAAAAAATACCCGAATGAACTTGTAGTTAGCCTAATATCAAGTCAAATTGATGCAGATCGAATGGATTACTTACAACGTGATGCTTACTATACTGGAGTAAGCTATGGTCATTTTGATATGGAACGAATATTGCGCGTGATGAGACCCCGAGAAGGAAAAGTAATTATTAAATCAAGTGGGATGCATGCTGTAGAGGATTACATAATGTCACGCTATCAAATGTATTTGCAAGTGTATTTCCACCCGGTTTCTCGCAGTGCAGAAGTGTTGTTAAATAATATATTAAAAAGAGCAAAACAACTTAATGAAGAAGATTATCAATTTGCACTTGAACCTACTCATTTTAAGGCGTTTTTTGAAAATAGTATAACAATAGAAGATTACCTCGCTTTAGATGAATATATTTTATTAACATATTTTCAATTTTGGATGAAAGAGAAGGATCCAATATTAAGTGATTTATGTAGCCGTTTTGTAAATCGGAAACTATTTCAATACAGTAATTTGAATCCAGAAGAGGAGCCGGAACGTTTCAACCGTTTAAAAGATCTTTTTGCTCAAATGGGTATTGATCCTGAATATTATTTATATCATGATTGTACAACCGATTTACCATATGATTTTTATCGAACAGGCAAAGAGAGTACACGTCTACCCATCTTCTTGCTCATGCCAAATGGAGAAATTCGCGAGCTGTCTCAAGAATCATTAATTGTAGACGCAATTGCTGGTCGTATTAAAAGTGATCATAAAGTCTATTTTCCGAAAGAAATTTTGCACGATGAGTCAATTGATGCAAATCTTCGAAATGAGCTGCATAAATTGATTGGTTAAAACGAAGAAAAACATCCTTAGGTCAGATCAAAGTGATTTGCTTGAAGGATGTTTTTAGTAACGAATAAGATATTATAGAATTTTGAATAATGTCCAGCTTTAACGCCCAGCCCCTCAAGGTCTCGGTTTGCCCTTGATCGAAAGCTGGAAAAGCTTATTGATTCGGGTCTTCTGAAGTACATGGATGCACCAATGTCGACCAGCGCTTGTCGGGGTTAATCAGGCGCTTGTGCTTTTCTTATTTTTTATCGATAGCACGTACTCCACCAGTTGCGTAGTGGTTTTTAGACATTTCTTCGATAATGATTGAAACAGCTTCTGCTGGTGCATTCGTTGTTTCAACGATCGCTGCTGTTACTTTTTCAACTAAAGCTTTCTTTTGTTCATCTGTACGACCTTCAATCATTTTTACAGTTACGATTGGCATTTTACATCCTCCTTAGTGGATAATAATAGTGTATATTCATTATAATAGGCATATACGGAGGGATTTACAATGGCAAATGAAGAAACACCTAAGCAAAAAATAGGCTTTACAATTATTAAAAATGATCCAACGGATGGCCATAAAGGGTTTGGAATAGGTTCATTGTCACTAGAAAATGTATCGCCTGTCTTCATTGATATACAAGAAAAACGTGCTTTTATTGATATTGGTGCTATGCATGCAAAAAGTGATGTAGAGCGCGGCATCAAATTTACAACAAATCGTGAGGATTCAGAAGGTGGTAAACCATATTGGCTCGTTTGGGTAACAATTGATTTTAAAGAAGAAGGACCATATTTTGCAGGGGTTACAGCTTGTGAAATGGTCGTAAACCGAGAAAAAAGACGTGGATACAAAATTTTAGCAGACCATGTAAATAAAATGGATAAATCAATGAAACGCCGAATTATTGTTGATCATATGGATGATGATTCAAAACGAGTTTTAGCAGAATTTCTCCAATCCCATAATTTAGAAATGTGGGAAAAAAGCGATGAACAGCTGCGAAATGATCTAATTGTAAAATAAATTAATTGTATATTTTTGTAAAAAAATATTTTGAATTGCATTAATCTTGAAATGATTTAGTCAATATCTTTTTATAAAATAATAAAACTAATATTGAACATTTTGTGACATTTTAATATGCAATTTAATCCATTATTGAAACTGACAATGAAAAAAAGTACACTGAGTCTATAGCTTATAATAGTAGGCTAGGACACTTGGCAAATAGAGCATGAGAGCTATGCGGCATTTGAAACATCCCAAGCCAAATGCCCCATAATCCTCATGTTTTTATTTGCCATAAAAAAGCTTTCTCTGTGTTCGGAACTAATCCGACTAAGAGAAAGCTTTTTTATATTTTGCAATACTATTTTAGTTTAAAAAGTTTTTAAATGCTTCAAATGGGAATAAATCTAAGAAATTATTCCATGAATCATTATCAAACAATTCTGTTGATGAGCATTTTTCAGTTGGTACATCTTCTTTTTTTACATAAATAAGACGTTGCTTTGGACAAGCATCTGTCGCAAGCTTGCCTGTTTCTATGTCAATGACAACACCTTCAACACCTTCTGGAGCTTCAAAGGTTTCATTTGGTTTTCCCTCATTAATTGCTTCCATAAAGTCAATCCAAACTTGTTTTGATGCAGCCATGTCTTCTTGTACAGAAAGGGTTTTTCCTTGATCATAACCATTCCATACACCTGCTGTAATACTTGGAGTAAAACCTAATATCCACTGATCGCTAACAGTTGTCCCTGATTTTGCAGCATACGTATGAGTCATACGTGGGCGAAGAGATACACCTGTTGCTGGAGAGTAGTCACTATATACTGGATCGAAAATGCCTGTTAACATATCGGTTAAAATAAAAGCATCTTCTTCTGAGATAACTTGCTTCTCTTCAGGTTTTTTATATTCATATACTATTTCGCCATTGGCATCTTCTATAGAAAGAATTGTTGTTGCCTGACGTTGTTTACCTTGTGCAGCAATTGTATTATATGCATTTGTTAAATCATAAAGTGATGTTTCGATTGTACCAAGAGCAATCGATGGGTTATTAGCTTTTGAATAATTTAAATTAAATCGTTCTAACATATCCCGAAATGGTTCATAACCAATTTTCTCCAACGTTTTAACGGCATAAATATTGTCTGAGATTGCAATTGCTTGTGCCAGCGACATTTCACCATCAGCATATTGTCCGTTTACATTTTGTGGTTTATATGTTGCTCGTCCATTGTCATACGTAAAAATTGTTTCTCCAACATTTAAATACGTTAGAGGAGAAAAGCCGTTTTCTAATGCTGCAGCGTAAAGAAATGGTTTAATAGACGAACCAGGTTGTCGAGCCGCTTGTGTTACTCGGTTAAATGAGCTTTTTTCATAATCTCTCCCGCCAACTAATGCAGTGACATGGCCTGTTTCAACATCCATACTTACTAAACCTGCTTGTAAGTCGCTATCTGGCATATTATTTTCAATAGCCTGTTCCGCAGCCTGTTGATGAGCTTGGTTTAATGTTGTTTTAATAACCCAACCGCCTTCACGAATATTTTTATTTTCCTTTTTTAAAATTTGTTCGGCTTCTTGCCAAACAGCATCTAAAAAGTAAGGGGCGACGGACTTTGCTGCAGTCCATTGTTCATTTTTTAAAACTATTTTTTCCGAGATGGCACGTTCTTTTTCTTCTGATGAGATATACTCTTGATCTTCCATTAAGCCTAATATAGTTTTTTGTCGGTTAGTTGATTTTTCATAATTATTAATAGGAGAATAAATACTCGGACCTTTTGGAATACCCGCCAATAGAGCAGACTCAGCTAATGTCAAATCGCTTGCTGATTTTCCAAAATAATACCGGCTTGCTGCTTCCACACCGTACATGCCGTGGCCATAATTCACGGTGTTTAAATAGCCTTCTAAAATTTCATCTTTATTGTAAAAAGTTTCTAATCTGTATGCGTAAAATGATTCTTGTATTTTTCTTGTCCATGTTTTATCTAAAGATAGGTAGAGGTTGCGTGCAAGCTGCATTGTTATTGTACTTGCTCCCTCAGCCATACTTTGGGTTTTTAAATCTGTTAATAATGCACTCGCAATACGAGAAAAGTCAAAACCATTATGTTTATAGTAGTCTTTATCCTCTACCGCGACGGTTGCATCGATTAAATAAGGCGATATTTCATCCAAATCAACCCAATATCTACGTTCGGCTGTAAAATAATCACCGATTCGATTTCCACTACTATCTAAAAACACGGATGCTTTCGTCACAGTTAAAGGTGGGGCACCGGCAATTTGGGCGTACAGCCGAATTCCCATAAGTGACACAGCTACTGCACTAATAAGAGCGACAGTAATGAAAACTGTATGCTTTATCCATTTTTGCCGTTTCTTTTTTCGTCTATAGCTTTGCCTACTCATCCGTATTCACCTCATTTTCTTATTAAATATAGTATGGACTTGAACTTTCCGCTTTAATCGATTTTATACATAAAAAAACTGTTGCACTTTGTCTAAAAACATCTATACTTTTTTCCTGTATGTATAAAACTATACGAAAAATGTCGAAATAAGGTTTCGAAACCTAACTTAATCCGAATTTTCAGGCAGTAATTCACTATTGGACTTTCGAAAATTCCAAGTTTATTTGGTAATATGTGAATGTAAATGTTTGAATTGTCCCGAAAACTTCGAGGCATAAATTCACAAATGAAATGATTAAAATTTGAAAATAGCAGGTGAAGTAAATGAGATTTGATGAAACATACTCAGGCAACGTATTTATTAAAAGTCATCCAAATTATGAGGAATCTAAGGCAGTACTTTATGGAATGCCAATGGACTGGACAGTAAGCTATCGTCCAGGTTCGCGTTTTGGTCCCGCACGTATCCGTGAAGTATCCATCGGGTTAGAGGAGTATAGCCCATATTTAGATCGTGAGCTAGATGATGTGAAATTTTTTGATGCTGGAGATATCCCGCTGCCATTTGGAAACGCGCAGAAATCACTAGATGAAATTGAGAAATTCGTTAAAAGACTTTTAGCTGATGGTAAAATTCCAGTAGGGATGGGTGGGGAACATTTAGTTTCTTGGCCTGTTATGAAAGCTGTTTATGAAAAATATAACGATTTAGCAATTATCCATTTCGATGCTCATACAGATTTACGTACTGAATATGAAGGGGAACCACTTTCACACTCAACTCCAATTCGTAAAATTGCTGAGCACATCGGTCCAAACAATGTGTATTCATTCGGTATTCGTTCTGGAATGAAGGAAGAATTTGATTGGGCACGCGAGAACGGTATGCACATTTCAAAATTTGAAGTATTAGAGCCGTTAAAAGAAGTGCTGCCAACTTTAGCAGGGCGCAATGTTTACGTAACAATTGATATTGATGTATTAGACCCAGCACATGCACCAGGTACAGGTACAGTTGATTGCGGCGGCATTACATCAAAAGAATTACTAGCTTCAATCCACGCAATTGCGGGCAGCGATGTCAACGTAGTAGGCTTTGACTTAGTAGAAGTAGCCCCAATATACGACCCAAGCGAAATGACAGCAAACACAGCTTCTAAATTATTAAGAGAAATGATTCTTGGCTGGGTAAAATAATCCGTTAGAAAGATTTAACCCTTGTTATGAGCGGGTTTAAGAGTTTTATGAGCGGAATTCTGAGATATATGAGCGATTTTTCACACTTTATGTGCGAATTTCACCAGTTTATGTGCGAAACAAAACAAAGAGCATGGAAAACTTGTTAAAAGTGTTCCATGCTCTTTTTTTCAAAAAGTTCAACCTTGATAAAAACACGAGATTCGTCCTATAATGATAAGGTTATAGTAATGTAAGGCGAGGAGTTGACCATTGGAATGAGTGAAGTTGAAAAAAACGTAAAAATAAAGTTAAACTCAACGATCCTGCCGGCAGATGGAGAATCCGAAACTTATGAATTGTGGTTAAGTGGAACTTATATTGAAAAATCGGGCAAAACATATTTACGATATGAAGAAGCAATCGATGAAAATAAGATTCGTACGACTGTTAAAATGGATAACGAAAATGCCCTTATTTTACGAAGTGGTGGAGTAAAGATGCGGCTTCCTTTTAATACACTTCAAAAAGAAGGCGGGCACTATGAAACACAATATGGAACGCTGCCTATCGTTACACAGACGCATCAATTAACCCATGAACATAATGAACAAAGCGTGATAAATGGTAAATTTCATGTCCAGTATGACCTTATTATTAGTGGTCAATCTGTTGGTAAATATACGTTGGAAATTCAATATTCGGAGGGACAAAAATGAACGCAGTAGAGCAATTGCAACAATCCATTAAGCAGCTTCTAGCAGCTGCAGTTGAAAAATCGGGCTTAGTAGAAGAAGGTGCACAATATAACATCCACCTTGAAACTCCAAAAGATAAGGCGAATGGCGACTTTGCAACAAACCTGGCTATGCAATTAACAAAGTTAGCAAAGAAACCACCTCGTGCTATCGCGGAAAGCATTTTAGAAAACCTTGAAACTGAAGGTACAGAAATTGAAAAAATCGAAATTGCTGGACCTGGCTTCATTAACATTACAGTTCGTAAAGACTTCCTGGCTGATGTTATTAAGGCTGTTAAAGAGCAAGGTGATAACTATGGACGTTCAAATGCAGGGAACGGTGAAAAAGTTCAAGTAGAGTTTGTTTCTGCAAATCCAACAGGTGACCTTCACTTAGGACATGCTCGTGGTGCCGCATTTGGGGATTCTTTATGTAATGTTTTGGACTTTGCTGGTTTCGATGTATCCCGCGAATATTATATTAACGATGCTGGAAATCAAATTAACAATCTTGCTTACTCATTAGAAGCACGCTACAAACAAGCATTAGGTTTGGATGCACAAATGCCAGAAGATGGCTACCATGGTCAAGATATTATCGACATTGCCGGAAAATTAGTAGAGCAATTTGGTAATTCCATTTTAGAAAAATCAGATGAAGAACGTTTCGAATTTTTCCGCGAACATGGTTTAAAGCTTGAGTTAGAAAAACTAAAAAATGACTTAGCAAACTTCCGCGTGAACTTTGACGTTTGGTATTCAGAAACTTCTTTATACAAAAACGGCAAAATTGATGTAGCATTAAATAAATTAAAAGCAAACGGTCATGTTTTTGAAGAAGAGGGAGCTACATGGTTCCGTTCAACAACATTCGGCGACGATAAAGATCGTGTTCTAGTTAAATCTGACGGTTCATTTACTTATTTAACTCCTGATATTGCTTACCATGAAGATAAAATCAATCGTGGTTTCGAAAAACTAATTAATATTTGGGGTGCTGACCACCACGGATACATTCCTCGTATGAAAGCGGCAATCCAAGCGCTTGGCTACGATCGTGATAAACTTGAAGTTGAAGTAATCCAAATGGTTCAGCTTTATAAAAACGGCGAGAAATACAAAATGAGTAAACGTACAGGTAACGCGGTTACAATGCGTGAGTTGGTAGAAGAAGTAGGGTTAGATGCAGTACGTTACTACTTCGTTAAAACTGCTTGTGATTCACACATGGACTTTGATTTAGATTTAGCAGTATCTCAATCAAACGAAAACCCTGTTTACTATGCACAATATGCTCATGCTCGTATTTGCTCAATTCTTCGTTCAGCAGAGGAACAAGGATTTAGTGCATCTTTAGATAATTTAAATCTTTTAACAGCTGAGAAAGAAGAGGATGTACTGAAAAAAGTTGGGGCGTTCCCACAAGTAGTAGCAGAAGCTGCGAATCATCGTACACCTCACCGCATTGCGAATTACATTCAAGAATTAGCTGCTGCTTTCCACAGCTTCTACAATGCGGAAAAAGTAATCAACCCAGATAATAAAGAACTAACAGAAGCACGCCTTTCACTAATTAACACAGTACGTGTAACATTAGCGAATGCCCTACGTTTAATAGGAGTAGCTGCACCTGAGAAAATGTAATTACTTAGCAAGTAATAAAAATAAAAGGTATTCTGTAGCGAAAGGCGAAGCCGACAGCTACAAACGCCCTACGTTTAATAGGAGTAGCTGCACCTGAGAAAATGTAATTACTTAGCAAGTAATAAAAATAAAAGGTATTCTGTAGCGAAAGGCGAAGCCGACAGCTACAAACGCCCTACGTTTAATAGGCGTAGCTGCACCTGAGAAAATGTAATTACTTAACAAGTAATAAAAATAAAAAGTATTCTGTAGCGAAAGGCGAAGCCGACAGCTACAAACGCTCTATGTTTAATGGACATAGCTGCACCTAAGAAAATGTAATAACAAATATCCCCTAGTAATACAGGGCTTTCAGAGTGAAGACAAAGCAAATTGACTTTGTCTTCACTCTTTTTTCATTTTATAAACAGTTAAAAGCAACTAGCCAGACTGCCTCGTATCGCGGTAGCAGCAATACAACTTAATATGGAAGCCCTGAGTAAAAGAACTTTTAAAAAAATCCTAGGTACATAGACAATTCTATATTTATTGAGAACATATAACTCTATTTAATGTATAGAAAATTCTAATAATGTCATAATTTCTGTTGAAGTTTACGTTAACGTCAATGCTATACTGATAAAAAAGAAGAGGTGATCAGATGAAGACGATAAAGGAGGTTGCTAAGCAGTTCAATGTTTCAACTAGGACGCTTAGATACTATGAAGAAATTGGTCTGCTTCATCCAAGTCGCTCGATATCAAATCAACGAACCTTTTCAAAAAAAGAAATTGCAAAATTGAAACTCATCCTTAGAGGCAAAAAATTTGGTTTTTCTCTTGAAGAAATAAAGGAGATGGTGCTGCTTTTCGATGTTGATCGTACAGGGATTCAACAACTGGAACGTACAGTCAACTACGGCGAGCAAAAAATGAAAGAAATTGATGAAAAAATCGCTGAGCTTACTCAAATGAAAAATGAATTACAGCAACTGTATACGATGTTTAGCGAAAAATTAACGAGATTAAAAGGGGAAGATACTTGATGAATAGTTCAAATTTATTAGCAAGAAATGCCCGAAAATATCCAATGAATGAAGCAGTAATTTGTAATGGTAGACGAACTACGTATAAAGAGCTGGATGATCAAGTAACAAGATTAAGCAATGCTTTAATATCAAAAGGAATTAAACAAGAAGATAAAGTCGTTCTTTTTATGCCGAATGTTTTGGAATTTATCGTTAGTTATTTTGCTGTTCAACGAATCGGAGCAATTGTTGTGCCAGTAAATGCAAAGTTCACACTGTCTGAAGTTGAATACGTTGCACAACATGCAGAAGCAAGTGCAATTATTGCTCATGAAGCAATCTTTTCATCAGTCGAAAAAATTTCAACTATACCATTAAAAATTAAAACAGGCCCGGCAAAAGAAGAATGGTTAAGCTATGAGGAACTTATTGAAAGCGCTGACAATACACAGATTAATTGTTTACTAAATGAAGATGACCTTTCTACAATTCTTTACACATCCGGAACAACAGGCAAGCCAAAAGGGGTGCTTTTTAGCTATCGAAATATATTGGCTGTTGCACAAATGATTGCTATTGAAATGGAAGTAAAACCTGAAAGCCGTATTCTACTTATGATGCCATTAACACATTCTGCTCCATTACACCTATTCCTAATGTCTGGCATTCTAGTAGGTGCAACAAATGTATTAACCCCAACGTTTACACCAGATTTATTCATTACTTCAGTTGAAAATGAAAAAACAACACACTTCTTTGGTGCACCAGTTGCCTACTTAGCCACTGCTTCACATCCTAGACTTCAAACAGCAGACCTCTCTTCAATGAAATGGTGGATATATGGTGGTGCGCCACTTTCTGAAAAGGAAGTTCACTATATACAACATGCATTTAAAACAGAAAACTTAACATGTGTATACGGATTAACAGAAGCGGGTCCAAGCGGGGCGTTAATGTTTGGTTATGAACATGCTGGGAAGGCAGGAAGTGTTGGTAAAAGAGCTCCATTTGGTACAGAACTGCGCATAGTAAATGAAGATGGCAAAGACGTTGCAGTAGGGGAAATTGGAGAAATTGTTTTGTATGGGGAAGGGAACATGATAGGTTATTACAAAGACCCTGAAGCAACTAAAGCTGCGTTTATTGACGGATGGGTGAAAACAGGAGATTTAGCTCGATTTGATGAGGATGGCTATATTTGGATTGTGGACCGTAAAAAAGATGTCATTATTTCCGGAGGAGTTAATATCTATCCTAAGGAAATTGAAGATCGGATTCTTCAATATGAAGGGATTTTCGAGGTCGCTGTCGTTGGAGTGCCACATGAGGAATGGGGAGAAACTGTTAAGGCGATTTTTGCAGCAAAAACATCGATTGATAAAGAGGCATTAAAACAATATTTATCTGAACATCTAGCAAAATATAAAGTGCCGCGAATTTATGAGCAGGTGGAAGCATTACCGCGCAATGCAGCTGGGAAAATCTTGAAACAACAATTAAAACAGCAGGTGGTGAACTAAATGAAAGTTTTACAATCAACCAACGCTAAGGAAACAAACTTTTTTTCCAACAATGAAACACTTCATAAAATATTGGAGGAAATGTTAGACAAAGAGTTTCTTGATTTTGCAAAAAGAGAATTAAACGATTTCGGTGAGCTTGTAGCTGGTGAAATTGATGAACGGGCAAAACATACAGATCGAGAAGGAGAACCCCGTTTAAAACGTTATAACAAATATGGTGACGAAGTATCTGAGATTTGGGTAAATGAAGGCTACAAAAAAACCATTCAACAGACCTATAATACTGGAATTGTTGGGTATGTTCATAAAGAAATACCCCAGCTTGGTAGAAAGGGAAACTATATTTATAGTTTTGCACAAGGATATTTGTTATCGCATGCTGAGCCTGGTTTTTATTGCCCCGTTACTTTGACAATGGCAACAGCCTACTTGCTTGACCATTATGCTGATGAGGAACTTAAGAATCGTTTTTTACCACATGTTTGTTCAACAGGAGAAGTGGAATTGTTTGAGGGTGCCACTTTCTTAACAGAGCGTCAAGGTGGTTCAGACGTTGGTGCCAATGTCGTTGAAGCACGTTTTGACGGAAAACATTATCGTTTGTACGGTGAGAAATACTTTGCTTCAAATGCGGGGATGTGCGGGGTGGCAATGGTGTTGGCACGCAGACAGGATGCTGGGCCAGGAACAAAAGGATTAACGCTGTTTGCAGTTCCCTGGAAAAATGAAAACGGGACAGTTAATGGTCTTCGTATTCGTCGTTTAAAAGATAAGCTCGGTGTTCGTGCAGTCCCGTCAGGAGAAGTTGAATTCGATGGAGCGCTTGCTTACGTAGTGGGAGATCCAAACAAAGGAATTTATTATATGCTGGAGGCTTTGAATCTATCGAGAATTTGCAATGCAATTGCATCAGTTGGAATAATGAACCGTGCTTACTTGGAAGCAAAGTATTATTTATCAAATCGAACTGCATTTGGAGAAGTGTTAACGAATTATCCTATGATTCAAGATTCATTGGCGAAGTTTGCTGCAAAAGTTCACGTAGAAGTGGCTACTACGTTTGACTTAATAAAATTGTACGATGAAGTTACAGCTGGAAATGGTACGAATAAAGAAATGATTTTAAATCGCCTTAACATCGCAATTATGAAAAAGGAAACTGCAGAACAGGCAGTAAAATTTGCGAGTGAGGCAATTGAACTTCACGGGGGCAATGGTTATATAGAGGATTTTGTAACACCTCGTCTTCTTCGAGATGCACAAGTTTTAACTGTTTGGGAAGGAACTGCGAATATTTTAGCGCTAGAGGTCATTCGTTTATTTAACAAATATAATGCATATAGTCTATTTATAGAAGAAATGAAATCTCGCTTGCAAGAAGTTGCAAAAACAGGTTTAAAAGAAATTGTAGTTGAACAATTAAAAACTTTAGAAGAACAGTTGCACGTATTTATTACTCTAGACGATGCAATGCAAACATTTGAGGCTAAAAAAATAGCAGAGAAAATGGCTTTATTATACGAAAGTGTTGTTGCAGTAGAATGGGCTGATAAATATAGTGGGAAATATGAAAAACTAGCAGAAATTTATTTAGAAGAAGCTTGGAAGCTACGCAACATAGGAGACCCAATGAAAACTGTCCAATATTTCCATGATGTTATTTAGATTTTGACAAAATATTAATTGAAAAAATTACAAGAAGAAGACCAAGAATGCTGTTAAATCAACATTCTTGGTTTTTAATTTTTCCTTCTTAATTTAAAAGTATTAATTCCTATAAAAAAACTTCGAATAACCTATTGACTATTGAAAAGTCAGAAAGTAAAATCAATTCTATCGGTTAGCCGATTTTTCAAAGTGAATAAGTAGGAATTGATTATACATAGTTGGATAGTTTGCCTGAAAAGGAGGATGTATTGTGAAAGATTTATTTATAAAAACAGAGCAGCAGCGTATTTGGCTTGAAAAGTTAGCTAGCCTAGAGGAAACATTTAAAACCAATGCACAAGAAATTGATGAGCAATCATCATTTCCCCATGAACATATTAACGAACTGCGCAAAATCGGATATACAAAATTAACCTTGCCGAAAGAACTTGGTGGAGAAGGGTTTAATTTATATGAGGCAATTGCTCTTCAAGAAACTTTAGGAAGCTACGATGGAAGTACGGGATTGGCAACTGCTTGGACATTACTAACAGTAGGTGAACTATTCGAAAATAAGTATTGGGAGCCTTCGAAATTAACTGACTTTGCTAGTAAAGTCAAACAGGGTGCAATCATTAACCGTGCTGTAAGTGAAGTAGCAACTGGCAGTCCAATCCGTGGCGGCCGTCCAGGTACAACTGCTAAAAAAACTGGCAGCCAATGGATTATCAATGGTCGAAAAAGCTATACTACAGGCTCTCCTGAACTTGATTATTTTTTAACATCGGCTTGGATTGAGGAAGAAGAAAAAATCGGCTTCTTCTTAATTCATAAAGATACAGAAGGATTATCAATTGATGAAACTTGGGATGTCATTGCAATGCGCGGTACGGGCAGCCATGATCTAGTATTAAATAATGTAGCAGTAGATGAATCAGATTTAGTAGAGCTGCCAAATTACAATACTGGATTTAAATTAAATGGCTGGCTGCTGCTTATACCAGCTACATATTTAGGTATTGCACAAGCAGCGAGAGATTACGCGCTTCAATTTGCCAATACGCATTCACCAAACAGTATTAAAGGAACAATTGCAACATTACCTAATGTGCAGGCTCTTCTTGGTGAAATTGAATTGGAACTTGCTACGGCTCGCTTTGCTTTGTATGGTGCAGCACAAAGCTATGTGGAATTAAAACAAAAAGAAACAGAAGGGCATGAGCTTTCTGTGGAAGAGGGTACTTTAATCCTTAATGCGGTAAACACAGCAAAACATGTTGTAACAAATGCAGCAATCACAGTAGCCGATAAGGCGATGAGAGTAGTCGGTGCAAAGAGCTTGCAGCGTACAAACCCGCTGCAACGTTACTATCGCGATGTACGTGCCGGACTTCATAATCCACCGATGGACGATATTACAATTAAAAAATTAGCTGAAACGGCATTAAAAGAAAATGAAAATAAAGGGAGATAATCAACATGAAATTTAACAAACTATTAAAATTTGCAGCAGTAGGTTTAGCATCAATTTCTATATTAGCTGCATGTGGAGGAAATGAAGAAGATACAACTGCTAACAATGCGAATGGTAGCAGCCAAGATTCTGGTGAAGTTAAAAAAGTTAAAGTAGCATATGCAATTGGAACGAAGCCAATTTCATACCAAGATGAAAATGGTGAAGCAGCTGGTTACGATGTGGATGCTATGAGACTAGTTGACGAAAAATTAGAAGATTATGAATTTGAGTTTATTGGTACAACGGATGATGATTTATTAATCGGTGTTGAACAAGGTAAATATGATGTAGGGATTAAAAATGTATGGTACACGGATGAACGTGCAAAAAAATACATTTTCCCAAAAGAATTCCTAGGTTTAAGTAGTACTGGTTTGGCTTTGAAAAAGGAAAATGAAAACATTAAAAATCTATCAGATTTTGCAGCGGCAAACTTAGAATTAGCACCAATTGCAGCTAATAACGCTCAATACACGATTGTTGCAGAATACAACGAAGCAAATCCAGATAATCAAGTAAAACTAGTAGCAGGCGATGAATTTAATGTTGATCAGGTTCAATGGGTGAACGAAGGTCGTGCTGATGGGGCAATTTACCTTGAAGCTCAATACAATGCCCAAATTTTAGACGAAAATGGACCTTACCATAATTTAATAAACGACGTTATTTATAACGAATTTATTGTTATTAAAACTTGGCCATTATTTAACAAAGAACAGCAAGAATTTTCTGATGCTTACGATAAAGCAATGGCGGAAATTAAACAAACTGATGAACTAAATAAATTAATGGAAAAACATTATGGTAGAGATTTATTTGAAGTGTTAGAAACTGTTGAACGATAAGTGAACATGAGGCTGTCGGGTGTAAACCTTGCAGCCTCACTTTTTTAGGAAAGTGGTGAACAAAAGTGGAAAAATACTTTGATATTAGTTATCTGTGGAATGCGATACCTAATTTACTACCGTATTTAAAAATTACATTTTTAGTTGCAGGGCTCGCTGTTCTATTCGGGACATTACTTGGCTTAGCACTGGCCTTTGCGAAAATTGGGAAAAGCAAAGTTTTACGTTCTTTAGCGAACGGATATACAACTGTTATGCGTTGTACACCTTCCATTGTTCTATTATTCCTTGTGTATTACGGAGTACCTTTTCTTGCAGACTCGCTTTTTCATGTTAATTTACAAGACATAAATACAGGAGTTTTTGTTGTTACAACGTTTTCTCTACAATTTTCGGCTATGATGTCTGAAGTCATTCGTTCCGCCATCCAGTCAATCCATAAAGGACAATACGAGGCAGCAGTAAGTGTTGGATTAACACCATTTCAAGCTTATCGACGAATTATTTTCCCACAAGCATTTGTTGTTGCACTGCCAAACTTTGGGAATGGATTAATAGCAATTTTACAAGAGGGTGCTTTAGCATACACAATTGGCTTTATTGATATTGTTGGTAAGGCAAATTTAATTATTGCAAGTAACCTTAATTCACATGCATTAGAAATCTATATTGCCCTTGCAGTTATTTATTGGGTTCTCTCTATAACAATAGAAAAAGTTTTCGAGAAATTAGAAAAGCTATTCAGTAAAGGATCTCGTTCACTAAAAGCATCATAGGAGGTGGATATTATGGAATCAAGTTTAAATATACCTTTTCTAATAGATACATTTTGGGTTGCATTAAGCGGAGTGCCAGTTGCCCTTCTTGTAACAGTGGTTGCAATGGCGATTGCAGTACCAATCGGTTTCTTCCTTGCATTAACTCGCATTAATAAAATTCCTGTTTTAAATCAAATTGCGAAGGTGTACGTTTCTTTTGTCCGTGGAACGCCAATTATTATTCAAATCTTTGTATTATATAGCTTTATACCGATTTTCTTGAACAGTATTTTTACTAAATACAATATTGATTATCCAATTTATGATATCCATCCAATTTGGTATGCGTTTATTATTTTCTCATTCAATACAGCTGCAGTTTTAATTGAAGTTTTCCGTTCTGCATTAGGTACGGTAGATCGCGGTCAATTGGAAGCAGCACATTCTGTTGGGCTTACGACAAAACAAGCTTATGTGAGAATTATTATTCCACAAGCATTAGTCTCCGCGTTGCCAAACTTAACTACAGCTACAGTAAATTTAATTAAAGCAACATCGCTTGGATATGCCATTTCATTGCAAGAAATTACGTTGAAAGCAAAAGTTGAAGCAAATTTAGGTTATAACTACTTAGAAGCATACATTGATATTTTTATCGTTTACTTAATTATTTGTATTGCAGTAGAACAGCTATTTAAGTGGTGGGAAAAACGTTTAAGTCGCTATAAAATGGCTAGCGCTTAAGGAGGCAAAATAAATGTTAGAAATTAAAAATATTCATAAATCGTTCGGTAAAAATGAAATTTTAAAGGGTGTCGACCTGAAGATTGATAAAGGCGATGTAGTCGTTATATTAGGGCCTAGTGGTTCTGGGAAAACGACACTGCTGCGATGCATTAATTTCTTAGAAAGAGCGGACCAGGGGACTGCAAGCTTTGGAGAATTAAATGTTGATTTAAAAACGGCTTCGAAAAAAGACATATTAGCAATCCGTAAGAAAACAGCTTTTGTATTCCAAAACTATAATTTATTTAATAATAAAACAGCCTTGGAAAACGTAGCAGAAGGTCTAATCATAGGTAGAAAAATACCAAAAGCAGAAGCCTATGAAATTTCAAAAAAAGCATTAGATAAAGTAGGCTTGTCTGAGAAATATGACTCATATCCTAGTCAGCTTTCAGGAGGTCAACAGCAGCGTGTAGGCATTGCCCGAGCAGTAGCATTAAACCCTGATATTATCCTTTTTGATGAACCAACATCTGCACTGGATCCAGAGTTGGTAGGAGAAGTGCTTCAGGTTATGAAGGATATTGCAAAGGAAGGTACAACAATGCTAGTTGTCACACATGAGATGGGGTTTGCAAAAGATGTTGCAAACAAGGTCATATTTATGGATGGCGGCAATATTGTAGAAGAAGGAACGCCACATGAAATTTTTGTAACTCCAAAAGAAGAAAGAACCCAACGCTTCTTACGACGTGTATTACCAGGCGAATTTGATTTTGATATTTAATATAAGATTAAATTGAACTGGGATAAAACCTTTAAAAATTAATAAACCGCATGAAATCCAATTTGAAAACCATGATTTCATGCGGTTTTCATTTCAAATGAATAATTTTTAACATATGTCCAGGTTCTCTTATTAGTGTGTGTACTAATTGTTTTCTATAACAATCAATTAAAATAAGATATAATGAGTTAGACCAATTAAATATTCACATAAAGGTTCTTTTCGTCTATATACGGATAAGAATAAAAGGGAAGTCGGTGCAAGTCCGGCGCTGTCCCGCAACTGTAAATGTGAGCGACCCTAATATTTCACTGCTGCAATGGGAAGGAGATCGCAAGAACATAAGCCAGGAGACCTGCCTTTATGTATACCAACTACCCTTACGAGGATAAGGAAGGCTAATTGTATGTATGGTCATACTATATTTAAAATTACCGTCTCTCGTAAAGAGAGACTTTTTATTTTGCATAATTTTTTGGGGGAGCATTTTGCCAATATGATGAAACAAGAAGATGAACAATTAAACGAGGTTATATTGTGAAAAAGAAAACGATTTTTGCATATACTTCCTCTATTTTATTTTTACTATTTAGTATGTGGCTTGGAGTTTCTAATGGTTCAGTAGATGTACCATTATCTGCATTATGGGATAGCTCAACTAATCCAAGTCTCTACAATATATTATGGAGTATTCGAATGCCCCGAGTGTTGTTAGCTGGTTTAGTTGGAGCTTCGCTTGCAATTGCAGGTGCTGCATTTCAAGGATTACTTAAAAATCCTTTGGCTGACCCATATACACTAGGAGTTTCATCGGGAGCATCTGTTGGAGCAGTAGCTACTATCTTTTTTGGCATTTCCATACCAATTATAGGTTCTTTTACATTACCGATTTTCGGGATGCTTGGAGCGCTTTTAACATTAATATTTGTTTTAAGTTTTGCACGCTTAGTAGATCGTTCAATGAAAATGGAAACGCTTATTTTAACTGGTGTTATTTTTAGTTCATTTTTAGGGTCATGTATTTCATTAATGATTGCGCTTACTGGTCAAGAGCTGCGCGAAATTATGGGGTGGCTGCTTGGAAGTGTATCAATGCGCGGGTGGCCCTATGTCACAATGATTGTGCCATTTGTTATAGTAGGCTCAATTATTTTATGGTTAAATCGTCGTGAATTAAACGCAATGATGTACGGTGATGAAAGGGCACAATCACTTGGAGTCAATGTGAAGAGAAGCAAATATGCGATTTTAGCTGGAGGTTCAATGTTAACAGGGGCAGCAGTTGCAGTTTCAGGTACGATTGGCTTCGTTGGGTTAGTTGTTCCTCATATGACAAGGATACTTTGGGGAGCAGACCATCGTCATTTATTAACATTGTCATTTTTAAACGGAGCAAGCCTGTTAATTATTTGTGATTTAATTTCAAGAACAATACTTGCACCAGCAGAACTGCCTATTGGGGTAATTACTGCTTTTATTGGTGCCCCAGTATTTTCATATATTTTTTATAAACAAAGAAGAAGCAGGGGGTGAATTGTATGCTAAAGGCAAACAACATTTCTGGAGGCTATGATACTACCCCAATATTAAAAAATATCTCTTTTTCAGTAAGTAAAGGGAAGTTTCTAGGTATTCTTGGACCGAATGGCTGTGGAAAATCCACGCTGTTAAAAATCATTAGCGGCCTTTTAAAGCCGACCTCTGGAAACGTATTAATAGATGAGGTTGATATTAATAAATATACCTCCCGTCAATTAGCACAAAAAATGACCGTGCTGCCTCAGCTCCATACAGCGGCTTTTTCAAGCACAGTTCGAGAAACAGTAAGCATTGGCCGTTATCCTCATCAATCTGGTTTTTTTTCTAGTTGGTCAAATGAGGATGAACATTCGGTCATGAAGGCGATGGAGCAGACAGCTGTTAAAAAATTCGAGCATACCTTTATAGAGTACTTATCTGGAGGGGAGAAGCAACGTGTTTTTATAGCACAAGCACTTGCGCAAAGTTCAGATTTACTGTTACTCGATGAACCGACAAACCATTTAGACATTGCACATCAGAAGCAAATTTTAGATATGATTCGGAAAGAAGTAACGGATAATGGTTTAACAGTTGTTTCAGTATTTCACGATATTAATTTAGCATCACTTTATTGTGATGAACTACTGTTAATGGAAAAAGGAACTGTAAGAGCATTCGGTGAGCCTCATGAAGTTTTAATTGAACATCAAATTAAAGATGTTTATGAAGCACGAATATCATTACAAGCTCATCCTGAACAGCCAAAACCACAAATGACTATCTTGCCAGATGTGAAAAAGGAGGCAAGTGAAAAGAAGGTTTTAAGAGATCATATCAAAATAAAAGAGGAATATGTTGAATTAAAATTGAATTTTCCTTTAAGGGTGTTGTCATCTGCTGTTCATAACGCTGGTTTAGGATGGTATTCAAACTTTATTAACCGTACCGTTAAAGCAGATTATAATATTGATAAGGTGAAGGAAGAATTTTTACAATATTTACTTGATGAAGGGTTTTCTCCAACGAATACGGTCGGAATGATGACAGCCGTAGATACAAAGAATGCAGTAATTAAACAATACAATGCTTCTTTCGGGGATGTTTTTGTAATTGTAACTGCAGGAATTGGCAACGCTATTGATGTTTCGCAGGCATATAAACATGAAGATTCTTTGCATATCGGAACAATAAATACATGGGTTGTGATTAATGGGAAATTGTCTGATGAAGCATTCGTGCAAGCGATGATGACTGCGACTGAAGCAAAAACGAAAGCTTTGCAGCAGGAAAAAGTGTATGATTTTAGATCAAATTCAATTGCGACAAGTACACCGACAGATAGTTTGTTAGTTGCAGCAACTCAACAAGGGCCGCTAATGCAATATGGCGGACCAATTACAGACGTTGGCAAGGTAATTGGAAGAGGTGTTTTTGAGGCAACTAAAGAGGCAATTCAAATATATCGAAAAGGGGATTAGGATATGAAGCTTTATACAAAAACAGGGGATACTGGGAAAACGAGTTTAATGGGTGGCCGCGTAAGGAAGGATCATTTACGTGTTGAGGCATATGGTACGATAGATGAATTAAACTCTTTTATAGGTAAAGCAGTCAGTGAATTAGATTCAACAGTTTTTCAAGATATTCTAGCGGATTTAGAAACAATCCAGCATGAACTGTTTGATTGCGGCGGCGATTTAGCAAACGTTATGAAAGAGAGAAAGTATAAATTGCAGGAGGCTTCAATTGAAGTTCTTGAAAAACGCATAGATGTATTATCAGATGAAGCACCGCCATTAAAAAGATTTATTTTGCCGGGAGGGACGCCGGCAGCAGCAACCCTCCATATTGCACGTACTGTAACGCGTCGAGCAGAACGTCAAGTGGTTACGTTAATGAATGACATAGAAGATGTCCCTGCAATTGTACAAAAATATTTAAATCGTTTATCTGACTATTTCTTCGCGGCAGCACGTGTAGTAAACTTCCGAATGAACGTTAAAGACATCGAGTATATTCGCAGTGGAGATGTATTTAAGTAATAGAACTGGGCGATTTGCCTACTTTCACTTGAATACTTATACGTGAATAAATATAGATATTTATACTAAACAATCCTAATGAGTATTCAATAGGATTGTTTTTCTTTTTAAATTACCTTTTTTCCAATCGAATGTGCAATTAACAATACTGGAACCATCAACAAAACAAATGGAAGGCATATAAAAATAAAGTTCCATGTAATAATTTCATTCGTTAATAGTGTTCGGAACAAAATGATGCTATATGGAATGAGAAGTATTAACGACGTAAATGCACCGGGAGTATACGCTCTAAGAAATATAGATTGGCCAATATGAATAAATGAATGAAGGAAAAAGGTTAATGTAACTACTACAAAAAAGGCAATATTTCCAAAAGGTCCTCCATTTATATATTGATTTGCCATCATCGTTGAACTGCTGACAAATAAAAAAATGACAAGCACTGCTACAGAGAATTGCGCAGTTGACATTGAAAGCTGATCTATAATTGCGTTTGCCATTTTTCTTGGCAGTTTTTTATTAATAAGCTTTGAATTTTTCTGAAGCCATTTTTCAGCTAGAATGATTTCCTCAAAATCATGAAATATAAAGATAATAATGAAAATCCAAATAATTGTTTGTATATCGAACCAATCATTCATCGCGACACTCCTCAATTAATAAATCTTTCTTTCTTACATTATAATGAATGATTGTAAAAAGGAGGTAAAATAAAAATAGAAATTTTGAGTTACCTCCTGTTTTTTATTAACGGCGTCTAGGCAATTGTTTTTTATTTCAATCTCGTAACATACTTGGCTTTCTTAAATAAGAGAGTCTGTATTCATGGTATAATTTTCCTGATTAATGAAGGGATTTTATTTGTCAGTTAAAACTAAATCAAAAGTAGAATATTCGAACACTTAGAGAGCGATTCTTTCGTTATCGACTTTGTAAATACTTACATATTCTTATAGATATATGGTTTTCACTCGATAAACTGATTATAAAACCATCTAAGGAGTTCTCACTATGCCACCGTTAATTTCAACCCTATTATTTTACAGCACCACCCTCTATTTCATTTTTTTATTTTTATTTGTGTTTTTTAGAGTTATTGTTTTTAATTTTGCTTTAAAAGATATTAAACGCCCGTTAAGTATCGGATACGATATATCCCTATTAATCTTTACATCCGTTTGGTTATTGAGTTTACACATGAAGGATATGATGTATTACGGTTACGACTCCCCTGCATTATTTATAGCTGCATCGGCTTATGTATTTTCGATTTTCGACTTTATATACAATTTTATTCTCTACAAAAAAAGCAAATCCACGAGTCCATAACGCGTGGATTTTTTACTCTTATCGAGAGTCGGGTGGTTTTATTAATTGGATAAAGCACTATGCAAGTATCAATACATAATCCAACATAACTTCTTTTAATAGAGAAAACGTGAATAATCGACAAAGTAATGAGTGATTATTAGAAATTTTCGAATAATACGTTGACTGAATGCTCATTCATATTTACAATAAAGACATGGTACAGAGGGAAGATAATTTACCGATGAAACTAGTATCATATTTAGTAGTATAGAAGAATAACTAATAGAAACAGCATTCATAGGGGATATGGTTAGAGGGGGAGAGAAGATGAATCCGTTATTAATTGCAAACTGGGTATTCTTTTTAGCTGTTGTGTTATATGGGGTAGGATTGTTTGTTTATATTTTGAAAACACGGTATGCATTTATAAAGCTTGGGAAGAAAGAAGAATTTAATGAGAATGTAAAAGAAAGACTTGAGAAAATATGGATTAATGTATTTGGACAATCCAAATTATTGAAAGATAAAAAAAGTGGACTAATTCACGTTCTGTTTTTCTATGGATTTATTCTCGTACAATTTGGTGCCATTGATTTTATTTGGAAAGGGTTGGCACCAGGCTCGCATTTGCCTTTAGGACAACTCTATCAAGTATTTACTTTATTTGAAGAAATCGTGGCAGTTGTTATTATAGTAGCAGTTGTTTGGGCATTTTATCGCCGTTATATCGAGAAGCTTGTTCGTTTAAAGCGCGGCTGGAAAAATGGGCTAGTGCTAATTTTTATCGGTGGATTAATGGTGTCTACATTAGTTGGAAACGGCATGAGTATTATTTGGCATGAACATAGCTTTTTAGGCAGTGAACCAATTGCATCAACTATTGCAGCAATTTTTGGATTCTTGCCACCAGAAGCAGCTGCAGGGGTATTTTATGTAATGTGGTGGATTCACTTACTTATTTTATTAACATTCCTAGTATACGTTCCACAATCGAAACACTTCCACTTAATTGCTGGACCTGTAAACGTTTACTTTAACAGGCTGGATCGTGCGGGTACTCTTCGCCCGATTAATTTTGAAGCAATGGAAGAAATGGAAGATGAAGAAGAAATGCCGTCATTCGGTGTTGGAAAAATTACTGATTTTACACAAAAACAATTAATTGATTTATACGCTTGTGTAGAATGTGGTCGTTGTACAAATATGTGTCCGGCAACAGGTACGGGAAAAATGCTTTCACCAATGGATTTAATCGTAAAATTGCGTGACCATTTAACATTCACAGGGGCTGTTACAACAAAGCAAAAGCCTTGGGTGCCAGCATTTGCATTTAATAATACAAAAGGCAATCAATTAGCTATGGCAGCAGGTGCTGAAGGTGCTGTTATTGATGATATTTACAGTCCATCCTTGATTGGAGATGTCATTACAGAAGAAGAAATTTGGGCATGTACTACATGTCGCAACTGTGAAGACCAATGTCCTGTAATGAACGAGCATGTTGATAAAATTATTGATCTTCGTCGTTATTTAACAATGACAGAAGGAAAAATTAATTCAGATGCTCAACGCGCAATGAATAACATTGAAAGACAAGGAAATCCTTGGGGTCTTAACCGTAAAGAAAAAGAAAACTGGCGTGATCTTGATCCAACAATAAAGATTCCGACAGTGAAAGAAGCAAAAAAATCTGGCGAAGGTTTTGAATATTTATTCTGGGTTGGCTCAATGGGGGCATTTGACAGCCGTTCACAAAAAATTGCCTTATCCTTTGCACGTCTTTTGAACGAAGCAGGCGTTACATTTGCAATTCTAGGAAACAAGGAGAAAAACTCCGGTGATACGCCGCGTCGTTTAGGGAATGAATTTTTATTCCAAGAGCTAGCAACAGCAAATATAGAGGAATTTGAGAAAAACGAAGTGAAGAAAATCGTAACAATCGATCCTCACGCATACAATATTTTTAAAAATGAATATAAAGATTTTGGCTGGGAGGGTGAAGTTTACCACCATACTGAGTTGTTATACGATTTGGTTGATCAAGGACGTTTAACTTTAAATCACCGTGTTGAAGAAACAATTGTATTCCATGACTCTTGTTATTTAGGCCGATACAACGATGTTTACGATGCTCCACGTGAGATTTTAAAATCTATCCCAGGTGTTAACCTAGTAGAAATGGAACGAAATCGTGAAACTGCAATGTGCTGTGGAGCTGGCGGTGGTTTAATGTGGATGGAAGAGCATGTAGGAAATCGCATTAATGTAGCTCGTACAGAACAAGCTCTTGCAACGAATGCTTCAGTTATCTCTTCGGGATGTCCATACTGTTTAACAATGCTTTCTGACGGTACGAAAGCAAAAGAAGTAGAGGAAACAGTAGGAACATTCGATATAGCTGAACTTCTAGAACGATCTGTATTTGGGGATATGAAAATAGAAGAAGAGGAAGAGTATGCGATAGCAAGTACTCAACCAACAGAAATTGCAGCAACAGAAGAATCTTGATTGAACGATGGGATTTTTCGTTTATTCAACAATAAAATTAAATAATTAGAAAAATACAAATTGCGAAAAAAAAGAAAATTTCGTACAATTATATTGTAAAAAGAAAAAAATGGGAGCTCTAAAAGACTCCCATTTTTATTTAAGCAAGAAGTTGAGCGAGCGTTCAGTCAATTTGATTGTTCAAGCTGTACTTGAACAATCAAATTTGCGACGAGCAGCGAAGCAAGCAAGTTAGTATCAAGAAATAAGTACAGTTAAAGAAACATGATTTTCCTAATAAAACAAAGGGGTGGGAGAAGTGTTGAAAACAGTTATTTTAGACGGAGCAAGAACACCATTTGGTAAATTTGGAGGTGCATTATCAACATTATCTGCAAGTGAACTTGGAGGAAATGCGATAAAAGCAGCTTTGCAAAAAGCAAATATTGCACCGGAACAAGTAAATGAAGTGATTATGGGTACTGTACTTCAAGCAGGGCAAGGGCAAATCCCTTCTCGTCAGGCAGCGGCAAAAGCTGGAATACCTTATTCTGCAAAAACAGAAACAATCAACAAAGTATGTGCTTCAGGTATGAGAAGTGTAACTCTAGCTGACCAGCTTATTCGTTTAGGGGAAGAAGAAGTTATTGTTGCTGGCGGTATGGAATCAATGTCTAATGCTCCTTACTATTTACCAAAAGGACGTTGGGGCCTTCGAATGGGGGACGCGCAGCTTGTTGATGGAATGATTTTTGACGGACTTTCTTGCGCATTCCATCCAAACAATGTACACATGGGGACTTATGGAAATGAAACAGCAAATACGTTTGAGCTTTCCCGTGAAAAGCAGGATGAATGGGCAGTAAGAAGCCATCAATTAGCTATTAAAGCGATGGAGGAAGGGAAATTTGCTGAAGAAATCGCAGCAATTGAAATTCGTGGTCGCAAAGGAGACATTACAACTGTAGCAGAAGACGAAGCGCCTCGAAAAGGCACATCAATGGAAGCGCTGTCAAAGTTAAAGCCAGCCTTTGATAAAGATGGCACGATTACTGCTGGTAATGCGCCGGGTGTAAATGATGGAGCATGTGCACTTGTATTAATGAGTGACGAAAGAGCAAAAAACGAAGGGCGTACACCTCTTGCATATGTACTAGGGCATGCAGAGGTTGGGGTAGAACCGAAAGATTTTCCTCAAACACCTGGACTCGTTATAAACGAATTGCTAAAGAAAACTGGTAAAACAGTTGAAGACATTGACTTGATTGAAATTAACGAGGCATTTGCCGCTGTAGCTCTAGTAAGCAACCAAATTGCTGGACTAGATTCAGAGAAAGTAAATGTCAATGGTGGTGCAGTAGCACTAGGTCATCCAATCGGTGCATCAGGTGCGAGAATTATTTTAACACTTGCGTATGAATTAAGACGCCGAGGCGGTGGAATTGGTATTGCGGCTATTTGTTCAGGTGGTGGCCAAGGCGATGCGATTATGATTGAAGTACCAAAACAATAAATCTGTTGACAAAAGCATTCGTACTACGTTATTTGCCTCACCTATCTGCGAATTTCGGCAACTATTCGCGTTTCGTTTGGCTTGTATGAAAAGCGTTTTAAGACAGTATGGCTAGTTGCTTCTAAATGTTGATTATATATAGGAGGATCGTGAAATGACAATTCAAAAAGTAATGGTTGTAGGGGCTGGCCAGATGGGATCTGGAATTGCTCAAGTATGTGCACAAGCAGGATTTGACGTAAAGCTGAATGATATAAAACAAGAGTTTATAGAACGAGGCATAGGAGTCATTACGAAAAATCTTATGCGCGACGTCGAAAAAGGACGTAAAACAGAGGGAGAAAAAGAAGCAATTCTAAATCGCATTTCTACATCACTAGACCTGAAAGATGCTTTCGACGTCGATATCATAATCGAAGCTGCAACAGAAAATATGGATATTAAGCAATCAATATTTAGAGAACTTGATGCAATAGCACCTAAAAATGCAATTTTAGCAACAAATACCTCTTCATTGCCGATTACAGAAATCGCTGCGGTGACGGAAAGGCCTGAACAGGTTATCGGTATGCATTTTATGAATCCAGTTCCAGTTATGAAACTAGTAGAAATTATTAGAGGTTTAGCAACCGCAGATGAGGTGTACCAAGCAGTAGAAGAAATGACAGTAAAATTGTCCAAAACACCTGTTGAAGTAAATGATTTTCCTGGATTTATCTCAAACCGCATTTTATTGCCAATGATCAATGAAGCAATATATGCACTATATGAGGGGGTTGCAACAAAAGAAGCAATTGATGAAGTGATGAAGCTAGGAATGAATCATCCAATGGGACCCTTAACTTTGGCAGACTTTATCGGCTTAGACACTTGTCTATATATTATGGAAATTCTTCATGAAGGATTGGGAGATAGCAAATATCGTCCATGTCCTTTACTTCGAAAGTATGTTGCAGCAGGCTGGCTAGGAAGAAAAACAGGGCGAGGTTTCTATGTATACGAATAATAAGGAGTGACATCTATGAATCTCAACTTTACAGAAGAGCAAACGATGCTCCGGGAAATGGTGCGTCAATTTGCACAAAGTGAAATCGCCCCATTTGTTGAAAAAATGGAAGAGGGGGAATTTCCGAAAGAGATCCTTGCTAAAATGGGAGAACTTGGGCTGATGGGGATGACTGTTCCAGAAAGCTTAGGTGGTGCAGGGATGGACTTTACTTCCTATATTTTAGCAATCAATGAAATTTCGAAAGTAAGTGCTGTTGTAGGAGTCATTTTATCTGTTCACACCTCTGTCGGAACGAATCCGATACTTTATTTTGGAAGTGATGAGCAGAAGAAAAAATATATTCCAAACCTCGCGAGTGGAAAATATTTGGGGGCGTTTTGTTTAACGGAGCCAGAAGCCGGTTCTGATGCGGGCGCATTAAAAACCAGAGCGGTAAAAAGCGATGATTACTATGTCCTTAACGGTTCAAAAGTGTTTATAACGAATGGTGGGGAAGCAGATGTTTTTATCGTATTTGCATCGACAAATCCTCAAAAAGGATCTAGGGGTATTTCCGCTTTCATAGTCGAGAAGGGCAGTCCCGGACTCATTATCGGAAAAAACGAACATAAGATGGGACTACATGGTTCAAGTACAGTACAGCTTACATTTGACAATATGAAAGTACCTGCATCCAATCTTTTAGGAAAAGAAAATGAAGGGTTTAAAATTGCGATGGCAAACTTGAACGCAGGGAGAATTGGGATTGCAGCACAGGCACTTGGAATTGCCGAGGCCGCAACGGAAGCTTCAATTGAATATGCAAGTGAACGAATTCAATTTGGCAAACCAATTGCAGTAAACCAAGGGGTAGGTTTTAAGCTAGCGGATATGGCAACCAAGGTGGAAGCTGCAAAGCTATTAGTGTACCGCGCTGCCCATCTGCATTCTCTCGGTCTCCAATGCGGAAAAGAGGCTTCAATGGCGAAATTATTTGCTTCAAAAACTGCTGTTCAAGTAGCAACAGAAGCAATACAAATTTACGGTGGGTATGGATATACAAAGGATTATTCAGTCGAACGCTATTTCCGTGATGCAAAAGTTACAGAAATATATGAAGGAACAAGTGAGATCCAACGCATCGTAATAAGCAAACAAATTTGATTATCTGAAAAATAAGAATTGCACTTAACATAAATGGAGGGGTAGAAATGAACTTTCAATTATCAGAGGAACATGAGCAATTAAGGGAAATGGTTCGAGATTTTGCATTAAATGAGGTAGCACCATCTGCAGCTGAGCGCGATGAAAATGAACACTTTGATCGTGCTATATGGAATAAGATGGCTGAGCTTGGATTGACCGGAATACCTTGGTCTGAAGAATATGGCGGAGCAGGCTTTGACTATTTAGCTTATTGTATTGCTGTCGAGGAGCTTTCACGTGTCTGTGCTTCAACAGGTGTAACTTTATCAGCCCATACTTCTTTAGCAGGATGGCCACTTTTCAAATATGGGAATGAAGAGCAAAAACAAAAATATTTGCGGCCAATGGCAGAGGGGAAAACAATTGGTGCTTATTGTTTAACAGAAGCGGGCTCGGGCAGTGATGCGGGCGGCATGAAAACAACAGCAAAATTAGAAGGTGATGAATACGTTCTAAATGGCTCTAAAATCTTCATTACGAACGGTGGGGTAGCAGATACTTACATCGTGTTCGCCGTAACAGATCCTGAATCAAAGCATAAAGGAACAAGCGCCTTTATTGTTGAATCAAGTTTCCCCGGTTTTGGAGTAGGGAAAAAGGAGAAGAAAATGGGTATTCGTTCATCTCCAACAACAGAAATTATTTTTGATAATTGTCGAGTACCAAAAGAAAACTTACTAGGCAACGAAGGTGAAGGATTCATTATTGCGATGAAAACGTTAGATGGTGGGCGAAATGGCATTGCTGCACAAGCAGTCGGAATTGCACAGGGTGCGTTAGATGCTGCTACTGAATATGCAAAACAACGTATTCAATTCGGCAAACCAATTGTGGCAAACCAAGGCGTTTCATTCAAATTAGCGGATATGGCGACAGCTGTTGAAGCATCAAGACTACTAACCTATCAAGCTGCTTGGCTAGAAACAAATAATCTTCCGTACGGTAAAGCGTCTGCGATGGCAAAATTAATGGCTGGAGATACAGCAATGTCTGTCACAACCGATGCAGTACAAATTTTTGGCGGCTATGGCTATACAAAAGAGTACCCAGTTGAGCGTTTTATGCGAGATGCAAAAATTACACAAATCTATGAAGGTACACAAGAGATTCAACGTCTTGTAATCTCAAGAATGCTAACAAAATAATCTATGAACAATAACAATGAGAAAATTTTAGTACAGTCATCCGTAAAAGATGAAAGCTTAATAGAAATTCGTAGGAAGCAAATTGTAAATGGCGCTTTAAAATTGTTTAAAGAAAAAGGCTTTCATCGCGCAACAACAAGGGAAATCGCCAAAGCTGCCGGATTTAGCATTGGAACACTATATGAATATATCCGTACGAAAGAGGACGTACTGTTTTTAGTTTGTGACAATATCTATGACCAAGTGATGAAACGTTTATCTCGAATTTCAACGAGTTCAGGAACGATAGAAGAATTAAAAGAGGCAATCAGACAATATTTTTTATTGATTGATAGTATGGTAGATGAATTTACTATCATGTATCAAGAAACAAAATCATTGGGCAAAGAAGCACAACAATACGTACTAAAAAAAGAACTAGAGATGACTGCACTCTTTGAAAAAATATTAAAAACACTTGTGCATGCAGGCACGATTAATATGAGTAATCAGGAAATATATTTAGCTGCAAATCATATCGTTGTTCAAGGACAAAGCTGGGCGTTTAGAAAATGGGCACTTAATAAACGTTTTACAATTCAAGACTTTACAATTGCTCAAACGAAAATGTGCTTGTCAGGAATTATACATTATGGTGAGTAATGGGGATGACACCGCTAAAAGCATACGTTTGACGATGCATTTTAGCGGTGTTTGTTTACGTTTAAACATAAGCATTCGTTGTAAACCACTTTTAGGCAACATTAATTGAACGAATGCAATATGGAAATGAAAGGGGTATTTAATATGGTGCAAGCTGATTTTGTAGAAAAAAACGAAAAACCTGGAGTATATCGTCCAAAACACCCTGTTCGTTTTGTGACTGCGTCTAGTTTATTCGATGGACACGACGTATCCGTTAATATTATGCGTCGCATTTTACAAGCAAGTGGTGCTGAAGTCATTCATTTAGGACATAATCGATCTGTTGAAGAAGTGGTTAACGCCGCTATACAAGAAGATGCACAGGCAATTGCCGTTTCTTCTTATCAAGGTGGACATTTGGAATATTTCAAATATATGTATGACTTACTACGTGAAAAAGGTGCACCACATATTAAAATCTATGGGGGCGGCGGGGGAGTTATTTTACCACGTGAAATAAAAGAGCTTCACGATTACGGCATTGCAGGAATTTTTTCCCCAGAAGACGGGATGCAATTAGGGCTGCAAGGAATGATTAATAAGCAGATAGAAGGGGCAGATTTCTCTACTTTAAAAGGAAATTACTTGGATTTATTAGATAAGCTTTCAACAGATACACCAGAAATATTAGCAAATCTAATAACAGCTGCTGAAATAGGTGAAGATGCAGAAATCACAGAATTTTTGGCAGAAGCCCGTAAAAGAACAAAACATACACCTGTATTAGGGATTACTGGTACTGGTGGGGCTGGTAAATCATCTTTAACAGATGAATTAATTCGACGTTTCTTACGTGAATTCCCGGAGAAAAAGGTTGCAATTATTTCAGTTGATCCAACAAAACAAAAAACAGGTGGAGCCCTACTAGGGGACCGTATTCGAATGAATGCCATTTTTGATAAACGGGTATATATGAGAAGCCTGGCAACTAGGGGTTCTAGAACAGAACTGACTGCTTCCATTGGAGACGTTCTTGATGTTGTAAAAGCGACGGGCTTTGATCTTATTATTGTAGAAACAAGTGGAATCGGCCAAGGGGATGCGGAAATTACAAAATATACAGATTTATCAATGTATGTTATGACAAGTGAATTTGGTGCACCGACACAACTTGAAAAAATAGATATGATTGACTATGCAGATTTAATTGTAATTAATAAATTCGAAAGAAAAGGTTCAGAGGATGCACTTCGTCAAGTTCAAAAACAATATCAGCGTTCCCATGAATTATGGTCAGAAAGCTTGGATAGAATGCCAGTATATGGTACAATTGCTAGTCAATTTAATGATAAAGGAACAAACTCTTTATTTGCAGCACTTGTTGAAAAGATTAATGGAAAATTCGGCTACGATTGGAAAACATCTTATGAGCAATTCGTAAAAACTCAAAAACAAGATGTCATTATCCCAAATGATCGACGTTATTATTTGCGAGAAATTGTAGAAACGGTTCGAAACTATCATAAAAAAGCAGCACATCAAGTTGAACTGGCGTCTAAACTGTATCAACTTGAAGGGGCAATTAAGCAAGTATTAGAAAGCTCACCTAATGATGTACTAATACAATCGCTTCAATCTTTGGCAGATAGCGTAAAAAATGAATTATCTCAAGAGTCAAAACGTATACTGGATAATTGGGAAAAATTAAAAGAAGCGTATTCTGGAGATGAATTTATTACGAAAGTTCGAGATAAAGAAATACGTACGATTTTAAAAACAACTTCGTTATCTGGTACAAAAATTCCTAAAGTCGTTTTACCGAAATTTAAAGATTACGGTGAAATATTGCGATGGGTATATGCTGAAAACATCCCTGGGGAGTTTCCATATACAGCAGGAGTATTTCCTTTTAAACGGCAAGGGGAGGATCCAAAACGCCAATTTGCAGGGGAAGGTACACCAGAGCGTACAAATAAACGTTTTCACTATTTATCAAAAGATGATGATGCAAAACGTTTATCTACAGCATTTGATTCAGTTACACTCTATGGTGAAGATCCGGATTACCGTCCAGATATTTACGGTAAGGTTGGCGTGTCTGGTGTAAGCGTTTGTACACTTGATGATATGAAGAAGCTGTATGACGGCTTTGATTTATGTGCTCCTTCAACATCTGTTTCAATGACGATTAACGGTCCTGCACCAATTATTTTAGCTATGTTTATGAACACGGCGATTGATCAGCAAGTAAAAAAACGGGAAGAAGAACTTGGGCGTACTTTAACTGTTGAGGAATTTACAGAAGTGCGTGAAAAAACATTGCAAGTAGTTCGAGGTACAGTCCAAGCAGATATATTAAAAGAAGATCAAGGTCAAAATACTTGTATTTTCTCCACTGAGTTTGCGCTAAGAATGATGGGCGATATTCAAGAATACTTTATCAACCACAAAGTACGCAATTATTATTCTGTATCCATTTCCGGCTACCATATTGCAGAAGCAGGGGCAAATCCGATTTCTCAGTTAGCCTTTACTCTTGCTAATGGTTTTACGTATGTTGAATATTATTTAAGCCGGGGCATGAAGATTGATGATTTCGCACCAAATCTGTCATTCTTCTTCTCAAATGGATTGGATCCTGAATATACAGTAATCGGAAGAGTTGCGCGAAGAATTTGGGCAATTGTAATGCGTGACAAATATGGGGCTAATGAACGTTCTCAAAAATTGAAATACCATATCCAAACTTCAGGGCGTTCCCTACACGCACAAGAAATCGACTTTAATGACATCCGTACAACGCTTCAAGCATTGATGGCATTGCAAGATAATTGTAATTCACTTCATACAAATGCATATGATGAGGCGATTACAACACCAACAGAAGAGTCAGTTCGCCGTGCAATGGCTATCCAATTAATTATTACGAAAGAACACGGTCTATCAAAAAATGAGAATCCGCTGCAAGGTTCATTTATCGTTGAGGAGCTGACAGATTTGGTTGAGCAGGCCGTTCTTGAAGAATTTGAACGTATAAATGACCGTGGCGGTGTGTTAGGTGCAATGGAGACGCAATACCAGCGCGGCAAAATCCAAGAAGAGTCAATGTATTATGAGCAGCTTAAACATTCTGGAGAACTTCCGATAATTGGAGTAAATACTTATTTAAATCCGAATCCACCTTCTGCTGAAGAAATCGATAGCATGGAAGTAGCACGTTCTTCAAAAGAAGAAAAAGAATTGCAAATTAAAAACCTGCAGGACTTCCATAAACGACATGAAGCAGAGTGTGAAGCATCGTTAAAAAAATTAAAAGAAGTTGCACTAACTGGTGGAAATATTTTCGAGCAATTAATGGAGACTGTGAAAGTAGCCAGCCTAGGTCAAATTACGAAAGCAATGTATGAAGTCGGAGGACAATATAGAAGAAATATGTAGATACACTAATAAGGCGCTTGCTTATGCAACAAGCAAGCGCTCAATTATTGCATAAATTAATTTCATACTACACGAAATGTTATTATTTTAATTGATTTTCAACTGCTTGAACTACAAAAATTTCTAATAAATGTTGCTGCTTAAAAATAAGTTAAACTCTCCAACGTAATAATTAGTACTATTTTTGGAAATTTAGCTATAATAAAAATACAGAAAGGAAGGATTTGCAAGTGATTAAACAATACGCGCACTATATCATCATACTCGCATGCCTTGTTGCTACTTTCTTTTTGTATAATAAGCAGTTAGGGTCAATCCCACTCCTTATATTATCTTGTTTTTTATTTTACTTGGGCTTAAAAGAGATATATAACATAAAAAACAGTAAATGAAACTAGCATAGTCTATAGTACTTTGTATATAATGGATATTATGCTTAAGATATAATTATCTTTGTTCAAAAAATCATCCACATAGTTTAGATTTTATTGATGAATAAAGATAATGCCTCCAACGAATCACGAGAATTCGCTAATGGAGAGTCTCGTGAAAACACGAGTCCGAAATCTGGACGCAATTTCTAATAAAGAAGAAATTGAATGAAACGTATTTAAAGAAAGGACGTGCACGAGTTGAATATTCGTGAAATGACACAAGAACAATTAGCAGAGGAATCGTTAATTGACTTAGCCTATGCAATTTTAGAAGAAAGAAAATCACCTATTGCATTCCACGACTTACTAAAAGAAATCCAAAATCTAAACGGTTTATCGGATGAAGAAATTCAAAGCAGACTTGTTCAGTTTTATACTGATATGAATATTGAAGGTCGTTTCCTTCTAAACCACGAAAATACTTGGGGTCTTCGTGAATGGTACAAAATCGAAACAATCGAAGAAGAAACTGCACCAACAGTTAAAGCTCGTAAACGTAAAAAAGCTGTTCTTGAAGACGATGAGGAAGAATTAATTGTTGATGAAGAAGATTTAGTATTTGAAGAAGACTTTGATGAATTCGTTGAGGACGATTTGGAAGATGATGATTTAGATGACGAAGACGACTTGGACTTCGTTGAAGAAGAAATTGACAGCATTGATGAAGTAGATGTAGATGTTGATGCAGACATTGACGATGAATTAATTGAAGAAGAAGATGGATTTATTATTGATGATGAGGAGGAAGAGGACGATCTTTTAGACGAAGAAGATGAAGATTAATTTTTAATTAGTTTTTCTTAATTTTCGTAAAGGGCTTGACTTCTTTTATCGTTCAATATAATCTTTTACTTGGGCTCCGTTAAAAATGGAGAATGACCGTGATTGATAAATTCACGCTCCCCCTGCAACGTACTGCAGGTGGAGCGTTTTTTTATTTTTTCCGGCTATTTCAATGAGTTAATGTCTTAGCAAAAAAGGTGTTGAAAGTGTGATAAGCACGGTAAGCAACCATTTAAGGAGACAATTAATTTCTAGTTTTTTAAAGAGGATTCATTAAGGAGATCCTCCAATGTATAGGTTTGAAAAGCTCGTGGAATGTTGCAGGTAAGAAAAGGGCAAGGCATTTTAGAAGTGAGATGACAAACAATGCCAAATGGTAATGCTATTGTAAATCACCTTGTGTGGCTTTAAGCGCGGATTGACATTAATGTTTCTTCCTTTGGAAAAGGCGACACTAATACATTCTGTAAATCGGAAGGTACAAAAAGAAAGCATCTTTCGATTTTTCCCTTTCATCGAGGAATACAAATCACTTCAAGAGGTTAGTATGCTTGCAATAGAAATAAATCATATGTCTTATACTTTTCTACTCAGTAAAACAATATTTAAAAAAGATAAGCTTTATTTTTGCTTTAGCAATTGGAATAAAGGGAATAAATGTTGTAGACAGCTAAAACGAGTTATTAAATTTATTTATTTTATCTTTACGCATGCACTATTTTTGTACCTTCAACCAACTTAAAGGTGCAATCTTAAGTGGCGTAATTGATATAAAAGCAATTGTAGTTATGAGGAGGAATTTGCAAATGACGAAGTATATTTTTGTAACAGGTGGGGTAGTTTCTTCGCTAGGGAAAGGAATTGTCGCATCTTCATTAGGACGATTATTAAAAAACCGTGGATTAGAAGTAACAATTCAAAAATTTGATCCATATTTAAATATTGACCCAGGTACAATGAGTCCATATCAACATGGTGAAGTGTTTGTAACGGATGACGGTGCTGAAGCCGATTTAGACTTAGGTCACTATGAACGCTTTATCGATATCAATTTAGGGAAACATTCAACAGTAACTTCAGGACGTGTTTATCAATCAGTTCTTGCAAAAGAACGTCGTGGTGATTATAACGGCAAAACTGTACAAGTAATTCCTCATGTAACAAATGAAATAAAAGATCGTATTCAACGTGCAGGTCGTGAAACAAATGCTGATATCGTAATTACAGAAGTAGGTGGTACAGTGGGAGATATCGAATCGCTTCCATTCCTAGAAGCAATTCGCCAAATGAAATCAGATCTTGGCCACCACAATGTAATGTATGTTCACTGTACATTAATTCCTTACATCGCTGCTGCTGGTGAATTAAAAACAAAACCAACACAACATTCTGTGAAAGAATTACGTTCTTTAGGTATTCAACCAAATATTTTAGTTGTTCGTACTGAACAACCTGTATCTCAAGATATGAAAGATAAATTAGCATTATTCTGTGATGTAACACCTCGTGATATTATTGAATCTCGCGACGCTGAACATTTATATGAAGTACCATTAAATCTACATGCTCAAGACTTTGATGATATCGTTCTAGAACACTTTGGCATCGAAGCACCAGAAGCAGACATGTCTGACTGGAAACAATTTGTAGATAAAGTAAAACATCTAAAAAATAAAACACGTATTGCCCTTGTTGGGAAATATGTTGAACTTCCAGATGCTTATATTTCAGTAGTAGAAGCATTAAAACATGCAGGATACGTTTATGATTCAGATATCGAAGTCGACTGGATCAATGCAGAACACGTAAATTCTGAAAATGTTAACGAATTATTAAAAGATGCTGATGGAATTTTAGTACCTGGTGGGTTCGGTGATCGCGGAATAGAAGGAAAGATTTCTGCAATCAGATATGCACGTGAAAACGACGTTCCTTTCTTAGGAATTTGCTTAGGTATGCAATTGGCAACAGTAGAATTTGCACGCAATGTTCTTGGATTAGAAGGTGCACATTCAACTGAGCTTAATAAAGAAACACCGTATCCAATTATCGACTTCCTGCCAGATCAAAGTGATGATATCGATTTAGGTGGAACATTACGTTTAGGATTATATCCATGTAAATTAAAAGAAGGATCACGTGCAATGGCAGCTTATAATGATGAGCTTGTATATGAACGTCATCGTCATCGTTATGAATTTAATAACGAGTTCCGTGAAGCGATGGAAGCAGAAGGACTTGTATTCTCAGGTACAAGCCCTGACAATAAATTAGTTGAAATTATTGAGTTGCCTGATAAAAAATTCTATGTGGCTTGTCAATTCCACCCAGAATTGATTTCACGTCCACAACGCCCACAACCGCTATTCCGCGAGTTTGTTGGTGCAGCATTTAACAATCGCTAAAAAATAAATGAGTTAGTAAGTACTCTGCAACTAGCAGAGGAAACTTGATGTGTTATTTCACCGGTGGAAAAGTGCCGATACGGGGACAAGCACACGAAGCTTGACGAAAATAATAGGTGAATTGGGCACTTCAGGCATCAAAGTTATTTTAGAGCAAAGTTATTAGCGCTTAATATGAATTTCTTAACAAAGGGGCTAACCCAAAAGTGATAATTCATTCACTTTGGGTTAGCCCCTTTCTATTTTTATATTCAAATAAGGGAGAGAAAGTTCGACTCTTAAAAACCTTGTCTTACAAGCCAGCTTTTACATAAGTCCTTCCATTGTCCAACAACTACATCACTTTCTGCAAGGCCCAGACCATGGCGGCCGTTTGGGAAGATATGCATTTCGTAAGGTACGTTCCATTTCGATAAAGCTCTGGCATATAAAAGGCTATTTTCAACAGGAACAGTAGCATCGTCAGCCGTATGCCATAAAAACGTCGGTGGAGTGTGAGTGGAGACGTTTAACTCATTAGATAAATTAGCTCGTAGCTCATTAGTGGGATTTTCTCCTAGTAGGTTATGGAGGGACCCATCATGATAATTCTCTAAAAAAGAAATAACAGGATAACAAAGTATTGCGAAATCTGGCCGGCAGCTTTCCTGATCAATCTCATCACTCGGTTGATAAGCATGAAAACTGGATAGTGTAGAGGCTGAAGCAGCTAAATGTCCCCCGGCAGAAAAACCAAGAATGGCAACTTTCTGTTTATCGAGGTTCCAATCTTTAGAATGAAAACGGACAAAACGAATTGCACGTTGGGCATCTGATAATGGAGCGGGATGTTTATATGGAGCTACTCGATAATTTAGTACAAACGCTGAGATTCCAAGAGAGTTTAACCACTTTGCAATGGGCTCCCCCTCGTGATTTGCACGGCGCTGATAGCTTCCACCAGGACAAATAATGATAGCACCACGACCCACTGAGTGCTCAACTAGATAGGGAGTCAGGGTAGGGACATCTTCGTTATTTTCCAACCTTGTTTCTGGCCATAGTAAGTATGTCATATTACATCGCCTCTTTTATAAATGTATTTTTTAAAACTAAGCAAGGATCTTAAAGTTTAACTGCATTTTCTCTATCATAGAAAAGCTAGAAATCTTTACTGGATAAGAGCCGACAAGACTGAGCAGGTGATAATTTAAGGCTTTAAACAACCAATTATTATTGAGCATAATTCCCTCCAACTGTTTTGTCACTCATTTAAATTTTAGGTGAATTCACTTTTGAAAATAATTAAAGATTTTAAGATGAATGATTAAAATTTTAAGGTAAATAGAAAGTTTGATTGAGAGTCGGGAAGGATTGAATTACACTATCTTTACCTTTGCTAGATTTAGGTAATTAAAATGATAGCGCTAACATCATGGGAATAGGGGGATAGTTGTATGAAAAAAAAGTATGTCATTTGTGGTGTTAGTAACCGGGCATTACAAATGTTTATCGGTCCAATGATCAACGAGTTTTCAAAAGAAAGCGAGATTGTGGGGTTACTTGATTCCGATTCTTATCGCTTTACCATATGTAAACAAAAATACCCACTCCTTAAACATGTTCCAACGTTTTCTTCAGAACAATTTGAAACAATGATTGATCAGACAAAACCAGATTATGTCATTGTTGCGGGAAGAGATGATACCCATGTTGATTACATTCTAAAATCGTTGCAAAAGCAAGTGAATGTGATTACAGAAAAACCAATGGTGACAAATGCCCAAGATGCCTATAAAGTCATGCAGGCTGAAGCAGAAAGTGATGCAAGTGTAATTGTCACGTTTAACTATCGATACAGTCCATTCCATCGGAAAATCAAAGAAATGATTCTTGAAGGCAAAGTCGGTAGAGTTACTTCTGTTGACTTAAATTGGTATATTGATACGTTCCATGGCTCTAGTTATTTTAGAAGGTGGAACCGAGATCGAAAACTTTCAGGAGGGTTGTCTGTTCATAAATCAACTCATCACTTTGATCTAGTGAATTGGTGGTTGGACCAAAAACCAGAAGAAGTGTTTGCCTATGGAGCTCTACATTATTTTGGCCCGGATGGTGAATTAAATCCTCGTAAGGAAGCAAGCCGCTTTTGTGGGAACTGTGATGAGCAGAGAAACTGTGCCTATTACAGACGTTGGAATCCACGCAGTGGTTCCAATAGTGTGAGGGACGACCATCTTCTGGCAGGTGTTTATGAGGAAATTCCTTATACCAACTACAGACCTGATGCTTGTATTTACGATGAGGAAATTAGTATTGAAGATACTTATGTTGCCACAGTGAAATATGATGGAGGAAGTTTACTAAGCTATTCAATTAATTTCTCAGCTCCATATGAGGGATATCGACTTGCTATCAATGGAACAAAAGGAAGAATCGAGACAACTGAATTCCATGAACCATCAAGAATCCACTTTAATTATCCTGAGCAAACAATCGATTATTTTCCGCTTTTCGGTGCAAAAGAAACGATAGAACTAGTCAAAAATCCTGGGGGCCACGGAGGGGGAGATCCAATTTTACTAGAAGATCTTTTTCTTGGTCCTGACCCGTCCCGGAACTATCCAATTTTAGCTGGCTCAGAAGCAGGTGCTTATTCGATTGCAGTTGGAGAAGGTGTATGGAGATCTGTCAAAGAAGGAAAGCCTATGAAAATAAAAGAGCTTTTATTCCAGCCAAAGAAAGTTACGAGCCATTCTACTAAATAAAAAGTAGACATGAAATAAGGGCTTCTTTTAATAAGTTGTTATTTTTAAATAGGTTTTTTGAAAGTTAACGTTTACGGTAGCTTGAGTGTAATAGGCGAGTCAGCATCGGGATTAGCGGGGGCAGGTGAGGCCTCACAAGCTTTTGCATCGAGATTACTCACGCCTATCGCACTCTAAAATAGAAAATAATCATTCCTAACTGCCTGATTAATAGCAGTAAAGCTTGACTTGTTTTTGAAAAAAATTCCGTAAAAGTAATTTTCTAAAATATCTTAAAATTTTTACTAATCATCTTAAAATCTTTAATTATTAAAGAAACCGTTTTCATTTACAATTGAAATTAGGAAGGAGGAAACTAAATGAGTTATTCACAAGGATTTCCTGAAACTGCTGTAAACAGTAAAAAAGTGGTTCATAAAAAGAAAATAAAGAAAGATAAATGGGTACCTTATCTTTTTATATTGCCATCATTTCTCATTATTTTAGGGTTTCTGTTTTACCCAATAGCAACTGTATTCTACTACAGTCTTCAAAACTATGATGTATCTGCACCTTACTACAATAGTTTTGCAGGACTTGATAATTTTATAAAAATCTTTACACAAGATCAAATGTTTATCCCAAGTTTAATTAACAGTTTGAAGTGGGTTGTTTCAGAAGTCGGTCTGCAATTAATTTTTGGTATGATTTTGGCTTTATTACTGAACCAAACCTTCAAATTTAGAGGGTTGGCACGAGCGGTTGCCTTTATACCTTGGGCGATTTCAGGAGTACTTGCTTCCGTTATGTGGTCAATGATGTTCAATGAACATATGGGTGTCATCAATGACATGCTTATGAAATTGGGACTCATTAACGAACCAATGGCATTTTTAGCAAGCACATCAACCGCTTTTGGAGCTGTGGTAATTGCTGAATTATGGAGGGGAATTCCTTTCTTCGCTATTACTCTATTAGCTTCCTTGCAAAGTATTCCAAACGAATTATATGAAGCTGCACGAGTGGATGGTGCAAGCAGATGGAAATCATTTATCTATGTCACTCTGCCACAACTAAAAAATACAATTATTTTAACAACATTATTAAGGGTAGTTTGGGAATTTAATAACGTCGATCTTCTATTCAACTTAACAGGCGGTGGCCCTGCACATTCAACGACAACCCTAACGATGTATATAGCTGATTTAGCTGTACACGGAAGTAATTTCGGTTACGGTTCAGCATTAACGGTTGTTTCCTTTGGTATTCTATTAATCTTTGCCATCCTTTATTTGAGGCTATCACGTTATGAAAAGGAGTGATTTGAAGGATGTTTTCTAAAAATAAAAAACTAGATAGAATCTTAACTTTATACTTACCTCTAGCGTTAATGCTTAGCTTTACCTTGTTTCCAATTTATTGGACAATCAATACAGCATTGAAACCGGAAGGAGATATTCTTAAGCGTCCACTCCAATACTTGCCAGCAAATCCGACAGTTGAAAACTTTGTTTATGCCTGGACCAATATTGGATTTGCCACATTCTTTAAAAATAGCTTAATCGTCGGGATATGTACAGTCATCATTGTTCTTATTTGCTCTACTTTATCTGGTTACGCTCTAGCTAGATACAATTTTAAAGGGAAAAAGGGTTTCATGCTCATGCTATTATGCACTCAATTTATCCCGAGGGCAATGATGATTATCCCATTATTTATTATCTTTAAAAATTTAGGATTAATTAGTCATCCGCTTTCATTAATCATTACGTATACAGCCGTTGAGATTCCATTTACAACGATTCTTATGTCAGGATTTATTTCAAATGTTCCAAGGGAATTGGAAGAAGCGGCCATGATTGATGGATGTTCAAAATTACAAGCCCTGCGCCATGTCGTCTTTCCATTACTAATGCCGGGGATCGTGGCAACAGGAGTATTTACATTCATTTATACTTGGAATGAATTTTTATTAGCCTTGATGCTGACTAATCAACAATCCAGGTTCACGCTCCCTGTCGGCTTAAGTTCAATGATGGGAGAATTTAACGTTAACTATGGAGCATTAGCAGCTGGAAGTGTGATTGCTTTAATTCCTGCGGTTATATTATTTGCCTACGCACAGAAACACCTTGTCAATGGCATGGGTGGGGCTGTCAAAGGTTAATTTTGTAATAAAAATAAATACAATGATGAAAAGGAATAGGGGGAAACATCATGTTTATGAAAAGGGGAAAATACAAAAGTTCTATTTTAGCATTCTCAATTGTTTCAGGATTGCTGTTTGCTGGTTGCAGCGGTGATGATGAAACGACGTCTTCTGCACCAACTGACTCAGAAAGTAATTCAGATGAACCTGTAAAAATTACTTTCTGGGATGAAAATGCAAGTCCAGAGCGTACACCGTTATGGGAAGAAATTATTAAACAGTTTGAAGATGCAAATCCAAATATTGACGTTGAGTATGTAGGGATTCCAAATAAATCAGCTAAATCCAAATATGATGCGGCAATTGCTGCAAATGATACCCCAGACGTTGGATCTGTTCAAACAACATGGCTTCCAGAATTCTCTATACGTGAAGCATTAATTCCTCTCGATGAATATTTTGAAGGTTCTGAATTGAAGGATAAAATTAATGCAAGTGCGATTGAATTCAATAAGAAAATCACACAAGATGGCAAATTGTATGGAGTTCCATATGCTCAAAACTTAGATACAATCTGGATCCGTACAGATTGGTTTGAGGAAGCAGGAGTAAAAGAACCAGAGACATTTGAAGAGTTCTTTACTGCAATTGAAAAAATGACGGATAAGGAAAATGGTCGCTATGGATACACAATCCGCGGTGGGGCAGGAGGATCATTCCAACTACAGCGTTTAATGTTTGCTTACAGCGGTTTAGATTATTTTGGGGAAGATGGTAAAGTAAATATCAATGACCCTAAACATGTCGAATTTGTTGAAAAATATCTATCTTACTATGAAAAATTCACTCCAAAGAGTGATATTACAAATGGATATAAAGAAATGATTGCAGGTTTTGATACTGGTGTTGTTGCAATGGTACACCATAATGTTGGTTCTTACGGTGAGCACAAAAAATCATTAGAAGAAGGTACATTTAAGACGATTCCACTGCCTAAGACAGAGGATGGTAAATACGTTGCTGAAGGTGGAAACGCTGTCAATGTAGCAATCTTCAAGAGTACAGAACATCCTGATGCTGCTTGGAAATTTGTCGAGTTTGTAAACTCTGCTGAAGCACAAAGCTTGTGGAATGAATCTACTGGGCAAATCCCAACAAACGCCGATGTATTGGATGACGAGTGGGTACAAAATGCACAGCATATTAAGGTAGCGTTCGAAGTGTATGAAAACCCTGAAACTAAGCTTTATGAACCGCCATTCTACTTACCAGATTATCGTTCAATTCTTGATAATTTAGTAGACCCTGGGATCCAGCAAGTGATGAGTGGCCAAAAGACAGCAAAAGAATTCTTAGATGAATGGGCTAAAGCAATTGAAGAGTCAAAAGAAAAATATGATCAGACGTTTAACAATTAAACGATGACGTAAACTCATTCAGTGGGGGAAGTCTCCACTGAATGAAGTTTTAAAAAAGCATTGTTTATAAAATTTAAGTATGTTACTAATTCACTCGTTTTTTCACGATTAATACAGGAAAACGAACGGGCAGGCAAAGGATCAGCCCAATCCTTCAATATAGGTGAAATACTTTCAAGAAAAGGGGAATGAACAATGGGAAAGACAACAGATACAATTGCAACTGAAACTCCATTGGTGATGGCGGAAAAGGCATGTCAAGCTTTAATGCAAGCATTTCGTCCCGAAGAATTGCCGCCTGCAAAAGCTTTTCACTACCATCAAGGTGTTTTTCTGTATGGAATGTACAGAGTCTATCAAGAAACAGGTAAGAAGGAATACTTTGACTATATTAAAGCCTATTATGATTGTTTAATTGATGAGTATGGAAATTTGTGTTTCGCGAGGGATGAGCTTGACTCAACAATGGCAGGAATTCTGTTGTTTCCATTATATGAAGAAACAAATGATCAAAGGTATATGATTGCAGCTAAGCGATTAAGAAGTGCATTAGATACGCTGAATAGAACATCAGAAAATGGCTTCTGGCATAAAGAGAAATATCCATATCAAATGTGGTTAGATGGACTTTTCATGGGCGGGCCATTCATGGTTCTTTACAGCCAGCATTTCCATGAAGAAGAACTAATTCAAACAGTTCTTTTGCAAGAAAAATTAATGAGAAAAAATATGACAGACGAGAAAACAGGTCTACTCTACCATGCGTGGGATGAGCGTAGGGTTCAGCCATGGGCGAATGCTGAAACAGGCTGTTCACCAGAATTTTGGGGACGTGCACTTGGTTGGTATGGCACAGCATTGATTGATTTGTTAGAGCTTTTAGGGGATCGAAAGCGAGGGCAAGAAGAATTAATTCAAGCTCTTCAAAGCTTCATACCAGCTATTGTTAACTTCCAAGATGACAAAACGGGCTTATGGTATCAGATTGTAGATAAAGGCAGTCTAGAAGATAACTGGTTAGAGTCCTCTAGTTCTGCATTGTTCCTTTATTTTATATCGAAAGCTATTGGACATGGTTATGTAGACGATTCCTATCGTGCGGTAGCAGATAAAATCTATAAGGGATTGATAGAGCACATGGTGGAAGAAAAGGATTCTACACTTACTTTAAGTGGAATTTGCATTGGCACTTCGGCTGGAGTGTATGACTACTATGTGGACCGCCCAACATCTGAAAATGATTTACATGGCATGGGTGCATTTATCTTGGGAAGTATGGCATATTACGACCTTATAAAAGCATAATATAGTTGGATTTGTAGTATGTGATGAGGTAATTTTAGATCCAAGCGAAACCGTTGATTTTATTCGAGGAAAAGCTTTCGTCAAAAAACTGAATTTATAAGTCGTTAAAATTTTTTCTGTGAAAATATATAATCCATAGAGTCATTGAGTAATCATGATGGATTGTCAATAAGTAATGAGAGCTGCCTGTTGAGGGGTCGCTTGTATAAAATATTTTGTATTTATTTGGGGCACATACAAGGCTCCTTGTACAATAACATGGAGTTTAGCCTGAAGCATTCGATGTGAAATCGCAACGAGTGCTTTTTTCTTTCCTATTTGTACAGCTATTGATCAATAAATATTGGGTAAATAATGATTATGACTCTTAGAGACTGCAAGCCATCTCTCAAGATTTAAGCCCTTTTGTCTAGGTACATGGGTTTGAAAGCTTATGAAAGTTTTATTAGTAAAGTTAACGAAATGGAAGCTCCTATTTAATATACTTTTCAATTTATAACTCTACAAAGCTTTCGCTCGACTAAGGAAATTTATAACCATTTTAATAGGTCAGTTAAATTCCTAAATCAATCTATATATGGTTGTGGAGTATATTGAAAATTTAGTATATTTAGAATAAAGAGGCGAATTTTGTTTACCGCTTACATAATATCAGTTATTGTTTAGATAGGAGAGAAGGAGAGTATAAATGATGGTTAAGAAAATAAAGAACTTAATTCAGAAATATTTTCTGTACTCTATTAAATCGACGATTAACACTCTCTATTTACCTATCATTATTATTTTTATATCCATTTCTGGATGGGTTTCTTCTATGCTTGCAACCGCACAAATTGAAGAAAATGCATATAAAAATGTCAATGATACGATTTTCCAAACAAAGAATTATTTAGACTATATGCTTTCAGATGTTTTCCAGCAACTAGTTACTGTATCGAGTAACCCAAGGATTTTAAACTTGGTTGGAACTGAGGAATCAGAAATTAAACCAGAATATTATGTGGAAATTGATAAGAGTTTGCAGCATGTATATTCCCGATATAACGTCATAATTGAATCCGTTCTCATTGATCTCAATCAAGGAGAGTTTTTCCTTTATCATAGTGATTATAATTCGAATCCATCAGTTTTATATGAGGATTATTTTAATCAATATAATGGAAGCAAAGAAGGTTTTTATTGGAGAAATATGCATGAAGATGAAATTTTTAATACGAATGATCAAGTGATCTCAGTATTTAGATTAATTGAGAGAAAATCCTCGTCTGATAGAGGGATTATCCTATTTAATCTTCGAGATGATTATTTTGAACAAGTATTAAACAAATCGTTAATCGGGGAAAATGGCTATTTAACACTAATTAGCCCAAATGGCAAATATGAATCGAAAGACGTTAAAACAGAATATAAGCTAGATAATAAAACACTCTATTCACTTCAAAATACAGAAGATGAGAGTGGGCAATTCTCTTATGAAAGCGTTGCCGGTGAAGATATGATCGTGATTTATGACACGATTGAGGCTAATAAATGGAAACTGGCGGCTGTTGTTCCTGAAAGTGAAATATTAAATAAAGTAAATTACATAAAACACTCTACTGTTTTTTTCATATTAATAATGATTGTTAGTGCTATCTTTTTAACCTCCTTAGTTGGAAAGTATATCTCAAAACCATTTGAAAAAATGGCTAAGCAAATGCGTACTATTAACAGGGAGAGTCTTGCTTTTTATGATGAATCGTCTGGTCCAGAGGAGATGAAAATACTTCATAATGGGTTTAAAGAGTTACTTTTACGAACTCAATCATTGATGGAACAGATTCAGTTAGAACAGGAGGAGAAAAGGCAATTAGAATTTGCGATTATGCATGCGCAAATTAATCCTCATTTTCTTTATAATACACTTTATTCGATTAAAGGATTATGTGATATGGGATTAAATAAGGATGCAAGCCAAATGATAAGTGCTCTCTCAAGCTTTTTCCGTATAGGAATTAGTAAAGGGAAAGAAATTATTTCAATTAAGGATGAGATTGAACATATTGAGCACTATTTATTCATCCAGGAAATGCGATATGGGGATGACTTTTCCTACGTAATTGATGTTGAAGATGACATTTTATCCTATAACATTATTAAACTTTCATTGCAGCCTTTGATTGAAAATGCCATTTACCATGGTGTAAAGCAGAGGAGAGGACAAGGGAAGATTACAATAAAAGGCTATCAGACAGGAGATGCGATTCACCTAGAGGTGGCTGATAATGGGAATGGCATTGAAAAAGAGAAATTAGTAGAGATTTTAAGAGAAATGGAAGCTTCCTTTCAAGAGAAAAAGAGTTTTATTGGGATTGGGCTAAAAAGTGTAAATGAACGAATTAAAATTCACTTTGGAAAAGAGTATGGTTTGCATATATCAAGTGAATCTGGTCAAGGCACAGTGGTGAGCATTCTTATTCCCAAAACAAAGGGGGAGATCAGCGAAAATGTATAAAGTGATTGTTGTTGAAGATGATCGTATTATTCGTCGTGGGATTTGTCAGTCAATCAAGTGGGATGAGCATGGATTTATCGTTGCAGGGGAAGCAGGAGATGGTGAGGTGGCACTTGGGTTAATTGAAAAAGAACAACCCCAAGTCGTCATCTCAGATATTAATATGCCATTTATGGATGGGTTAGAAATGGCGAAAAAAATAAGAGAAATTAGCCCGGAAACGAGAATTATTTTTCTAACAGGCTTCGAAGATTTCAAGTATGCTCAACAAGCGGTGAAACTTAAAGCATATGATTATTTACTAAAGCCAGTGGACTCCGAGCAATTGTTACATAAAGCAAAAGAAGCAGCAGCAGATTGGGAACAGCAAACAAAAAAAGAAAAAAGAATCACAGAATCCTTGCCTTATCTTCAGCAAAAATTCTTTCAAGAGTTGATGAAGGGAGGGGAGGAGTGGATGGATATAGAAAAGGAATTAGCCGAGCTTGGGGTTGAGTTAGAAGGCCCTAACTATGGCGCGGTACTTGTTCATTCTTCTACCGGTTTTCATGATGAATGTAAACAAAAGATATCAGAGATTACCTCTTCCTTTTTTTCACAGAATAATTTTATTGTCATAAATATCGATGCTAATGAATTCGCAATTCTTTTATCTCTGGAAGGAGAAAATGATGTAAGGAAGGGACAGCTTGTACAACAATTGTTTGATTGTTGTAATTCCGTCAAACATTCTATAACAATAACGCTTGGTAGAACTTACTCAAATTTATTCGAGCTAGGCAAATCATTGCTTGAATCACGTTTAGCTATGGATTTGAGACATATTATGGGGATAGGCAAGGTATTTTCATTTGAAGATACCGTTTCAAGCAAGGAAGAAACTGAAAGTCGTTTGAAAGAATTGGAATTTGAATTAGAAAATCAAATTAAGTTAGGAATACCTGAAAAGGTGAGTGAAACGCTTAATCAATTAAATAAAGCGATTATTGAAAAAAAATCCGTGCCGTTGACTGAACTAAAAATTATCGCATTAAAGTTTAGTACGATGCTCTTTTTCGAAGTTGAAAAGTGGAAAAAAGAGGAGATTAAGAGTTTTAATTCATCGGATGTTTATCAAGATATCATAAAAATGGAAACCCTTTCAGAAATGATGGAGATTTTAAATCGATTAATACAACAATGGTCTGATGAAATGTATAAAAAAGAGGACAAGAATCATTTCAGCCATGTTGATCAAGCAATTATGTACATCAAAGATCACTTTCATGACAGCACCTTGACACTCAAAAAAGTGGCTGAATTTATCCATGTTAGTGCTCCGTATTTAAGTAATTTATTTAAACTCGAAAAAGGAATTAATTTTGGAGATTTCTTATTGGAGTTAAGGATGAAGAAAGCCATGGAAGAATTGCGTAAAGGTGATAAGAAAACATATGAAGTTTGTGAAAAAGTAGGCTATAATAATCCTCAATATTTTAGTATTTGTTTTAAAAAATTTACTGGCTATACTCCTGCTGAGTATAAAAAGCAGTTTAAATAAATTCAACAGATAAAATATATTAAAGGGTATAAGCCCCCAACGAAACTAATGTTGAGTTAGAGGGGGTCTGACCTTTATTTTTTTTGGCTTTGTTAAAAGGAGTGGTGATATCTGCGGATAAATTAGTAAGTAATACAAAAAATAACGCACCCTATGAGCTATTAAGAGCACATTTCACGAAGAAAGGAATTTTCGCCCCATTTTAGAAGCATTTCTACAATTATTTTTCCAAAGATTTAAAAAATCTTTCCCCATTTTCCATAGCTAGTATTTTCATACATGTACAAAATCTTAAGATAATGGTTTAAGATTTTAAGATGTTTGCCAAATCAAATTGTAATCCCTTTCATGGATTTATATACTCAACGTATAAGTTCTTATATCCTAAAAATTTCTAATTGATAACCACGTTTGGGGTGACGCTATGAAAAAATTTAATATATTATCAAAGCTCTTAGATTGTGGAGTTGTTGCAGTTGTTCGGGCAGACTCCCAAGAAGAGGCTATAAAGATCTCACATGCTTGCATTGAAGGTGGGATTATAGGGATTGAAGTTACTTTTACGGTCAATGGAGCCGATGAGGTAATAAAAACTTTATTGGCTCATTATGAGAATAATAGCAATGTGGTTATTGGTGCTGGGACTGTTTTGGATGTGACTACGGCAAGAATCGCTATTTTGGCTGGAGCTCAGTTTGTTGTCAGTCCAAGTTTTGATGAAGAAACAGCAAAATTATGTAATCTTTATCAAATCCCTTATATGCCTGGCTGTATGACGATAACAGAAATGAAACGTGCACTAGAATATGGTTCAGATATTGTAAAGTTCTTCCCAGGAAGTGGATTTGGACCTGATTTCGTGAAGGCAGTAAAAGGACCTCTTCCACAAATTAATCTTATGCCTACAGGTGGAGTCGACTTAGAAAACGTCGATGAATGGATTAAAAATGGTTGTGTTGCTGTTGGAGTCGGAGGAAGTTTAGTAGCACCGGCAAAAACAGGTGATTTTGCTAGGATTACAGAATACGCAAGAGAATATATGAACAAAGTCAAAACTGCTCGAGAGGTTTAATGATGAAAAAGATTATTACTCTAGGAGAAATTTTACTTCGATTGTCAACTGATGTTGGAAAACGGCTTTCCCAAGCAGATCAACTTGATCTGAACTATGGCGGTGCGGAAGCGAATGTCAGTGTATCTTTGTCAAATTTCGGGTATGACGTTTATTTTGTTAGTAAAGTTCCTGATAATCCCCTTGGGTTAGCTGCAGAAAGACACTTAAAAACAAACGGTGTCAGAACGGAATTTTTATTAAAGGGCGGGGAGCGTTTAGGTACGTATTATGTTGAGTCAGGTATAGGAGCTAGAAGTTCACAAGTAACCTACGATCGAAAAAATTCCAGCTTTTCACAAATAATGAGCGAGGAAATCGAGTTTGATAACATATTTAAAGACGCTGATTTATTCCATATTACCGGGATTACACCAGCACTTTCACCTAGTTTAGTAGAGTTAACTCTAATAGCTTTACAAAAGGCAAAGGAAAATGGAGTAACCACAAGCTTTGACTTTAACTATCGTTCCAAATTGTGGAGCCATCAGGAAGCAGCTGAAACAATGAAACTGTTTCTTCCATATGTGGATATTTGTTTTTGTGGCGAATTAGACGCTATTTACTTGCTTGGCATTGATAAAGCTTCAAACTCATTAGAAAACAAGGATAGACTTACATATTATTACGAAACTATCCGAAAAAATTATCCGAATATTCAATACTTAAGTTCGACATTCCGAGATGTACTTTCAGCATCAACCAATACATTGCGAGGAAATCTTTTTGCTGAGGGGGTTTTATATCAGTCGAAAACTTACCAAATTGATCATATTGTCGATCGGGTTGGTGGTGGAGATGCCTTCGTGGCAGGGATGTTATATGGAATCCTTGAATCTACACCATTTAAGGAAGCGGTTACATTTGCAACTGCTGCATCTGTCTTGAAACACACTATTCTTGGTGACTGTAACACCTTTTCACCAGAGGAGATTAAGATCTTTGCTAATCAGGCACCAGGTAAAATTGTACGCTAAGCAATTCGAATGGAGGAATATTTAAAATGGAAACTCGTTATGCAAACCATCCAGAGGAAATCAAAAGGTACAACACAGATGAATTAAGAAATCACTTTTTAGTAGAAACTATTTTTGAACCAGGAAAGGTTCACTTAACTTATACACATGCAGACCGAATGATCTTTGGCGGGGTTACTCCAACAGATGAAGAGTTAACAATAAAGCTCGATAAAGAATTGGGAGTGTCTTATTTTCTTGAGCGCCGTGAGTTAGGAATTATCAATATCGGTGGTGATGGAAGCGTTATCTTGAATGGTGTTGAGTATGATATGCAACGTCGCGACGGCTTATATGTAGGCAGAGGCACAAAAGAAGTATTGTTCCGCTCTAGTAATCCACAGGATCCGGCTAAGTTTTATATCAACTCAACTCCGGCACATCATACGTATCCGACCGTCAAAATTGATATTAATGAAATAAAACCACTAGAAGCTGGGGAACCTGAAACGTTAAATGAAAGAAAAATCTATCAGTATATTCATCCTAATGTGTGTGAAAGCTGTCAGCTTCAAATGGGCTTAACGATGCTATCTCCAGGCAGCGTTTGGAATACAATGCCATGTCATACTCATGAACGTCGAATGGAAGTGTACTTATACTTCGATATGAAACCTGATACTCGTGTATTCCACTTTATGGGACAACCAAATGAAACAAGACATTTGGTGATGAAAAATGAACAGGCAGTTATTTCACCGAGCTGGTCAATTCATACAGGAACAGCCACAAGCAACTATACCTTTATATGGGGAATGTGCGGAGAAAATATCACGTATACAGACATGGACCACGTTAAAATGGAAGATTTACGCTAAGTAAATCCTAATGTTGCTAATGTCTAGCGTTCGTTAATATAATAATCCTCTTGCAATAAGTGGAGGGGACTAGGAGATAAACAAATTTAAAAGGGTTTGGTTCAGGTTAAGGGCCAGATCCTTTTTTAGAATAGGAGGAGAAAAGGTGAGCCTAAACATTGGAATCAGAGCTCATGATGTGGCCAATCTTCCATTAAAAGAATTAGTAAGCGAGATATCTAGTAAAGGATTAACCTCTGTTCAGTTAGCGTTAGGGAAATCATTTAAAGAGATGAATACTTCATTAGGAAGTTTAAGTCCTGGATTTGCCCATCACATTGGAAGCGCTTTTAAACAAAAAGGAATTCAGATTGCGGTTTTAGGCTGTTATATTAACATGATTCATCCGGATCATCATGTTAGAAGAAAGGAACTCGATCGTTTCAAGGAGCATATCCGATTTGCAAGAGACTTTGGCTGTAGCATTGTGGGAACAGAGACGGGGAATGTCAATAAGGACATAGTGTATACAGAGAATAATTTTGAGGAACAGCCCTTCCTTGAAGTAGTGGAAAGTGTCAAAGAACTTGTGGAAGAGGCGGAGAAATTCGGTGTGCTTGTTGGAATCGAAGGGGGAATTAATCATCCAATCCATACACCACAACGAATGAAACGTTTACTTGACGAAATTCCTTCTAATCATCTTCAAGTTATATATGATCCTGCTAATTTTATGTCAATAGATAATTACCAACATCAAGAAGATGTGATTCAAGAAGCAATAGAGCTGTTTGGAGACAAGATTGTAGCACTTCATGCAAAAGATTTTATCATTGAGGATAACTGGATCAAAATGGTACCTGTAGGGCAAGGCTTGTTAAATTATGATGTTATTTTTAAATGCATAAAGCAAAGAAAACCTTTTTTGAACGTTCTTATGGAAGGTACAAGTGAACCTTACATCACTAGCAGTATGACATATTTAAAGGAGAAATATGACAACGCATAATGATGAATTGATGCGCCATAAAGAAGATGAAATAGTTACAAGGGAATATTATATTGGTGTTTTTTACAAATAAATTTTATAAAAATTAGAAGGCTGGTGTTCATATGCGAAATTTCATGGATGAAAATTTTTTACTAAACAACGATATCTCCATAACGTTATATAACGAGTATGCAAAGAATATGCCCATTATTGACTACCATTGCCATTTAAGCCCTAAGGAAATTTACGACAATAAAAAATTCAAAAATATTACGGAAATCTGGTTATATGGTGATCATTATAAATGGCGTTTAATGAGAGCAAATGGGATTGACGAAGAGTATATCACAGGCAATGCTAGTGATTACGATAAGTTCCTCGCATGGGCAAAAACTCTTCCGATGACAATTGGAAACCCAGTATTCAACTGGACTCACTTAGAACTTCAAAGATTTTTTGGGATAAATGAACTTTTAAATGAAGAGACCGCCCCTATCATTTGGGAAAAGGTAAATGCGTTATTAAATAGTGATGGTTTCCGTGCAAGGGATTTTATTAAAAAGTCAAATGTACAGGTTGTTTGTACGACAGATGATCCAGTCGACAGCCTTGAGTACCATCTGAGTTTGAAAGAAGATAATGATTTTGATGTAAAAGTTTTACCTAGCTTCCGCCCGGATAAAGGTCTCGAAATTAACCGTGAAGGATACCTAAATTGGGTGAAAACACTCGAAGGAATTTCAGAAATCCAGATTAATGGTTATGAGGATTTCCTTGAAGCACTTGAGTCAAGAGTTCGATTTTTCCATTCAATAGGCGGTAGAGTTTCGGATCATGCAATTGATACTATGATGTATGCAGACACAACGTTAGATGAAGTAAAAAGCATTTTTGCAGAAGCTTTACAAGGTAAAAAAGTTTCCACAGAAGCTGAAAAGAAATATAAAAGTTTTACATTAAGATTTTTAGGAAAGCTATATGCCGAATTAGGCTGGGCAATGCAGTTCCATATTAACGCCCTACGAAATAATAATGAAAGAATGTTTACTATTTTAGGTCCGGATACAGGCTATGATTCAATCAATGATGAAGAAATCGCGAAACCATTAGTGCAGCTATTAAATTCAATGGACAAAGAAAATGCGCTGCCGAAAACGATTATTTATTCTTTAAATCCGAAAGATAATAACGTAATTTCCGCTGTAATTGGAAGCTTTCAAGGGGGAGGAATTCCAGGAAAAATTCAGTTTGGTACCGCTTGGTGGTTTAACGATAATAAGTTAGGAATGCTTGAACAAATGCAGTCCTTAGCCAATATGGGTCTCTTTAGCCGTTTTATTGGCATGTTAACTGACTCCAGAAGTTTCTTATCCTATACAAGACATGAATATTTTAGAAGATTAATATGCAATTTAATCGGTGAATGGGTAGAAAATGGAGAAGTTCCAAATGACCCTGAATTCCTAGGGAAAATCGTTCAAGGCATCTCATACTACAATGCAAAAGAATACTTTCAATTTGAATAAAGAATACAAGGGTAAGAAGCAATTCAGATAAGGAGAGTCATTAGAAAAGAAATCTAAAGGATTGATAGGATTTAAACATTACACATCTTCTTAAAGTTTATGGGTGAATGGCAAAATGTTTAGGGGGAAGTCATGGAAAAATTAAATAAGCATTTCTTAAAAAATTATCAAAAACGCCCGGAGAAAGTCCTTCAGTTCGGTCAAGGTAATTTTTTAAGAGCCTTTATTGATTGGCAAATAGATGTACTTAACGAGAAAACAGGCTTTAATGGCAGTGTGGTAGTTGTTCAGCCACGCGGACAGGGTGCGGTTGAAAAGTTAAATGAACAGGATGGTTTATTTACCCTTTATTTACAAGGAATAAAAGAAGGGGGACCTGTTAAAGAGCATTCGATAATCAGTTGTATAAGTCGTGGTTTAAATCTTTTTAAACAATATGATGAATATTTACAACTTGCCCATAATCCTGAGCTGCGGTTTATATTTTCCAACACAACAGAAGCCGGAATTGTTTTTGACGACAATGATAAATTAACAGATCAACCACAAAAGAGTTTTCCGGGAAAACTAACATCATTCTTATATGAACGTTATCAAGCATTTCAAGGTGAGAAAGATAAAGGATTAATTATTATACCTTGTGAGTTGATTGAGCGTAATGGTGATCAATTAAGAGAATTGGTTTTGAAGTATACGAAAATTTGGAACCTTGGGGGAGGATTTGTGGACTGGATTAATGAAGCAAATACCTTCTGTAATACACTTGTTGATCGAATTGTCCCAGGTTTTCCGACAGAATCAATCGACGAGATTACAGCAGAGCTTGGCTATTTAGACGAATTTGTCGTTGTCGGTGAGCAATTCCATCTATTTGTTATTGAAGGGCCTCAATGGATTCGTGAGGAATTTCCAGTTCATCTAGCAGGATTGAATACTTTCTTTGTTGATGATATAACCCCATATCGAACAAGGAAGGTGCGAATCTTAAACGGTGCTCATTCAGCGATGGCTCCTGTTTCTTATTTATATGGGCTCAATACGGTAGGCGAGGCAATTGAGCATAAAATTGTTGGGAAATTCGTGAAAGAGCTAATTTATGATGAAATCATTCCAACATTGGATTTCCCCGAGGAAGAATGTCGTTCATTTGCAGACGAAGTGATTGAAAGATTTAGGAATCCCTATATGCAGCATTTCTTGTTAAGTATTTCATTAAATTCTACGTCTAAATTTAAAACAAGAGATTTACCATCTTTGCTGGAATATGTTAACCGTAAAAACACATTGCCGAAGAAGCTAGTATTCTCACTAGCTGCGTTAATTTCCTTTTATAAGGGGAAAAGAGGTGACGAAGAAATTGAACTTTCGGACGATCCTGAAGTGCTTGAATTGTTTAAGACACAATGGAGTAAAGCTAATGGCAGTTTAGAGAGCATAAAGGAGATTGTCTCAAGTGTGTTAAGTTGCGAAAAAATCTGGGATATTAACCTAAACGATGTACCAGAGTTAACAGGCGAGGTGACGAAAAATCTATTTGAAATTGAAACGAAGGGAATGAAACAGGCCATTGAATCCATATTGGAGCAAAAGACGGCCAATTAATAGGGGGAATGTTCATGTTGGATTTCATCCAGTTACATGATCACGATAATGTGGTTGTAGCATTAAAAGATTTGTCAAAAGGGCAAACACTGACTATTAAAGAGGAAATCATCGTACTAAAGGATGATATTAAAAGAGGTCACAAGGTAGCAATCAAAGATTTATCTATTAATGATCATATCATTAAGTATGGATACCCTATTGGCCACGCAATTAAAGAAGTTTCAGTGGGTGAACATATTCATACCCATAATATTAAAACGAATTTGGATGGAATTCAGGAGTATCAATTTCATCAAAAATTAAACAGCAATCCCTATGAAAATAAAAACCTTACGTTTAATGGCTTCAAAAGGAAGAACGGAAATGTAGGGATTCGAAATGAACTTTGGATTGTTCCAACTGTTGGCTGTGTGAATGGGATTGCAGAACGAATGCTGAAACTTTTTGAAAAAGAAGTGGGCGATATTCACCCGTTTGAAAACGTCCTCGTATTAAAACACAATTATGGATGCTCCCAATTAGGAGACGATCATGAAAATACTAGAAAAATTTTAAGAGATGCAGTGCTCCATCCAAATGCCGGTGGTGTCCTCGTTTTAGGATTAGGCTGTGAAAATAACAACTTATATGAATTTAAAGATGCTCTTGGAGATTACGATGAAGATCGTGTAAAGTTTTTAGTTTCGCAAGAGGTAACTGATGAAATTGAAGCAGGTGTTGAATTACTAAAAGAAATTTATGCAGCTGCTAAAAATGATAAACGTGAACCTGTACCATTATCTGAGTTAAAGGTTGGGTTGAAGTGCGGTGGATCTGATGGTTTTTCAGGCATCACGGCAAATCCATTGCTTGGTAGATTCTCAGATTTTCTTGTTGCCCAAGGAGGTACAACGGTGCTGACAGAGGTTCCGGAAATGTTTGGCGCGGAAACAATTCTAATGGAGCGTGCTGCGAATTCAGAAGTTTTTGAAAAGACGGTTGAGTTAATTAATGAATTTAAAGAGTATTTTATTGAAAACAAACAACCAGTCTATGAAAATCCTTCACCAGGAAACAAGGATGGTGGAATTTCTACATTGGAGGACAAATCTCTAGGTTGTACGCAGAAAGCTGGCACATCAACGGTAAAAGATGTTCTAAAATACGGAGAAATCCTTAGAGAAAAAGGGTTAAACCTATTGAGCGCACCTGGCAATGATTTGGTTGCATCTTCTGCTCTAGCTGCAGCTGGGTGTCAATTGGTACTATTCACGACTGGACGGGGAACGCCATTTGGATCCTTTGTGCCAACAATGAAAATTTCAACAAATACCCCATTGTCTGAAACAAAGCCACACTGGATTGATTTTAACGCTGGTGTGTTATTAGAGAAGGAGTCCGATATCGTGTTAAACGATTTTATCGACTATATTATTCAAGTTGCGAGTGGAGAACTCGTGAATAATGAGAAAAATGATTTTAGGGAAATTGCGATTTTTAAGACGGGAGTAACTTTATAAGTTGATGTTAGTGTTAAAGCATTTATTTCCTTAGAAGCCGACATTGTCTTAATGACTCTAACCTTAATAGAAAGGAGGAGAATTATGATTGGCAAGGAGTTTCCTTCAGAAATCAAAGAGTATATAGATGAGAAGACAGGAAATGTTGTTAAACAGATAACATCTAACGGTTCTAATAACTTCCACTTTTACTTTACAGATAACTCTTTTTGTACAGGTGATCAAGACATTTACTTCTTATCAGATCGTTCCTCTGAAAAATCAACAGTTTATAATCTTTTTAAAATGAATCTAGAGACTGGGAGGATTTTGCAGTTAACAGATGAACCCGAGGGAATCACCCCAAGCTTCCATACGAAAACGCCTGAGGGTGACATTGTCGTTTATGTAACGGGTAGATTACTAAAGAAGTTAGAAACTTCAACTCTTAAAACCACTGTACTCTATGAAGAAAAGCCAGGGATAGAATTAGGACATCCGCATATTTCTGCGGACAAAAGGTATATCGGGATGGCTCGTAATGAATTTGTTCCAATAGAAAGAGGAGCCAATTATAGAGGGTTTAAAGAAACGATGTATGCGACGAAAAAGGGGTGGATAACTTTAATCAGCATGGATGGGAAAGAAGTTTTTGATGTTTTCCAAGATACCCACTGGCTAGGGCATTTTCAGTTTTCTCCTATAAATAGCAGCCTGGCAACTTTTTGTCATGAAGGACCATGGAATCTTGTTCATCAACGGATTTGGCTATTGGATATTCGCTCTCGTTCACCTCAACCATTATTTAGGCAAGCAGAAGACGATTGTATTGGCCATGAGTTTTGGACCAGTGATGGCAAGATCTTTTTTGACAACCGTCGAAAAGGCCATGACGGAACTATTACCGTTCATAGAACGCAAGCAACTATTCAGAATTCACATGAATCAGGGCAGATTCCATTTGTAGGGCTAGTGGATGATGAGGGGAACTTAATCAGACAAATTGATTTGCCTTTCTATTGTAATCACTATCATAGCAATCTTGATAATACCCTATTAGTTGGAGATGAAGTAGAAGATTTAGTATTAATAGATATATCAGGGGAGAAAGCGATGATCAAAACGTTATGTTCTCATCATACGAGCTGGAACACTCAACAAACTCATTGCCATCCAACCTTTAGCTGGAATAACGAAAAGATTTTATTTACATCTGACCGAGAAGGATCATGTAATCTTTATTTAATTGAACTACCTAAGCAAACTTAATAAGGGGTGAATGATGTGTTTATTTTTGGAGAAAAAATCAAGGCCATCCCAACAGAGGAAGGGGTAAAACGAAAGCTTTTAGGTTACGGAGGCAGTTTAATGATGACTGAGGTAACCTTCGAGAAAGACGCGGTTGGAAGCGTCCATTCACATCCTCATGAACAAGTAAGTTATATCACACGAGGAAGCTTTGAGTTCAACCTCGACGGAGATGTGCAAATCGTTAGACAAGGAGACAGTATCTACATCCCATCCGGTATACGTCATGGTGTCAAAGCGCTGGAAGATGAGTCTACCATTTTAGATGTTTTTACCCCGCAGCGCGAAGATTTTTTACAAGAAAAATAAAATGAGAGGAATAGGTGAATCTATGAAAAAAATGATTAGTACGATCCTAGCAGCATTTTTATTCAGTTTTGGGGTTATTTCCGTCTCAGCTACATCAAATGACTTAGGAAGTGAAGTATTACAACCAAAGGATGGTTGGGCCTCCTTTGGAAATGGTACAACAGGCGGGGCTAAAGCAGATGAAAAACATATTTTTACTGTTACAAATAAAAGTGAATTGATTGAAGCACTGGGCGGCGATAATAAATCAAATGGCAAGAATGACACACCGAAGATTATTTATGTAAAAGGGACAATTGAGCTTAATGTAGATGAAAATAATAATCCGATTGGACCCGAATACTATGCGGAAGGTACAGGATATGATTTAGAAGAATATTTAAAGGCATACAATCCTGAAAAGTGGGGCTATGAAAAGGAAGTAGAAGGCGAACTCGAGGATGCACGTGCCGAAGCTCAGAAGAAGCAAAAAGAACAAATCGTTATCAATATTGGTTCAAATACGTCCATTATAGGAATTGATAATGATGCCAAAATTATTGGGGGAAGTCTTAATCTGAGCGGAGTAAAGAACATCATTATACGCAATATTGAGTTTGAAGCACCACGTGACTTCTTCCCACAATGGGACCCGACAGACGGAGATTATGGTGAATGGAATTCAGAGTACGATAATATTTCCATCACAAATAATACTGAAAATGTTTGGATTGACCATTGTACATTTACAGACGGCGAAAACACAGACGCATCGTTTGGTAAATACTTTGGCCGTACCTACCAGCAGCATGATGGCTTATTAGACGTAACTAATGGTGCAAGCTATGTAACGATTTCGTATAACAAATTTGAAGATCATGATAAAGTGATGCTGATTGGGTCAAGTGACAGCAAAACCACTGATAAAGATAGATTAAAAGTAACAGTTCACCATAATTATTTTAAGGATGTAACGCAGCGTTTACCAAGAGTACGTTATGGTGAGGTTCATATCTACAATAACTATTATGAGTATACAAACGACTCGGAGTACTTATTCGATTATGCATTTGGAGTAGGAGCTGAATCAAAAATCTATGCTGAAAACAACTATTTCAACTTTAGTTACGATGTAGATCCTTCTCAAATTATTCGTTATTGGAAAGGAATCTCTATATATGAAGATGGCTCATTCGTTAACGGAAAAGGCAAAGGAAGCCGAGTAGATCTTGTTAAAGCACATAACCAAGGAAATGATGCACAACTTAATGAGAATGTTGGTTGGAAGCCATCTTTGTACACAAAAATTCAGCCAACACAGGCTGTTCCTGCAAATGTAAAGGCAAAAGCAGGTGCAGGTAAAATAAAATAAGATTCTTAAATAAAAGACTTGTTCAGTATACATACTGGCAAGTCTTTTTGTTGGACTAATGAAAATATAAAAATATTTAACAATTATCTAAAAATATTAAATTATATTTGAAAGCGTTTTCCGATAAAATGAGAAATAAGAGTAGCATAAAAAATCAGTCGTGTTGTTGGCAAACGATGGATAATACTTTTAGATAGTAGGAGGCTGAAAAAATGGCAGAGCTAAAATTAAATAATATTTATAAAATATACGACAATAAAGTAACCGCGGTAAGTGATTTTAACCTTCATATTCAAGATAAAGAATTCATTGTATTTGTTGGACCATCTGGTTGTGGAAAATCAACCACTTTACGAATGGTTGCCGGACTTGAGGAAATTACTAAAGGAGATTTCTTCATTGATGAACGCCGTGTAAATGATGTTGCCCCAAAAGATCGTGATATTGCAATGGTCTTCCAAAACTATGCACTTTATCCCCATATGACGGTTTACGATAATATTGCGTTTGGATTAAAGCTTCGTAAAGTACCAAAAGATGAAATCAATCGTCGTGTGAATGAAGCAGCCAAAATTTTAGGTCTCGAAGAATATCTAAAACGTAAACCAAAAGCTCTTTCCGGAGGGCAGCGTCAGCGTGTTGCACTAGGTCGTGCCATTGTTCGTGACGCCAAAGTATTCTTAATGGACGAACCATTATCAAACCTTGATGCAAAACTACGTGTTCAAATGCGAGCTGAAATTGTTAAGCTTCACCGCCGCTTGGGGACAACAACCATTTATGTAACGCATGACCAGACAGAGGCAATGACAATGGCGAGTCGAATTGTCGTTATGAAAGATGGTGTAATTCAACAGGTAGGTGCACCTAAATACATTTACGAAAATCCAGAGAATATTTTCGTAGGCGGATTTATAGGATCACCTTCAATGAATTTCTTTAATGGGAAGATTTTAGACGGTGTATTTTCTATGGGAAAAACAAACATCGTGATTCCCGAAGGAAAAATGAAGGTTCTCCGTGAACAAGGATACGTTGGAAAAGAAGTTGTTCTTGGCATTAGACCGGAAGACTTCCATGATGAGCCAGTATTTATTGACTATGCTAAAGGAGCAACGGTTAAAATTGATATAGATTTAGCAGAACTTACTGGTGCGGATATGACGATTTACTCTACTATTGAAGGTCAGAATTTAGTAGCGACGATTGATCCACGTACAGAAGTCAAGCCTGGTGATCAGCTTGAACTTGCTTTTGATATGAATAAAGCTCATTTCTTTAATAAAGAGACAGAAATTAGAATTCGTTAGTCAACCGAAATATCAGAGGAAATAAAACTACCTAGTAAAAGTTTTATGGGAACTTTACTAGGTAGTTTTTGATTTTAAATCTCATTAGGTAGCAGAAGTTACCTAATAAGGAACTATCGTCAATGGTGGATGAGGTGCAGTTTATTTTTCTACATATATTCAAATTAGGGACATATAAGACATCCCTTTTTTGGTTAAGTTTTGAATAATGAAGTAAAATTGTGTAATATTTAACCAATCTTTAACTATTTTATAGTAAGATAAAATTATCTAGAAAAAGAATAATAATCAAATCCATATAAATGCCACTGGTGAAAGGTTAAACTTAGAGTTCATCATCAAATATTATTTCATCATAGTTTAACTTAATAGCCTCATAGATAAATAAACCTGCAATCAGGTGTGGGATAACAATTCGCTCACCTAAGTTTGATGGATGTGGTAACAAACCCCCACGTATTTTCATTGAAATATAAGTGTAGGCTAATTCGCTAAGTTTATTAGTAGGTTCTTGTGGCTCACTGGAGATAACAGCAAATGGAATAAATTCATCAAATAATTTTTTTGCAAGTTGTAAGGCCTCTTCGTTATGACAACTTTCAGTGAAAATACAAACTCGGTCTACTTCTGTCACAACAGTTTCTGGTGTCCATGCAGCTAGATTCACAAACTTCTCAACACCTTTTAAAGCATGAATTTCAATAGCTTCTAATTCACCAAAACATGCAAAATAAACCTTTCCTTGTCCAACACTAGCTTGCGCAAGTAAACGTGCAGTTTCTTCAATTGCTTCTTCTTCAGTTTGAATAATTCTTTGGAATAATCCACTCATTTGAGTAGAAAGTATTTTTGACATAGTTTCACCTCAGTAAGTATTATAAAATTTTATTCAATCAAATGTAAAATGTGAAAGATTGAAGGAGTTTCATTAATTAAATCGAAAATTAGGTTTTAAGGGAAATATTTTAGGGAATAAATAGTTGCCAATATCTGAAAATAAAACGACAATAAGGGGACAACAACTATGAAAAAGTTATTAATAGTAGATGACCAAAAAGGCATACGTTTATTGTTAGATGAAGTTTTTTCAAAGGAAGGCTATAAAATTCATCAGGCTTCAAATGGTTTGGAAGCACTTAAAATATTAGAGTCAGAAGAAGTTGATTGCATTTTGTTAGATATGAAAATACCTGGAATGAACGGTTTAGAAATATTAAAACAAATAAGAGACAATAAATTAAGTATTCCTGTATTTATGATGACAGCTTTCAGAGAACAAGAACTAATAGATGAGGCTGGAAAATTAGGCGTTGTAAATTATTTTACTAAACCATTTAACATATTTGATATTCGAAATGAAGTTGTTAAAGTATTAGAACAAGGTCAGGATTATTCGGTAGAAGATCGTTAAGGTTAAATTCTGATTTTGTAAAAGGAATTAATTACATAACATTTTTTCTGCTGTTATATACTTAAGCGTTGAAAAAGCTTTGTAATTGTAAACATAACTATAATTAAATTAAAATCTCTTTTGCTCGGTTTATAGATAGTTAAAGTAATTTATACAACAATATAACGAGACATTTTTCGGCTGAACTATTTTATTTAGTTTAGCCTTTTTTAGTAGCGAGGAAGTAACGGTGGAAGAGCAATGAAAGGAAATTATATAAATATAGATTTCTCTTTCAGGTAGATAGGTAAAAATAAGTCCTTTTTTAAGAAACTAGCTGTTGAAATACTGTATAAATATTAAAATGCTTTATTGGTTCTTTTGTAAGTAGGGGAACCAATTTTTTTATTATTACATAGTTTTAAAACTTTCTTTTTATTAGCCTCGTCTAATAGTCGAAATGGAGGGGAGAGTGTGGAAGAGATAACGTATGCTTCTATAACAACAATCAATCATGAAGAATTGATTGATGATTTAATGCGTACATACGGGCAGGAAATCCAACAGCTTGTTTATGCTTATGTACATAACGAGACAATAGCGGAGGATTTGACCCAAGAAATTTTTGTAAAATGTTATAAATCAATAGAATCCTATAAAGGAAAATCGTCCATTAAGACATGGCTTTGGCGAATTGCAATCAACCATTCAAAAGATTATTTGAAAAGCTGGTATAACCAACGTGTTAAAGTTTCAGAGGATGTTGGTTTAATCATAAGTGAACGTAGAGATAGCGTTGAACAAACAGTTATCCAACAAGATGAAGATGCACAACTTGCATACTCTGTCATGCAACTGCCTATAAAATATCGAGAAGTAATCTACTTATTCTACTATGAGGAGCGTTCGATTAAAGAAATTGCCTCTATACTTGAAGTAAATGGAAATACTATAAAAACACGTTTACGCAAAGGCAAATCATTATTAAAAGAAATGCTGGAGGGATCCCTATGGATGAACGATTAAAAGGGTTAAAAAAAGCGATGAACAATCATACGTTTCGTCAAGTGAAGTTTACGGATGCCCATCGCCAAAAAATAAACGAACAAATAGAACAACTTGAAGATCAAGATGTGACAAAATTTATCCTTTCATTGCTGACTCAAGAAAGGACTGGCTCTGAGTTAACACAATTACTGCATGTAAGAGGGATCAAAACTATCATCAATAATGAAGGGATAGTCTATACAATTCTACACGCTCAAGAGCAACAAGGAATCATTGAATCATACTGGACTGAGGACGATGAAAAGTATTATAAATTAACAAATAAAGGTATGAAGATATTACAAAAGAAAAATGTGCAAAAAAGCAGTCGTGATATTTCCTTAAAACAGTTATTTAATGAGGTGACACTAAATGAACATTAGTCACTTTTTAGAAACAGTAACGAATGAAATTAAGTCTAAGGAAGCAAAGCAGTACGTGAAGGTAGAATTAAGCCAGCATATACAAAAATCAAAACAATCCTGGGTGCAACGCGGGTATAGTGAAATAGAAGCAGAGGAAAAGGCCGTGAAAGAAATGGGCAGTCCCATTACATTAGGTAAGTCTTTAAATAAATTACATAGGCCGAAAGTAGATTGGTTATTAATTTCTTTATTAATTGTTACATTGTTATTAAGCTTTTTACCAATTATGGCATTAAATCAAGAACGATATTTAGACTTTTTTAATTTGAATTTCTCAACAATGATACAAAACAAAGTGATTTTTATAATCATTGGATTAATTGTTGCGATTGGGATTATGTATTTTGACTATCGAAAACTAAAAAGATTTGGTTATCTGTTTTATGCTGCCGGAGTTGGATTGATAATATTCCTTCAGTTATTTACGAATAGCATTGTTAATGGAGAACAGATGATTTCATTAGGTGGTATTGATATACAGGTTTGGATGGCAATTCCGTTATTTTTAATAGCCTGGGCATCAATTTTTAGTAATACGTCATTTAAGTTATGGCATTGTATTGGTCTATTTGCTTTTTCTATTTATTTATTTTTGTGGATAGCTAATTTATCAATGCTATTTATTTATATTGTAATTGTTAGTGTCCTTTTCTTACAAAGTAAATTTAGTCGTAAAGAGAAATTACTAGTAGTTGGAGCTGCAGCTATTTTAATGGTAGGAATAATTATTTTCTTCACAGTTTCTTATATGAAAGGGAATATAGCACACTATCAAGTGGATCGTTTATTGGGTTTTATTGCCCCTTATGAGCATGCTTCTGGCAGTGGTTATCAATATGTGACACTTGAAAATGCAATTAAAAATGCGGGTATGTTTGGTACAGAAAATATAATATATATTCCGGATGCCGATACTATTCTTGTATTTGGAAATTTAATTCAAACATATGGATATGCACTAGGTATAGTAATTTTTGTGATTTTATCTGCTTTTTTGGCTCGAATCTGGATAATTTTAAAGTCAATTAAGGAGCCTTTTGGAAAGTTACTCATTATAGGGGGCGCAACACTTTTTGCTACCCAATTCCTCTATAGTGTAGGGGTGACCTTTGGATTGCTTCCGCTTGTCTCAATTACATTACCATTTATGAGTTACGGCTTAATGCCAACTGTACTAAATGCTTTTATTGTCGGGCTAGTTTTAAGTGTTTATCGAAGAAAACATTTTATTCAAATAAAAAGGGAAGAGAAGGACTTGAGCAGCTTTCAGTGATTTTTAATATTTAAAAAGCAAGGTGCGTTGGTCATAATGATCAACGCTTTTTTTATTTTGACTTAATCGAATATATATTTGATTGTTGAGGTATGAGAGGGGGGCGGTAATTGATTAGAAAATTATTGCTCTTTTACAATTTCAGAAAACGTATATAAAATACTTCACATGACTAAGCCAATGATGATACCTTTTTATTTATTAGCGCCAGGCTGCTGCTTTTTGCTAATAAACAATCACTATCGTATAAAATCTTTTCGTGTAATAAGGTAGGCAAATTTAAAAAGCTATTCTATTTTTATTTTACATTGCCTTAAAAGAAGTCTTTAAATATTCAATAAATACTTTCATCATTGGGGTAAAATGCTGATTTTTACGATAAATGAGGTAAATATGTCGTTCATTCACATAATTCGGTAATGGCTTTACAAACAAACGTCCTTCTCTCATTTCCTTTTCAACACTTAATTTTGGCAAAATGGCAATTCCAATATTTAATTCCACCGCTTCTTTAATTGTTTGTATTGATCCGATCTCCATAATAATATTTAAATCCACTTTGTTTTGGTACATCCATTGTTCAGCTAGTTGGTGACTAACTGCTTTTTTCTCATGCAAAATAAATGGATAACGTGTTAATTCATAAGGTGCAACGTTCTCCTTTTTACATAGAGGATGATCGTTTGACATAATCAATACTAATTCATCTTCCATAATTGGCACGATCATTAAATCTGGATCATATAAGTCTCCATATGCGATTACACCAAAATCCAACTCAAAATTTTTAACCTTTTCTAAAATAATCGGTGCTTTATTTACAATAAGCGATATATATACCTGATTGTGCTCTTTTTGAAATTGAGCTAAATAAGGAGGCAATATGTATGAAGCAGTTGTTTCACTTGCCCCTAATTGCAGCTTCCCTCTTTTATTCAAGCGATACTGTTCCATTACTTGTTCTGATTCATGAACAAGGCTAACTATTTGTTGTGCATAATGATAAAAGTCTTTTCCTGCATCAGTTAAAATCCACTGTTTGCCGCTATGATCCTCAAAAAGTGCCACTCCTACATGCTCTTGCAATGCCTTTAAATGAAAGGTTACTGTTGGTTGTTTTATATTTAACTGTTTTGCTACAATACTTAGCTTGCCACTTTGAACAGTACAAACAAATACTTTTAGCTGCTGTAAATTCAAACTATATCACCTCACTCAAAATATAGATAAAATCTATTTATTAATCAATATTATTAGATATTATTTAACCCTTTCTTAACAATCCCTTCACATTCTATTAAATGCGAAACGATATGCTTACATTGTTCAAAAAATTATGAAAGAGGTAGAACAATGAAAAAATCATTATTTGCATTAACTGGTTTTACTGCTCTATTTTTAGCCGCATGTTCTTCAGGAGATGAATCAAAAACGAACGAAGCAACTGCAAACACTACGCCAACTGAAGAAATAACTACAATTGAAGAAGTACAACAAACAGAGCCACTAGTAGTCTACTTAAATGATTTCGATGAATTAATTGAACCGTTATTTGAAGAAGAAACAGGTTATGATATTGAACTTGTTGCAGGAAACGGTGCAGAAATTCAATCACGTATTGAATCTGAAAAGGGAAACCCTAACTGGGACGTTGTGTGGATGGATGGACAAGCATCGTTTTCACGTTGGGATCAAGAAGGAATATTTCTTAAAGATTTAGCCTTAGAAAATGAAGCAAACTTAAATGATTTTGGTATTTCTCTTCTACCAGAAGATAAAGCTTACTATCCAACAGGTGCACATGCTGCAGGGATACTCGTGTACAACATAAACGAAATTTCAGCAGAAGATGCACCAAAAACTTGGGCAGATTTAGCTGATCCAAAATTTAAAGATATCGTCGGTATGGCTGATCCATCTATTGCAGCTCCTGCATTTCCTTTTGTTTCATGGTTCTTTGAAGATTTAGGTATGGACGGTGGTAAGGAATACTTTGCTTCACTATTTAATAATGGAGCAAAAGTATATCCAAAAAACCCTAACATTGTGGAGGCATTACTTGCTGGAGACTTAAAGGTCGCTGCTTTACAAGAATCCAACGCTTATAAAATGAAGCAAGACGGAGAGCCAATAGAAATTGTTTGGCCAGAAGAAGGTGCACCAGCATCTGTTCGTTATGCAGCAATAAGTAAAGATACAGATCAAGCTGAGGTTGCAAAAGCATTTATTAATTTCTTACTGGAAAAAGAAACACAAGATGAAATGGTCGCTGCTGGTGTTGAAGGTTACTACACTTCATCAGTTAAAGATGTTGCAAGTCCAAAAGAACGCGATGCCAATGCTCCTCTTCTAGTTGCTGATCCTGAACTTGCTGCTGAAAATGAAGCGGAAATCAAATCGTGGTTTGCTGATCAATCTGTACAATAATTGCTTAGGTAATGTATAAGTAAACTTTATATTACTTATACATTCTTTAAGTTTGCATGAACAAGCACTTTTCTATCATCTTTTTTCCTCCATGATTTATATATAGATAGAAAAGTGTACGTTCATTTATCATGTCTTATAGATGAGGTATTAAAGACGTTATGCTAAAACTCACTAAAAAACCCAGCGCACCAACAGTACTAGGGTGGGGCGTTGTCTTTATATTAATATTGTTTATACTATTGCCACTTGCTGCAGTGTTAATTCAAATCGTTCTACCAGGAATTTTTTTCGGAAAACTTGATTTCCAAGGGTTTGGATTAGTTTTTGAAATATTTGAGCGCAAATTGTGGAGTAAGTCTTTATCGAATTCTTTACTACTTGGAGCTGGAACAGCAGTTCTCGGAACCGTTATAGGTACTGCTTTGGCTATCATGAGGAAATCTAGATCTTTTTATACAGCTATTTTACTTGATTTTACCGCTTGGGCGCTTCTTATTTTACCTTCCTTCATTATCGCGCAAGGTTGGGTTCTTTTTTCAAACGGAAATGGGATTGCCAATCATATATTGGGCTTGCCGTGGGTAAATGATTTTGTGTTTCAACCGATGGGACTCATTTTTATTATGTCATTATGTAAATTTCCATATGCTTATTTAGCAGTAACAGCTGCACTAGAATGGAATGTATCTTACTTTAATGATGCTGCTCGTTTAAATGGAGCGACGAGTTGGAGAGCGCTAAGGACGATTCAAATTCCATTAGTCATTCCTGCCCTTCTATCAGGGGCAGCGTTAATATTTATGGATACAATTGGTGACTTTGGGTTACCTGCCTCGCTAGCGGCCGTATATAGTTTCCCGACGTTATCATATTCAATTTATACTGCTCTTTATACAGCACCTATTCGTTACGATATGGCTGGGATACTTTCTTTTTATCTAGTAGCCATTATTGTCTTCGTCATGCTTTTCCAACTTTGGATATTACGTAAAGGAAACTATTCTACAATTTCTGGACGTGCGATTCGTACAAATCCATTAAAAACAAAAAATAGTTGGTTGTACGATTTCATTAATATCGGCTTTTTACTAATCGCACTTGGAATACCAATTGGTAGTAGTATTATCGTATCGTTTATGGATTCTATCGGTGGTGGTATAACGATCAGTAATTTTACACTTGAAAATTATCAAGAGTTATTAAATATTGACTCTACAATATTAGAAGGTTTGAAAAACTCGTTAACCATAGCTGCACTTGCAGGAGTTATTGGATTAATTGTGGGCATTGGGATTGGATATGTCCTTATCTTTACGGATTTTAAATACCGTTCATTTATCGACACGTTATCAGTCGTGTCATTGGCTGTACCAGGCGTAGTCCTAGGTATTGGGTATATTTTCATTTGGAATCAGCCATTTCTGGAGCATATACACCTTCATTTATATGGCACACCGGCTATTTTAGTTCTAGCAAGTGTTGCAGGAGCCATACCAATTGCAGCTAGATTAATGATTAGCTCTATGACAAAGATTCCTGCTAGTTTATTAGCATCAGCATCAATTCAAGGAGCGTCATTGACTCGCCGAATATTTACAATTTTACTTCCTTTAATGCGAGCGTCGCTTTTAACAGCTGGGCTTACTGCATTTGGAACGAGTATTTTTGACTTAGCGATTACATCAATTTTGTATCCGCCAAATTTTGTTACTTTACCTGTTGCCATCAATAAAGCTTTTGAAGATTTAAATTATGGTTTTGCAACAGCTGCAACAATAACAAGCGGTACAATCATTATTATTTTCATGATGACATTTAAATGGTTTGTAGAAAAGGGAATAGATTACTTTCTTAACCTAGCAAAAAAGGAGAAGTCCCATGTCTTTAAAGATTCAAAACGTGTCAAAGAAATTTAAAGATTTTCAAGCAATCAACGATGTTAGTTTTACAGTTGAAACAGGCGAAATTGTTAGTATTTTAGGACCTTCAGGTTGTGGAAAATCTACTTTAATGCAAATTGTAGCAGGATTACAAACGTTGGATTCTGGTCAAGTTACATTGAATGGGAACGTTATTTCGTCTGTAAAGCATATAGTACCTCCTGAAAAACGTGGCATTAATATGGTGTTTCAAGATTATGCGTTATGGCCTCATATGACAGTGCTACAAAATATTTTTTACGGTTCAAAAATTCGTAAAGAAGACAAGTTTGAATTACTCAAAAAGCAAAATTTTTTGTTTAATTTATTGCAACTAAATGGATTAGAAAATCGATATCCAAGCGAGCTTTCAGGTGGTCAGCAACAACGTGTTGCAATTGCGCGTGCATTATCAACAAATCCTTCACTTCTTTTAATGGACGAGCCTCTTTCAAATCTTGATATGCAATTGAGGTTTGAAATGCGAACAGAGCTTTCTTACTTATTGCGTCAATTTGGAACAACAGTTTTACATGTAACACATGATCCATTAGAAGCATACTCGTTAGCTGATCGAATTTTAATCCTTCGTGAAGGACGTATTGAGCAATTTGGCACACCCGAGGAGGTTCGTCAAAATCCAGCATCTCTTTGGGTCGCAGGACTTCTTGGAATGACAAATAGAATAACAGCAACCCAATTAACCGAAACAACTGCTAAAGTTGGTGAATCGATCATTTCAGGTATAGGGCAATTATCGATGAGCAGTGATGCAGTTATTGTTGTTGATTCTGATGCACTTCGTATTCTAAAACATATGGAAGATAGTAATAATGCAAATAAAATTGATGCGAAGGTTACACATGTTATATATGAAGGACAGAAATGGCGCATTATTTTACAAACAGCAGGTGGACGAATTTCTGCATTAAGTAAAGAACGATTCGAGGTAAATCAAGCAGTAAAGGTTGCATTTGAACCTCAACAAACATTCCTTTTTTCTAAAGCAACAAGTTTTGGTAATAATATGGGAGTTTTGAAATAAGAAAGCAGGCGAATTATGAATAGAGTTTTGGCCATATCCGACATTCACGGACATCTTGAAGCGTTACAAGCGTTATTGCATTTTGCCGAGTATGAGCCAAATAAAGATGAACTTTATTTTGTCGGAGATTATATCGATAAAGGACCAAATAGCGAAGGAACATTACAAGCTGTAAAACAATATGTTGAAAATGGAGCTAATGCTATTATGGGGAACCATGAAAAATGTGCAATTGTGGATATCGAATCTGGGAGTCCGAAATGGAGCTATTGGTCCGATTTTTTAAAAAACCTTCCTCTTTTTATTGAAAGACCTCCATACATTTTCGTTCATGCCGGAATACGGACAGGCATCCCGTTACATGAACAACATGAAGAAGATTTACTTACAATAAGAGAACCTTTTTTTAGTGAAAATATACAGGAAGACGCAACTATTATATTTGGTCATACACCAACTCATCGTTTAGATGTCCCAGTAGGAATGCTTTGGGAAAAAGCGAAAAAAATTGGCATTGATACAGGAGCTGGTATAAACCATTATTTAAGTTTAGTTGATTTAACGAATCGAACTCACTACCGCGTGCCTGTATTAAATCCAGTTATCCAACAAGTAGAAGTCTTTCAATTTTAACTGTAACTTTTATGTCCTCCTTACAAGTGTAAGGAGGTTTTTTATTGTTTCTAATTTGCACATGTTACTCATTTTTCGACCAAGGCATGTAATAATGTGGAATTTTTGGCTGCGGAGAATCGGTAAACTTGGTAGGTCCGTTATTATCTTCACCAAATATTGATAAAAAACGATGCCGTTTTCTTTTGCAGTTTTCGTTAAACTTAAACAAATGACGTTTGCCTTTGCACCAGTGCACTAACAAAGCTAGTTTTTCATCCAATTACATTTGGCGAATTGCATTTTCTGCTAGATTATTATCAATTTTAACTCGATCATCGTACAGAGAGGCTTTTAATGTATGAGCCAGATTTATGTAAACTTTTATAACGTTCCATCCTCCATCCCAAAAATAAAAAGATGGAACCACCATACGGACTTCTTTCAATTCAATTGAATCATGAATGAGTGTAACTAACGTCAATGCCTTTCCATATATCGGTCTCGCAAATAATATAAATGTATTTCGCGCCCGTAAAATCATGAAAGGGAAATTTATATTGCGCCAGTCGCGCATGCGTAGGCGCAGAAAACAATGTAGCCTCACTTATGAGACTACGATAAGGGCTAAAATAACTAAAAAAGTACTGTACTAATGAGGGATTTATATTGCGCCAGTTGCGCATAGCTTAGGCGCAGAAAACGATGTAGTCTCACTTGTGAGACTACGATAAGGGCTAAAATAATTAATGAAGTAATGTACTAATCAAGGGAAAGATTTTGCGCCTGCCGCGCACGCTTAGGAGAAGAAAACGATGTAGTCTCACTTGTGAGACTACGATAAGGGCTAAAATAACTAATGAAGTAATGTACTAATTAGGGAAAATATATTGCGCCTGCCGCGCACGCTTAGGAGAAGAAAACGATGTAGTCTAATTTGTGAGACTACGATAAGGGCTAAAATAACTAATAGAAGTGGTGTGTTAATAAGGAAAATATTTTGCGCCAGACGCGCACGCTTAGGAGAAGAAAACGATGTAGTCTCACTTGTGAGACTACGATAAGGGCTAAAATAACTAATGAAGTAATGTACTAATTAGGGAAAATATTTTGCGCCAGTCGCGCATGCTTAGGCGCAGAAAACGATGTAGTCTCACTTGTGAGACTACGATAAGGGCTAAAAAACTAAAAAAGTACTGTACTAATGGGGAAGTTATTTTGCGCCTGTCGCTTCGCTTTCGGCGCAGAAAACGATGTAGTCTCACTTGTGAGACTACGATAAGGGCTAAAATAACTAATGAAGTACTGTACTAATTAGGGAAAATATTTTGCGCCTGTCGCTTCGCTTTCGGCGCAGAAAACGATGTAGTCTCACTTGTGAGACTACGATAAGGGCTAAAAAAACTAAAAAAGTACTGTACTAATGGGGAATTTATTTTGCGCCTGTCGCTTCGCTTTCGGCGCAGAAAACGATGTAGTCTCACTTGTGAGACTACGATAAGGGCTAAAATAACTAATGAAGTACTGTACTAATTAGGGAAAATATTTTGCGCCTGTCGCTTCGCTTTCGGCGCAGAAAACGATGTAGTCTCACTTGTGAGACTACATCGTTTTTGCTATAGTTAATCTGGAATAAATAACTTGAAAATATAATTTCTGTCCGAGGAGGATTATCGATGCCATTAGTATCTATGAAAGAAATGTTGATTAAGGCTAAAAGCGAAGGGTATGCGGTAGGGCAATTTAATATTAATAATTTAGAATTTACACAAGCAATTTTATTAGCTGCGGAAGAAGAGAAATCTCCAGTTATTCTTGGGGTTTCAGAAGGCGCGGGTAAATATATGGGCGGATTCATTGCGGTTGTTAACATGGTTAAAGGATTAATGGAAAGCTACAAAATTACTGTGCCAGTAGCAATTCATTTAGACCATGGCTCTAGCTTTGAAAAGTGTAAAGAAGCAGTTGACGCAGGTTTTACTTCTGTAATGATTGATGCTTCTCATCATCCGTTTGAAGAAAATGTAAAAATTACAACACAAGTAGTAGAATACGCACATTCAAAAGGTGTTTCAGTAGAAGCAGAATTAGGTTCAGTTGGTGGAGATGAAGATGGTGTAATCGGTGGAATCATTTATGCAGATCCACAAGAATGTAAAGCACTTGTAGAACAAACTGAAATTGATTGCTTAGCACCAGCTTTAGGCTCTGTTCATGGACCATATAAAGGTGAACCAAACTTAGGTTTTGCTGAAATGGAGGAAATTTCTAAACTAACTGATCTTCCATTAGTATTACATGGTGGTACAGGTATTCCAACAAAGGATATTCAACGTTCAATTTCTTTAGGAACAGCAAAAATTAACGTAAATACTGAAAACCAAATTGCAGCAACAAAAGTGATTCGTGAAATTTTAGAAAATGATAAAAAAGTGTACGATCCACGTAAATATTTAGCACCAGCACGCGATGCGATTAAAGCAACGGTTATTGGAAAAATGCGTGAATTTGGCAGCTCACAAAAAGCGTAAGAAATTTAAAAATTGGAAGCAGAATGGTTTAAAATTCGTAGAAAAATGTTTACTATAATGTAAACAATATGATGCACTGCTTTTCTTTTTATTTTTGAATAGTGTCTAGCGCAAGCACTTGCGGCTCATAAAACTGTCCGAGGCTTACGATGTGGCGTCTTCACCAAAAGAGGTTCTAGGCGGAGCGCTTACGCTTTTCTTATAATGATTTGCAGGAGAAGTGTCCGATTGTGTTTTCAATCGACCTTCTCTTCGTTTTTGATATTGGTAATATAAATAACGTGAAAATAGGGGAGGACCTAATATGAAATTTTTTATTGATACAGCAAACTTCGAAGAAATCAAAGAAGCACATTCATGGGGTATTTTATCAGGAGTAACTACTAATCCATCTTTAGTAGCAAAAGAAGCGAACGTTTCATTTCACGATCGTCTTCGTGAAATTGCCGAACTAGTTGATGGTTCTATTAGTGGTGAAGTTATTTCACTAGATGCAGAAGGTATGATTAAAGAAGGTTTGGAATTAGCGGCTATTGCACCAAATATTACAGTGAAATTGCCAATGACGCCAGATGGATTAAAAGCATGTAAATTCTTCTCAGAAAAAGGAATTAAAACAAATGTTACACTTATTTTTAGTGCAAACCAAGCATTAATGGCAGCTCGTGCAGGTGCAACTTACGTATCTCCATTTGTTGGACGACTTGACGATATTGGTCAAAGCGGTGTTGAGTTGATCGCTACGATTTCAGATATGTTTGCAATCCATGGTATTGAAACAGAAATTATTGCAGCATCTATCCGCCACCCACAACATATTACAGATGTGGCATTAGCTGGTGCTGATATTGCAACAACACCATTTAAAGTATTAAAACAATTATTCCATCACCCATTAACAGATAAAGGGATTGAAGGGTTTTTAGCTGACTGGGAAAATAGAAAAAGTAAATAATTTTTCTATTAAAACTAAGGTGCTTTAAAATAAGTGTTTAAAATTGCCGTGCCAAAAGAAAAAGGTTTATACAATTGCGGCAAGTCCAACAGTCAACAAAAATTGTAAATTAAATAATATATAGAGAAAAATTTTTTAAAATTGAGCTTTAAAATGTAAAAAAGGTAAATAATAATAGTAATGATTAAAATAAGAAATTAATCACCTTATTTTAAGAAAGTGAGCGATAGTTTAGAGTGTAAGGAAAATAATATGTGAAACTTTCCAATCATAAGGGAGAACGCGCAATGGATGTATATAAAATTAATGGCGGAAACCGTCTGAAAGGCACAGTCAAAATAAGTGGAGCTAAAAATAGTGCGGTTGCTTTAATCCCCGCATCAATTTTAGCTAATTCTTCCGTCACTATTGGTGGAATACCAGAAATTTCAGATGCTTGGACGCTAAAAGCATTGTTGGAGGAAATTGGTGGCGAAGTTAGTTTTGAAAATGGTCAAATGACGATAGATCCTAAAAATATGCTTGCAATTCCTTTACCTAATGGAAATGTAAAAAAACTTCGTGCGTCTTACTATTTAATGGGGGCAATGTTAGGACGCTTTAAAAAAGCAGTTATTGGTTTGCCAGGAGGCTGCTTTTTAGGTCCGCGTCCAATCGATCAGCATATTAAAGGATTTGAAGCTTTAGGGGCAAAGGTTACAAACGAACATGGTGCCATCTATTTACGTGCAGAGGAATTAAAAGGTGCGAAAATCTACTTGGACGTTGCCAGTGTAGGTGCAACGATTAATATTATGTTGGCAGCTGTTCGGGCAGAAGGTCGTACGGTAATCGAAAACGCTGCAAAAGAACCTGAAATTATTGATGTTGCCACTTTATTAAATAATATGGGGGCAAATATAAAAGGTGCGGGTACAAGTGTGATTCGTATTGATGGAGTAGATGAACTACATGGTACAAAACATACAATAATACCAGACCGTATCGAGGCGGCTACATTTATGATTATGGCCGCTGCTATAGGTGATGGAGTAACTGTTGACAATATTATTCCTTTCCATTTGGAAGCAGTGACAGCAAAATTGCGTGAGATGGGTGTCGAAGTAATAGAGGGAGAAGAAAGCGTCTTTATTTCAAGAACGGATGTACTGCAAGCTGTAGATGTTAAAACCCTTGTATACCCTGGGTTCCCCACTGACGTCCAACAACCGCTCTCCGTTTTAATGACACAAGCAATCGGTGCCTCAAAAGTAACTGATACGATTTACACAGCTCGTTTTAAACATATTGATGAACTACGACGCATGAATGCGAGCGCTAAGGTTGAAGGAAATACTGCAATCATTCAAGGTCCTACAAAACTTCATGGTTCAAAAGTTACTGCTACAGATCTTCGAGCAGGAGCTGCACTAGTTTTAGCTGGATTAATTGCAGAAGGTGAAACTGAAATTCGAGATATTTATCATATTGAACGAGGCTATAGCTCGCTTATTGAAAAGTTATGTGCCCTTGGTGCTAATATTCGACGTGAAACAATTGCTGTGAGCACCATTAAAAGAGCAGAGTAAAAGATAGAGAAAAATACCCAAAATTAAGATAGAAAAAAATATGTTACAATAGATGGAACATATAGTTTCGGTACTCGCCGAAAACAGGAGGCAAATGAAGAATGGAACGTAGTTTAACGATGGAAGTAGTACGTGTAACAGAAGCAGCAGCAATCGCTTCTGCGAAATGGATGGGACGCGGATTAAAAGAGGAAGCAGACGATGCAGCAACAACAGCAATGCGCGCTTTATTCGATACAATTCCAATGCATGGTACCGTTGTTATTGGTGAAGGTGAAATGGATGAAGCACCAATGCTTTATATTGGTGAGGAACTTGGCCTACGTAACGGCGGACCACAAGTGGATATTGCAGTCGATCCTCTTGAAGGAACAAACATCGTTGCAAAAGGAACAAACGGAGCAATGACAGTTCTAGCAATTGCAGACCGTGGAAACTTATTAAATGCACCTGATATGTATATGGAAAAATTAGCTGTAGGTCCAGAGGCAGCAGGAAAAGTTGACATAAATGCGTCAGTAACAGATAATTTAAAAGCAGTAGCAAAAGCTAAAAATAAAGAAATTTCAGATGTTGTGGCAATTTTATTAGATCGCCCTCGCCATCAACATATTGTAGATGAAATTCGTGAAGCGGGCGCTCGCATTAAATTTATCCAAGACGGAGATGTAAATGCTGCAATTAGCACTGCATTTGATGAGACTGGTATTGATATAATGTTTGGTACTGGTGGTGCTCCAGAAGGTGTAATCTCAGCTGTAGCATTAAAATGTTTAGGCGGCGACTTCCAAGCTAAATTAATACCAGAAGATGAAGCTCAAGTAGAGCGATGCAAAAAAATGGGTATTGATTTAGATAAAGTGTTATACTTAGAAGACTTAGTAAAAGGCGACGATGCTATTTTTGCGGCAACGGCTGTAACCGATAGTGAGCTATTAAGAGGCGTACAATATAAAGGGGATTATTGCTTAACGCACTCGGTAGTAATGCGAGCAAAAACTGGAACAGTTCGTTTCATCGAAGGTCGTCATAGTATTGACAAAAAACCTAGATACGTAAAATAACTTCAATTACTGAGATGCCTGATTATGAAAACTCTTCTATTCAATCGGGCATCTTTCCTACAATCTTTTCTTACTTTATTACCCTACTGCGAGAAAACTTCCAACATATGAGTATATAAAAATTAAATTAAAAGACTGGAGAAATGCTATGTCAGCTCTTACAATAGCTCAATTAGAAAATATGACGTTAAAAGAGTTATATGCTCTTGCACGTGATTATAAGATTTCATATTATAGTAAATTAACAAAAAAAGAGTTAATTTTTGCTATTTTGAAATCACGTTCTGAACAAGAAGGCTTCTTCTTCATGGAAGGTGTCCTTGAAATAGTCAATCAAGAGGGGTTTGGGTTCCTTCGACCAATTAACTATTCACCATCCAAAGAGGATATTTATATCTCTGCTTCACAAATTCGCCGTTTCGATCTACGTAATGGTGACAAAGTTTCTGGTAAGGTCCGCCCACCGAAAGAAAACGAGCGTTATTATGGATTACTGCAAGTCGATGCTGTTAACGGTGAAGATCCGGAAGTCGCAAAAGAACGTGTTCACTTTCCAGCATTAACGCCACTTTATCCTGACCGACATATCAAGCTTGAGACAACTCCTACTAAGCTATCTACTCGTATTATGGACTTGGTAGCGCCAGTTGGATTTGGACAACGTGGTTTAATTGTTGCACCGCCAAAAGCAGGGAAAACTTCTCTATTAAAAGAGATTGCAAATGCTATTACAACTAACTATCCAGAAGCTGAATTAATCGTTTTATTAATCGATGAACGTCCTGAAGAGGTAACAGATATTGAACGTTCAGTAAATGCAGATGTTGTTAGCTCTACGTTTGATGAGGTGCCAGAAAATCACGTAAAGGTTGCTGAACTTGTGTTAGAGCGTGCACGCCGTTTAGTTGAACATAAACGTGATGTGATTATTTTAATGGATTCTATTACACGACTGGCTCGAGCATATAACTTAGTCATTCCACCAAGCGGACGTACGTTATCTGGTGGTATTGATCCAGCAGCGTTCCACCGTCCAAAACGTTTCTTCGGTTCTGCACGTAATATCGAAGAAGGCGGCAGCCTAACAATTTTAGCAACTGCATTAGTTGATACAGGTTCACGTATGGATGAGGTTATTTATGAAGAGTTCAAAGGGACAGGCAATCTCGAACTTCATTTAGACCGTAATTTAGCAGAACGTCGAATCTTCCCAGCTCTTGATATTCGCCGTTCAGGTACACGTAAAGAAGAGCTGTTAATTCCTTCAGAACAGCTAGAAAAATTATGGGCAATTCGTAAAACGTTTTCAGATGCACCTGACTTTGCAGAACGCTTCCTGAAAAAATTGCGCAGCACGAAAACTAATGATGAATTTTTCGAAAAACTGAATGAAGATATGAAGAAGGCGACAAAAGGAAAAGGGTTAATCTAAAGTAAAGTTTGAGATTTGCCGCATTGTAATGAAATGAGATTATTTTTCTGAAAAAATACAATTTCATCTTTTTGTTGCGTTCATTTTTAATTCTTGCTATAATCTTTTAGGTATGTAACGTGTGCATATGTAACTGGCATATTCGGGTTATGTAAGGCGCAGTACGAATATTACTCTGTTCCAGATGGTTCAGGGCGAGAGGAGAAACGAATATGAAACAAGGAATTCATCCAGAATACAAAACTGCAACAGTAACATGCTCTTGCGGTAACACATTTGAAACTGGTTCAGTTAAAGAAAAAATCACTGTTGAGTTCTGCAACGAGTGCCACCCATTCTATACTGGACGTCAAAAATTCGCGTCTGCTGACGGACGTGTGGATCGTTTCAACAAAAAATACGGTCTTAAATAAGAACTTTATAAAATGCCTGCCAAGCAACTGCTGGCAGGCATTTTTTAGATATATAATGTTACTGAAAAATGTGGGATGCTTTTCAAAGCACTTAAATATTTGATGTACCCGCATAAAAATAGCTCAAATCCGCGTAAATAATTATGAAACCGCGTAAAAGGCTCAAAAACAAAGCATATAAAATAGAAAAGAGGTTCGCAATATAACATGGCGCAATTATTTTTTAAGCATGGAGCAATGAACAGTGGAAAATCTATTGAAATTCTAAAAGTTGCACATAATTATGAAGAACAAAATAAGCCGGTATTAATTTTTACTTCTGGGATTGATACTAGAGATGAAGTAGGATATGTATCAAGCCGTATTGGACTTCGCCGCCAAGCGATACCTGTATTCAATGATACAAACCTATTTGAATATGTAAAAAATTATCCTGAAAAACTTTATTGTGTTTTAGTGGATGAAGTGCAATTTCTTACAAAAGAACATGTTTTACAGCTAACTAAAATCGTTGACGAGTTAAACATTCCTGTAATGGGCTTTGGCTTAAAAAATGACTTCCAAAACGAGCTGTTTGAAGGAAGTCGTTATATGCTCATTTACGCGGATAAAATTGAAGAAATGAAGACGATTTGTTGGTTCTGTCATAAAAAAGCAACGATGAACCTACGTGTTGATGAAAATAACAAGCCAGTCTACACAGGTGAACAAATTCAAATCGGTGGCAATGATACATATTATCCGGTTTGCCGAAAATGCCATGTAAACCCGCCGCTATAAGCTGCATTAACTATGAATGTAGCGATTTCCCCATAATTTCTTTATAATGAGATAGTACAAAAATAATGAGAGAATTAAATTGGCGGATACAATTCAAATTTTGGCGGATAAAGCCTAAAAATTGGCGGATACATCCCTAAAATTGGCGGATAAACTCTAAAATTTGGTGGATAACCCCAACAGTTTAGAAGATAACCCCAAAATTCGCGGATCAACTAAAAAGCGAATTTCAAACACAAAATAATTGAGGTGAAACCAACCATGTTTGATCGATTACAGGCGGTTGAAGACCGTTACGAAAGATTAAATGAATTACTTAGCGATCCAGATGTCGTTAGTGATAGTAAAAAGCTTCGCGAATACTCAAAAGAGCAATCAGATATCCAAGAGATGGTTGAAGTATATCGTGAATATAAAGAAGTTAAACAACAGCTAGCAGATGCAAAAGAAATGCTCGAAATTGAAAAAGACCCTGATATGCACGAAATGGTAAAAGAAGAATTCAATGAATTAAATGCACGCATTCCAGAACTAGAAGAACGCCTTCGAATTCTTTTAATTCCAAAAGACCCGAACGACGATAAAAACGTTATTATGGAAATTCGCGGAGCAGCAGGTGGGGATGAGGCAAACATTTTTGCTGGGGATCTATTCCGTATGTATTCTCGCTACGCTGAAGCACAAGGCTGGAAAATCGACATTATGGAAGCTACACCAAATGCAATGGGTGGTTATAAAGAGATTATCTTTATGATTAACGGGCAAGGTGCTTATTCTAAGTTCAAATTTGAAAACGGTGCACACCGCGTTCAACGTGTTCCAGCAACAGAATCACAAGGTCGTATCCATACGTCAACTGCTACAGTAGCCTGTCTACCAGAAGTAGAAGAAGTTGATGTTGAAATTCATGAAAAAGATATTCGTGTAGATACATTTGCATCATCTGGTGCAGGTGGGCAATCGGTTAATACGACAATGTCAGCTGTTCGTATGACGCACATTCCTACTGGTGTGGTTGTTTCGATGCAGGATGAGCGTTCGCAAATTAAAAACCGTGAAAAAGCGATGAAAATTCTTCGTGCCCGTGTTGCCGATATGTATCAACAAGAAGCACAAAAAGAAATTGATGCAACTCGTAAATCAGCAGTAGGTACTGGTGACCGTTCAGAACGTATTCGCACATACAACTATCCACAAAACCGCGTTACAGACCATCGTATTGGTTTAACTCTTCAAAAGCTTGATATTATCATGGAAGGTAAGCTGGATGAAGTGATTGATGCATTAATGTTAGAAGAGCAAGCTTCGAAACTTGCACGTCTAAACGATGAACAATAAAACAATTTTTGAGGCCCTTAGTTGGGCTTCTTCTTTTTTAGTAGCTCATGGTCGTGACGAAAACGCTGCAAGACTACTAATGCAGCATATTTTACAAATCAATTACTCGGGATTAATGATGCGAATGCATGATGAAATTTTACCAGCCCACTTAGAACAGTTTAAAGACTATGTAGAGCAGCATGCTAAAGGTCGTCCTGTTCAATACATTACAGGTGTTGAAGAATTTTACGGAAGACAATTTGAAGTCAATGAATCTGTCCTAATTCCACGTCCTGAAACAGAAGAATTGATTGTTGGTGCAATCGAACGAATGAATAAAATATTTGGGCATAATGCCAAAGTAAAAATAGCCGACATCGGAACGGGCAGTGGTGCTATCGCTGTAACCATGAAAGGTGAATGGCCAAATGCAGAAGTGACAGCGACAGATATTTCTAACGACGCACTGCAAACCGCAAAGAAAAACGCTGATAAACTAGACGCAGCGATCGATTTTAGGATGGGTGATTTAACTAAACCAATCGCCAATGAAAAATGGGACGTCATTTTATCCAATCCTCCTTATATTGCTTTCGATGAAGCCAAAGAAATGTCAGAAGTTGTATTGGAGCATGAACCACATACAGCACTTTTTGCAGAGGAAAATGGCCTCATTCTATATCGAAAGCTAGCTGAACAGCTGCCGGCATTATTAAATAAACCTGCTTTAATTGGTGTTGAGATAGGCTACACACAAGGGGAGGCAGTAGAGAATTTCTTTAAATCTAGTTTTCCACAGGCGAAAATTGAAATCGTAAAAGATATAAATAAAAAAAATCGACTAGTTTTTTGTGAAATACATGTATAAAAAATTCTCTTCCTGCCAATTATGATGTCAGGGAGGGAATTTATCATGTTAAACGATTACGAGATTACAAGAGTTGAAAAAACAGTTTATCCGATACTTAGTCTATTAAAATTAATTGCGTGTTCATTAGCAGTGTTCTGTGCCATTCTATTATTACCGAAATTTATAAATGAAGTCTACGAAACTAGAAATAATTTGGTTGACGATTCATTAAAAATTCGAGTGATAGCAAATAGTAATACAGCAGCAGATCAACAATTAAAAAGTGAAATGGTTGCAAGTCTAACACCATATTTTAAGCAAATTCAAGAAAATGAAATTTCCAATGCAGGTAATGAAGAAATATATGAACAGCTAGCTGCTTTTGTGGAAAAAAATTATGCACAGGCTGATGTGAAAATTAATATTGGGGAAAATTTAATCCCGCCAAAAATAGCGGCCAATACATTTTATCCACAATATTTTTATAATTCCATCGTTTTAACGATTGGAGACGGTCGTGGGGATAATTGGTGGTGCAGCATTTTTCCAAATGTTTGTGAGCGTCCAAGTGAAAAAGAAGACACTAAAAAATCCGAAGAAGCTGAAGAAAAAGAAGTGAAGTTTCTTGTTTGGGAATGGATAAAGAAATTATTTAACTAAAATTTATCAACAAAATTTTAAAAATTATGCACAGGTAGTATATAATTATCCACATATTGTGTATAACATAATGAAAATGCCTTTTAATAAAGGAGTTGGAAGGATGGAAACAGTTCGAGTGCTTGTGGATAGTGATGGGGATAATGAGGAAAGTTATTCACAAGCTGTGGATTTATTAAATAATGGGGAAGTTGTCGCGTTTCCGACAGAGACCGTATATGGTTTAGGAGCAGTTGCAACAAATGATTTGGCGGTAAAAAAAATATTTGAAGCAAAAGGCCGTCCTTCAGATAACCCATTAATCGTACATATTGGCACGATTGAAGAAATTACAAATTATATAGAGGAAATTCCTGAAAACGCTAGAAAACTAATGGACGCTTTTTGGCCGGGTCCATTAACGATTATTATGAAAGCAAAAAAAGATGTTCTAGCTCCGAGTGTAACAGCTGGTTTATCGACTGTCGGAATGCGTATGCCCAGTCATGGAGTAGCATTGCAATTATTAAGAAGACTGAAAAAGCCAGTCGCTGCGCCAAGTGCAAATCGAAGTGGAAAACCAAGTCCAACAAAAGCAATTCATGTAGAAGAAGATCTTCGTGGACGTATCCCGCTTATTGTAGATGGTGGAGTAACAGGAATTGGTTTGGAATCTACAGTTTTAGATGTTACCGTAAATCCACCAGTTATCCTGCGTCCAGGCGGAGTTACGAAAGAAATGCTAGAGGGAGTAATTGGACAAGTCATCCAGCCCAATCATGAACAGCAAAAGCTCGATTCAACACCAAAGGCACCAGGGATGAAATACACGCATTATGCTCCAAACGCTCCTGTCTATTTAATTGAAAGCAATAAAGACGTTGTTGAAAAGGCTTTGTTGAAGCTGAAAAATGAAGGGAATAAAGTTGCATTACTTGCACCAGATCAGTTTAAAGAGTTAAAGGCAGATTATTTCTTCCCATTTGGTGAAGAAGGCGATAAACTATATGATGCTTTAAGAGCTTGTGATAAAACAGACGCAGCAATAATCTTAGCAACAGAGACAACAACAGAGGGAGTCGGCGCTGCTATTATGAATCGATTGCAAAAAGCCGCTGGTGGCAAGTGGTTTAATTTTTAGTTATCAGGGGGGCTGTCTAGAAGTGAATTCTGGGCAGCCTCTCTCCGTCTCTAGCAACTACTCCTGCAGTATTTCGCATCCTTCTAATAAGCTCCGAGTGTAAAGACATTTCGAACAGTTTCTTTTTTTATAGCAATGTAAACTAGGAATGATATTAAAAGAGGACGAGGCATAAGATAGTACAAATCAATAAATAGGAAAGAGGACTATTTTGCAGGAAATACTTACGGGACTCATTGTCGCTTTGGATGTAGTAGCTCTTTATCTACTGCTGCCAGATGTAAAAAGACGATTTATACTATCTTTGTATACAGGTATATTACATATGTTTTTTCCAATAATAGGGTTTACTCTAGGAAGATGGATAATGAACATGCTATTACAATGGTCCAGCTTAATTTCGAGTATTTTATTATTTTTTATTGGACTTCAATTAATTCTTTCGACAAAAAATCGTCAAATTATAGCGATTCCAATCTCGATTTTAGCAGTAACAGCAAGTTTAGATACCTTTTCAGTTAGCATTTCTTTTGGTATGCTTAACTTACAAAAGTATTTATTTATACTTAGTGCGGGACTATGTACTTTTGTTCTATCATACATATCCTTGCAAATTGCAAGAAGCCGCTTTACTTTTAAAGGCGATAGTATAAAATGGCTAGCAGGTATTTCATTAATCGTAATTAGTATTTATACATTCATCAACAGTATCGATAATTCTTAAGAGGAAGAGTGACAACATGAATATTTATTTTGTATGTACTGGGAATACGTGTAGAAGTCCTATGGCTGAGGCTATTTTAAAAAGTAAAAACATTGAAGGTCTTCAAGTAAAATCTGCAGGAATTTATGCATTAGAGGGAGGGGAAATTTCCGAAAATGCAAACGCAGTTCTTGAGCAAAACCAGATTCAGTTTGAACATGTTACTGCTCAAGTAAAGAAAGAAGATATCGAGTGGGCTGATTTAATTTTAACAATGACGTTGGCACATAAAAATATGATCCTTCATACTTTCCCAAATGGACAAAACAAAACATTTACTTTAAAAGAATTCGTGGCACCTTATAGTTCAAAAGATGTTTCAGATCCATTTGGAGGAGACATTTATACTTATAAACAAACTTTTCTAGAATTAAAAAAACTAATTGACGAATTACAATTAAAGATTACTGGGGGTCGCACGAATAATGAAAAGTAATAAAACTTTTAGCTTGCGCAGGAAATTAGTTTTATTTGTTGGGGTTCTTGCCCTTGTTACGTATTCTACAAGTTTTGTATTTATTCATTTTCTACATGAAGCATTCTTCTCATCAATTATAGAAAATCAAATATTATTTGAAATTATTACATATGTATTGGGAATTACTTGGTCTTGTATTTTAGCTGCAATTTGTAGTTCTGTTTTAGTAAAACCGTTGCAGCAGCTAGAAAAAACCGCTACTCGTGTGGCGGAGGGTAAAATTGGTCAAGATGTTGAAATGCCGAGAACAAATGATGAGATCCGTTCTGTTGCAGAAGCGTTCCAATTAATGCTGACTAACTTAAGACAAATGGTTGATAGCATTGACGGCAATTTCCAAAAAACAAATAACACAATTATTGAATTGTCTGAGCAAACATCCTCAGCATCTAGAAAAGCAGAGGGAATTGCAAGCACTGTCGGTCAAATTTCAGAGGGTGCTGAAGCTTCAGCGGCAGCAGTTCAAGAAACGGTGGAAGCTATCGAGGATGTACGTGTTTTAGCTTCAGAAGTAAACTCTCGTGCGTTAAACTCTGCTACTCAATCGCGTCAGATAATTCAAAATTTAAAATTAACAACAGATTCAATCCAAGGTTTAGTAAATAGTATTCAACAAATTGCAAAAGGCAATGAAAAAGCACTAGATAACATTCATCAGTTAGAAAAAAATGCTGAACAAATTGAAAGAATTATTAGTTTAGTAGGCGACATTGCTGCTCAAACTAATTTACTAGCTTTAAATGCTTCCATAGAGGCGGCCCGTGCTGGCGAACATGGTAAAGGGTTTGCAGTTGTGGCAGAAGAGGTTCGTAGTTTAGCAGATGAGAGTGCAAAAGCAGTTCAAGGAATTACCGCTCTTATTCAAACGATGCAAGAAAATGTAAATATAGTTGTTAAACAAATGAATGAGCAAGTTACTTTTGCAGTGAATGAGTCATCGAAAGTTTCAGAGACAACGGCTACTGTTGAAGGGATGGCTTCAAGTGTTCGCGAAATGGCAGATGCAGTTGTCGATATTTCACAATTAATTGAAAAGCAAATGACCAATATTGAAACAACAGCTCGTCAATCACAAGAGGTTGCTGCGATTGCTCAAGAAACTTCGGCAGGTGCACAGGAAGTTCGAGGCTCTACAGAAGAACAAGCATATGCAATTGAAGAAGTTGAAAGACTTTCACAGGATTTAAAACGTCAATCTGAACAGCTATACAAAATGATTCAACAATTTGATAGATCCAATTAATTAGAAAAGTTCCGGAATTCTACTAGATGAATTTTCGGGGCTTTTTTTGTTGTATACCAGATGTTAATTGAAAAAAATATTGACACACAAAATATTCGGAATTTTTCGTTGTTTCACGATGTAATACGCTATATACGAATTATAATATTAAAATTTAACTATTTTTTAGCCAAAAAGTGAACGTTGTATTATTTGTAAGCAAAAACATTCGTATTTTACTAAAAATATTCTATATTTCTTTGCAAAATACATGTTATTCTTCAACAATAAGTGGTACACTGTTGATGAAACAAGAGTGTAGGAGGTAACATAGTGAAAATTGCAATTTCTTCAGACCATGGCGGCAATAATTTACGTAAGGAAATTATGTCACTATTAGACGATCTTGATATTAGCTATGAAGATTTTGGTCCACAATCTTCGGATTCTGTTGATTACCCTGATTATGCTAAACCAGTAGCGGATGGTGTTGCCAGCGGTAAATTTGATCGTGGAATCTTAATTTGCGGAACAGGAATCGGAATGTCCATTGCCGCAAATAAAGTAAAAGGCATTCGTTGTGCATTAGTTCATGACGTGTTTAGTGCAAAAGCGACTCGCTGTCACAACGATTCGAACGTACTAGCAATGGGGGAACGTGTCATCGGGCCAGGCCTTGCATGTGAAATCGTAAAAGCGTGGTTAAATACAGACTTTGAAGGTGGTCGCCACACTCGACGCATTGACAAAATTTCTGAGCTTGAAGGGTAAGTGTCAACGAATGACTTCATTACAACACTCGCAAAATCAATTGTCTCAGTTGTTAAATGAACTTGAACAACAAGTGCAATTCAAATCAAAGCAATTGTTTGTTATTGGCTGTTCTACCTCTGAAATTGTTGGATCCAAAATTGGAACTGCTGGAGCAATGGAAGTAGCTGAAGCACTTTACGAAGTATTTGCACGCTTTGCCAAAAAACATGATATTTATTTAGTTTTTCAGGGCTGTGAACATATTAACCGTGCATTAACGATGGAATATGAAGCAGCGGAGAAATATTCATTGGAACCGGTAACAGTTATTCCAGTAAAACACGCTGGAGGCTCGATGTCGGCTTATGCCTATACACAAATGGAAAATCCAGTAGTTGTCGAGCGGGTTAGCGCACATGCAGGAATTGATATTGGTCAAACGTTAATTGGTATGCATTTAAAGGAAGTCGCCATTCCAGTACGTACTTCTATTCGTCAAATTGGAGATGCAATCGTTACAGCAGCGACTACTCGGCCTAAGCTAATAGGTGGAGCGCGTGCTATTTATGTAAGACAGAGCGAATAATACTTAAAATTTTATAGAGATTCGATAGAGACCATTTAGATTTTTTCATAGAATAAGAAGTGTAAATTTTTTGAAGAATGACTAGCAAGAGCCACCCAGCCCCTTGAGGTGACAGATTTGATAATGTCATGAGAGGAGCGATTTTTATTAGGGTGCTTACGCTTTTCTTACTATATAAAACAAATGAATGATTAGGGGGATTTTTAACAATGGCATATGAAAAACTAGCAGCACAAGATAAAGCGGTACTTGAAGGAATTTTAGCAGAGAAAAAGCGCCAACAGGCAAACATTGAATTAATTGCATCTGAGAACATTGTTTCAGAAGCGGTAATGGAAGCACAAGGTTCAGTATTAACAAATAAATATGCTGAAGGTTATCCAGGCAAACGCTATTATGGCGGATGTGAACATGTAGATGTAGTTGAGGATATTGCACGTGATCGTGTAAAACAAATCTTTGGTGCAGAATATGCAAACGTTCAACCACACTCAGGTGCACAAGCTAACATGGCTGTATACTTCACAGTTCTTGAACCAGGCGACACAGTGTTAGGGATGAACCTTTCTCATGGTGGCCACTTAACGCACGGTTCACCTGTTAACTTCTCTGGAATTCAATATAAATTTGTAGAGTACGGCGTAACAAAAGATACAAATGTTATTGATTATGAAGATGTACGCGCAAAAGCATTAGAACATAAGCCAAAATTAATTGTAGCTGGTGCTTCTGCTTATCCACGTGAAATCGACTTTAAAAAATTCCGTGAAATCGCTGATGAAGTTGGTGCTTACTTCATGGTGGATATGGCACATATCGCTGGTCTTGTGGCTGCTGGTGAACACCAATCTCCAGTTCCATATGCTGATTTTGTAACCTCAACTACTCATAAAACATTACGTGGCCCACGTGGTGGATTAATCTTAACTTCAGAAGAGTGGGGTAAAAAGATTGATAAATCCGTATTCCCAGGTATTCAAGGTGGTCCGCTAATGCACGTTATCGCTGCAAAAGCTGTTGCATTTGGTGAAGCGTTGCAGCCAGAATTCAAAGAATACGCAAAACAAATTAAAGCAAACGCTAAAGTGTTAGCTGAAACATTAGTATCAGAAGGCTTAGAGCTAGTTTCTGGTGGTACCGATAACCATTTATTATTAGTAAATGTAAAATCAGTTGGTTTAACTGGTAAAGTAGCAGAGCATTTACTTGATGAAGTAGGAATCACTGCCAACAAAAACACAATCCCTTACGATGAAGAAAAACCTTTCGTCACTTCTGGTATCCGTCTAGGTACTGCTGCAGTAACTAGCCGTGGCTTCAAAGAAGAAGATTTGAAGGAAGTTGGTTTAATCATTGCTAAACTTCTTAAAAATCCAGAAGATGAAGCTGTTAAAAAAGAAGCTGCTGACCGCGTAAAAGCTTTAACTGACAAATATCCAATTTATGAAGAATTAGTAACAAATATTTAATTAAAAGCGAATCCTCGTCCAATTTATATTGGATGGGGATTTTTTTAGGGGAATAGATTTCCTTAAATGAGTGATTAATTCACAAAAGTAGGTGATAACTTCACAAATCAGGGTGATAAGGTCATAGAAGGGAGTGATAACTTCACAAATCAGGGTGATAAGTTCATAAAGGGGAGCGATAACTTCACAAATTAGAGTGATAAGAAACAAGCTATTAAAAGAACCTAGTTAAGAAACTTCATTCATTCGACATAATGTTTTATGTTATGACTTTTTTTGATATACTAGGCTAGATAAAGTGAAATTTCATTTAGTTGGTATGATATTTACTAAATGATTGCCACGATTAGATATAGTTAGGAGCGAACCACATTGAGCAAAGTATATGTATTTGATCACCCATTAATTCAGCATAAGCTAACGTATATTCGTGATAAAAACACAGGAACAAAAGAATTCCGTGAACTTGTTGACGAAGTAGCAACATTAATGGCATTTGAAATTACTCGTGATATGCCGGTAGAGGAAATCGAAATCGAGACTCCTGTAACTACAGCAAAAACAAAAGTGCTTTCAGGGAAGAAACTTGCTATTGTTCCAATCTTACGTGCAGGAATTGGCATGGTAGACGGTGTTTTAAAACTAATTCCAGCTGCAAAAGTAGGACATATTGGTCTATACCGTGATCCTGAAACATTAAAACCTGTAGAATATTATGCAAAACTTCCAGCAGACGTTGAGGAACGTGAATTTATAGTAGTAGACCCAATGCTTGCAACAGGTGGTTCAGCTGTAGAAGCTATTAATTCATTAAAAACGCGCGGAGCTAAAAATATCAAGTTCATGTGTTTAATCGCTGCTCCAGAAGGCGTAAAAGCAATTCAAGATGAGCATCCTGATGTAGATATTTACATTGCAGCACTTGATGAAAAACTTAATGACCACGGCTACATTGTTCCAGGTTTAGGCGATGCAGGCGACCGTTTATTTGGGACAAAGTAATCTTGGTAATAAAGTTTTCGCGTAGTTCTGTTTTACAAAACAGGGCAGATTTAGCAGCTTTACTATAATAAAAGGGGGCTCAGAGTAGGTTGTTACCCATGCTGACCTAGGTTAGCCCAACCCCCTTCACTTCTTTACAAAAAGCAGGTAATCCGAACACATATTGGAAACCTACAATACAGCACATAATAAAGGATGGTGCAATTCGTTTGAGTAGAAAGTGGAAAGTAATGACCATATTCGGAACGAGACCAGAAGCAATTAAAATGGCTCCGCTCGTACTAGAGCTACAAAAGCATCCAGATAAAATCGAATCTATCGTAACTGTAACGGCACAGCATCGCCAAATGCTTGACCAAGTATTAGAAACTTTTGAAATACAGCCAGATTACGATTTGAATATTATGAAGGATCGCCAAACATTAATTGATGTAACGACAAATGCACTTCATGGTCTTGATGGAGTAATGAAAGATGCAAGACCAGACATCGTGTTAGTCCATGGTGATACGACGACAACTTTTGTTGGAAGTCTAGCTGCCTTTTACAATCAAATTGCTATCGGACATGTCGAGGCAGGATTGCGTACAGGGAATAAATATTCTCCATACCCTGAAGAAATGAACCGCCAATTAACAGGGGTAATGGCAGATTTGCATTTCGCACCGACTGAAAATTCAAAGGAAAACTTGCTAAAAGAAAATAAAAATGAGCAAGCGATTTTTGTTACAGGGAATACGGCAATAGATGCGTTAAAAACAACAGTTCGTGAAAACTACCACCACCCAGTTTTAGAAAAAGTCGGTGATGATCGTTTAATCTTACTAACTGCACATCGCAGAGAAAATCTTGGTCAACCTATGCGCAATATGTTCCGAGCGATAAAACGCATTTTAGCTGAACATCAAGATGTACAAGTTATCTATCCAGTACATTTAAATCCCGCTGTTCGAGAAGTTGCAGATGAGATTCTTGGAAATGACCCGCGCATCCATTTAATCGAACCGTTGGAAGTATTTGACTTCCATAATTTTGCGGCGCGGTCATACATGATTTTAACTGATTCTGGTGGAATTCAAGAAGAAGCTCCTTCGCTTGGAAAACCAGTGCTTGTTTTACGTGATACAACAGAACGCCCAGAAGGGATTGCAGCGGGGACATTGAAGCTTGCAGGTACTGAAGAAGAAACAATCTATCTACTAGCAAAAGAGCTTTTAGAAGATGCAAATGCATATGAGAAAATGGCCCACGCATCAAATCCATACGGCGATGGGGAAGCATCACGAAGAATTGTTGAGGCGCTGATTAGTTTTTTAGAAAAAAGTGAATAATATGACAGTATCAAAGTTTCGATGTTAGAAGCTTAAAAGAATAACAAATTATGGGGGTTTTTAAAATTAAATTACTAATTTGATAAAATGCCCCATTCAATAATTTCAAAACTACATCACAAATTTGTCAACAATTTGACAATGTTTCTTTAGTTGTGAAGTTTTTCACCTGAACTAATTGACATCAATTTTCCCCTATTGTATGCTTACAAAGGGTAAGAATGATAAGGGTTTCGAGTCAAAATTTGACCCCCGAAACGCTTGTTATATCAAGTTTCTACTAGATTGGCAGTTGAAACTAATAATTGTCAATTTGCAACGTTTTCAGGCGTCTGAATACTAAATGTTTACAGTGGTGAAAATAACAGATAAATAAAAGATTTTTATGTAAACAAGAATTTTTTATTATTTTTTCGTATTATTGAAACCGCTTGTAATACTTTCGCTACGCTTGATTCCTTAAGTAGGACGATTAAACAATTTACTCGAAAAAGATTTGGGAGATAATTTGCCAATGCTAGATTTGCATCACATTTTCGCTATGCAGAAGAAAGCGTTATTTTTTTTGCTCGCTCTTTGTGCATTAGGATGGGGCTTTACTGCATACTCTACAGTTTTTGCTGGCATAGCTGTTGGTGCTTGCTTTGGTACTTATAACTTTTGGATTCTTGTTCGAAGAATGGACAAGTTTGATCGTTCCATAAGTGAGGGAAAAAAAGTAGTATCACTAGGTTCAGCTTTGCGCTTTGGATCAGGTATTGCAGCAGTCGCTATCGCAATTACGTTGCCACAATATTTCCATACTATTAGCACAATCATAGGGCTAATGATTCCATACGTTTTCCTTGTTGTCGGGGTAATCGTATATCTTATTAGAAACAATTAAGGTAACTAAAGAAAGTGAGGTGAATGCAATAATGAATCATGAAGCTCCACTGCTGACGATAGGATTCTTAACATTCAATTTATCAACAGTTCTTATGCTTGTTATTACTGCAATTATTGTGTTTTTAATTGCATTTTTTGCAACACGTAACTTAAAGCTAAAACCAACTGGCATGCAAAACTTTATGGAATGGGTTATGGATTTCGTAAAGGGAATTATCCAAAGCAATATGGACTGGAAAACAGGTGGCCGATTCCACATTTTAGGGATCACGCTAATTATGTTTATCGCAGTTGCTAACTTGCTTGGTCTACCGTTCTCAGGGATTGTGATCCATCACAAGTTATGGTGGAAATCTCCAACTGCTGATCCAACTGTTACTTTAACATTAGCAGCAATGGTTATGGTATTAGCAACATACTACGGTATTAAAATGCGTGGTGCCAAACATTATTTCGGCACATTCTTCCAACCAATGTCATTCATGTTTCCATTAAAAATTGTAGAGGAGTTTGCCAACACTTTAACGTTAGGTCTACGTCTTTACGGTAACATTTATGCTGGTGAGATTTTACTTGGCTTAATTGCAGGTATTGCCGGAACAGGCTTCTTAGGATTCTTGGGTGGTTTTATTCCAGGAATGGCATGGATAGGATTCTCTATCTTTATCGGCTTTATCCAAGCCTTTATCTTTACAATGTTAACGATGGTTTACTTATCTCACAAAGTGAGTGAGGACCATTAATATAAAGCTTTTAGTGTAATACATTAGATGCTTAAAAAACAAAAATACAAACAATTCCAAGGAGGAAATTTTCAATGGGTTTATTAGCAGCAGCAATAGCAATCGGTTTAGGTGCACTTGGTGCAGGTATTGGTAACGGTCTTATCGTATCACGTACAGTAGAAGGTATCGCTCGTCAACCAGAAGCACGCGGCGTTCTTCAAACTACTATGTTCATCGGGGTAGCGTTAGTTGAAGCCCTACCGATTATCGCAGTAGTAGTAGCATTCATCGTAATGAACCGATAATTATCGAATAAAATGTGGCGAAGAATTTTCCACTTAGAAGAAGCTTCGCCATTCCTTTTGTATTAATATTCGCAAGAATTTTCCATTTTTTAAATTTGAATGTTAAAGCAGTACACTATAGATAAAGATAGCTTTTGCTTAGCAGCAACAAGCTAGATATTATTCTTGAAAGCTCTTGAAGGGAGTGAAACAATCGTGAATTTTGATTACCTAGTTCTAGGTGCTGAAGGTCCTTTTAATAGTGGGGATGTCATTGCGACACTTGTGATATTCCTTATTTTAATGTTCCTTCTAAAGAAATTTGCGTGGGGTCCATTAATGGGCGTTATGCAACAACGTGAAGAGTTAGTTGCTAGCGAAATTGAAGCAGCTGAAAACGCTCGCAAGGAATCTGCGAAATTATTAGAAGAACAAAAAAGTTTATTAAAAGAAGCTCGCACAGAAGCGCAGGTCATTATTGAGAGCGCTAAAAAACAAGGCGAAGTACAACGTGATGAAATTATCACTGCGGCTCGTACAGAAGCAAACCGCATAAAAGAATCAGCTGTTCGTGAAATCGAAACAGAAAAAGAAAAAGCAATCGCTGCAGTTCGTGAAGAAGTCGTTTCACTATCAGTTCTTGCTGCATCTAAAGTTCTTGGAAAAGAAATTTCTGAAGAGGACAATAGTGCATTAATTAAAGAAACGATTGCGAAGGCAGGCGAAGCGAAATGAGTAAGTCTACTGTAGCTAAGCGCTATGCCGACGCATTGTTTCAATTAGCTCAAGAGAAAAAAGTTGTTGAAGAAGTCAACAATGATCTTGAGGAGTTAGTAAAAGTAATTGAGACAACACCTGAATTACTTTCATTGCTTTCTTCTCCAAAATTCTCAATTGAACGCAAAAAACAAATAGTAGCTGAAATTTTTGCAAGTGCGAATCCAATCGTAGTGAACACGCTTGAACTTCTTATTGATAAGAAACGTGTGAACGAAGTTGGCTACTTAGCACAAGAATTCAAAGTTCTAGCTGCAGAAGCACAAGGCTTTGCAGATAGTACAGTTTTCTCTACTCGTGAACTTACTGAACAAGAAAAATCAGAAATCTCTTCTACTTTTGGTAAATTAGTTGGTAAAGAAAATTTAAACATTACAAACGTAATTGAACCATCTTTACTTGGTGGTGTACGAGTTCAAATCGGCAACTACATTTTTGACAACACTGTAGCGAACAAGCTAGAGGGTCTAAAACGTACGTTAGTTGGTTAATTAAATAGAAATGTGAGAGGTGACATTCATGGGCATCAAAGCTGAAGAAATCAGCGTGCTGATAAAAAAGCAGATTGAAAACTACCAATCTGAATTAGAAGTAAGCGAAGTTGGTACTGTAATCACAGTTGGTGACGGTATCGCTCGTGCTCATGGCCTCGACAATGTCATGGCTGGAGAATTATTAGAGTTCTCAAATGGTGTCATGGGTATGGCACAAAACCTAGAAGAAGGAAACGTTGGTATCATTATTTTAGGACCATACTTAGACATTAAAGAAGGCGATGAAGTACGTCGAACTGGCCGTATTATGGAAGTACCAGTTGGTGAAGAACTAATTGGTCGCGTTGTAAACCCACTTGGTCAACCAGTGGATGGTCAAGGCCCAATCAACACTACAAAATCTCGTCCAATCGAAAGTCCAGCTTTCGGTGTAATGGCTCGTAAATCAGTACACGAACCATTACAAACTGGTATTAAGGCGATTGACGCACTTGTACCAATCGGTCGTGGTCAACGTGAGTTAATTATCGGTGACCGTCAAGTTGGTAAAACTTCGATTGCAATCGATACAATTCTTAACCAAGCAGACCAAGATATGATCTGTATCTATGTTGCTATTGGTCAAAAAGAATCTACAGTACGTGGCGTAGTTGAAACACTTCGTAAACACGGTGCATTAGATTACTCAATCGTTGTAACTGCTTCAGCTTCTCAACCAGCTCCATTATTATACTTAGCTCCTTATGCTGGTGTATCTATGGCTGAAGAGTTTATGTTGCAAGGTAAACACGTATTAATCGTATACGATGATTTATCAAAACAAGCTGCAGCTTACCGTGAACTATCATTATTATTACGTCGTCCTCCAGGTCGTGAAGCTTACCCTGGTGACGTATTCTACTTACACAGCCGTCTTTTAGAGCGTGCTGCAAAATTAAACGAAACATATAAAAATGGTTCGATTACAGCTCTTCCATTCGTTGAGACGCAAGCTGGGGATATCTCTGCATACATCCCAACAAACGTTATCTCAATCACTGATGGACAAATTTTCTTACAATCTAACTTATTCCACTCAGGTGTACGTCCAGCGATCAACGCCGGTCTTTCTGTATCACGTGTAGGTGGTTCTGCGCAAATTAAAGCGATGAAAAAAGTTGCTGGTACACTACGTCTTGACTTAGCTGCTTACCGTGAACTTGAATCATTCGCACAATTTGGTTCAGATTTAGATAAAGCTACTCTTGCTAAGTTAGAACGTGGTAAACGTACAGTTGAGGTTCTTAAACAAGACCTAAACAAACCAATCAAAGTAGAAAAGCAAGTAACAATTCTTTACGCTTTAACTCGTGGTTTCCTAGATGATATTCCTGTTCAAGATATCACTCGTTTCGAAGCTGAATTATACAGCTGGTTAGATGTAAACCACACAAACGTTTTAGATCATATTCGCACTACAAAAGAACTTCCATCTGATGAAGAAATGGCAGCAGCTCTTAACGAATTCAAAAAGACTTTTGCTAAATCAGAGTAAGTTCGAATAGTACAATGTGTTTTGTGATTAAAAACGAAAAGGTGGTGAAATACCAGTGGCAAACTTACGTGAAATAAAAGGTCGTATTACTTCAACGAAGAAAACGAGTCAAATGACGAAAGCCATGCAAATGGTTTCTGCTTCTAAAAGTAAACGTGCAGAGCAAAATGCAAAATCGTATGTCCCTTACATGGAAAAAGTGCAAGATGTGGTTGCTGCAATCGCATCAGGTAGTACTGACGCATCACACCCGATGTTAGTTTCTCGTCCTGTAAAGAAAACAGCTTATCTTGTAATTGGTTCTGACCGTGGTCTTGCAGGTGCTTATAACTCAAGTATCTTACGTCAATTAACACGCACTTTAAACGAACGTCACAAATCAAAAGATGAATATGTGATTTTTGCAGTCGGTCGTGTTGCTCGTGATTATTTCGTAAAACGTGGTTACAACGTATTAGATAGTATTGTTGGTTTACCAGACCAACCTTCTTTCTCAGACGTTAAACAAATCGCTCGTAAAGCTGTTGGTATGTTCGCTGATGGTACATATGATGAACTTTATATGTACTATAACCACTTTGTCAGTGTTATTTCACAAGAAGTTACTGAGAAAAAGGTATTACCAATTACTGATTTGGCTCCAGCAAGCGAAGGCGTATCTGCTTCTTATGAATTCGAACCATCAGGTGAAGCAATTCTAGAAGTCTTACTTCCACAATATGCTGAAAGCTTGATTTATGGTGCTTTATTAGATGGTAAAGCTAGTGAACATGCTGCTCGTATGACAGCGATGAAAACTGCAACTGATAATGCTAATGAACTTGTTAGCAACTTATCTCTTGTATACAACCGTGCGCGTCAAGCGGCGATTACACAGGAAATTACAGAAATCGTTGGTGGAGCTGCAGCCTTAGAATAGGGCAGCTTTCACCATTTCGTATAAAAGTACGATAGGAGGATACACAGGAATGAACATAGGACACGTTATTCAAGTAATGGGTCCAGTTGTTGACGTTAAATTCAGCAACGGCCAATTACCAGCAATCTATAACGCTTTAACTGTTAAGATTGAACGTCCAAATGAAGAACCAGTTACTTTAACTTTAGAAGTAGCTCTTCACTTAGGTGACGATTCTGTCCGCACAATTGCCATGTCATCTACTGACGGCTTACAACGTGGTGCAGAAGTTACAGACTCAGGAAATCCAATCTCTGTACCAGTTGGTGATGTAACTTTAGGACGTGTATTCAACGTACTAGGTGAAGTTATCGACTTAGGAGAAGAAATCCCAGCGGAAGCTCGTCGTGATTCAATTCACCGCGAAGCTCCAAAATTTGATGAATTAACTACAGAAGTACAAATCCTAGAAACAGGTATTAAAGTAGTAGACTTATTAGCTCCTTATATTAAAGGTGGTAAAGTAGGTTTATTCGGTGGTGCCGGTGTAGGTAAAACTGTATTAATTCAAGAATTAATCAACAACATCGCTCAAGGTCACGGTGGTATCTCTGTATTCGCGGGTGTAGGTGAACGTACTCGTGAAGGTAACGACTTATTCCACGAAATGAGTGACTCTGGCGTTATCAGCAAAACATCAATGGTATTCGGACAAATGAACGAGCCACCTGGAGCACGTATGCGCGTTGCTTTAACTGGTCTTACAATGGCTGAATACTTCCGTGATGAACAAGGTCAAGACGTACTTTTATTCATCGACAACATTTTCCGTTTCACACAAGCTGGTTCTGAAGTATCTGCCCTATTAGGTCGTATGCCTTCTGCGGTAGGTTACCAACCAACACTTGCTACTGAAATGGGTAACTTACAAGAACGTATCACATCAACAAACAAAGGTTCTGTTACATCTATCCAAGCGATTTATGTACCAGCCGATGACTATACTGACCCAGCGCCAGCTACAACTTTCGCTCACTTAGATGCAACAACTAACTTAGAGCGTAAATTATCTGAGATGGGTATTTACCCAGCGGTGGATCCATTAGCATCTACTTCACGTGCATTATCACCTGAAATCGTTGGTGAAGAACACTATGCTGTTGCACGTGGCGTTCAAATGACGTTACAACGTTATAACGAATTACAAGATATTATCGCCATCTTAGGTATGGATGAATTATCTGATGAAGATAAGCAAACAGTTGAACGTGCTCGTCGTATTCAATTCTTCTTATCTCAAAACTTCCATGTTGCGGAACAATTCACTGGTCAACCAGGTTCTTTTGTACACGTAAAAGATACTGTTCGTTCATTCAAGGAAATCCTTGAAGGTAAATACGATCACTTACCAGAAGATGCTTTCCGTTTAGTTGGTAGCATTGAAGAGGTAGTAGAAAAAGCGAAAAGCATGGGCGTAGAGGTATAACACTAGGGACGAGGAGGAAAAAATATGAAGACAGTTCAAGTCAACATTGTCACTCCCGACGGCCCAGTATACGATTCAGAAGTCGCAATGGTTATCGCTAAAACAGTTTCTGGTGAAATTGGGGTTCTTCCAGGACATATTCCTTTAGTTGCCCCACTTGCAATTGGTGCTGTTACACTTAAAAAAGAAGACGGTTCACAAGAAGTTGTAGCCGTTAGTGGTGGTTTCATTGAAGTGCGTCCTGAACAAATTTCGGTATTAGCTCCTTCTGCTGAATTAGCAGCTAATATTGATGTTGCTCGTGCTAAAGAAGCAATGGCACGTGCAGAAGAACGTCTTCAAAAGAAACAAGATGACATCGATTTCAAACGCGCTGAGCTAGCTTTAAAACGTGCGATCAATCGTATCAGCGTTCATGAGGGTAATCTTTAAAATTAAGCGGACAGCGTGACTGTCCGCTTTTTTACATAGGTTAGGAGGAATTTTAAATGGAAGTATATCATACTCTAGGTATCCAATCAGTTTTAGGTATATTTTCGCATCTTTTATTTATTGCAATTACATTTTATGCATTACAGGCATTTCGTTTAGATCAGTTATTTAAAAAAGGAAGAACAGTTCAAATTCAATTAATTTACATTTTATTAAGTATCGCAATAGGTTCGAGTGTATCTAACTTTGTATTAGACTTTTCAAACTGGTCACAAAAGTTACATTATATTTTTTCTTAGGAAGTCACCTTTTTTGTCGTTTATGTATAATTTTTATATGTTATGTAAGGGTAAATGATGTCTCGTTTGTCGTTACATAACATATAATTGTATATTTCCTGGGTAATATTGTTGAAATTTGAAAGAGTAGATTAGGCGTTTTCCAACTAAAAATTCATTTTTCACCCATGTTAAATTCACCAATATGTTTAATGCAGCGTAATATAAAGTTGTAGATAAATATTGAATTTTAGAGTAAAATAGTGATTTGGATGCTTGTTTAACCAAAATAAAAGCAGTATCATAGTGATAGTCTGTGTGTGTAATAGAATAAACTAACTGACAAGGTTTAACAGTTTTGGACAATTGAATTCGGAGGGACGAATTGTGGAGAAAATAATTGTTACGGGAGGCCAGAAATTACGAGGAGTCGTAAAAGTAGAAGGAGCCAAAAATGCCGTACTACCAATTCTAGCAGCATCATTACTAGCTTCTAAGAATATAAATATTATAAAAGACGTTCCGAATTTAGCGGATGTTCATACAATAAATGAAGTACTAAAAAGTTTAAATGCAAATGTAATCTATAACGAAGAACAAAATGAAATTCATATAAATGCAGAAAAACAATTATCAAGTGAAGCACAATTTGAATATGTAAGTAAAATGCGTGCTTCGATTTTAGTGATGGGATCACTACTAGCACGCAATGGGTATGCCCGTGTCGCATTGCCAGGAGGTTGTGCAATCGGTTCACGTCCTATTGAACTGCATTTAAAAGGCTTTGAAGCAATGGGAGCTAAAATTTCATTTGGTCATGGATTCGTTGAAGCAAAGACTGTGGATGGTTTACATGGCGCAGAAATCTATTTAGATTTTCCTAGTGTAGGAGCAACAGAGAATATAATGACTGCTGCCGCTTTAGCTAAAGGTACAACGATTATCGAAAATGCGGCTAAAGAGCCTGAAATTGTTGACTTAGCTAACTTTATTAACGGTATGGGCGGTCGTGTAGTTGGAGCAGGAACAGACACTATTCGAATTGATGGTGTAAAAGAATTACATGGTGTAACACATCACATTATTCCAGACCGAATTGAAGCTGGGACATTTATGGTTGCAGCTGCAATTACTCGAGGTGATGTGTTCATCGAAAATGCTGTTCCGGAGCATATGACTGCCTTAATAGCAAAACTGCGTGAAATGGGCGTTGAAGTAATCGAGGAAAATGAAGGTTTACGTATACGTGCGACAAACCCGCTTAAAGCTGTTGATATTAAAACGATGCCACATCCTGGCTTCCCAACAGATATGCAAGCACAGATGATGGCATTACTATTAACTGCTGAAGGTACGAGTATTATTACTGAAACGGTATTTGAAAACCGCTTTATGCATGTTGAAGAATTCCGTCGAATGAATGCACAGGCAAAAATAGAAGGACGTTCTGTCTTTATTGAAGGTCCAGTAAAATTACAGGGTGCAGAAGTAAGTGCTACAGACTTGCGTGCAGCTGCCGCATTAATTTTGGCTGGTCTTGTATCGAATGGTATTACTCGCATTACAAAATTGCACCATCTAGATCGGGGATATGTGAACTTCCATAATAAACTTGCTTCTCTTGGTGCTAATATCGAACGTATTGACGATGATACTGACGTTAAGCAAGATGATAAAGTTTCTTTATCCAAAGAAAAAGAACAAACTGTAGAAATTTAAAGGATCCAGGCACAATGCGGGTCTCTATCTCTACTTAATTATTATTATGAAATGTAATAATTAAATATGACTAATTCAACGGCAAAATTCTTTCTTGAGAATTTTGCCGTTTTGCTGTTTAAAAATAGCTATTTTGCGAGGAATTTAAATGAAATCTCATAAATAATGCATCAAGTCGAGTTGAAATTTAAAAAAATCAAGTTCGTAAATAACAGATGAAACTTCTAAAAAATAGATAAACTCAAAAAAAATCAAAGCACGTAAAAAACAAATCAAACCGCGTAAAAGTAGTGCGAAACCGCGTAAAAAGTACCGCAAACCGCGTAAAAAGCAGAGAAAGCGCATAATAAAATCAAAGCACATAAAAAACTAATCAAACCGCGTAAAAGTAGTGCGAAACCGCGTAAAAAGTACCGCAAACCGCGTAAAAAAGCAGAGAAAGCGCGTAAAAAAATCAAAGCACGTAAAAAACAAATCAAACCGCGTAAAAGTAGTGCGAAACCGCGTAAAAAGTCCCGCAAACCGCGTAAAAAAGCAGAGAAAGCGCGTAAAAAAATCAAAGTACGTAAAAAACTAATCAAACCGCGTAAAAGCAGTGCGAAACCGCGTAAAAAGTCCCGCAAACCGCGTAAAAAAGCAGAGAAAGCGCGTAAAAAAATCAAAGCACGTAAAAAACTAATCAAACCGCGTAAAAGCAGTGCGAAACCGCGTAAAAAGTATCGCAAAACGCGTAAAAAAGCAGAGAAAGCGCGTAAAAAAATTAAAGCACGTAAAAAACAAATCAAACCGCGTAAAAGTAGTGCGAAACCGCGTAAAAAGTACCGCAAACCGCGTAAAAAGCAGAGAAAGCGCATAATAAAATCAAAGCACATAAAAAACTAATCAAACCGCGTAAAAGTAGTGCGAAACCGCGTAAAAAGTACCGCAAACCGCGTAAAAAAGCAGAGAAAGCGCGTAAAAAAATCAAAGCATGTAAAAAACTAATCAAACCGCGTAAAAGCAGTGCGAAACCACGTAAAAAGTACCGCAAACCGCGTAAAAAAACAGACAAACCGCGTAAAAGAATCTACGCAAAGGAATTATCAAACCACTTAAAACACTCCTAAATTCCAATTAACACATACTTAACAAAAAAATTCACCAATCTAGAAATATTTCCACTCTCTAAATCATATGTAATATGTATGAAAAAAATAAAATCTTATAAAACCTTACTAATTGTCGCATCAATTTTTTGTTTTATTGCTGGACTCTTTTTCTTCCCATTCGTTTTTAGGCAAACAGAGCAGCCAAATAATACTCAAACCGCTGCAGAAACACGCGAGATAGTTGATAATGCATGTGAAATTACAATCACTGTCAGCGGTAATGACATACCAATGGATCTTGAGGAATATGTCATTGGTGTTGTTGCTGCTGAAATGCCTGCAAATTTTAATCTCGAAGCATTAAAGGCACAAGCCATTGCAGCAAGGACATATGTCTTAAAAACTACGAATTTTGGACAAGAACAAATTGAACCAACCGTAGAGAAACAAGTTTTTTATGATGACGATACTAGAAAGGAAAATTGGGAAGCATCCTACGAAGAATACGAAAAGAAGGTTAGACAAGCAGTTGAAAGTACGGCTGGGGAAATTATAAATTACAACGGTGAACTGATTACTGCCATGTTTCATTCGATGAGCAATGGAATGACAGAAAGCGCAAAAAATTATAGTGGAGCTGATCTTCCATATTTACAGTCAGTAGCAAGTTCAGACTTCCAATATGCAGATAATTATGAAACAGAAAAAGTATTTACCCTAAATGAATGGAACCATCTATTGAATGTAAATTGGACAATCGATCACTTTAAAAATTTACGATTGAAACGAAATGATACAGGGAGGGTAGAAACAGTTACAATGCAGGATAAAGAGTGGACAGGACGGGAAATTCGAACACTTCTAGACCTGCGCTCGACAGACTTCAGAATAGATGTCGAAAATGGACAAATTGTTGTCACTACAGAAGGGTACGGCCACGGTGTTGGAATGAGTCAATACGGCGCTGATGCCATGGCTGACAACGGTGCAACAGCACACGAAATATTGCAGCATTATTATAAAAACACAAGTATTGAAAAAATAAGTTGTAAATAATAGAAATTTTTTTCCAAAATGTGTTTAGAAATGTAAAATATTGTTCACACTTCAATCAGAGGTGATGAACATGAGAGAAGAAAAACAATTTAAACCTTCTCCAAATAAAAACAGTTGGCAGAAAAAGCCGTGGTTTTGGCCGTCGATCTATGCAGCAATTGCTGTGGTGCTAATCGGTTTAATTTTCAGTTATAATGCAATTATAGGTGATGAAGAAGAGGAAGAAGTTGTACAAGAAAATACTTCTGAAGAGTCAACAGTCATTGAAACTAATGCTCAAGTAGAAACATTGAAATATCCTTTCAATGAAGAGCAATTAGACAATGTAGAAGTATTACAAGACTTTTACGATGTAACTGCTGATGCAGAAACTCGTGAAAATGCACTTTTAGTGTTTAACCAAACATTCTCTACCTCATCTGGTGTGTCACTAGCTGTAAATGGCGAGCCTTTTGAAGTACTAGCTGCAATGAGTGGTGAAGTTACTGAAGTAAAACTTGATGCATTCACTGGAAATCAGATTGTAATCACACACCCAAATGGTATGGAGACACGATATAGCTCTGTAACAGATATCCTTGTAAAACAAGGAGATACAGTAGTACAAGGTCAACCATTGGCAACTACAACTGAAAATGAATGGAATCCAAATGCTGGAATCCACCTCCATTTTGAAGTATTAGAAAATGGAGAACATGTAAATCCAAGAAATTACCTAGCTTTTTAATTTAGTTGCTTAAGAAAACGTCCATATCCTCAAAAGCGTTAAGCTTCACTTGCAACCTTGCAGGAGTTTCAACGTCTAAATGAGGTTAATGGGCGTTTTTGCAGTTTTCTTACTAAAAATGGTTCTGAATTTCCGAAATACCTCATATTGTGAATAAACGTTTAAATCGCTAGTTGCAAAAATTTCAATGAAACACTCGCAATATGTACATGTTGAAAAAAACACCTCTCGTTAGCAAAACGGCACATTCTTATATCCGATAGAAAGGAAGAGAACGTGCACGAGCACATTAGGCATCGCTGCGTTCGGCTTGGAGAGCTGCTTATTGAAACGGGTGAAACGGTTCGTGTCCTTGCGAAAATGACGGGCTATTCGAAAAGTACAGTCCATAAAGATTTAACTGAACGACTATTCCTAGTTAATGAACAATTAGCAAATGAGGTAAAAGAAATTTTAGCATATCACAAATCAATCCGTCATTTGCGGGGGGGCGAGGCGACACGTAAAAAGTGGCAGTCCCGACAACACTGAAAGAGCATTTAGTTTGGCTTTAAAAGTCAACTAAATGCTTTTTTACTATGTATAAAGTCATAGAACTAAAAATGGTAGAAAAATAACCCTATATTCCTTAAATAAGGAAATTTGCTTAACAAATTAAGATGTAATTAATATTCGAATATGATAAAATATTCAAGATAAAGATAAAAGATACTTGAACGTGAAAAAGTTGGAAATAGCAGGAAGGAGAAATATAATGTTGTCTAAAGACATTGGTATCGACTTAGGAACAGCAAATGTGCTTATTTATGTAAAAGGAAAGGGAATTGTACTAAACGAGCCTTCTGTTGTTGCAATCGATAAAAATAGTAATAAAGTACTTGCTGTAGGTGAAGAAGCACGTCAAATGGTAGGAAGAACACCTGGAAATATCGTTGCGATACGTCCATTAAAAGATGGCGTTATTGCAGATTTTGATGTAACAGAAGCGATGTTAAAATATTTTATTAATAAACTAGACTTAAAAGGAATGTTTTCAAAACCACGCATATTGATTTGCTGTCCAACAAATATCACAAGTGTGGAACAAAAAGCAATTCGTGAAGCTGCTGAAAAATCCGGCGGTAAGAAAGTATACTTAGAAGAAGAACCAAAAGTAGCTGCAATTGGTGCAGGAATGGACATTTTCCAGCCAAGCGGCAACATGGTAGTTGATATCGGCGGCGGTACTACAGACGTAGCAGTCCTTTCTATGGGAGATATCGTAACAAGCGAATCAATCAAAGTAGCAGGGGACGTTTTCGATAACGACATTTTGCAATACATAAAAAAAGAATACAAACTATTAATCGGTGAACGTACAGCCGAATCAATCAAAATTAATATTGGAACTGTTTTCCCAGACAGCCGCAACGAATCGATGGAAATTCGTGGCCGAGATATGGTAACAGGTTTACCAAGAACAATTACAATCCATTCATCTGAAATTGAAAAAGCATTACATGAATCCGTGTCATTAATCGTACAATCTGCGAAAAATGTATTAGAGAAAACACCTCCTGAGTTATCAGCAGATATTATCGATCGTGGAGTAATTATTACAGGCGGTGGAGCGTTATTGCACGGAATGGATCAATTATTAATTCGCGAATTAAAAGTACCTGTTTTTATAGCGGACAACCCAATGGACTGTGTAGCAATTGGTACGGGCTTAATGCTGGATAATATTGATCGTTCACCTGGTTCTAGAATTTAAAAAATCACATAATTCAATAAGTTTAAACGGAGTTTTATCAAGCTTTATTTGAAAAAGAGGTGAATTCGGTTGTTTAAAGGATTTTATACTGTTGCAACAGGAATGATTGCACAACAAAGGAAAACAGAAATACTGACAAACAATATGGCAAATGCTAATACACCTGGTTTTAAAGCAGATCAATCTACAATTCGTTCATTTCCAGATATGCTGCTTTCAGCAATCGGAGATACAAACATTCCAACTGAAAAAGGCTTGAATATCCGAAATCAAGATCCAATAGGTGCATTAAATACAGGCGTGTACCTGCAAGAAACACTTGCGAACTATACACAAGGGTCAATCTATGAAACGAATCTAACAACTGATTTTGCTTTAATCAATGGCTCGATGCCTATCGATGAAGAATCTGGTCAAACAGGCACGGTTTTTTTCAGACTGGAACATCCTGAGGATGGAGAAGCTTATACAAGAAATGGGAACTTTACATTAGATGGACGGGGTTACTTAGTGAATGGCCAAGGACTGTATGTATTATCTAATACAGGGCAACGTATTCAATTGCAAGATGATAATTTTCAGCTTTCGCAAGACGGAAATATTTATGTAAATAATCAGCAAGTTGCAACATTAGGAGTTTCTTTCTCTGCAAATCCAGATGAATTGTTAAAGCAAGATAATGGTTTATTCCGAACAGTTGATGGTGAAAATCTTCCAACTGCCTATGGACAAGATGGCGTTACATTTGCGATGCAACAAAGCTATTTAGAAGGCTCAAATGTAGATTCAGCACAATCAATGACAGAATTATTAACAGCTTATCGTGCATTTGAAGCAAACCAAAAAGTACTTCAAGCATATGACAAGAGTATGGACAAGGCTGTTAATGAAATCGGCAGAGTTTAATCACCTAAGAGTGGAGGATTATAAATGCTTCGTACAATGATCACAGCTAGCAACACATTGAATCAGCTGCAAAGTCAAATCGATACAATAAGCAACAACATTTCAAACAGCAACACAGTAGGATATAAAACTAAGGAAGCACGTTTTTCTGAGCTTTTATATCAACAATTTAACAATGATGAAATGGATACAACTGTCCGACAATCACCTGTTGGAATTCGTTACGGAGTCGGAGCAAGAATAGGTCAAATTCAAACTAACCATGCCCAAGGTAATTTACAGAATACGGATCGTGATTTAGACCTTGCTTTTACAAAAGAAAAACAATATTTCAATATCCTTATGCCAGATGAAAACGGTCAACGTGTCGTGTACTCCCGTCAAGGAGATTTTTACGTTTCACCAGTTGCAAATGGACAGGTTATGCTTGTAAATGGGGATGGCTATGCAGTAGCAGATTCTAACGGGCAAGCGATATACTTCCCTGACAATGTGAAAAACTTCAACTTAACAAATGACGGAATGTTATTAGTCAACTATGAAGATGGTGAAACACTAAGCTTTGAATTAGGGGTTACAGAACTTCAAAAGCCTCAAGTTATGGAGCATGTTTCAGGTACATATATTGCTTTGCCTGCGAATTTAAATGAGTTAGGATATAATCAAGGTGACGTGTTAACAAATTTACAAGGTGCTGCGCGAAATGAAATTGGAATTGCAAAGGGCAAGCTTGAAATGTCAAACGTTGATCTTTCAAAAGAGATGACAGACTTAATTAATGCTCAGCGTTCATATCAGTTCAATTCACGTGCAATTTCAATTGCCGATCAAATGCTAGGATTAATTAACGGAATTCGTTAAATATGTTGCAACTAAAAGCAGTGTTTTAAAAGGGGGAAAAGTGAATGACAAATGAAACAAAAACCAATTCCGTCCCTCAAGAAAGAAAACAAAAAAGAAGCGATAAAACAAAGGAAACATCTATACGTTGGATGAGTTTTCGTCTATTTCCAATATGGTTAAGATTAGTTTTTATCCTTCTCTTACTTTTCATTGCAGCATGTGCAGGGCTGATGATTGGATATGGCGTTATTGGAGACGGTGAGCCGTTAGATGCTCTAAAATGGAAAACATGGCAGCACATATTAGATATAGTAAATGGGAAAGAATAGATAGTATAAGTTATTAGTTGCTCACTCTAATGCCTAGTTAGATGTGAGCAACTAATTTCTGTATTTGATTATCCCTATTTAAATTAAGCAATTGTTGAAGTTTTATACTGTTTTTTTATATTGAAAAATTTTGGGGGTTTTAAGTGAATGTTAACAGCTGATCAAATTCAAGAAATTTTACCACATCGCTATCCATTTTTATTAGTGGATCGCATTATTGAAATCGAAGAAGGCAAACGAGCAGTGGGTATCAAAAACGTTTCAATTAATGAAGAGTTCTTTAACGGACATTTTCCAGGTTATCCAATAATGCCTGGTGTTTTAATTGTTGAGGCGCTTGCACAAGTAGGCGGCGTGGCATTATTAAAATCAGAAGAATTTAAAGGACGTCTTGCATTTTTAACTGGTATTGATAATTGCCGATTTAAACGTCAGGTAATCCCTGGAGATCAATTAAAATTAGAGGTAGAATTTGTCAAACTGCGCGGAGCAATGGGTAAAGGCCATGCTGTAGCAACAGTTGATGGCGAACTTGTTTGTGAAACAGATATTTTATTTGCAATTGGACCTGTTCAACCGAAGTAACGTTTTTTATCCTTTACCAATAAAACTTATATTAATATGTTCTACATTGTTTAGAAATGCCACGAATTTGCAATTTATTGGCGAAGGATATAAAATAAAAAGGTTCGATTAGGTTTATGTATAGTTTTGCTTTTTAAACGTAGGAGGTTAAAAAATAGATGTATAAACAGTTATCTTCAGGCGTAAAGATAAGCATCACTAGATCCATCTCAACGTCTTTTGAATCATATTTAGCAAGTATCGGTTGGGATGAGGAAAAATTCTCGATGGAAGACTTTGTAGCAAACTGGCAAAAATATTTTACTGAAAATGCTGCTTGGTTTGACAAAGTTCCTCAAGAAGTTTTAGTGAGCTCAGAGTTCCATGAAGAGATTGCAAAAAAAATCGATGAAACGATTGAAAAAGTATTAAATGAAAAACCGACGAAAAAACAAATTGATTCAATTGAAAAGCTGCAAAAACAACTTGGTACAAGCTATACGTATGGTTGTAAAGCAGAGGCTGCATATATTGAACAATTATTAAAAGAAAAGTTAAATAATAAATAAGACCCTGTCTCATTACATTATCCTTTGATGCATAAAAGTCGCAAAAAGGATTTTTTCTTCCATGTCAGGATATTGAAGAAAATCTAAAATAGACTCGTCTTTTTTAGGATAGTTCCCTCCTTTGTCGGGCACTCTATAAATAATCACATCCGTATGTGATGGAGTGTAAAACTTGAAAGGAGGGAACGTTTTTTATGTGGAAAAAATCCGTATTTGCCTTCATGCTTGGTTCAGCATTTTTAGTTGGATGTAACAATAATGACGATGCCGTTGATGATAACGACAATGTAGTTGATGATGTTGAAGAAGGTGTCAACCAAGGTGTTAATGATGTCGAAGAAGGTGTCAATGACGTTCTAGATAATGATAATGATAATGGAACGAATGACAACAACGACGGTGTACTAAATGATGATGACAATCGAAATGGTACAAATAATGGTGCTGTTGACAATGATAATGCATCCAATAGCAACGGTGCTGGTCAAAATGGCGTTTCTGGTACTGTAGAAAATAATGATGAACGCATCCTAGACGATAATCAAGAAGACATCATTGAAGACAACAAGGATGTCCGTGATCGTGACGCTCAGGATGAATAATAAAGAAATCACCTCAATTTTGAAATTGAGGTGATTTCTTTTCTTTTGATCTATGTGATTTTGTAATGTCGTCGATGTGAAAGCATGTAATCAAAACAGGAAGCAAGATCCGCTGTAGAAGAGTATCTTACTCCGTTCGTTAAAATTACGATTCCTTCAACCTTGGACGCTCGCGCATGCCTTGTTTAAAGCGTTGCAGCAATTCGTCGTTCGGCAAGTTTTCATTTATCAACATTTTTAGCAGCTGTTCTGCATATTTATTTCGCTGAGTTATAATTGTTCCTTTTAATAAAACCGTAATGCGATCCCCGATTTCACTGATGTCACTTACAATCACTTTGAATGGCGCAGGTTCATTGTCAGGAAAAGAAATGATGACATGAACTTCTAATATTTCACCAGATGCTTTGAACTTTTGAAATGTAGATTGAAATTCTTTTGAAATAAACAGCTCTAATATCCAAGACTTATGACTATTTTCTTGGTTTATAACAATCCCGTCGATTATTGGTATATTTTGTCCTCCATTTTCACTTATCAAATCAAACGAGAGCATTTTAAAAGTCTTCATCATTCACTATCCTCCTGCAGATTTTAGTTATATTAAGTATAACATAGAAAAATTGTGAAATTTATTATTTGCCTATATCAATTAAAAATCCCTTAATACTCACCATTTCTATATCCACAAGAAAAATGCAGTATTTGTCCGCTTTTGAAAAAGGAAATTTCAAGTCGAAAAATGGGGAACTTTCTATTTTTCAGATTTTGCCAGTTTTCGCATTACAAATTATGATAGTGACGAAGGAAATGGAAGGAGGTGATTCAATGAATCAAGTCGGACTGGTCGGTCGAATAACAAGGGATCCTGTTTTAAGACCGCTCACTGAAAGTCGACTACAAACAAGCTTCGTATTAGCCATTAATCGGAACTTTCGAAATAGCCAAGGTAATGTTGATGCCGATTTTGTTCTTTGCATTGCATGGGGAAGGCTTGCAGAGAGAATCGTACAATATTGCGGAAAAGGATCATTGATTGGAATTAACGGCCGTTTACAATCACGATCTTATACAAATAAGGAAAATTCGAAAGTGTATACTACTGAAGTTGTTGTCGATGATGTCCGATTTTATGCATTAAAATCCCGTTCTGAACAAGGTGATAAAAATCAGGAAGTGGAAAAGCATTTTGTACTTCCTGAAAAAAATGAAGCATTGCCTGTTCCTTAGTAAATGGGAAGTTCTTGTGGAAGTTGTTTAAGATTTCTTAGGTATGCATTTTGTTAAAAATTAATTTGCAAGGGAGCTGATAAATTTATCACTGCTGCTGACCGCACAGTAGTGATCCCATTTCTCCTAACTCTACATAAGTACCTGCCATCTATAAAGGTTCAAAAGTAGAGAACTAACAACTGAATATAGAATTTTGGAAAAGTGAAAAAGGATAACGAGACTGTAAAACAGAGTCGATACCAACTCGACTCTGTTTTCAATCAAGTAACTTATTTTACTGGAAAGAATCTAGCTTGAAACATTTTTAATAAGCTTTGTATACAAGTTAAGACCATTGGGAAGATACCACTATTTAACTATCTCGTAGGATAGCTAAAGGGAGATACGTTACCTCACTACAGCAGTATCTAACATCAATAAATCCATCAACTCATCCTCTTGTAGCTCTGTTAACCAATTGCTTGATTGAATAAGTTCTTCTGACAGTGCAGATTTTATTTCAATCATTTTATCAATTTTTTCTTCTATCGTACCAATGGTTATGAATTTATGCACCTGAACAAATTGAGTTTGCCCAATTCGATAGGCACGGTCTGTTGCTTGGTTTTCAACAGCTGGATTCCACCATCGATCAGCATGTAATACATGGTTTGCCGCTGTTAAATTTAATCCTGTTCCTCCAGCTTTTAGTGATAGTAAGAAAATCGGAAACTCCCCGGCCTGGAATGCATCAACTAATCGATCACGCTGTTGTTTCGGCATACTTCCCGTTAAGAAAGGTACATCGATGTCATAAAGCTCTGAGAAACAATGCTGGAGTAAATGTCCCATGCCAATATACTGTGTGAAAATGATACATTGCTCTCCATTCTCAACAATTTCTGCCGCTAATTCAACAATTCTTTTCAGCTTTACCGAGCGATTGAGCATAGTTCTAGCATCATCAAATGGCTGTTTTAAATAAAGGGCAGGGTGATTACATAGCTGCTTTAGTTTACTAAGCATTTGCAGCACGCGGCCTTTTTTCTCAAAAGCAGTCATTGCCTCTAGCTGAGCCATTGTGTCTTCAATATACCCCTCGTAAAGTGCTGCCTGTTCATTTGTTAAAGCACAAAACTCTTTCTTTTCTTGCTTATCAGGTAAATTTAGCATTAGATCTGGATCATTTTTCGTACGTCTTAACAAGAATGGACGAATTTTAGAACGTAAAATCTGTTTATGCCGCTCAGATTCATCACGTTCAATCGGAACAATAAACTGCTCCTGAAACTTTCCGAAGCTGCCTAAATAGCCTTTGTGAATGAAATCAAAAATCGCCCACAATTCAGAAAGTCGATTTTCAATAGGCGTTCCCGTTAAGGCAATATGGTGTTTTCCTTGTAACTTACGGATTGCACGAGATTGAAGAGTTTGCATATTTTTTATATTTTGGGCTTCATCTAACGTTACTGTAGCCCAATCTATATACTGTAAAAACTCAATATCTTGAGAAATTGTTCCGTAAGTAGATAACACAACTTTTGGCTGCTCTATTTCAATAAATTTAGTAAACGCTTCGTCTTTTATGCGAGAAGAGCTATAGTGAGTATGCACTTTTAAGCTTGGCGCAAAACGGGATAATTCTTTTTGCCAGTTCCCTAAAACAGAGGTAGGGCAAATAATTAATGTTGGCTGATGTTCATTTAACGAGTCGTACGTATGAAGCAAATAGCTTATTAACTGAACGGTTTTACCAAGTCCCATATCATCGGCTAAAACAGCCCCAAATTGTTGTTCACGCATAAAAGCAAGCCACTCAAATCCTTCTTGCTGATAAGGACGCAGCTGTGCTTGTAGACTTTTCGGAATTTGAACGTGAGGCAGCCCTTTTTTATGCTGCAGCTGATCCACATAATCTTTTAATGAGCGCTGCATTTCAAATGCAAATAAAGGATCGTCACGTTCGTCATCTTCCTCTTCCTCAACTGGGGCAGATAGTTCTTCTGGAAGCTCACGGAACAATAATTCGCGAACAGTCCAGTTTTCCTTTTCAGCTTGGTCCATTAGCTCGCGAATTTCATTCATCCAATTTGCGTCCATTCGGAACCATTCATTGCCAATTTGTATAAATTCACGATTTTCATCTACAATTTTTCGGAATTCTTCAGGACTAATTTCCTCACCATTAATTGAAAGCTGCCATTTAAATGATAAAATATCATCTAAGCCTGCGACAGAACGTTGAGATTGATTACTTGCACTTACACGAACGCGCATTTTTGTTTGTTTTAATTCTTTTAACCAAGCAGGGAGGATAACTTCAAACCCAAGTGCACTAAGCTTTGCAAAGTCATCCCGTAAAAGTTTTCGAATATCTGATTCTTCTAATGTAACGTGTAGAAATGTATCAGATGTAACGTTGGAATGGCTTAAATCCATTAATTCCAACATTTGTTTTTGTAAATTAGTAATATCATCTGCAAACGGCAACCACTTATCAGGGAGTGCCCGTTCAATAGGCAAACGACGTTTTCTAACAGCAGGAGTCCAAAGTTTTGGCGTTTTTACCGAGCTTAAAACTGTTTCAAGAAGCCATTCTGATGATGTATCTTCAGGCTCGCTTAATCGGAGTGCAACTTTTACATTGCCGACTGATCGCTCTTTATTCAATGGCCAACCACCATCTTTAAAGAAAGGTAGTAAGGCTGGTATATCTCCTACTGTTAATCCAGCGAATGCTAGCTTTTGTATAACAGCAGTAGTAAGAATTGAAGCACACTCATCTAATTTAACCTCAAATTTTCCATAGGCTTTTTGAACAAACTCATCTTCAGCAAATTGTGCAGGTAAATCAAACGCTATATTGACTGTCCCTTCATCTTCTTGTATGACAGCATAATCCCAAAGTGCACTATTGTTCCAAACTAGCTGAAGTGCATTTATGGTAGAAAGGAGCAATTTTGATTGTTCATCCGCTCCGGTTTGTTGAATAAACGGATGTTGGTATGCTGGAGAAAATAAATCCATTAATTCTGAGACTGTCAATCTAATTTCATTATCTTCAATAGTTCCATTTAACCCATAAAAGTTCGGTTCATAGCGATAAAATAAATAATGCGACCAGTCCGTGGTAGGAAGAATCAAACCATCTTCATTTACTGCTGCAACAGAAAAGAAACCTGGTTGTTGTTCATCGAGCTTTAACCGAAGTAACTTCGTAAATGGTGTTGTAAATTGAATATCTGTCATACCAGTAAATTTCCTTTCTCTAATTCTTCTTGTAATGCTCTCAAACGTTTATATTGCTCACGCACAGTTTGGATATAGTCTGCCCAATAGTTTGTTTTACCGCTCTTTTTTGCTGCGGACTTCATCATTTTCCAAATACGAACTGCTTGCTTGTAATTCATACGTGATTTTTGTTTCACTTCTTCAAGTGCATAGTAATGATAAAGTGGAAGGGTTACTTCTGGCGCCTCATCCAGTACTTCTTTTAAACCACAAGTCTCTAAGTAAGAAATGGATGATGGGTATAATTGATGAAGAGCTGCCCAATCCTCATATCGTTTTGTTTTTAATAAATAATTTGAGTAAGGCTGAACCCCGTAAACTCCAAAAGCGGTATATAGCATTAATTCCTCATGCTCAGTTAATTTAATATTGTCAAATAATAAATTAATACGACGTACTGACATTTGACGCTGTTGAGGCAATAGATATTTATTTATAAATTCATTTAAATGAGGAACCGTTGCCCTTAAAATCATTTCTCCAGCAACCTCATCATTATGTGAAAATGAAAACTTTGCTAAACCAAAATAAATATCTAACTGTTCTGGACGAATTGTAGTTAAAATTTCTCTTAATTCATCGTAGTTTTTAAGTAATATATGAAAAAGAGCGAGCACTGTTGGAAGTGGAACATCTTCACTTAAATTTGGATTTGACGAAGGACTTTCAATAAGGTTTTGAATTATATCGCATTCTTCTTCAATCCGTTTTCTTTCGATAAATATAGTATCCCAAAATAATAAATATAAGTTCAGTCTTCTGCTAATATACTCTTTTTGCTCAAGTAAAAGCTCTCGAACTAATGATTGCAACACATCAAAAAAAGGATCAGTTGCAAAAAGACGGGATTTTCCTGAGATTTCATGTACATAATTTTGAATCGTTTCAAATCTTCTATCAAAAAAGTATTCAAAGTAATCATTTTTTAAATTCGTATCAGTTTGAAAAATATGTTGCCATAATTTATTAAGCACGGCTACTTCCATAAAAAGGTTGTATATCGGCTGCCATTCCCGTTCAAAAGGCAAGTGCTTTTTTAATTTACTAAGTGCATTTTCAGCAATGTTTGAAATGAGGAATTGCTCAATTTGACGCCCTTCAGGCAATAAATGCGCCATCACTTCATTGACCATTCTAAGCCAGTTTTCCGGTGTTCGGTTAGATGCTAGTAAATGCAAGTTAACACCCTTCTTGGCACGCCATTTCGCCGACCAGTCTTGGACAGAATCCAGGTACTGATAGAGTGAAAGAACTACACTGACCTTATGACGACACCAATCTTGTTGAGGACAGCTGCATTGAATGACATTACTATTGAAGTGAACCGTTACTTCTGTCGGGCGAACATCTTGGACAGCAGTATATAAAACGCTCGTTGTTGGGATGTAGCGTTCGAACACAACCGATTTGTTTCGCACGGCAAACAATGCGCGGCGTACAAGCTCTTCATCTTCGGTCACTGAAGGATGCAACGTCCGCTCAATTTGTTCAAGTTGTTCTAAAATAAAATTTTTATGTTCATGCGCAAGTGATGAAACTGATAACCCCATACCATCGCTCCTAAAAAAGTCTGTCCTTCCATTATAACTTGAAATATAAGGATTGATAAGCAAAAGGATTGTGTCTGCTCAAAGATTGCTTATAAATTTTTGAATGGAGATTTTTAAGGTGGAGATATTTTGGTGAATGATACGAAGTGTTTTGTAAGCAAATTGATGAGGGAGCCTTAATGGGAAAAAGAACGTACATTTAATTTCCTAGATGAATATAATACAAATTAAAAATATGCCCTAGGTGACTTTCATAATTTATTAAACTCTACGTATAAAATACAAGGGTGCGAGTAAAACACCAGCTTCCCTCTTTAATAGCAATCGTTTATGCCTAATGTTTTAACATTTTAAGGAGGAGATTATGAATAGAATAATATATATTCTCGGGCTTTTATTTTTATTAAGTGCTTGCAGTAGTGAAAAGGAAGAGATGACGAATTCAGCTGCTTCAGAACAAAAAGAAATTAAAACAGAAGAAAGTAATTTAAACGAACAAACAGAAGAAAAAGCTTTAGAGGAGATTACTTTAGAAAAAGCTATTGAAATTGATCACTATAACCTGTACTTAATTAATCAAATAGTTGGCTCTGTTGATATGTATTACTACGGAAACTTTGACTATTTCTATACGATGAACCCTGAACTCAGTTATGTAGAAATCGCAGATGATTTAACTAATCGCTTAAAACCCTATATGACGGAAGAATACATTGAATCCTATTACTATGACTATATTACAAATCATTGTGTAGCGTGTGATCAGCCGTTTACAGTTAGTATGGCTAAAGAAGCAGATTCTGTTGATATAACAATTCATAATGAAAATGAGTTTACTCTCCATTCAACTTATGAACCAAAATTTTTACAAGACGGTGGGACTGTTGATACAACTTATTTAAAAGACAATGGCCAATGGAAAATCCATGAGACAAATGTTGAAATTCAACCATCAGAAGAATTGGAGCCACCAGCAGAAGAACAGGCTAAGCAACCCACATATACAGATTTAGGTGTACATGTAAAAGGTATAGTCGAAAATATGGTTAGTATTTATTATCAAGATAACGGCGGTGTGGATAATTTTACAAGCAATTACGATTTAAGGCAAAATCTTTTGGAAGACAAAGAGATGTATGAGAAAAATATGGACCTTATCCTAAAATATTTTGATGGCGTTTCGCCACTTTTAGATGAAAGTCAAAAAATATGGGAAGATACTCTGGAGCATTCTCTAGATGTGATCGCAAAATATGAGGCGGATAATAATAGCATTGATGTTATTTTAGGTCAACATTACAATGAAGCATTAGTAAACAGGATGTCTACAATTTTTGATAACTTCGGTGAAGAATTGCCAAAGTGGGAAGAGCAAGGAGGTCAGTAAAGGACTTTTCAAAAGGCTAGGTTCAAATAACCTAGTCTTTTATTAAATTGATATTTTCTTAATGTTTTTGAGAATTATTCTCCCAATAAGTGGTTTATTAGCTTTGTTGATTATTATAATGCATACTTGTACCTTGTACTTCTCTTTACGAGCAAAAGCCAAAAGACTACGTTATTTAAGGGCTAGCCTATGTTTCCACTTTTGCAAGGTGTATATTCGTTACTTCTCCTCATTAATCACCTCAATCATAAAACAGGAAGTATTGCCTTTGTATACTTGGAAATTAATCTATTTTTAATTTGTTTACAGAAAAGTAAAACTTATGAAATGGGTGATTTCAATGCTAAAGAAAAAAGTAGCAAACCGCGTATAAAAATCTCAGACATGCTAAGAAGAGTTATTTTAAAAAATAAATAAGAACGCAAAATACCTCCAAAAATTCAAATCACGTAAAAAAACCCCGAAAGTGCGTAAAAAACCCCGAGAAGCGCGTAAATATTGCCTGAAACCGCGTAAAAAGTCACAGACCTACTAAAAAGAAGTGACTTTAAAACATAGATAAGAACTTAAAATAAATTTAGAAATACAAACCGCGTAAAAAATCTGCGAAAGTACGTAAAAATTCCGAAAACCGCGTAAAAAAGAGGCAAACCGCGTAAATATAGCCTGAAACCGCGTAAAAAAGAGACAAACCTCATAAATATCACCTAAAACCGCGTAAAAATCCCTATAATGCTCTAAGCATGCAAATCTTAAAACATGCCGCAAAAAAAGAGCATGCTTTGAAAAATTTTCACTCAAAACATGCTCTAAAAATTCTATTTGAAATCCTAATTTCCTTAAAGTTACCGCTAGTTCAACTATCTAATATAAACCCTAATCGACTGAGATGCATCATCAATTGTTAGTGTAAGAGTGAATGAATCTCCTTCAGTTAGACCGTTTTCACCCAATTTAATCGTTGTGCTGCTAGTGCCGTTTGAAGAAATAACAACGTCATCATTTGATGAATTAACTTCAGATATAATTGGTCTAATATAATCTGAGGAGCCATCAAAGAAGATTACTTCACCAGTAGAAGCATTAATTGATAGGGGCTCATTGCCATATTGGTCTTCGATTTCAAAGAAGCCTTCTTCTAGTATTTCACTGAACAAATCACTAGTAGTTAATTGCAAATCATTTTCTGAAATATCAATTTCGATATCTTTTAATAATTTTTCACTTAATGAATTTTTATCAATCAGCTCGAATTTACCGCTAGCCTTTACATTTTCCCGAGAAATAGTAATGCTATGTGTAATTGTTTCACCAGTTTCATTAATAGTTATACGAATCTCAGCCTCATATTTATCTGTTTCATTTTCTAAAATACCATCAGCATCAATTGCTTCGGGATTTGCAGTTACACGGTTTCCTTCAATTGTTAAATATTTACTATCGGTAGTTATATTATATGCACTGCTAGGGAGTTCAACTTCATTGTCTCCAATTAAGCCGAATACTTGGATATTTGCATCATCTGATTCGATAAATTTACCATCTGAAGTAACTGCAAATAGAAGCGCATCGCTTTCTACTTTATAATCTGATATTTTAGTATCGTCATCTGTTGATCCGTTATCAGGATTAGTAGTTGGCTCTTCATTTTCCTCTTTTTCATATTCAACAACCGCCTTATATTGAATACCATCGATTTCGAACTCTACCGTTTCTTGTACGTTCTCGGTTAATGGGTTTGAAAGCGTAACATAGTGTGTAGATTGATCAGAAAGTGTAACTAATAGTTGGTTATTTGAAATGACATCAACTTGAGTTACGGAAAGATTCGGTTCTTTTATTTTTGTTAGATTGTATAGAAATTGAGCAAATTGGACACGTGTTACAATTTTTTTCGGGTTGAAAAGCTCAACTTTCGTTATATCATAATAATCTAGAACATTTATAGCTGGGCGTGCACTTTCCTTCGCTTTATATAAATCTACTACCTCATTTTTAAAAGATTGATTGTCAACGTACGTCGTATAGTCAAATTGATGAATTGTCGATAGTACATTTACAAGTACAACTGCCATATTTTCACGTGTTATTTTATCTGATGGATTTAATTTACCATTATCCCCATTAAAAATACCTTCGTCTTTTACTAATGCAGCGTACTGAAGAAGCTCATCGTTTGAATTTGAAGTTAAATCTGTAAAACGCATCTTTGTTTTATAGTCTGATGGAATTTTGTATCCATTTACAATTAAATATTTACCGATTAGCTTTACTACATCCGAGCGTGTTAAATCTTTATTCGGTTTGAATGTTCCATCTGGATAACCGCTAATTATTCCCATATCTACTAGCTCGGTTGTTATTCCTTCAAGTGAAGTTCCTTGTATATCTGAAAATTGGGCTGCACTTGCTACACCTGGAGTAACCGTTGAAGCAATCACTGTAAGAGCAGCAGCTGCTGTAAACAAGTTCTTACCACTTTTCTTAGTTTTCATATTAAATCCTCCAAAATTAATTTAGACCTAGTTCCATTCTATAATTATTTTGGCTTTGTTAAAAGAAATTAGTAATATTATATTTTTTTGGAAACATAGTCTTGAAAACCCCCAATCCTCTTTTCAATACTAAGTAAATGACCATTCAAAAAAGCCTCCTATTCAAAGTACTTTCGCATAGGAGGCAAAAGTTAATTTTCTTCTTTATTTAATTCAGAACCGCCTTTACTAAGTGCATCATCATATACTAACAAAATGGACTTTATAGCGTTTAGAAATAGGCGACGTTTTTTTGCATCTTGTGCCTTGATGAATCCTAGCAGCTGCCGAAGCTCTGGAGATTCTTGAAGCAGCTCAAAATAGGATTCGCCGAAGCTTATGATGTAACGTTCACGCAAATCTTTAGTTTGCATTGTTAAAGCTTCTACTGATAATTTCTTTTTGTTGCGCGGTCGATCGAGGAGCATATCTAAAAATTGTTCATCTGGGATGTTAAACGTTTCTTTAATTTTTGGCAGCAGATCAATAGGAATTGGACGTTGACACCTTTCATAGTTTGAGTAAGTATTTGGAACTAATTTAAGTCGATAAGCTGCTTCGCCCTGTGTAATATTTAATTCTTCTTCACGGTATTCTCTTAAGTGCTCGCCAAAGTTCATAACATCACCGCCTCACTGCATTTCATTCCTAATCCAAAATTGGGAAATTATTATATTATAAGTGTAAAATATTTCGCTCCGGGGGGAAAGAGGAAAAGGGTTCGGAAAATTATTACAATAAATTGTAAAAAAAGGAAATAGGTAAAATGAAATGGGGGAATGACAATGGTAATGTTTGAAATTTCTATACCGCAAACGAGCAATTATCAATTAGGCAACTCTGCATTTCAATGGACACTAACAATTTTGAACGACCCTAAAAAGAAACGACGCCTTCAATATTCTTCAATTAATCGCTACGAGGAAATTGGTAAAATCGAAATCAATGGCTACTCCTATGAAAAATTAATTTTTGACTTTGAAAAAGGGAAGTTACATATATCTTTAAAAGAAGTAAACCCTAATGCTATTTTAAACATATTGGAATCACTTACTATACAAACCTCTCCATCATCACAAGTTTTCCTTTTGACACGCTATCGTAAAAGACCAAATCAAAAATAAAGAGCAGCTTACAAAATAATACAAATATCGCTAAAATTCGTACAAAACAAGAAGTTTGAAATAAGAAAAGTATGGAGACTATATCATTAATATGGTGTGAAGTTCGTATGATATAAATAAATTTCTTATTTTCAAGCGACTTACTTCAAGAATATATAATGAAATCGCTTTCAACTATGTTTTGTATCGAAATTGGGAAAGCAAGAAAGCTTCCATTTTAGGAGGGATTGTATGATACAAGTGCAATTTATGAAACCCTTTTACACAAAAGTGACGGGAAAAACCCTTCGTTTAGTGTTTGCTTATCAATATTTTTCGATTGTTAAGGATGACGAACTGTTTCATTTTGTACCGGTAGAGGGGAAGGAAATGGTCATTAATCTTGATACGAAGCAAATCGAAAACCTTTCTGAAATCTTTGTGTTCCAGCGCGGCAATCGTTTTATTCGCTTGCCACTCTACCAGCTGCTGCTCATTTCAAATGTACATGAGCATTTATCACCGATTTTAGAAAAAGCCTCATCCAGCGAAGAAACGGTCAATTTGGTGCCTAAGGAAGAGGAGTCCGATGTGCAAAAGATGATCCGAAAGATGGAAGAGGTAAACTTTGAACGGTTAATTGATGAAGCATTAGAACAAAGAGATGAAAAGCGTTTCTATGAGTTGTTAGAGCAAAAAGCAAAAATGAAATGAGTTATTTTATGTTTAAGCAAGCACCACGATTTGAATATAAATCGGGGGTGCTTTCGTTTTATAGAGTTTTTGGAAAAAAGAAGCCTATTTAATAGGCCAGGAAAACTTGAATTATTGCTAAAACTATCCCGCAGCCAATAATACCAAAGAGCCAATCCTCTTTCGTTAAAGTCAAACGCTTCGATTCCTTCATCATTCTCCCTCCTTTAAAAATAAAAGCCCTTTTTAAACCTAGTATTACCAAAAAATAAAACTAGTAAACATATTTTAGATCACTAGTGTTGCATAAATAGTGTCATAATTTTCAGTTTACTCACCTTCCCTGTTTAGAGGCAAAAAAGTAAATACCCAATCAAAGGTGTCCCCATCCATTTGGAAATTTATTTACAATTAGACTTTTGCAACGACGACAATTTGCATATTTAAGGGATGGCTTTTCCTTCAATCTTTCGAAGCCAAACATTCGCTGGTTTCCACAATGCAGCCCTTAGATAACGGCTAATCTGTAAGGTTTTTCGCTTGCTTCTGGTCTCGATTTGTACGAGAACATGTAGGCAAAAAACAATTAGTGCGATAAATACTTGATTTTGAATCGCCCATTCGCTTTGACCGTAGAACTTTTTGATGCTGAGATGTTGTTTGATCCATTTAAAAAACAGCTCAATTGCCCACCGTGATTTATACATTTCTGAAATTTCTTCGGCGCTTAAATCAAAACGATTTGTAATTAAATGAAGTTCATTTCCTTTTGAGTCAATCACTTTTAGAAGCCGAAAGTAATTTTCAGCACGGTTTTGAGTCGTACCTATCAACACCATTTGGTCTGATAAAACAGCTGTATCCTTGGGTAGCTTAAAATCGTAAACGTTCCGTATGACTGCATTTTTGCGTAGCCGTGAAAGAAAGAAGTAGCCATCATCAGTCATGCGATCAAAGCGCTCGTAGTCTAGATAACCACGGTCAAACACATACATGCATTCCTTGTCATCCACCATGATTTCAAGCTGACCACGGTCATGTTCTTTTGCCGTTGTCATAACGGCCTTTTCAGGATAGGATATACCCTTTTCCATAAACACAAGGCGCAAATGTAACTTTACACCTGCTTTTGTTTTGCGGAATTTAGCCCATTTATGATTGGTCAAATTAAGTGGCAATGTGCTTGAATCAATGATTTTTAACGGCATCACGAGTTTCGTGTAATGCGTTTTGGCATGAATTTGTGACACTAAATCAAGGAAAAGCCTTTGAAATAGATCAGGGTTTATGCCGTTTAACCGCCGTGACAACTGAGAAATACTAATAGAATCAAGGTCTATCCCTTTTTGAAGCTGGTCATCGAAAAGACAATCACCCAGCGCATGCAGACTTTCAATTTCTTGTAGCTGCGCAAAAAGTAGTAATTTTAGAAATGACTCTGTCGTTAATTTTTTCGTATAGTAATCTAATTTCATCGTTTTCACGTTTTCTTCAAATAATTGAAGATTTATAGGTGAAAACCATTGTCCAAATGAAGTTTTTCGTGTAATCTTGTCCATGTGATGGTCCTTTTTTAGTGGATTTGGACGGGTTACCACCTGACTAATCCATTATAAAGGACTTTTTCTTTGCATAAAATAATAATATTGAACATTTTGAGTATTTTTAATAGTGAATTTAAATTAATGCAACACTAGTGATTTTAGATTTAAAAAGTTATTCAAAGGTAAGGTACTGCGTTAAGAATGCATTTCCATAGTATGAGTCGATAATTCATTAAAAAGAAAACGTTATGCAATGGAATTGTAATAAAAAATGTGTAGAGTAGAGACAGATTCAATCTATAAAATGCAATATGAATTCAGAAATACTGACTAAATCGCTACAAAAATTTTGAAATTTAACTTCCTTAATTTCTATTAAAATACGAAATTAATTCACACAGTGAAAGGAAAGTTGTATACTATACCGTGATTGAATAAAATTCAAAAGTTTCATATGCAAAATATAAATTTTGGACAGGCTTTTAAGAATGATACTTATTATCGGCCCAATCATACTTATCAAACCAGCTCAAGCATGAGATAAAGTGTACATGGGTATTCTTAAAAGAAACTAGTCGAAAAACAAATAAAATAGACACTCGTTCTCGAAGTTGAAAGGAAGTAACGAAAATTATGACAAAGACAGTTTGTGTTGTTGGGTTAGGATATATTGGATTACCAACAGCAGTTATGTTTGCAAACCACGGCGTAAAAGTACATGGAGTCGATGTGAATCCAGCAGCTGTGAGAAGCATTCAAGAAAAACAATTACACATTGAAGAAAACGGCTTGCAAGAGCGCCTAAATAAAGCGGTAGATGAAGGATTCCTAACAGCATCTACTACGCCTGTAGAAGCAGACGTATTTATTGTTGCAGTGCCATCACCAATTAATCCTGATAAAACAGCAAACTTAGAATATGTACGTCAAGCAACAGCATCAATTGTTCCTTATGTAAAAAAAGGAAACTTAGTAATTTTAGAATCAACTGTTCCACCAAAAACAGTAGAACGCATTATGATTCCAGAACTAGTTAAAACAGGCTTAGAAATCGGAACAGATATTTACGTGTCACACTCTCCTGAACGTGTAATTCCAGGACGTATTTTCGAAGAGCTTGTAAACAACGATCGTATTGTTGGCGGTATTAATCGCAAATCAGCAGAATTAACAAAAGAGCTTTACGAAACATTTGTGAAAGGACAAATTCACCTAACAGATGCGACAACTGCAGAGCTTGTAAAAGTAATGGAAAACACATATCGTGATGTAAACATTGCATTTGCAAATGAGCTTGCAAAAATGGCAGATTTACTGGATGTGAACATTTGGGAAGCAATTAAATTTGCAAACTTCCATCCACGTGTAAATGTTCACTTCCCAGGTCCTGGGGTTGGGGGACACTGTATCGCAGTAGATCCATGGTTCTTAGTAGAGCTTGGTGGAGAAAAGGCACAAATTATCAATATGTCCCGCAATACAAACGATAGTATGCCTAAATTTACAGCTCAAAAAACACAAGCAATTTTAAATCGCAACAAAATTGCTGGCGGTAAAGTTGCTGTATTAGGTCTTGCTTTCAAAGGAAACGTTGATGATATGCGAGAAAGCCCATCAACAGAAGTAATCGAAGAACTTCAACACCTTGGATTAGAAGTAGTATCATACGATCCACATATTAAAGAAAACAAACACGAAACTCAAACTCAAAGTTTAGAAGAAGCAACGAAGGATGCAAATATTATCTTAGTGTTAACAGATCATAACGAATTCAAAGCATATAATCCGTTAACAATTTCTACACAAAATAAAATTGTGTTTGATACGAAAAACTGCTTAAACCGCGAATCATGGCAAGAAGCTGGCTTCCAATTCCATTTACTTGGAGATGCGAAGAATAAATAATAAGCTTCGAAATAAAAATAAAATGGCAGTGTGCACTGTAATTAGCACGCTGCCAATTTTTTACTGATAATAGTATAAAAGTGAATAATGTCTAGCTCCAACGCCCAGCCCCTCGAGGTCGCTTCGGTACCTTCCCACGTGTGCGAGCACACTCGTCAGGTCCCTCCAGCGCTTGTCGGGGCTGACCAGGGCGTTTGCGCTTTTCTTAAGGACGGTTGAGAATATGAAAGAAACAGTACTTGGAATTAATGTTAATACAGAAAACTATGATGAACTAATTACGGATATTTTTAATCGAATTGAGAAGAAAGAAAAATCATTAATCGTCGCCATCAATCCTGAGAAAATTATAAAAGCAAAAGAAGACCCTGCTCTGAAAAAATTATTAAATGAAGCAGAAATTCAAATTCCTGATGGCATTGGCGTTATCCTTGCGTCTAAAATTCAAAAGGGCCAAATTACAGAGCGGGTTACAGGCGTTGATATGATGATGCGCCTATGCGCTGAATCTGCAAAACAACAAAAGCCAATCTTTTTATACGGTGGTAAACCTGGAGTAGCAGATAAAGCAGCAGAGAAACTAAAGGAACTTTACCCAGGAATTGTAATTGCAGGTACACAAGACGGCTATGAAAAAGATAATGATAAAGTCATTGCTAAAATAAATGAAGCAAAGCCAGATATTTTATTTGTTGCAATGGGCAGCCCGAAACAGGAAAACTGGATAAACGCTAATCGAGATCATCTGCACCCTACAATCTATCAAGGTGTTGGTGGTTCATTTGACGTTTTAGCTGGTACCGTAAAGCGTGCGCCAGAAGCGTTCCAAAAAGTAGGTATGGAATGGTTTTACCGATTAATGAAAGAACCAAAGCGCATTAAACGCCAAATGGCACTGCCCTTGTTTTTACTAGAGGTAGCGCGCGGATCGAAAAAGAAGTAGAATAAATTACAGCTCGTGCATTATAATGGTAAGAAAACCAGACATTACTTTAGAAGATAAAACATTTTTGCCCAAATTTATGCATGTAAAAATAATTTTGTAATCTTTGTAATATTTTATTGTTCTTTTATTACTCTGATGTTACAATGTAGTCAGTAGTAAGATTTTCTCTATGATATATAGCAATATATTTTCCCTGCAAGGAAACGGTTGGTAGCCCGAAAAGAAGGTCTAAGCAAATTTGCTTAGACCTTCTTTTTTGGGCTATTAAAAGAATCCTTTTAAATTCATCTAATTGCCTCGCAAAAAATAAATCAAATTTTTATGCATAATTCCATAAATGTTATAATATACTTATTCGGGTAGATTACCTATTAAAAAATTATAGACACAAATTACCGAAGTTGATAAAAATTAGTGCATTTCTTTACATATACTAATAATTCATTTAAGAAAACTCACTATTACTTAAATAAAATAAATAATATAATTATATTACAAAAGTTATTTTTCTGTTATTTAATATCAAAATCTATTAATTTCATGTAACTTTTGATAAATATAATTATATTGAAATAATAGTAAAAAAATAGAATGAAAGAAAGTATTGGTTTTAGAGGTGTATTTGTGTCATAATAGGATTACATTTGATGTTATCCAAAATACAAAAATGGTAATTATTTAATAGCATTAGTTTAGGCAATTCTGTAATTAAAGCTAAAAAATGATTGACATACCATTTGTATACTACTAAACTTTTATGTGTAATAGTTTTCTACACATAAATAGTGAGGATAACTAAAATTATTACTAGAATTAGAGGAGGAAATCTTTCTATGGCTAACCAACCAAAGAAATACAAAAAGTTTGTAGCAACTGCTGCAACAGCTACATTAGTAGCATCTGCAATCGTTCCTGTAGCTTCTGCTGCAGCATCATTCCCAGATGTTGCTGAAAACAATTCACATGCTGAAGCGATCAACGCATTAGTTGAAGCTGGCATCATTAAAGGGTACGAAGATGGTACTTTCAAACCAAACGCACAATTAACACGTGGACATGTTGTTAAAATGCTTGGTAAATGGGTAGAAGCTCAAGGTTTCGAAATCCCAGCTGACTACAACACAGTTCAACGCTTCGACGACGTAGCTGTTGACGCTGCTGACCAAGAATTAGTAAAATACGCTGCTTTAGTAAAAGACACTGGCGTATTCTTAGGTTCTGATGGTGACTTAAATGCTGCCGACAGCATCACTCGTGAAAACATGGCTCTTACTTTAGACCGTGCTTACAAAGCTGTATTCAAAAAATCTTTAGTAGAATTAGCTGAAGGTTCTACAAACTTAACAGTTTCTGACCTTGCTACTGCTAAAGAAGAAGCTCGTGAAGAAATCCAAGCTCTACGCAACTTAGGAATTTCTAACGTTAATACTTTCAATCCAAAAGACACAGTAACTCGTGCTCAATTCGCTTCATTCTTACACCGTACAATCGAAGCTGAAGGCACTCCATCTACAGAAGTTGGAGCAATTAAATCTGCAACAGCTACTAAAGTTAACGAAGTAACAGTAGTATTCGACGCTCCTGTAGCAGATACAGAAGCTGCAAAATTCGCATTTGCTCGTGGTACAACTGCAATCAACGTTACTGATGTTGACTGGAGCGAAGACAAAACAACTGCTGTATTAACAGTTGATACTAAATTCGTTGATGCAACTTACAATTTAACAGTAACTGGTGTAGCTGAAAAAGAATTAACTGCTTCAATTAAAACTACTCGTGAAGAAGTATCTTCAATCGAATTTAATTCAAGCACTTTAGTTTTAACTGGTACTGAAACAGCTACTGCAAAAGAAGCACGTATTACTTTCTCTGTTTATAACCAATATGGTGAAGAGATTACAGATGATATCCCAACAAGTCGCTATAAAGACTTAAAAATCAGTGGTATCGATGAAGAAAGCATTGAGTTCCCTGCTGGTTATAAAGGTGTTATCTCTGTAATGGTTGATGAAGATGAAGATGATGATGCAGAAGGATCAATCAGCTTTACTTACGAAAATGGTGAAGTTGAAATTGATGTTGATCAAGATGTAGTGCTTTCAGATGAAATTGAACCAGGTTCTGTAGAAATTAAAGGTGTTTATAGCCCAACAGACGAGGAACTAAGCACTAAAAACTTAATTGATGGTGATGAATTCTACATTATCTTCAGTGTTAAAGATCAATTCGGTGCTACGATTGACCCAGAATACGCTGACAAACAAAATGTTGCTTCTGGCGATACTACAATTTTAGAACAAGTTCAAGATGGATTACGTGTAGATGTATCTAACAAAGACATTTTCGCTTTAGTTGATGAAGAAGACATTGAAGTTAAGAATGTTGATGGGAAATGGTATTTCGCAATAGCAATCGATTCTGAAGAAGTAGACGAGGATGATATTGTAGGTGGAGAAAACACTGTAACATTCCGTGCTAAAGCTACTGGTGAAGAGAGCTCATCTGTAATCAAAGTTACTGATAGTGCTGAAGTGTACAAAATTGAACTTTCTTCTCCAGATGAAGTTGTTGCTGGTGACGAAGAAGTTAAAGTACCGGTATTTGCATATGACCAAAATGGAGAGTCAATTACAGATGCAGCTGAATTAAACGATGATCTTCGTGATGGTAAAATTAAAATTGACTGGGATGCTGATAGAGTTGCTTTAGGTAATGCAGCTGCATCTACTGTATTTACTTTCATTGAAGAAGATGGTCAATTATATTTAACTTTTGATTCAGCAGATAATTTAGGTGACGAAGCAGAAGAGCTTGATATTGATATTGAGGTTGATAAATCAGGCGAAGAAAGCTCAATTACTCTTGATATCGAACCTAATGCACATCCAGAGTCATTAGTAAAAATCGCTGATAATTCTAACACTTATATCTATAAAGGGGCAACACTTGAGTTAGCCTACGATGATTTTGTTATTGAAGATCAATATGGTCGAGTATTTGACAAATTCTCTGATACAGATTCATACCAAAAAGATAGTAATGGAAACATTGTTAGAGATAGTGAAGGCAATCCAATTCCATCTTGGAAAAACTACACTATTACTGGCAAATCATTAAATGAAAATAATGTCTCTACATCTTCTGATACTTCTGGATTAGATCTTGTTGGTATCGATGGTAATGCTACAGTTGAATTCACTTTAACTTCTAGAGACGTGGAAGGTAACTTAGTAACTGATGTATTAAGTACTACAATTCGCACAGTAGAAGCATCCGACTTTGATTCTTATAAAGTATATAGTGATGAATTAGTTTATGGTAAAGATGATGCTTCACCTGCAGATAATGCTAATATCGAAGTATATGGTGTTCTTGGAAACGGTGTAGAAGTAGAATTACCAGCTGATGGTATTGCTTATAAAGTTCTAGCAGGTGACTATTTAACAGTTACTGATACAGATGAAGTAGATGTAAAAGCAGATATTACTGAAATTGGTACTAATCTAAGCGATGCTGGTGATCGTATTGAAACAGATGTTACTGTAGTAATTAATGGTGATGGATCTCGAATTGAACATAAAATCACACTTGCTGAAGCAACACCAAAAGTTGCATCATTTGAACTTGAGGATGCAGATTCATTAAATGGTAATCTGTTGAAATCATTAGATATTAATGTAACTAGTGGAGATACAGTAATCACTGCTACAGATATTTATGCAGCATTATTATCACAAGGATCATTTGATATAGAAGATCAATATGGTGAAGATTTAGATAATGATGACTTTAACTCATCTACTGGTGAATTTACTTTCTTCCGTGGAAAACAAAAACTCGGCTTAACAATTTCTGATATTAATTCAGCAAATGATGACGATGTTGAAGTACGTTCAAATGGTACTGTTTCAACTAAAATTTATGTAGGCGGTAATAACGGTGTTGTTGAAGGTGATTCGTTCAACCTTACATTAACTATTAATGGTAAAACTCAAACTGTTAAAGTTTACGTTAAATAATAATTATTACTTAAAAAAACTCTATGGATAATTCCATAGAGTCAGACTGTAGACAAACTCGAAAATTCGAGTTTGCCTACAGTCTTTTTTCTTTTAAAATAAAATTAATAACCCTTTTTGAATAAGTTAGTTGATTTCCGTTTCGGCGGACGCTTTCCGCGGGCGTGGGCCAATCCTCCTCGTCGCTACGCTCCTGCGGGGTATCGGCCGTCACGCTTTTCCCGCAGGAGTCGCCGCCTACACTACAATCAACTACTTCTAAATATACGTTGAGGTGAATGGAAATGATGTCGAAAAATCAAATAAATGAACGCGATCAAATTGAGATGATTACGATTGAAGAACTTGTACCAAAAGACCATCTTGTTAGAAAGCTTGAATCAGCCATTGATTATTCTTTCATCTATCCACTAGTAGAACCGCTGTATTCTAAATTAGGTCGCCCGAGTGTTGACCCAGTCGTATTAATCAAAATGACATTTGTTCAATATGTATTTGGAATCCGTTCAATGCGTCAAACAATAAAAGAAATCGAAACGAATATGGCGTATCGATGGTTTTTAGGATTTGGCTTCCATTCAGAAGTACCACACTTTTCAACCTTCGGTAAAAACTATGAACGTCGTTTTCAAGACACAGATATCTTTGAACAGATTTTCTATCGAATACTTAAAGAAATTGCTGATAAAGGATTACTAAGTGCTGACCATGTTTTCATCGATTCAACGCATGTTAAAGCGAGTGCGAATAAACGTAAATTCGAGAAGAAGATGGTACGTAAAGAGACTCGGGCATATGAAGCTAAACTTCAAGAAGAATTGAATCAAGATCGGATTGACCATGGGAAGAAACCATTCCCACCAGATAAATTTGAAAAAGAAGAGATAAAGGAAATTAAAGAAAGTACGACAGACCCTGAAAGTGGCTACTATGTAAAAGATGAACGAACTAAGCAGTTTGCTTACTCATTTCATGCGGCAGCTGACCGCTATGGATTTATACTCGGATCAATTGTGACACCTGGTAATGTTCATGATAGTCATATGCTTCAACCACTTGTTGAAAAGGTAATGGAAAAAGTGAAAAAGCCACTTGCTGTTGCTGCCGATGCTGCTTATAAAACACCTGCGATTACTAAATTCTTATTTGAACATGATATTCAACCAGCACTTCCTTATACACGACCAAAAACAAAGGATGGATTTTTACGCAAACATGAATATGTCTATGATGAGTATTATGATTGCTATCTTTGCCCGGAAGGGCAAGTCCTTAAATATGCGACAACGACTAAAGATGGGAAACGCCAATATAAATCAAACCCTACTCAGTGTGTAAACTGTCCTTTACTTACTCAATGTACAAGTAGTAAGGATCACAGAAAAATCATTGAACGTCATATTTGGGCACATCATGTAGAGGAAGCGGATCATCTTCGTCATCAAAGTGATATCAAACAAATATATGCTAGACGTAAAGAAACGATTGAACGTGTCTTTGCAGATGCAAAAGAAAAGCATGGTATGCGATGGACAACCCTACGTGGAATTAAAAAATTGTCTATGCAGGCGATGCTTACTTTTGCTGCCATGAATTTAAAAAAGCTTGCTAATTGGACGTGGCAAGCTTCAGAAATGGCCTAAAATATAATACTCGAAGAGTGTTTTTACCCCAAATAAGTCGGTTAAATACCCAATAATCTATTAAAATTACAAAAGACCTTCAGAATAAGCCCATTCTGAAGGTCTTTTGTCAACAACCTGACTCTATGGATAATTCCATAGAGTTTTTTACTGGCGTGCGCCCGGCATGCGTATGAACTATAGGGTGCAAGTCCCGAACCCCGAAGACAGAAGTAGAGGTTAGCTAAGAGCAAGGGTGTCCGTGGCGACGCGGAATCTGAAGGAAGCTGGAGGCAAAACACCGGTCCGAGGAACACGAATCTCATATAAGGCTAGGTATGATTGAATGAGTTTGCGCTACAAAACAAAGTTCCTTCTGTCGAAGGTCATATCAAGTAAATGAGGCGGATAGATGGTGTGAAAGTGCATGCGCTTACCCGGGGAGGTCTGACAGAAACGTGAAGTACCCTTCATAACCTACTTGGAGACAAGTAGCTGAACTGTCAGAAGTCAGCAGAGGTCATAGTACGAGTAGGTCTAGAATTACTCGGAAGGACTGAACAATTGAGAGAGATTAGCCCTTGGCTTTCCATCTAGAATGAATAAGCACAGAAAACAGAGAAACCTCACGCTTAGAAAGTAGTGGTGAATCCCACGAGGGTATTTGCGGAGGGTGGAGTTCAGATGGGCATAAGAAGATAAGCTAATCACGGAAAGGAACGAAATGGTGATGTTGGATCAAATTCTCGAACGGCAAAACATGATACAAGCGCTAAAGCGAGTTGAAGCGAATAAAGGAAGCCATGGAGTAGATATGATGCCCGTACAAACCTTACGACAGCACATTCTCGAAAATTGGGAAAGCATTAAATCGCAGATTTTGAATGGAACCTATGAACCGCAACCAGTACGTCGAGTCGAAATCCCGAAACCAGATGGTGGTGTGCGTTTACTAGGTATCCCAACCGTGACAGACCGTTTGATTCAACAAGCTATCTCGCAGATTTTATCGAAGGAATATGACAAAACATTTTCGGACCAGAGTTATGGATTCCGTCCAAACAGGAGCGCCCATGACGCCGTTCGGAAAGCAAAGGGTTATATAAAGGAAGGTTATCGATGGGTGATTGATATGGATTTAGAGAAATTCTTCGATAAGGTCAATCATGACCGACTAATGGCAACATTAGCGAAACGAATTTCAGATAAACCTTTATTAAAACTTATTCGTAAATACCTCCAAGCCGGTGTCATGATAAATGGAGTGGTTTCAAGTACAGAAGAAGGAACACCACAAGGTGGACCTTTAAGTCCTTTACTTTCAAACATAGTTCTAGATGAACTCGATAAAGAGTTGGAGGAACGTGGACATAAATTCGTTCGATACGCAGATGATTGTAATATTTATGTGAAAACAGAACGTGCGGGACTAAGAGTAATGGCGAGTGTACAAAGATTTATCGAAGGAAAACTTCGTTTAAAAGTAAACGAAAAGAAATCAGCAGTAGACCGTCCTTGGAATCGGAAGTTCTTAGGTTTTAGTTTCACGAATCATAAAGAACCAAAGGTTCGTCTTGCGAAAACAAGTTTAGTTCGAATGAAGAAGAAAATACGAGAGATTACCTCAAGAAAGATGCCATACTCCATGGAATACAGAATCGAGAAGTTAAACCAATATCTAATGGGGTGGTGTGGTTATTTTGCATTAGCAGATACGAGTTCCATATTCAAATCACTAGATAGCTGGATTAAAAGAAGATTAAGGATGTGTCTATGGAAGAATTGGAAGAAACCTCAAACAAGAGTCAGAAATCTTACTCGGTTGAAAGTTCCTTATGGAAAAGCATACGAGTGGGGAAACACCCGAAAAGGGTACTGGCGCATTTCTAAAAGCCCCATATTACACAGAACCCTCGGCAATTCCTATTGGGAAAGCCAAGGGCTGAAAAGTCTGAAAGTTCGTTACGAAACTTTGCGTTATTCATCTTAATTGAACCGCCGTATACGGAACCGTACGTACGGTGGTGTGAGAGGTCGGGAGTTAATCACTCCCTCCTACTCGATTGTACAATTTATAACGTTGGTGAATGAAAATCACCTTCTCCCGAAAGTTGGAGAAGGTGATGGAATTTCACTAGCGTTATTTTCTTTTATTTTAATAATAGAAAACAAGTGAGGTTCCCTGTAGAATTAAAGTCGACCAAAACCATCATTCAGGAGGGAATTCACTTGTCATATTCTAATAGTATTAAATCCTTGATTGATATTCAAGACTTGAATATTACATTCGATGAAGATTGTGTAAAACAAGGGACTTTTAAAGGAAAAGCTTGTAAATACATCACTGGAACATTAACCTACAACCCTACTCATTGCGTAAAGTGTGGTATTGAAAACAAAAATTTTACAGTTTTTAAGAACGGAACTCAATTATCGCGAATTACTTTACCTCTTACCGGGGTAAGTCCAACCTATTTACTACTAAGAAAGCAACGCTTTATGTGTACAGAATGCAACACTAGCTTTACTGCCAAAACACCAATCGTTGAACGTAATTGTTATATTTCTAAGAATGTTAAAGTTCAAGTAATGATTAAATCTGCAGAAGCTCAATCCTTAAAATCGATCGCTAAAGATTGTTCGATTTCACCTACAACGGTTCAACGAGTCATTAATGAAGTTGCAGTGCATCTTAAACCCCATCATACTAAGCTTCCGAAGCATCTTTCTTTTGACGAATTTAAATACGCAAAAGGGGCAATGGCTTTTGAATATATCAATGTGTTGAATGGTGATATCTTGGACATTCTTAATCGTCGCGATAACTTCGCAATTAAAAATCATTTCATTGTGAATTACAGCCTAAATGACCGACGAAATGTGGAAACGGTAACGATTGATATGAATGCAGGTTATGTAAGCGTCATTAAAGAACTGTTTCCAAAAGCGAAAATAATTATTGACCGATTTCACTTAGTTCAATTAATCAATCGATCTATGAATAAGTGCCGAATCAGTGTGATGAATCAACTAAGAACTTCAGATAACGAAGACATGAAAAAGTACCGTCGATTGAAGCGTTACTGGAAGCTAATTCTCAAAAAGAAATCGGTTCTCTCTAGCGTTGAATACAAATATTATTCGCTATTCGGACAACGTCTTGAAACAAGCATCGTTGAAGAGATTTTAGCGTATGATCCAGTGCTAAAAGCGAATTATGAGCTTTATCAAGCCCTTTTGAAAGCAATGGAAGAGAAGGACTTTAAAATGTTAGAATCTTGTTTAATAAATCCTGTTCATCCTTTAATCTCTAGCTATATGAAGACTAGTATAAAAACGTTGAAAGAGCATCTTCCGTATATACATAACAGCTTTAATTATCCTTATAACAACGGCAAAATTGAAGGGATTAACAATAAAATTAAAGTATTAAATCGTGTAGCTTATGGATATAGAAATTTTATGAATTACAAAAAGCGAATTATTTTACACTTCAAACTCAAAACAACAGAACAAAAACAACCACGCTCCCAAACAGCCTAAGGCTAGTTAAGAGCATGGTAATAATCGATTAATATCCTTCACCAACGTTATTTGACAAAGAACCTTTTTACTTATAAGCAGGGTTTTATTATATATGCTGAGGGTTTTTAAACAATTTCTGAAATGAAAATACACAGCATCACTATTTTACGGCTCTATTATATTTGTTGGGGTTTGAAAAAATTTCATAAATAAAAAAGCACGTAATCACCGATTTCTATATACTTGAATTGTCGAGAAACAAGCAATGAAAGGTGATACGTGCAAATGAATTTTAACATGAATATTCCAGGATTAAAAGGTGTAACTGTTCATAAGGTGGAGGAGATGGGGGAACGTATTGTTCTACACGTTTCCATACCAAAAAAAGAACATCAATGTCCAGCATGCAAGAATATAACATCAAAAGTCCATGATTATCGAATTCAAAAAATTAATCATTTAAAATGGTTTGAACGATTAACCGTCCTTTTTTATAAACGTCGTCGTTATGTATGCCAATGTGGGAAACGTTTTTCAGAAAAATCCCCTTTCGTGGATAAATATCAACGTTTCTCGAAAGAATGGAATCAAGTTGTACGAATCCGTTCAATAAAGGCAAAAACATTTAAAGAAGCAGCTGAAGTACTTGGTACATCAAGCTCAACAGTGATTCGTCGCTTTAAAGAAGTAGTAAAGGAACAATTAAATGAAGGGGTTCATTTACCAAAATGTATCGCGATTGTATTTTGCAAGAAAAAAGTGCAGAGATTTGCAATTAATTATACAGAGTGTTGCCACCCAGTATTTTTACAATTTCTTCGATAAAGCATTTGTTAAACGGAAGCTTTGCCCCGTGTATGAAATAATGTGGGCATGGTGAATCAAACGATCCACCAGTGCTGCTGTTAAACGTGAATCTGCGAATATTCGATTCCACTGACTAAATTCTAGATTTGATGTAATTATCAAACTTTTTTGCTCATAACACTCTGAGATAATTTGAAATAGCAGCTCTGCACCATCTTTTCCAAATGGTACATATCCCATTTCATCTAAAATAATGACATCCACTTTTTCTAATTTTTTTCTAAAGCTTGTTAAACGACCACTACTTAAAGCATCCTCTAACTCTTCAACTAAATGAGAAACTCGATAGAATCGAACCTCAAACCCCATCTCACAGGCTCTTCGGCCTAAAGCGGAGGCTAAATGAGTTTTACCGGTTCCAGGTGCTCCGACTAAAATTATGTTCTCATGGCGATGTATAAAATCTAGGTTCATCAATTCCTCTTTCGTTAAATGTGAGGGGAGACAAATATCTTTATGCCATTCATAGTTTTCTAGTACTTTGTAATCTAAAAATCGTGCTTTTTTAATGTTTCTAGATGCTTTCGCCTGTTCACGGCCATCTCGTTCTTTTAGTAATAATTTATAGACAAATTCATCTGGTGTTGTAAATGGAATTTCCTCGAACCCCTCAGCGATATGAGCTAATCTAAGTTGCTTACATAAATGTTCGATCGTTTCATTCATTTTCACTCACCCCCGATGTTACTGGCTGTAGAGCATCATACTGTGACCACTCTACATCATAAGGATGAGAAGAAAGCTTATCATTATTGGCTATTAACTCATAAAATTGGCTATCAATTTCCTTCATATCATGCTGAAGTAGTAGGGTAATAACTTCTTCGATTCTCCGTTTCCGTAAAGATAAGGATGGGACTAATAAATATTCCCTTATACGTACCGGTAGGTACTCTGTATATCTTGAATGGCCAACTACTCTCGGTTTAAGTAGCCAGTCTTTGAATATATCAATCCAAGGTATAAACCTACGCTTTTTCATATATGGTCTTGAATCACTTAAAATTACTTCACCATTATTTGTTATGACCTTAAACTGATCCCAAAAAGTAACGCAATATAACTGCGAATAGTTCTTCGCCTTTGGCACATGAATGAGATGTTGATCCAATTTGAATTCGTTATATTTATTAAATTTGATTGGCATTTGTTTAAAAACTGGATAATCATTTTCAGGTAACTTTAATAATTGCTTCTGTTCACTCTCCCATAAAATTTCTATCATTTCACCCTTGCGATAGTGCATGCGTTTACGGTCTTCTACTAATCTCTCAGATAACTGATTTTCTAAATCTTCAAAGTCCTTCATTACAGGAGGGACACTAAAGAAGTTGTATCGAATATAACCAACTTTCCGTTCCACATTTCCTTTTTCATGACCGCTTCGGGGATTACAAACTTGAACTTTAAAGCCATAATGATTTTGAAAAGCAATGAATTCATCAGTTAACTGTGCTTCTCCTTCGGAACCACGCACTTTTTTCACCGCAGGTGTTAGATTATCGATTCTAATACTAAGTGGTACGCCTTCAGCTTGTTTAAAAAGTTTCTTCAGCCCACTTAAAAAGCACTCTTGGTTTTCAGAAGGAAGGGGGATTCCTAATGCGACATTACTTGCTGGAAATGACATTACTAGTGCATGTACATCTACTATTTCCCCTTCATGAACAGCTTCCATTATCCCAAAATCAACTTGAGCTTCTCCTTCAGGATGTGTTAATCGTTCAAATCCCTTGGAAATTTCATCATCTCTATTAGCTCTCCATTCCTCTATAAAGTTACAGACTGTTCGATAAGAACCTTTGAAGTCCATTTTTCCCAAGGCTTCATACATTTGCTTATTAGTTCTTCTTAATTTCTTCTTTACTTTTGAGTCCTCTTCAAGCCAATCACTTACGATTTCTCCCCATTTTTCGTCATACATCATTCCTTTCTTTATTTGTGTTTTTACTTGAGGTAGTTGATCCTTATCACCATATTTTTTTGCTGTTCTCCAATTGATGGATAAAGTTTCCGCAATTGTAGATATCGATAATCCTTTTTCATTTCTTAATGTTTTGATACAATTAATTTCAGACATTGCTAGCATCCTTTCATTCCTCCACTGCTAAAATTCGACACTTTAACAGTAGAATGACTTGGGGTGGCTGGCAAGTCTATTTTTTTGCACTAAAAAAGTGCTAGACTCTGTACAAATTCTTTGCACAAGTCTGCACTTTTATTTTGCAATAAACAGCGATTGATGAATATAAAGCAGATACCGATGCGGGAACTTATCAATTAATTATTGCCAATGCGGAAACACATGAACCAATTGATATTTTACCAAATCGTAGAAAAGAAACCATTAAGGATTACTTGATGAAATACGGTGCAGATGTAGAAATTGTGGTTATGGACATGAATCCAAGCTTTAAAGCAGCAGTTAGGAAGGCATTAAATCGCCCGATTATCATTGCGGATCGCTTTCATTATTGTCGTTATATTTACTGGGCACTAGATGAAGTACGCCGTCATGTACAAAAGGAATGGCATTCGTATGATCGATAGAATGTAAAAATATGCGCCATGTATTATATAAACGATTTAATAAGCTAACAGTAACGAATCGTTGGTACTTAAACCGATATATAGGAATGTCGAAAGAATTAAAGAAGGCGTATGAGTTAAAAGAGGCTTACTGTGAATGGTTTGATTGGGCAAAAACTTCAAATGATTTGATAGAAATAAAAAAAAGATTAGAAGCCTTTTACCGAAAGGTAGAAGAAGCAAATATTCCGGCATTTTTAAAGGCCATTCAAACGCTAAAAAATTGGCAAGTTGAAATTTTAAATAGTTTAAGTTTTGGATATTTTATTAAATAATTTATATAAGAAAATTGGGGTTCATTTAGGATAATCGGGGTGCCGTGTAATATCACTTCACTCCAACATTTGACATAGAACCTATTTTACTAAACTTGAATTGTTGAGAAATAAGTTAGGTATAGATGAGTTGTGTTTATTTATTGGGCAAAGGAACGAACTCGTATCCGAATTCAAAAGGACTAGAATGACTAAGACTGAGATGGTAAAATGAAGCGTTTTGTCTTCCTAAAAAAGTCGTAAAAGTTAACAAAAAAGGAAAAATGGTATTCAGAACGATATTTCTCCATATCAAAAAAATTGGAGATCGCTTATCAAATCCTTCTGTCGGTGATTTACTAAGACAAAAGAAAATGGTTAACAAAATCCCAAGCAAGTAAAAGGATAATGGTGGAGTTGTGCCCGCCCCTAACTTTCGAAATACTCATTTAAAAGGATTACATGAGAGAATATCCAAATACTAATACTTCTACATTAATCTCAACTTGTTCACCATCACTTGTTTCATAAATTCCAATCCTTCTGTGCTAATTTTCCCACGTTTGAAATCGAATGTCGTTATTGTTTATACAAAAAAACATGCTCACCTATATCAATATAGCCTTTAAATTCTTGTGTATTAGAAATATATTTACGGAATGTTGACTGCGCAAATTTAGACTATGATTATCTTTTAAATACTGCTAAAGGTTACGTTGGTAATAAAACACTTGCTATAATTCGGGTATACTCACCGATTTTAGATAGTTTACTAAACTATGTTTTTAGAACAAACCCATTTATGAATTATCAATTGTTAGTCGATCTACCCTCATGTCTCTTAGTAATTTACTTTTATCAATTATCATCTTTACTCCATTACTTGTTTGAATCTTGTTAAGTCTAACAGACTATTAATTACAAAATCTGTTATTATGCACATATAATCAACCAAAATTAGTCTGAGTTTTAAAATCAAATTTCTACATCTTTATTCAACAAGAAATGTACATTTTAAATTAGTATTTATACTCTTGTTTTTTTGTAGTGTACCAGTAAGTAAATAGATTATCCAATTATTAAGGAAATCGTTATATAATTAGTGTATAATATTAGGGTATGAAAAAAGTCGAATAAAGGATGAGGATTATGCAGTTAAGAGAATCCACAAGAAGATATATATTAATAGGAATGGTGGCATTTATAGTAATAGGATTGTTTGTAGCTAATGTATTAGCAAAAGGTCAGGACGAGCAGTTTGCAAACGAAGATCTCTTATTTCAACAAGCAACTCAGTTAGCAAATGAAGGTAATTTCGAAGAGGCGTCTGTCTATATAAATGAACTTATAAAAAAAGAATCAGAATCAGAGGATGTCAATTATTTAGGTGGTTTAATTTCTGCAAATGTTGGGGAAATGAAACAAGCCTCTATACTTTTTCAAAAGGTTTTAGATATTAATCCTTATAGGGTTGAAGATCCTATGTTTATGTTACAGTTTGGTGAAACTCTTTATAAAGTAGAACGATACGAGGATGCAAAAACTGTATTAATGCGTTGTCAAGAGGCTGGATGGGTACCAGAAGATTATCCAAACTATCAAGCTAAAGTTGCTGATTTATTAAGTTCAATAGAAAATATGTAGTAAGGAAGGTATACATAGATGACTTCGTTTTATGGAGAATATCGAGATCGACAAAAAGATATTATAAGTGATGAAGAAGAGAATCAAGTTTCACGTGCGAATGTAGATAAGTGGATTTTTAGGCTATTCTTAATTTTAATAGGTTTCATGCCACTAATAGTTTTAGGTCATACAAAAGATGTTATTAGTCCACTTGTTTCTGATGTTAGTCTTCTAACATCAGGTACTAAAGGCGATTTATTCACTTACTACAAGGCATTTTTAGTACTATTAGTTACAATTATTGCAGGGCTACTTTTGCTAATAAAGATTTTCTTTATGAATGGGAAAATTAAAAAAACAATATTGAATTACTTCTTAGGAATATTTACTTTTGCAATTGTCATGTCTACTATTTTCTCTCCAAACATTTCAATTGCATTGAGTGGTCAATATAACCGAAATGATGGGGCTATTAGTTGGTTATGTTACATAGCATTAATGTTTATTGCAATGAACATTAATTATCCGAAAAAAGCGGTTAACTATATTATGTTTTCACTGTATCCATTTGTATTTATTAACTTGTACATAATCACAATGAACTTTACAGGTAACGACTTAATGCAAAATAAATGGGTGCAAACATTGGTTTCGATTGCTTTACCTGATGGTTCGAGTTTTTCAGCAGGCTCACAAATAGTAGGTACTCTTAACCAGTGGAACTATATGAGTGGTATGTTCGCAATTTTGACAGTAATGTTTTTAGTGTGGGCCATAGTTGAAGGGACATGGATAAAAAGCATAATTAGTGTTATTGTGGCGACGCTTTCAATCACAGTTATGTTCATGTCTATTTCGACAAGTGGATTTGTAACTTTGTTAGTAATGGTTCCAATTATAATCGTATCAGTAATTAAAGCGGTAAATAAGATTAAGGGTACTGTTATATTGGCTTTATTTCTTTTAATTTCAGCTTCTGTTTTACATGTATTAGCAAGCGAAAATTCGAGAGTGTGGGATGAATCACTTGGCTTCTTAATTAAAAATAACCCTTATTTAGAAGAACAGGCATTTTCAAAAATTACCTCGAGTTTTGAATTAGGGTATATGAATGAAGTATCAGCAGCAGATAACTCATTTGTATTACCAGTTTTACCAGAGAGAGGTGTTTCAGCTGGTACTGGCCGTCTTTATATTTGGGAAAAAACTATAGACGTCTTCAAAGACAGACCGATTTTCGGATATGGATTAGATTCTTTAATGTATAACTTTCCCCATTTTAATATCGATGCTAGATCTGGAAACTGGGATGAAAATATAATTACCGATAAACCACATAATATTTTTCTCGGTATTTTATATGGTACAGGGTTAGTAGGATTTATAGGATTCTTACTTCTTTTTGTATCTGTTGTAGTTTATAGTGTTACCAATTTATTTAAGAAAATTTATATTCAGAACATCGTACTTGTTGCAGCTGTATTAGCGTATTTTGTTCAATCTATGTTTAACGATTCACTTCCGGGTACTTCAGCTATCGCATGGATATTAATTGGCATGGTGTTTGGGATTCATTCCAGAAAAAAGCACTACGGTAGAAATATACATGAGTAGCAGCATTATGAATGCAAACAAAAATATTAAAAAACGCTGGAACTTTTTGGTTTTAATAGAGTAAACATTTTGTTGAATACCATTAAGTATTTTCATAATGAAATTAGTTAGGGTAACTTTACAAAAAAACGGTTAAGGAAGAGAAAACTATAACTACAGGAAGGTTAGTTCATACATGAATTACTTAAGTAACTTAATTAAAGATCGTAATATAATATTTCAACTTGCAAAAAATGACTTTAAAGTAAAATACTTAGGATCCTATTTAGGTGTTTTTTGGGCTTTTTTTAATCCTATTATCTCAATTCTAATTTATTGGTTTGTCTTTCAAATTGGCTTTAGAGTAACGCCCATTGAAGATGTTCCATTTGTACTTTGGTTAGTGGCAGGTATTATCCCTTGGTTTTTTATTACAGAAGCTATTTCAAATGGCACAAACTCAATTTTGGATAATAGCTATTTAGTGAAAAAAATCGTATTTAAAGTAAGTCTTCTACCAATAATAAAAACATTATCGACTTTCTTTATACATGTTATATTTTTAATTGCATCAATTTTACTATTTTTTCTTTATGGTTATAGTTTAAATATTTACTATCTACAGATATTATATTTCTTAATTGCTTCAGTCATTTTGGTTTATGGTATTTCATTGATTACCTCATCTTTAGCTGTTTTTTCAAGAGATATTGGCCAAATCGTTGGTATGCTATTGCAATTTGGTTTTTGGTTAACACCAATTTTTTGGTCATTTTCAATTGTTCCACCACAAATACAATTTTGGTTTAAACTTAATCCAGTTTACTATATTGTAGAAGGGTATCGTAATACGTTTATCTATCAAAGATGGTTTTGGGAAGACCCGCTACTAACAACCTATTTTTGGATTGTTACGTTATTCATATTAATAGTAGGTAGCATCATGTTTAAAAAATTAAAACCACATTTTTCAGATGTATTATAAGAAGGGATTTATGATGACAAATTTAAATGAAGACAATGCTGTCTTAGTTAAAGATTTAACAAAAGTATATAAATTATATGATAATCCAAAAGACCGATTAAAAGAGTCATTAAGTTTTATAAGAAAAAAGTATCATTCAGAATTTTATGCTCTCAATGGGGTATCATTTAGTATAAAAAAAGGTCAAACACTTGGAATTATTGGGAAAAATGGTTCTGGTAAATCAACCTTATTAAAAATACTAACAGGGGTTCTGACACCGACATCAGGTTCAGTAATGGTAAATGGAAAAGTTGCCGCTTTATTAGAATTAGGTGCGGGTTTTAACGTTGAATATACCGGTATTGAGAATATTTATTTACAGGGAACAATCATGGGCTATTCTAGAGAACAGATGGATCAAAGATTAGATGGTATATTAAATTTTGCAGATATTGGAGAATATATTTATCAGCCAGTTAAAACATATTCTTCTGGTATGTTTGCAAGATTGGCATTTGCTGTAGCTATTAATGTTGATCCCGAAGTATTAATTATCGACGAAGCGCTTGCAGTAGGAGATATGAAATTTCAAGCTAAATGCTTCAATCGATTAACTGAATTAAAAGAGAATGGTGTAACAATTCTATTTGTTGGCCATGATGTTTCGAGTATTAGAACTTTTTGTGATTTAGCTCTATGGCTTCATGAAGGGGAAGTAATAGAATACGGTAATACATTAGATGTTACAGCTGAATATATGAAATATATGAATGATGATGTAAGTACATTGGAAGCTTCAGCTGCAATAGAAATGTCTTTGAACAAAATTGCTACAGACTTTGATCCTATTAATCGCTGGGGCTCACAACAAGGAATTATTAAATATGTTGAAATGTTCAACTCAAAAGGTGAAAAATCCACAGTTATTAATTTTGGTGAAACAGTTTCTATTAAGATTATTACAGAAGTTCCGAAAGAAGTGGATTTAAAATTCGTTAGTATTGCTTTTTCAATTAAAAATAAAGTTGGAACTGACTTAATGGTAAGTACTACCTATGATCACAATCATCGATTTACCAAGGCTAATACGAATGCAATAGAAGTAACCTTTGAATTTGAAAATTATTTGCGAGACGATGAATATATATTGGTTGTTGCGATTGAAGAACGAAAAAATTTACAGCCAGAGTACTTTGACTATATTGAAGGTGCTAAGTATTTTAAAGTAATAAGTGAAAAGAAAATTTTTGGTTACTTCCATCCACCGGTTAGTCAAACAATTAACTTTATGAAGGAGTAGCAAAATGAGTGAGCTTAAGGTAAATAGTCTTGAGTATTGGAATGATAGATTTCAAACCAATTGGGAAGATTTTTTAGGTAGAGAACAAACTACTTTTTTTATAGATTTGCTTTTAAAGAATTTACCAACATGGCTATTGAATGAAATCGAAGATAATAAATTAACTATTTGTGATGCTGGTTGTGCCGAAGGTGAAGGAACATATCTTTTGTCAAAAAATTTCCCCAAATCAGATGTTAAAGGTATTGATTTTTCAAGTGAAGCCATAAAAAAGGCGAAAGAATATTATCCGGAAGTAGAATTTATAGTTGGGGATATAAATCAAATTCAAGAACAATATGATGTAATTCTATGCTCGAACGTTTTAGAGCATTTTGAACAACCTTTTGATATCATTCCCAATTTAATTGAAAGTGCTAAAAATCATGTTATTATCATGATTCCTTTCCAAGAAGAGAATCGAATTAAAGAACATATGTATACTTTTAATTATGATTCCATACCTTTAGAGATTCAAAATTATAATTTAACTTACTTTAAGGAAATTGATTGTAGGTTTATAGAAGGTACATACTGGAGTGGGAAACAGGCAATTTTAATCTATTCTAATAAAGAAATAGTTAATACTATGGAGCTTACTCTTAATACATTTTTCTCAGATTATAATTTTCATGAAAAAAAATATTTTTTGAAGGAAAATGAAGTTCATGATTTACAATCAGAACTAAAAATTAAAGAAGAAAGTATTAATTGGTACTATCAGAAGTTGGAAGAAAAAGATCGAATAGTACAAAGTTTGAGCTTATCTTTGGAGAAAGCTTTAGGCGAAATTGAAAAATTGAATGAATACTTTATCAAAGAAATAGAGTCAAAAAATAACATCATTGAACAATTAAATAAAGAGTTAGAATTCGAAAAGGATAAAATCCTTAAACAACAGGAAGAAATAGAATCACATAAGTACAATGTTGCATTAGTTAATCAAGAAATATCGAATATGTTAAATACAAAAGCATGGCGTTTAGTGAATAAGTATTATAACGGTGTAAAATCAACTAGAGAATTAAAAGGTCATTCAAAGAAATTCATGTATGTTGCGAAAACAAAAGGTGTAAAAGAAGCTGTTTCTAGATCCTTTAGTTTCTTCAAAAATCGTAATACCAAGCCAACCTATTATTCAGACAATCAACAAGTAAGAAATATATATGATGAATTAGTAACTAAATATCAAGATAATGAAATAAAAGGAATTGCAATTATTCCTTCTGCTTTTGAATTTGACGAACTGTACAACCAAAGAACGATAAACTTAGCAAAATATTTAGCAAATGAGGGCTACGGAGTACTTTATATAGCGTGGCAATGGCAAAAAGGGGAAGATCATAGCAATAGCTATAAATGCTTCCTTGATAAAATATATCAAGTACCACTTTATGATTTTTTAGAAACACAAATGGAACCATTGGTTGAAATAAAAGAAAAACATTTCATTATGACTTTCCCGACTGAACATTTTTATAAACTAATTGTTCCTTTCCGAGAAAAAGGGTTCTATATCACATACGATATCATGGATGAATGGGAAGAATTTTATAAAGTTGGGGAAGCGCCGTGGTACAAACAAAATATTGAAGAAGCGATTGTATTAAATTCAGATTTAGTAGTTAGTGTATCAGAACCTTTAAAAGAAAAATTCTCATCAATTAGAAATGACATCATTGTTCTCGGAAATGGCTACAATGAAAATATTTCAAAAATGAAAAATATTTCTTTGAGAAGTTTAGCAGAGGATCAAAAAATTCATATTGGGTATTTTGGACACTTAACTTCATCATGGTTTGATTGGGAATTAATTTTTGACATATTAGAAAGAAAAGATATATTTATTCACATTATTGGTTACGGTGTAGACGATGCCACGTTAAATCGATTAAAAAGTTATCCGAATATTAAATTCTATGGAAAAGTCCATCCAGGAGAACTCTATGAATACGTTAAGAACTGGCACTTAGGGATTATTCCATTTAAAAAATCGAAATTATCTTTAGCAGTAGATCCGATTAAGATTTATGAATACTTATTCTTCGGCTTACCGACCATTTCAACGGGGATTCCTCATATTGGGAAATACCCACTTGTAGACCATTGCGAAAATACTTCAGAAGTTTTAAATGCGATTGATAAAAGGTATAGTGAAGTATTAAATGAATCGTTAGAACTTCAAGATATAGAGAATTTCTTAGAAAATTCAACTTGGGAAAACAGATTCCAATTTATGATGAAAAGTATAAAAGAGAAAAGTTTTCTTCAGGATTTATATGAAGGAGAGTCAGATTAATGCATAAAGTTTTATACGTTTACAAGTGGGCAACGATGGGAGGCGTCGAAAGAGTTTTACTAAATCGTGCCCAAGCTTTTAAGTCTTCCAATTTACAAGTAGCTCAGGATGTCTTTTTCCTCCATGATTCTGGAGGAAAAAGACTATTAAATAAATATATCAATGATTATAAACTTGGACATTACCTACAAGTAGTTGAAAAGTTTGTACCTGATCAATATGATGTAATCCATTCCATTGATACCCCTGAGATTTTTGATATGATGAAAAATAATGAGAAGATATTTTTTGAATGTCATACAGCTTATACAGAAAATCGAACCTATATTGCAAAACTCCCTTTAGATATTAAAGGAATTATCGTTCCATCAGAGAAGTTTAGACAAGATATTATTGAAGAAATACCTGTTCAACTACATGAGAAAACGCATACTTTAAGAAACTCCGTTCCACAGGATTTATTTACAATTCCAAAGGATATATTAAAAAGATTCAGTAAAGTACCGATTGCCTATATTGGAAGAGTAGATAAGTTGAAAAATACGGAAGAAGTAATTGAGATTTTTTCACTTTTACAAGAACGTTTAGGTGATCGTTTTATTTTATTAATAGCCGGACCTATAACACAAGAAGTAAATCTATTTAAAATCATTGAAAATAAGAATTTATTAGATCGCTTCATATATCTACCACCTCTTCCTTTTGAAAAAATTACTGAATTACTAAAAATAATTAAAATGAATAAAGGATTATTCCTCTCTTCATCAAAAGGAGAAAGCTTTGGTTTATCCGTCGCAGAGGCAATTATGTCAGGAATACCTGTGGTTGCTTCGCATGTACATAGTCACTTAGTAAATGGTAATCAATTATTTTTATATCAACTTGGGAATATAGAAGAAGCGGTAAGAAAAATTGAATATATGTTAGAGAATAATGAAATTGTTAAAAATCAACTTGCATTACTAAGAGAAAATTTTTCCGATAACACATTTTTAATAGACTGGGGAAATCTGTTTCATTAATCTTTTTTAGTATCCTTATAGATCTAAAGAGAGAATATAAGATTTCCACTTCAAATTAGCTAAAAATTATTAAATACTTTATTTTTTATATTAACTTGATGAATTGGTTTAATAAAATTATATTCGGTAACTTTGGTAATGGAATTTTTAGTTATTTAAAAAACAATTAAACAGATAGTAATATAAAAACTACTTTATTTTAATGAGTTATTTTTAAATGAAGGGTAGTGTTTTTTTTAGTATAGATGTCAGTATAGCTAATAGAAGGAGTTTTCTAAATGAGTTTAACAAAAATCAATTCAAATAGCAGTGAAACAATTATTACTAATTCTAGTACGATTAGTTTACTTTTTCAGCAAATGAGACCTAAACAATGGACCAAAAATCTATTGGTGTTCGCTGCTTTAATTTTTTCTCCTGAAGTAATGAATTTTGAAAATCTAGGTAAATCTATATTTGGATTTTTCCTTTTTGCTTTTGTATCTAGTTGTGTATATATAATAAATGACTATGTAGATAGAGAAGCAGATAGTAAGCACCCTAAAAAAAGATATCGCCCAATGGCATCAGGTGCATTAAATCCTAACACTGCATTAACCTTTGGCGTTTTATTATTAATAGGGTCATTGGTTGTATCATTTAATCTTAATCCTTTGTTAAGTGTGTTGTTATTAACTTATTTTATTCTTAATGTTGCCTACTCATTTAAATTGAAACATGTTGTTATCATAGATGTGATGATTATTGCATTAGGATTCGTATTTCGTGCTATTGCGGGAGGTCTAGTTATAGATGTTCCTTTCACTCCATGGTTTCTAATATGCATAATGTTACTCTCTCTTTTTTTAGCAATCAGCAAAAGAAGACATGAACTTACACTACTAGAATCCAGTAAAGGTGAACATAGAAAAGTGTTAGAAAGTTATTCCCCTACGCTTTTAGATCAACTAAATAGTATCGTCATATCTGCAACAATTATTAGTTATTCATTATTTACTTTTACTTCAGGACATACAATCCACTTAATGTGGACAATACCATTTGTAATATATGGTGTTTTTCGTTATTTATATTTAATCCATATTGAAAATAAAGGTGGTTCACCAGAAAAAGTATTACTTGAAGATAAGCCTATATTATTTACAGTTTTTTTATACGTGATATCAGTAATAATTATTTTAGGTGTCTTTGAATAACTAGTAACCAGGAGCAATATGTAATGAATAAAAAAATAGCTTTTTTTGATATTGATAAAACAATAATTAAGAAAGATTCCATGTTTTTATTTGTGTGGTTTGGATTAAAAAAACGTCCGAGGACGTTTCCAGTATTATTACCAATATTTTTTTTTACGATTCTATATACATTAAGATTAATAAGCTCAAAAAGAGTTAAAGAGTACTATTTTTACTCAATAAAATTTTTAAAAGAAGAAGACCTTCATGAGTTTTATTTAATGTTAAAAAAACATATTTTTATTGAAGCAATGGAGGAACTTCAAAGTAGAAAAAATGAAGGTTGTTACAATCTATTAGTATCAGCCTCTCCATATGCATATGTTAAATACTTTAAGGAAATCCCTTATGTTGATGATGTAATTGGAACAGAGTTAGTAATAAAAAATGATTTCTATATAAATAGAATAAACGGTGATAATTGTAAAGGGGAAGAAAAGGTTAGAAAAATAGAAAAACATCTAAAGCAATTAGGATATGTAATCGATTTTAATAATTCATATGCATATTCGGATTCATTATCTGATTTACCAATGTTGGCACTAGTAAGGAATTCGTTTATTGTTAATGGAAAAAGTAAGGAAGAGATAAAGGTGGTAAATTGGAAATAATACAAAAACATTATGGTAAATATTTGATGATTTTAGCTGCTATTATGACAGCTATTGGTCAATTATTTTGGAAGTTAGGTTTTACTAATTTTTATTTTATGATCCTGGGATTTATTTGTTATGGAGGAGGAGCAGTAACCATGATGAAGGCTCTTTCCCTAGAAAAGCTTTCTGTTGTATATCCTTTAATGAGTACAAGTTATATATTTGCACTAATTTTTGGTGACGTATTTTTGGGTGAACCAATTACTTTCTCAAAAAGTATAGCAATAACATTGCTTATTATTGGAGTGATACTGACATCATATGAAAAGTAATATATTAATTCTCTTATTAATACCTATGACTTTGTTTGGATCATTAGGTGCAGTATATTTTAAAATGTATTCTTCAAAAAAGATTATTTATTTGCTGCTAGGAGTTTTATTTTATGGTTTAGGGGCAATTACAAATATATTTTTATTAAAAGAACTTCCTTTAACGATTGTTTTTCCAGCAAACGCTCTAACATATGTTTGGGTATTAATTCTTGCAAAATTCTTTTTTTGTGAAGATGTTAAACTTCAACAAATTATAGGTGTTATTTTTATAATACTAGGAACAATATTTCTTATTTATTTATAAGAATTTAAAATTAGGATTTTGATAAAAAACTTAAATACTATATATTTTTTAGTTTCTTATTTTAAACGTTAAGAAAGCTACACTTATCGGATATAATCTAGAATCGGAAAATAATAGAACAATTAATTTCTGTAGGGAGTTTGATTATGAATTTAGACTTTTTTAAAAAGAATATAGACTTAGTAGTATTCTTTGTTTTACTAAGTATGGGATTTACTTTACGCTTATTGTGGATTTTAAATGTTCCAAATGAGCCATTCTCTGACTTTCAAACATACTATGAAATTGCTATTAGTATTGTAAATGGAGAAACACATAGTTTAATGGGCTATCAAGGGATTGGCTATCCTTTTATACTTTCTGTAATATTTTCTATTTTTAATAGTACAGATATTTTTATAGCGAAATTTTTTAATGTAATTTTATCAACAGTTACCTTGGTTTTAATCTATTTAATCTCTATTAAACTCTTAAAAAATAAGTGGTTATCTTTATTGGTTCTTCTTCTTGTAACATTGCTTCCTAATTATATAGCATATAACAATATTATTGGAACTGAAACTTTCTTCGTTTTTTTATTTACATTAATATTAGTGTTATACTTATATAACTTTAACAATAAGGCTAGATTACCACTACTTGGTATCATTATTGGATTTGCTGCATTAACGAAGCCTCAATTTATGATATATCCAATACTACTGATGATAATTCTATTTTTGAAAAATAAGAACTTAAAAGAATCATTAGTCTTTTTAGGTGTTGTCGGTATTTTTACAGCAGCAGTAATATCACCTATGGCGATAATAAATTATAATAAGTTTAATAAGTTCATACCAATTTCATATAATGGTGGTTACGTACTTTATATCAATAATAATGATCAAAATAACAATGGAAAATATATGGATGTTAATGCTGTTACACCTAGTGAAGAAATATTAGTTAAGTTTGCAGAAAAGAATATATCTTATGGTGAACTAAGTGCAAAAGCGTCAGATTTATACAAAGAACAAGCTATGGATTGGATAAAAGAACATCCTATCACTTTTATAAAACTTGGGCTATTAAGAATAGATGCAACATTCTTCAGTGGAGCATCAGATATTCAAGACTGGTCAATGAGTTCATTTAATATGCAATTACAAGAAAAAATGCCTTGGAATGAATATGCTAGAAATATTTATTTATTTGAATTTATTACGGATACTATTGTATATACATTGTCAATGTTTGGTTTTATTTTTTCCTTTTTAGGTTTGTACTATATAATAAAAAAGTTCCTCAAAATGGAAATACCTTATATTATATCTTTACCTTCAATTAACATTCTGTTTTTTGTTTTAATTTGTTTTGTTTTCGAAGGGCAGTCGAGATATAACTATCCAGTTCTATTTTTATTTATAATAGCTTTAGTAATTTGTCTTGATAAATTGCTAATTGGATATAAAAACATGAAAGAATGAAATTATACCCAATTCTCTAATGGAAATAATTTTTCTGAAAGCCCCGTATTTAAACGTAAGTGTCAAATATGGGGCTGTCTAACAAATGGTGATTTTTCCACTGTGCAGGATCGCTTTTTGAATATCAAAAAAATTAATTTGAAAAAATCATCTCCTTTACTAAGTAAGCGCTAAATAATCCACACCTACTAATCATTGCAGTGCTTTGTGATAATCACAGTAACATCAATTGTTAGGTGGTTTTTTATGTCACAAGAAGAACGCAAACAGATGTGGCAACAACGTATCAACGTAAGCGTCAAAGAGCGCCCACATGTTTTTTCGTGGGCGCTTGTTGTATGATTTATTTAGATTGATTCGGTACGCGACATTCTTCTGGAATTGTTTTCGACCATGGTAGGGGTTGATAATCGCTTCTACAGTTTTAATGCCAATGTATTTTGGCGAGAAACTGATGTTGCATTTTGTCATATATTGACGGAATTTTTGACAAAGTTAAAGAAAAGCTAAAAAATACATGGCTTCCCTAAATAATAAAATGTTGGGTTTCTCTTGTCATTTATTACTTTGCCATCTTAATAACAATTCACCAAGGCAATTGTTTATTGTAAAATAAAAGTGCAGACTCCTGCAAACGAATTTGTACAGAGTCAAGCACTTTTTTAGTGCAAAAAATAAACTTGCCAGCAGCCCTAAGTCACTCTACTGTTAAAGTGTCGAATTTTATCAATAGAAAAATGAAAGATTGCTAGCAATGTCTGAAATAAATTGTATAAAACATTACGAAGTGAAAAAGGACTTTCAATTAATAAGATTGTAGAAACTTTATCCATCGATTGGAGAACTGCAAAAAATATGGCGATGAAGATCAATTACCACAAATAAAAACCCGTATTAAGAAAGGAATGACGTATGACGAACAATGAGTGAAATTGTAAGTGATTGACTCGAAGAAGATTCGAAAGTAAAAAAGAAATTAAGACGGACAAATAAACAAATGCATGAAAAGCACTAGGGAAAATGGGCTTTAAAGGTTCCTATTGAACTGTTTATAACTTTATTGAAGAATTGAGAGCTAATAAAGATGATGAACATTCTAAAGGATATGAACATTTATCACATCCTGAAGGAGTAGCTCAAGTAGATTTTGGAATAATGGAGGCTGCTCATGAAGGAGAAATCGTTGATATTCATGTATTGCTTATGTCATTCCCTGCAAGTAATGTTGCTTTGGGTTTACCCCTTCAATCTGAAAACCGAGAATGCTTTTTAAGTAGATTGAGGAACTATTTAAGTAGGTAGGGGGCGTACCTCTTTGTATTCGAATAGATAATCTAACACCTGTGGTGAAAAAGGTACTTGGTTTTGAAGGAGAGGCACAATTAACAGATGAATATATTACAAAATCAATATAGATTTAAAGTTTAAGTATGTAATCCTCGAAGCGGGCATGAAAAAGGTAATGTCGAACGAAAAGTTGGATATATACGTTATAACTTCTTTAACGTAGCTCCCGTAAATGAAAGACTTTAAAGATTTAGGTAGTCAGTTATCCGAATGATTAATAGAAGACCGTAAACGTATGCACTATCGAAAAGAAGAAATGATAGAATTTCTATGCGAAAGAGAATAGAAGCAATTATTAAAACTCCTAGAAAATGGTTATCCATTCTTTAAACAACTACCAATTAAATATAATAAATACATCAAGTTCAAGTTAGTTCAACATCTGATTCATGTACCAAAAGCTAAAAACTATTCACAACTATATTGTGTTACTTTTTGGGATCAGTTTAAGGTAAGGTAATAACAAATGATGATGAAGTAATTCTTAGTGATACAAGACCGTATATGAGAAAGAGGAGATTTATCCCTTGGATTGACATATATTTTAGTAGGAGCACTTGGAACGAGAAAAACTCATTTAGCCTCCGCTTTAGGTCGAAGAGCATGTGAAAAAGGTTTTGAGGTTCGATTTTATCGAGTTTCTCATTTATTAGAAGTGTTAGAAACCGCATTAAGTAATGGTCGTTTAACAAGTTTTAGAAAGAAGTTAGAGAAAGTGGATGTCATAATATTGGATGAAATGGGGTATGATCATTTGGGAAGAATGGTGCAGAGCTGCTCTTCCAAATTATCTCAGGGTGTTTATGAACAAAAAAGTTTGATTACTACATCAAATCTTTAATTTAGTCGGTGGAACCGTATATTCGCTGACTCGCGTTTAATAGTAGCACTGGTGGATCGTTTGATTCACTAAGCCTACATATTCTCATACACAGGGCAAAGCTTCCGTTTAACAAACGCTTTATTAAAGAAATTGTAAAAATACTGGGTGGCAACACTCTGTATATTAAATTGCAATTCTCTGCACTTTTTTCTTACAAAATACAGCAATATTGTATTGTTGCTCTTTCTTGTTCTAATTCAACACCTCGCCTTCTTAGGTGGATGTTTTCCTCTACCAATCGCTGTATTCTTACAGAATCATGGAATGTCTCTTTCAAACGATATCCTGTTCCATCTATAATCGTATAAGAAAATATCGATGTCAGTTTCTTTGAAACTATAAACATCGTTCATCAGGGTAACTTTTAGTAAGCCATCATATATCCATTGTAAAAATAATGAATTGTTTCCGGAGGTAGGCCATCTATTAATCAGTTAAATTGACGATGACTGATGGAAAGTGGGCTAGCTGTTTGTTCATCTTACCATTGAAAAATCCCTTATTCAAGTCGACGATAGTACAACCAAAAACCATTATTGTCCCAATGGAGAATTTTTCAACTTATCCCTTTTACGGTTACAAAAAACAAACAGATTAGAAGAGAAAGGATCCAATTGAAAACTCAATTGAACATTTACTGCTATTCCTTCAATCGATTTTCGTAAATCCGTTGAACCACAAGCTAATTAGACCCAATTAATAGGCGTCTTACTTAACACGAGTTTGGAGAATCTGAAGCACATTGTTGAAAATGTGCTCGAATAAATCCTTCATTAATTTCAATAAAAACATACCCTACTTTTACCTTTAGAGTAGAGGTTGTTTCTTTAAGTTTGTGGGTAAAAAGTATGTGGATAAATTGATGAAACCCCATTGTGTTCCATTTGCAATCTATTCATCCATTGGTACATACTTGGTGAACTAACTTGATTTAATTTACACCAAGTTTTCACACTGGTCTCACCACTCGATTTGTATGCTTCAATCCGTTGTTGCTGCTAGATTTGTTTACGTTCGTCTGGTGACATAAAAACCTCCTATAACATGTTATTGTGATTATCACAATAACATCGTTATAGGAGGTGTGGATAATTTACGGCTAACTCTAAAACCTGATAAGTATAATTTTTATGTAATGTGCTTGTTAGGTTTATATCTAACGAGTTTTGTGCTAAATGTTTGTATGTTACCAAACAAATGTGCCGTAATAAATGATAGCAATAATACAACAATAAAATAGGTAATAACACCAATTAGTTTATGTGAGTAAAGGAAAGTGTCTATGTTTAACTTTAAGAAAATTATTTTAGCAGCATAAAAACAAAAAGGTTGATATAAATAAATTGTATATCCATAAAGAGCGAATGTTTTGTATAAATAATTAAAAATATTTAATTTAACTACTTTCAATATAGCTTTTCTTAACGAAAACAAAACACAAAAAGCAACAATATTCATAGTTAAAAATGAAAAATTTGGTGGGAATTTATTATACTGCATATTTAAATAATACAAATTATCAAAGTGTATTAATAAATATGTTAAAATCCCAAATAAAATTATTATAAACAAAATACTTATATTATTAGTTTTAATATTTTTAGATTCGTGATAAAAAAATCCTAAATAAGTCCAAAAAGAATAGAAGGCTATATATTTAAGGTAATTATGTAATGATAATTGATTCCATGTTTCACTAACATAATTATGATCTATGTAATAAATAATAATCATCAATAAAAAAAGCGGCAAATACTTAGCTGCATTTTTGATTGATGAGCTGTTCTTACTAAAAAATAAATAGTATTTCCGATAGAAAGGAAATAATAGTATTATTAATAAATATACTGTAATAAACCATAAATGCGAATTTAAAAAAGAATAGTTAGACCATTGTTGCATATTTGGAATGAACCAATCAAAATATGTTAATTGAGAAGGTTGATTTTGATATCTAGTTGTTAATTCTATGACGAAAATACAAATCAAAGAGTAAAACCAGTAAGGTATGAGTGTTTGTAAAAGTCTCTTTTTATAAAAATTAAGGATATTATTGTTCTTAGAAAATAAATTACTTGCTCCTGTAATAAAGAAAATTACAGGTTGTGTAAATAATAAGTATGATTTAAGTATATTTTCGGATGATATAATTCCGAGCCAAAATAAAGAATGAATAAAAAGTATCCATATTAGTGCAGTACTGCGAAAATAATCAATGTTTTTATCTCTCTTGATAGTTAAATAAGTCATTTCTACACCTTCATTTTAATATTTCAGTTCTATGAAATTGTAAAGGACTTTTTAATAAAGGTAAAGAACTTTTCTAGAAGATAGATGATGTGTAAAAGTAATTAAATATTAGTCAATGTAGAATTACTTAATATGATTTAAAAATTTAAGTAGTGTCAATAATTTTGTGTAAATGAATTTCTCCGTTGGTGTAAACTAAGAATTTAGCTCCTCTAACATCTTTTCAATGGCAGCACGTGCTTTATTAAATCCAAAATGATAACGTTTCGCAAAGCGTTGATAATGGTCCTCGAATTGTGTGACGTAAGAAGCGTTCCAACTAATCTTCATTCGGAAACTGTTCTTTGCGCTCTGTATATTTATAAACGTCAAATAGCACCCACGTTTTTTTTCGTGGGCGCTTGTTGTATGTTTTATTTATCCTTATTTGGAACATGATATTTTACTGGAATTGTCTTCGACATGATAGGAGTTAATCAATCGCTTCTACATCATTTACATCAATAAGGGTAATTGTTCAAATAAAACGTTAAGTAGTTCAGTGGATTTAACTTATTTTTCTCAGTGGTTTCGACAATGCTATAGATGTTAACACTTGCTTTTGTACCTTTCGTCGATTGGGCGAACAACCAATTTTTTCTGTTAGTGAAGGTGGTAACATTTCAGTTTTTTTCAAAAAAATGTTAAATCACCACTACTTAATAAGTCTTCAATTCGGGTTTTATGAATACGGGCTTACTTTCCATCTATTCAAAAATTGTTGAATCTATTTTCATGTGGTAGTCTATTTTATATAAGTATGTTTAGAGACTTAAAAACCGAATGGTAGATAAAAATCTTACAAAACTAAAAAATGATTAAAAACGAAGCCATTCAAACGGTACCTACTAATAAAAAAGTGAAAGTATGATTGGCCAGGATGAGTACCAGATAATTTTGACTTTAAATCAACGGGCACTGAAAATAATTTTACATAATTAAGTCAATTATTATGTAAAACAAGCTTAGATAAAATTTTAGCAATTACTAACAGTGTTAAAGGCGATATGTGTATGAGTTGAATTAAGACCAGAAAAATATTAGAAATTGTGAACATTATACTGAAGAACAAGATTGTCGAACCAGGTACAACCCAGTCTTGCTCGGGTTAAGGGAGGATTAGACATTAACAGAGAAATTCCTAAATATTTGAAATGCGAGGGAAATTATATATTTCGATTAGATTTAATTATAATAACAATTAGAGAAGTTTTTTTTAAGGTGCTTAAATCGGAGGGATATTGTTGAAGTCTAAAGTTTTACTTGCCCAAAATAGTGCCTTTATTGCAAATCGTTTACCACGAGCAGCAAGAGCATTAAAACAAGCAGGGTATGACGTGGAAATATTAAATTGGGATAGGGGCATTAATTCTGAAGTGATCCAAACAGCCAGCCACCAATTCGCGGAAGAAGGAATTAAAGTTCATTCAATTAACTGTGGTGAAACTCCTTACGGAAGAGGAATTTTAACTGCTTTACAAAAAATAAAATTTGTATATCAAGTCATAAAGTTTCTATTAAGGAACGGCCATCATTATCAAGTAGTACATGCCATTGACTTTGATTTAGCCTTCCCTACCTATTTAGCCAAAAAGATAAAGCGTAATCTTACTTTTAAATTCATTTATGATATAGCAGATTTTGTAGAAACATTTCATGGTCCAATACCAAAGCCAATTAGAAGACAAATTTCAAAGGTAAGCGCAAATATAATGGAACAAGCTGATTTAATTATCATACCTGATGATAATCGTCTCATTAATATTCCAGTTCCTTTACACTCTAAAACAAAAGTGGTCAATAACTCAATTGACCCTCCTAAAGTAACTAAAGAATATCCAATTAATAAGTTTAAAGAGAAAATCAATATCATATATTACGGTGCATTGAGTAAAGATCGAGGTATTAATCTTTTATTACAATTATCAGCATTGGATAATGTATCAATTTGGATAGCGGGAAAAGGTGAGTTAGAAGAAGAAATTTTACAATATGCAAAAAAATGTGATAACATTCACTTCCTTGGATTTCTTGAATTTAATCAAATTCTATCAGTCGTCCAACAAGTTGATTTAATTTATATGGTTTATGATCCTAGTTATCAACATAACCAGATTGCTTCTCCAAATAAATTGTATGAAGCTCTTTATTTAGGGAAGCCGTGTATTGTTACTGAGGATACATCTATCGATCAATTTGTTGAAAAAAATAATATTGGGTATGTAGTAACGTTCGATATAGAAAATTTAGTTCATACAATAAAAAACATTAGTATTGATGTATTAAAAATAAAAGGAGAAAATGCAAAACTTCTTTACCCGCAATATAGTTGGGATAAAACGAAAAAGACATTGCTTAATATTTATCATTCTATTACTAAGGATGGTATTTTATGAAAAAACCTTTAGTTTCCATTATTACGCCAACGTATAACAGTTCAAAATTTATAAACGAAACTGTTCAATCAGTACGGAACCAAACTTATCAAAATTTTGAACATATTATTGTAGATGATTGTTCTAGTGATAATACTTGGATGATTTTGGAAGACCTTGAAAAAGAGGATTCCCGAATTAAATTACTGCGAATGGATAAAAATTCAGGTGCAGCGTTGGCTCGTAACCAAGCTATCCAATTAGCCAAGGGAAAGTACATAGCATTTCTTGATAGTGATGATTTGTGGGAACCCCGTAAACTTGAATTGCAAGTTCAATTTATGCACAATAATAATATTGCATTTTCTTTTACCAACTATAAAATGATTGATGAGAATGGTCAGGATTTGAATCGAGTAGTGACCTGTCCAGAAGTTATAAACTATAAAGACCTATTAAAAAATACTACCATTGGTTGTTTAACAGTCATGATTGATATTGATAAAATAGATAAACTAGTAATGCCTAATTTACAACCAGAAGATACTGCACTATGGTTAAAGATTTTAAAAAAAGGGTATAATGCATATTGTTTACAGGAATCATTAGCTTGTTATAGGATTGTTACGAATTCAGTATCAAGTAATAAATGGATAGTAGCAAAGAGAATGTGGAGAGTATATAGAAATTCTGAAAAATTAAATGTCTTTAGTTCTTTTTGGTATTTTTTGAATTATGCATGGAATGCCGTCAAAAAGCATTATTTGTAAATTGTTGAATTAAATCATATCTTGAGGTAATGAATATTAATGTTAAGGTATTAAAAAAGTATTTCCATAGGTAAAAAACAAATGGGAATTATAATGATAAGTAATCCTTTTGAGGAAGTATATCAAACTTCTTCCACCTCTTTAAAAATGAAATTCCTATAAGTGATTAAAAAAACATGGGAATTATGGAGAAAATTAATAAAGTTTTATGTTACAATATCCCTAGCAGTCTTAATTGCTAGGGGGTTTTTTTTTGTCAAATGTTGTTAATCAACGAAGTCGTAAATTTACATTGATTATCATAGATTTATGCTTAATCATTATAGCCTATATCTTCGCTTTCCATATCCGTTATGATAATATTCACCCCCGAAATTGGGATGCATTTATTTCTTTATTGCCATGGATTTTATTAATTGGATTATTTTTTATTACCATGTATGAGTTATATTCTCTTGATCAAAAAAGTAAATGGGATGTCATACGGAAAGTAATTGTTTCATCTACTCTAATGATGTTTTTAACAATGGCAGCATCCTTTTTATTTCGAGAGTTTGCTTTACCTCGATCAGTTATTTTAATTTCCTATATTATTATTAATATATTTTTAATTTCTTGGAAGCTGGTATTTATTATACTTCTGTCAAGAAAATTAGGCACAGTTCTTGTTATCGGTGACAATCAAGAACATCAAAAAATTGCCCGACAAATTGATACACAATTTGGAAAGAAAACAATTGTTAAATTTATATCTAGTAAAGAATTAGAAGAACGTATTCTGCATGAATTACAGTTTGTAGATTATGTCATGATGGGTTCAAAAATATCTAATGATTTAAAGGCAAAAATTATATACGATTCTATTAAAAATGGGAAAATCGTTTATGTTGTCCCCGACCTTTATGAATTACTTTTATCCCAAGCTGTTATTACTTCAATAGATGACTCGATGGTTATGGCTGTTAAACCATTTGGATTGTCATGGAGTCAACAAGTTGCTAAACGGTTATACGATATTGTTATTTCTCTTGTAGGATTAGTTATCCTATCTCCACTATTTTTATTAGTAGGGTTAATTATAAAAATGGAAGATCCAAAGGGTAGCGTATTTTATAAACAACCAAGATTAGGTAAGTACAATAAAGAATTTATAATATATAAATTTCGTTCAATGGTTGAGGGAGCAGAAAAAATTACAGGCCCAGTACTTGCAGGAGAAAATGATCCTCGTATTACGAAAACTGGGCATTTTATTAGGAAAACAAGAATTGATGAATTGCCTCAGTTATTAAATGTATTAAAAGGTGATATGTCCATAGTTGGACCACGACCTGAAAGAGAGTTTTTCACAAAACAGTTTGAAAAAGATTTAAGCTCATATGTATATAGAAGTACGGTAAAACCTGGAATTACTGGTTATGCACAAATAATGGGTAAATATACTACTAGTGTGGATGATAAATTACGATTTGATTTATTTTATATACGTAATTACTCTTTTGTACTTGATATGATTATTCAGTTTAGAACAATCATAGTATTATTTGATAAAACGAAATCTGAAGGAAGAGTAGAAAGCGAAAAATTAGAACCAAAAAATGACCGTTCTTTAAATTATTAAAGGACGGTTTATTTTACAAGAACTACAATGTTAGTGTAATGAAAATAAAATAACAAAAGGACGATTAGTATGTCAAAAGTGCTAGTTACAGGTGGAGCAGGTTTCATTGGTTCACATGTTGTAGATCAATTAATAGTTGAAGGCCATGAAGTGGTAGTCATTGATAATTTTGAAACTGGAAAAAGAAACAATATAAAAACAAACGTCAATATTTTTGATATCGATATAAATTCGAAAATAGTAAAGAGTATCTTTGAATACTTTTTACCTGAATATGTAATTCATTTAGCTGCCCAAACCTCTGTATCTACTTCTATAGGATTTCCAAAAAAAGACGCTCAAACAAATATAATAGGAACTCTTAATATTCTAGAGTTAAGTAAGGAATATCAGGTGAAAAAAATAATATTCACTTCGAGTGCAGCAGTATATGGGGAAAATGGCAATTTACCAATACTTGAAAGTTATCCTTTATCTCCTTTTTCACCGTATGGTTTATCTAAATTAACCGGTGAAAAGTACATAAAACTATATAATAAACTTCACAAATTAAACTATTCGATTTTGCGTTTGTCTAATGTATATGGTCCACGTCAGTGTGAAAATGGGGAGGCTGGGGTAGTTACAAAATTTATTAATCAAATGATTAAAGGTATTACTCCAACAATTGAAGGTGATGGTAATCAGAGCAGAGATTTTATCTTTGTAAAGGACGTTGCTAATGCATTAGTGAGAGCAATAGTACCAAGTGATCCCCATATATTAAATATATCTTCTGGAACATCAATTAGTATTAATTGCCTATATGATTTTTTAGCTAAATTAATTGAATATAATAAACCAGCAAATTTTGGACCTTCGAGAGTAGGGGATATTTATGAAAGTTCATTAAGTAATGAAAATGCTAAAAGAATATTACAATGGTTACCAGCTATATCTATAGAAGAGGGGTTAAATGAAACTGTTTCTTACTTTTTAGCTTCGCAATAAAAATTACTATTTCATATAATTTTTACATACCCTTACTGAAATTATAAGTAAGGGTTTATTTAGATATAAGGCTCTATAATATTTGTTGGGGTTTGAAAAAATTTCATAAATAAAAAAGCACGTAATCACCGATTTCTATATACTTGAATTGTCTAGAAACAAGCAATGAAAGGTGATACGTGCAAATGAATTTTAACATGAATATTCCAGGATTAAAAGGTGTAACTGTTCATAAGGTGGAGGAGATGGGGGAACGTATTGTTCTACACGTTTCCATACCAAAAAAAGAACATCAATGTCCAGCATGCAAGAATATAACATCAAAAGTCCATGATTATCGAATTCAAAAAATTAATCATTTAAAATGGTTTGAACGATTAACCGTCCTTTTTTATAAACGTCGTCGTTATGTATGCCAATGTGGGAAACGTTTTTCAGAAAAATCCCCTTTCGTGGATAAATATCAACGTTTCTCGAAAGAATGGAATCAAGTTGTACGAATCCGTTCAATAAAGGCAAAAACATTTAAAGAAGCAGCTGAAGTACTTGGTACATCAAGCTCAACAGTGATTCGTCGCTTTAAAGAAGTAGTAAAGGAACAATTAAATGAAGGGGTTCATTTACCAAAATGTATCGCGATTGATGAATATAAAGCAGATACCGATGCGGGAACTTATCAATTAATTATTGCCAATGCGGAAACACATGAACCAATTGATATTTTACCAAATCGTAGAAAAGAAACCATTAAGGATTACTTGATGAAATACGGTGCAGATGTAGAAATTGTGGTTATGGACATGAATCCAAGCTTTAAAGCAGCAGTTAGGAAGGCGTTAAATCGCCCGATTATTATTGCGGATCGCTTTCATTATTGTCGTTATATTTACTGGGCACTAGATGAAGTACGTCGAAATGTTCAAAAAGAATGGCATGCATATGATCGAAAGAAATGTAAGAAAATGCGTCATGTACTATATAAACGATTTGATAAGTTAACAGAAACGAATCGTTGGTACTTAAATCGTTACATAGGAATGTCGAAGGAACTAAAGCAAGCCTATGAATTAAAAGAAGCTTACTGCGAATGGTTTGATTGGGCAAAAACTTCAAATGATTTGATAGAAATAAAAAAAAGATTAGAAGCCTTTTACCGAAAGGTAGAAGAAGCAAATATTCCGGCATTTTTAAAGGCTATTCAAACGCTAAAAAATTGGCAAGTTGAAATTTTAAATAGTTTAAGTTTTGGATATTCAAATGGTTTTTTAGAAGGAATTAATAATAAATCAAAAGTTTTGAAGCGCAATGCTTATGGTTTTAGAAGCTATGAACACTTTAAAGCGAAAATTTTATTAAATAATTTATCTAAGAAAATTGGGATTCATTTAGGATAATCGGGGTGCCGTGTAATATCACTTCACCCCAACATTTGACATAGAACCAGATATAAAAAACGGAGTGGAATGTAAATGAAAAAAATTCGTAAAGCAATCATCCCAGCAGCAGGACTAGGGACTCGTTTTCTACCAGCAACAAAGGCTATGCCAAAAGAGATGTTACCTATAGTCGATAAACCAACAATTCAATTTATTGTAGAAGAGGCTATAGCTTCGGGGATAGAAGATATTCTAATAGTGACAGGTAAAGGCAAACGGGCTATTGAAGATCACTTTGATTATGCATTTGAATTAGAAGCAAATCTTATCGGAAAGAAAAAATTTGAAGTTTTAGAAAAAGTTCGTTTCTCGTCAAATATTGATATTCACTATATTCGCCAAAAAGAGCCATTAGGTTTGGGGCATGCTATTTGGTGTGCACGTAAATTTATTGGTGATGAGCCGTTTGCTGTATTACTTGGTGATGATTTAGTGAAAAGTGAAACACCATGCCTAAAACAATTAATGAATCAATATGATAAAAACTATTCAAGTGTTATTGGCGTAATGGAAGTACCTGATCAAGACGTTCATCGTTATGGTGTGATTAATCCTGAAACAACCGATTCAAAATTAATGCGAGTTATACAATTTGTTGAAAAACCTGCTTTAGAAGATGCACCCTCTAATTTTGCTATTATAGGTAGATATATATTGACTCCAGAGATATTCCGTTTCCTTGATGAAAAGAAAACTGGTAAGGGCGGGGAAATCCAACTCACCGATGCAATAGAATCGTTAAATAGTATTCAGCGAGTATTTGCCTATCGATTTGAAGGAAAGCGTTATGATGTAGGAGAACAACTAGGATTTATTGAAACAACAATTGATTTTGCGTTGGAACGAGAGGATTTGAGTGAATCTGTTAAAAAAATGATTTTACGAAAAGCAAAGGAAATAATTGGGGAATAACTACTTCAATAGCTATGAATTGAATGACCATTATTGTAATTAGAGATTATAAAATTATATAAACATAAAATAAACATGTTTTTATGGAAAAATTTGAGTTAACTTTTTGTGAAGAAGTATCTAATTCAAATATATTAAAGTGTAAGTTGTAAAGCATTAGTTGTGCTTTGAATAGTATATGGGATTACCCGTAAAAACTTCATATTAATTGGATTTAACACTAACAGTATCAAGTTGGCATTTCCTAACTACTATGTAATAATAGAATACGTTAATTTAAATTATAGAAATGAGGTTATTAATATGGTAACCCATTCAGTACACACAACATTATTAAATTATTCATTTGATTATAGTGATATAGATAGATATAGAGAACGGGTCTTAAAAATCCATAATAAATTAGAAAAATCAAATGATTTAATAGGGTGGATTGATCTACCATTAGAAAATCAATCTGTCCTTTTTGAACGAGTCTTCAATGTTACTGAAGAAATAAGAAGAGTAGCTGATGTGTTAGTGGTTATAGGGGTTGGGGGCTCCTTTTTAGGAGCACGAGCAGTACAAGACGCCCTAACGCCTTATTTCGGTATGCATCCAATAGGAGTTGAAGTAATTTATGTAGGTCAAAACATGAGTGGTGCATACATCAACCAATTACTTACATATATTGCAGACAAAGAAGTTTATGTGAACGTTATTTCAAAATCAGGTGGAACAATGGAGCCTGCACTTGCTTTCCGTGTATTACGTTCCTATATGGAAAAACGATATAAAGCAGAATCGATTAATCGAATTATTGTTACAACAGACCCTGAAAAAGGCTTGTTAAAAAATTTGGCAGATAAAGCCGGATATCGTCAATTTGTTATTCCGTCTGATATTGGTGGGCGTTATTCAGTTTTAACACCGGTTGGTCTATTACCAATTGCAGTAGCTGGTATTGATATTAAGGCATTAATGGATGGTGCAAAGACTGCAGCAATTGAACTTCAAGAACCTGATTTGGCTCATAACAATGCATACCAATATGCTGTAATGCGTCACATTTTATATAACATGGGCTATAAAGTTGAACTTTTAGCGTCATTTGAACCTTCTTTAAATAAATTTCATGAATGGTGGAAGCAATTATTTGGAGAAAGTGAAGGGAAAGAAAAAAAAGGTCTATATCCATCTACAGTTAATTTCTCAACAGATTTACATGCAATTGGACAATTTATTCAAGATGGTAGTCCAATATTATTTGAAACATTGCTTCATTTCCACGAAATTGAGGTAGATTACGAGGTGCCATTTGATTCTAGAAATGAAGATGGTCTTAATTATTTATCTGGACGAACTTTTAATGAAATTAATGCTATTTCAAAGCAAGGAACAGCGCTTGCCCATGCAGAAGGTGGCGTTCCAGTAATTCAGCTAGAATTGCCGAAGCTTGATGCATATCATTTAGGATATTTAATCTATTTCTTTATGAAAGCATGTGCGATGAGTGCTTCACTTCTTGAAGTAAATCCATTTGATCAGCCTGGTGTCGAGTCTTATAAGAAGAAAATGCTTGAATTGTTGAAGGAAGAGAAGGTGTCAAAGTGAGTAGTGTAATGTATAATTATAAATCGTGGACAAATGCAGACTTACCTGAATACTTAGCTGAAGAATTGCAGAGTATCACTGGAGATGAGGCTGCAATCGAAGACCGTTTCTACCAATATCTTTCCTTCGGCACAGGTGGTATGCGCGGACTTCTTGAAGCGGGGACAAATCGTATTAATATCTTCACGATTCGCCGTGTTGCGGAGGGACTTGCACGTTTCGTTGAATCAAATGGTAAAGAAGCGAAAAAGCGCGGAGTTGTAATTGCATATGATACTCGACATTTTTCATATGAGTTTGCGGTTGAAACTGCTCGTGTATTAGGTGCTCATGGTATTACAATATTTGTTTATAAAGAATCACGCCCAACTCCACAACTTTCTTATTCTGTCCGTGAGTTGAATGCTTTTGCAGGGGTTGTTATCACAGCCAGCCACAATCCAAAGCAATACAACGGCTTTAAAGTCTATGGTGAAGATGGTGCACAATTAGTACCGTCTGGAGCCAATGCTATTGTAGAGCATATGGAGGAAATAGATAACATCTTTGATATTTCAATAGCTGATATTGCTATTTTAGAAGACCAAGGATTATTCAAATGGATTTTAGAAGATTTAGATGAAAAATATATGAAAAATCTTCTTACATTAAAGGATAATGATGATATTGATTTGAATATGAACATTGTTTATACACCTCTACACGGCTCAGGACTTGTACCAGTACGAGAAGGGTTAAATCAATTTGGTTTTAGTAATATACATATTGTTGAGCAGCAGGCTATTCAAGATGGTGCATTTCCGACTGTCAGTTATCCTAATCCAGAAGAGGCTGCAGCTTTCCAGTTAGCAATAGAACTAGGTGAGAAGGTTGGAGCAGATTTACTGTTAGCGACAGACCCAGATGCCGACCGATTAGGTGTTGCTGTTCGAAATGATAATAGATATGAGTTATTAACAGGAAACCAATTGGGAGCATTGTTATTACACTATATTTTATCCACAAAGCAACGTTCAGGTATGTTGCCTGATGATGGTGCAATGATTAAGACAATTGTTACCTCTGAACTTGGTGCAAAAATTGCAGAACATTTTAATATTTCGACAGTGAATACTTTAACTGGCTTTAAATACATTGCAGAAAAAATTGCACAGTACGAAAAAACGAACGAACATACATTTTTATTCGGCTATGAAGAAAGCTATGGATATTTAATCAAAACTTTTGCTCGCGATAAGGATGCGGTGCAGGTTGCCTTAAAAGTTGCTGAGATGGCAGCTCATTATACAAAACAAGGTAAAACATTACTTGATGCGTTAAATGATTTATATGCTCAATTTGGCTACTATAGGGAAGCGCTTGTTTCAAAAGTGTTTGAAGGAAAAGACGGCCAAGAAAAAATGAAAGCAATATTAGATAATTTACGTAAAGAAATTCCTTCTGAAATTGCGGGGTTAACAGTAGTTCGAGTTGAAGATTACTTGTCTAGTATCACTACTTTCGTTGATGGAACAACTGAAGCTATTACTTTACCAAAAGAAAATGTCTTAAAATTTGTTTTAGAGGATGACTCGTGGATTGCTATCCGTCCTTCAGGTACAGAACCTAAGTGTAAATATTACTTTGGTGTTGTAGCAGATTCAAATAGAATTGCGGAAGAAAGACTTGAGCAGTTGTTAAACGAGATTTTTTGATGTGCCTGATACAAATTATTTTATAAATTCATACAATTACAAAAGGAGATTACCGTATTTATTAAATCGGTAATCTCCTTTTGTAATTATTTTGAGGTTGGGAGCTTTTCAAATCTCCTTGAAAACTCTTTTTTAATACACCTGTCGTTGCAAAACTTCAGTAATTTTACTAGAATCCAAAGAAGGATGATTTCTCTCCCAATCTGAAATTAGAAGAATATAGGTTTTAAATAATAAAAAGGCCAAAAATTCAGGGTCTTGTTGAATGTTTTCTCCCGTTTTTATTTGCTGCTGAATTAGATTTTTTAAATAATCGATTATTTTCTGATCGATTTTTTCAATTGTTTTGATGACATGAACGGTTTGGATATCCCGAGCTTCTTGAACTATTTTCATGATAAGGGAGTGACTTTGTCTAAATGCTAAAATTGCTTCAAGCACGTGACGGATATTTTCATGAAATGGTAATCCTGGTTTAATTGCTTTATTAGCAACATTCATCATTTGTTTGATGGTACTATCAACGATTTCGTCGAATAAATCTTCCTTATTGTCAAAATAAGTATATACTGTTCCTTTTCCGACCTTTGCAATCTTTGCAACACTATCCATTGTTGTACCTTTGAAACCAAATTGGCTGAACGAGGTAGTAGCTGCTTCAATAATTCTCTCTTTTTTTTCCTCAATCATTTTTCGCATTCCCCTTTATTTTCTTGGAATGTACTCAATGACAAAATCCTGTCTTTTTTCCATTAATTAATTTCTTTTTAAGTTTATATTAAAATGAACTAGAATTCCATTTAGAACTTAAAAATATGAACTAAAAGAAAATTTTTCTAGATTAGTTAAGTAATATATGGTATATTTTACTACGTTCAGAACTGAAATTCATTTTTAGTCATTCGGTATCGTAACTGTTAAGAAGGGGGTTTTAAAGTGATAAAGGCGAGACTTATTTTAGTTTTGTCCCTTATTGCTGGCTTAATTGTTGGTGGTTTTTTCCTGTTAGATAAAAAAGAAGCGGCAGGAAAAAATCTTTTGGAAGGACAGCCAACAGCATATATTGAAGGAGATGAAAGTAAGGTCAGCTTTAAGCTAGATGGACGAATTGAGGAACTTCTCGTAGATGAAGGAGATGTAGTTAAAAAAGGCCAGGTTATCGGAGTTCTACAAAATGATGAATTAGAAGCTAAAGTATCGCAGGCAGAAGCTGCGGTAAGTGTAGCAGATGGACAGATAAATGAAGCAAAAGCAGCTCAATCGACTGCAGTAGCTAAAATAGAACAGGGCAATGCAGCAGTGAATGTAACAGCAGAAACTGCTGCAAAGAAAGTTGCTCAGGCTGAAGCTGCATTAAGAGCAGCAGAAGCAAATTTGGAAGCATTACAAAATGGTGCTCGTCCAGAAGAAATCAAGCAAGCAGAAAGTCAAATGAAAGCAGCGGAAGAAATTCAAAAAGTAGCGAAGGATAATTTAGAACGTCTACAAACCTTACTGGAACATGGTTTAGCTTCCCAGGCGGATGTTGACAAGGCTAATACAACCTATCAAGAAGCCAAAGGGAAGTATGAGGTGGCAAAACAGCAATATGAAATAGCGGTCCAAGGTCCACGTGAAGAAGAGGTAAAAGCTGCCAAAGCACAAGTAGATCAGGCAAAGGCTGCTTATGAATTGGCTGTAGCTTCACAAGATGAAGTTTTGGTGCGACAAGGTGAAGTAAAAGCAGCAGAAGCGGGTATTAAGCAAGCTGCTGGGGCTGTATCTACGGCACAATCAGGTAAATCTCAAGCAGAAGCCGCCTTGGCTGAAGCCAATGTGTACTTATCATATACACAGCTAATCGCCCCAACTGACGGAGTAATTAAAACGAAAGCAGCAGAAGTGGGTGAACTAGTAAGTGCAGGATTCCCAGTCTTTACATTGGAGCAAGCAGAGGAAAGATATTCGAAATTTTACTTCCCTGAAACCGAGATTTCTAACATACAAGTTGGAGATTGGGTTCAAATTGAAGTAATTGCAACCGGAAAAAAACTAAAAGCAAAAGTAGTTTCCATATCGCCTGCTGCCGATTTTGCAGTTCAAAAGGCTACACAAAACATGGATGATACAGATATTCGTTCTTTTAGTGTTAAAGTAGAATATAAAAATATTCCTAATGATGTGAAAACAGGCATGACAGTTAAATGGTTGAAACTTTTAGGTGAACATAATGGAAATTAAAGTTTGGGATATCCTTTATCGTGAATGGATGCATATTGTTAAGAATCCACATACAATTGGGCTATTATTTTTAGTTCCACTAATATATACATTCCTGTTTGGATATTCTTATTCTGGTGCTCAACTAAAAGAAGTAAACACCGTTGTGATAGATCATGATAATAGCCAATTAAGCCGACAAATCATACAAGCGTTTGATGAAAGTCAAACCTTTCATGTGACTGGTTATATGGAAAGTGAGAAGGAATTGAAGGATGCGTTAGCAATAGGAGAGATAAAGGTCGGCATTGTAATACCAGAAAACTTCTATAAACGACTTTTACAAGGTGAGAACCTTCCTATCGTCACTTTGATTGATGGCAGTAATATGATTGTAACTAATTCAACAAGTAGAGCAGCGAATTCAATCATTAGTACTTTCAGCTATGGTTTTTCACAGACGAAGCTTCAACAGCAGGGATTCCGGGATGAGGAAATTAATTCAACTTTTTTTCACATTCCTTATCGTACACGTATTTTATATAATCCAACTTCCAACTACAGTGACTTCATGGTCTATGGCTTAGTTGGAACGATATTGCAGCAGGTGTTATTTTTAGGAGTAGCTTTAACGATTACACGTGAAAAAGAAAGTGGGTTATGGGGGCAATTTGCCAAATGGAAGTTAACACCTTGGAGATTAGCTTTTGCTAAAGTCTTTCCCTATTTCTTAGTAAATTTAATTAATACACTTACGACTTTATTAGTTTGCTTATATTGGTTCAAACTACCAATGCAGGGTAACGTCATACCGCTAGTTTTGTTGTCTTGTAGTTTTACTTTTGGGGTATTAGGTATAGGATATTTAGCAAGTTTATTTGCTAAAGATCAACTAAGCGCTACTCAGGTGACTATGCTTGTTGCTGTCCCATCTTTTGTGTTATCCGGATTTACTTGGCCATTAGAAGAAATGCCTAATTTCTTAGTTGGACTCTCACAAGTCTTACCTTTGACTTATTATTTAGATGGAATTCGTCATGTATTAATTAAAGGGAATGGCCTATCATTTATATGGGGCGATATTATTAGTCTCTTACTAATTGGTCTTGTAACTTTCTTTGTCGCTTTCCTTGCTACGAGTACGATTGTATTTAGGAAGAAAGGTGCTCTTTAATCGGAGAGATTAGTGAAATTGAAATAATTGATGTACCTAATATAAAAGTAAATTAAACATAATATTAAAAGGAGATTACCATATTCGCAAAAATTGGTAATCTTCTTTAGTTTTGTCAAGTGATTGTTATGCATTTTAATGGAAGGGACCCATAACTTTAAAAATCAGAATCTCCTTTAAAAAAATATGCTAGATTTACAATTAATCCCCAATCAATCGCTGAAGTTCCGTTTCGATATTAAACACCCGTTTGTTTAATGCAGATGTTTTATAATCTACATCGGATGCTATTTTTTCGGTGAAGTCACCTAAAGTTCCAATAATTTCATTTCGAAGTTCAGCATGATCTATTCGTAATGCTTTCACTTCTTGTTCGATAGAGTCAAGATGCTGATCCATTCCATGTAGACGTTGTTCAAATGAAACAAAATGCTGATCCATTCCGTGTAGACGTTGTTCAAATGAAACAAAATGCTGATCCATTCCATGTAGACGTTGTTCAAATGAAACAAAATGCTGATCCATCCCGTGTAGACGTTGTTCAATTGAATCAAAGCGCTGATCCATCCCGTGTAGACGCTGCTCAATTGAATCAGAACGCTGATCCATTCCGTTCAGTCGTTGATCCATTGAGTCTAATCGGTTATTGACTGGTTCTAACTCTTCCTTTAAAACTGAGCGTAACAATTCTGCAATTTCGTTATTCATCCTCATTACCTCCACGTTTTTTTATATTATAACATAGAAGTTACTAGAGAATAATCTACTATTTGAAATGTAACTGAATCAAACACCCCAAACTTGAAACCACGATTCCGCTAATATTAGTAGGTATTCATTAAGTATAAATAGAGCCTGCTAAGAAGATTTGACAGGCTCTATTTAAACGACAAAGTAATTATTATTTGAACAACTTAAATTTGCACACTAAGTATTCTTTTACAATCAAAACTCCTCTATCTCCTCACTCGTTATCACCTTATTTCCATGATAATACAATTGGTATCGATTGTTATTTTGATGTAATAAAAGGTATGTTGGGAGTTCTCTCTTCAAATATGGCTGAGCATGATCTGGCCATTGTTCGATTGGTTTATTTATATAAGGATTATAATCAAAGTCAAGATTTGTATTTAAACTATGGTTCATGTAGTCAAAGTTTAAATCATTTACTTTTGCAAAAAGTAAATCGTCTGTTACTTGTACAATTTTTTCAATATTACGAATTACTACGTCATCATAAAAATCCGAAGCAGCAACTTGGAAAATACCATCCTTATAGTACATCCAATTCCAATTTTCTAAATCAAACTCAGAAGGCAAATCTAGACTACTTGGGTCTAAGTCGACGTTAAAGTATTCTTTTACAGCATTTTTAACTGTTTGCTCGGTATAGCCAGCTCCATATTCCCCTGGAGCATCTGATTCAACGATGTTATGCAAAATGACATATGCAATCATCGATTCATAGGTAAGGGTGTCGCGTTTGTCAATATTACCGAAATAACTATAATCTGTAATTGCTTGTTCTAATTCTGGAGTCATAGTTGCTTCCTTACCATTGGCAAAATCGCCCATGTCAGTGGTTAACGTGTTAATAACATTTTCTAGAGAGGATATAGGAGAAAGATCCATTGCAAATTCCTTCGTTCCAATAGAACTTTTTATTATTGGTTGTTCCTCTCCTGCATAAGTATCGAATGCCTTTTCATATGTTTGCTGATCAACTGTATCACCATTGACCCCGTAGAAAAAATTATCCTCTTCAAAGTTATTGTTTAATGCGTAATAAAACTCATCAGTTAAAGAAATTGTTTTATCCTGAAGCGTAAAGAACAGATTGTGCGAATATTCAATCCCTTGTCTAGTCATATCACTAGAATGCTTGATAGCTGTTGTATTATTTTTTAATTTTACTAATGTTACAGCTAAATCAGATGCTGTGCTTGAATCAATCGTATAAAAAGCATCCCATAGAAGTGATGGGTCCGATTCGGAAGCTCCCCATACCTCTTCTATGTATCCATTTTGATTCCGATGTTCCATTTCATCGGTCTGATAGTCATTACTTTTAAATAAAATATACAACTCTTTTTTCGCATCGTTATTAAAATCAATTAATTCAGTATAGACAACTCCAGTAGTGTACTCTGATTCATGATAGCCATGATTAGGTGACACAACTCCATAGTTTTCATAAATATCAAGCAGTATTAATGCTAATTGTTTATTTTGAGCTATTTGATCTTCAACATTATGTAATTCAGTTTGTACATTTTTGAGCAAATCATTATGTTCCTTACTAGAGCTTAAAGTTTCCTCTAGCTCTGTTAAAATTCCTTTTGCTGATTGAAATTCATTTTGATTTATTAGTTCAATCGCCTCATCAAATTGTTGATTGAATTGTAACGTCTCTTCTTGCTTACTATTATCATTGCACCCAAATAAAACGAATAGTAAGACGAGAAGAAGTAATATATTTTTCATTTTAACACCCCGATAAAATTTGAAATCTATTTCATTATCCCAAATATAATCATAATTTGTAATTATTTTAATAAAAAACAAGAATATGGTTGCAAGTTCAACATTTTGATTATCTATATTACTCTAGTTGACTTGAAAAAAATCATATTAATATATTTCCAACCATATAATGATTAAGATTTGCTAAGTTAAAAACCTACATCAATATAAACTCAATTCCTTATGACATTTCACCTAATAATAGTGAGTGTACAATCTCTAAAGTTCTTCAAAATAACTATTTTATAGAACTTTTATACTTTGTAAATCGACAAAATATAACAGAAATCTATTAATTACCATCTAATATTTACAATTGTTTCACAAAACTACTATCTTAAATTTACAAACTTTCTCTACTATAAATATTGGTTGATTTACAATTTTAATCCAAATAAAGGGGATGAATTACTTTGAAGAAGAAGAAATATCAAAAGTATTTTACTGCTACGATAGCCGCTACAGTGGCTGCATCAGGGGTGTCGACGTTAGCACCAAATACAACAAGTGCAAATACAAGCTTTTCAGACGTTCCTTCTAATTATAATTTTTATAAGGAAGTGACGAATCTAGCTGAACGTGGAATAATTAAGGGTTTTGAAGATGGTACATTTCGTCCAGGCGATCATGTTACTCGTGGACAAGCAGCAAAAATTATTGCTGGTGCCCTAGGTTTAGATACTAAAAATGTAAAAAATCCGGGCTTTAAAGATATCCCAACAAGTCATCAATACTATGGCGCTATTGCAGCACTTGCCAATGCAGGAATTATTAGTGGTTATGAAGATAATACGTATCGTCCAGGTGAACCAGTTCAACGCAACCATATGGCAAAAATACTTGCTGGAGCTTTTGAACTTAAACCTTCTACTAACTCACTTCCATTTACAGATGTCAGAAGTGATTATAAAAATTATATCTCGGCTCTTTATGAAAACGGTGTAACGACAGGTAAAACAGCAACTACATTTGATGGCTCTTCAAATGTAACACGAGGTCAGTTAGCTGCATTTGTTATCCGTGCAGAAAACGTAAAACCTTCTGACCAACCGGAACAACAAGATCAACAGCTTACTTTAACGATTGAAAGTGTTTCAAATAATACGATTCAAACTTCTGAAGGTGAATTAAATGTCGCTTCTTCTTTAACGCCAATCTTTCATTCTAAAAATGCAACTGCTTTGAAAGGTGCAAAAGTAACAGCAGTTGTTTCGAATGGTGTAATTACAGAAGTTTCATCACTAACATTTAACGCTTCTGGCACTGAAGGAAAAGCTGTTGTATTTGATGGCGGCAATACAACGATCCAAGGAGCTGTTACAGTAAATGCTGATTTCGTTGCTTTAAATAATGTAACAGTGGCTGGTAATGTTACTCTTACAGATAAAGTTGTAACTGACTTTTCAGCTGAAGGTCTTACTGCAAATGGAGAATTAATTATTGAGGAAGGTGCTGCAGACCAAGTAGCATCAGTTAATGGCTTTATAGCTGCAGAATCAACAAAAGGGCCAAAAATTGACTTAAAGAAATCAAAAGTTAAATCGGTTCATGCAAAACGTAACAATATATCCTTATCTTCAGATACAAAATTATCTGAAGTAAAAGTATCTGCTAAAGTATCAATGCTAGAAATCAATGCAGATGCAGAAAAAATAACAATTAACACTACTGTAAATTTAGAGATAAAAGGGAAAGGTGCAATTGACCAAGTCACAATTGAACAGACAATTGATCTTCTTCTGAATCTAGTTGGACAAATTAAAGAGCTAGTTACCAAAAATAAAGATAAGAGTATAGAATTAGGGGCTAATGTTACGATTGAAACTTTAGTAATCCCAACAAGTGTTGAAGTTTCTTCTATTATTAAAAACTACAACAGTGTAAAAGAAAAAATTAAAAAAGTAAAAGATGATAAAGGCTCAGAAGTGAATCCAGGGAATTCCTGGGTTGGCGGAGGCTCAGGTGGATGGTCTGGTGGAGGCCAAAACAAAAACTTCACATTATCAATTATGCATACGAACGATACACATGCTAGCTTAGATAATATTGCAAAAACTGTAACTGCAGTAAAAGAAGTAAGGGCAGAAAAGCCAAGTTCATTATTACTAAATGCCGGTGATGTATTCTCAGGAACACTATACTTCAATGAATTCCAAGGACAAGCTGATCTAGCATTTATGAATCTAATGAAGTATGATGCAATGACATTCGGCAACCATGAGTTTGATTTAGGTTCTAGCGACGAAGGTCATCAAGGATTAATAGATTTTATTAAAGGCGCACAGTTCCCATTTGTAAGTTCAAATGTCGACTTCTCTAAAGATGAAAAGTTCCAAGGCTTGTTCACTGACTTAATTTCTAGTGAACCTGAAAACGGAAAAATCTATAACGGTATTATTAAAGAAATCAATGGTGAAAAAGTAGGTATCTTCGGTTTAACAACTGCAGAAACAAAAGATCTTTCAAGCCCAGGTGCCATTACATTTGAGGATTATAAAGCAGAAGCAGAAAAAGCAGTTAAGGCATTTGAAGGCCAAGGAGTAGATAAAATTATTGCCATTACGCACATCGGTTATGACGATAATGCGGCTATAGACAATGATTTAACTTTAGCTAAAGAAGTAGAAGGCATCGATGTCATTGTTGGTGGACATTCACATACAACACTTTCACAGCCGGTAGTCATTGCTGAAGACGCAACGCCGACTGTCATTGTTCAAACAGGAGCCAACAACAGCAATTTAGGTGTATTAGATGTAGAATTCGATCAAAATGGCGTGATTACTAAACAAGCCGGTGAACTAATTGCAATTGGTGATCAAGAAGAAGATGCAGAGGCAAAAGCATTACTTGCACCATACAAAGAACAAGTTGATAAATTAGCGCAAGAAGAAATTGGTGTAACGGCAGAGGTAGCGTTAGAAAACCCACGTACAGGTGATGTAGGAAATACAACGGGTGAAAGTGTCCGTAAAAACGAAACAGTATTAGGGAATTTAATTACAGACGGTATGCTTGCAAAGGCGAAAAAAGCTACAAATAAAAATGTAATCATGGCATTGCAAAATGGTGGCGGCATCCGTGCTGCAATTGACGCTGGTCCAATTACAGTAGGTGAAGTCATAAAGGTTTTACCATTTGGCAACACATTAGCCGTAATGGATGTAACCGGAGCTGAATTAAAAGAAGCATTTGAAATTAGTGTAGGCAAATATCCAGGAGAAAACGGTGGGTTTTTACATGTAGCTGGTGGTCGAGTTCAATTTGATGCATCTAAACCTGCCGGTGAACGTGTTATTTCAGTAGAATACAAAGATGCTGATGGAAATTATGTTGAAGTACAAGATGATGTGATGTATACAGTCGCTACAAACGCATTCACAGCCCAAGGTGGAGATGGTTTCACAGTATTTAAGAAAGCCTACGATGAAGGAAGAGTAACAGACTTAGGTTTATCCGATTGGGAAAACTTTAGAGAGCATCTGCAAAGTCTAGAAACAATCCCGACTGAAACAGAAGGCCGTATTGTGAATGTGGCTGGTACGGATGTTGAACCAGAACCAATTACAGGCTTCTATAATTCAAATCCAGAAAATTTAATAGTTTCTCAAATTGCTAGATATGACAGCGGTGTAGGTTCAACAGGTACAGAAATTTTAGCATATGATGCCGAACGTCAATTAGCATTTGTGACAAATGGTGCTGTTAGTGGATTCGATATTATATTATTCTCTAGTTTAAAAACAGGAGAATTTACTGATGTACCGTCAACAAAAAGAGTACTTTTATCAGAGTTTGGAATTGAAAATGTCAATGATATTACAAGCATTGCTTCACATCCAACTAAAGATTTAATTGCCATAACTGCAGTAAGTGATCCGAAAACAAATGCAGGATATGTTGTTTTCGCATCAAAAGACGGCAAATATATTTCACATGTTCAAGTAGGCGCACTACCTGACATGGTAACATTCACACCAGATGGAACGAAGGCAATTGTAGCAAACGAAGGTGAGCCAGCTGAGGATTATTCAGCAGATCCGGAAGGTTCAATTACAATTATTGATTTACAAAACAATTATGATGTAATTACACTAACGTTTACAGAATCATTATTAGACGATGAAGTTCGCATAAATTCCTTTGTATCTTCAAGCGATTCTGCATTAGTGCAGCTTGAACCTGAATATATAACAGTTTCTAATGACAGCAAAACTGCTTATGTTTCATTACAAGAAAATAACGCCATTGCAACAGTAGATTTAGAAAATGGTGAGATCCTTTCAGTAAAAGGTCTTGGTGTAAAAGATCATTCTGTAGAAGGAAATGAAATTGATGCACACAATAAAGACGGCATTAATATTCAAAAATTGCCGCTCCTTTCGTTCTATATGCCGGACGCAATTGACACATTTACAGTCGGTGGTAAAACCTATATCATCACACCGAATGAAGGAGATGCAAGAGATTGGGATGCATATAGTGAGGAAACAGAACTTAAAGAAATAGCAGATAAAATTAAATTAAATGCCGAAAATTATCAAGGATATACTCAAGAAGAATTAGACGCATTTATTGCTGATGGCGGACTTAAAAAATTAGAAAAAATTAAACTGACAAAAGAAAATGGATTAAATGAAAACGGCGAATACGAAGCACTTTATGCATTTGGAGGCCGAAGCTTCTCAATTTTCGATGCTGAAACAATGGATTTAGTGTTCGATAGTGGCAGTGACTTTGAAAAAATAATCGCAGAAAAAGTACCTCAACACTTCAATGTTGATAATGAAGAGGTAGAAGTAGATAATCGCAGTGATAATAAAGGTCCTGAACCAGAAAGTGCAGTCGTTGGTGAAATTGATGGCAAACTTTATGCTTTTATTGGATTAGAGCGATTCAGCGGTATTATGGTTTACGACTTAACGGATGTAAATAAACCTGAATTTGTAACATTAATATCAAGCCGTGATTTCTCTGAGAATATTAAAGGGGATGTATCTCCTGAAGGTTTAGTATTTGTTTCAGCCGAAGAGAGCCCAACAGGTAAAGCATTATTAATGGCAACTCACGAGGTTTCAGGGACAGTTGCTGTTTATGAATTTGGAAAAGATGTTCCTGTACAAGAAATTCCTGAAGATGCATTTTCTGGTACTGCAAGTGAACCAAAAGTTTACGAAGGTAATGTAAAAGTAACGATTAAAAATGCTGCTAAGCTTGAAAATGCAACGATTAAAGGTGACTTGATTCTAGTAGGTACACCAAGCGAGACATTTGAGATTATCAATGTCAAAGTTGAAGGAAACGCAGATCTATCAGGTTTAGAGGGAGATAGCTATAATTTCGATGGGTTAGAAGTAACTGGAAATACAACTTTTTAATCATTATAAAGCCTTCCAGCACATCTTTGTGATGGAGGGCTACTCTCTATTAAGTATTTAAGTACGAGTTTGTCCGACAAAATACAAGGAATAAAATATGTACGAAAAGGGAGATAAAAATGAATAAGCGAAAATTTAAAAAAAGTATGAATGCGTTTTTAGTTGCCAGTTTAGTAGCAACTGTTGTAGTACCAGCAACCCCAGCAATTATAAATGCAGAATCAGCTTCAAAGGATCTAAATAAATATACTTTTAAAAATTACTCAAATAGAGTAATTGCAGCTACTGAAACAACAACTCCTGATACAACTACAATTGTCCAAGAATTCATTACAGTAGAAGAAGCAATAGCAAATAATAGTGGTATAGCTACTGTTCGAGGATATATTGTAGGTATCGCAAATAGTGGCTCAAAATATGATCAAGAACCACCGTTTACTGTTAATACGAATATAGGTTTAGCAGATGACCCAAATGAAACAGATCCATCAAAGATTTTACCTGTACAGTTACCATCAGGAGCAATTCGAAGTGACCTTAATTTAGTGGATAACCCGGAGAACTTTAAAAAGGAAATAATGATCACAGGAAGTCTTGAAGCTTACTTCTCTGTACCAGGATTAAAATCGCCAACTGAATATTCGATTGTTGGACAAGATCCTGCTCCAGAAGAACCAGTACAGATTATCTCAATCGCTGAAGCTCGTACTCAAGGAGAAGGCAAAGTATCAGTCAATGGCACTGTTACAGCGATCCTAAAAAATACAATCCATATCCAAGATGAAACAGGCGCCATTGCAATTTACCCAACATCTCTAAATGTTCAAGTTGGTGATGAAATTGTAGTGATTGGTACATTAAGCGAATACAATGATTTACTGCAGCTTCAAAGCCCTAAACTTGTTGAAAATAAAGGGCAAGTAGGGGTGCCTGAAGCAGTTGTTCTAAATGGCTCTGAATTAGTAGAAGAAAACGAGTCGAAGCTCGCAACGATTAACAATGTTACTTTGAAATCAGTTAATGAAGGTACTGGTTGGGCTAACTATTTAGCCTCAGATGGAACAGAATTTATCGTACGTGATGAAACTGGATCTTTAGGGCTTTCAGTAGGTTCTATCTATGAATCAATTACAGGTATCGTTCAAGAATTCAATGGGAATTTCCAAATTATCCCGAGAAGTAAAGCGGATATTGTAGAAGATTCATCGAAAGTTCAAATTGTTGCAGCTAGTCATCAATCAGGAGTAATTCCTGCTGGTACAGAGGTGACGCTATCCACATCTACTGAAGGTGCGGAAATTTATTATACAACGGACGGTTCTGACCCATTAACAAATGGTCAATTATATAGCGAACCGATAGTTGTCAATGAAGCAATGACGATGAAAGCAATTGCTAAAAAGGAAGGTCTAACAGCTAGCCAAGTTTCAGAATTTAGTTACACTGTTTACAATCAGGAAGATGGATTGCAAATTCACCATATCCAAAGTGAATCCCATAACTCTCCTTTTGATGGCAAAATAGTAGAAAACATTGAAGGTATAGTAACGTATACTTATAAAATTGGTAACGGGAATTACTTCCATATTCAAACACCAGACCATTTAATAGACAATAACCCTAAAACATCAGAAGGAATTGTTGTTTATACAGGTAATCAAGCTTTAGTTGAAATCGGTGATCTAGTAAGTGTAACAGGGACTGTCGACGAATATCATATCGATGGCTACAATGACACGAAGCAAGATACAGATTTATCTGTAACTCAAATCAATGCTAGAAACGATCGTAATGGTATCGTGCGAGTTCTTGAAAAAGGGGTTGAACTCCCAGAGCCTATTAAAATTACAAGCGATAATCTACCAAACGCAGTAATTGATAATGATGGTTTTGCAGACTTTGATCCAGAAGAAGATGCAATTGATTTCTGGGAAAGTTTAGAGGGAATGTTAGTAGAAGTTGGGACAGTGAAAGCAGTTGCTCCTCAAGAACACGGTGATTTAATAACAGTTCTTGAAGAAAGAGCAACAAACACAATTAACGGAGGAGTGTTATTAGAAGAAAATAACGCAAATCCAGATCGTATTCAATTTAAGCTTTTTGATAACTATGAGGCGAGAGATTTTGAAGTCGCAACAGGTGATAAATTCACTGGTCCAATTCAAGGTGTTGTGAACTATGGGTTCCAAAATTATAAAATTTATGCTGACTATGAATATATGAAAGCAAAACATGTAGAAGGCAGTGCGGAGCCAGAAAAAACAACGATTGTAAAAACAGAGGATAAATTAACAATTGCATCTTACAATCTAGAAAACTTCTCAAATAATACAAACGAAACAACAGAGGACAAAGCTGCTAAATTAGCAAGAGCAATTGGAACAGATATGGGCAGTCCTGATATTGTTGGAGTAACAGAAGTGCAAGATAATAATGGACAAGGTGCTGGAGATGCAGCTGCAAATGAAAGTTATGAACGTTTAATTGATGCAATTGAAAAAGAAAGTGGAGTTCGATATGAATATTTAAATATCGATCCAATTAATAACGAAGATGGTGGTGCACCGAACGCGAATATTCGTGTTGGATTCTTATATAATCCAGATCGAGTTTCTATACCTGAAGGAATAACTCCTGGTGATGCAACAACTTCAGTTGGTTATGTTGATGGAAAACTAACACATAATCCAGGTCGAATTGATCCAACAAATGAAGCATTTGAAGATAGCCGAAAGCCATTAGCAGCACAATTTGTGTTCCAGGGTAAAGAGGTTATTGTTATTGCAAATCATTGGAATTCAAAATCAGGAGATACACCGTTATTTGGTTCAACTCAACCACCTGTTTACGGAAGTGAGGAACAACGTCATAAGATTGCTAATGTTGTTTATGACTTTGTAGAAAAAATCAAAAATGATAATCCTGATGCAAATATTGTATCACTTGGTGATTTTAACGACTTCCAGTTCTCTGAGTCACTGAAAATCCACGAGGGTGAATTAATGACAAACATGATCAATCATGTGGAAGAAAGTGACCGTTATACGTACCTATTCCAAGGTAACTCACAAGTTTTAGATCATATTTTAGTATCTAATAATTTAGTAGACAATACTGAAATTGATATTCTTCATATTAATGCAGACTTTACTGACATGGCTGGTCGTGCAAGTGACCACGACCCAGTAATGGTGCAAATTGATTTGCATGCTGAAGATAGTGAAGAACCAATCGTTGCAGAAAAAATATACAATTTAACAAACTATAAAACAGGTAAATTAATCATCAATAAACCAAGTGTTTCTGTAACGCTGGACCATAATTCAGAAATTAAAAATGGAATAGTATTCACTGGGAAATATGCAGAATTTGCAGGTGAAGGCTTGGCAAATGTTATGTTAACAGTCAAACCTAAACAACCGGGTGCAATCATCGACTTAAAGAATACTAAAGTAGGTCGAATCATCATTGATGGACCAAATGTAGCTGAAATCAGAAACGCTCATGAAGAGCAAATTTTTGAGTATATAAATGGTGCCGGCCCTGGAACAAATCCAGGCGATGATCCTAATACAACTCCAGACTCGGCTTCTATTAAATTATCTGTTCTGTCAGATATTCACTACTATGACACTTCACTTGGCACTTCAGGTGAAGCATTAAATGCCTATCTAGAAAATGATAGAAAACTGTTAATTGAAAGCGCGGCTGTTCTTCACTCAGCAGTAGAAGAAATAAAAGAAAATGACTCTGAAGTTGTGTTAATATCAGGGGATCTTACAAAAGATGGTGAACTTGTAGGTCATCAAAATGTAGTTAAAGTATTAAAAGAATTAGAAGCTGCTGGGAAAAAAGTTTATGTAACACATGGAAATCACGATATCCAAAACCCACATGCAGTAAAATTTGTGGGTGATGCAACAGAGCAGGTTCCATCTGTATCTGTAGAACAATACAAGGAATTATATAATGATTTTGGTTATGGTGAAGCAATCGCTCAAGATTCGAATTCCTTAAGTTATGTTGTACAGCCTAAGGATGGTATTCGCATTATTGTAATGGACTCAGTTTTATACAATACGAATATGGTAGATGGAAAACCGAAAACATCTGGTGCCATTGATCAACAAAGACTTACATGGATTCTAGAACAAATTGAAGATGCTAAAGAAAACAATCAACTCATTATAGGGATGACACATCATGGAATTGTTGAGCACTTTGAAGTTCAGGAGGAAATCTTCCCTCAGTATGTAATTGAAGATTGGCAAAAAGTATCGGAAACATTAGCCAATGCAGGATTAAATATCGTATTTACTGGACATTTCCATGCACAGGACGCCGTTTCAAAAACGACTGCAGCAGGTAACACAATATATGATATTGAAACGGGTTCACTTGTTACTTATCCATCTCCTTACCGAAATATTGAAATTGCTAATGGAAAAATCCATGTCGATACAGTTACAGTTGATGAAATTAATTTCAATACAAACGGAAAAGAATTCCCTGAATACGCTAGGGAGTTTTTAGAAAAAGGAATGGAAACCCTTGTTCCATCAACTCTTGCACAAATGATTCGTCAACAACAACCAAATCTAACTGAGGAACAAGCATTACAATATGCACAAGCTTTAGTAGATACGCAATTAGCTCCACAGCTAGATCCGTCAATTACTGTAGGCAGCCTAATTACGGATGCATTAATTCAACATTACGTAGGTGATGAAACACTTAGTCCACAAAATCAACAAATTCTTCAGGGCATGACATCTAGTGATGATCCAATGGTCAAAATGTTGGGAAATGCGATTTTATCTTTATTAAATGATCCATCACAGGATAATAGTTTTGTAATTGATTTAAATTCTTTAAATAAAGAGATGTAAATTTGGAAAGGACCGCCCGAGAAGTTTTTCGAGGGGGTCCTTTTTGTTTAGATGTACAGTGAGTATCAACCAACTAACGAGGATGGGTGTTTTGAAATTTCTCGACCTAATCCGGGATTAGGAATATTGTCCTAATTTCCTGTTGACTAACTGCTCAATTAATTCAAAGAATTTTTATATAGAGAACTATTCCAGGATTACTAAAACTTTAGATGGCTTTCTTCCTTAATTTTCGAGTTTTTTATAGACTTATGAACTATATATTAAAATAGGCCTCCTAGATATTCCTTTGCTTGTTAAAATTATACATGTGATAAACCGATAATTGGGGGGATATAAAATGAAAAAGTGGATATATTCACTGTTAATCGTGCTTTGCTTTGCATTTTTATTAAATGATGTTCAAGCAAAAGCGGCAGCTGAAACTACAAACGATTCCTTTTCAGGAGCTACATCAGTTAAAGTTGGAAATGAGTCGGTAAGAATTAATGGTGAATTAACAAATGCTTCAAATAAGGATTTTTATAAGTTCACATTATCTAAGGCAGGTAAGTTAGATATTAGTATAAATCGTAGTACAAGTACGCAATATCGTGTAACATTATACAACTCAGTTCAAAGAGAAATTGAAAATTATGAAACAGTTAACGGTGCAGATAATGGAGTGGAGCTACTATTTTCACAAGGGCTTGATGTAGGAACTTACTACGTAAAAGTTGAACACTACAAGGGAGTAAGTGACAAAGTTCCTTACACTTTAGGTCTAAAGTTTACACAAAGTGATTATTTTGAAAAAGAGCTAAACAACGATCGTAGTACTGCCAACTCGATTTCATTTAATCAAAAATACTTTGGTTTTGCAGATACGAGTAACGACCTATTTACTTTTAAAGTTCCTTCGAATGGTGAATTGAAAATCGACATTGCCCAATCAACTAGAACAAAATTTGAAGTTTCTTTATTAAATTCTGCATTTACAGAAATGGAAATTTACGATACGGATTATAATTCTAGTACGGATACAATTATTCATACTGGTTTGCCAGAGGGTACGTATTATTTAAGAATCAAAACAAAAGAGGGGGATTTAGCAAACATCCCTTATGAATTTACTGTTCACTTCAAAAAGAATGATTCATTCGAGGTAGAAAATAATGGAACATCTTCTTCAGCAAATGAAATTTTAACTGGACAAATAAAACAAGGTGTTATTAGTTCGAGTGCCGATGTTGATTACTATCGTTTACATGTAACAAAAAATACTAATTTTGATTTATATTTAACACAGCCTAAAAATTCGACGTTCAAAGTAGAAATTACTGATCAACTTTTTAGTATAAATGAAGAAATGTATACTGAGTATGGTAATGGCAGCTTATCGAAAATTAGCAATATTACGTTGCCGCAAGGTATCTATTTTATAAAAATTCAGCCTAGCCAAGGTGTAAGCAGAAACGTTCAATATAATCTGCGAATAGCAGACACATTTAGTACCGATATTACATTCTATAAGGATTTTCGACCTGGTGAGTATTGGGTAGAATCCTTTACTTGGGGAATTAATAATAATATTTTAACAGGAGATAAACAGTCAAATCGTTTAAATCCAAATAAAAATATTACGGAAGCACAAATGTTAGCGATGGTATTAAGATATGCATTTCCAAATGAAGCCAAGGATTCAACTAGTGGACAGTGGTATAACAACTATTATGAGATGGCTAACAACAAAAAAATTGAGGTAACAAATAAGCCAAATAGTCCTTTGCGTCGTGGAGATGTGGCCAAAATTTTAGCAAAAGTTTATACTGGCAAAAATATGACTGAACAAGAATCAGTACAATGGTTATATACACACGATATAACAACAGGAATCAATCCATCAAAACCTAAAAATTATAATAACTTCAACCCAGATGGAAAGATTACAAGAGCTCAAGCGATTACCTTCATGTATCGTCTTTCTCAAAAAGGAATTAATCCACAGTTAAAATAGAGAATATTATCTCTATCATACTGTTTAGAGTGTAGACATAGTCAGAATCGACTTTGTTTACGCTCTTTTTTATACGAAAAAATTGTCATGCATACAAATTAGAAAGATAGTAATGGTAGGATAAAAAAATAATAATCTAGTAAGAAATATAGTTGTAGATTTTTGAAATTTTAGCACCTTTTAATATACAATTGTAACAATGGACTTAAGGGACAGATTTCTTTTAAACACATATAATAGTTTAAGTAACATTAAATGCATTTGTATTACTTGGGGGCATTGGAGGCATCGTAGAAATGATGACAGATGATATACAAGAAGAATTAAAACGCATTTTAGAATATGGCATACATAGAGGCAATGAATCTTCTATTACAGTTCAAGAACTAATCCAAGAACTATCTGAAAAACTAAAAGTCCTTTTAGAAAAAAGCGAATAATGTGCCAGGTACACCTTTTGTACCCAGCACACAGACGATTTAAATTATAAAAGGGATTAAGCGCATATTTTGCGTTTGATTCCTTTTTTTGATGATTATGATGTTCGGTGGACAATCATTTCTCGAATTTTTTTTATTAATCGGTCCCGGCGTTTTTTTAAAGTTGAAAGAGGTATGTTTTCAATTTTTGCAAGTTCTTTATATGAGTATTGATAAACATATAGATTCATAAGTAAGTTGTACTCTTCAAGCTTTAATTGAGATAGTATATCCTCCAGTTGCCCAAAATCGAAATTTGAACGATTTTTCATTTCGTAATACTGTGCTATATTTACAAGTTCTTCTTTATCGTACGCAATGTTTCTACCATTATATTGGTTATCCTTCCTCATCTCTGTATAGATTGTTGTTAACATCGTTCGATATGCATATGGAGCGAAATCACCTAGGGTTTCGTCGTAGTTTTGCCATGCTTTCCAAAGTGCAATTGCTGCACTTTGTCGATAGTAATCATGATTTTTGTATATATTTGTTCTTTTCAATACATGCGATATCATAGGTGAATATTTCTCAAATACTTCGTCAAAAGTTTGCATTTACTTCTTCCTTAATGACGAGCGCGCAAGTCCGTTATTCCATGGTGGCTCTATCGTACATAAGATTATTTATGGAAGCGAACTCACTATTTAAGAGATTTTCTAGGAGAATTACGGGAATTTTTAATAGTAATTTACAATGTTTTCCTAGTAAGTTATTGAAATAACAACTATTTTTAGGGATGGATTCTGCTAGCAAATTTTAAATGTGATAGTTTTTCGACTTTCAAATTCTAAATATTGATAATTTTAGGAATAATTTTTAAAATATTATCCATAATTACCATTTTTTGTTTATTAGGTGTATGGAAGTTATCAAAGTGAAAGTAATTCAATTAGGGGAGGAGTATTTATGTGTTTTGAAGAAATGAAAATTTTGAAAGAACATGCTTGTCACGCAATTGCTCCTTATTATAATGGGATGCATTCATCGATAATTTACACTGATCAAGGCCATGTTTTTTCAAAGGAACCTGTTCAAAAAATTATAGAAAATCTTTGTTTAGAATATGGTTCTACTTTACTTGGACGTTTACATGCTTCACGTGAAATGCTCGGTTATATCAAAAATCCGCCTATTCTAATTTCTGAAAGCTTACCTCGAGTCGCAATCCAAGCTCCCTGTTACTACACAAAAGAAACGATTTGGATACTTGATTTGAACTTTAAAATAAAGAAATGCAACTCCTTTAGTGAGATTATCTTTAATCCTCACGTCAAACTGCCAATAGATCTCTCCTTAGAAGCGATAAGACAAAGAAAACTAAAGGGATTTGAACTATTAGTTAAGTTTATGTTGTGATTTTGTAAGCGTTTACTTATGACTTTTTAATAACTACATAAATTATCTTTTATTTATTAAGGGAATGCTTTCAGGAATGAAGGAAAAGTGAATTTGCTTTTTGTTTTAGAGAATTAAAATTTGTAATTTTCTGAATTTATAGTGTACATGATACACAATATAGGCATACAATAAAGTAAGGGGGGGTCTATATTTTTAAATTTCTTTTAGGCATTATTTGTATTGCTTTAACCCTAGTCATTATTCGTTTATTTATGAGAATTGTCGAAGAAAGAAAAAAATCAGACTTCTTGATTACATTTGTTTTATTGATTGTACTAATCATTCTTGCCTTTTTCTATATAACTAGTGGTTAGAGCTGTAGAGTCGGTGTTGTGATAGAAATTAATTTCTTGTAAACTTATGTACTATGAAAAGAAAACGCTTACAATCAGTTCTGGTACAGAGGAAAGAGACTAATCCTAATACAGTTAATCAGGATTAGTCTCTTTTTGTATTTAAATTTCGTAAATATGAATTGAAATTACGTGAAAAAATCAAACCGCGTAAAAAACTAGTGAACCTGCGTAAATCCAACTCGAAACCACGTAAAAATTAAATCAAACCACGTAAATATCAAGTGAAATCGCGTAAAAAAATCAAACCGCGTAAAAAACTAGTGAAACCGCGTAAATCCAACTCGAAACCACGTAAAAATTAAATTAAACCACGTAAATATCAAGTGAAATCGCATAAAAAATTCAAACCGCGTAAAAAACTAGTGAAACCGCGTAAATCCAACTCGAAACCACGTAAAAATTAAATCAAACCACGTAAATATCAAGTGAAATCGCGTAAAAAAATCAAACCGCGTAAAAAACTAGTGAAACCGCGTAAATCCAACTCGAAACCACGTAAAAATTAAATCAAACCACGTAAATATCAAGTGAAATCGCGTAAAAAAATCAAACCGCGTAAAAAACTAGTGAACCCGCGTAAATCCAACTCGAAACCACGTAAAAATTAAATCAAACCACGTAAATATCACCCAAAACCACGTAAATATCAACTGAAAGTAGACAATTAATAACCGCGTAAATATATAGCACAATAAACATCCTATATGTGTATCCTTAATACTAAAACCGTGCAATTGAAAAGGCGAGGAGCTCATCCTCGCCTTCAAGTTATTCTAATCTTGTTCTACTGTACTTGCTATTTGGTATCCGGATACGTCTTCATCCAGTAAGAAGGAAGTACCGCGCTTTTTGTGTGCGGCGTTGAAGAAGACTGCTAGAATTGCAATTGTTGCCACTACACCACCAATGAATGAAGCGTTTAATGGGATGCCGAAGCCCATTGTTGGTTCGTAAAGAATATAAACGATTACCATATACGTCATAAAGGTTGCTGGAATTGTTGCAATCCAGTAATTTTTCCTTGCAAGGAATAAATACATTGCTCCCACCCAAAGTGCAATTACTGCGGTTACTTGGTTTGCCCATGAGAAATAGCGCCATAAAATATTAAAATCTATTTTTGTTAACCCATAAGAAATAACGAATAATGGAATTGCAATCCATAAACGGCTTAATAATTTTGCTTGCCCAAATTTAAAATATTCTGCGATAATCATACGAGCTGCACGGAATGCTGTGTCCCCAGAAGTAACAGGTAACACGATAACACCTAAAACAGCTAATGTACCGCCAATGGAGCCTAGCATTAATAATGAAACTTCACTTACAACAGCTGCAGGACCACCAGCAGCAATTACTTCGTTTAGCCCATCGTATCCGCCAAATAAACTCATAGAAGCAGCAGCCCAAATCATCGCAATAATACCTTCAGCAATCATCATTCCATAGAAAATTTTACGGCCTTGTTTCTCATTTTGAGTTGTACGAGAAATGATAGGTGTTTGTGTTGCATGGAATCCTGATAATGCACCACAAGTAATTGTAAAGAATATTAATGGGAAAATCGGTAAATTACCTGGATGCATATTTGTAAACGATAATTCTGGAATTGGTGCTCCTGTTACAATTAGTCCAATTCCTACACCTACCGCTGAAATTACTAATAGCGCTCCAAAGTATGGGTATAATCGACCGATGATTTTATCAACTGGTAAAAGCGTAGCTAAAATATAATACAAGAAGATTACTCCTACGATAATACCAAGTGCTACTCGACCATCTAGTAAATTATTTATAAGCATAGCTGGAGAAGTAACGAAAACGGTTCCAACTAAAAGTAATAATAATAACGCAAAAACATTTACAACATGTTTCATAAATTTCCCAAGGAACTTTGAAACTAGTTCTGGTAAATGAGCCCCTTTGTTTCGAATCGAAATCATACCAGTTAAATAATCATGAACTGCACCTGCAAAAATACAGCCAACCACAATCCAAATAAATGCAACAGGTCCGTAAAGAGCCCCTGCAATTGGACCGAATACTGGTCCAGTACCAGCAATGTTAAGCAACTGGATTAATGAATTTTTCGGAGTAGACATTGGAACATAGTCAACTCCATCTGAATTTACATAAGCTGGTGTTGGTCGGTCTGGTCTCTCCCCAAAGACTTTTTCTACGTATTTTCCATACGTAAAATAACCAACGATTAATAATACGATACATACTAGAAATGTAATCATTATAAGTCCCCCATCCCTTTTGAAATATTCGCAATATTCACTACTAAAACGATAATAACATATGATGTTATATAACAACAATACTATTTTTATATAACAGAGCTATTCTTTATTTGATAAAGCTTTTTCCTATGTGTAAGCGGAGAAATTGAACATTTAAAATAAGAACTTAATAGATCGCTCACTAAAATTATTTTTCTACCAAAAGAAATACTCATTATTTTTATGGAAGATTGAAAAAGGGTGCAATTAACGATGAATACTCAGAATTTATGAACGATTTTTCGAGGAATATGTGCAAATACCTATACTGAGATAAAACGATTAAATATCTAAAAAATACGTAAATATAAAGACAAATAGCGTAAATATTACATTAAACTTCGTATATATATATGAAACCGATTAAATATTACAAAGATCATAGAGATGTCTACTTAAAACCATGCTATTTAAAAGACGAGGAACTCATCCTCGCCTTCAAGTACTTCTAATCTTGTTCTACTTTGCTTGCGATTTGAAATCGGGATACATCTTCATCAAGAATAAAAGCTGTTCCACGATTTTTGTAGGCGAAGTTGAAGAATACTGATAAAATTGCAATTGTTGCCACTATACCGCCAATGAATGAAGCGTTTAATGAGATGCCAAAGCCCATAGATGGCTCATAAAGAATATAAACAATTACCATATATGTCATAAAGGTCGCTGGAATAGTTGCTATCCAGTGATTTTTCTTTGCATGAAATAAATACATTGCACCTACCCAAAGTACAATTGCTGCTGTTACTTGGTTTGCCCAAGAGAAGTAAACCCATAAATTACTGAAATTAATTTTGGTTAAACTATAGGAAATGATAAATAATGGAATTGCAACGCATAAACGGCTAAATAATTTTGCTTGTCCCATTTTAAAATAGTCAGCTATAATCATTCGTGCTGCACGGAATGCTGTATCTCCAGAGGTGATAGGTAATACGATTACACCTAAAATTGCTAAAGTACCACCAATCGACCCTAATATTAATAATGCAACTTGACTTACTACAGCTGCTGGTCCACCTGTAGTAAGAACCTCATATAGCCCCTCGGAACCTCCAAATAAACTCATTGCAGCTGCAGCCCAAATTAAAGAAATAATCCCTTCTGCAACCATCATTCCGTAGAAAATTTTACGACCTTGGTTTTCATTTTGTGTAGTACGAGAAATGATAGGTGTTTGTGTTGCGTGGAATCCTGATAACGCACCGCAAGTAATCGTAAAGAATATTAATGGAAATATCGGTAATTCATTTGGATGCATATTAGTAAAAGATAATTCCGGAATTGGTGCACCTGTTACAATTAATCCGAATCCAACACCCAAAGCAGAAATAACTAACAATGCTCCAAATAGTGGATAGAGACGACCGATAATTTTATCTACAGGCAAAATAGAAGCTAAAATATAATAAAAGAAAATTACAGCAACAATAACTTCTATTGATATTTGACCTTCCAATAGATTATTAATCAGCATTGCAGGTGAAGTTACAAACACTGTACCAATTAAAAGTAATAATAGTAGTGCAAAAACATTTACGACATGCTTCATATATTTCCCTAAAAATATTGACACTAATTCAGGTAAATGAGCTCCTTTGTTTCGAATCGAAATCATCCCCGTTAGGTAATCATGAACTGCTCCTGCAAAGATACAGCCAACAACAATCCAAATAAATGCAACAGGTCCATAAAGTGCCCCTACAATCGGTCCGAATACAGGCCCAGTTCCAGCTATATTAAGCAGCTGGATTAAAGAATTTTTTGAAGTCGACATTGGAACAAAGTCAACTCCATCTGCATTTACATAAGCTGGCGTTTGACGCTCACCGTTAGCCCCAAAAACTTTTTCCACGTATTTTCCATATGTAAAATAAGCAAGAATTAACAACGCAATACAGACTTGAAGCGTTATCAACTTAAGTCCACCATCCTTTTAATATTCACTATTGAAATAATAACACACTATAATAGGACAATAATTTAATTTATTTCAGACTTTATGAGCGGATTTCCAAGGTTTATGAGCGAATCTGGGGACTTTATGAGCGGATTTTCAAGGTTTATGAGCGAATTTCGGGACTCTATGTGCGATTTCCAATGTTGGATGAGCGAATTTCTTATACTCTAAAGAATTGATTTAAGTATCAGGGATTGAGGGATCCTACATAGTTTCGTATTCGGTCACATAGAATGTTTTGTGAAATTAAATATGTAGGGGTTTGAACATTAGCATAATAGAATATGTGGAGGAAACCTATATGCAAAGTAAAGAATTTTTCTTCTTAACATGGGCAGCATTTCTTGTATCGTTTAGTTTTGTCCTAATTGCTATTTGGAACACAGACTGGATGTTGGTTGAACGAGGATTTTATACTATTTGTTTAGGTTGGATAACTTTTTCTGCATTTTCATTAGTAAAAGTTTTACGTGATAGAAATGAAGGTATTAAAACAGCCCCTGAATATTTATTTTTGGCGTGGCTTTCTATGATTGTATCATTTAGTATTGGTATGATTGCAGTATGGAACACAGAATGGATTTTTGTTGAAAAGGGCTATTACTGGATGGGGATTTTATTTACAACATATACATCTGTAGCTCTTGCAAAAGTTATTCGTGACCGTCAAGTATATTTAGAGGAACACAAAGAAGTACAAGACGCAATAATTGAAAAAGAAGAATAATTGTACCTGGCACACAAACATTCTGTGATGTTTGTATGCCAGGTATTTTTTATTAAGCTACAAATGGTTTTTTCATGCGTAATAAGCCATAAACGTAATAGAAAATACTACATGTTATAAATGTTAGGAAAACGAATAGAATGGATTTCCCAGTATCTCCTATCCAGCGGTAGAACAAACGGTAAATATAATAAATGGATATTACCATAAGTGCAATAGATGCTAGAATACCGATAAATGGAATGATGGAAATGATGGCAAGTGCAATGTAAATTAACAGGAATTTTAGCGCATCTTTTTTAATTTCATCAGTTGATGTTTTAATTGAGCCTAGTGCAAATAAAACATACGCATTGGCAATAGGAATCCATGACCAGAAAGCGATTTCGGCTAATCCATTTGTTTTGGCAGCATTATAGAAAATAATTGCCGTAATAATATAACCTAGAATACCTAATACTATACCAACAATTATAAACGTTAAAAGTAAGCCCCCAAATAAAGCATCATATTCACTTGAATAACTGTTGTATGAAGACATAAAAACACCTCCTTTCACTTATTTTTTTCCCCCCATGAAAGGAATCAAAGATAATATATGTTGTTGCAATAAATTTAGAAATCGTAAACTTAATTTAATTAATTTATCCTGCTAGGATAAGAGATTTCTCCTAAAAATAATTTTTTTTTAAAAAACTCGGGTATTGCTTAACGCCTAACGATTCTCTAATATGTATGAATTTACGATTTAGAACACTTTAAAGCCAAGTTAATACCGTTCAAACGTTTAATAATGGTTTAAACATAATTTACCTTTACTTATACTAAACTATGTCTGAAGCTATATCAACCATAAATTGGTAAGGTTTACTCGAATTCTGGAGTGGTCGAAATCTTCCCTTTTATAAAAATTTGAGTTTTAAAATGAATCTATCTACTATTTTTGTCAAAAAAATACATAATAAATCATCATTCTACGAAAAAGGATAGTAAATTAAGATTGTTCTTTTTTGAAAGAAATGGTAGACTTAATTTGTAAAAGAATTTTTCCTCATCATGCATATATTAACAGTCATTAAGAAAAATGGTTGGTAGCCCAAAAACAAGAGCACAAGTATTCGTACTTGTGCTCTTGTTTTTTGTATTCGATATCAAAAAAATATCAAAAATATAAACGATATATTAATTTTTTAGAAAATCATAACTACAATATTAAATCCCCGACAATATTGGTAAATCATTCAATGACACTATTTACCTTTGATTTTACAAAAAGATTAAAAGTATACTGTAAAAAGTTATCGTATTTAATAGGTAACAGTAAAGATGATAATATTTTGATATCCAGGGGGATTTTTTTATGAAGAAATATTCAAAATTCATGGCAACAGCAACTACGGCAACGTTAGTAGCATCTGCATTCGTTCCAGTAGCATCTGCGGCATTCGATGATGTGAAAGAAAACAATTCACACGCTGAAGCAATCAATGCATTAGTTGAAGCTGGAATTATTAAAGGATATGAAGATGGTTCATTCCGCCCCAACGCTCAATTAACACGTGGACATGTTGTTAAAATGCTTGGTAAGTGGGTGGAAAAACAAGGTTTTGAAATCCCTGCTGATTGGAATACAGTTCAACGATTCGATGATGTGGAAGTTGGTGCTAAAGACCAAGAGTTAGTAAAATACGCTGCATTAGTAAAAGAGGCAGGTGTTTTTATCGGATCTAACGGCAAATTAAACGCTGGAGGCCATATTTCTCGTGAAAACATGGCGTTGACATTAGACCGTGCTTACAAAGCAGTTACAGGTACTTCATTAGTTGAAATTGCAGAAAATGCAAAAGACTTAGTAGTAGCTGATCTTACATCTGCTAAAGCTGAATCACGTGAAGAAATTCAAGCATTACGCAACTTAGGTATTTCAATTGTTGAGAAGTTTGAACCAAAAAACTCTGTAACACGTGCACAATTCGCATCTTTCCTAAATCGTACAATCGAGACAATTACATATGAAGAAGAATTAGAAGTTGCATCTGTAACAACTATAGATTCTTCAAAAATTGTAGTAGAATTCACACAACCGATTGATGGTACGCAAGCCAACTTACAAGCAGTTAAAGTTGAAAAAGTTGGTGTGACAACATCAGATACTAGCACTTTATCATATAGATTAAGTGAAGATGGAAAAGCACTTACAATTTCAACAGACATTAAAAATAATGCATTCTTCGATGGTGATTACAATGTCGTAATCGATTCCGAAACGGTTAAAGGTGCAGCCGGTGAGTTTGTTCCTTCATATAATACAACTGTTCACTTTAATGATACGCAAGCACCAACATTTACAACAGAACAGGTTTCATCTTTAGTTTACAAAGTGAATTTCTCAGAGCCAGTACAAGCTGACGCAGTAGGTAAAATTACTTTCAAAGATGCACAAGGCCAAGAAGTAGCTGTTGGAAAATCATTAAATGAAGAGCAAACAGTATTAACATTAACGATTAATCAAGATGTTGAAGCTAAAAAGGAATTTACAGCAACAATTACTGATGCAAAGGATATCGCTGGCAACTTATTGGATCCAAACCCAGCAACTTTCACAATAGTTAAAGGTGAAAAAGATGGTGTAGCTCCAACAGTAGAAACAATCACTCAAACAGGTGAAAACACATTTACAATTAAAGTTTCCGAGAAATTACTTGCAAACCCAACTGTAAAATTAGGAACTACAGCTGATTCATTAGAAATTACTACCGTTGAAGTTGATGAAAAAGATCCAACTTTATTTCACGTTACTGCAAGCTCTAAATTCAACAGTGCTGCTTACTATGTAGAAGTATCTTCATTCACTGATCTTTCAGGTGAAGCAGGAGAAACGGCTACTAAATTAGTAGAATTCACTAAAGAAGAAGAGGACGCTGCTCCGACTGTTGAATCTGCTACATTAGATGCTGCAACAAAAACAATCGAAATTACCTTCTCAGAAGCTATTAAACTAAACGAAGCTGCTGTTAACGACTTCGAAGTTTATGTAGATGGAAAAGCATTTGAAGCCCCAATCAAATTTGATGCGAATCTTCTAGATGCTGAAGCAACATCAGCAAATACAATCTCTGTTGTAGTTTCTGATTTGACAACTGATGATATGCAAAAGCAATTAACAATCGTTGGTCTTGAAGGTACAGATATTACAGATGTAAATGGTAATTCAATTAAATTTGAAACTGCTATTGCATTAACAGCTAAAAAATAATTCATCTAATATAGAAATTTTTTATGTCGATTATGATCCATTTCATAATCGGCATTTTTTATTAGTAGATAAAAGAAATGAGTGAAAATCAACATTAAAAAGACAGCAACTGGCATTATTTTGATACAAATTGTGTTTTTCTAATGGCAATCATCCAGAAATGCTATAGAATGGTAATATACCCATTATTTTTTGGAGGGGAGACATATGAAGAAAAAATCGAAACGTTTTCAATATTTGACAGGTCTGTCAGCTGCAGCGGTTGTTGTTTCAACAGTAGCTCCAATTTCTACAAGTGCAGCATTATTTTCCGATATTAATGGAAACTCACACCAATTTGCGATAGAGGCTCTAGTCAAACAAGGGATTATTAATGGATATGCTGACGGAACGTTTAAACCAGGGAAAGGTTTGACTCGTTCAGATGTCGTAAAAATATTAGGGAAATATTTAGTTTCCATAGGATATAAAATTCCTAATGATTATAAGTCTAACATGCGTTACTCGGATCTATCCAAAAATACTTCTGATGAGCTGCTTCAATATGCAGCATTGGTAAAGGATGTCGGAGTATTTAACGGGAATAATGGTCAACTATTACCGAATGAAGAAATGCGCCGGGAACATATGGCGGTTGTTTTAGTGCGCGCATTTTCAACAATACATAATTTTGATTATATTGACTATGTTGCAAATCAAAACTTCAACATTGAGATAAGAGATTTGGGTGAAGCGACGAATGAAGCACAAAGAGCAATTAAAGTACTTGATTATTTTGATATAACGAAGGCTTCTTCCTTTAACCCTAAGTCTGTTACAGAGCGTGGCCAGTTTGCATCAATGTTTTATAACATGAGCAATGTACGTATTCCGGCATTAACTGTTAAAGAGGTAGAAGTTTTATCAGCAAATGAGCTTGAGGTAACACTTTCAGATGACACAACTCATCATGTAGAACTAAAAGATTCACTTGAAGAAAATGTCCCTACAACAGTTTCATTTGAAATCGATAATGTTTCATACTCTGCTAAAGTCACTTATAGCATTAGCCAGTTGAAGGTTGACGATGTAAAAAGTAATAATGGTGGTCAATTTACGATTTATTTTAATCAGGAAATAAATCTTGATTCGACAACTGACTCAGAAAAGCTAGAATCAATGTTTAAACTTACTGGAATAGATAATGTTGGCTCTGTTTCATTAAATAAAGGTGAAATAAGTGAAGATAAACGATCTTATAAAATTACAATTGATGATGAAGAGGCGTTAAATGAACGATATCGTCTAAAAATTAATGGCGTCAAATCAATGAAAGGCTATACGTTATCGAATTATGAAGGAACGTTCTTTTTCAATGAGGATAATGTAGAACCGAAAATAAATGGAATCCAAAAGCTTAGCGGCGATAAAGTGAAAGTTATTTTCTCTGAACCAATTAAAAGTGTAAGTGATACACCTCAATTTAAACTAGCAGGTGGACAAACGGTAAGTAATATAACAGGAAAGATTGAAAGGAATGCTACTGAGGTAGTGTTTGATTTGTCTAACGCTACGTCTAATGGTGAAGAGCTTGAGGGAAATACGAAGATATATGTGAAATTTGGTGTGATAACGGATATTGCAGGGAATACTTCTTCGCCAGAGCAGTTAGAAATTGAACTGCGTAAAGCGGATGAGGATGGGGTAAAACCCGTTTTAGAATCGGTTACACAGCTTGGTGCTAAGCAGTTTAAATTAACTTTTTCTGAAGACTTATCTCCAATTTGGAAATCAGATTTACAAATCATTCAGGGAGGTTCTACTGTTGCAGTGGAGTCTGTTGAGCAGGATAAGGATGATTTAGCATCATTTATTGTAACAGTTGGGGATTACCTACAAGGCAATGTGACAATTTCAACAGCTAATGGCCATACGATTTCAGATATATCAGGCGAGACAGCTACTTTTAAAACAACACATACTTTTACTTCTGATTCTACGAGGTCTTCAGTGATTGATACACAAGTTGTTAGAGAAGAAAACAATGAGTATTTATATATAACGTTTGACCGAAATATTATGGCAGAAAAAGATGCGACGGTGTCTATCGATGGAGTCTACGTCCATAATGGTGTAACAAATCAAATTCCGTCCACAAACAAAGCAATCGTGCGAACAGACAAAACAAATAAGAAAGTTGTTCGAGTATTATTGAGAGAGCTATTGAAAGATATAGATCTTGAAGATGCCGAGTATCTTGTAAACTTAACGTTTGATGGTGTTACAAATGAACGTAATATGGCTGTTTATAATGCGGAGGATGTGAAATTTACGCGTTCTGTGGATTATAACATTAATAATAGTCGTTTAGAGGTAGTAACAATTGAATCCTCTCGTTCATCAGATGATATTGAAGAAAATAATCGATTATTAATCAATTTTAATTATCCTGTAAACCAGGCTGATGCGGAAAATAAAAATAACTATCAGCTTGCTGGATATCGAATTGAAAGTGCAAATTATTATGCTTCAAAACCTTACCAGGTAGAACTTATTGTCCGTGGCAGCTCGACTTCAGGAAAATCACCAAATTTAAAAATAAAAAATATAAGAGCTGAAGGTTCTTTTGAAAAGATGAAAGAATTTAATAAACTAGTCGATATGTATGAGAACCGTAAACCGATTTTCCTAAATGCTACCGTAACAAATGAACTTGAAATTACATTGAAGTTTAATGAAGAACTAGCCGATATTGAGGACAATTATTTTGTTATTAAAGATAATGAAGGAAATTCATTTGAAGTAACTTCGAAACTTCATCCTTCTGATAGAAAGAAAATTATTTTAACGGTTTCAAATGATGAAGATGAAGATAAGGCGATGAGACTTACAATTAAAGTTAAACCAAACAAAGAAATTACAGATCTTAGTGGCAATAAAACAGAATGGGAATCAACGACAATATATGTACAATCTACGTTCTGGTAATATAATAAAAAAGAGTTTTATTTAAAATTTTCATAGGGGGGCTTCAAATGTTTCGTAACAAATCAAAGAAGCAGTGGGGCAAAATTGCTTCTGCTTTTGTATTAGCCACAGTAATAACAGGGTCTATGTTTAATAATGCTCCAACTGCCGAGGAGTTAACTAATCCTTTTACTGATGTAAGCACAAACAATTCACATTATAATGCAATTGTTACATTGTATAATGAAGACATCGTAACTGGCATTACAGCGACTGAGTTTAAACCAAATCAAGAAGCAACTCGTGGTGATGCGGCGTTATATTTAGCGAACGCCCTACAGCTTGATACTCAAAATGTACAAAACCCAGGTTTTAAAGATGTGCCTTCATCAAGCAAATATTATGGAGCAATTGCAGCGTTGTTTGAAAACAACATCATCAGTGGCTATGGCGATACATTTAAGCCGAATAACACATTAACAAGATCCCAAATGGCAAAAATGCTAACATTAGGGTTTGATTTAGACATCGCAACAACAACTAATTCAAAGTTTGTTGATGTAAATAAATTAACGGATACAAACACTAAACGTTATATTCAAACATTAGTTGACTATCAAATTACGGTAGGTACAACAGAGACAACATTCAGCCCAAATGGCAAATTAAAACGCGGACAACTTGCTTCATTTTTATTTAATGCAATTGAAGCAACAGAACCTGCATTAGAGATTATTTCGGTTGAATAGTCTCGGGCTTTTGAACACGTTCTCAGGTTGAGAGCGTGTTTTTTATGCTTATTTTAGGTATAGGTGAGAGATTTGTCAGCTTGAGTGAATTGAAGTTGAGTAAAAAATTTGAATCGTATAAATTAAGAAAAGAAATCGCGTAAAAATTCTTTGAAAGCAAGTAAATAATGCTTCAAACCGCGTAAAAAAGCAGAGAAACCGCGTAAAAAATTCAAACCACGTAAAAAAGAATAAAACCCGCGTAAAAATTCCCCGAAAGCACGTAAATAATACTTCAAACCGCGTAAAAAAGCAGAGAAACCGCGTAAAAAATTCAAACCACGTAAAAAAGAATAAAACCCGCGTAAAAATTCCTCAAAAGCAAGTAAATAATACTTCACACAGCGTAAATAATTTCGAATCGCAGAAAAAGAAGTAAAACTTATCCAAACTCCACAAAAAAATCCCTAAGCAATGCAATCCGATTAATAAGTATAATCAACTTAAAAAAATTCCAGAACCTAATCTAAAAAATCCCCACATTTCAGCAAAACATCGCCTTTCCTAAAGTATGCTAATCTATACGAACATTCATAGAATAATAATTTTACATTTAAAAATTAATCAATTGATTTTTATATACTATTTCTATTATTTTATGGAATGTTATAATAAAAATTGAGTGTACATATTTCGACACGAAACACTGTATTAGAATAGTCACCAGGAGGATCGCTTTTTAATGAAGAAACTTACTACAATTCTTATATCCCTCTCACTAATGCTTTCGACTATTCTGCCGATAAGTGTCAGTGCGTCAGAGGACGATATCCAAGATATTTCTGAACATAATGTTGATTTAGGAAATCAAGAAAATTCTACGGAAGATAATTCGATTGAAAATTCAGCAGACGAGTCACAATCGGCAACAGATGTAGTTGAGGCTAATGATGAGGGAAATACAGAAGCTAATAGCAGCCAATCAACTGAGGACTCGGCAACTATATCTCCTCAACAACCACAGCATATTACTGTTTCACAAAAGCTTGCAGATATACCTAATTCATTTTGGGCAAAAAATGAAGTTATGCAGCTTGTGGAAATGGGCGTTATAAATGGTTATCCTGATGGAGAGTTTCGACCAGCATTAGAAATCAATCGCGGCCAAGCTGCAAATCTTTTTGCAGGCGCACTTCAATTACCTGCTGCTCCTTACCAACCAATATTTTCAGATGTGAGTTCAAAATCAAGCTTCTTACAAGGAGTAATGAGAACTTTTGCATCAGGAATATTTCAAGGGAAACCAGATGGGAGATTCGGAGTTGCAGACGGCCTAACACGTGAGCAAATGGCAACAACAATTGTACGTGCTTTTGAATTACAGGATACTGGTGAACAGATTACCTTTAAAGACTGGAATCGAATCAGTCCTTCACATCGAGAAAACGTAAAAATTTTAGCACAACATGGCATTACAACGGGTAAAGAAGATGGTACATTCGATCCGAAAACAACAGTAAATCGTGTAACATTTACAGTAATGCTATACCGTGCTTTAGTTGCAACTAATCGAATCCCAGAAAATCAGTTCACGATAACAGCTGGTGAAGCATCAAGCAATTTTGCGCTAAATCGCAAGGAAGCAAATTTTGCAAAAGTAACAGGTGGGACGAACCCTCTTTACATTCGTGCAAATACAACAATTGTCAACAAAGGGGCAACGACTACTTCTTATGGTGTAGCAAAGGACACAGTTTATAACTACTCAATTGGTTTAGATGGTGCAACTTTAGAAGTAACTGTACGCCATCTAAATAATGGAGATGAGTTTGTTTTTACTACACTTGAAAATCCATCGAATTCAAAGGTGACAGTTGATTTATTCCAAAAAGAAGAGGGTATATCAAATTCACGATTATATCGTTATGATCGCTACCCGCTGAAAAAGAACCCAGATGATGTATTTGGCTATGATTCATCAAGTTATCCAACAGGACTTCTTCGTTTTGTAAATCGAGATGGAGCTGTTTCCGGCGAGCGTATGGTTGGTCAAGCATACCGTTCAAAACAATTGGTGCAAACTTATAAGGATGGTGGGCGCAGCTTAATGCGGGATTTAATTTCCGAATATGAGGCTCTATCATATAACAAACTGGGAACGGATATGTATGTTTTCTATACTTTAACATCAAACGGAAAAGATATTGTTGATACTTGGTATATGGATTCAAGTAAACAGTTATTTAATTCCGATGAAAACATGAACAGCTGGATGGTTGAAACAGCGCAAAATTACAAGAAACGCAATAAATGGTATACAGCGGAAGGTCCATTTAATAAAATGGCTACTACAACTGAACCAATGCCAAGTTCCTATCAGGGCTTCGGACGAAATTTATTGTTAGTAAAAGAGGATCGCGCATTAGTTTTATATAAAGAACAAGGCGATCGCTATTTTGAAAACTTAGTGAACAACTCGTTCGTAAGTTTAACTAAATTTAAAGGGAACAAAAAGTATTGGGAAACGGAAGTAACAAGTACTTATTTAAAAGGACTTTACGGCATTCATGCACCGTTTATCGATACACGATTTAACGAGCAAATTGCTTTATTCTACTATAATTCAGGGGCAATGTTTGGTGTTCCTAATTATAAAGAGCCTTTGCGAAATTATGCAGATTTACTTGTTTCAAGAGAGGCAGCAGGACACATTATTCGAGTAGATCGTGATTCTTATTATATCGCTGACTATTTCCCGCTTGTACAGGAGGTAACGACGCATTCTTCCATGAATCATATGTTAGGTGGAATGAATCTATTATTAATTGCCTATAAAGAGTTTGGAGATGCAAAATATCTAAAAACAGCAACAGCGATACAATCTGCAATTGCAAAAGAAAAGAATAAATGGATTCGTTCAAACGGAGACATTTGGTATCGTGTCAATAAACAAGGCGAGTTTAGAGGAGAAGACTATCAACATCTAACGCTTGAAGATTTAATCAATGCGTATCGACTTTGGAAAGACATAGATACAACATATTTACCAGTACTTGAAGAAATGATTGCTTCCAAAGCTGGCTATTTATCAAGAAATAATTATGGCTACACGCTAAAAATTAAAAATGGCCTAGAAGAGATAGGAATGTCTAAGTATTTACCAAAAGGCCCAATGTATACAGATGCATTATAATTAACTATTAAAATCTCGTATCAATCCATAGGGGTTGGTATGAGATTTTTTGTTTTGAAATATTTACAGTAATATCATAGAATGAAACGGTTGAAAAATAGTTGTTTTTTTGAAGACGAAAATTAAGAAAGTTTCTAGTAACTGCTAAACTAAATTACTTTTATTTAAGTTCTGTTATAATAAGAATTAAGAATTCTAAACAACAGAAATCTATCTTCTATATTAAAAGGAGCCGTTTGATGATACTGAAAAAAATATTACTTTCAACTTTCATAGCACTGCTATTAACAAGCAATTTGTTGCATTCTGAAGCGAACGCATCGAACGTTAATAATAAAAATCCGGAAAAGGATGTTACTGTACTAGCTGATTCGGAGCAATACTATTATACAGATGTGAGCGAAAGTTATTGGGCTGCAGACTCTATAAAATATCTAGTAGATAAAGGGTATATGCAAGTTTATAAGGATGGCTCATTTAAACCAAACCGTAATACCACTAGAGGAGAAGCGGCTTATGTAATCGCAAAAATGATGGGAATATCATTGGAGTCTACTTTTAAGCTAAAAGCTAAGGATGTGCCGACAACTCATCCTTATTATAAAGAAATCCGTAAGTTAGCTGAGCTGGGTGTTATTCAAAATAACGAATATTTCAATCCAACTGAACCTCTGAAACGTTCACATATTTCAAAAATGATTGCACTTGCATTTGGTATAGCCGTCGATAATGTGAATAAAACTAGTTTTACAGATTATTCGAAAAACTACTGGGCTAAAAATTATATTGAATCATTGGCAGATGTAGAAATTATAAACGGAACGACTAGCACATCATTTTCCCCTAATCAATATGTTTCTAGAGCGCATTTAGCTGGTTTAACGGTAAGAGGGATGGAGTTTCGCAATAAAATTAACCGTTTAGAAGTTGCCTATGATTATTTATCGAAGGATTATATTTCAACGATTAATTCTTATACAAATTGGACAAATGAAGTAATTAAATTGGTTAATGAGGAGCGTAAAAAAGCAGGTTTATCTTCTTTAAATCAGGATGCTTCGCTTAATCAGCTTGCCATCATAAAGGCACAGGATATGATTAATAGAAATTACTTCGAGCATAATTCACCATATTATGGACAATCATGGGATATGGCAACGTTATTTGACTATGATTATACGAGCTTTGGTGAAAATATTGCACGTAATTTCCAATCTCCTAAAGAGGTAATGGATGCGTGGATGGCCTCTGATAAACATCGCTCGAACATTTTAAATGAAAATTATACAAATATAGGTATTGGTATTAAACCGAATGAAAATGGAAACTTTTATTGGGTTCAACTGTTTTCTAGCAAATAAAATGGAAAATAATAGACTTTCTATTACATTCATATTACGACCGTAATAGAAAACTTTTATGAAAAACCTTACAAACGTACCGAATCTCTAGCTTTTAATAGAGATTCGGTATTTTTTATTTAATAACAAACGTTACACAAATGAAAAATACCAAAACTTCTTTCTATGGTAGTCTTTAGATAAGCAATAAAAGCTTAGGCTTTTTGGAAGGAGTTTCATACATAGTGAAAAAGAGATGGTTATTACCGATTTTTGCATCTTTCATGTTATTTTCAAGTGTAAATGTAAATGATGCAGAAGCGGCTACATATTCAGAATTAAAAACTACAGCTACTCAATATATAGGCACACCATATAAATACGGTGGGATAACAGTAAATGGGATTGATTGTTCAGGATTTACAAGTCTAGTATTTTCAAAATTTGGCATTTCATTGCCTCGTACATCAAAAGAACAATATCAGCAAGGTACATCGGTATCTAAAAATAATTTAATACCTGGAGACTTAGTATTCTTCAATACTTCTGGATCAGGTATTTCACATGTAGGAATTTATATCGGCGGTGGAGATTTTATCTCAGCAACGACAAGCTCGGGCGTAGCAATCGACAGCATTTCTGATCCATATTACTGGGGATCACGATATGTTGGGGCTAAACGAATCGGCAACTTTACGAAAACTCAAATCGTTGCAGAAGTAAAAAATGCTTCTATTGACTTTAGTATTTATGCTTCTCGTGGTGAAGTAGCTCTACAACTAGCTGAAGCATTAGGAATAGATACAACTGATACAAATTCACCTTTCCCTGATGTAAAGCCAACTTCTAAATATGCAGGAGCTGTTACTGCTCTTAATAAACTTGGAATCTTTACAGGAGATGAAAACGGAAAGTTCAATCCAAGCTCGCCTATTACTCGTGGACAAGTTGCAAAAGTTTTAGTAGAAGCATTTGACTTGAAATTACAAGGTGAAGCTGAAAACTTTACAGATGTTAAAGCATCTCATTGGGCATATGAATACGTACAGATCCTTTCTTCGAACGAAATTACAAACGGTAAGGGCGACGGGACTTTTGGTTTAAACGATCATGTAATGATAAAACATATGGATGTATTTATTGATCGTTTAACACAATAATACATAGGCATTTTTATATGCTTTTGATTTGGAGAGGACACAAAATTTAGTGTCTCTCTTTTTTTCTATAAATTTTTCATATATTTCCTTTTTTTCATGTACAATAGGTGTTACAATAAGTCGAAATATAATAAATATTTTGTAGTTTAACAGAAAAAAACGAGATTTTTGTTTAATCATGTGAAATAAGGTAGAAAAGCCCGATGTATATATTGCTATAATTTGATAAAATAGGAATGCGAAAAAAAAGAAGGGAGGAAGTGGAGCATTGTCTATTAAAAAAGTCAGTCTTTTTGTGGTAGTCTTCTTCATGTCAATGTTTACCATACATAATGTAAGTGCTAGTCAACGATTTGTAGATGTCCCTTCGTCGCATGGAGCGTATGAAGAGATAAATTATCTTGTCGATTTAGGTGTAATTAAAGGTTATACAGAAAATGGGAAATCCTATTATAAACCAAATAATTATGTTACACGCGGACAAGCTGCAAAAATGGTCGTTGAATCAACTGGACACGAACCATTAGTTGTATCAAATTCTTCATTTTCAGATATAAAAATAGATTTATATCCTGAGCTTTCTGGTTATGTTGAAAGCGCTGTAAAATTAGGTTTCTTTACTGAATACGGTGCCGGAAAATTTGCTCCAAATACGCCATTAACTCGCAACGAAATGGCGAAAACTTTATCCAAAGCTTTTAATTTAGATGTAGAAAAGTACGCAAATTTGACAGTTCCGTTTACCGATATTTCGCCAAAGGATCCTTATTATAAGTACATTGCTGCGATTTACTACAACGGAATTACAAAAGGCAACGAAACTGGAACAAAGTTTAATCCAAATGAACCTGTAAAACGGTCTCAATTTGCTTCTTTTATTGCTCGTTCAGCGGAAGAAAAGTATAGACTGGATTTACCTGTTCAAGGAGTTACTGTACCAAATGAAGAGGATGCGATTGGTACTGTTAAATCAACAACAGATAACTTAAATGTTCGTTCCTCAGCAACATCTTCAACAAGTGCTAATATTATAGGAAAAGTAAATACAGGTGCGAAGTTGCCAGTATTTGAAGTTGAAGGCAGTTGGTTAAAGGTTTCCTACAATGGTCGCTATGCTTATATTTCAAGTAGCTACACTCAATTTTTAGATCAAGATGGTCAACCTGTTGGATCAGTGGAAAAAGAGGTCCTTGCGAATGCATCAGAAGTAATTTTTTATAAAACAAGAGATATTAATGGAAAAGAATTAGGTTCATTTAGCAATGGCGAGAAAATTAAAGTCTACAAAACAGTAGGCAACTGGTATTTAACTATTCAAAATGGAATTCCAGGCTATGTCCGCATTTCTCAGACAAAAGAAATTGAGCCTGTAGAAGAAGAACCAAATGAAGAACAACCACCTAATGTCGATGATAATCAAGATAATGAACTTACGACAAATACAATAGGTATGGCAACAGTTGATTCGTTGCATATTCGTTCGGAAGCATCTAGTTCTTCAAAATCATTAGGTACTATTAATCGCGGAACATATGTTGAAGTACATTCCATCTCAGGAAACTGGGCGAAAATTTCGTACAATGGAATTGATGGCTACACACATAAAACATATTTACGTTTAATCAATCAATCTGGCAGTGCAGTAGCAGGAAGAATTATCGTCCTTGATCCAGGTCATGGAGGTAAAGACCCAGGTACATCAAAAAGTGGTGCCATTGAAAAAGAAATCGTATTGAAAGTAGCTACAAAGGTAAAGCAAAAACTAGAGGCAGCTGGTGCAAAAGTATATATGACGCGCGCTGGAGACACGTATCCAACTTTACAAGATCGTGTAGACTTTGCACAAAACAATTATGCTGAAGTATTTGTAAGTATCCATGTAAACTCAGCATCAAGCGAATCAGCAAGTGGAACTGAAACTTACTATAGTATTTCAGGCAATGAAAACGAAAAAGAAGACTACCGCCTAGCAAGCGCAATTAACTCTCAAATTGTAAATAATGCAGGTATGGTGGACCGTGGTGTAAGACGCGAAGATTACTTTGTAGTTCGAAACTTACTTCTGCCTTCTGTGTTAGTAGAGTTAGGATTTGTTACAAATGCATCGGACCGTGAAAAACTAATAAGCAGCGAGTATGTTGATATCTTTGCAGACTCTATCTACAAAGGCATCGTACAATACTACAAAAAATAAAAGAAGAAATCTCCGTGTTAAGTAATGCGGAGATTCTTTTTTTGTTGGCTCTATAATATTTGTTGGGGTTTGAAAAAATTCATAAATAAAAAAGCACGTAATCACCGATTTCTATATACTTGAATTGTCTAGAAACAAGCAATGAAAGGTGATACGTGCAAATGAATTTTAACATGAATATTCCAGGATTAAAAGGTGTAACTGTTCATAAGGTGGAGGAGATGGGGGAACGTATTGTTCTACACGTTTCCATACCAAAAAAAGAACATCAATGTCCGGCATGCAAGAATATAACATCAAAAGTCCATGATTATCGAATTCAAAAAATTAATCATTTAAAATGGTTTGAACGATTAACCGTCCTTTTTTATAAACGTCGTCGTTATGTATGCCAATGTGGGAAACGTTTTTCAGAAAAATCCCCTTTCGTGGATAAATATCAACGTTTCTCGAAAGAATGGAATCAAGTTGTACGAATCCGTTCAATAAAGGCAAAAACATTTAAAGAAGCAGCTGAAGTACTTGGTACATCAAGCTCAACAGTGATTCGTCGCTTTAAAGAAGTAGTAAAGGAACAATTAAATGAAGGGGTTCATTTACCAAAATGTATCGCGATTGATGAATATAAAGCAGATACCGATGCGGGAACTTATCAATTAATTATTGCCAATGCGGAAACACATGAACCAATTGATATTTTACCAAATCGTAGAAAAGAAACCATTAAGGATTACTTGATGAAATACGGTGCAGATGTAGAAATTGTGGTTATGGACATGAATCCAAGCTTTAAAGCAGCAGTTAGGAAGGCGTTAAATCGCCCGATTATTATTGCGGATCGCTTTCATTATTGTCGTTATATTTACTGGGCACTAGATGAAGTACGTCGAAATGTTCAAAAAGAATGGCATGCATATGATCGAAAGAAATGTAAGAAAATGCGTCATGTACTATATAAACGATTTGATAAGTTAACAGAAACGAATCGTTGGTACTTAAATCGTTACATAGGAATGTCGAAGGAACTAAAGCAAGCCTATGAATTAAAAGAAGCTTACTGCGAATGGTTTGATTGGGCAAAAACTTCAAATGATTTGATAGAAATAAAAAAAAGATTAGAAGCCTTTTACCGAAAGGTAGAAGAAGCAAATATTCCGGCATTTTTAAAGGCTATTCAAACGCTAAAAAATTGGCAAGTTGAAATTTTAAATAGTTTAAGTTTTGGATATTCAAATGGTTTTTTAGAAGGAATTAATAATAAATCAAAAGTTTTGAAGCGCAATGCTTATGGTTTTAGAAGCTATGAACACTTTAAAGCGAAAATTTTATTAAATAATTTATATAAGAAAATTGGGGTTCATTTAGGATAATCGGGGTGCCGTGTAATATCACTTCACCCCAACATTTGACATAGAACCTTTTTGTTTTGAGAGATTAGAGCTAGAAATAATAAAAATTATGCATAAAAAATAACTCTCTATAAAAAGAATCGAATAAAAATTGAACTCGAGTAAAAATATGAGTAAACCGCGTAAATAATAAGTAAAACCGCGTAAAAAATCGAAACCGCGTAAAAAAGAGAAGAAACCGCGTAAAAATATGAGCAAAGCACGTAAAAGTACGAGCAAATCGCGTAAATAATAAGTAAAACCGCGTAAAAAATAAGTAAAACTGCGTAAAAAATCGAAACCGCGTAAAAAAGAGAAGAAAGCGCGTAAAAACAAGACCAAAGCACGTAAAAATATGAGTAAACCGCGTAAATAATAAGTAAAACCGCGTAAAAAAATCATCTCACATAAAAAAGAAAAGAAATCGCGTTAAAAATAAATCAGTATAATCTTGAGCTGAGAGGGCTTTTAAAATAGCAATAGTTTATAGAAAATAAATAAAACTAAAATTCAAGCCTTCAATACATCATGAAATTATATAAATAAGTACATTTAATACCTTATTATTGCTAATTTGTATGAATTACAAATTTTAAATATAAAAATACTATCGAAATAATTTTTTTCTACAAAGCTATTAATTTCAAAGGGAAATTGGTATAAAATACCTCTAAAAAGAGGTGATTGTTTGATAATTCTTGCACGTGAAAAACCAAAAAAATTAGAGGTTTTAGAAGCAATTTTACGTAGATTACCTGATAATGATCCAAATTATGATTATTACAATGATATTTACTTTCGTACAAAGTCAGGATACGATGGGGAACAAAAAGTTGATAAAGAATGGAGTCAAATAAATACTCACAAATCACATTATTTATTACACAATTTAGAACTGCAAAACCATCAAATAGATACATTATATATCTGTCCAAATTTTTTATTAATACTAGAGATTAAGAATATCAGTGGGCATCTTGATTTTGAGTATGAGAAACATCAATTCTTAAGAACACGAAATGATGGAAGTAAAGAAGGATTTTATAATCCAATCGATCAAGTTCTTCGTCATGCCAGATATCTTCAAAGTTTCAATTTAAAAATACCTATTGAATATGCAATTGTTATATCAAACTCTTCAACAATAATTGGGAATACACCTGGAAATATCCCTATTTTTCATGCAAGTGGCATACACCAACATATAGAACTTCTTACTAAAAAATATTCCAATTATAATATTTCACCAAAAAGATTGAATGAAATTGTAGAATTATTAATAAAACATCACAATCCACGGATTTGGAGATTTGAGCTAGAGACAGATAAATTATTAAGGGGAATGATTTGTGATAACTGTAATCATAAACAACCAATGAAATATTACCATGGAAATTGGATTTGTAATAACTGTGGGAAGAAGGGGAAAGAAGTCCTCTTCACCGGTTTGAAGGACTATCGTTTATTAATAGACAATAAAATTAGAAATAAAGAATTTAGAACTTTTTTTAATATTCCTTCACAAGATATAGCAGCAAGAATTTTAACTCGATTAAACTTGCCTTTCGAAGGGAATAAAAAAGGAAGAGTATATACGATTCCGCCAGATTTTACAAACGAATCTATTAAGGAGAATGGAAATAACGTCAAGGAAATAGTACGAATTAATATATGAAGGAATCTCTTAAAATAAATTCGTATAAAGTTGGGTAAAAACTCATAAAAAACAAATAAGTACGTAAAAGCATAGGTAAACCATGAAAATAATAAGTAAAAACGCTTAAAAAATAGAAATCGCGTAAAAATAGGTCAGAACCGCGTAAAAAATAGATTAAAGCACTTAAAAGTACGAGCAAACCGCGTAAATAATAAGTAAAAGCGCGTAAAAAATCGAAACCGCGTAAAAACAAGACCAAAGCGCGTAAAAATATGAGCAAAGCACGTAAAAGTACGAGCAAACCGCGTAAATAATAAGTAAAACCGCGTAAAAAATCGAAACCGCGTAAAAACAAGACCAAAGCACGTAAAAATATAACCAAACCACGTAAATAACAACCAAACCGCGTAAATAATAAGTAAAACCACGTAAAAAACAATTCACGTAAATTAAAGCTCCATAAAACTCACAAAATTTCTCAATAAAAAAAGGACTTCCTCCAGCATCAAAAGCTTAAGGAAGTCCTTTATTTCTTATTTTACTTCAACATGCTCATAAAATGAAACTTGCTCTATGAGACTATTAAAGTACTAATCCAACACTTCTACTAAATCAGAACGGATCCAAACGTATTCTGCGATTTTATTATCATCAGAGTATACTTTGTACCAAGTGCCATCAGAAGCTTGTGTTTCGTCAACTATGATAACTGGGTATCCTAGTTGTTCTAATTCACCTGAATTTTTTTGTCTGTATGAGTATGCTAATGGACTACTTGTTGAAGGTTCTAAGCGTGTGTTTACTGATCCTGAACCAGTTAAGACCATACCGATTTTACCTACACCGTAATCCTTTTTACCATACTTAGAATCAATTCGGTACATATGGCCTGCAATTTTACTTCCCCAATGTGGGTCAGATGCATAGTAAACATTAATACCAGTTGTTTTATTGCCTGGAACTGCTCCAAATGGATATAGTGCACTTTGAGGAACGTATCTTTCTTGCATGTAGTGTACTACAAATGCTTTCACACTATCTGCAGGAGCCTTGTATTTTTCTCCTTGTTGAACGTCGCCATCATAAACTTTAATTCCGAAAAGATTGTTTTTCGTTTGAGCATTTGCACTCATACCATAATTACTTTCGTGAATTGCAGCTGCTAATACGAATAATGCATTAATATGCTCAGTTGTTTCCATTTCCTTCAGGAATTTGCCTAATCCGATTAATTTTGACTTTGTTGTTGCATCTTTATATTGTGCACCGCCATAAGCTTCACGATTTTCGAGTTCTGAAATAATAATCTTATCCAACTCTTCAGCCGTATAATTGCTTGGTTTGCGTACTGAAGCAAACTGGAAGTAAGGGAAGTATGTTCCTACTAATTTTTCATTAGAATTATAGAAATGAACTCCGTCAAAGCTATAGTAAGTTGCACCTGCTTGCATAAATGATGGAGCTGGTCCAACTGTATATTTCCCTTCATATGCACCTTTAACATGGTTGTAAATTCGGTGTGTTAATAGAGAGTCTTCCACGTAGTATTCATCTCGACCCTCAATTAAACTAGCTGGGATTAAATTAACATCTGAAGGCTTTGCGTAACCTACGATATCTCCAACTTGAACAATTAAATATTCACCTGTTGAAGCCGTTCCGTTATATTTCAATTCACGGCCTTCGGTAATGTAAGTAATTTGATTTGTAAAATTTTTATTATAGTAAATAGAAGTAGTATTTGCTGTCGTATCGGCTGCGTAAGCTAGTCCACTAGACATCTTGACAATTTTGTCGCCTTTGAAAATCAAGTTTACATCACCTGAAGAAGCATTATATGCTGTTAGCGCTTGTTCATAAGATGTATAAATAGTTGGGTTTTTAGTAATAGTCCCTTTCGAAACTTTTCCAATATAATAACTTGATGAATTCGAATCTCCTGGTTCTTGCGTTGGCTGATCATCATCTTCTTCATCCTGTGGTCCATATTTGTCAGCAATTGCGAGCGTACGATAAATGAAAGCTGCTGCATGCGCAATTGTTGCAGATTCTTTTGGTTTAAAATACACACCATTTGCAGTATGATCACCACGGATAATGTTATAATAAACAGAGTTAGCTATAGCGTCTGTAAAAGAAGAACTAATTTTATAGTTATCTTTAAACGTTAAAGGAGCCTTGTTTAAAGGAACATCTAAGTAACGCAAAGCTTTATATAACATACCAGCCATTTGCTGACGTGTTATTTTTTGATTTGGTTTAAATGTACCATCCGGGTACCCGCTTAAAATATTAACAGCTGCAGCATTTTGAATTTCTTGGGTTAATCGTGTCCCACTCTTTAAATCTTTAAATGTATATTTAGATGAGTTGGGCAGCTCCAAAGCACGAGCAATATATGCTGCAAATTCTCCACGAGTTACATCACGATTTGGGTTATAATTGCCTTTTTCATCAGGTAATATAACACCTTTATTCGCGAAGTAGGTTAATTCGGTTTTCATCTGATGATTACTAATATCATTTGCGTAGGAGATATTTGGTACCACAAAGGATATTAGTAATATAGTAGAAAATAGTAATCCTAATATTTTTTTGACCACTATATTTTACACCCCTTCCTTAACGCTCTTATTTTACCAATATTGTTAGAAGAAAGATAGAGAAAATAAGACTATTAAAAGGTTTGTAATAAACTTGCATCCATATTATACTTAAATTCGTCGTAAACTAAATACAGATAAAGCGAGATGAATCGTTGAAATAGATTTAAATAGAGAGGATAGACAATTCAATGAAAGACATTTCTACGGAAATAAGAAAAAAAGAGTGGCTTGAGATTATATTAGCAGCTGCTGTAATGATTGCTGCTACGCTTTTGCCATCTACCATAGCATTAATAAGCACATCCATTTTCTTTGCTTTGTTTGCTTTCTTTAAACCATTCCAAAGCTTAGTGGTATTAATTCCATATGTAATCTTCCGCTCATTCTTTATTGAGATAAATGCAGGAATGAAATTAATCGGAGACTTAATAACATTTGTTGTTCTTTTCCGATTATTATTATTTAATTTGAAAAATTGGAAAACATGGTTTCATTTTAAAAAGTTTGAATGGTTTTTCTTTATCTTTTTAGTTTTTGGTGCAATTATTGGTTATTTCACAGGTGTATCAATTAATGCGATTATTTTCCAAGTACGTACATTTATCATTATGTATTTATTATATTACATTCTAAGTCGCAGCTATTTACCGCGTAACTTCTTTGTGAAGCTTGCATGGGTTACGGTATTTTCAAGTTTGATATTAGTAGTACAAGGGATTGTTGAAAAATTATCGCTGCGTACAATGTGGATGCCTGAAGCATGGTCTGACAAAGTGTTATCTTCCACAAACGTAGTTCGTATTTATGGACTAGTAAATAATCCAAATACATTATCACTTATTATGTTCTTTGCAATAGGTGCTGCATTTTTCCTTCGATGGGCTTATAAAGATGGGCAATATAAGATCATATTAATTATCTCGCAAGTGGCATCTGCAGGGTTGCTTCTTTTAACGTTATCACGTGGAACTTGGATTTCAACTTTTGTCTTTGTTCTATTCTTTGTATTGATTTCGAGAAAATGGAAGCTTTTAAAACAATTCGTAATTACAGGAATTGCAGCGATTATTTTTGTCTATGCACCTGTAAATTTAACATTAATCATCATGCAATCAATTGGCATTGAAAATCCTGAAGGAAGAGAAGTTACGGTTGGTGGTTTTAAAAGTCGATTTGATGCAACGTTTGATTCAGAAAACTTGGAGTTAATGAACGAAAGTGGACGTTTCTTCTATATTAAAAAAGGATTTGAGGTATTTGCCGATTACCCAGTAACAGGTACTGGATTTGGGACATTTGGTGGTTCAGCAACATTGTCATACGATTCACCGATTTATGAGAAGTATGAAATCCGTTCTGATATTTATGGCGGTAAAAACTTCTACTCAGATAATCAATACATTCAAATTATTGCTGAAACTGGTGCCATTGGCGTAATTCTTTTTGCAGGATTCTTGCTAACAATGCTTTGGATGTTCTGGCAAGATCGAAAAACTACATTTGGCCAATATATGTTTGCATTATGGTTTGCAACTAGTGCAGCAGGATGTGTTTACAACATTTGGGAATTAAAAGTATATACGATGTTCTTCTTCATGTTGCTTGCAATTTACTCTGTGGTGCGAAATTATTACCCGATGTTAGAATTAAGCAAAACTGAACGAGAACAGTCAAATTAAATATAAAATTCTAAAGGGGCAGTTCTTTTTAAGGGCTGTCCTTTTAGTATGTAAGTTTCAGGATACTATAATTTATAAAATTGTTCGTAGCAGTTCTTACATAGGAAGCTGCTTTTTTTTTCGTAGGTGATATGTAATAGATTAATTATTGAATTGTAACAATAGATTTATAGAATAAGAATAGAAAATTTGTTATCTTTAAACATATAAGGAATTTGAGAGGATGGTGGATTGCTTCGTCATAAATATAGAAGCATACGCATTATGAAAAAGAAGATAACAGTAGTTTTAAGTTTTTTACTCGCTGTAACGTTTGTACTGGTTGGAGGGAATAAAGGATACGCCTTTCAAACAACCAATGATTCATATCCAGTTTCACAAGGAGTAAAGTATTCAAATTATACATATTCAAGTAAACCAGTGAATCATTTACAAGTAGATTTATCGAATCCTTATACAAAGTTAAAACTAAGTGTTCCTTCTCCTATTAATTCAGTGATGACACTTACGAATCGTGCAAATAGTGATTCAAAAGAAGGGAATCGTGTCGTTGGTGCAATTAATGCCAACTTCTTTAATATGGGCGATGGGTACCCAATGTATTTAATCTCCCAATATAATACGATTGTAACACCAGAAGTTCTTTCGAGTTCAAAAGGATACTATGTAAGTGAACCAATCGCCTTTGGGATTACTGCAAATGGGAATGCTGAAATTGATTACTATAATAGTGATATTATTGTTCAATACAACGGTCAAAATATTGAGATTAGCGGTGTAAATAAAACAAGAGATGCCAACCAAGGAATTGTTTATACACCACAGCACCATAGTTCAAAGACACCGACAAATGAATTTGGTATGGAATTCATTGTTGAAACACCTGAAACTGTTTCAGCTACAAAATTTGGACAAACATTAACAGGTACGGTGAAATCGATTCGTCAATATGGTGATGCAACAAAATCAACAATTCCACGTAATGGATTTGTCCTATCTGTAAATGGGACTATGCTTGAAAAATTTAAAAATATTAAAATTGGGGAACAAATTTCAGTTTCATTTAATATTAATCAAAAATGGCAAGATGCCGAATATATTATGGCTAGCGGACCTTTATTAATCTATGATGGCAAAGTTAATATTACAATGGATACATCAAGTTCGCGTGCAAGACAAGTTACTCCTCGAACGGCTGTTGCAATTAGTGCTGACAAAAAAACAGTGCATTTAATAACGGTTGACAAAGGAATGACGATTGCGCAATTTGCAACTTACTTATCAAAGCTGGGTGTAGACCGTGCAATTAACCTAGATGGCGGTGGCTCCACTACTATGGGAATCCGTAAATATGGAAGCAATACAGTAGTGTTAGCGAATAGTCCATCAGGCGGATCACAACGTAGAGTTTCAGCTATTCTTGAAGCGGTAAGTACGGGTACTACAGGTACACCAACGATTTTAAAAGTGACAAGAGACCAAGTAGGTTCTATGTTAGTAGGCTCAAAGGTTACTTTAACGCCGGAATACTTAATGGACGAACATTATAACCCAGTAACAATTCGCAACGAGGACTTTACTATTACTCCTCAACAAAACCTAGTTGAAGTGAGCGGTCTTAGCTATACTGCTGTTAAAGCAGGTTCTGAGCGTTTAACAGTACAAAACGGCAACGCAGCACAAACAATTTCATTTGATGTAGTTGATGCACCTTCAACTCTATCAATCTCTTCAGATAGTACAAGCATTGAGCCAAGTGCAACAATGAAGTTTACTGCTACTGCAAAAGATGCGAAAGGTAACAATTTAGTATACTCGCCTTCACAATTAAAATGGGAGGTAGAAGGTGATATCGGAACAATTAGCAGTACAGGTTTATTTAAATCAAATGGTAAATACGGCAAAGGGAAGATTGTAGCTACTTTAGGTACTAAAACTGTTTCAAAAGATATCGAAGTAAAAGAAACGTATACAGGTACTACTTTTGCAATCAATAATTTTGAAAAAGCCGCTGATTGGCGCATAGAAACTGCATTATCTAAAGGAAGTCATACAGCAATTGATTCAAAACAATATGGTAAAGAAGGCAAATATTCAATTAAGCTTTCTTATGATATGACAGGAAATCAATCAGGTACTGCCGCAACATATTTACGTTTGAATTCCTTAGTTAAATTACCAGGAAATCCATTGAAAATCGGAGTTTGGATGTATGGTGACGGCAAGGAGACATGGGTAAGAGGATATATACGTGACGCATCAGGAGAAAGACATCCAGTTGATTTTACAGCAGAAAATGGCCAAACATGGACAGGATGGAAGTATATCGAAGCACCTATTTCAAATGATATTGCTAGACCAGTTTCATTTGAATCAATTTATCTAGCACAACCAACTGTTTCGAAACAAAAAGCAGGAACAGTTTACTTTGATAAATTACAAGCAGTATATAAAACATCTTATGAAGAACCAATTTTCACAGATGTAAGCAATGAAAATGTTAATAAAGATGAAATTAAGTACTTAGTTGATCGCGGGTTTATTAATGGTTATACAGACGGATCATTTAAACCTACAAATGCTTTAACACGATCACATGCAGCAGTTTTATTAGCTCGTGCCTTAAAGCTTGATACAACAAATGTGAAAAACCCTGGTTTCAAGGATGTTCCAACAAGTCATCCATATTACAAAGAAATTGCAGCCATTGTTAATGCAGGAATTATGAGTGGAAAAGATTCTAGTTCATTTGATCCTGAATCAAAATTAACACGTGCACAAATGGCGAAAATTTTAGTTGAAGCGTATGATTTAACAGGAACAACTACTTCAAAATTCAAAGATGTAAGTAAAGAGCAATGGTATTACGATTATGTTCATACACTAGCTGCAAATAATATTACAACTGGTTATGAGGATAATACGTATAAGCCGGGAGTTGCAGTGTCGCGTGTACACTTCAGTCTATTCTTGTATCGTGCGATGACGAAATAAAAAAGAATTCGTTAAAAAGGGCTGTTCAGAGATCGAATCTGAACAGCCTTTTACTTTGTTAATGTGCATGAGGTGATTCCAATGCGAGCGGCACCGATTCTAGAATGGCTTTCATACAGTTTTGAAACTTTTGGTTGTCAAATTTCGTTTGTAAAAGGGCATTTACAATAGGTGATATGCTATACTCTAAATTGAAAATATAATTTTAAAATCACCTATAATTATTGCAATGAATTGGCATTGGTTATAGAGTGTAATACACCAATTTGATGAAGAAAAAGTTGAAACATAAAAGGATGAGAAATAAGTGAAAATAGGTATTGTAGGAAACTATGGCAATGATAACAATGGGGATGAGGCAATTTTACTTAGCATTATCCGCCAGCTCCAAAAAGCATTTGAAATAGAAACAAAAGATATTACGGTGTTTAGCAATAATCCGAAGCAAACAGCAGAACATTATGGTGTAGAAAGCTACCCGCTTTATTACAAAAATGGAAATGCAGCAAAAACATTCTTTAAAACGTATAAAGAAAATGTTGAGGTTGTAAAAACATTAGATTTTGTTGTTATTGGCGGCGGCGGTATTTTAATGGATTTGTATAAGCGAGAAGCTCCTCTTTACGGTTCTTATGCTATGATGGCGAAGAATTCACGCGTACCATATGTTGTCTATGGTTGTGGAGCAGGTCCTTTAAATACTGGCTTAGGAAAATGGTTTATTCGCTACATGGCAAAACATGCCCAAAATATTTCTGTTCGTGATCCAAAATCACAGCAGTTGCTAAAAGAAATTGGCGTAAAACGTGATGTGCATGTAATTGGGGACCCGGCGTTTAGTTTAGAAATAGAGCGTGCAGGTTACAGTGATGCTCCTAAAAAAGTAGGGGTAACAGCTGTACCATACTATAATGCTTCTTACTGGCCAACGGGAAATGAAACACTTTATAACAACTACATTGACGGTATGGCAAAAAATTTAGATAAATTGATTGAAACATTTAATGTAGAAATCACATTTTTTGCAACGAAATATCCTCAGGATGCAGATGTTACAAAAGATATTCAAAGCAAAATGAAGCATGTTGCTAACACATCAATTATTGATGATAATTTGAAACCTCAGAAAATATTAGATTTATCTGCTACCTTTGATGTACTAATTGGAACGCGTTTACATTCGCTTATTTTAGCTACAGATGCTAAGACACCAATAATCGGTGTTTCGTATCATACCAAAGTAAACGACTTTTTACAAATGGCAGGACTAGGCGAGTATTCGCTGCCAATTGATTCATTACATGAAAGTGATGATTCTTTCACACAATTATTTACAAAAATGAACAATGATTGGCAAAGTGCAATAAATCTTGCTTCTTCAACAAACAACGATTTTAAAGAAAAATCAAGCCTTGGATTGAAATTACTTGTAGAAGGTGCGAAAAAGTAATGAAAAAAGTATTTGTCATAAGCAATATGTATCCATCAAAAGAGCATCTTTCCTATGGTATTTTTGTCAAAAATCAAGTGGAGCAATTGAACGGACAAGGCATTGACACTGTGCTTGCTGTTAATGCAAATCCTAATACAGGTAAAGTCAATGTGCTGAAGAAATATGCAAGCTGGGCTCTTCAAGTTCTATCAGTATTTCGCAAAAATAAAAAAAGTATTGGACTTTCACATAGTCATTACGTTTTCCCGAGTGGCATGTTTAGTTATTGGCTGAAGCAGCGTTATGGCGTTCCTTATATTGTTACTGCTCATGGCGGGGATATTAATAAAATGGCAAAGAAAAGTGCTCGAATAAAGGGTTATACGGAAAAAATACTGCAGCATGCAGATCATGTTATCGCAGTTGGAGAAGAATTGGCTGCAGATATAAAGCGAGATTTTCAAGTTCCAGATGACCGCATTTCTGTAATGAGTATGGGAATTGATCGCAATGTTTTTCACCAACCTAAATCCAAAAAGGAAGCTGCCCAAAACTTAGGTATGGATCCTGAACGAGTGAACTTTTTATTTGTTGGCAATATTATTCAAGAAAAAGGTGTAGAAGAATTAATCGAGGCATTTTTGAAATTAGATGAAACATATGAAAATCGTGCTTCGTTGTATTGTGTAGGGTCAACAAAAAATGTTTCATTCTCCAGTAGAATGAAAGAGGTAGCTGCAAAAAGTAAGAATATCCATTTTCTTGAGCCAATGCCACAAGAAAAGCTGACAAGGTATTTTCAAGCTGCAGATGTATTCGTATTACCATCTTACATAGAGGGATTAGGATTAGTTGCATTAGAAGCACTTGCATGTGGAACACCGGTAATAGCTTCTGATGTTGGGGGACTTCACTACATGCTGCAGGATGGTGCAGGGGTGCTTGTTCCGCCGAAAAATGCTGACGCTTTATATGTAGAATTCGAGAAAGTAATTCAGCAAAATGGCGCTGTCCATGCAAATAATGAAAGAATTGAAGAACTGCTTAAGCTTCATGATTCAAAAGAAATTATTACACGATTAACTAATTTATATGAAAGCTATTCGAAATAAATAATAACGGACGTTTCGTTATTTAAAGGAATGATCATATTTTGAAACGATTTTTGAAAATCATCGGAGCAGTTGCAATCATTAATATTATTGCGCGGCTTTTCGGCTTTTTAAGAGAAGTAATTATCGGGATTCAATTTGGGACAACAGATATGTCAGATAGTATTATTAACGCCTATACAATCCCAAACTTTTTATATTTAGTAATTGGCGGTGCATTTACTACTGCCTTTATTTCTATTTATCATAAAACAAAAAGTTCAATTCGAGATTATATAAGTAGAACATTTACAACAATCGTAGTATCTATGGCTGTTATAACTCTTATTTTTATGGTGTTTGATGATTTTATTTTGCATGCTTATTTTAGAGATCTGACAGATAGAGAGTTTGAGCTATTAAAATCACTTTATCAATGGATGATGCCATCTACAATTATGCTTGTTTTATCAACTTGGTTAAGTGGTATTTTAAACGTTCAAGGAAAGTTCCACTTATCTAGTTTTTCTGTTCTTGTTTATAATCTCTCATTTTTAGTCATTTCAGTAGGATTATCATTCTTTATTGGACCAATTGGATATGGTATTGGGGCATTGATAGGTGCCATCTTTATGATTGGATTTTTAATTTTTGGTGTTAGAAAACTAGAGAATATGTCGTTTAAACCTAGTTTTAGTCTAGCTGATGATCAAAAGGAACTTTGGAAGGTATCTTTACCTATTATGTTGGGTGGGGCAACTGCCCAAATGTATGTTTTGCTCCAACGATTTTTCACCAATTTTTTAGATGCCGGTGCTGTTTCAGCAATGAACTATGCGACAAAGGTTTCCCAGTTCCCACAGGCCATTTTAATGACGGCAGTTACGACAGTAATTTATCCTCTTTTAAGTAAAAAGGAAGGAGAAGGGGATGAAGAATCAGTAAAAGCATTATATATTCGTGGCTTACGTATGTTATTTTTACTTGTTATGCCTATTTCGATGTATTTCTTCTTCCAATCAGAAGTTATTGTAAAAATTATATTTGAATATGGGAAATTTAATGAAGAATCAACAGCGTATACAGCACCATTATTACAAATTTTCAGCTTAACGATGTTTTTCCTGGCTGCAAATACCTATATTACTCGTTTTTACTATGCAAAAGGTAATTCGATGACACCTGTTATTTTTAGCTTGATTACTGTTTTTGGTGTCAATATTGCTGTTACCTATGCTTTAATCGGAAATCTAGGTGCAGAAGCGGTTGCATGGGGGAATTTAATTAGTGCAGTAATTAACTTTATTTTGCTAGTTGCCTATTTACAAGGTAAATATAAACTGAACATTGTAAAAAGCAACCTATTCCAATTTGTAAAATTCGGCGTATTAACAATCGCATTTGTAGTTGTTGCATGGCTTATTTCTAAATTTATTGTAATTGATTACAAATGGATTCACTTCTTTGTAACACTTTTATTGTCGTTAGTAAGCTATAGTGTATTGGTTTATTTGTTAAAGTTTCAAGAAGTACATGGTACTATTGTGAAACTTAAAAATAAGTTATTAAAAAGTAACAAGTAGTCTTCATATATAGTAGGATAAAAAACTAGTCGGAAATAGTTAAATTACTTACAGTTATTATATTCGAACTATTCTAAAGGATAAAATTGTCAATTTTATGACTAAATCCTTTTATTCTAATTATTTTTAATATATAATAATTTTAGGATAATTGGAAATGGAATAAACTAGTAAATTATCTGTAAAGATTTGAATAGAGGAGCGAGTTAATGTGCCAAAAGGAAGAAAAGTAAACTCTAGTGGAGAAAAAAGTAAAAAATTACTATTAGAAAAAGCAATAGAGCTTTTTTCTACTAACGGATATCATGAAACAAAAATTAGTGATATTGTTAAAGCGGCAAATCTAACTCAACCGACATTTTATTTATATTTCCAAAGTAAAGAATCTTTATATAAAGATTTAATTGAACAATTCCAAAACAACTTCTTTGAAATTGTTCACAATGATCTAGAAAATAAACCATCAGCAAATCGTTCTTTTATTCATAACATTAAAGAAGCTTTAGTGAAAATCTTTACTTATTTTGCTGGTAATTTATTTTTAACGAAAATTGGTTTTTATGATTCAGTTGAAGCAGAGTCTATTAAGGAAAAATTTGCTCTAGCTTTATCTGATAAGTTGCAGGAAAATCAAGAGATTAATTTTTCCTCGGAAATTGAAGTTAAAATCTTTGCAGATATGATAGTAGGAGCTGTTGAAAGGTTAACATTAACGGCTTTATTTACAGAGCTTCGTGAACCAGAACAATTAGCTGAAGACATTGTAAATATTTATTTCATTACACTAGTGTTGCATAAATAGTGTCATAATTTTCAGTTTACTCACCTTCCCTGTTTAGAGGCAAAAAAGTAAATACCCAATCAAAGGTGTCCCCATCCATTTGGAAATTTATTTACAATTAGACTTTTGCAACGACGACAATTTGCATATTTAAGGGATGGCTTTTCCTTCAATCTTTCGAAGCCAAACATTCGCTGGTTTCCACAATGCAGCCCTTAGATAACGGCTAATCTGTAAGGTTTTTCGCTTGCTTCTGGTCTCGATTTGTACGAGAACATGTAGGCAAAAAACAATTAGTGCGATAAATACTTGATTTTGAATCGCCCATTCGCTTTGACCGTAGAACTTTTTGATGCTGAGATGTTGTTTGATCCATTTAAAAAACAGCTCAATTGCCCACCGTGATTTATACATTTCTGAAATTTCTTCGGCGCTTAAATCAAAACGATTTGTAATTAAATGAAGTTCATTTCCTTTTGAGTCAATCACTTTTAGAAGCCGAAAGTAATTTTCAGCACGGTTTTGAGTCGTACCTATCAACACCATTTGGTCTGATAAAACAGCTGTATCCTTGGGTAGCTTAAAATCGTAAACGTTCCGTATGACTGCATTTTTGCGTAGCCGTGAAAGAAAGAAGTAGCCATCATCAGTCATGCGATCAAAGCGCTCGTAGTCTAGATAACCACGGTCAAACACATACATGCATTCCTTGTCATCCACCATGATTTCAAGCTGACCACGGTCATGTTCTTTTGCCGTTGTCATAACGGCCTTTTCAGGATAGGATATACCCTTTTCCATAAACACAAGGCGCAAATGTAACTTTACACCTGCTTTTGTTTTGCGGAATTTAGCCCATTTATGATTGGTCAAATTAAGTGGCAATGTGCTTGAATCAATGATTTTTAACGGCATCACGAGTTTCGTGTAATGCGTTTTGGCATGAATTTGTGACACTAAATCAAGGAAAAGCCTTTGAAATAGATCAGGGTTTATGCCGTTTAACCGCCGTGACAACTGAGAAATACTAATAGAATCAAGGTCTATCCCTTTTTGAAGCTGGTCATCGAAAAGACAATCACCCAGCGCATGCAGACTTTCAATTTCTTGTAGCTGCGCAAAAAGTAGTAATTTTAGAAATGACTCTGTCGTTAATTTTTTCGTATAGTAATCTAATTTCATCGTTTTCACGTTTTCTTCAAATAATTGAAGATTTATAGGTGAAAACCATTGTCCAAATGAAGTTTTTCGTGTAATCTTGTCCATGTGATGGTCCTTTTTTAGTGGATTTGGACGGGTTACCACCTGACTAATCCATTATAAAGGACTTTTTCTTTGCATAAAATAATAATATTGAACATTTTGAGTATTTTTAATAGTGAATTTAAATTAATGCAACACTAGTGATTTCATTAGTCAAAAAGAACTTGTAAGATAAATTAAAAGCGACAAACTCTCTATTTTTTTAGAGTTTGTCGCTTTTTTTTTGTCATGGATTAATAGAATATGCTAAGACCATTCGCCAATAAGCAGTCGTCGTGTAAACTAAAGTCTAAACTTTGTTCCCAGATTGCATTGATAAATTGCATATCTACTAAATTAAACTGAATGTCGTCAATCTTTAAGAGATAGACGCTTTCCTACTAATTTTCTTCCTGAACAGTAATGTGTAGATATTTTCCTGTTTTTAGATTTTTTCCTTCATTATCTTGAATTGTTGGATGGAAGATTAATATATACTGTGATCCAGCTTTTAATGGTTCAACTGGTGTTACTTCTAGTTGAGAGTTATTTGCTTTTAGTGAAACTTCTACCTTGTCTCCACCTAATTCAACTAGCTCTACCGCATTTTCGACAAGTTGTTGTTTAATATCCTTACTAAAGCTTACTTTAAACGTTTTTGTAGTTGGGACATTTTCTAAACTAGGAAGCTTTTTATAATTTGATAGATTTTCTGCAATACTATCAAAATGAGCTTGATATAATGGGTTTGATTTTGTCACAATATCAGGTGTTAAGCCAACATCTTTAACTACTGTACCATTTGGACCGAAAAATTCAGCTATAGTTAATTTTAAAACACTACCATCTCTAAATTGATAGAATCCTTGCATTGTACCTTTTCCATATGTTTGTTCACCGTAAACAATTGCAGCATCCTGATCGAGTACAGCAGCTGTCGTCATTTCAGACGCACTTGCACTATAGCGATTGACAAGTAATCGTGTATTTTTTGGGAAATTTACTTCCTGACTTATTGACCGAATCATTTCCGATCCAGTTGAGTACTTCACGTTGTATGCATATGGAGCATTAGGAAATAGACCAATTAATTCTTCTGCTGTTGCGACATATCCGCCGCCATTATATTGCAAGTCTAAGATAAATGAAGTAGCACCCTGACTTACCAAATCATTATATGCTTCTTTTACTAGCTTAGCCCCATCTTCAGAAAACGAGCTGAGTGCAATATAACCTACATTTCCGTATAACAATTCTGTCGTCACATTTGGCAGTGCAAAGGATTGGCGAGTTAATAATTTATGAGTTATAGTACCATCTTTTTTTAATATTGTAAGATCAACTCTAGTATTCTCTTCACCAAGAAGTAAAGTTTGAGCTTCCTCTGTACTAATGTTGATTGTCGATTTTCCATCTACTTCAGTGATGATATCCCCGGCTTCTATACCGGAATTTATTGCACTGCCATTCTCAACGACATCAACTATTAAAATACCTTTTTCATGTTTTTCGATAACGATGCCGATTCCGACTGTTTTAAGATCAACAGAATCTATAAATGCATTATATTCTTCTGCTGTAAAATAGGCAGAATACGGATCGAGCATTTCCATAACGTCATCAATTGATTCAGCATTGTCTAAATTGCCCTTAATATCGCCAACATATTCGCTTTCTATAATCGAGATAACTTCATCTAAACTTGCTGCAAATGTTTGGAGAGGTAAAGTTAGAACGATTAATAGACTTAATAAAAATGGTACGATTTTTTTCATTTTGAACACCTCTTAATCTGAATATTTTCATTATATACCTTTGGTAGTAGTAGTGACCTGTTTCAGACACATTTTAAGAAAAAATTAAGATTTTTACTATAGTGGTTTATTTTTCAATGGTGAGCGAGTTTTTTAATTGTTCTCTTATAGATTCAAGTTCTTTTTCGGAAGGGAAATAATACCAAATGCCGTTTTCAATTCTTCCATCACCTTCCTCAAAATGAAGCTGTTCAATATTGTTTAAAGCAGGTTTATAATATTTAGCAAATTGTTTGATCTCGTCAAATGTTATATTCGTTTCAGAGTGTTCACGCAACATGTCGAGTATAGATGGCACTTGCCATACTAAATTTAATGAAGAAAGTTCATCTAATAAGCTTTCAACAACAAGACGCTGACGAATTTGTCTTCCGAAATCTCCAAGTGGATCTTGCTTTCTCATTCGTACAAAAGAAAGTGCTTCTTCTCCTGTTAAAGTAATAGTGCCTTCAGGAAAATCATAACCCCAATTTGAAAATGCCCACTCATTCTCTACTTCTACACCATCCAGCAAATCAACTAATTCTTTAAATCCTTCCATATTAATTGTGACAACATAATCTATTGGAATTTGCAGTAAGTTTTCAACGGTCGCATGTGCCATTTGCATTCCACCAAATGCATAAGAGTGATTAATTTTATCAGAAAAATCAAGCCCAGCTATTTCTGTATATGTATCCCTTGGAATGCTTAGCATTTTCATTGATTCTGTTTCAGGGTTAATCGTTAGAAATAGAATTGTATCAGCTCGTCCAGGTGTATCCTCCAATTGATCGATTCCAAGTAAAAGAAGGGTAATTGGGGAAGGGGTTGTAGAATCCTGTTTCTGAGGCTCTTCTAATATAGGTGCATTATTTGAAGCAATAGCATTTTTAGTTTCCTCTTGTTGGATTGGATTATGAATTGCCTCCATTGTAGATTTAAAATTTAAATATAAATACGTTGTATATCCAATTAAAGCAATAAATACGATTAAAATGGAACTTAATATTATCTTTTTCTTTGTAAGCCAGTTTGACATATGAAAAAATCTCCTCCATTTACAAGTATATGTAAAAAGAGGAGATTTTAGTCTCATTGTTCATTTATTTTGTTATAAGGTGAATGATCCATCCTATTATAACACCAATGATTGCTGGGACAAGCCAGCCGATACTTTGATCGTAAAGCGGGAATGTTTTTAAAATATTTTCGTACCAAGAAATTTCAATGCCAGCACCTTTTAATCCATCATACAAACTTACAAATGCTGTAGCAATTAAAGCTAAGCTGTAAACGATTGGATTTCGACCGAAAGCTTTGTCGAACAGTACTAAAAGCATTAAAACAATTGCAATCGGGTAAATGAATAGTAGAACTGGCAACGTTATACCGATTAATTTACTTAAACCGAAGTTTGAAATAACGAAACTAAAAACTGTAAAAATTACAGCCAGCCATTTGTATGAAAGGCTAGGGAATAGCTTATTAAAGTAGCTTGCGTTAGCTGAAACCAAACCAACAGCCGTAGTTAAACAAGCTAATATAATTGTAATAGATAAAATAATATTACCTGCATTGCCGTAAAGTGCTCGTGCTGATTCAGCGATAATGCTTCCTCCATCATCTAATAAACCAATAGTACTTGTACTTGTTGCACCAATATATGCAAGTGCAATATAGATGAAACCTAATCCAATAGCTGCAATAACTCCAGAGAAAACCGTAATTTTCACTTGTTTTGCACGGTCAACAATGCCTTTTCCTTGTAATGCCTGTACGATAACAATCCCAAATACAAGTGAAGCTAGTACGTCCATTGTTAAATAACCTTGAATGAAGCTCTCAGAGAAAGCTTTTGTTACATAAACACCATGAGGCTCCCCAATTGGTCCCAATGGTGTAAGAATACTTTTAAACGCCAGCAACAGAATGACAATTAGTAAAGCGGGCATTAAAAGCTTACCTATTGTATCGATTAATTTTGACGGATTTAGCGATAAATAAAGAACAATCGCAAAAAATAGCAGTGAAGTTATGAATAAAGGAACCCAACTTCCTTGTGCAGCCTCAGATAAAAATGGAGCAATCCCAATTTCATACGTTACAGCCCCTGTACGCGGAATTGCAAACAATGGACCTATTGATAAATAAATAACCGATGTGAAAATAACACTGAACATCGGGTGTATACGATTTGCAACAACCTGTAAGTCACCGCCGTTTTTAGCTACAGCGATAATACCAACTAAAGGCAACCCTACACCTGTAATAAGGAACCCAATCATGGCAGGAATAATTTCATGTCCAGATAATTGTCCTAATAAAGGTGGAAAAATTATATTTCCTGCACCTAGAAATAATGCTAGAAGCATAAATCCAACTGCGAGATTTTCTTTAAAAAATTTCATGAACTACAAAATCCTTTCTAATTTGAAAAGCTTAAACTTTCAAAAAATAATAATTATTAAAGTACACACAATGTTGAATTTTATCATATTTTGCAGATGAATCAAGTACTATTACGATATCTTTTCGATAAATGTCGAAAAAATGATACTTTTCGAAAAAAACTTTCCATTAAAATATTATAAAAGTTGTCGAAATTAAAAATAGGTGGAAATATAGGAAACTTTAGGGTTGAAAGGGTGATTCAAAATTGATTCAGAATAAGAAGCTTCTTTTATTGTCTTCAGCAATAATTGCAACTTCTGTAATAGCAGCACCAATTGCTGAAGCATCTACTTATACTGTGCAAAAAGGTGATACATTAACGAAAATTGCAAAAGCAAACGGAACTACTGTTCAGCAACTGAAAGCACAAAATAATTTAAATAATGATTTAATATTTATCGGGCAAAAATTAGTTATGCCGAACTCTTCCAATCTGAATGAAGCAAAGAGCAAAGGAACTAACAAGCCAAGCAGTGAAGTGAAGAATAATGGAAGTAATAACAATCAAGCGACGAGGGATGTTAAAAAAGAAACAACAAGCGTAACCTCGAAATCACAGCAAAATAACTTAAAGGAAGCTAAAACAGCAACTTACACAGTAGCAAAAGGTGATACATTAACGAAAATTGCAAAGCTATTCAATGTTAACGTTGCACAATTAAAAGAATGGAACAATTTAAAATCCGATACGATATTTATTGGACAAACCTTAAAAATTGGAAATTCATCTACAACAGCCGATTTAGGAGAACCTATGCAACAAGCTGAAAGAGACAAGCTAGGAGAAACTAATCAACAAATTGAAGAACAATTGGCAAAGGAAACTAGTATTCTCTCTAATTCCTTAGGAGAAGGACAAGCTGTTTACAACAAAGTTATTGAAATCGCAACTTCTTTACTAGGTAAACCCTATTTATATGGAGGAAATACACCAGCAGGCTTTGATTGCAGTGGATTTGTCCGGTATGTCTATGCAGAGGCAGGTTTAAACATTGTCCGTAAAAGCAGTAAGGATTATTTCTTTAATGATACTACAGCTGTTGAATCACCTGTACCAGGGGATTTAGTGTTCTTTAAGGATACTTATGAAAAAGGAATCTCACATATGGGAATATATATAGGAAACGGTGAGTTTATTCATGCCGGGACTAAAGCAGTTGAATTGACAAAGCTTGAGTATGAATACTGGGATTCTCATTTTGTAGCATTTAAACGATTTAATCAATTAAGCAGCGAATATTAAGTTTATATCATCAAGATCATTTCCTTTCTAGTAGAATTATCATAAAAAGTAGTACGAACTATATGTAAATTGGACAAGTTATAGCTTGGAGTTTTGTTACAAATGTTACAAATACAGTTTTTCTATATTACGTTATATAACATAATAATTTCCTAAGGTAACAAAAATTGTTTTGGTATACCATGAAACCCTTGGTATATATGGGTTTCCGTCGTTTTCAAAAAATAGCAAAAAAAGCTGATAGTGTAATTTCTTTGTTATGAAACTGTAATGTTATAGATGGGAATATCGTGTTACTCTAAGTACAGATAATTTTTCAGAAAATTTCTGTTACAGTGGAGGGACACGATGAAATACAGTAAACGAATTAAACAAATCTTACTAGCTTCAGCGGCTGGATTAACTATATACTTTTCACCAATCGTATCAGGAGATGCTTCAGCAGCAGAAGTGAAAGAAGATTTCACTTCAACTGAACTGAGAGAAACTGCGAAACAATATTTAGGTACTCCTTATAAAAGCGCTGGAACGACGGCAAGCGGTTTTGACTGCTCAGGCTTTGTTTTAAAAGTGTTTAAAGATTTAGGTGTTTCTTCGTTACCAAGAACTTCAGCTTCAATGTATAATGTGGGGGAATCAGTGAGCCAAAACGAATTGATTCCAGGAGATTTAGTATTCTTTAATACGTCAGGACGCGGCATTTCACACGTAGGTATTTACTACGGCGACGGAAAATTCATTCATGCATCAACTAGTCAAGGAGTAACAATTACTCCACTTAACGATAAATGGTACTGGGCAGACAAATACGTAGGTGCAAAACGTATTAGTGATGTTAAACTAGTATCAAAAAAATAATAATACTCAATTAATCAAACCTTCTGTTGGAATACAATTCTGACAGAGGGTTTTTTGTTAAAGAAAGGTTCTATGTCAAATGTTGGGGTGAAGTGATATTACACGGCACCCCGATTATCCTAAATGAACCCCAATTTTCTTATATAAATTATTTAATAAAATTTTCGCTTTAAAGTGTTCATAGCTTCTAAAACCATAAGCATTGCGCTTCAAAACTTTTGATTTATTATTAATTCCTTCTAAAAAACCATTTGAATATCCAAAACTTAAACTATTTAAAATTTCAACTTGCCAATTTTTTAGCGTTTGAATAGCCTTTAAAAATGCCGGAATATTTGCTTCTTCTACCTTTCGGTAAAAGGCTTCTAATCTTTTTTTTATTTCTATCAAATCATTTGAAGTTTTTGCCCAATCAAACCATTCGCAGTAAGCTTCTTTTAATTCATAGGCTTGCTTTAGTTCCTTCGACATTCCTATGTAACGATTTAAGTACCAACGATTCGTTTCTGTTAACTTATCAAATCGTTTATATAGTACATGACGCATTTTCTTACATTTCTTTCGATCATATGCATGCCATTCTTTTTGAACATTTCGACGTACTTCATCTAGTGCCCAGTAAATATAACGACAATAATGAAAGCGATCCGCAATAATAATCGGGCGATTTAACGCCTTCCTAACTGCTGCTTTAAAGCTTGGATTCATGTCCATAACCACAATTTCTACATCTGCACCGTATTTCATCAAGTAATCCTTAATGGTTTCTTTTCTACGATTTGGTAAAATATCAATTGGTTCATGTGTTTCCGCATTGGCAATAATTAATTGATAAGTTCCCGCATCGGTATCTGCTTTATATTCATCAATCGCGATACATTTTGGTAAATGAACCCCTTCATTTAATTGTTCCTTTACTACTTCTTTAAAGCGACGAATCACTGTTGAGCTTGATGTACCAAGTACTTCAGCTGCTTCTTTAAATGTTTTTGCCTTTATTGAACGGATTCGTACAACTTGATTCCATTCTTTCGAGAAACGTTGATATTTATCCACGAAAGGGGATTTTTCTGAAAAACGTTTCCCACATTGGCATACATAACGACGACGTTTATAAAAAAGGACGGTTAATCGTTCAAACCATTTTAAATGATTAATTTTTTGAATTCGATAATCATGGACTTTTGATGTTATATTCTTGCATGCCGGACATTGATGTTCTTTTTTTGGTATGGAAACGTGTAGAACAATACGTTCCCCCATCTCCTCCACCTTATGAACAGTTACACCTTTTAATCCTGGAATATTCATGTTAAAATTCATTTGCACGTATCACCTTTCATTGCTTGTTTCTAGACAATTCAAGTATATAGAAATCGGTGATTACGTGCTTTTTTATTTATGAATTTTTTCAAACCCCAACAAATATTATAGAGCCTAAAGAAAAGAGTGGTTGATTCGATTTATTTTGAAATACTTGTGGGGAATTAGGGGAATAAGGATTATTAGGGTAACTAATAATTTATGTAAAGAATATAAAAGGATGAAGAATTGTGTCTCCATCCCAAATATTTACAACAATCCTTATTAAGTTAACTTAATTTTATTAAACTAATTATATTTTTCTAAAACATCAAAACAAGCCTCTAAAACTATGTTTGTAACTTTTACATGTATATTATGATATTCTTCTTCTGGAACCCACTCATTGTTAAGTCTATTTCCATGAACAACTAGACAATTAGCAGCACGAATACCATAAATAGATGCCAACATATAAATAACAGCTGTTTCCATCTCGCAGTTTAGAATAGAACGTTCTTGCCAATAATTCATTAAATTATTTACATTTGGCCCATTTTTTATTCTGGGTTTACGATCTTGTCCTAAATAATAAGACTGCGATGTAAGACCAATTCCAAAATGTGTATTAAATTTACTTGAAACAGCTTTTTCCATTATACTTTGAATTAATAAGGGATCTGCTACTGCTGGAAAGGAATCTATAGCATAAGCATTTAGTAATCCTAACTCACGAGCCATTGCATTATTAATGATAATATCTCCTGGCTTAATATCATCCTTCCACGCACCGCATCCACCAATTCTTACTAATATTTTTGCACCCTGTTCTATTAATTCAATAATAGCTATCTCAGTAGAACTTACACCTATTCCTGTCGAACAAATGGATACTTTTTGACCATTCCAAAATCCATTCATAAGTACAAATTCTCTATTGTTAAGTATTAATCTTGGTTTTTCCAAATTTTGCGAGATTATTTCAACTCTCCCAGGATCCCCTACGAGTAAAGTTACTTTTCCAATGTCTTCTGAAGAGATACCTTTAAGATGAATAGTCATTTTCTAATCCTGCCTTTTCGTAATCTATAATGTATTTACCTTCTTTTTTCTTTCTATTATCTCTAAGTGATAGAACCATTAATAGAGAAATACAATATAGACTAGCTAAGTAAATCATAACAATAGTCATATTGTAACTTTGTAAAATAAATCCTACAAATATAGGAGAAAAACCTCCAACGGCACGTCCTAAGTTGAAAATTGTATTAGTTGCTGTGCTTCTAATTTCCGTTGGATACAGATTACTAATCAGAGCCCCATATCCTGCATACATTCCATTTGCAAAAAATCCTACAATTGCTCCTCCGATTAAAAGTGTTATACTACTTGAAGCAAACGAATATAAAAATACTGCAATACCGGATGAAATAAGAAATAATCCATACGTAATTTTTGTTCCAAATCTATCCATGAATATACCAAAAGTCAACATTCCTACAATCATTCCGATTATTGTACTGATAGTCCATATAGCTGAACCCGATACAGAAAAACCATGAGATTGTTGTAACATTGAGGGCAACCAAACCATTAACCCGTTATAACCTGCTACTTGAACTGTTGCCATAATTGTAATTGCTATAGTAGTAAACGCCATTTTAGGAGTATTAATTAACTGTAAAAGAGGGTTACTTTTAGTTGCTTCTAATTTATTATTTCTTTTATTCTTTTGTGCTTCTAACCACTCAGGAGATTCAGCAAGGTTACGGCGAAGATAGAATGCTAGGATCACTGGTAAGATCCCAATAAAAAATAATGGTCTCCAACCTAATGTAGGTAAAATAATTGCACTCAAAAGAGCTGCCAAAATGACACCAATTTGTCCTCCTATACTGACATATGAGGAGACTCTACCACGCCATTTTTTTGGCCATGCTTCAGCAACTAAAGCCATTCCAATACCATATTCCCCTCCAGCACCCAAGCCAGCAATAAATCTAAAAAAATATACTGTTTCTATATTTGGCGCTATAGCTGTTAAAGCAGTACCGACTGCAAATAATATAATTGTGTAAGTAAATACGAGTACTCTTCCAAACTTATCTGCCAGAATGCCAAAAATAATACCACCTAAAAGCATTCCCCAGTTAGTCACTGAAGAGATTAATCCTCCCTGAGCTAAACTAATACCAAAATCAGTAACCATCATAGACATGGCAAAAGATATAAACATGATATCCATACCTTCTAGCGCTAAACCAGCAGTTGAAGCGAAAACAGTTTTTTTACGATAATCCATAATTATTCACCCTCCTTAATGATGAGTTCACCCAAAATATTCTGAATAGTCGAATTATACATTGATAAAAGAATTTAAAGATGTGTTCAAACAGACAAAAATAAAGTGTGAAAATTGTGATAATTGAAAATTTTACATTACAAGGTATGTATATATACAAAACAAAAACAGGTACTAAAACCTCGTAATTTTGTTAATTAAGTCTTTGTAAAAAGAAGTAGATTTTAAATTAAGTACTTTAGGTTTGTAGTTGTTTAGTTTTAATCTGTTATTAGTTCTCCAATAGTATTGTTCATTTCTATTTCAAAAAAGTTAAAATTAAGAGCTTCATTACTTTAGTTGTAAGTATTTATTGTGCTATTTTGCCTTTTTGCAGACAGTTCAACTAACTAATTATTTTTTAAAATAACATTTTAGTCACTACAATTATAAATATTTTAGGACTTGATAATAAAAGGATTGGAACGATTAAATTACCTCATAAACTTAAATTTATCTTTAATAGTATGATTTGATTAGTTGAATATATAAATACAATTGTATAAATTTATGCTATTATATTAAAAATTGACAATTTTAATAATTCTAAAATTTGAATAATCAGAGGTGGAGAACCATGACAAAAGAACAAGCAATTAAAGAGTTATTTGGTCTAATTAGTTTTTATCAAGAAAATCGTGATTTACCTATTCCTAATGATTTTAACTTTCAAGATGAAGTGAAAAAGTGTTGTGATATTTTAGAGGTGGATTTAGCAATTATCCGTAATCAATTTAATTTGTACTAATTATATATGGAGATGATAAGTAGTGCATGCTGTGAAAACGTTGTTAAATACAGAAGGACTAGCTAAGTGTAATGTAGTCGCAGGTGAAAAAGGCTTAGATAGGTATGTGAAAAACATCACAATAATGGAGGTTCCAGAAGTATCGAAATGGTTAAAAGGAAATGAAATTATTTTAACATCCTTATACGCTATAAAAGATGATGAACATGCTATTGCTAATCTAATCTATGAGCTTGATAGAGTTAATGCAAGTGCATTAGCTATTAAAACAGTTTATTTAGATAATAAAATTCCCGAGAGTATTATCCGAAGCGGTAATGCATTAAACTTTCCAATAATTTTAATACCTAAGGAAATTAAATACTTAGACATTATGTCGCCTGTTTTAAATTTAATCATGAATGATAGTTCAATTGATTATAAAAAGATTGAATTAGCTATGAAAATGTTAAATGAAATTTCATTAGAAGTTGAGGGGTATGAGTATTTTATGAATACTCTAAAGAGGTTTATAGATTTTGATCTTACGATTGAGAGTGAAATTTCTTACGTCCTAACAGGTGATAACCACTATGACATCCAACCAATAACTGAAGAACAAATTCAGGAACTTTTAATTATAAAAAAACCTGTGCCAATGCAACGGAATAGACAAGTACATTCTTTGGAAACGGTTATATCGCCAATCATAGTTGATGGTAAGTATTATGGAAACATTACTAGCTGGGCACCGTATAGGGAACATTTAGAATCGGATATTTTATTACTTGAAAAGGCAGTATCTATTTTATCATTTGAGTTTTTAAAGAAAAAAGTACGAATAGATATTGAGCAACAATATGAATCGGATTTTTTCAAAGAAATTGTTTACAGTGAATCTTTAAATCAAAGAAATATTGAAATATGGGGAAAAAAATATAATTTATCAACGACTATCGGCTATCAATGTCTTATTATTACAAACTACAAAAATATAGATGCATTCCGTAAAGATTTAGAGCGCAATAAATATCGGTTGTCAGAGGCAATCAAGAAAATTCATCATTATATAATTGTTGCATTCACCCAGGAGAGTATATCAATCGCACTACCGAAAACAATTCTTGAAGGAGATATACTGGATAAAATTCAAGAATTATTAAAAAAACTATTAATTCATCATTCTTCATCAATAGTAATTGGCGTGGGTCAAGAATTAAAAGGAATAGTAGGCATGAAAAAAAGCTTTAAGCAGGCTGAAAAGGCTTTACAACTTGCTAATCAAACAAATAGGTTAGGAATTATTACTCATTATGATGAAATTGGAACTAGGCGTTTAATTTTTGAATTAGGGTCTTCGGAAGAATTGCTTAATATTTATAATGAGACCATCTTGATGATTCTTGATGATGAGAAAGGATTCGAACTTGTAAAGACTTTAGAATGTTATTTCAATCATGATGAGAGTTTGAAAATAACGTCCGATTGTTTATATATACATGTTAATACCTTAAAGTACCGTTTAAAAAGAATGGAAGAGCTTACGGGGCTATCTTTCAAGCGTGTAGATGATCGAACGATGTTTTATATTGGATGTATTATTCATGAAAGTAGACAATCTATGTAAGTAAAAATTGTAGATTAAGACAATTTAAAGAAGAATTTATTGTTGTATAGAATATTTAAAAAATTCAAAGAAGTATTTATTATTTGTTTATGGGTTGGATTTTAAATCCAATATTTGAATTGTGAGTAGGGGGTATTATATGAAAAAGTTGTCATTTACATTTTTAGTACTAATTTTATTGCTTGTAATTACTGCATGTGCCCAAGAACAAAGTGAAGAACAAAAAACGGAAGCTTCAACAGTTGAGAATAATACAAATATTTTAGGAGATTATGAAGAATTATCTATAACATTTAGCCATAATCAACCTATTGGAAGTCCAGAAGATGTTGGTGCGGAAGCATTTAAATCATATGTCGAAGAAAAATCTGGTGGGAAAATTACAGTAGACATTTTCCCTGCTTCCCAGTTAGGTAGTTTGCGTGAGCAAGTAGAATCAACACAAATAGGTGAAATTAATATAACTATGCAACCTGCCTCAGTAATCACACCTTTTGTTGATGATATCAAGATTGTAGATTTACCGTATTTATTACCTACAGAAACTGAAAAAATGTATCAAGTATTAGATGGAGAAGTTGGACAAGAAATATTAGGTACTCTTGAACAAGGAGGATTTAAAGGCCTTGGATATTGGCCAGGTGGATATAAGTTAATTTCTACAAAGGATGCAGAAATTCATTCACCATCTGATTTAGAAGGGCTAAAAATTCGTGTAATGGAATCACCACTTTTAATTTCTCAATATGAAGCTTGGGGTGCATCTGCAATTCCTATGGCTTATGCGGAAGTGTATAACGGTCTACAGCAAGGAATTGTTGATGGACAAGAGAATCCACTACAAACAATTTATTTAAATAATTATCATGAAGTTCAAGGATTTGTTATGGATACAAAGCATGGTGCAATGACATATATTCTTATGGCAAACCAATCTTGGTTTGAAGGGTTAAGTGAAGATACCCAAAAGTTAATTTTAGAAGCTGAGGAACATGGACGTACAGAAGCGCGAAATAATTTAGTAGCAACAGAAGAAGAATATCGTCAAAACATTATTGATAGTGGAACGGTATACTACGAACTAACAGATGAAGAAATTGCAGTTTTCAAAAATGTATCAGAAGCAACTTATAGTGAATTATATGGTGCTGGCAATCAACCTGAGCTTTTAGAAAAATTTAAACAAGTTATTAATGAATTAAACTAAACAAAAAGCTGTGAAGTATTTGTTGCTTCACAGTTTCTTTTATAAAGAAGGAGTGTTTTGTTATGAAATATGTAAAAAAAATAGAGGAATATTTTGTTGGACTTTTAATCCTTTTAGTTTCTGTAGATTTATTCATTAATATTATAAGTCGTGAGATTTTTAAGTATAACTTTGATGGAACAGAAGAGTTTATCCGATATTCTATGATATACATAACATTTATCGGAATGGCTATTTGTTTTAGAAAAGGTTTACATGTAGGAGTTGATTTATTGATGACTTCATTGAAAACAGAAAGAAAAAGATATCTGCAATTACTTATTAACATATTAGCGCTTATTTTTATGATTTTTCTTGTTAAATATGGTCTGGATTTAGTGATGTTTAGTTATAATTCAGGCCAAATTTCTCCATCACTTGAAATAAAAACGTATATGATTTACCTAGCAATTCCAGTTGGTGCACTACTCTCAATATTACATATCTCAATAAATACGATTATGTTATTAAAAAATAAATCAATTGATTTTCAAGAAGAATAGGAGGGTACCCAATGTTAATTGCACTAGTAATTTTGATATTCTTATTTTTATTTACAAGTGTACCTATTTTTATATCTTTAAGTTTGGCGTCATTTATAGCCATCGTATTATTTAGTGATACACAACCGATGATATTAGTACAGAGGTTATTTGCTGGAATTGACCAGTTCTCATTAATGGCACTTCCATTTTTCATTTTTGCTGCCAACTTAATGGACGGAGGTGGATTGTCAAGCCGAATTTTAAAATTAGCGAAAGCACTTGTCGGCCATCTAACAGGCGGTATTGCCATGACAACACAAGTAGCAAGTATGTTTTTTGGCGCGCTATCTGGCTCTGCCCCAGCAACAGTTGTAGCGATAGGGAAGATTATGTATCCAGAAATGTTGCGCGGTGGCTATGGCAGAGGGTTTAGTTCCAGTTTAATAGCATCCGCTGGGGCAGTTTCACTTGTAATTCCGCCGAGTATAACATTAATTATTTTTGGTGCAGTTACTGGTGTTTCTGTAAGCTCATTATTTATAGCGGGAATTGGTGCCGGGCTATTTTTAGGCTTATCATCGTTACTATATATTTATATTTATGCAAAAAAGAATAAGCTTCCAAGAGATCCAAAAGCAACGGGGAAAGAATTATTAAATAGTGCTATATCTGCAGGGTGGGCATTAATGATTCCTGTTATTATTCTTGGTGGAATATATACTGGACTATTTAGTCCGACAGAAGCAGCAGGTATATCTGTTGTTTATGCAATACTTGTAGGTCTGTTTATTTATAAAGAACTTACATTAAGAAAAATTATTGATATTAGTATTGACTCTGCTATTACTTCTGCACAAGTTTTAGTATTAGTAGCAGCTGCCCAAATTTTAGGGTGGGTTTTAACTCGCGCAAGATTACCTCAAATGGTCGTAGAGTTTATTACGAACAACATTACATCAATGATTGTATTCTTATTAATTTTAAACCTTATATTATTAGTTATGGGAATGTTTATGGAAGGGGTAGCTTCTATAATTGTAGTAGCACCTTTAATATACCAGTCTGCGATTTCACTTGGTGTTGATCCAGTTCACTTAGGGATTATTATGATCACTAACTTAGCCTTAGGTATGTATACACCACCTTTTGGTATGAATATATTTGTGAGTCAATCTTTAAGTGAAGTAAAGCTAAAAGAAATGCTGCCATTTATCGGCAAGTTTTTATGTTTTAATGTAGCGGCATTGTTAATAATTACCTATGTACCGGATTTATCATTATTCTTAGTTCGTTTTCTGGGTTAACTATTTCTTAAATTTTATAATAAAAATTTTGTAGACTATTCATTTTCGGATAGTCTATTTTATTTTCTATCAAAAATTCAATTAATTTTTGTCTTTCTAAACAATACGGATAAGGATACATGTAACAACTTTTTATTGAAAAAGACAAAGTTTAGAAGTGAAAATTGTTAATAATAGTAATAATTTTCGGAAAATTATCCGTTAAACTATTTGTATATAAGAGTAGTTGGAGGTAATGAATGAATAAGGAACGAGTAAAACATTTGATTGAGGTGTTTGGAAATTACTCCTTTGAAGGTGAAGGGATTAATAGAATTGCTTATACAAATGTTGAAACAGCAGCAAAGCATCATTTTATGCGTTTATGTATGGCACAGGGGATGACGGTAAGAATGGATGCAATTGGAAATGTAATTGCTCGTAAAGACGGGTTAAAGGATGGATTACCTGTAATTGCAATGGGATCCCATTTAGATTCAGTATATGATGGAGGATTATTTGATGGGCTAGTTGGTGTCATTGGTGGTTTAGAAGTAGTAACCTCATTAAATGAACAGGGTATTATAACAAATCATCCAATCGAAATTATAGTATTTGCGTGTGAGGAATCTTCAAGATTTGGTGTTTCAACTATTGGGAGTAAAGTAATGACAAATCAGCTTTCAGCTAAGGAGTTACTAAGTTTAAAAGATCGTAATGAAATATCATTTGAAGATGCATTAAGTAGTCAAAATTTAAGTATAGAAAAAATCGATGAAGTTGTTCGTAATAAAAGTGAATTAAAAGCGTTTATAGAGTTACATATCGAGCAAGGTCCAATACTTGAAAAAGAACAGCTAGAAATAGGAGTTGTGACATCTATAGCAGCACCGGCTCGGTATCAAATAAAAGTACTAGGTGAAGCTGCTCATTCGGGTACAACACCAATGGAATATCGAAAGGACGCTTTAGCTGCTGCAAGTGAATTAGTATTAAAAATAGAAAGTTTAGGAATTAAAGAATCGGTTTATAGTACGGTAGCAACTGTTGGAGTGCTATCGATTAAGCCAGGAGGGATGAATATTATTCCCGGGGAAGCTCTTTTACAGGTTGATATTAGAGGAATTGATATGGAATCTAGAAATCGTGTAACAGAGGAATTAATTGAAACTATTTTTCTATTAAAAAATCAGCGTAATGTAGAAATAGAAATAATAAAGCTTTCTGAGGAACAATCCGTTCCAATGGATGAATACTATATCGATTTACTATTAATGTTAGCAGAAAAAAATAATTTTAAAGTTAAGAAAATGAGTAGTGGTGCAGGCCATGATGTCATGAATATGGCAAAGTTATTTAAATCCGCAATGATATTTGTACCTTCCAAATACGGTATTAGTCATAACCCTAAAGAATATACGTGTATTCAAGAGATTATGAAAGGAATCTCGTTGATGAAAGATTTTTTACTTGCTGTTGATAAGGAGTGATGATGTTGTATAAGTTAAATGAAATTTTATTCAATAAACAAATTTCATCTCGATATTGGCATATGGAAGTTTTTGTTGGGCAAGATGTTGACAATGTCCTTCCAGGTCAATTTTTTAATCTATTATGTTCGAATGAAAATACGTTTCCATTTTTACGTAGGCCATTAAGCGTTTACAAAATTAATTATGATAAAAAAACTATAGAGTTTTTATATTTAGTTAAAGGCGATGGTACAAAAAGGCTGACAAAATTTAAAAATGGAGATTGTATGGATTTAGTCGGTCCTTTAGGAGTTCCTTTTAAATTAAATAATGGTGCTAGGCACATTTTATTAGTTGCAAGAGGGGTTGGTATTGCGACCCTTACTGCTCTTGCTCAATATGCAGTAGAGAAGGGTATACAGTGCCACGCAATATTAAGTGCACGAACAAAAGATGATTTATTAGCGGTGCGATTGTTAACCTCATTAGGAGTTCATTTACACATTGTTACTGATGAAGAAGGAACAAGTGAATTAACTCATGTTAAAGAAATAATGCAAAAAATCCATTACAAATTTTCCATCCAGGGAATTTATGTATGTGGTTCAAAACGTCTATCAAAATTAGCAAAATCATTTGTTATAGAGCAAAAGTTAGAGGGGCAGATAGCTTTAGAAGAACATATGGCATGTGGTATGGGAGTGTGTTTCGCATGTGTATGTAATATTTTAAATGATGAAAATATCGAATCGGTTAGAGTTTGTAAAGAAGGACCTGTTTTTGATTTAAGAAAGGTGGTCTTATAAATAGTGGATTTATCTGTAAATATAGGCGGATTAAAATTGGAAAATCCAATTATGCCCGCTTCAGGTGCCTTTGGATACGAAATGGATGGGTTTTTAGATATTAAAAAATTAGGAGCAATCGTACCTAAAAGTATTACAAAATATCCTCGTCCCGGCAATAAAACCCCTCGTGTTTGTGAAGTAACTAGTGGCATGATTAATTCTATTGGTATACAAAGCAAGGGTATTGATTATTATTTGAAAAATATTTTAGAACAGTACAGAAAATATAATTTACCTGTCATTTCAAGTATCTCAGCGGATTCTATTAATGAATTTGCTGAAATGGCGGAGATAATCTCTGGCCATCCAGTGGTTTCTGCTTTGGAACTCAATATTTCGTGTCCAAATTTAGAGCACGATGGGAAGTCATTTGGAATGGATTCAGATATTTCGTATTCACTCATTCAAAAAGTAAAATCCGTCACTGATTTACCAGTTATACCAAAACTAACTCCAAATGTTACTAGTATACAAGAAATTGCAATAGCTTGTGAGGAAGCTGGTGCGGATGCACTGAATGTAGCCAATACATTACTCGCGATGGCTATCGATATTCATACAAGAAAACCTAAAATCGGTAATATTGTCGGAGGATTGTCCGGTCCAGCAGTAAAACCAGTTATTATTCGTATGATTTATCAAGTAAATCAAGTTACTTCAGTACCAATTATTGGGTGTGGGGGCGTAATGAATGGCGAAGATGCTATTGAAATGATTTTGGCTGGGGCTTCTGCAGTTCAAGTAGGAACTGCTTCATTTATATATCCAAATGCAATGGAAAAAATTCTAGATGAAATTAAAGAGTATATGGAACAACATCAAATTTCCTCAATAAACGAGCTTATAGGAAAAGTATTAATAAATGAATAGGGGTGCTATTAATGGAATGGGAGTTAATTATTAAAAATGGAACGATCGTTACTCATGAAGAAAAGTATGAGGCAAATCTGTATATAAAAGATGGGAAAATCTCGGTCATTTCTACAGAGGATCTTGGTGAGGGGAAACGTGTTATTGATGCTAAGGGTAAATATGTATTACCTGGGTTAATTGATACACATGTTCATTCAAGAGATGGTGGAGCAACACATAAAGAAGATTTCTATCACTCGACATTATCTGCAGCAGCAGGGGGGATTACAACGGTCTTTGAAATGCCAAATACTAACCCCCCAGTAAATAATGAAGAAAACTTTAATCAGCAACTCGAAAATTTAAGTAGTAAAGCAAATGTTAATTTTGGAATGTGGGCAATTTGCTTAGGGAAGGAAAACTTAAAAGATTTAAGTCGATTAAATGAACTAGGTATTATCGGTTATAAATATTTCTGGGGATATGCATTGAATCTAGATAACTATCAACTAGTTTATAATTATCATCCGGAGCTGAAAAATATACTTCCACCACTGGACGATGGTGAAGTTTATGAAATTTTTGAAGAAGTAGGTAAAACAAATAAAATGCTTGCTATTCATGCAGAAAACAGTGCATTAATAAAAACATTAACAAATCGTTACAAAAATGACTCAAATAATTATGAAGATTTATTAAAAGCACGACCAAGTTTAGCTGAAGAGTTAACTGTTCAAACAGGAATTAGAATGGCGAAAGAGACGGGTGCTCGTTTGCATATTCTGCATATTAGTTCCGGTAAGACAGTTGGTTATATTAAAAAGGCTCAAGAAGAAGGACTTCCGATTACTGGGGAAACTTGTCCACATTATTTGTATTTAGATGCATCTATGTATGATGAACTAGGAAATATGCTGAAGGTTTTCCCACCTATTAAGTATAAAGAAGATCAGGAATTATTATGGGAAGGTTTGCAAAATGGGACTATTACATCGGTTTGTTCAGACCATGCTCCACATACTGCAGAGGATAAGCAATTGGATTTATGGGAAGCACCAGCAGGAATGTGTGGTGTACAACATTTGGTTCCATTAATGCTTGATGCTGTTAGTACGGGGAAGATTTCTTTAAATCAACTTGTATCAATGTTGTCATATAAACCAGCTTTAGAGCATGGGATAGCTTCACGGAAGGGAGTTATACGGGTAGGATCTGATGCAGATATAACAATTGTAGATTTATCTAAAGAAACTGTTATTCGAACAAAGGATTTACTAAGCAAGAGCAAAGTAACAGCTTTTGATGGTTTCCGAGTGAAGGGGTTACCGGTTTATACAATTGTAAATGGTCATGTTGTAATGGAAGATGGTCAAGTAATTGAGACTTTAAAGGGACAATTTATAAAAGCCTAATTTTTAATTTGATTGCTAGGAGGGTTTTGAATGATTGGATTAATTACGTTGGGTACTTCTCCAAGGTTAGATTTATTATCTTATTTTGAAGAGCACTGTAGAGGTGATAAATTTATATTAGTAGGGGCATTAGATGGATTGAGTAATGACTCTATAAAAAATTTAACAGTACATGAAGGTAAATATCCATTAAGTGTACGTATAGGAACCCAATCCGAAGTAATTGATATAGAAGTACTTAAACCTTTTATTGAGAAACAGATTAATCATTTACATGAGCTTGGGTGTAAAAGGGCAGTATTATTATGTTCAGGAGAGTTTGATTTCTTTTTCAAATCACAGATTCCAATTATTAGACCTTCCTTTTTATTAGAAGGAACTGTAAAAGCAAATCAGAATAATAAAAATATACTTGTAGTTTCTCCAATAAAAGAACAGATAGCTGCAAATGAGAAAAAGTGGAGAAGTTATGGCTTCAATCCGATTGTTATTGCAATTCCACCTACTGATTTTAGTTGTAAGCAAATAAAAAATGCTTTACCAAATGATTATGTAAGTCAAATTGTTCTTGATTGTATGAGTTACACAAGGGAACACCGTCTTTTAGTAGAAAAACAAACAAATTGGAATACGTGGACGCCAATAGAATTGGTTGGAGCTATATTGAACTTATATTAAATTATTTAATTTGATATAAAAAAATAATATATTAATTTATTTCATAAACGATTTAAGTTTAACTTACTTCGTCAACTGATTTTTGGAAAAATCCAAAATTATATTTATTTTGTTATATACTATGTGATTCATTCGATATGCAGCGAGTTTACTAGCATTTAAAAATCATCACACTTTAAAATGTAATCTCGCTTTTTTATTCAGGACATTGTTTGATTCTAAGCTTTATATTGAGTTGTAGCAAAGTTCATAAGCAGTTTGTGCTTTATAGGTGTGAACTGTATTATTTACTCAAAACTTGCAACCACATCTCCCCAACATTTAACTGTGAATCCTTTCAAATTTCTTAAAAGTATGTTAGATAATCTTATTCTTTTAGTTAACTACTAGCTTTAACTAACCCTTTATATATCCTCATAAAATATTGCTGTATTTTAAAGACCCCATTAGATTTTTTTCATTATTGGAAAAAACTAACTATTTTATATTTTTTCCTTATTAAAACAAAGCGGAAAATAGAAGGAGAAAATTTTTATGGAAACAAACTCTTTGAAGACTTCGTGACTTTAGTAATGAATAATTAATAAACTGTACACCAGTTGTAAGGTTACTTTAAAAGTTATAACAAATTTAAGATATTAATCTTTGTCTAAACAAACATATCCAAACTTCAGAATTTTAAATTACAATAAAATAAACAAAAAATGGAAAATTACAACAATTTGTGAGGTGATTATAATAAAAATGATTTATCTAGATAATGCTGCAACTAGTTTTCCGAAAGCCATTGATACTATGCGAATACAGGAAATTATAGACCGAACTCCCGGATCCATTAATAGAAGAGGTTATAGTAGTGATTATAATCTTTCTTCTATACTCGATGAATCCAGAAGAAAGATAAAAACTTTTATAGGGAGCGGTTTCGAGGATAAATTAATATTTACCTTTAATGCAACGCATGCTATTAATATGGCTCTACGTGGGATTCTTAATAAAAATGATCATGTATTAACTACTAGGTATGAACACTCAGCTATTTCTAGAACACTTTATTCCTTAACTCATGAGCGAAATATAAGTTATTCACTATTAAATGTTAATACCAACACTAGTGAAGAAGAGTTCGAAGAATTATTATTAAATTTACTATCTCCAAATTCTAAAATGATAGTCATGACTTATGGTTCTAATGTTACTGGGGATATAATTTATAAATCAAAATTTGGTGAAATTGCTCATAAGTATGGGCTCATTGTTTTTGTAGATGCTTCTCAGGCAGTTGGGAATATTGAAATTAATGTAAAACGAGAAAATATAGATATTATGGCTTTTTCTGGGCATAAAAGTTTAATGGGGTTAACTGGAACTGGTTTTCTTTATTTCCGTAATAATATGAATTTGCCCCTTATATTCACAGGGGGAACGGGAATCAAGAGTGAAGATGATTTTATTATTCCAACTGAAGAATTAGATTATGAAGTTGGGACTATGAATATACCTGGAATACTGTCTATCAATCAATCAATACATTTTTTAGAGCAAAATTTTAAAGAAGTTATTACAAAAAAAAGCATGCTAACTAAAGAAATTATAAAGAGGTTAAAAGCAATTGATGGCATTCATATCTATGGGAATTTTGAAGCAGAAAATCATTTACCGATAATATCATTTAATGCAAAAAATCTTCATCCAGTTAATGAAGTAGCTATTATTTTAGAAAATGTTTATAACATAGTTACAAGAGCAGGCATTCATTGTGCACCATGGACTCATAAAATGCTTGGTACGTTTCCACAAGGTACTGTAAGAATAAGCCCTGGTTATTTCAATGAGATGGAAGATATTTATACATTAGAAAAAGCTTTGAAAGAAATTTCATTAATAAAACAAATTTAAGAGGAGGAAATCCAAATGTTTTTAGGTAAACCAAATTCTCATATTATCCTTGCACTAGATACTGAAAGTAAAGCGGAGGCAATTAAAGTATTAGATCAAACTCATGATTTAATAGATGTTATTAAATTTAATTACCCTTTAATTCTAAAAGAAGGTTTATCTCTTATTTCGGAAATCAAACAAAGGTATGGTTTGAAAATTTTAGCGGACTTTAAGGTAGCTGATGTACCGGTAACTAATAACAGAATAGTAGAGCTTGTTAAAAAAGCAGGTGCTGATGCTATTATGGTGCATGGATTTATAGGTACAGATGCATTATTAGAAATAATGAATATTGCTAATAATGAAATTGGAGTAATAATTGTTACTGAACTAACTCATCCAGGTGGTCTGGAATTTACAAGACCTTACTCAATAGATTTTGCTAATATATGTAGTCTTATAGATGCGTATGGTATTCAGGCTCCGGGGACAAGACCTGATCAAATAAACCAATTGAGAAATACGATAGGTGAGAAAAAAACAATTGTCTCTTGTGGAGTAGGTGCACAGGGGGGAGATTTTAGAGAAGTATTAAATGCTGGTGCTGATTTTGCTATCATTGGAAGAGCAATTTATAATGCTCCTAACCCTAGAGAGGTTGTTTTAAACTTAAGAGAAAGTGTTAATGTATGATTATTGAGTCATTACAAGTTGAAAAATACTGTGCTGAAAGTAATAACTTTACTTTAAAGATTAATTTTAAAAGAATTTTATCTATAAAACAGTTAACTAAAATTAAAGAGGTAGAAAAATCAATTGAACTTTCCTCAAAATGTGTATTAGTTAGAGACACAAAATTAGATACAATCATTCATTTTTATAGAGAGAAGAATTATTGTTTGGTAACTAATGCCGGTACTATAAATCAAGGAATTCTAAGCTTGGAAAATATATTAGGACGCATTGAGGATGAGTAAATTAAATGATTAAAAATAAACAATTTTTTACGCTCTTCTTTAGTCAAAGTATTTCAAATATAGGAGAACAAATATATATCCTTGCGCTACCTTGGTTTGTTTATGAGCTTACACATTCCACTTTAACAATGGGAACAGTTGCTGCTATGATAAGTCTTCCTCAAATTTTGTTCGGTTTTTTCCTAGGTTCAATAATAGATAATGGCAGCAAGAAAAAACTTCTTTTTATATCTACCCTTATACAAGTACTACTTTGTGGTATAATACCAATTTTATATTACTTCAAAGTACTGGAAATATATCATATATATGTAATTTCGTTTCTTTATTCGACATCTTCGTTATTATTTCTTTCGACATATAGAAGTACTATTCCAAACATAGTGAGAGAAAGTGAATTACTTATTTCTAATTCATGGATACAAAGTTCACTTACTATTATCAAAATTATTGGGCCTATAATAGGTGGATTTTTATTGGCTTACTATAATGCGACCTTTGCTATGTTAGTAAATATGTTTTCTTTTTTCTTTCTCTTAATATTTATACCAACTTTGGAAATTAATCAAGAACCCATAAAGAAATCTAATAAGCAATGGTCAATTATAAAAGATTCATTAGATGGAATTAAATTTATATTTCATGATAAAAACATTTTTCAAATAAATATTATTTCCTTATTTTTAAATTTTAGTATCTATTTCAGTACTTCTATGATTTTATATTTCCTCCTAGATGAAAGATCATTAAACTCCACAGAAGTTGGTTATTTATATGCACTTGGTGGTGGAATAGCTTTTCTTATTACCTTAATGGCCAAAAAAATCAATAAGAATTTTAATCTGTTCCAATCCATATTTATATCCTGTGCTTTTACAGGTATTGCTTTTATATTCTTTCCCATTTCGACACATTGGATAATAATTAGTATTTTATTCGGTTTTATTAATGGAGGTCTCACATTAGGTAGTATTTTTATAAATACTTATCTTCAAAAAAATACACCTTCTTATATGTTAGGCCGTGTTTTTACCACTTCTCAAATGTTATCAAGAGTTACTGCACCGGTCGCCGTTTTTCTTTCTGGTTGGCTTATAGAAAATAAAATAATATCTATTTCTAGTGTTTTCACTATATCTGGAATCGGTATAATTCTTGTTCTTTTAACAAATTATCTATTTTTTGAAAAAGTAATAACTTATAAGAAAAGAGGGATATCATAATGCAATCTATTAAACCAATATTAGATTATTCCGTTAGGATAAAAGAATTGCAGGGAGATTACTATTTAGTAAGTAAAAACTCTGCTTGGAAGTTAAATAGTATTGGTAAAGAAATTGTTGATTTATGTGATGGTGAACATACAGTGGAAGATATTATAAACAAACTTTGTTTATTATATGAAAATACAGATGAAAAAATAATATATGAGGATACCTTAGAGCTAATTGAATATTTAATTTCTGAAAAGTTATTAGCGTATGAACAATATAATTAGATAGTAATCTTGAAAGGAGGTGAGATGAATGAAAAAAAGTTATGTTAAACCATCAGCTAAGAAAGTAACTTGTCCACAAGCTATTCTTGCCCATGTTGTTGCATCCTAAAAGTACTTAACAAGAGGCAACTAGTTTAATAAAGGGGGGATACTAATGAAAAAAATGTATGTAAAGCCAACAGCTAAGAAAGTAAATTGCCCACAAGCAATTATTGCTCATGTAAAATTCTAAAAATACTTAACAAGAGGCGGCTTAATCTGCCTCTTGTTACCAAAAGGTAAAATAATATGTTAAAAAGGCAAAAAATATACTTAATAATTTTAATCTTAACATATGTTTATTTCTTTATATTTGAAAATCAATTAGGTCAAATTATTACTTTAGGGTTGTCAATGCCACTACTTATTATGGCATTTGCTCCTTTACTCTATCAAAGAATCAATGTTCCTATAAAATATCGTTATATTCCAATATTAATAAGTATGGTTTTACCTAATGTTTTATTTTCTATTCATATAGATTGGTTCACAGATGAATATCATTATTTTTTAATAACCATGCTACTTAGTCTAATTTTATTACTAACAAGATATAACAACTTAAAAGAAGCAATTAAAATCTCTACTCTATTGGAACCTATTAGTAAATTAACTTGTTTTATGCAAATGGTAAAATTAACTCTCATTATAATTGGAGAGGAGCTTCTATTTAGAGTTTTTTATTATAATTTAATTTCAAACCCTTCGTTTTGGCATATTATTTTAAATGGTTTAGTTTTTGCATGTTACCACCATTTTAATAGATTTGCTCATAACCAATATAAATTTATAGATTATGTCTATCATTTTTTATTATCAATTATATTGGGTTATTGTTATTTATCTTTCGATAAAATATTTGCGCCAATAGTTTTTGGCCATATTACTTATAATTTTACAAATTATATTATTTTATTGCAAAGAGGTAGGAAATAAAAAATATGAACAATGGATTTGATAAAAATGACAAAAGAAAAATATGATGAATACTTATATAAATATAATATTAAAACAGAACAATTATTAAAGGATCTAAATGTAAGTGGGAATGATATTGTCTTTATATCTGGATCTGTAATTGAGGGATTTTCAAATATGGGGTCGGATTTAGATGTCTATATTATTTACAATGAAAATTTTAAATTTCCTGAGAACTCAAACATTTCTAATAGTTATTTTGGATACGAATACACTATTTTAACTTATCAAATTCCTATAAATATAAATTTAATAAAATTTAAATTTTTAACAGAATTTTTAGATGAATACAAAAGTAAATTACAAAAAGAGAACATAGATTTTAGTGATATAAGAAAAGTTGAGTTATATCATAGACTTCTATGTTCCTATGTTATTAAAAATTCTGAATTATTTGATGCTATTATACTAAAGAAAATGGATAGCAAAAATTTTAAATTAGCATGTACATTAAATCGTCTTGCTTATAGTGAAAACAGACATGATGATGCTGTAGGTGCTCTTGAATCTAAAGACTTTCTAACAGCCTATATAAATGCTAGAAGTTGTTTAGAAAAGGCTGTAGAATCGATAATATTTATTAATGGTCAAACAAACCCAAAAGAAAAGTGGATAATAAAACGGTTATACAGTGTTTTTTCTAGTACTGAATCCTGGGTTCCAGATTTTATATCCCTCTATGTAGGGCAACTTAACTCTTTAGAAGAAGAAGAACTTAAGGACCAAACAAAAGCAATGGTTAGACTCGCATTTAAGATTAGGAATAAAACAATTTCTATGTTGAAAACAACTAAAGAAATGGAGAAATCGAGATGAAGGGATTATTAATAGCAGTTTGTGGACTAGACGGTTCAGGTAAATCTACTCAAATTCAAAAATTAGAAAATTGGTTTCGTAATCAACAATTGCCAACTTTACTTACAAAACAACCTACAGATTACTACCGCCAAGATTTAAGGGTTAGAGAATATTTAGATAATGGGCAATGTGGAAGTATGGAAGCATTAGCAATGCTAGCTGCAGCAGATAGAATATGGCATATTAAAACTTTAATTGAACCTTCCCTTAAGGGAGGAGTAAGTGTTATTTCTGATCGTTACCTTTTTAGTTCACTAGCCTATTTTTCTGCACGAGGTCTAGATGTACAATATGTAAAACAGCTTAATAATGGTACATTAATTCCCGATTTAACAGTTTTCTTAGATGTAGAGCCGGAAATTTTACTACAAAGAATTTCTATAAGAGATGGTAAAACAACTAAATTCGAAGAAAGGGAGCCTACTATGTTTACAAAAGTTCGTGAAGCTTTTTTAAATGAGGTGCTTCCAAGTAATGCACTTATAATCGATGGAACTTTATCTGAGGAAGAAATTCATAAGATAATAATTGGAGAACTGAATTTGATCATAAAAGATAAGATAATAGCTACCTAATAATCTAGGATTTTCAAATTATTTAGCTAAAACATTTTTTTTTAACGTTGATTCAGAATATTCAAACCAATTTGGAGGGAGTAGGTAAAATGAACTTAAAGGAATTAATTAGCCAAGTAAAAGCTACTAATGCTTTTGTCGATACAAATCACCAACAAGCTTTGTGTACATTAATAAATAAAAATATTAATAGCAATAGCATTCTTAATTTTTTGGACGAAGTATTACAGTTGAATACCACTGAAATTTCTAATTTAGCATCTCTTATGGAAATCCATCCTTTAGGTTTTCAAAAGTATGTACTATGGGATGATGAGGTGCGTGCAAGATTACACTTATGGAATAATACGGATGCAATTGATGTGGTAGAAAATATTCATGATCATAGATTTCATTTTGTTTCAAACATTGTTTATGGAAGTTATATACACGAAGAGTATAAAATAGTTAATACTATTAATGATAAAGTAGAAGTAGAACTAATTTCCAGATCAGAATGTAATGAAGGATCAACTTATTTCTTTGAGGCAGGGAAATTCCATAGAATTATTCAAAATAATCCATTTGCAGTTTCATTTTTGGTTAGAAGTCAACCTATTTTACCATATTCAAGAGTAATTAATCCTGAAACAATGATAATGGCAAAAAGATATGGTGTTCATGAGAAATTCAAAAAGAATATTGAAAACGTAAAAAAAGAATTAGAAACTAGGTGTCACCATAATGTTTAATTTTTCTGATTTAATTATCCAAAATGTTAAGATGAAAAAATCTCATGTTGTTGTAGGGATAGATCCTGATATTAACAGAATTCCTCTTTTTTATTTAAAAGAAGCCGAGAGTTTATATGGAGTCTCCTCACAAGGAGCAGCTCATGCATTATTAGAGTTTGGAAAAACAGTTATTAATACGGTTAAGGACTATGTTGCAGTAGTTAAATTACAGTCAGCTTATTTTGAAGTATATGGGGCTTATGGTGTTGCAACTTTTTGGGAATTGGTTTCACATGCTAAAAATGAAGGTTTGATTGTTATAGCGGATGCAAAACGTGGAGATATTGGACCTACTTCTAGGGCGTATTCTGAGTCTTTTTTTGGTGATAAAACGAATAAATGGAGAGACTCAAATCCAACTGTTGATGCTCTAACTATAAATCCATATCTAGGAAAAGACAGTATAGATCCTTTTTATAATAGTGCAATTTCTTTGAAAAAGGGTTTATTCATATTGGTAAAAACTAGCAATGACTCCTCAGAGGATTTACAAGATAAACAACTAAAATCACAATTAACAGTTAGTGAAACAATTGCAGAATGGGTAAATAATTACGCATGTGATAGTATTGGTGAAAATGGGTATTCACTTATAGGTGCTGTCGTAGGGGCGACACATACAAAAGATATTCTAAAGTTTAGAAAATTAATGCCTAATAGTATTTTTCTCTTACCTGGATATGGGGCTCAAGGGGGAAAAGGTGAAAATATAACTAATGCCTTTAATCCAGATGGCTATGGTGCCCTAATAAGTGCATCAAGAAGTATTATATATTCTTATAACAAAGTAGAAATAAAAACTGAGCACCAAATAAAAAAATGTATTACTGATGCGGTTAGAAATATGAATAATGATATTAATGATGCATTACTTAGAGAAAATAAATTAAAATGGAAAGCTGAAGCCCTGAATAGTAGACATTAGTGTACTATTCAGGGTTTATATTATGTTGAGTTATCTGAATTCTGTGATAACTAAACGATGAAGTGCAACTTTTTTTGGTCACAGAAACAAGATTCAGAAAAATAAAAGCCGATGTGACTTAATACATCGGCTAATTTTTTATTTTATTGTACAACCTTAGCAGTCCAGCGAGATAAGTCTGCACCTTCAGCATTAACTGTTTTTGCTGGGAAGATGAATGTCCATGGCTTTGTTGAGTTTCCTTGAACTGTTAAGGCAGGATTCATTTTAAATGAACCTTTTGCTACTAATTTGCCATTTGCATCAATGATTTCTAATGGCAGCTGCTCTAGATTTATTACTTGATCGTTGCCGTTACGAATAAATATAGAAACCATTAAACTATTATCATCTCGAACTCTTGCCTGTAAACCAGTAAAGTTCACTTCTTTTCTGCCAAGCTTCGGCAATTCCTTTACAACTTTCGCTAGCAATTCCTGTTGTTCCTGTGGTAATTGCTTTTTCCAAGATTCATCTAACTCAAGTTGATGACCTCTTAAAGCAATTAAATTGAATGCAATTGTCCAACCGTCTTTCGGTGTCTCTTTTGTTTCAAGATATTCCTTCTCAAATTTGAATACCCATGGACGTGCGCTTTCTGGTGGTAAAGTGCCAAGCTCTTTAAAGTCAAATACTTTTGAAGCAAGACGTTTTCCGTCTTTATCAACGATAATTAATCCTATTTCACCAAGCTCTATATTGTTAGGAATTGAAGAACGGAAAAATGCTTTAACATACCATGCACCACTCTTTTTATCTTCTTCTATATTAATAGCTGCCAATGATAATTGATTTGGCTTTAATGGTTCCAATTCATTGGCTAGAAAACTAAATACATACTGCTGCTCCAACGGTACGTTCCAATCAGGGTGTAAAGAAAGCTTTGTAGTAACCTCTTTAATATCTGAAGAGGCTTCCGTGTCTTGAACTAGTTGATTTGAATCAATGGCGCTATCGGCTCCTACTTTATCAGTTTTCTTGAAAAATGAGAATAAATTCATCATTGTTCCTCCTTTTCTTTAGCATCAATTGTTTTCATAAAAACAACTAAATCTTCTACAATTGAACGGCGAAGTTCTTGATAGTTTTTACCGAATAGCTCTAATCCTTCGCGTTGGTAAATACGCATTGGATCTTCTTGTTGGTAGCTTCGTAAGCCAATACCTTCTTTTAGGTGGGCCATTTGCTCTAAATGCTTCACCCACATACGATCGATGAAACGCAGCATTACTTGAGGGATAATAGACATAACGCGTTCATTTTCCTCATACTGCTCAATAAACGATTTTAGCTCTAAATAACCGGGTTCTACTTGGTCAAAGATTGCATTTATTTTAGTTGTTTCACGGTCGATAGTGATAGGTGTTAGGTAAAGTGTATTAAGTGTTTGTTCGATTTTTTCAAATTCCCATTGTGCTGAATCCACTTCTTCTGGTGCATTGTCTCGAACTGCAAAATCGATTGTTTCAAATATCATTTTTCGTAGGTGTTCAATTAAGTTTTCGCGTTTTAAAATACTATCTCTTAAAGTGTAGATAATTTTTCGTTGCTCGTTGATAACATCATCTAGTTTTAGATTGTATTCTCGTAATGAGAAATGAGCGCCTTCAACAATTCGCTGAGTACGATTAATTAATTCATGAACATCCTTATTAAGAATAAGTTTCTTTTCATCAACTTGAATTTTTTTCATAAACTTCTCGACATCATCTTTAGCATATCGACGGAACATGTCATCTTCAATGGAAATGATAAAACGGCTTTCTCCTGGATCTCCTTGACGACCAGAGCGGCCGCGTAATTGGTTGTCAACACGGCGGCTCTCATGTTTCTCCGTACCTATTACATAAAGACCCCCTAATTCGGCAACGCCTTCTCCTAAAACGATATCCGTACCGCGGCCAGCCATATTCGTAGCGACTGTAATTCGACCTCTTTGGCCAGCCTCAGAAATAAGTTCAACCTCTTGTTCAACTGTTTTCGCGTTTAGCAATTGGTAAGGTAGGTTATATTTATCAAGATATTTTGCCACTTTTTCTGATTGTAATATCGAAGTTGTCCCAATTAAGATAGGCTGTCCCTTCTCATGGCGACGTTTAGTTTCCTGAGCAACAAATTCATATTTGGCTTCAATTGTTTCAAAAATATAATCAGGTTGATCTATACGAATACGAGGTCTGTTTGTTGGGATTTGTACAACTCGCATTCCGTAAACGTCCCGAAATTCTTTTTCCTGAGTTTTCGCTGTTCCTGTCATCCCAGATAATTTTGGATACATACGGAAGTAGTTTTGAATTGTAATTTGGGCCTGTGCTTTATTTTCTTCTGTAATTGAAACGCCTTCTTTTGCTTCTAATGCCTGATGCAGCCCATCCGATAAAGAACGACCTTCTAAAATACGTCCTGTAAACATATCAACTAATTCAATTTTATCGTCCTTCACAATGTAGTCCACATCGCGTTCAAACATTACATGGGCACGAACTGCTTGAATTACATAGTGGTAGAGTGTTTGATGATCTAAATCGTAGAGATTATCAACACCAAATGCAGCTTCTACTTTTTCAATTCCTTGTTCTGTTAAGGACGTTGCTTTAGTTTCATCATCGAAGTCATAGTCTTCATCTTTTTTAAAGCGTTTTGCAAGAAGTGCTGCAATTCGGTGAAGCTCTTCATTGGCTGACATTTTTCCTGCAATAATTAATGGCGTCTTTGCTTCATCAATTAAAACGGAGTCCACCTCATCAATAATGGCAAAATGGTATGGACGCTGCACTTTATCTGCGATTGAATGTGCCATATTATCTCGTAAATAGTCGAAACCGAATTCTGTCCCTACACCGTAAGTAATATCTGCTTTATAGGCTTTCTTCTTTTCATTAAGCTCCATCATCGGTACATTTAAACCAACTGTTAAACCTAAAAATTGATGGATTTGCCCAATTAGTTCATAGTCGCGTCTCGCTAGGTAATCGTTTACTGTGATAACATGAACACCTTTACCTTCAAGGGCGCGTACGTAGGATGGAAGGGATGCAACTAATGTTTTACCTTCCCCAGTAGGCATTTCCGCAATATTTCCTTCTGTTAATACGAGTCCACCAATTAATTGAACGTCAAAATGGCGCATATTTAAAACGCGTTTTGATGCTTCGCGAACTACTGCAAACGCATCGGGAATAATGTTGATTATTTCCTCTCCATTTTGTAACTTTTCTTTAAAAGTGACCGTCATATTTTTAAGTTCATCGTCGGACATGGATGAATATGTAACTTCTAGTTTATTGATTTGATCAACCAATTTATAATATCGTTTTAATTCTCGAACACTAGTTTTTTCTTTGTTACGATTTAAAATTGAGAACATTTTTTACGCTCCTTTAAACATCGTCTAAATATGTAGACACTTAGATATTCTATCAAACTTTTGAATGTATGACTACTTAGGGAAGGGGAAAACTAAATCAATGAAATATAAGTTATTAAAATAACCAATTTCCCCTAAAAATGGTTCCTCTATCTACAATTAAAAATTGATGAATTTGTTTTAAATGTTTCATAAATGTAATGGAGAACATCTATATTTTAGTTTTTATTCATGCTATAATGATTTAGGCTTATCTTCATTCAGTGGGGGTCTAAAATCCCCCTTTGAATGAAGATAAAGCCTTAGGCGGATCTCACGGATTTCATCTAAGAATTGCCTTGTGTTTTCACGAGCACGAAATCCGGAATCAATTATACCAAGGTGTAATTGATTATGTGCTTATACTTTATTTTTGAGGAGGAGAGACATGCTTTATGTGTCTTTAATCGTGGCACTAGTTGTGTCCATTTTAATCACTCCACTTGTCAAGCGATTAGCGTTTCGCATTGGTGCTGTTGATGCGCCAAACTATCGAAAAGTACACTCGCGGATAATGCCACGATTAGGTGGGTTAGCAGTATTTATTGCTTTTTTAGTAGGACTAGCTATTTTAAGACCAGTACCTGGGACTCCATTAGTTCAAACTGGAGAAAATCCATTTATAATACCATTAGCAATGGTATTAGGTGCATCAGTAATTGTCATTACCGGTATTTTAGATGACATGTACGAAATATCCGCAAAAGCAAAAATGTTAGGGCAATTAGTAGCAGCTTGTATCATTGTATTTTTTGGCGGAGTTCAAATTGAATTCATTAATTTACCATTTGGTGGAGAATTAGAATTTGGATTTTTAAGTATTCCATTTACAATTTTATGGATTGTTGGGATTACAAATGCCATTAACTTAATCGATGGTTTAGATGGTCTTGCAGCAGGTGTTTCAACAATTGCTTTAATTACATTGGCATGTATGGCTTTAATTATGGGCAATATGTTCGTGGTTGCAACTGCAGCTATTTTAGCATGCAGCACAGTCGGATTTTTATTCTATAATTTCCATCCGGCAAAGATTTTCATGGGTGACACTGGTGCATTATTTCTAGGATTTATGATTGCTGTACTTTCTTTACTTGGTTTTAAGGGTGTAACGGTCTTTTCATTTATTATCCCTGTTATTATGCTTGGTGTACCAATTTCTGATACATTCTTTGCTATTGTACGTCGTGTGCGTAACAAGCAAAAATGGTCTGATCCAGACAAATCGCATTTACATCACCGTTTAATTGATATCGGTTTTTCACATCGACAAACTGTTTTAATTATTTACGGTATTGCAGCCTTATTTGGTATTGCAGCCATTATATTCTCAATGGCAAAATTATGGGGTGCAATTTTACTTATTACAGTTATTTTAGTGGCAATTGAATTGTTCGTTGAAGTAATTGGATTAGCAGGTAAAAACTATCGACCGTTAATTAATTTAGCGAGGATTTTTAATAAATAAAATAACAAAATACATGCCCTTACTTTGAACGTCTTTGAAACGACTTGGAGTAAGGGCTTTTTTATTCCTTCAATAGTTGATGTTAATTTTGTGAAATTACTTCATTACAAATTACATTAAGGCTATTCTAGAATATTATGTTAGAAAGAAAGGAACATTACATATTTATTTTGAATATATAACGTCCCTTTACTTATGTATTTTAGACCTATAAAAAAGGAATTTTAAAATTTAGTAACATCAAAATAATTAAAATAGTACAGCTATAAATGGCTAGGTTATCTCCAATGCCACCTCCTTTAAAATTTGCAATTCTGAAGCTTTTTGAGGTTAATGGATACAGTAGAGGGATGCCTCTTCTAGTCAGCATATCCAAAAATAAATGACTAAACATTCCATAACTTGCCCCAATCACAAAGAAAAGCGATACGTCATGTATAATGCCTGTTAACTGCATAGCAAGGTAGAAAAGTAATGATGAAAAAGCAAAGATTACTAGAGGAGTGTGTACGATGCTTCGATGCCCTAGAGTTTTGCTAATAATGAAAGAAGTAATTCTAAGTTTTCTGCCGATATAGCTGTTTCGATGATCTATGTCGGGGAGAAGTGAACCTAATAAAGCCCCACAAAGGACTGCTCCAATCCCAACCATTCCATCTATCTGGTCGTTATACGGAACAGTTGGAACTATGTATTTCGAAACTGCAATTCCTACTGTTAAACCACTCATCAAATGCGCCGATTTATTCATGATTTTTCCTCCTTTTTAATATGTGTTTAGTCTTTGAAGCGAAAAAGAAGGATTATTTTCTACCTTATGTACTTTTCGTATGTAATAGTTTTATTACAAATGGTAGATTTATTCAACTAATTACTTTTATCTAAGGAGTTAGATTAAAAAGGTAATACTTCTTTCGTCTTCTGTGTGCTTCGTTCATATTCAAGTACAGTTGCTTTTAAAATATAAAATAAAAAAACAACCCTTAAGAATAAAATTCTAAGGGTTGGTCTATGATAGTTATGAAGAAATACGATGTAGTCAATACTATTGCTGTAATGAAGAATTATAAGTATCGGCTTGTATATTTTCAGATGCTGTTACGTCTAAGTTGTTATTTGTTCCTGACATTGTTCCGGAAATGTCAGATGTATCTGGAATTAAACCTAGATGGCTTTTTAAAATATGTTGTGTCTCTTCCAAAGATTCTTGATCAAGTAGATAGTAATAAATACCTGTAGACATATCATCCGAACCTTCTAAAGTTAATGTATCAATTTGTGGAATACCATTTGATAAATAACTAAAGAAAGATTTCATTTCATCAAAAGTCATGTCAGTTTTCATATTATCGCCAATTGCTTCAATAATATCATCATATTTTGTAATAGCTGATACAGAAGAAGCTTTTTTTGCAATTGCCTTTAAAATATCTTGTTGACGCTTGCCTCGCATAATATCGCTATCATGTTTACGAGTTCTCGCTAAGGCAAGTGCCTGACTGCCATTTAACTGTTGCAAGCCTGGTTCCAAGCGAATTGAATAGCGGTCATTTTCATCTTTTTCAGTAAAGGCATATGGTATATCAACGTCAACTTCAATACCACCTAATGCATCGACAACATCGATGAATGCATTAAAGTTCATACGTACATAATAATCAACAGGAATATCAAATAATTCCTCTACTGTTTCAATTGAAGCAAGTGTACCACCATAAGCATGCGCATGAGTGATTTTATCTTCATATCCAACATAAGGGATATAAACTTTTGAATCACGTGGAATGCTAACTAATTTTACCGATTTTTCTTCGTTATTTAATGTAGCTAATATTAAAGCATCTGAGCGGGAATTATCTGAACCTTGACCGCGTTTTTCACTATCATCTACACCGATAAAAAGTATAGAGACATTGTCTTGAACAGGTTCAACTTTTGCCTGTCGTTTGTCAGATTGTTCTCGATCTGCAACTTCCTCAAACGATTTATTGGCTGCATGTTCTGCTTTTTTTGTTATATAAATGCCATATGCTGTTACGCAAATTAAAAGGGAAGCCGACAATAATAATATTACTTTGAGAATTAAGGAAAATTTTGTCGACTTTTTCTTTTTTATTTCTACTCTCTTCATTTAAACTCTCCTCTAATGTAGGAATCGCATAATATATCTAATTTGTATACATCTTTAGTATGTCGAACATAATACCAATCATCAGTGGTAAAACTTGCAGTATGTATCTGTATGTACTTCGACAACAAGTTTAATTTTTTTCAATAAAACTAATTATACTATGTTGTCGAAATACAGTAAAATAAAATTTCGCAAATTATACGATAAATTCTACAAATTTCTTATCAATGCAAGAAATAATAGATTGCCCATTTGTAAGTTCAGTAATCCAGTTTATGAAAGCTTCCTCTTCATCTTTCAATACTTCCACAAACACATCTACTCCCTCTGCATATTGGATTTCTGATAAAGTGTAATGAGAATTTCTAACTTCATTCTCTACTTTACCAAGCCATGTATAATCAATAGAAACCTTCATGACGTGATGTAATTTTCGTTCGACTACTTGTGCAGCATCGATTCCTTCTGTAGTTGATTTGCCGTAAGCACGAATTAATCCGCCTCCACCCAATTTTATGCCGCCGAAATATCGGGTAACAACTACGACAGTATCTTTTAAACCTTGTTTTTTTAATACTTCTAGCATAGGGACGCCAGCAGTTCCACTGGGTTCCCCATCATCGTTTGCCTTTTGTATCTGATCGTGTTCCCCAACCATATAACAAGAGCAGTTGTGAGTAGCATTCGGATGCTTCTTTTTAATACTATCAATAAAATCTAGTGCTTCCTCCTCAGTGTCAGCTCTATTTACATAAGCAATAAATCGAGATTTTGAGATGACAATTTCCCTTTCTCCATATCCTTTTACCGTTTTATAGTCTTTTCGCATTAAAATTTCTCCTTTTTTTAACAAAAAATACATTATTCTATAGTAGTAATTTTACTTAAAATTTAAAATTAAAATGTTATAATAGTATTTAACAATTCTGTTTACTGGGTTTTAAATCTTAGAAACCTTTTATTGTTATAATATTAACACCAATTAGATTGGGGAAAAGGTATGTTTTCAAACGATAATGTTGACATTGGTTCACTTGATGTAATTTTTCATCGTATGATCGAAACAATTACAAATTCAAAAAATGATATTTTTATTATAAGTGAACAAAGTCGTAGAAGCTTTGAAGAAATGCAAGCAGAGCTAGAAATCATAAAACAACAAATAAAAATTCTCATAAATGAAAGCGACATATTAGAAACCAGAACCAAAATTGCTAAGCAGCGTCTAGTAGAAGTGAGTAGGTTTTTTGATAAATATTCTGAAGAGCAAGTGCGGGAAGCCTACGAATCAGCAAATGATCTTCAAATCAGACTTTCTCTAACCCGTTCAGAAGAAAAAAGACTGCGAGAAAAACGAGATGACTTAGAACGGCGATTAAGAGTACTATACGACACAATACAACGAGCTGAGCATATCGTCAACCAAGTAAATGTTGTATTAAATTATTTAACTTCTGATTTGAAAAATGTATCTGCTGCATTAGAAAAAGCAAAAATTAAACAAGAGTTTGGTATTAAGATTATTGCATCACAGGAGAAAGAAAGAAAGCGTCTTTCTCGTGAAATCCATGACGGTCCAGCACAAATGATGGCAAACGTTCTAATGCGTTCAAACTTAATTGAACGGACGTATAAAGAAAGAGGTATTGACGCAGCGATAAAAGAAATTGCAGAATTAAAAGTAACTGTACGAGATGCCTTATCCGAAGTACGGCGAATCATTTACGATTTGCGTCCAATGGCATTAGATGACCTTGGTATTGTTCCCACTTTAAAAAAATATTTGTCTACAGTAATGGAATACAATGAAGGCGTTAAAATTCATTTTCAATCCTATAGTAATGAAAAACGACTTCCTTCAGATTATGAAGTTTCCATCTTCCGTTTAGTACAAGAATGTGTCAATAATGCTATGAAACATGGAAAAGCACTAGAGATATGGGTAAAAATAGAGTGGCTTGCAAATAGCGTCAATATTCTAGTCAAAGATAATGGCAAAGGATTCGATAAAACTAGTGTAAAGGATCAATCTTTTGGTATTATCGGAATGAGAGAAAGAATTGATTTGCTAAAAGGGACGATGGATATCCAAAGTAATATTGGAAAAGGAACTATTGTTTCATTCAAAGTGCCGTTTCCTGACGATGAACTTGAATTAGAAAAATTAAAATAGCTTCATATTTATGTAGGGGGTAAAGACTTATGACGAAAATTATTATTATTGATGACCACCAATTATTCCGTGAAGGGGTAAAGCGTATACTAGATTTCGAAGATACTTTTGAAGTCGTTGCTGAAGGCGACGACGGTTCAGATGTAATTAACTTATACCGAGATCATTTGCCAGATGTTGTTCTAATGGATATTAATATGCCTGAAAAAAATGGTGTAGAAGCAACTGGCGACTTAATTGAAGAATTTCCGGATGCAAAGGTAATTATGCTTTCTATCCATGATGATGAATCGTATGTAACGCACGCTTTAAAATCGGGTGCACTAGGCTACATGCTAAAAGAAATGGACGCTGACGAAATTGTAGAAGCAATTAAAGTTGTTGCGAATGGTGGCTCGTATCTGCATCCAAAAGTTACGAAAAACTTAGTAGCGGAGTTCCGCCGTTTAAGCGAGCATGAAAATAAAGGAAACTTCCATCAAGCAGAAATACGCCGACCATTCCATTTATTAACTAAACGTGAATGCGAAGTGCTTCAATTACTAACAGATGGCCAATCCAACCGTACAATCGGAGAAACGCTTTATATTTCAGAGAAAACAGTAAAAAACCATGTTTCAAGTATTCTCCAAAAAATGAACGTAAACGACCGTACACAAGCTGTTGTAACAGCAATCAAAAATGGTTGGGTTGAAGTGCGTTAATTTTCTACATAGTAGTCTACTATAGATAGAAATTTATAAAATCGATTTCTTATTGAAAATCGCAACGTAGCCTAAAAATTCCAATCAACGACTGAAATATCGTTGGTTGGAATTTTTTTGTTTTGGGGATGATTTAGATTAGATATGCGGTTTTTCTTTATAAATTTAAATAATTATAGATGGTTCATAGTATATAGTGTTGCGCAACTAGCAGGTTTGAAAAATCTATATGATGAAAAGCGTGCTTTAAAGTAGGCGAAAAAATTAAGCGGTTTTAGGTGATATTTACGCGTTTTAAGCAAATATTTACGCGCTTTCGAACAGAATTTACGCGGTTTTGCTGCTTTTTTACGTGTTTTGAAAGTTTTACGCGGTTAAGCATGATATTTACGCGTTTCAAAGAAATATTTATGCGCTTTCGAACAGAATTTACGCGAGTTTGCTGCTTTTTTACGCGTTTTAAAAGTTTTACGTAGTTTTAGGTGAAATTTAAGCGTTTCAAAGAAATATTTACGCGCTTTCGAACAGAATTTACGCGGGTTTGCTGCTTTTTTACGTGTTTTGAAAGTTTTACGCGGTTAAGCATGATATTTACGCGTTTCAAAGAAATATTTACGCGCTTTCGAACAGTATTTACGCGAGTTTGCTGCTTTTTTACGTGTTTTGAAAGTTTTACGCGGTTAAGCATGATATTTACGCGTTTCAAAGAAATATTTACGCGCTTTCGAACAGAATTTACGCGGGTTTACTGCTTTTTTAAGCGATTTGAAAGTTTTACGCGGTTTAGTATGATATTTACGCGTTTCAAAGAAATATTTACGCACTTTCGAACAGAATTTACGCGGATTTACTGCTTTTTTAAGCGTTTTGAAAATTTTACGTAGTTCCAGGTGAAATTTATGCATGTTCACAGCTTTTTTACGGACTTTGAATTTTTTTATAGTTTGCCACTAACTTATCGCACTTTGGTTTATACAAAGTGGAATATCAAATAGTACTGTAAGAGCGAAACTAATTATAGTGGAAATCGTCAATAAATCGAAAAGATAACAAATAATAAAATAGTATTACATTTTCGTGCTAATATTACGGAATTAGCCATAATTAGACAACTATGCTACAATATGCGCGGGAGGTTTAAAGTTTATGAAAAAATGGTTGATGTTGGCAGTGGCTTTACTTATGCTAACTGCTTGTAATAATAAAGAAGAATCAAATATTGAAAGTTCTGTTGCCAGCAATAAGGAAACTACAGTTGGATATGAAATGCTTGGAGATAGTATTGAAGAGGCGGATGATGTTCCAAAGGAAGCTGAAAAAGAAATTTTAGCTGCTTTTGATGAGTATATTGCATCATTTAATTCAAAAGATATCGACCGCTATATAAATACACTTTCTAAAAACCCTCAAGGCTTTGATGTTAATGAAGATATAGAAGTAGCAAAAAATGTTTTCGCACAATATGATATTAATCGAACTGCTTCCGATGTAACAATTGTGAAGTATAATGAAGAAGAAGCACAAGTATATGCAAACTTAGATGTGAAAATGACAGAAATTAAAACGAATGCAGAGTTAAATAGCAGCGGAAGACAGGTTACGGTATTTGTGAAGGAAAACAACAACTGGAAAGTAACAAGTGTTTATTATATAGGAAATGAATCTCAACAATAATCATCTCTGTTGGTAATGTACTCCAAAATATTTGATTGAATGTTGCAAAGAGTGAACTTTAATAAGTATATCAGCGTTTTGTGTACAATTGACTAATTACACGTACACAAAGCGCTTTCGTTTTTATTCACATAGTAGAAGAGATAGGGTAATATATTGTACATAGGAGAGTGGGAAATTCATGAGTATTGCAGTCGTAACTGACAGTACAGCGTATTTAACGCTAGAGGATAGAAAGCGCTACAACATTCAAATGATTCCTCTTAGTGTAAATTTAGAAGATGGTAGTTATGAAGAAGAAGTAGAAATTACTGCTTCTGAATTTTATGAAAAAGTTCGCAAGCAAAAATCGTTTCCAAAAACAACTCAACCACCAATAGGGAAATTTGTTGAATTGTTTAAGGAACTTGCAAAAGATTATGATGAAATTATTTCAATTCACTTATCGAGTGGAATAAGTGGTACATACCAAGGGGCGATACAGGCGGGACAGATGGTTGAAGGTGTCAAGGTTCACGCATTTGACAGTGAGATTTCTTGTTCTCCTCAAGGTTATTATGTATTAAAGGCTGCTGAAATGGCTCAGCAGGGAGCTTCAGCAGAAGAAATTTTAAGTACGCTTGAAGAAATGAAAACAGTATTGAGAGCATACTTTGTCGTAGATGATCTATCTCATCTACAGCGTGGAGGTAGACTATCAGCAGCCGCAGCATTGGTTGGAGGATTGTTGCAAGTAAAGCCAATTCTTCATTTTGAAGAAAAAGTAATTGTTCCATTTGAAAAAATTCGTACGAAGAAAAAAGCATTGCGTCGTGTAGAAGAATTGCTTGCTCAAGATGCTGCGAATGGTAATCAGCTTCAAGCAACTGTTATCCATGCTAATTGTGAAGAAGAAGGCAAACAGTGGATGAATCAACTAGCAGAAGCCTATCCAAATGTTGAATTTAATTTAAGTTATTTCGGACCTGTAATCGGGACTCATTTGGGAGAAGGCTCTCTTGGACTCGGATGGGTGAAGAAGTTCTAAAGGTTAAATATGCTTTTAAATTTAATAATACAATATTAAGAAGCAGTCTCTATTTTAATAGTAGGGGCTGCTTTTTGTTTTAGAGATAAATTAATAATTAAGGAGTGGATTCAATGCCTTATAAGCTTTTAAAAGAAAAGCATTTTATTTTATATAAAGGAATTATCATTGAGCCTCAAATACGTGATTTTTTTATCGGAAGAATTTGGACAAGAATAAATACCCCTTTCCCACAAGAAAAAATTGAAAAGTATATAGAACAAAATTATTTCAACAAGAAGCCTGGTATATCAATCAACCGTTCAATTGGAATTTTTAATCGCAAAAGGTACAAATGCAATCGCTGCCACAATGAGCAGCAAGATGAATTCATACAATATGACTGTGCGCGCTGTAACAAAATATGTGTGTATTGTCGACATTGCATCAATATGGGAAGAATCACAAGCTGTACAGATCTTTTACTATGGAATGGACCACAACCAAAATTTAAGAAGACTCATGAACTAGTGTGGAATGGTGTATTTACTGATTTACAATCTACTGCTGCACGGCAATTAATAGAAAGTTTAAAAGAAAGTCGCAATCATTTATTACACGCGGTTTGTGGAGCTGGAAAAACTGAAATATTATTTCCTGCAGTTTTGTTTACACTAAAAAAAGGGTGGCGTGTATGTATTGCCACGCCACGTACAGATGTTGTATTAGAATTGTTTCCTCGGTTTCAGAAAGTATTTCCAAAAACTATTCTCCACGCATTATACGGGAATGCACCAAGTCAATCCGGCTACCCGCAGCTTGTGATTGCTACAACACACCAGCTTTTTCGATTCGAAAATGCTTTTGATTTCGTTATTGTAGATGAGGCGGATGCGTTTCCTTATACGTATGATCGAGCTCTGCAAAAAGCAGTGCTAAAGTCAAAGAAAGTAGGGGTACCGATTGCTTTAGTTACAGCTACCCCTTCAGCAAAAATATTAGCACAAATGAAACGTGAAAAATGGGGGTATAGCTTGATTTCAAGAAGATACCACGGCCATCCGTTGCCTGTACCTCGTTTCGAGCCTCTTTGGTCATACAATAAAATCATTCAGAAGGGCCGCATTCCTAAAAAACTGCTAGATTGGACGACAACACGACTCGAAAATAAAGAACCCTTTTTAATTTTTTTTCCAACAATTAATTTAATGGAGAAGGCGATTCCATTGTTTCAACATTTAGATAAAAAAATTCTAGGTGTCCATGCTGAGGACCCGGAGCGGAAGGGAAAAGTATTGAAACTTCGCAACGAAGAAATTCCTGGATTATTAACAACGACTATTCTAGAAAGAGGTATTACGATAAAAAACGTACAAGTAGCAGTTGTAGGAGCAGACTCGAAAATTTTTAACTCGAGTGCATTGATTCAAATAAGCGGACGTGTTGGAAGAAACGTTCTATTTCCAAGCGGTGAAGTTGTATTTTTTCATCACGGAATTACCGTTGAAATGGATGAAGCACGGAATGAAATCATTCGCTTTAATAAAGAAGGTTTTAGGATGGAAGCAAAATGAAACGATATGAAACTCGGAACTGCTTATTATGCAATTCTTCTTTAAATGAACCCATTACTTGGAAGTTTTTTCTCACAAATACTTTTCCGAAAACAATTTGTTTGGAATGTGAACAAAAATTTGAACTCTATAATCCATCACAACAAGAAGAACAATGCATTATATCTCTTTACAAATACAACGATATGATGAAAGATTTCATACATCGCTATAAATTTATGCATGACGTTATATTAGCTAAAGTATTTCGTCAACAAATAAATGAGCACCTGGCGAAGACAAAAGCAATCATTGTTCCTATTCCAATACATCCAGAAAAACTAAAAGAACGTACTTTTGCGCATATAGACATACTATTAAAAGAAGCGAATATTCCATTTCAACATTATCTTGAGAAAATAACAACTGATACGCAAGTAGGTAAAACACGCCAGCAGCGAATAAATTCATCACAACTATTTAGAACGTCCGAAAATGTCGATATAAAAGGTAAAGAGTTTTTATTGGTTGACGATATTTATACAACAGGAACAACAATTCTTCATGCGAAAACTGCATTATTTAAGGCTGGTGCGAAAAGAGTGACGGCATTTACTTTAGTTCGAGGATAATTTCAAAACTTAAAATGTGAAATAAATTTTAAATTAGTATCTATAAAAGATGTTTTTCATTGGAAAATGATACAATTTTTATTGATTACTGTATAATCACAAATAAGAGAAAATGAATAATGATTTCATCATGGATCGATTGATGTGGAGGTATTAGTATGGCAGAAATACAAAATTGTCCAAGCTGTGGAGAATTTTTTAATTTTACTGGGGTGCGGGACGTATGCTATAAATGTGCTCAAAAAGAAGAGGAAATGTATCAAATCGTCTATCGCTTTTTGCGAAAACGGGAAAATCGAGCTGCGACTATGGAGAGAATTGTAGAAGCGACGGGTGTAGAACAAGAACTGCTATATAAATGGGTTCGAAAAAATCGCCTCCACCCTGCAATTTTCCCTAATTTAGGATACCCTTGTGATAATTGTGGACGTATTACGAATAAAGGAAAGCTTTGCGAAAAATGCCAAGATGAGTTGAAATCAGATCTTCGTACATTTGAAGCAGCAAAAGAATTTAGAGAAAACGTTGCGAATCGTGAAAGAGGAACCTACTTATCTGAAAAAAAATAAATATTTTTTAAGCTCATTTGTTCTAAGAAAAAGTGAGAAATTGTTATACTAGATAGACAATTTCTTAAGCTTTATGGAACTAATGAGTTTTTTTATTGAGAAACGTTAACATTTTTATGAATGAACCGAAATATACAGTAGAAAACGATTGATGAGGGAGGGGTAATTATGAAAATCACTTCGTATAATGTGAATTCTATCAACCCATATAATAAGCAACCAAAAAATGTGAAATCTACAGATAGTAAGTCAACATTTGCGGACAAAATTGAAATTTCAACTACTGCAAAAGAAATGTCCGTGTCGTCTACTTATAGTGCAGAGCGTGCAGAAAAAGTTAAAAAACTAAAAGAAGAAATTCAATCTGGCGAATATAAAATCGATGCACGAAAAGTAGCTGAGGATATGTTGAAATATTATCGATATTAATTTTTTAAAGGAGTTCGTTAAACCATGTCAGTCCAAGCTATTATAGCGATATTAGAAAAACTCGAAACAATGCACAAAAGCTTACTTGAGCATTCGTACAAGAAAACAGAACTAATAAAAAAAGGTGACATGGCAGAACTTGATAATATGCTGAAAACAGAGCAATCACATGTAGCTGCTATTGAAACACTTGAGAAACAGCGTCAGCAGGTGGTAACGGATTACCTAAGAGCTAAAGGAATAGCTCCCTCTGACACACCAACTGTTTCTGATGTGATCGAAGTTGCTGAACCAGAAGAGCGAAATCATCTCGATGCTGCTCGTAAACGATTAACTTTAGTAATAGATGATTTACGTAAACAAAATGATTTAAATCAACGTCTTATCTTTCAATCATTACAAATTGTTAATATGACGTTGGATATGCTGCGACCACGACCTGAACAAATTAACTATACAGGGAAAAACGTGAGTGGAAACCAAACAAATTCAAAGAAAACATATTTTGACTCACAGGCGTAAATGTCAGCAAATCATCCATAACATAATCTTCATATTTTTATATATATGAGCGACCATAATTTTATTAAGGAGGAGACTATATGCGCTCCACATTCATGGGATTAGAAACGAGTAAAAGAGGGCTTTTTACACAACAAAGTGCACTTTATACAACTGGCCACAATATTTCAAATGCCAATACAATTGGCTATTCGCGTCAACGTGTTAATATGACGCCAACACTAGGTTATCCGGGTATGGGGTTAAATGCACCTCAAACAGCTGGATTTATTGGAACTGGTGTGGAAGCAAGTTCAGTTCAACGTATTCGAGATCAGTTTATCGATCGACAATACCGTCAAGAGACAAATAAATTAGGATATTGGGAATCACGTTCGAACGCTATTTCTCAAATGGAAGACATTATGTCGGAGCCATCTGAATTTGGGTTGAATGAAGCATTCAATTTATTCTGGAAATCTTTACAGGACGTAAGTGCAAAACCTGGAGATACTGCAGCAAGAAAAGTTGCAATACAACGAGCTGCACATTTGGCTGATTCATTTAATTACCTTGATACACAATTAAAGGAAATTCAAGGGAATATAGGAAATGAGATCGATGTTTCTACAACTGAAGTTAATTCTATTTTAAAACAAATCGCAGAAATTAATCGTCAGATACAAGCTGTGGAACCGAATGGCTACATGCCGAATGACTTATATGATGCGCGGGATGTATTAGTAGACCAATTAAATGAATATATGCCTGTCACAATTGAAAATGTTCCTTCTGGCGGGAATGCTTTAGCAATTGCTGAAGGAAGTTTAACGATTACATATAAAACTAAAGACGGTACTGAAATTAAGTTAGTTGATGGCAAAAATTACGCTAAGCTGTCAACGTTGGATACAAATGGAACTAAAATTGACGGCAATGAAGACGAAACTGGTACATCTTCGAGCTACTTTTTATTCGATAAAATTGAAGTATCAGCACTTGGGGATCCACCAGCAGAAGGTTCTGGCGGTGGGACAATCACATACGATGATTTTGAAACATCAAAAGGAAAATTATTATCCTTAATTGACTCATATGGACATAGCGGTAACCAAGGCTATTATCCAGAAATGCTCGCTAACTTAGACAAGCTTGCACAACAGTTTATTACAGCTTTCAATGAAGTTCATAGTGCAGGGTATACTCTAGGTACACCGGAGAATCCATCGACTAACGGTGTAAATTTCTTTACTGGAACAAGCGCTGGAACGATTCAAATTAACAATGCAATCGTTGAAGATCCAAATTTACTTGCTGCTTCAACAGTAGCAGATGAAGAAGGAAATGGTAAATGGGCAACAGAATTAGCAAATTTACAGTTTAAAGGGATTTCCCCTGGTGCAACAATTGAAGTAAAAGATAGTAATGGAACTCCCCAGCTGTCAGTTAATATTACGGCCGATTTAGAAGGGGCAACATTCCAATCATTTTATGAAGGCTTAATTGGTCAGCTTGGTGTAGATGGAGAGGAATCTTCTACTCTACAATTTAATACGGAAACGATTCGATTAACGATTGAAAATAATCGTGCATCAATGAGCTCAGTTTCATTAGATGAAGAAATGACAAATATGATTACTTTCCAACAAGCTTATAATGCAAATGCACGCATGCTGACAGTAATTGATGAAACATTAGATAAGATTATTAATGGTATGGGTCGAGTAGGTTTATAACAACTATAACACTTTAATATAAAGGAGAACGACAATGCGAGTTACACAATCGATGTTATCGAGTAATATGCTTCGAAACTTAAATAATAGTTATTCGAAAATGGGAAAATTACAAGAACAACTCACATCAGGTTCTAAAATTAACCGTCCCTCTGATGATCCAGTTGCCGCTATTAAAGGCATGGGCTATCGTACGGATTTAAATAAAGTAGAACAGTTTACTCGGAATATGAATCAAGTAAACTCTTGGATTGATACAACGGATGAATCGTTAGGTCAAGTGAGTGAGGCACTTAAACGTGTACAAGAACTTGTAACGCAGGCAGCAAATGATACGAATGATTCTGATGATCGTGAAAAAATTCTAGCAGAAATTTCTCAAATCAAGGCACAAATAAAAGATGTTGCGAATACAAAAGTTGGGGATGATTATATTTTCAGTGGAACGAAGACACAAAGTCCATTGTATGACGCGAATGGCAATTTGATTCCTGCCACAACAACGGGTACAGCTTTTAATGCCGATGTAAAAATTGAAGTATTCGATGGTATACAATTAAATGTAAATACAGATGCAGTTCAATTATTTAAAGATATTGAAGATACTTTAACCTCAATTGAAGGGCAGCTTTCAGCTGAACCTGGTGGAGATGGTGATGATGCTACTGAGTTAAGCTCACTATTAGGAAATATTCAAGCAGTTTATGAAGACGTATTAGCAGAACGTGCTGAGGTTGGGGCAAAACAAAACCGAGTGGAAATGATGACAAATCGTTTATCCATTCAAGAAATAAATGTAAAAAAACAGATGTCTAATAATGAGGATGTAGATTATGCTGAATCAATTACAGAAATGGTAACGCAAGAATCTATCCATCAAGCTGCACTATCAGTAGGAGCAAATATAATTCAACAAACACTCGTTGACTTTATTCGATAGTGAAATTCTTTACAAGGATGTACATTAAAGTAAACTAAATATTAAATTACATCTGGGACGAAAACAAAGTGACTTCGCAAACTTTGGTTATTCGGATAGATATCTTTAGGTATTTATTATTAGATTTTACTATCATAAAGGCGTTTGGACAACTTTGTTCAAGCGCTTTTCTTTAGAATGGAGGGTGGAAATATGAGACTACCTCAAATACAAATTCAAACGACAGATATTGCAATTGACTTACAAATACAAAAGCCTATCCAAAAAATAAAACAACCTAAAGCTACGCAAACAATTGAGCAGCCTGCAGCTATTTTAGATATTAATACAACAAGAGGAAGATTAAAGATTGATTCTAGCCAATCTAGACGGGATTTAGGTTTAATTGGTCCACTTGAGTCAAATGAAAAATGGGCACGAGAAGGAAAGAAAGTGGCACTAGAAGGTGCTGCGCGGCGAGCTAAAGAGGGACGCCAGTTGATGGAAAATGCGGGGAAAGATCAAGGAAATTCAATTATAAAAAATATAGCAAAACAAAATCATGGCCCAAAACGCGTACCTTTTAATGTGAAATTTGTTCCATCTGTTGATTCTGTCAAAATAGAGTATATACCAGGTGAGACGGATATTCAGTTTACACCTCAAAAGCCAAAAATAGATGCAAAAGTAAATAAACCAATTCATGAATACACCCCAGGAAAAGTCACTGGTAACGTACTACAATATCCTGATGTGAAAATTGATGTTATTTTATAATTCGAGGAGTTAATCATATGCTAATTGCTACAAAATTTTTAGGAGATATCGAAATTCAAGAGCAACAAATTATTACCTTTGAACAAGGTTTGCTAGGATTAGGAGACATCAAAAAGTTTGTATTGCTGCCATTGGAAAAAGAGAGCCCGTTTGTAATACTACAATCGACGGAGCAACAAGAAATAGGTTTTGTTGTAGCGTATCCATTTGCATTTAAAGAAGATTATGTTTTCGAAATTAGTGAAGAAGATAAAAAGGACTTAAGAGTCGAGAAGGAAGAAGAACTCATTACCTATTCTATCGTAACTTTAAAGGAACCATTTGAAACTTCAACATTAAATTTATTAGCACCCATTGTTATTAATACTGCTAAAAGATATGGTAAACAAGTAGTTCTACCTGATAATAAAATATATCCTCTGCGTTATCAAATCACAGCAGTGGAAGGAAGTGCAAAATAATGCTTGTCCTTTCTAGAAAAAAGAATGAATCAATTATGATTGGCGACTATATTGAGGTAAAAATACTTGCAGTTGAAGGGGATCAAGTTAAATTAGGAATTGTTGCGCCAAAATCTGTAATAGTGCACCGTACTGAAATTTTTGATGCGATTCAGGAACAGAACAAAGAAGCTCTAAATACAAATGTTAATCTATTGGAACAATTGAAGAAAAAATAAACTGATTCAGGTTTGCAATTAGCTAGGTGAATTAATAGGGCCACCCCCAGTGATGAATAGAATTTTCTACTTATAAATGAATAGAGTTAAAAATTATATAAAATAGAAAATTTTTTATATAAAACTATAAAACTATTTTTAATAAAGACGATATAACTAATGTAAAGCATAGGGAGTAGATAATATGACCGAGCTTTCAAAGTTCCACATGGATGTGGATTATAAAAAACAAATTCAAGGAGGAATTCCAAATGAGAATTCAACACAACATTTCAGCTTTAAACACACACCGTAACCTTACTTTCAACAACTCTCAAGCAGCTAAAAACCTTGAGAAATTATCTTCAGGTTACAAAATTAACCGCGCTGGCGACGATGCTGCAGGTCTTGCAATTTCTGAAAAAATGCGCGCACAAATTAAAGGTCTTGACATGGCAACTAAAAACTCTCAAGACTCAATCTCTTTAATCCAAACTGCTGAAGGTGCATTAAACGAAACACACTCTATCCTACAACGTATGCGTGAATTAGCAGTACAATCTCGTAACGATACTAACGAAAACCTAGACCGTAATTTCTTGCAAGATGAAATTAAACAATTACGTGATGAAATTGACCGTATTGCTGAAACTACTGAGTTCAACGAAAAAACATTATTATCAGGTGCGTTTTCATCTACTGGATTAACTTTCCAAATCGGTGCTAATGAAGGTCAAACTATGACGATGACAATTGGTGATATGCGTGCTACTGCATTAGGAATTTCTGCTGGCTTAACAATTTCAACAGCTGCTGGTGCAAGTGCTGCAATTGCAACAATTGATACAGCTATTAAAAATGTATCGACACAACGTTCAGCATTAGGAGCTGTTCAAAACCGCTTAGAGCACACTATTAACAACTTAGGTGCTGCATCTGAAAACTTAACAGCTGCTGAATCACGTATCCGTGATACAGATATGGCTGCAGAAATGATGGGCTTCACTAAAAACAATATCCTAATGCAAGCAGCTCAATCGATGTTAGCTCAAGCTAACCAACAACCACAAGGTGTACTTCAATTATTACAATAATCTTTAAAAAATAAAAAACCTCGCTCTTTTAAATGAGTGAGGTTTTTTTGATACAAATTAAATATTGTTATGGAATTTTATAAATTTAGAACGATATATTAATAAAGAGTAAAATTTAAGGAGTTATTTATGGATAAAATTGTTGAAGAATCTATTGAAATGTATAATGCGTATATACCAAAAGTAATTAGTGGTTGTAATTTAATAATAAATAACTTAAGAGATAATAAGATTTCTGAAGGATTAGAAATAATAAAAAATTTGGTTGAAGGACTAGATTGGCTCCAAAAAATTGGAAATTTACTTGTTATACATAGTATTGAAAATGTAATTAAAATTGAAGATTTGGTTGATATTTTAAATGAAATTAATAAGGCTTTAGAAATTGAAGATTATCTATTAGTAGCAGATATTCTAGAGTATGAAATATTAGTTGTATTTGAAGAATTTAAAGGATTAACGATTAGTTAATGGTTTTATATTTATTAAATTCCGGAGGTTTATAGAATTTGAGTAAGTCATATAAGAAGGAATGTTTGTTAAGTAAAAACGGATATGAAATCTTTACTATTAATGAATTATTTATACATAGCAAATACGACCCTATTAGAGAAGCTAAATTAATTGTTGAAAAAAACTTTATACCAGATGTCCACTATTTATTGTTTGGTTATGGTAAAGGTTATATTTTTGATGAACTTTTACTTAATATTAAGAATTCAAATGCAAGGATTTTAATAGTAGATCCTCTTTTTGATGTCACAAATTTAAAAGGTGAACAATTTAAAGGTATTTCAATAAATCAAATTACAGAAAGTTTTTTACTAAATTATTTTGGGACTACAAACGATATAAAATGTTTAATATCTCCCAATTATGAAAAATTATGTCCAGAAGAAGTAAAGGATGTTTTAAAAAGGTTAAAGGATTTTATATCTATAAAAAGTATTTCCAATAACACAATTAGAAAAGATGCATTGATGTGGAACCTCAATTATATAAATAATCTTTACTATTTACCAAAGGACAAATCTATTAAAATTTTAAATAATAAATTTAACTTGCCCGTGGTTATTGCCTCAGGAGGACCATCATTAAAAAAGCAGCTACAATTATTAAAAAAAAATAGAGAAAAATGTATATTAATAGCAGCAGGATCAACTATTAACTCACTTTTAGCAGCTGATATTGAACCTGATTTTCTTATTTCAATAGATGGTAAAAAAGAAAATCTCAATCATTATAAAGATTTGAACTTGAAAAATACTATCTTTATCTATAGTTTTCAAAGTTTTTCTGGTATTAGGGAAGTTATAAATCAACCCTCATTATATTTTTTAGGGGAAGATATGCATAACCAAAAAGCTAAATTAGAAGACACTTTTAAGATTGATTTAGCATGTTTGAGTGGAGGAGGATCAGTAGCAAATTATGCTTTAACATTTGCTAGGTTTATTTCGTCAGGTCCAATCGCACTTTTAGGACAAGATTTAGCTTATACAGATAATAAAAGTCATGCTGATAATAACATAGGTCAGGTACAAATTGATGAAAATTTTATCGCAGAGAGAAAGGCATTTTATACAGAAGGATATTATGGAAATGAAAAGGTATTAACAGATTATGCGTTTTTTAGTATGAAAAAGAGTTTTGAACACTTAATGGAGATTCTTCCTCAAACTAAAACAATATTTAACTGTACTGAAGGTGGAATTAATATTGAAAAAATGAATAAAATTAGTTTTAATTCATTTATTGAAAATTATATGAAAAATTCTGATCATCGGTTCGATTTATATTTACTTAAAAAAAATATTTTAAAACAATCACAAGAATATAGTAGTTTATTAAAATTTTTTAAAGAAGAATTAAAAGATCTAAATAAATTAAAGTCGTTATTAAAAAAGAATTTGAGAATCTTAGAAAACAGTGAGGGTAAAAACTGCTATTCTAGTAGTGATTTAGAAATATTAAATATCAATGATATGAAAATTAATAAGATTTCTGTAAATACTTGTATTTCACCTGCAATGTCATTAATTAATTTAGAAGTTTTAACAAGGTTTAAGCAGGGGAAAAATGAAACAAATACAGAAAAGTTTAGAAGAGTAAATACTCAGAGTGAATTTTTATATAAATCTATTTTAGAATTAACCGAGAAAGTTAGCGATGAAATTAATGAGATGATAAGCAGAATCAAATTTAATATTCAAAACTAGATATGGAGGTAAAAATGAAAAGGGAAATAATTATTGGTAATAGAAAAATAGGTTTAGATCATCCCCCACTTGTTATTGCGGAAATAGGGATAAATCATGAGGGATCTTTAAATATTGCAAAACAAATGGTTGATGCGGCTTTTAAAGCCGGAGCAGAAGTAATAAAACATCAAACTCATGTTATAGAGGATGAGATGAGTAAAGAAGCAAAAAAAGTAATTCCCGGAAATACTGATGTATCGATTTATGAAGTGATGGAACGTTGTGCTTTAGATGAAGATGAAGAAAAAGAATTGAAAGATTATGTAGAATCCAAGGGTATGATTTTTTTAAGTACACCATTTTCAAGAGCAGCTGCTGATAGACTTGAAAAAATGGGAGTAGTTGCTTATAAAATTGGATCAGGGGAGTGTAATAATTACCCATTAATTGAACATATCGCATCTTTTGGAAAACCGATGATTGTTTCTACAGGAATGAATGGGATTGAAGCTATAAGGAAAACTGTCGATATTTTAGAAAAACATAACATTCAATATGCACTCCTACATTGTACTAATGTTTATCCTACTCCACCCAGATTAGTTAGACTTGGTGGAATGCAAGAGTTACAAAGGGAATTTCCAAATGCTGTTATTGGTTTGTCTGATCATACTATAAATAATAATGCATGTTTAGCAGCAACAGCACTTGGAGCATCAATTCTAGAACGGCATTTTACTGATTCTAAAGAAAGAACCGGCCCAGATATTGTTTGTTCAATGGATCCAGAAGAACTTCAGCAATTATTATTAGGGTCTAATGAAATTTTTCAAATGCGTGGAGGTAAAAAAGAAGCAGCTAAAGAAGAACAAGTAACCATAGACTTTGCCTTTGCAACAGTTGTTGCAATAAAGGATATAATTCGAGGTGAGATTCTGACTAAAAATAACATATGGGTAAAACGTCCAGGAACAGGAGATATTAGAGCTGAACATTTTGAAAGTCTTTTAGGAAAAAAAGCTGTTCGTAATATAAAAAAAGAGCAACATTTGTCATTTGAAGATGTACAAAACTAAGGAAGAAACATATGAAAAAAATATTATTTTTAACGGGTACTCGAGCCGATTACGGGAAAATTAAATCCTTAATGAGTAAAGTTCATGAAGATGATAATTTCGAACTATATATATTTGTTACTGGAATGCATATGCTTTCACGTTATGGTTCAACTTGGCGCGAAATTGAAAAAGATGGTTTTAAAAACGTGTATCATTTTATAAATCAAACTCAAAATACTTCTATGGATATTGCACTTAGTAATACAATTGCGGGGTTAAGTAATTATATAGCTGAGATTAATCCACACTTAATTGTAGTCCATGGAGACAGATTAGAGGCTTTAGCAGGGGCAATTGTCGGTGCGTTTAATAATATTCTAGTAGCACATATAGAGGGTGGGGAAGTATCAGGAACAATTGATGAATCTATACGGCATGCAATTACAAAATTTGCACATATCCACTTGGTTAGTAATGAAGAATCCAGAAAAAGAATTATTCAGTTAGGGGAGAATGAAGCACATGTATTTGTTGTAGGCTCACCAGACATTGATATTATGTATTCAAATAAATTGCCCTCGATTACTAACGTTAAAAAAAGGTATGAAATATATTTTGATAAATATGCTATTTTAATGTACCACCCTGTCACAACGGAAATTGGTAAGTTAAGAAATAATATAAATGAACTCCTAGATGGTGTAATTCAATCTAAAAAAAAATATGTGGTTATTTTCCCTAATAATGACCTTGGAAGCGATATTATAATAGAAGCATATAAACGCTTGGAAAGTAACGGAAATTTCTTGATTTTCCCATCGATTAGATTTGAATATTTTTTAACACTTATGAAGCATGCTGAATTTATGATAGGTAATTCAAGTGCAGGCATACGTGAATCTATTATATATGGAACACCCTCAATCGATGTTGGAAATCGTCAAAATGGTCGATATAATAAATTAAGTAACAAGCTAATTCAGCATGTTAATGAAAATGCAGCAGAAATATTAAAGGCAATTTGCGACATACCTCTTAATTCTTCATTCAAGAGTTCAGTATACGGGGAAGGGCAAAGTGCTAATAAATTCATCAACATTTTAAAGCAGGGAATTATTTGGAATATAGATATTCAAAAGAAATTTTCTGATTTACTTTAAAATAATGGAGAAATATAAATGATTAATAATAAAAAGGTTTTATGTATCATACCAGCTAGAGGTGGTAGCAAAGGAATCCTAGGGAAAAATATAATTGAGGTAAATGGAAAACCTTTAATTGGCTATACAATAGAGTCTGTAAAAAAATCTAAGTATGTTGATAAGATTATTGTTTCTACCGATGATCCTAAAATTGCTAAGGTTGCAAATGATTTTGGAATAATCATTGAAAAATTAAGACCAATTGAATTAGCAAAGGATGAAACTAAAACAATTGATGTAATAATATATGAAATAAATGAACTTTTAAAATTAAACGAAAAGTTTGACTATGTAGTTCTTTTACAACCTACATCACCACTTCGGAGAACATTTCATATAGATCAAGCATTAGAAAGTATTATTGAAAATAATAAAGATAGTTTAGTAAGTGTAACAAAATTAAAAAATAATCCATTATTAATACGCAGTATTAATGAAACTGGGGAACTTGAGTCGATTTTAAAAGCAAATAGTACTGTGAGAAGACAAGATTTTAATACATATTATGTAGTAAATGGAGCTATTTATATTAACAAGATTGATCAATCATTTGGGCTAAATACAAGTTTAAATGACAATGTTTGGCCATATATTATGGAAGAAAAATATGATATAGATATTGATACTATTGAAGATATAGAAGAGTTTAAAAAAAAATTAAACTCATTAATTTTAAATGAAATTGATTAATTGAAGAGGGATAGAATGATAAATAAATATGACGAACGTAAAAAATTTGACTATGAGAATGGATTTATGTTGACTTCTGATGTTTATAGAATGGGGAATTTTATTGCTCATTATGAATTATATAAAAAAATAATAAATTTACCTGGTGATATTATTGAATTAGGAGTATTCAAAGGGAATTCTTTAATCCAATTTGCATCATTTAGAGAACTATTAGAGAATGAAAACTCCAGAAAAATTATTGGCTTCGATGCTTTTGGGGTTTTTCCTGAAATTGATAGAGTTGAATCGGATAAAGAATTTGTATCTAGGTGGAATAGGGACTTTAAGGACGAATTTTTAACAAAAGAAGAAATTTACTCTAGTTTAGAGTATAAGAATATTAAAAATGTTGAGTTGATAAGTGGGAATATATTAGAAACTTTAGAAGAATATTTATTAAAAAACCCACATACTAAAATAGCTCTTTTACATATTGATACAGACGTATATGAACCCGCTAAATTCGCATTGGATTTATTATTCGATCGGATTGTTAAAGGTGGAGTTATTATTTTAGATGATTATGGTACCGTTCAGGGAGAAACTTTAGCTGTAGATGAATTTTTTGAAAAAAGGGATTATCAAATTAATAAATATAGTTTTTCTCATTCAAAACCATCTTTTATTATTAAAAAATAAAGTTTAAAAGATTTTATTAGATAATAAGTTGAGAAAACGAAAAATAGGAATTTTTTAATGTTTTTTGAGAAGTCAATATATATATGAATGAATTTTTTATAGTTTTGAAATAAGAGTCTTCCGATAAAGCTATGTATGAACGAAAATCAGGATTGATGGTACAAAACGTAAGGAATCTTCTTCATGATGAACAACGTCGTGAAGCAATTTCTGATGCTGCACGGCAAGCGATTGTAGGAAATCACACCTTTAATCAGCGGGCTCAACAAATAGTAGATATTTATAATGACGTGTATAATAAATAAGTTTTCTTCAATTAACAGTTGGTCAGTATTTACGGTTATAAATTTTAAAATTGATGATATGTTTAGAGTGTAGAGAAAGTCAGAATTGGCTCTTCTACACTTTTTTTATTGTAGAAATTAAAAATACATAATAATATAATCGAAAAAGTTAATTTTTCTTTCAAGATTGCGCAGAAAAAAGGGATAACAAAAGTACTCCTAATGTTAATGGAGTGGCATATTTTAGTAAAAATTACTTATTTCTAATAATTAGTATAAATACTAAGTAAACAAGCCGATATAATTTATAGAATTTGGTATACATGTTGTGAACATAATCCAGGAGGGATAGGAACATGCGCATTTTAGCACAACCTACTATTGATTCTTCTAAGGTTTCAAAGGCTGTTCAAAGTGCACCAACTGAACATGAAGCTAAGCAAGGAAGCTATGATTCTACATCAATGATTATCCAACAAATTCTTCCAAATGAAAATAACGAAATATCAGAAGAAAAATTACAACAGGCAGTAAAATCGATGAATGAATTATTAGAAATTAATCATAATTCTTCAAAATTTGTTTATCATGAAGGCTTAGAACGTTATTACGTTACTGTGGTAGACAAGGACACAGATAAAGTTATAAAAGAAATTCCACCAAAAAAGCTACTAGATGCATTTTATGAAATGCAGAAACTTGTTGGAATGATTGTAGACGAAAAAATTTAGGAGGGAAACACTATGGCAAGTAATAATGTATCAGCAACATATTCTTATTTACAAACTACGGGTAACCGTTTTACAGGGTTAGCTTCAGGGATGGATATCGATTCTATCGTAGAAAAGCTAATGAAAGCTGAAAGCGCAAAAATGGAAAAGCTTCAGCAACAAAAACAAAAGTATGAGTGGCAGCGTGATGCGTATCGTGGCATTAATTCAAAATTAGAAGCCTTCCAAACAGAGATATTTGATAACTATCAACTTAAGACTAATACATTTTTAGCAAAAACTGCAAGTGTATCAGATACAAGTAAATTATCAGTAAAAGCAAGTTCTTCAGCTAGCGGAACGTTAACAATTTCCGATGCTACATTAGCGGAAAATGGACAAGACGTTAAAAGGGTAGTTATAAGTCCGGCTACTGGTACAAGTGATGCGGTATATGCTACCAATCAGACAAAGTTAAGTGAATTAGGTTTATCTGACGGGACATTAAAATTAAATGTAGTACAAAAAGATGGATCAACAAAAGAATTATCTGTCGATTATACGTCAGAGGATACTTTAGAGTCCCTTGCTTCAAAAATAAATAAAGAAAATAAAGGTTTAACTGCTGTTGTTGGTGAAGACGGAAGCTTCTCACTATCTACAGCAGCTACTGGAGAATATGATAATGGGCTGGTAAGTATCGTTTCCGATGATAATAGTCTAATGAAATCATTAGGATTTGCATCGTCTAATTCTGCAGGAACTGCCATTTTAAATGGTACTGATGCAACTTACACAATTAATGGCGTTACAAAAACTTCACATACTAATACGATTTCCGAACTTGGCTACAGTATTACACTAAATCAAGCTTTCTCAGGAAGTTCTGTTACAATTTCATCTACAACAGATACAGATACTATTGTTGAAAATGTTAAATCCTTTGTTGAATTGTATAATGGTCTTATAGACTCTTTAAATTCTCCTATAAAGGAAAAAAAGAATTATGACTATCAGCCACTTACAGAAGCACAAAAAGCTGAAATGTCAAAGGAAGAAATTGAAAAGTGGGAAGAAAAGGCAAAGCAAGGGATTCTGCGCAATGATTCTATCATCAGCAATACGGTTTCTAGCATGCGTAGTGCCATCTATAGTGTAACAACAGATCTGGATGGCAAATATAATGCCTTTTATAATATTGGTATTACAACAACGGATGTATATTCAGACGGCGGTAAATTAAAAATAGATGAAGATAAATTACGTGAGGCAATTGAAGCAAATCCAGAAGCCGTAGCGGATTTATTTACGAGAGCTGAAGAAAAAGATGCAGATGGTAATGTAGTAGATAAAGGTGGCCTCATTACTCAACTGCGTGCTACCGCAAAAACTACAATTAACTTAATCGAAGAAAAAGCAGGTAAAGAAGGCGCTGAAGAAAATAGCTTCGCTTTAGGAGAAACGATAATTTCTGTTGATGATCGAATTGAAAATTGGAAAGATCGTTTAAAGGATATTGAAGAACGCTATTTTAAACAATTCTCAGCAATGGAAGCGGCTATTCAAAAGGCAAACAGCCAAGCAAGTTTATTCGCTCAAGGATAATCGTTTAATTTAATTGGAGTGTATTCAATGGACTTAACTACTCAATTGCTTCAAGTATCTGCAAAACTTTTTAAGCATTTAACGACTATTCCTAATGGAAATGAACGTACAACTTTTATTGATGAAATAAATAATTTACTAGACGAACGAGGACAACTAGTAGAACAACTAAAAATAGAAGGATTTCGTTATGATGAATCAATAAAGACACATGTCACATTATTCGAACTTGATAAAGGAATTCAGGAGCGTTTAAATTTAGTTCTTAATGAAGTTAAATCAGATATAAAAAATCTTAACAATTCGAAAAAACATGAAATGCAGTACATTAATCCGTACTCCAGTGTTCGAGTGATGGACGGACGCTATTACGATAAGAAAAAATAAATATTGTTCTAAATACTTTTATAATCATTTGGTCGCATTAATCGATTCAATGTATTACAATAGAACTATACAGTGTCCCTCAAAAGGAGTGTCTTATATTGGCAGTACAAAATTCCGCACTTAATGCTTACAAACAAAATAGTGTGACAACTGCTTCGCCTGGAGAATTGACGTTAATGTTATATAACGGCTGTCTTAAATTTTTAACAAAGGCGAATAAAGCAATCGAAGAAAAAAATATTCAAGAAAAAAATATAAACTTACAAAAGGCACAAGCCATCATCTCTGAGCTTATGTCAACCTTAAATATGGATTATGATATTTCAAAGCAAATGCTTCCACTTTACGAATATATGAATCGCCGTCTTATTGAAGCAAATTTAAAAAATGATACGGCAATTATTGATGAAGTAATTGGTTTAACTACTGAATTCCGTGATACATGGAAGCAAGTTATTCAAATTACTCGTCAACAGCAATATAGCAATACGCAACAAGTTTAATAAATTCACGAAGCCTTGCATCATCATTTCATGGTGTAAGGCTTTTTATTTGGATGAAATATACAACAAGCAACTTTTTTCTATATTATTTACAGTTAAAATACTACGAAAATTCCTAAATATAGAGGTTGGAAAATATAGCAAATAGTCTAGTAGACTTTGTGCAAATATTTCGTTACGTTTGATGTTAGTTGATTTGATATTTTTGGGGGAAAACAATATGAATTTTAAAAGGCAGGAAGGTTTTCGTTTCGTATTTAATGAAGCGATAGATGCTAAAATTAAATTAAAGCTTAATGGCAGGGATATTAATTTTGAACCCTATGAGTGTAAAATCATAGATATTAGCCCAAGTGTATTTTGCAAGAAAAAAGTGCAGAGATTTGCAATTAATTATACAGAGTGTTGCCACCCAGTATTTTTACAATTTCTTCGATAAAGCATTTGTTAAACGGAAGCTTTGCCCCGTGTATGAAATAATGTGGGCATGGTGAATCAAACGATCCACCAGTGCTGCTGTTAAACGTGAATCTGCGAATATTCGATTCCACTGACTAAATTCTAGATTTGATGTAATTATCAAACTTTTTTGCTCATAACACTCTGAGATAATTTGAAATAGCAGCTCTGCACCATCTTTTCCAAATGGTACATATCCCATTTCATCTAAAATAATGACATCCACTTTTTCTAATTTTTTTCTAAAGCTTGTTAAACGACCACTACTTAAAGCATCCTCTAACTCTTCAACTAAATGAGAAACTCGATAGAATCGAACCTCAAACCCCATCTCACAGGCTCTTCGGCCTAAAGCGGAGGCTAAATGAGTTTTACCGGTTCCAGGTGCTCCGACTAAAATTATGTTCTCATGGCGATGTATAAAATCTAGGTTCATCAATTCCTCTTTCGTTAAATGTGAGGGGAGACAAATATCTTTATGCCATTCATAGTTTTCTAGTACTTTGTAATCTAAAAATCGTGCTTTTTTAATGTTTCTAGATGCTTTCGCCTGTTCACGGCCATCTCGTTCTTTTAGTAATAATTTATAGACAAATTCATCTGGTGTTGTAAATGGAATTTCCTCGAACCCCTCAGCGATATGAGCTAATCTAAGTTGCTTACATAAATGTTCGATCGTTTCATTCATTTTCACTCACCCCCGATGTTACTGGCTGTAGAGCATCATACTGTGACCACTCTACATCATAAGGATGAGAAGAAAGCTTATCATTATTGGCTATTAACTCATAAAATTGGCTATCAATTTCCTTCATATCATGCTGAAGTAGTAGGGTAATAACTTCTTCGATTCTCCGTTTCCGTAAAGATAAGGATGGGACTAATAAATATTCCCTTATACGTACCGGTAGGTACTCTGTATATCTTGAATGGCCAACTACTCTCGGTTTAAGTAGCCAGTCTTTGAATATATCAATCCAAGGTATAAACCTACGCTTTTTCATATATGGTCTTGAATCACTTAAAATTACTTCACCATTATTTGTTATGACCTTAAACTGATCCCAAAAAGTAACGCAATATAACTGCGAATAGTTCTTCGCCTTTGGCACATGAATGAGATGTTGATCCAATTTGAATTCGTTATATTTATTAAATTTGATTGGCATTTGTTTAAAAACTGGATAATCATTTTCAGGTAACTTTAATAATTGCTTCTGTTCACTCTCCCATAAAATTTCTATCATTTCACCCTTGCGATAGTGCATGCGTTTACGGTCTTCTACTAATCTCTCAGATAACTGATTTTCTAAATCTTCAAAGTCCTTCATTACAGGAGGGACACTAAAGAAGTTGTATCGAATATAACCAACTTTCCGTTCCACATTTCCTTTTTCATGACCGCTTCGGGGATTACAAACTTGAACTTTAAAGCCATAATGATTTTGAAAAGCAATGAATTCATCAGTTAACTGTGCTTCTCCTTCGGAACCACGCACTTTTTTCACCGCAGGTGTTAGATTATCGATTCTAATACTAAGTGGTACGCCTTCAGCTTGTTTAAAAAGTTTCTTCAGCCCACTTAAAAAGCACTCTTGGTTTTCAGAAGGAAGGGGGATTCCTAATGCGACATTACTTGCTGGAAATGACATTACTAGTGCATGTACATCTACTATTTCCCCTTCATGAACAGCTTCCATTATCCCAAAATCAACTTGAGCTTCTCCTTCAGGATGTGTTAATCGTTCAAATCCCTTGGAAATTTCATCATCTCTATTAGCTCTCCATTCCTCTATAAAGTTACAGACTGTTCGATAAGAACCTTTGAAGTCCATTTTTCCCAAGGCTTCATACATTTGCTTATTAGTTCTTCTTAATTTCTTCTTTACTTTTGAGTCCTCTTCAAGCCAATCACTTACGATTTCTCCCCATTTTTCGTCATACATCATTCCTTTCTTTATTTGTGTTTTTACTTGAGGTAGTTGATCCTTATCACCATATTTTTTTGCTGTTCTCCAATTGATGGATAAAGTTTCCGCAATTGTAGATATCGATAATCCTTTTTCATTTCTTAATGTTTTGATACAATTAATTTCAGACATTGCTAGCATCCTTTCATTCCTCCACTGCTAAAATTCGACACTTTAACAGTAGAATGACTTGGGGTGGCTGGCAAGTCTATTTTTTTGCACTAAAAAAGTGCTAGACTCTGTACAAATTCTTTGCACAAGTCTGCACTTTTATTTTGCAATAAACACCAAGAGGAATTAAAATGTTTTCAGAAGCGAAAATTGGGGAATATTTAAAAAATACTACTCTACAGATTGAAGTTCAATTTATTCTAGATGTGACAATGATTCGGGCAACTGGTGAAATTGTTTGGAGCAAGCCATATGCAAACGGCAGTCAGTTTGGGGTTTTATTCCATGAAGATGAGAATATTGATGAACTTATTATTAGTGAAATGAAGCAACGACGAAAAAAGGAAGTTCTTCAAGATAAATTTACAAAAATAAAATATTAAAATTTTGTGAAGGCGATGTCGAAACATGGAAAAGATTTCTCTGTAGTGGTAGGATTTTTTTAAACCTATGGCGAATATATATTTACATAGGTGTAACAAAAGGAGGAGTTTACATGCTAAACTTTAACATTCGTGGTGAAAACATTGAGGTAACTCCAGCGATTCGCGACTACGTTGAAAGCAAGATTGAAAAAATTGAACGTTATTTTAGTAACGGTGTCAATGCAAACGCTAACGTGAATTTGAAAGTGTACAATGATAAGCAAACTAAAGTTGAAGTGACGATTCCTCTTAAAAATGTCACTCTCCGTGCAGAAGAACGACATGTTGATATGTATGCAGCTATCGATTTAATCGTCGATAAATTAGAACGACAAATACGTAAACATAAAACAAAAGTAAACCGTAAGTTCCGTGAACGTGAAGGAACAGGTGTTTATTTTGCAAACGAAGTCGTTAATGGCCAAAATGGATCGAGTGAAGAAGAAGAATTCCCAGTTGTTCGAACAAAACAATTCGATTTAAAACCAATGGATTCTGAAGAAGCGATTCTTCAAATGAATTTACTTGGACACGACTTCTATATCTTTACAGATGCTGAAACAAACGGCACAAATATCGTTTACAAACGCCGTGATGGAAAATATGGATTAATTGAAACAAACTAAGCCTTAAATCATATAAGCTCCCGGACTATTCTGGGAGTTTTTATTATGGGCAAAAGTTCTACTTTTTGTTTTCTTCCTGATTATCATACTACAACAATATATTAAATTATCCTTGAAATATTAACAAAACTCCGTTTAATACTACCTTTAAACTATTATGAATCTATTTTTCTCATATTCAAGATACATACTAAAAATTAAGAAAAATATTAAAATGATTATTTGGGCTTATTTTTTCAAATTTTTATATGCTGATTGAACTTATTTAAACAGAAATTCCGACAAATAACAGCGCTTACATAAATATCATAAAAATCATTATTGGTAAACGTAACTATTTTCATATGTCTATTAGTCTAGGAAAAAACTCTTTGTTCTCTTGACTGTCTTTGACAACATTTCTAAGTTCCCTATACTGAAAAATGTAATGAGGAATTCCATCATTACCCAAGATCGAAATTAGTAAAACGTAGGGGTATATAGAAGTAAACTATATGCTGTTATCTTTCTTTGAAGTGATGATATGATTGCAGGCTATTACTGCTATTGTAATAATTGTTAGTTCAATATTACTTATGCCGGTAAAAGAAAAGGTGCTTAACAATTCGTTGGAATAGCCGTTTTATTAATTTTTAGTTTTAGGGATTAATTTAACGGCAGTAAGTGGGCTATATGGTTCAATTAATCGATTAGTTAATGGTAGATTAGAGTTAGAAAGGAGTTGAAAGATTTGTATAAAAGGTACAGTTTTCTATTAGTTATCATATTCATTTTACTTGCTGGATGTAATCAGGAACAAACAACAACTAATGAATCAGAAGAGGCAGAAACTGAAGTTGAGTCAGAAGAACTGTCTAATGTTAAAGAAGAAGCAACGGAAGTTGAGGAACAAAGTGAAAATGAGAATGTTATAGTAGGTTCTCCACTTCCAACTACTTTAGAGGAACTTGAAAAACTTCCTTCAGGCTATACAAAATATATTAATAGACTCGAAGATGAAGGAAAACAATTAACAGATGAACTGACGAAAAATCTTCCGGATATATCGGACAACCCAACTACTGAAGAATTAGATCGGTACTACGAGGCAATTTTATCTGTTTTTCAACAAGATTTTGAGGGTCCGGGAGATTTAATAGAGCAGTTAAAATTTCAAACAATTGGAAGCCCGGATATTGAAGATCCACGCTATCAATTTAAGGAAAATTTAAATGTAATGGTTATTTTAGATGCTTCAGGCAGTATGGCCAATTATGAGGGCAGTGTAACGAGAATGGATGCTGCTAAAAAGGCTATTACGGAATTTGTTAAAACCTTGCCTGGGGATGCAAATGTTGGTTTACGTATATACGGACATAAAGGTACTGGAAATGATTCAGATAAGGCTTTGTCTTGCAGCAGCAGTGAACTGATTTATCCATTAAGTAATTATAATGCAGCAAACTTTGAACAGGCTCTTTCAAAAGCAGTACCGGCAGGATGGACTCCAATTGGCCATGCATTAAATGAGGCGAAAAAAGATTTAGCATCCTTAAAAGGAGACTCAAATACAAATATTGTCTACTTGGTAAGTGATGGTATCTCAACTTGTGATGATGATCCAGTTGGAGCAGCAAAAGCTTTGTATGATTCCGATATTACACCGATTGTAAATGTAATTGGATTTAATGTAGATCAAGAAGGTCAAAAGCAGTTACAGGAAATTGCGACTGCGGTGGAAGGTACTTACGAAAATGTGGCAGATGCACAAGGTCTTCAAGAGCAATTAAATGAGGCAAATGAGATAGCTTTGAAGTGGAAACAGTGGAAAACGTCTGAAGAGGGTTGGATTAATTATTATAAAACCGATAACTCTCTAGATATTTTTAGTTATCATTCAAAAGAGTTTGGAAAATGGATAGACGAAAGGCAAGAGGTTGGCTTTACGTTAACGTATTTATATCAACAAAAAAATAAAATGTCCCGTGAATCCCATGATTATTTACAGAAGAAAAATAAAGAATATCATGCTTGGATTGAAGATGAGTATGACAAATTACGGGACGAATTAAAAGAAATAAATGAAATGAATCACGCTGAAGCGCTTAAAGCATTAGAAGAAAAATATCTTACAAATACAACTACATCTTAAAATTATCATTTCTTACGATAAATATCGTGTAAAAATACGAACCGATGCTATATATGAAACGATAACAGATGGCATTTTAATTGATACGTTTACAAAAGATATACCACAAGAAGGGTATGGACCACCTTTGAGCTATTTAAAATATGTTCTTAATTAAGTAAAATGCTTGCTATCGAATAATAGAAAAGTAGAATTAGGAGAAAAGCTCCCCCTATGGCTAACAGGCATAGGGGGAGCTTTTGGTGATTTATTCTGAAGAATTTAGTCTCGAAACGAAGTTGGAAACTGTTTTCACTATGTCAGTTGTTTAATGATTTAGGCATTGAATTAAATAATCTCAAAATTATTACCTAAATGCCGCCTTCCATATCCTTAAAGTTATTTGCTTTGCCAAATCGTATTTTAAACTCTGTTCCACCTTCATTTGATAACACATCAATTTCTGCATTGTGCATGTCTATTAACTGTTTTGTTATTGCAAGACCTAATCCAGTGCCGTTTAAATCATCAGTTGTATTGGTGCCACGATAATAACGTTCAAATAGATTATCTAAATCTTCTTGTGGTATACCTGAACCATAATCTTTAACACTTAATATGACACTAAAATTTTCTTCCCAAGCTGTAATCTTTATGGGGGTACCTGTAGGTGTATGCTTTTTGGCATTGCCGACTATGTTTTCAATTATTCGATAAAGCAGCAATTTATCTGCTTCAATTATTACATTTCCACTTGTTTGAACAGATACTTGATCATCTTGAAACTGTGCCAGCCATTTAGCCAAATCAACTTTTTCAAGACTCAATTGGACCGCCTTATTTTTTAATTGATACGTATAAGTTAAATCTTGAATTAAGGCATCCATGTAATTTGCTTTTTCTCGCATTGTTGCGGCAAATTCACGAGTTTCCTCGGACGACCAGTTATAATCGCTTGATGAAAGCATAGTAGAATACCCGTAAATTGAACTTAATGGGGTTTTTAGATCATGCGATAGCCCGGTAATCCATTCTTCCCGAAGTTGTTCTGCCCGTTTTATTTGACGTTCGTTATAAGCTAAACGATTTGTTAAATTATCAATGGAATCATCTATAGGTTGGAATAGTTTATATTTCCTTTTTAATTTACCTGTTTTCTTGTGATGAATCCGTTCATCTATTGATTTGTTGTAATCAAATTTTGCTAGTTTTCCTATTCGAGATAAAATGTAAACGATAGGTCTAACAAATCGATTAGAGATGCCAAATGATAAAAGGATAATCCCAATTAATAAAATGATATGGAACACTACAAAGAAGAAAATAAGCATTAGCATTCCTTTATTAAAGTGTTCTTCAAAAGGTTGATAATAATCATTAGGCATACGTGCTACAAGGGTTGAGCCATCCGATAGAGATTTAGCCGACAACCATTCCTTTTGTTCAAAAATATCGGAGTTGTTTTGTACGATATCAGGCAAGTGAACTAGCGGTTTGCTCTCTCCAAAGAGTGTTTCGCGCTTCCATCTTTCATCGTAAAGTTCAACGGAAATATTATGCTTCTCTAACTCCTTTTGTAATGAGGATGAAAAGCTAGCTGTTGAAGTCCATTCCATATTAATTTTATTAAATAAAGGCTCCAGTGGGGATTTCGGTACAAAAAGCAAATAGTGGTTTGAAAGTTTCCATGTATGCAACCCCTTTGTATCCAACGCCAAAATTTCTTCCTTTGTCATGTTACAAAGCTCGCAAGTTTCCCCAGTGTAATCTAATACTTTCATTGCGTTGTTTACAAGATATAGCTGACCACTATTGTCTTCCGCCTGTTCTATAAGATAATCTGATAATTTGTAACTATTCTTTTCTTTAATAATTTCATCTTCAAATTCAAATCCATCAAATAAATGAATATCGTTCCCCGTATTTCCACTAATATAAAAGAAAAACGCTACAATGCTCCCAATCGTTCCAATGATAATAAAGAGGTAAAATAAAATAAAATATAAAATAAATCGAATGGTTAATTTACTTGAAGATTTCATTTTCCATCACCAACAAGTTTATAGCCTACCCCTCGTACTGTTACAATGCATGTTGGTTTACTTGGATTCTTTTCAATTTTTTCTCGCAGTTTTCGAATATGGACCATAACGGTATTGTCATCAAATAAAAAATCCCCCCAAACGTGTTGATAAATTTGTTCCTTAGACAATACCTGTCCTGCGTTTTCACAAAGATATGACAGTAAATAAAAGAGTCTGCCATTGATAATTTCACGTTGACCGTCCACCCACAGTTCTGCAGCCTCAGAGTCAAATGTAAAGCGGTCAAATTGAAAGAGGGTTGGAGTTTGTTTCTTTTGTTTTAAATATCGACCTAATTGAGCTTTAATACGCGCAACCAACTCTAATGGATTAAAAGGTTTTGTAATATAATCATCTGCTCCATTCATAAATCCACGAAGTTTATCCGCATCACTGCATTTTGCCGTTAAAAAGAAAATAGGCGCATCGCTGTTTTGCCGAATTATTTCTGCAATATCCAAACCGCTCCCATCTGGAAGCATGATATCTAATAAATAAAAATCATATGTATGCCGTTCTACGAGTTCCCTGCATTTTTTAATATTTTCACAAATATGTATGTGTTGAAATCCTTCCTTTCTTAAGATAATTTCAACCATGTCTGAAATGGCTCGTTCGTCTTCCAACACTAAGATAGATGCACAATTCATAAGTTCCCACCTACTAATTTAAGGTTATTTTAAGATAGCTATTATGTTAGCATAAGATTCCAATATTACATTATATTTATAAATTATCATAAAGGAGTAAAAAGATGGAATCGAAAAGAGTTTCTTTTATAGATGGTTTAAGGGGATTTAGTCTTCTTGGCATCTTACTTGCGAATTTATTAATTTTCCAATATGGCATGTTTGGAAAAGAATATATAAATTCTTCATCTTTTTTGGATGAAGGAGCATTAAAGTTTGTGAAAATCGCAGTCGAAGGTTCTGCAATGCCAATCTTTACAGTAGTCTTTGGTTATTCTCTCATTAAATTAGTAGAGTCTATTAGGAAAAAGGGAAGAAAAAGTCGCTGGTCGATAGTTCGCCGAAGCATCGGATTAATTGTACTTGGGTTGCTACATGCCACTTATTTATGGGAGGGGGATATTTTATTATTTTACGGAGGCATTATGCTTTTGCTCATCCCGTTTATAAATAGAAAGCCGAAAACACTTTTTATCTGGGCTTTTGTACTATTTGCTTTAACAATAGCCACAGGTTATGGGCAAGTAGAAGAAACGGAAAAAGAACAGCAAGAAATGATGCAGTATGTTGAGAAATCAAATGTAATAATGGCAAATGGAAGCTACGATGAAATTTACGATTTCCGAAATAATGTTATGCCTCCTGGATTTGAAGATCCAATCCTTATCATTATGTTACTTTTCTTCGCGCCATTAATGTATGCACCAATGTTTTTATTTGGAATGGGACTTGCGAAGATTCGCGCATTTGAAGATATGGATAAGGAACGAAAGTGGTATGTAATTGGCTCATTTTTCGTACCTATTGGACTAATCTTTAAGGCACTTAGTCAAATAGAAAATGATTGGTCAAGCATTTTCTTACTAGGAGGCTCAATTATACTATCAATAGGTTACATTAGCTTCTTTGCATTAATATATAGAACGGAGATTTTCACACGTGTTCGCAAGATTTTTGAAAATGTCGGGAAGTTATCGCTGTCAAACTACATTTTGCAAACGATAATCTGTACCCTTGTCTTTTATGGTTATGGGTTAGGTTTTTATGGTCAACTGGGTGTTGCTACGGGCGTTTTAATAGGACTTGTCGTGTATAGCCTCCAGTGTTTTGCAAGTACACTTTACTTAAAGAAATTAAAACGAGGCCCGCTAGAAGTAATTTTACGTATGTGGACGAATTTTTCATTGAGCGGTAAAACGAAAGTGAAGGAAGTGAAACCCATTCATGCGGGAGAATAAAGAAGAATTTACAGACACTTGGTGGTTTTATTTATTAATGATTTTCGTTGCAGGGATTATTGTGGCATTTGCTACTTATTTAAGTTAAGGTTTTATATTGAAAATTCATAGAGAAAATTAATGTACGATCAGCCCCAATTGTTATTAAGACAATTGGGGCGTTTTATACGTAGATTATTCCTTCCTAATTTCCTTCAACAAAAATTGCTTACGTTGAGCGTTTACTAAGTAAATACTGATACCTACTAATAACATTCCAAAAAATAAATTCATTGTAATACTTTCATTTAAGAACCATGCACTAATAAAAACGGAAAGAATCGGAACTAAGAATGTAAATGCCCCAACTTTACTCGCTTCACCTTCGTTCATCAACTTATAATAAATGACTTGAGCAACTGCCATTCCAGCAGTTGTTCCCCATATTAAACTTAAGATCAGCCCTTTATTCCAAACAATTTGATTTATATCTTCGGTTATCAAACCACCAATTAATAAGATGCCTCCACCAATTATAAGCTGCATGACTACCATCCAGAAGGAATTAACTTTGTCGCGATTTTTCTTTACATAAACGACACCAATTGCCCAACTTAATGCAGTTGCAAGAGCTAAAATAACCCCTATTGCAGACAGATGAATAATTAGTCCATCGACACTAACGAAGATAATTCCAATAAATCCTATAATGAGACCAACTATTTTCGAAATGGTCATCTCTTCTTTTAAAAAGTACCATGCGAGAATTCCAAGAAGCACTGGTTGAAAATAGACGAGAACGGAAAACAATCCACCAGGCAAATAAATAAGTCCAACTGTTTGTATTCCTAAATAAAAGACAATATTTAAAATGGCAGAAATAATATAGTAAACCCAATTTTTTTTGAAATTAAGTAAATGGCGATTTTTCCATGCTATCAAAAGTAGAATAATTCCCCCAAAAAAAGCTCGAACACCGGCAAATAAAAGTGGCGGCATTAAAGAGACTGCGAATTTATAGATTGGCCAGCTTGCACCCCAAACAACAATTAATATCGCTAACAAAGAATAAGAAACAATTTTTCTGCTTTCATTCCCCATCAAACAGCCCTCCTGCCATTTATGACATATCCCCAATGTATGCGGTATATGCTTGGAATGGAACGTTTCATATAAAAGCTTTTTGCTTATATTAATAGCTGGGGGATTTTTGATAAATTTATAGGTAATGTCTTTATAGGGGTTTCTTTAGTGTGATGTTTCTTAAGTGATGGGAGTATTTACGCGGTTTTAGGTGATATTTACGTGCTTTGAAGAGATATTTACGTGCTTTTGAATAGTATTTACGCGGTTTCGTTGCTTTTTTACGCGTTTTGGAATATTTACGCGGTTTCGCAGCTTTTTTACGCGTTTTGGGATACTTACGCGATTTTAGATGATATTTACGTGTTTTGCAGAAATATTTACGTGCTTTTGAATAGTATTTACGCGGTTTCGCAGCTTTTTTACGCGTTTTGGGATACTTACGCGATTTTGGATGATATTTACGTGTTTTGCAGAAATATTTACGTGCTTTTGAATAGTATTTACGCGGTTTCGCAGCTTTTTTACGCGTTTTGGAATATTTACGCGGTTTTAGGTGATATTTACGTGTTTTGCAGAAATATTTACGTGCTTTTGAACAGTATTTACGCGGTTTCACAGCTTTTTTACGCGTTTTGGAATATTTACGCGGTTTTGGGTGATATTTACGTGTTTTGCAGAAATATTTACGTGCTTTTGAATAGTTTTTACGTGGTTTCACAGCTTTTTTACGCTTTTGGAATATTTACGTCGTGATTTTAGATGCAATTCCAAAAAACCAGCCCTATATAAAAAAGCCTATAGCACCAAAAAAGTCTGCTGTAGGCTAATTTCATAATGTATTAAATTATTCTCCGCTTTCTAAACTAATTTGCCATTCAACACCAAATTTGTCCTTTACCATTCCAAAAGCTTTGCTCCAAAACGTCTCTTGAAGTTCCATTTTAACAGTGCCGCCTTCTTTTAATCCTTCAAAGGCAGAGCGAAGGAGTGCTTCATCTTCACTAACAAGAGCTACAGTTACATTGTTACCCACAACATACGGAGAGCCTGGCCAAGTATCGGAAAACATAACTCTGCTGCCTGCAATGATTAAATTAGCATGCATAACTAAATTTTTTGCTTCCTCGGGCATTGTATAACTTGGGTCCTGTGGTGAGTCTCCAAATGTCATAATATTAGGTGCTTCAGTCTTAAATACTTTTGAGTAAAACTCTACTGCTTCACGACAATTTCCATTGAAAACTAAATATGCTTCAACTGCCACTTGTTCCAACACTCCTTATCCATATTATTTGCATTTTAATATCCTGCATATTATCTTATACCCACTCTTGAATAATTTAATCTAGTAGTAAAAAATCCCTTCAAAATTTCAAAAAAATTTTTCAAAATTGTACCTGAATCGTTTTACTACTTGAAGAACGAGAATAAAAAGGGAGAAGGTCATTTGCACCTAGTATATAGGTAATGCTAAAATGAAAACTGAGACTATATGGGAAGTGAAAATAATTCATGGCAAACATATTAAATAAAATTTTTGACTTAAATAAAAAAGAAATTAAAAAATTAAATAAAATTGCTGATCAAGTTGAGGCGCTTGCTTCTCAAATGGAGCAGCTAAATGATGAAGATTTAAAAGAAAAAACGACGGAATTTAAAGAGCGTTATCAAAATGGGGAAACATTAGAGCAATTGCTTCCAGAAGCATTTGCAGTTTGTCGTGAGGCGTCGCGCCGTGTTCTAGGCATGTATCCGTTCCGTGTGCAAATTATGGGTGCTGCAACATTGAACGAAGGTAATATTGCAGAAATGAAAACAGGGGAAGGGAAAACATTAACTTCCACTATGGCGGTATACTTAAATGCCATAACAGGCAAAGGTGTACATGTTGTTACAGTAAACGAATACTTGGCAAGCCGTGATGCGAACGAAATGGGACAACTTTATAATTTCCTAGGCTTATCTGTTGGATTAAATTTAAATAGCCTTTCAAAAGAAGAAAAACGTGAAGCTTATGCTGCTGATATTACATATAGTACAAACAATGAATTAGGTTTCGACTATTTGCGTGATAACATGGTGCTTTACAAAGAAGAACGTGTTCAACGGCCTTTATACTATGCAGTTATTGACGAGGTTGACTCAATTTTAATTGACGAAGCACGTACACCACTTATTATTTCTGGGCAATCTGGAAAAACAGCGAAACTTTATGTTCAATCAAATGCGTTTGTTCGTATGTTAAAAGCAGAAGAAGATTACACATATGATGAAACAACTAAAGGTGTTACATTGACGGAAAACGGTATCGGAAAAGCAGAGAGAGCTTTCGGTATTGATAATCTTTTTGATTTAACACATGTTCGTCTGCTTCATGCAATTAATCAGTCGTTAAAAGCACATGTATCGATGCACCGAGATGTAGATTATGTTGTGCAAGATGGTGAAATTATTATCGTTGATGGCTTTACAGGTCGTTTAATGAAGGGGCGCCGTTATTCTGATGGTCTCCACCAAGCGATTGAAGCAAAAGAAGGCGTAGAAATTCAAAATGAATCGATGACAATGGCTACAATTACGTTCCAAAACTACTTCCGCATGTATGAAAAACTGTCTGGGATGACAGGTACAGCCAAAACAGAGGAAGAAGAGTTCCGTAACATTTACAATATGCAGGTTGTTGTTATTCCAACAAATAAACCAATCGCGCGTGATGATAAACCGGATTTAATTTTTGCCACAATGAACGGTAAATTTAACGCAGTTGCGGCGGATATTGCAGAGCGTCATAAGGCTGGGCAACCTGTATTAGTTGGAACAGTTGCCATTGAAACATCAGAAATTATTTCGAAATTACTTGATAAACATAAAATTCCTCACAATGTATTAAATGCGAAAAACCATGAGCGAGAAGCAGAAATTATCGCAAATGCAGGTAATAAAGGTGCTGTTACAATCGCGACAAACATGGCAGGTCGTGGTACTGATATTAAGCTTGGCGAAGGTGTATTAGAGCTTGGCGGTTTAGCCGTAATTGGTACAGAACGCCATGAATCTCGCCGTATTGATAATCAGCTGCGTGGTCGTTCTGGTCGTCAAGGGGATCCAGGGGTAACGCAATTTTATTTATCGCTTGAAGACGACTTAATGCGTCGTTTCGGTACTGATAGAATGAAAAATGCGATGACTAAACTTGGGATGGACGATTCACAACCAATTCAATCTGGTATGGTATCTAAAGCAGTTGAATCTGCACAAAAACGTGTAGAAGGAAATAACTTCGATGCACGTAAACGATTATTGCAATATGATGATGTTCTTCGTCAACAACGTGAGGTAATCTATAAAGAACGTCGCGATGTTCTTGAAACAGAAAATATGCGGGCTCTTGTTGAAAATATGATTCAAGAGTCAATCGAGACGATTGTAGGTATTCATACACAGGGCGATCAAAAAGAGTGGAACTTCAAAGCAATCGAGGACTACATTCAAGCGAATCTTTTAGAAGAGGGTGCTATTAAAGCAAGCGATCTTGAAGGAAAATCGCCAGAAGAAATGATTCAATTCATTTATTCAGAAGTCCAAAAACGCTATGATGAAAAAGAAGAGCAACTAACGCCAGAACGTATGCGTGAGTTTGAAAAGGTAATTTTACTGCGCTCTATTGATACGAAATGGATAGATCATATCGATGCAATGGATCAATTGCGCCAAGGAATTCACCTTCGAGCTTACGGTCAAACGGATCCTTTACGCGAGTATGAACAAGAAGGATTTGCGATGTTTGAAGAGATGATTGCATCGATTCGTGAAGATGTTACGAAATATGCAATGAAGGCTCAAATTCGTAATAACCTTGAACGTGAAGAAGTAGCGAAAGGTCAAGCTGTAAATCCGAAAGAAGAGGCAGCACCAAAGAAAAAACAACCTGTTCGAAAAGCCGAAGATATTGGCCGCAACGATCCATGTCCATGCGGAAGCGGCAAGAAGTATAAAAACTGTCATGGTGCAGAGCAATAAGATTTTCAAAAATAATGGCGAACTTATCAAGTTACCATAGACTATTTTTGTATAAAAACAGTTTGAACCGTAGTCATCTTTTTGATGGTGCGGTTCTCTCAATTTAATTTACAGTACGGAGGATTTATTTACATGATTGAATTAGCAGATGTAAGAAATACGTTGGAAACTACAGCCTCAAAATTGGCGGACTTCAGGGGGTCTCTTTGACTTAGAAAACAAGGAGGCACGTATTCAAGAGCTTGATGAAGTGATGTTAATGCCGGATTTTTGGAACGACCAAAATGCTGCGCAAACGGTAATTAATGAGGCAAATGGTTTAAAAGCAATTGTTAATGAATTTAACGACCTTGTAACTACACAAGAAAATTTAGAAATGACGCTTGAGCTTTTAAAGGAAGAACCAGATGACGAATTGCAAGAGGAGCTTAGCAATGAGTTGGAAGAATTTGAGCGGAAAATGGATGCTTTTGAGCTTCAAATGTTATTAAGTGAGCCTTATGATAAAAACAATGCGATTTTAGAGTTGCATCCAGGTGCTGGTGGAACGGAATCACAAGACTGGGGTTCGATGCTGCTGCGCATGTATACACGCTGGGCCGATAAACACGGTTTTAAAGTAGAAACAATGGATTACTTGCCTGGGGATGAAGCGGGGATAAAATCCGTAACATTGTTAATCCAAGGTCATAATGCTTACGGCTATTTAAAAGCGGAAAAGGGAGTACATCGTTTAGTGCGAATTTCTCCGTTCGATTCAGCTGGACGCCGTCATACTTCCTTTGTTTCATGTGAAGTTATGCCAGAGTTTAACAATGAAATCGAGATTGAAGTACGAACTGAAGATTTAAAAATTGATACGTATCGTGCAACTGGTGCTGGTGGTCAGCATATTAACACGACTGACTCTGCTGTTCGTATTACACATATTCCTACAGGTGTCGTTGTATCATGCCAGGCAGAGCGTTCACAAATTAAAAACCGTGAAAAAGCAATGAGCATGTTAAAAGCGAAATTGTATCAACTTGAAATAGAGAAGCAACAAGCAGAACTTGACGCGATTCGTGGAGAACAAAAGGAAATTGGTTGGGGTTCTCAAATTCGTTCTTATGTATTCCATCCATATTCAATGGTAAAGGATCATCGTACTAATTTTGAAACAGGCAATGTCCAAGGTGTAATGGATGGAGATTTGGATGATTTTATTAATGCCTACTTACGTTCACGCATTGGATAATATTTTTACAGACCTTTCTGGCGGGGATTTTCCCTTTGTCGGGAGGGTCTTTTATATTAATTTAATGGCTCTATAATATTTGTTGGGGTTTGAAAAAATTCATAAATAAAAAAGCACGTAATCACCGATTTCTATATACTTGAATTGTCTAGAAACAAGCAATGAAAGGTGATACGTGCAAATGAATTTTAACATGAATATTCCAGGATTAAAAGGTGTAACTGTTCATAAGGTGGAGGAGATGGGGGAACGTATTGTTCTACACGTTTCCATACCAAAAAAAGAACATCAATGTCCGGCATGCAAGAATATAACATCAAAAGTCCATGATTATCGAATTCAAAAAATTAATCATTTAAAATGGTTTGAACGATTAACCGTCCTTTTTTATAAACGTCGTCGTTATGTATGCCAATGTGGGAAACGTTTTTCAGAAAAATCCCCTTTCGTGGATAAATATCAACGTTTCTCGAAAGAATGGAATCAAGTTGTACGAATCCGTTCAATAAAGGCAAAAACATTTAAAGAAGCAGCTGAAGTACTTGGTACATCAAGCTCAACAGTGATTCGTCGCTTTAAAGAAGTAGTAAAGGAACAATTAAATGAAGGGGTTCATTTACCAAAATGTATCGCGATTGATGAATATAAAGCAGATACCGATGCGGGAACTTATCAATTAATTATTGCCAATGCGGAAACACATGAACCAATTGATATTTTACCAAATCGTAGAAAAGAAACCATTAAGGATTACTTGATGAAATACGGTGCAGATGTAGAAATTGTGGTTATGGACATGAATCCAAGCTTTAAAGCAGCAGTTAGGAAGGCGTTAAATCGCCCGATTATTATTGCGGATCGCTTTCATTATTGTCGTTATATTTACTGGGCACTAGATGAAGTACGTCGAAATGTTCAAAAAGAATGGCATGCATATGATCGAAAGAAATGTAAGAAAATGCGTCATGTACTATATAAACGATTTGATAAGTTAACAGAAACGAATCGTTGGTACTTAAATCGTTACATAGGAATGTCGAAGGAACTAAAGCAAGCCTATGAATTAAAAGAAGCTTACTGCGAATGGTTTGATTGGGCAAAAACTTCAAATGATTTGATAGAAATAAAAAAAAGATTAGAAGCCTTTTACCGAAAGGTAGAAGAAGCAAATATTCCGGCATTTTTAAAGGCTATTCAAACGCTAAAAAATTGGCAAGTTGAAATTTTAAATAGTTTAAGTTTTGGATATTCAAATGGTTTTTTAGAAGGAATTAATAATAAATCAAAAGTTTTGAAGCGCAATGCTTATGGTTTTAGAAGCTATGAACACTTTAAAGCGAAAATTTTATTAAATAATTTATATAAGAAAATTGGGGTTCATTTAGGATAATCGGGGTGCCGTGTAATATCACTTCACCCCAACATTTGACATAGAACCAATTTAATTAGATTGATAGTGTGTTACAACTTATGAAGTAAGAAGTGAACTTGAAGTTATAGGAATCGAAAAGGGCTTAATTGTGAGTCATCCTATGAAAACGATTGAGCTGGTCTATAAAGTGTCCATTTAAGATAACTTACTACTAAACTAAACTTCCCCTGAATAGCATACCTACTGCTCATTATCTTTATATTGGGTTATGTTGTTAACAAATTAGCAAAATTGTATAAAGTTTGGTTAGATTTTAAAAAAGCACCTCACCTATCGAGGTAGTTATATTGAAGAAGAGAATAGAAAGGGAGAGAACAATCTCGTTTTGCAACGTAGATTTCTTATAGTGAAGTATTTGTTTTTGGTTTAGCAATTAGTTATTTAGTATCATTATTAATAGACGGAGAAGTATCACATGAATTAACTTACGACTTTGGTATTTTCAATAAACCATTATCAGGCAATTAAAGGATAAAAGTTATTTTTTAATCTTTTAGAACGGTCCATACTAAGCTTAAAAAATTAAATTACTTCATTGTCATATTACATATTTAACGGTTTAATCCCCTAACACCCAGCCGCAGTAAGTAACCAAAACTTAATTATTATCTCATCATCATATGCCATCTTCAACTTATCCATTTCCCTTCCATAAAACACCATCATAACAAGATTGCATTTTTTCGAGTTTGATGTAATATAATAAAAGGAACAAATGTTCGATTAGGAGGGTTATTTGATGGCACATATCCCCATTGAAACTGTCCCATATTTAGAAGCGGCTATTTATTTACCAATGCTGCTAATCGTTTTAGAAAAAGATCATGCACAAATTGAGGCAGGGCAGTTTAAATTAAAGCGACCGTACATTTTTTTAATTGATGAAGCTAGAAGAAATGCTGAAGAAGACTTAAAAAAAACGAAGGCGTATTTAAAAAATCGTAGTTTAAAAGTAGTGAAAGGGCAACGTGATGAAATGTTTACAGAGTATCATTTTCATTACCATCAATTGATGGAAGTGAGAAGGTATTCAAATATACGCCTTCGAAATCATGTTGAACATTTGCTTAACTTCTACTTAAACAAAGCCTCAAACGTTATTCAAAAGGACATTCATTTTGAAAGCCAGTCCATTTTGAATCAATAAAGTGTTCGCATGGTGCTTCAAATAAATAGTTTTTTCATAAGCAAGCAAATATCTGTTTGCATAATTTACTTTGAAAACTGTTTCCATACTAAAGCAAGCTGTAAACTTTTGCGATTATCGGAACGCTTAGCTTAATAATACATTTCCTTCAACTTCAGTATGCTATATTAGTTTTTTCAAAAAGGCATTTCATTTTGGAAAATTAACCGCTCATTAGTGGCGTATTTTTGCAGCATAGATGCACTGACATATTGAGAGCAGAAGGAAGAGTAATTAACGTTAAGCAACAGTTCTTTTCCATCCTTTAATGTAATCTCTGTACAATCTTTGGAACGACGAATGTTTGTTACTGCATGCAGTCCTATCCAAACATTGCTTGGTGAAGCAGGTGAAAGCAATGGGAAGAATACACAAGGTATACCATAATCATGTGAAATAATGATTGGCAGTTTATGTTTTTCTTTACCGAAAAATCGTTTTGATACCGCACGAGCTGCTTTATAATTGTTACCCATCACCTGACAAGATTTACGAACGATGTAAATTGGTTTTCTTCCAACAATTACTTCTCCAGTTTTGTCATAAACACGCGAGAAAAGCTTGTCCTCATGTTTCACCGGTTCAATAAGGTAACTGTTAAACGAAAGATGATAATAATCGACAACATTTACGTTTTCCAACATAGGTATCCTCCTTTTCATTGTTATAAAATGGAAATAGTCGATATAAAAACATAATAGTATGTTTTTCGAGCAAATTCAACATTGATTTTACAAATTTTAGGGAACTGTCCAAATTTAAAATTTGGCCCATTATTTTGTAAGGTTAATTACTTCAAAATAATAATCGAATGCCTAAAACTTCTATTAAAAAATAAATAAAGTATAAAAGTATGAAACTTCAGCCGTAAATCTACAGCTAATAGAAAGCAAAGTAGTAAAAAATTCACCTATTTTTCAGAATATATTGCAAATTGAAATTTGATTTTTTATAATAGAAAAAAGGGAATCGGGGTGATATCGATGGATAAATATTATTCATATACAGATTTTATTAAGGCAGTAGGAAGCTACCAACATGTAAATGAATCTGAAAAATTATTGAATGACATTTATTTGGACTTGTTTTTAAACCGGATGCAAAGATTGCAAAGAATTGAACAGTTAAAAGATCTCATCGATAATGCATTAGATGAACGAAATAAAGATGCTTTTTATTCTTACACTAAAGAGTTAAATGAATTGCAGGAAACACAGGAAATGGAAGAAAGCCAAGAAACACAAGAGTCGATAAATTAAAATGAATATAAAATGAAAAATCAAAAAGTCGCTGAACAGAAGAATGTCTTGCTAGTAATTGGACAAATTCGGTTTTAGCGACTTTTTATTTGATTTTTTTACAAAAAATTGATGATAGTCACTTGATTAAATTCAATGTATAGTTACATTAGTAGAGAAAGTAGCAAAAGGAGGGTCCTGTCTTTGGTATCTTCAAAAGACGTTGCAAAACATGCAGGAGTATCTCAAACAACAGTTTCACGTGTTTTAAACACTCCAGAACTAGTTAAAAAGCCTACAATTGACAAAGTAATGAAGGCAATCCAGGAATTAAACTATATTCCAAATGCCCATGCTCGATCCCTCGTCCAAAATAAGACTTACACGATTGCTCTTTTATCAGGGCCATTACATAATCCGTTTTTCGTCGATACAACTACAGCCATTGTGAATTATGCAAATTCAAAGGGGTATCGTGTTAATGTACAGTTTGTAAACGATAAGAAGCTAACGGAAGCCTATGCAACAGCATTTGAGCAAAAGGTGGACGGGATTATTTTATCGTGTATTTTAATAGATGATCCAATTTTTGAGAAGTTAGAAAAAATGGACATTCCTTTCATTACATATAATCGCAAGCATAAAAATAATAGTCAGTTTGTAGAAATAGATAACTTTGAAGCAGGTTATTTGTCAGCAAAGCATCTAATTGAGCTTGGTCATACAAATATTGCTTGGGTTGGCGGTCCATTAACAATGAGCACATTTAATAACCGATATCATGGGTTTTTAAAAGCGATAAAAGAGTACCAACATTCCGTTTCAGCAGAATATATAATTCATACAGATACTTCAAAAATGGATGTTTCAAGAGCGTTTCAAAAACTAATACATTCGAAAAATAGGCCAACAGGAATATGTGCAGGTTCAGATTCACTTGCATTATATTTAATGGATGATGCCATTTATGCTAATTTAAGCGTACCTGAAGACATTAGTATTATCGGTATAGACAATGTAGACATTAGTCAACATGCATCCATTCAACTAACAACTGTGGGGAGTATATCTAAAGAAAATTTAGGCTTTTTGGCTATTAATAAATTAATAGAATTGATTGAAAATAAAAAAAACTCTTGCGTTAAAATTACGGAGTCTGTTAAAATTTATACTAGAAAAACGACTCGTAGAATATAAAACAAACTTTTTTAAAAGTTTGTTTTATATATATTCAAAAATGAATACGTAACCATTATAATCCTGATTTGATAATTGTTGATTTTAGTAAATAATGATTGCGGCAAAGGTTGAACATTATCCTGCAAAAGCAGGATAATACTTAATCCAAAAATAAAGTAGCTAAAAGCATATCAGCTATATCGAAAATCAATAGAGTAACAAATTTTTTTAAAACCAAAAATGGTTACGTATTCATTTTGTTAAGTCGACATCAATAAATATAGGAGGGAAACTTTTTTATTTAATGTAAGGGGTTACAAAAAGGGGAGGAGTAATACATTATGTTATGGAAAAATAGGAAATTTGGTGAAGAGTCACCACATATACCAGCAGGGCCTTTTAAAATTCGATTGCCATTTATTCATTATCGCTTTGAGTGGCCTGATTATGTTCAAGGTTTATTAATGTGTGCGGTGGATTTGTCGGCCATTCCAATATTAGTCGAATTGTTGGGAATGCCATTTGAAGTAGCTTTGGCTATTGTCGTCTTAAATGGACTTTTCTACTTACTGCATCATTTACTAGGAGATCCAACTGTGCCAGGGTGGATTACACCAGCCATACCGTTGATTACTTTATATTGTTCACAGTTTCCAGAAGGGCCAGAGCGAGTACACTCCTTAATTGCCTTTCAGATGACACTAGGGATTCTTTCATTAGTTTTGGGAGCAACAGGTTTAGCAGCGAAAGTAGTAGGATTAATTCCGTCTGCTATGAAGTCAGGGATTATTCTTGGTGCAGGGTTGGCAGCAGTAATTTCAGTGTTCCAGATTGGAGGAAGATTTGAATCTTTCCCATGGACTATTACTATTGCGATAGGAATTGCTTTTTATCTATTATTCTCTAAACATTTTTCAAAATTCCAGCACAAAAATCGCTTTTGGGGGCTTATAGGAAAGCTTGGGATTTTCCCAGTTATTCTTCTAGCGGTAATTATTGCACCTATATTTGGGGAAGCAGCATGGCCATCTATAGAGTGGGGCTTTTCTGCACCTGACTTTGTAACATTGTGGAATGAATATACGATTTTTGGCTTAGGTTTCCCACCAATTATGATGTTTATTACCGCATTACCAACAGTATTGGCAGCGTATATTGTGCTATTTGGTGATGTGTTACAAACAAAAGCATTGGTTGAGGACGGTGCTGCTGTACGAGTAGATGAAAAAGTAGATTACAGCCCAAGCCGTGCACATTTAATTTTTGGAATTCGTAACAGTGCCATGAGTATTTTAGGTCCTGACGTAACAATGTGTGGTCCAATTTGGTCTGCAATGCAAGTTGTTATGGTGGAACGATTCAAAAAAGGTAGAAAGGCGATGGATTCCTTCTTTGGGGGTATTGGATCATTCCGTTGGGGAACAAACACAGGGCTATTCTTGTTGCCAATTGTAAGCTTAGTAGAGCCAATTTTAGGGGTAGCACTTGCTTCAACGATGTTAATCCAAGGCTATGTAAGTGTGAAGGTTGGAATATTAGAAGCGCGAAGTCAAACTGATCTAGGGGTTGCTGGAATCATTGGTGCCATACTCTGTATTAAAGGCGCAGCATGGGCTTTCGCTGCAGGAATTATCCTTTGTTTATTAATTTACGGAAAGAATTTCTTTAAAGGAGAAGTCGATAATACATTTACAAAAGACCAACAAAATGGAAAAGGAGACTTAAACGTAGATGGAAAGAATGATGAAGAACGAGAGCTTCTTAATGTTTAATTCAAAGGAAAAAAAGTACTACGTTAACGGTGAATGGAAATCTTCTGAAAAATATGCAGAGCTTGTTTCACCATATACAAAAGAAACAATTGCTTTAATTCCACAAGCAACACGTGAAGAAGTAGAGGAAGTCATTGATGTTGCATACGAAACGAGACAGCAAATGGCGGAATTAACTGCTTATAAACGAGCTGCTATTTTAGAGCATATTGCCCAACTTTTTATTGAGAATAGACAACAAGCAGCTGAAATCATTTCTTTAGAATCAGCTAAGCCGATAAAGTTTGCATTAGCTGAAATCGACCGTACAATTGAAACTTACAAATTTGCGGCGGAGGAAGCAAAACGCTTAACTGGTGAAATGATTCCGATGGATGCCGCTAAAAATGGGGCAAATCGCTTCGGTTATACAATAGAAGAGCCTCTCGGGGTTATCGGTGCTATTACGCCGTTTAATTTCCCACAAAACTTAGTAGCACATAAAGTAGGGCCTGCTATTGCAGCGGGAAATACAATCGTATTAAAGCCAGCTTCGCAAACACCTTTATCAGCACTTTTTCTAGCAGAATTGATAGATCAAACGGAGTTGCCAAAAGGAGCTTATAATGTAGTAACAGGTAGTGGCGGCACGGTTGGAGATGCATTGGTAGAAAGCGATAAAGTAAAAATGATTACATTCACAGGTAGTCCAGCAGTAGGGATTAGTATTCGAAATAAAGCTGGATTAAAGAAGGTCGCACTAGAACTCGGTTCGAATGCAGGCGTTATTATCGACAAAGGTGTGGACTTATCTAAAATTGTATCGAAATGTGTAACAGGTGCTTTTTCAAACCAAGGACAAGTGTGTATTTCATTGCAGCGCACATATGTAATGGACGAGTTATTCGATGAATTTATTCAACAATTTGAGGCTGGAACAAAAAAGTTAGTTATTGGGAGTCCTTTAGAGGAATCAACTGATATTTCAGCTATGATTCATCCAAAAGAGCAAGAGAGAGCACTTTCTTGGATTCAAGAAGCAGTTCAAAATGGAGCAAAAATTATTACGGGCGGCACGATTGACAATGGTGTCTTGATGCCTACGATTTTAACTGATGTACCGTCCGATGCTAAAGTATCGTGCCAGGAAGTGTTTGCACCGATAGTTGTCGTTTCTCGAATTTCTAGTATTGAAGAAGGCATTGAAGCAATTAATGATTCCAACTACGGGTTACAAGCTGGGATCTTTACAAATAACATTCAAACAGCTTTTAAAGCTTCAAAATTATTTGAAGTTGGCGGCGTAATGATAAATGATATTCCAACATACCGTGTTGACCAGATGCCATATGGTGGTGTAAAGGAAAGTGGGACAGGTAAAGAAGGTTTAAAATATGCCATACATGAAATGACGGAAACAAAGCTAATTGTTTGGAACCAAAGTGAGGAGTGATTGGACATGTCTGAAAAAATTACATTTCCACCGGTCAGTTTTACAGGATGGGATTCGTTATCTCACTTAGTAGATGAAGTAAATCGTTTCGAAGTGAAAAAAATCCTTGTCATCACTGATCCATTTTTAAAAAATATTGGATTAACTAATAAAATCGTTGAACCATTGGAAAAAGTGGGCTATATAACTGAAGTTTATACAGAGGTCGTACCTGAACCACCGCTTGCGATTGGAGAAAAGTTAGTTGCTTACACACGAGAGCATCAATTCGATATGGTGATTGGCGTCGGAGGAGGTAGTGCGCTTGATTTAGCAAAGCTTGCAGGCGTTTTAGCTTCACATGAAGGCTCTGTTGCTGATTACCTAAACTTAACAGGAACAAAGGAAATTACACATAAAGGACTTCCTAAAATATTAATCCCTACTACTTCGGGAACAGGTTCGGAAGTTACGAATATTTCTGTATTATCGCTTGAAACAACAAAAGATGTCGTGACACATGATTATTTAATAGCGGATGTTGCGATTGTTGATCCTGCTTTAACTATTTCTTTACCACCTAAAGTGACAGCCGCAACGGGGGTAGATGCACTGACTCATGCAGTTGAAGCTTACATTTCTAAAAATGCAAGCCCCGTATCAGATGCACTTGCATTACAGGCGATTCGTTTAATCAGTAATTCTATTCGTACTGCTGTTTCTAATGGTGAAGACAAACAAGCTCGTACAGATATGAGCTACGGAAGTTATCTTGCTGGGCTGGCCTTCTTTAATGCAGGTGTAGCTGGTGTCCATGCCTTAGCTTATCCTATTGGAGGACAGTTCCATATTGCCCATGGAGATTCCAATGCCGTTTTACTTCCATATGTCATGGGGTACATCCGTCAAAGCTGTGAGAAACGAATGAAAGATATATATGAAGCGATGGGCTTTAGCGCAGTAAACTTATCCCAAGAAGAAGCATCTTACAAATGTGTAGACGAATTAAAAAGGTTAGTAGAGGATGTAAATATTCCATCTACTTTACAAGGATTCAATATTACTGAGGATGCGCTTGAAAGTTTAACAAAGGATGCTATTGAACAAAAGCGGATTTTAGCACGGAGCCCAATGCCATTATTACGAGAAGATATTTTGTCGATTTATAAAGCAGCGTTTGAAGGGAAAATTGCTGAAAAAAATAGTTTAGAAAAAATTCATTAAAAACAAGCTTGTGTTGTCCGAAAAACAAAAAAGTGCACTTCAGAACCAAAACTGAAGTGTACTTTTTTCTTTTAAGAAAATAAAAATTTAGATTTACAGATAACTTTATGTTGAAGCATATTTCTTTTTTAGCAGGGGACAAGTAGACTTTGTACACAAGTCATAGAGCTGTGGTGTAAGACTCTATAATCGTCTAAGTGCTTTGTATAATGCACTCTCAGATTTAGTAAATTACTTCTTATCTTTATATCTCACTGCTGGTTTGTAATAATAGGTTGTTTCCTTACAAATGGGGAGAAGTAAAAAGTTGAGGAATATATGTTCGCTTTTTGTTCGAAATTTCTAAATGGTTATGCTAAAATAAAATACAAGAATTGGGTGAAAGGACGATCTACGAATGGCCGAAACTTTTGAATTGTATTCTGCCTATGAACCAAGCGGCGATCAGCCGAATGCCATTGCGGAGCTTGTTAAAGGCATAAAGGATGGCAAAAGGCATCAAACTTTGCTTGGGGCAACAGGTACGGGGAAAACATTTACCATTTCCAATGTAATAAAAGAAGTAAAGAAGCCAACGCTGGTGATTGCACATAATAAAACACTGGCAGGACAGCTATACAGCGAATTTAAACAATTTTTCCCAAACAATGCGGTTGAATATTTTGTCAGCTACTACGATTATTATCAGCCGGAAGCTTATGTTCCACAAACGGATACCTATATCGAAAAAGATTCAAGCATTAATGATGAAATCGACAAGCTGCGACACTCCGCTACATCAGCATTGTTTGAACGACAAGATGTCATCATTATAGCTTCTGTGTCTTGTATATATGGTTTAGGGAATCCAGAGGAATATCGTGAAATGGTTGTATCTGTCCGAACTGGGATGGAAATTGAACGCAATCAATTGTTGAGAAAACTCGTAGACATACAATATGAACGGAACGATGTAAACTTTACACGGGGTACATTTAGAGTTCGAGGAGATGTAGTCGAAATTTTCCCAGCATCTAGAGATGAAAAATGTATTCGTGTTGAATTTTTTGGCGATGAAATTGATCGAATTCGGGAAGTGGATGCTTTAACTGGTGAAATTATGGGTGACCGCGATCATGTAGCTATTTTCCCAGCTTCCCACTTCGTTACACGAGAAGAGAAAATGTTAAAGGCTATTGAAAATATTGAGGCTGAGCTTGAAGAGCAGCTTGCAAAATTCCGAGCAGAAGATAAACTGCTTGAAGCGCAGCGTTTAGAGCAAAGAACAAACTATGATTTAGAAATGATGCGTGAGATGGGCTTCTGTTCAGGAATCGAAAACTATTCCCGTCATTTAACGTTGAGAGAAGCGGGAGTAACACCTTATACATTGCTAGATTATTTCCCCAAAGATTTTTTATTAGTTGTGGATGAAAGTCACGTAACTTTGCCGCAAATACGCGGAATGTATAATGGGGACCAAGCTCGTAAGAATGTATTAGTAGAACACGGTTTCCGCTTACCATCAGCACTTGATAATAGACCATTAAAATTCGAAGAGTTTGAACAGCATATACATCAAGCCATTTACGTTTCAGCAACTCCTGGCCCCTATGAAATCGAACATACACCAGAGATGGTTGAGCAAATTATACGTCCAACTGGACTGCTCGACCCAACAATTGATGTTCGTCCAATTGAAGGACAAATTGACGATTTAATCGATGAAATAAATGAACGGGTTCGACAAAATGAACGTGTTTTAATTACAACGTTAACGAAGAAAATGTCAGAAGATTTAACAGACTATCTGAAGGAAATCGGCATCAAAGTCGAGTATCTTCACTCTGAAGTTAAGACGTTGGAACGAATTGAAATCATACGCGAGCTTCGAAAAGGAACATATGATGTTCTCGTAGGAATCAATTTATTGCGTGAAGGACTAGATATTCCAGAAGTATCTCTTGTTGCAATCCTTGATGCTGATAAAGAAGGATTTTTACGTTCAGAACGTTCACTTATTCAAACGATTGGACGAGCTGCCCGAAATGCGAATGGACATGTAATTTTATACGCAGATAACATGACTGATTCAATGAAAAAAGCAATCGATGAAACAAAACGTCGTCGTACAATTCAAGAGGCATACAACAAGGAACACGGTATAACACCAAAAACAATTCAGAAGAAAATTCCAGATTTAATTCGCGCAACGCAGGCTGCAGAAGAAGAAGAGACATATGCAACAAAAGTGACGAAGGGCAAAAAGCTGTCAAAAGCAGAAATCGAGAAATTGATTGCATCGCTTGAAAATGAAATGAAGGAAGCCGCCAAAGCACTTGATTTTGAACGTGCAGCAGAATTAAGAGATACGATATTTGAACTGAAGGTAGAAGGGTGACCAAAACGTGAAAAATACAGAAATAGTTGTGCAAGGTGCACGTTCGAATAATTTGAAAAATATTAACGTAACAATACCACGAGATAAGCTTGTCGTATTAACAGGCTTATCTGGTTCTGGTAAATCATCACTAGCATTTGACACAATTTATGCGGAAGGACAACGACGATATGTCGAGTCTCTTTCTGCATATGCACGTCAATTTTTAGGACAAATGGATAAACCGGATGTTGATTCAATCGAAGGGCTATCGCCTGCGATTTCTATTGATCAAAAAACTACGAGCAGAAATCCACGTTCAACAGTCGGTACTGTAACAGAAATTTATGATTATTTACGTCTGTTATTTGCACGTATAGGGAAACCAATTTGCCCAAATCATGGCATTGAAATTACATCCCAAACGATTGAACAAATGGTGGACCGACTATTAGAATATCCTGAACGTACAAAAATGCAATTGTTGGCACCAATGGTTTCAGGACGAAAAGGAACACATGTGAAACTATTGGAAGATTTAAAGAAGCAAGGTTATGTCCGAGTAAGAATCGATGGAGAGATGCGTGATTTAGATGATTCAATTGAGCTGGACAAAAATAAAAAACATAATATTGAGGTTGTCATAGACCGTGTAGTTATAAAAGATGGTGTTGCAGCACGGCTGAGTGATTCTCTTGAAACGGCATGTAAATTGGCAGATGGCAGAGTATTAGTAGATGTAATGGAACATGAGGAATTGCTGTTTAGTGAACACCATGCATGCCCACTTTGTGGTTTTTCAATTGGAGAATTAGAACCACGTATGTTTTCTTTCAACAGTCCATTTGGTGCTTGTCCTTCCTGCGATGGGCTTGGGACTAAACAAGAAGTAGACCTAGATTTATTAATTCCTGATTGGGATAAAACTTTAGAAGAACACGCGATTGCTGCATGGGAGCCAACTAGCTCACAATACTATCCTCAGTTATTAAAGGCAGTATGCGAGCATTATGGCATCCCGATGGACGTACCCGTGTCACAAATTCCAAAAGGTCAAATGGATAAAATTTTGTATGGCTCAGGTAATGAACTCATCCATTTCCACTATGAAAATGAATATGGTAGCGTTCATGATAAAGATATTGAATTTGAAGGTGTAGTCCGTAACATTGAACGCCGTTTCCGAGATTCCACTTCGGATTGGGTACGTGAACAAATGGAAAAATATATGGCAGAGCAGCCTTGTCCAGCATGTAAAGGCTATCGATTAAAGCCGGAAACATTAGCGATAAAAGTAGAAGGTCTACACATTGCGGAAGCAACCCAGCATTCTATTGCTGAAATGTATGGATTTTTCTCTTCTTTATCTTTAACAGAAAAAGAGATGCAAATTGCAAGGTTGATTATCCGTGAAATTACTGAACGATTAAGCTTTTTAATAAATGTAGGATTAGACTATTTAACACTTTCTCGTTCAGCGGGAACATTATCAGGCGGGGAAGCACAACGTATCCGACTTGCCACTCAAATTGGATCTCGGCTGACAGGTGTTCTCTATATTTTGGATGAGCCATCGATTGGTTTGCATCAACGTGATAATGATCGACTTATTGCAACGCTAGAAAATATGCGTGATTTGGGCAATACGTTAATCGTCGTTGAACATGATGAGGATACAATGATGGCTGCCGATTATTTAATCGATGTTGGACCAGGTGCAGGTGTCCATGGCGGTGAAATAGTCGCTGTCGGTACACCAGAAGAAGTGATGCAAAATGATGCATCGATTACAGGCAAATATTTGAGCGGGAAAAAATTCATTCCTCTTCCAATTGAACGTCGACAATCGGATGGACGAAAACTAACAATTAAAGGTGCATCAGAAAACAATTTAAAAAATGTCAAAGTTGATATTCCTCTTGGACAATTTATTGCTGTAACAGGTGTTTCAGGTTCAGGAAAGTCAACGCTTATTAATGAGATTTTATATAAATCTCTAGCACAAAAATTAAATCGTGCACGTACAAAACCTGGTGCACATAAAGAAATAACAGGCATTGAGCATTTAGATAAAGTGATTGATATAGATCAATCACCAATCGGCCGTACGCCTCGTTCAAATCCAGCAACATATACTGGGGTTTTTGATGATATTCGTGATTTATTTTCTGCAACGAATGAAGCGAAAGTACGGGGATATAAAAAAGGACGATTTAGCTTTAATGTTAAAGGCGGCCGCTGTGAAGCTTGTCGTGGAGATGGCATAATCAAAATCGAAATGCACTTCTTACCTGATGTTTATGTTCCGTGCGAAGTATGTCATGGAAAACGATATAATCGTGAAACATTAGAAGTTCGCTACAAAGAAAAAAATATTGCAGAGCTATTAGATATGACGATTGAAGATGCAGTTGTTTTCTTTGAAAATGTCCCTAAAATTCAAAGGAAGCTTCAAACGATAGTAGATGTAGGATTAGGTTATATGAAGCTTGGTCAGCCTGCTACCACTTTATCAGGTGGAGAGGCACAACGTGTAAAACTTGCATCGGAACTGCATCGACGCTCAACAGGGAAATCCTTCTACATTTTAGATGAACCAACAACAGGACTTCATGCAGAAGATATTGCTCGACTGTTGAAAGTTTTACAAAGACTTGTCGATAATGGTGATACTGTCTTAGTTATCGAACATAATTTAGATGTTATTAAAACGGCAGACCATATTATTGATTTAGGTCCAGAAGGCGGCGATAAGGGCGGAACTATTATTGCAACAGGTACACCTGAAGAGGTTGCAGCAAATGAAAATTCTTATACTGGCCGTTACTTAAAACCAATTTTAGAACGTGACCGAAAACGAATGCAAGAGTTGCTAGCCGAAGCTTCTAATAAATGATATAAGAGCTAGTAGTAAAAATAAATAGTTAAAACCAATAAATGAAACTTTTCTGCCTTCCTCTGCGTATAATTGTATATACAATAGAGGGAGGCTTTTTATTTATGGAAAACGAGCGTAAACGAATTTTAAAATTAGTCGAGAACGGAACAATCTCAGCAGAAGAGGCCATTGTTTTACTTGAGGCGTTAACAAAAGAAAAAGAATCCACTCAATCGAGCAAAACTTCTCTATCATCAAAAGAAGAGGAACAACAAACATCACAAGAGAATAATGCATCTCAGCAAACAGAAAATGCAGAAGAAGAAACAACATCTAAAACATCCGGTTTTGAAGATATATTTGGTAAAACATTTAACAATAAAGAAGCAAATAAAAAAATGGATGAGTTTATGAATGACTTAAAAGAAGACTTATCTAATTTTAGTAATCGTGTTATGGGAGTAATGAACACAACCTTCTCAAAAATTAAAGATTTTGATTTAGAGTTTCCTTTTGGCGAAAAAGTTCAATTTACTAAAACCTATGCATTCGATGCAGAGGATATAAGAGGCCTTGAACTTGAAATTCCAAACGGCAAGGTAGAGGTAGCAAAAGCAGAAGATAATCAATTTTTAGTGGAAGCAAAAATAAAAGCACCTCTTAATGACCATGATGAAGAAAAAACAAAGGCTCAATTTGAGGAAGAGTTTTTACAATTACAAGATGGAAAATTAACTATTGCAGTTCCTTCGAAAATGTCACAAGTATCTGTTCAGTTCACTGTACCAGAGAAGCAGTATGATGTTTTTATCCTACGTTTATTAAATGGAGGGATAACAATACAAGAACTGAATACTAAGCTTTTAAAAGTGAAGACATATAATGGAGCTGTTAAATTGGATCAGTCTTCATTCCAAAATGCAAATATTGAAACAGGCAACGGAGCAATTGAAGTTCGAAATGTACATGGTGAAGACCTTGAAGTAGAAACAGTTAATGGTCGAATTTATATTGATGGACATATACAAGAAGTAGAGGCTGAATCAGTAAACGGTGCTGTCGTTGTCACAACGCATGCAGAAAATGCGCGGAAAATAAAAGCACATACCGTTGCTGGAGCAGTTGAATTATATATTCCGAAAACATTATCATTAGACGGACAAGTTACAACGAACTTTGGGAAGGCAGATGTTGGTTTAGCCGATGCTGTCACACGTATTGAAGGAGATCAGTTTTTACTTAAAACATTACATTTCGATAAAATAATAGAAAATGCAAATATGTTAAAATTAACTGGAGAATCCCGTACAGGAAGTATTATTGTAAGATATAATGCTGAATAATGGTTGGGAAAAACGAATCGTGGAATGCGATTCGTTTTTTTATTAGGAAACTATTGTCCTTAAATTTTTATCCCTTATTCAACTTCTGGGAAATTCACCAAATTCTAAATTTTAATAATCTGCTTGAATGTTTCATAACTAATTCAATAAGGGTATATAGCAAAATAACTAGGGAACTATTTTTACAGCTTTCGTGTTTTTCAAATTTCCACAATCATTCGCGATTCTTCAAAAGTGAAGGATCGCTTTTTTAATTCAGGCAAACGATAGTAATACCGCCACAGTAACTAATAAAAACTGAAATCCATCACGATGAATATGCAGTAAAATTTTAATTATCAATATTATAATAAAATTAATAGCAGTTATTTAGGAGGATAAAAAGGAGTATTTTAATTTATAAACTAATTCGTGTTAAGTGGAGAATTGGGAGGTTTGGGATGCTTAAAGTGGAGATAAGAAGGCCAAGAACTGGGGACATAAAAGAGTTAAATTCATTTTTTAAATTAGTGATTACTGATACTTTTATTAAAGAAGGTTTAGGTGAGAAGTTAGACGATATTTATGATGAAATTAAAGTTAAGGAAAAATACTTAAAAAGTGATTTTGAAAGCAATGGCGAAAAACGATATTTCTTGATTGCTTTAGATGGTGATAAAATTATCGGTTCAATTGAATATGGTCCAGCAAGTGATCTTATATGTAATTGTACAAACAACGCCTTCAAAGAGCTAATTGAAATAGGTACAGTATTCGTTCATCCTTATTACCAGAAAATGGGGATAGGGAATTTACTTTTGAATAAGATGTATTATACTTTGCAGAGTAGAGGCATAGAAGAATTTTGCTTAGATTGTGGATATATAAGCTCACAAAAAATTTGGAAAAAGAAATTTGGAGAGCCTAATTATTTATTACAGGACTATTGGGGCAAAGGATATGATCATATGATTTGGAGAATCAAGATTAGCGATTTGGTATTAGGTTGAGCTGTAAGAAAAACTAATGGTTGGAGTCTATTGGAAATGGCACTACCCATACTATTAAAGGAGACTGAGTAAAATGGATAGCAGTTTCAAAAATGCTAAGTTTGAGTGGGTTAAGGAAATGATTACAAGTAATTTTGAAAACATGAAAATTAATCACATTATGCAACTTGGTGAGGGTTGGATGAATACTGCCTATCTGATCAATCATGAGCTCGTATTTAGATTTCCAAAAGATAAAGACGGGGCCATTGATATAAAGAAAGAAATAAAGGCGTTACTTTACCTAAAAAAACATATTTCTTTAAACATACCGGAATTTATTTATTGTGGGAAACAAGATAATGGATACCCTTTTGTCGGCTACAGATTATTAACAGGAGAACCAATGAATGAACAACTATTTTGCTCATTGCCATCAGAAACTAAAGAAAAAATCTCCTATCAAATTGCTGAATTTATAGATCAAGTCTGTTCATTCAGTATTGAACAGGCAAAAAGCCTAAATATTCCTGAAAAGAACTTCTATCAATATTATTTAGATATTTTCAATGAGGTGAAGGAAAAAGCCTTTAATAAAATCAATCAAGATATGCAAACTTATATTTCTTTTCGATTTGAAAAATACCTCAAAAATAAAAACCATTTCAGATATTCACCTAAGGTTCTTTATGCTGATTTATCGATGGACCATTTACTATTTGATCAAAAGAGGCAAGAATTAACTGGAATCATTGATTTTGGTGACATGAAAATTGGTGACCCTGATTATGAATATTTATACTTGTTGGAGGAATTTGGAGAATTATTTACGAAAAATGTGATGGAACATAGAAAGGAAGAAAATATTCAACATAAGTTTGAAAAGCTCTATTTTTTCCTGACAGCTGACAATGTTGTACTGTTATTGGAAGGCATAAAAAGAAATAATAGAGAGATGTTAGAAGAAGCTGTAAATATCATTCAGTGTGAAATGAAGATAAATCATATTAAATGATAGCAAAAGAGGAATAGAGGTATAGGGTTTCTACACAAATGATGATACTGGAGATTTATGATGCCTATAGGGTTTGGCTCGAACACAGTAGTAAAGCTTAAAACTAATTGATTTTAGGATTCGAATTATGTTCTGGTTATTCCGCAAAAGTGCGCAATTTCAGAGGAGAAATTACAATCTTTCTTTATTTATCCGTTCAGTTACCTTTAATAAGAATTGTTGTAACTAAATTGGAACAAACTGAATTAAATATAATTAGGGTGATTAATTTAATAAAAGTGTTTCTCATCCAATGGGCATAGCTACTTAAAAATTTTTAGAAATCCAGTTGACAGTCTATCTACTACGTGTTACTATATACCTGTAGTAAGTAATACTGAATACAGATGATATATAATAACAGGTTGCAATTAAAATAAATGACACCTCTACTACTAAATGCAATATACTTGTAATAAGCAATACTTAATAGCATGTTTACCCAAATGCTATTAAGTTAAAATTTTCTTTGGTACTAAGTAATACTGAATATAAGTCAGACAGAATAGGGGAGGAACTGAACATGGAAAATTTAACTGAAATGCTAAAGGGTTCGCTTGAAGGCTGTGTGCTGGAAATCATCAGCCGCCATGAAACCTATGGCTACGAGATTACCCGGCGCCTAAACCAGCTCGGGTTTACCGAAGTCGTGGAAGGGACTGTCTACACCATCCTCGTTCGACTAGAAAAGAAAAAGCTGGTAAACGTAGAAAAGAAACCGTCAGATATGGGTCCACCACGTAAGTTTTACTCACTTAATGAGGCCGGTCGTCAAGAACTTGAATTGTTTTGGAAAAAATGGGATTTTGTATCTTCAAAAATCAACATTTTGAAATCAACGTAGCTGCATAAGATATTCCATCCAATATTTTTAGAAAATCTTGTTCAGCTTTATAAAAAAGGAGCATTCCTGTTAGAAGGATTTTCAGGGTCTTGAAATAAAAAAAGCCCTCTAGTATGATGCATGAGTGTCAACAGCCATTGACCCATCATCACACAGGAGGACTCCGTCTATGAATTTTAATACGAACCAGAAAATTAATCAAGTCACTGAAAATACACTCGTCGTAGGTATCGATATCGCTAAGCACAAACATTATGCTTGCGCAATTGATGAACGAGGCCGTGTGCTTCAAAAGTCATTCCCTTTCACGCAATCAAGAAATGGGTTTGATGCATTTTATGAAAAGTTATTAACTTTACTTACTACGCATGATAAAAGCGAAATATTAGTTGGTTTTGAGCCTACAGGCCACTACTGGATGAATCTCGCTGTCTATCTTTTTGAACATGGGATTCCGTTTATCATGGTGAATCCGAGCCATGTGAACAAATCCAAAGAATTGGACGATAATCTCCAAACGAAGAACGATCAAAAGGATGCACTTGTAATTGCGCGTCTAATACGTGATGGACGTTTTAGCTATCCACGTATTCTAGAAGGCGTGGAAGCGGAATTACGAAACGGTGCCACGTTACGTTCAAAGATACAAGAAGATCTCAATGCATTACAAAATCGTCTCATTCGATGGTTGGATCGCTTTTTCCCAGAATTTATGTCTGTTTTTAAAAGTTTCGGAAAGATGGCGTATGCGGTTCTTGAAAAGACACCTCTACCCGCTGATATTCTCGGTAAATCTCCCGAAGAATTATTGTTTTTATACCGTCAGGTAGAGGGATTAAAATCACCTCAATTGCCGAAGGCAAAACAATTAGTCGAGGCTGCTCAATCTTCAATCGGGTTGACAGAAGGTCTTACGATGGCACGAATAGAAATTGCCACACTCCTTAGTCAACGCAAATTGATGCAACAACAGCTCGATAGTCTAACAGAACAATTAATTGAATTAACGAAACAAATGACGGATTATGAGTATCTAGCCACTGTGCCTGGTATTGGCGATGTAACAATCGTCGATCTTCTTTCAGAGATTGGTTCCTTCACTCAATATGAGCATCCACGCCAATTAATCAAACTAGCGGGACTCACATTACGTGAAAACTCATCTGGGCAACACAAAGGTCAGAAACGCATTTCAAAGCGAGGAAGAAGAAAGCTTCGTTCTCTCTTATTCCGAGTTATGATACCGTTGATTCGCCATAATGAAGCCTTTAAGCAATTACATGAATATTACACCACACGCACAGTTAATCCACTTCGAAAGAAGCAATCGATGGTTGTCCTTTGTGGTAAGTTACTGAAGATTTTACACGCTCTATGCAAGAAGAAAGTACAGTTTGATGAACAACTTATGATGAAAGACCTTTATTGTCTCGTAGAGGCAGCCTAAGCTACACCTTAGCTCGATTAAATTACAAAAGGATGACACGGAGAAGCCGGCATTATTTATTCCATCCGACTACGAGTCCCTAAAGGAGCATCGCCAGCCTCTGCCTTATGAATAGACCGAACGAAGGAATGTATGCGCTAGACGCCAAGAGACATGGGAGGGTACGTCATCATAAGCATTGCAGAGATCCAATTGTGCATCACATATTGGAACGGAAAGTTAATTACTACCAATTAACTTTAGCGAAGCGTATCCTCAAACTGTAAATGAATTGAAGTATTGTAAAATACTAAAATATTATTCTTTAAAAAATATTTTTTCTATTAGATAAAACGGGTCAAACCGTTGATATATCAACATTTATAGAGGGAGGAAATATAAATGAAAAGCGAAACAGGGGTATTATTGGGGCGTTTAATACGTAACATAATGCGCAGCCCGGATACAATTATCACGGTGGCAATTACGCCGATTATGATGATGTTGTTGTTTGTTTATGTATTTGGAGGCGCCATAGATACAGGCACGGACAACTACGTCAATTATTTATTGCCAGGAATTTTGCTGATTACTATCGCATCCGGCGTCGCTTACACTTCCGTACGGCTGTTTACAGATGTAAATAGTGGGCTGATGGCACGATTGTTTACCATGCCAATCAAGCGCTCATCGGTATTATGGGCTCACGTATTGACATCGCTTGTCTCCAATGCGCTGACTCTCATGCTGGTGTTCCTGGTCGCGTTATTGATGGGCTTCCGTTCCAGCGCTAATCTCCTGGATTGGTTCGCGGTAGTTGGGATAATCGGTCTGTTTACACTGGCGCTGACATGGTTAGCGGTCATTCCTGGATTGACAGCGAAGTCTATGGAAGGAGCGACAGCCTACTCGTACCCGCTGATTTTCCTACCATTTATCAGTTCGGCTTTTGTCCCTACTGAAACCATGCCTAAAATTGTCCGTCTGTTTGCTGAGAACCAGCCCGTAACTTCAATCGTGAATGCTATTCGTGCCCTATTATATGAAGGGGCTGTTGGTAAAGATATCTGGATCGCGCTCTCCTGGTGCGTCGGCATCATGATTATCGCTTACTTTTTCGCCAGTAAATCATTTAAACGCCAGTTTGAGTAAGGAAACTATCGGCTGTCTCGTGGCAACTAAACCTTACAAATAAAAAATATATTTGGGAAAGCATGGGGAAATTTCAGTTCTTTAATTAATTTCTTAAATTCTAAGGTAAACTATTGTTAATATAATAATTTTTTGTTATTCAACAAAACAGCTAATAGTTCTCAACCGTCTAAAGAGGAAAGTTTATAAGAGAAGAACAAGAAGTTAAATATAATAATAACTAACTTTTCTTCTCTTATTTTTCCAATGTTATATAAAACAATATTATTATTATTATTATTGTTTTATAGGTATACATATTTCGCAATAATGATTATTACTCATATCACCAATGTATCTTTCGAAAATTGGTTTATTTTCTATTTGATATCCGCTTTTTTGTATAGATGGAAAAATACTAGAATATGCATTTTGAATATCTTCTCTTGTATGTTTTACTTCATATATCATGTATTTTCCACCAGGAAGTTCATTCTCGCTGATTGAATCATCTATTTGATAATCCTCAGATATCACAATACATGCGTCAAATCTACAATTTTCAGGTAGTGTTGTTTCAGGGTTATCCTGCTGAACTGCAAGTAGTATAGTATTTGATTTAAGAAGGTTTTTCTCCTTAGCCCATTTTTTAAAATTCTCCCACACTTCAATGTTTCCATTCCCATACGGGCCGACTCGTCGCATATAAGCAACACGATAGTTCGGAATTGTTTCAATTTTAAAATTCATAATTTCTTCTTCCTTTCTTGATTCATATTTGTATGATACAGGTTGAATGTAACATGCTTTAAAATCAAATTCAGTGTAATTTTTAAACTTTTTTAAATATTTTTATTTTGATTGTTTTTAGCAACGGGAGTTTAGTTAAAGTAAAGGGAGAATTTTCTCAAACGCTTATTTTTTTTGTTGAGAAGGAGGTATGTAGGTAAGTAATATAGAGAAATGCATTTATAGATTAATATCTAGCGGCACTAATTACCATTATCATCTTAAAACATGTTAGGTAAAATAAGGATAAATATCTTCTCAAGATGAGTTAACCTTACTATGGAAAAATTCATTAAGTATTTTATTCTTATATCTATAATCTGTATTATTTCAATAGGATATATCGTGTTTGAACAACATCAATTGATTGAAAAACAGCAGAGAGAAATATATAAAGAGTAAATTGCAACTTATTATCGAGCTGCAATGACTTTGGATAATCGAAACTTAAATGATATTAAACCTCAAACTCTTTATAGTTTGGCATTAGAGTTTGAAAAGAACCGTTCATACTAATCAATGTCAATAGTCGAATTTCCAAGGAATTTTACGGAATTTAATTGGAATTCTATGAACTTATTGTATAGGCTGGGGCAGGAATCGTATAAAGGAAATTTAAGTGACAAAGAGAGAATAGAACTAAGAAAACTCATCATTGATTTGCAGTTAATTGTTAATACATTTGGGAAAGACTTTTTTGGAAAAATATCAATGGGGAGATCCTCAGAGATATTTAGAGAAAGAATTAGAGATTGCTTCTAAAAAGTTGGCTGAATAATGTAATCAAAAATATTTAATGATACGATACTATTTTTTACGCGGTTTCACTCACTTTTCACTCACTTTTTAGTGGTTTTTATGTGATTTCATATAATATTTACGAACTTTTACCGCTTTTTTAAGCACTTTCTTCCAAGTGCGCTGCGAATAAGAAATAGTTTAGTGCCAATCCTAATCTGGGTTGGCACTATTACTATAACTATCATACCTAGATTGAGATATTTAACAAATTACAATTTGCAATATATATCAAATTACTATTTTATAGGTTGAATATACGGAACAATTGGTGCAGTTACTCCTACTGAAGCTCCTCGAATAAAGTCTTTCCCTACCAGTTCTTTAAAGTTTTCAGTACGGCCTGTTACCATAACACCTAGTACTGTAACTTCGTTAAACGGTTTGTTTTCGTTTTCTTCAATATATTTTTGGATTTCCTCGATTGATTGATTATTGTCATATTGTTTTAGATTATTGATAAATTCAGCGAATGCCTCTTTTGAAAGGTCAGGATCTGAATAACCGTAAACCGGTAAACTCGATGGCCCAGAATCTTCATCTACAATTTCTGACGTCATATAAAGCCAAGCTATATTTAAATTTTCAGGTATGTTTTGTCGAATTTGTTTGATTGTTAACGGCTCTTTGAATGAGATAGCCACCTCAGCGACGTAATTATTCATTTGAATAACTTCCTCGAGTTCATTTTGAACCCCGTCATAATATTGTTCGATTGCCGGATGATAAAAGGTTGCAACTTTTTGCTTCGTTTGTTTATCGTATTCATAACTATTGGTGCCATTTAATTGAATTCCAGGGATTAATTCGTTGTGGTCAATATCAACTCCAAACCACGAATAAGAGCTAGTTAAAGTACTCCAAGGAACTAGATAACCATTTATATTTTTTGATCGGTTTGTAATAATATTGCCGCCAAACATTGATGAATTAGCCGTTACTTGGGAGTCAATGGTTACATTAGGTTGAGAAATAGCGTGTTGTAAAAAGAGACTGTCATGTAATCGAGCTGTATTTTGGGCAGACAAATAGTTTCCGAGTCGATTAAATGTAAATAATAAGATAACACAAACGACCATCGAAATTAGCGTAATTATAATCCATTGTTTTCTTTTTGCTTTTTTTAATGCATTTTGAATCGATGGATCCATGCTTTAATCCCTCCAACTTCTGTACGAATTGTTTTTCTTGCGCGGTATAGCTTTTGCTTAACATTATCCATATGTAAATGAAGTAATTGTGAGATTTCCTCGTAAGAAAATTCGTAATAATATTTCAAAACAAAAATCTCCCTATATTCTTTTTTTACATTTTTCAACAAATACATTATTTCATCTTGATTAAAAAGTTGTTCAAAGTCGGCATTCCCACTTGCTAATTTTGATTGGATTTCATCAGAAAGTGGAGCATTATGCTGAAACTTTTTCCTCTTTAAATCAATAAACTCATTGAGAGCTACCCGATAAAACCATTGACGAATTATTTTTTCGTCTAGGTCAGTTAACATTGAATAGATTTTATAAAATGTATTTTGAATAATGTCTTCTGCATCTTCTTTTGATGCTCCTTTTGAGCGTAAAAGTAGAAACACTTCCTCTCCAATTTGAATTAGATAGGAGGTGAACGTGTCTTTTTGATTCATATTTTTCCTCCTCATTTATACAACGATTGAAGAATAGAAAAAGTAGACAAATAAAAAATAATTTATTCTCAATATTTAGCGATTATATACTAACTGCGAAAGGATGTTTTCTGAAAAAAGGTTATTTATAGAGTGAAATTTCCCACATCGAGCAGATTGGTGGCTCTGTACATATTTTTTTATGAAGAATTGGAAAGTGAAGTAATTTTATGTAAATCCGTATAAATAACTTGGCATATTTGGTTCGAGTTGTGTTTATCTACTATATAAAAGAAGTCTTATTAATTTTTTTATAAAATTGAACCGAATATTATTTGGTAATCGTCTAATAGCAGAATTTGAAATAGGTTGAAAGGGAGGGTAGTAGATTGGACAAAGAAGAAAAAGATTTCATATTAGAAAAGATAATGATTGAATATGGCGACGAGTTGGTAAGATTGGCATTTTCATATGTGAAAGATATAGGGATTGCTAAGGATATGGTTCAAAATACTTTTATCAAATGCTATAAAAACTTGGATTCGTTTCGATTTGATGCACAAATAAAAACATGGCTTTATCGTATAACAATTAACGAATGTAAAGATTATTTAAAAAGTTGGAATTACAAAAAGGTACAAGTAAGAAGTATTTTAAGTGAAACGACAAGGTCAATACTACCATCAACAGAAAAAGCAGTTATCGATAAATATACTAACGAAGAAATCAAAGATAATATCTTTTCTCTTCCGAAAATGTATAGGGAAGTAATTTATCTGTACTACTATGATTCATTAAAAACAGAGGAGATTGCGGACGTTTTAGATATTCCAGTTAATACAGTGAAAACTCGATTAAGAAGAGCGAAGCAAAAATTAGAATCGATGATAAAGGAGGCTGAATTTAATGGAAGATAAACGAATAAAATATAACTTTAATAATGTGTCTGATCAAGAATTAAGATTTACGAAAGAAGACCGTAATAAAGTGTTTGAACAAATTAAAATGGATAATGAACATACACAAAAGAAATCTCTTATATCTATTTCAAAAAAATTCGCTCCACTGACTGTATCTTTGTTAGCGGTAGGTTTGTGTATATTTTTCTTTATTCCTTCAATCCTTCAAGGAAATATTAATAACGAAAATAACGGAACGGATTCAATTGGAGTAGTAGCTCCAGAAGACAAAGATTTTACTGCATTATTTACGGTGAAAGATGAGAATAATAGAATACCTATTAACCTTTTATTTACTTATAGTAAAGATAAAAAAATGATGAAAGTTGTATCTATCCCTCGAGATGCTTATGCTCCTATATTAGATAATGATGGAACTACTTTATATGATAAATTGACCCATGCTTATGTTTACGGTTCAGGAGGGGCTGAAAATGTAAGAACAACAGTGTCTAAGCTATTTAATTTAACAATTGATTATTATGCGGTTATGGATTTAGAAACCTTTTCATCAATGATAGATTTAATGAATGGTATAGAGTACGACTTGCAAGAAGATATTCAAGTAAGAGCTATATCTCAAGTGGCATTTGAATTCGAAAAGGGGACGCATCATTTAAATGGAGAAGAGGTTGTGGCATTAATGGTAGATGCTACAACGGAAAGAAGCTTGGGTGAAGAAGACCTAGTCAACCTCATTAGTGCTGTTATTCATAAAACAAAAAACGAACTTCCAAAATCACAATTAAAAGAACTAACTACTACGATAGAAGGTAATATGCCATTTGATCATTTGGTAGAGAATAAAATGGAACTTCCATCGATTCAATTAGTATCATTAATCGATGGAATGAAAGATACGCAGATAAATGGGGCTTACTATATTAAATTTGAAAAAGATTTTTTAAATTCGGTTTCAGAAGAATTAACAACATTTAATTAAGCGGTTATATTAAACATTAAACTGATAGGTTTTAATTATCTTACTAATAAATGTAATAGCTACAGATTGATAAATGAGTAAATGAATAGCACAAGAATGTGAAATAACTTCTTTAAATGGAAACCATCAACATTTCACAACTTTAGCACGCTAAGTGCGTTAAACCGAAAAAGTCGATTCCTCCTGTACATTGAGGAATCGGCTATTTTATTTAGTTCTCAGAACGTTACCATAGCTTCTGCTAGGTTCGTATACAAACAAAGGGTCTGGTATTGAGTCAGTATCTAATTTTGCTAAGTAATCATCCTCTACAAAGTAAGTAGGCGCTCCCATTCGGAAACTGAATGACGGTGAAAATTTTAAAGTAATTTTTGTTGAAATATACAGTTTGACTGTATATAATCAAACTATACAGTTCAACTGTATATTTAAACTGTATAGTTGAACTTAATCGATGCTGGAGGAAATTATGAATAGAAATAAACATTTACCATTAACAGAGACCACATACTATGTACTTTTATCCTTGTTAGAGCCTGCTCATGGGTACGTTATCATGCAAAAGGTTGAAGAATTAAGTAACCAGCAAGTAAGAATAGCTGCTGGAACCCTTTATGGAGCTATTGAAAATTTACTAAAACATGATTTAATCCAATCTGTTAAAGGTGAAGATAAACGTCGAAAAACTTATGTAATTACGGAAAAAGGGTTAGAAGTTTTGAAATTGGATTTTGAAAGAATGCAGCATTTAATTCGTGTGACAGAAAGATTATTGAACAAATAATTTGGAGGGGAAATTATGAGAAAGTTTAAATACTTTATTGATTATGATAAAGAAGAAAAATGGTTAAAAGAAATGGCGAATAAGGGATATCAATTAGAAAGTGTCTCTTTCGGGTATAAATTTCGTCAGGCAGAACCTAAGGATACAGTAATTAAGATCGATTATAGAATATTTAAAAAGCAAGAGGATTTCATCGAATATTGTACTTTATTTGAAGATAGTGGCTGGCAGCATATCATAGGAACGAAAAGCTCAGGTGCACAGTATTTCAAAAAAATGGATCACAATAGTGATGATGATATTTTCTCAGATAAAAAATCAAGAGCTGGGAAATATAAAAGATTATCTAATATGTTCATGCAGATGGCGATATGCTATTTACCAATTTTCGTTGCACTGCAAACTACAGGAGCTATTGATATAGAAGCAATAGTTGATCCTAAATCATTGTATTATACACAGGGATTGTGGGAAATGCACGGATTATCATTTTGGAGAGCCTTTTTGTTTGAAACACCCTTTGCATTTTTCAGAGGTTTAGTATGGCTAGTTATTCCAATTTCGTTAATTTCATTTTTATTCTTTAGTTACAAAGCAAATAGATTGTATGAAAAGACTTTGAATTAGTCTTAATGCGTTAGTTTTAATGGAAAAAGATGTTGGTAACAACCTGAACTTTTAATAACTAGCGCTAGGAGTATCGAAAAATATGAGAATAAGAGGGACATAAAATGAATTTTAATAAAAAGATCTCTTTATTAGTAGTAGTTATCTATCTTTCAGTTTTATTATCCGGCTGCGGGAGCGCTGTGGCAGTAAATAATGCAGATCAATACATTACAACTATTAATCAAATTGATATTCCAGATGATGTCAAGGTGATTGGTTTGGGGGAGGCTACACATGGAAATGTTGAATTTCAAGAGTTGAAAAAAGACGTTTTTGAAGTGTTAGTAAAAAATGAAAATGTCCGTGTTTTTGTCTTAGAAGGTGATTTTGGTGGCGGACAGACAATTAATCAATTTATTTTAAATGGAAAAGGCACAGCAGAAGAGGTAGTCAATAACCTTGATTATAGTATTTATAAAACGGAACAAATGGTTAATCTTGTTCAATGGATGTATGATTATAATTTAACGGCAAGCCAGGACGAGAAAGTTTATTTTTATGGAAATGATATGCAACGCTATGACTTAAGTAAAAAAGGTGTACTTGATTTTTATAAAGTTATAAACGCAGATGCAGCAAAAAAATATGCAACACAGCTAGAACACGTTTCAAATGATACAATGCGTGATTTAACGACGGAGCAGTTGAAAGAAATAGATGAAATAATAAACAATATCATTCTAGATTTGCAATCAAATAAAGCGACTTACGTGGAAAAATCCTCCGTTGAATCTTATGCATTTGCTTTACAATATGCACAAATAATGAAACAGCGTACACAGTTGTTTTTAAATGAAGAAGATTATATGAAACTACGTGATCAATATTTGGCAGACAATTTACAATGGATTGCTGAATTTGAAGCAGCGAAAGGTCACGATAAAGTATTTGTAACCGGACATAATGGGCATATTGAAAAAACGTCTGCCTCATTAGCTGGCTACAAATCAATGGGAAATTATTTAGACGAGCTATATGGAGAAGGATATTTTGCAATTGGTACTGATTTTATTAGCAGCGAGTTTCAGGCGAAAAATGGCAGCTCTGGTGAACGACAAATTCATACAGTGGAAAATCACAATGATTTAGTTGATGCATTCAGTGAAGTGGAGTTAAATGAATTCTTTGTTGATTTTGAAAAAGCGAGTGAGTCAGAAGAGTTATTGGATATCATTTCGAGAGAGCAAAAGATGTCAAATATTGGAGATGATTTCCGTTCTTGGTACAAGTTTTTAAAGACATTTTACACGATTGAAATGACACCCAACGAAGCATATAACGGGATTATTATCGTAAAGAAAGCAACACCAACAAATGTAGTAGAATAGTAAGGTTTTATTAGATTAGCCTTTGAATAACACAATCTTCTTAATTTCTTAGGTTTCCAACAAAACTTTTGTTTAATATTTTATCCCTGTACGAAGGAAGTGAATCAAATGAAGAAATTTAAGATGTTTTTTGATATTGAAAAAGAGGAGCAATGGCTGAACGAGCTATTGCAAAAAGGTTATTGTTGTACAAATATTAGTGGATTAGGAATATACACCTTCAAAAAAACTGACAAGAGATATGTGATACGACTGGATTATCAAGACTATTTATCAAAGAAAAAGTTTGAAGATTACAAAGGGATATATGAAGATTTTGGTTGGAATTATATAAATAGCTCATGGCTTGGAGGGATTCGATATTGGCAAAAAGAAGATGATAATCAAAATGAAATCTTTTCGGATCGCCAATCAACGAGTAATTATTATAGAAGATTAATGGGCTATTCATCTGGATTAGGTATACTGTTTTTGTTATTTTCTTATATGCTGTACAAGGATTCAGGTTTATATTTAGCTGAAGGCCTTTGGAGCATGGAAGGTGCATTATTTTGGAAAGCTTTTTTATTTGAAACTCCATTTGCTCTTTTGAGGTCGCTTCCCGCCCTTATGGTTGTTTTCTATTGCAGCAGTTTCTATAAAGCTTATCGAAAGTATTCAATGTTAAAAGAAAACTAAGATGCTAGCAAGTTAAGTATTTTTTAATCCAAAGAAGAAGTAATTGAAGATAATGTATTTGTTAATCGGGAGACTCTAACGGAAAAAAGAAGCGCCCTAAAAGTCATTAAAGGGACAGAATGTGGAATAACACTTTCATGGATCTACATAGCATAAGGACTAGACTAGACATAAACAAATGACGAAGTTAGTTGAAGATGAAATGTTAAGATATATAGATGATAAACTAAGGAATGATTAGGTTGGTACATTCAAAAGTTGCAGATATTTTAAGATAGCAACATAAAATGGGTTACTTTTTTTCAAGCGCTTTTCCAAAGTATCGGAACTGCGCTTTTTTAAATAAAACTTATAAAAGTTTCCGAAATAGTATAAAAATAAGAATTCCTTATTGTTTGATAAAAGGGTGTAGTATAAAAGAATCTGTAACGAATGTGAATGACAGAAGATTATTACTCTGTCATTCACTATGGCAACGATAAATAGTTTAATAGATAAGAAAGAGAAAGGTATTATAAAAACATTAATCATTAAGTTTCAGAACGGAATGTTTTTCCTAACTCTCTTCCCAATTCAAAATAATGTCTAAAGTTATATATTAAAGGACTCCATTTTGATGGATCGATATAATTTTCATTTTGAACTATACTTTCTTCAGCATGGAAATGTAATACTTGTGTTTCAACAATCGCAAACGATGAATAATTAGGGATGCGAATATTTTTAACTACCGCTTCAATTTGTATAGGACATTCTTTAATTCGTGTAGGTAAAACCGATTTTGAATTTAAAGGTGTTAACTCTGCTGCCTCGTACTTTTCTTTTTTATAAGTGAATCCAATCGCTTTCTTCAAAGGTGGTATATTCTCTTTACCAGTTAATGATGATATTTTTTCTACGTTTTCCCAAAGGTTTGGACTGGGTAAATTTAAGACACACTCTTTATGCCTTTCTAAGTTTTCTATAGCTTTCCCTCCTAGCCCTATTCCGAGAACAATGCAGTCACCTAAAGCCCATGACGAAGAGATTGGGCTAATATTAGTTGTGCCATCTTCATTTAAAGTGTTAAGAAGTAGTATCGGTGTCCCATAATACAAAATTTTTGGTTTAATTTCTACAAAGCTATTAGTATCCTTTTTATCAATAAGCAATTGTTTCTTCCTCCTTTAAAAACCAAAGTACATTTATATTATAATAGGATAACATTTCCACTCTCATCGAAATATGGATGTAAGGAGGGAAAGGTGAATCTAGATATTTCCTCCATAAATTTCTAATTCACTCGATCTTCTATGCTACTTAGATCTATGGATAGCCGAATAGGTTTATACTGAAAATTCGATGTGCAAAGGTATGCAGAGTTTGTATTCCAACAATGCAAGATAGTGGAAGGGGAATTTGTAACTTTATCCCACTTAATTCGTTTTATTTATGTGGGGTGAGAGTGATGAGAAAAATGAATGCTATAATATTTGGAAGTTTAATTTTAGCAACTATATTTGGAATATTTGGTCAAGGAATGGCTTATTCTTTGAATGAAAATTTAGCTAAAATACCTCCAATATACTATTTAACTGTCCTAACGATAATTAGCGTTTTATTATATTTAATTTCTTTTGTTATGACTTTTCTTCAATATAAGAAACACGGAAGTGAAGAAGTTAATTTGGTGTTATATTTTTCTATAATTGGTTGCATCGGTCTACTAACTACTTGTTGGTCTTTGTTTGTTTTAGCTATGTGGTGGGGTTAAAATGGATATTATTTTTCAATTATAGGGCGCAATTCATTGCGTTCTTTTTTTATAAATTGGTCCATTTATTTGAATAAGGATTTATATAACTGAATTGGACAAACTATACCCAAATATAATTTAGGGTGATGAATTTGAAGAAAAGTGTTTCTTTTTTATTACTTTTACTAGGCTTTTTTATATTAAAGGGGAATAGTGGAACAGTCTATGCAAACCCTAACGATACTCCTCCTTCTTTTGAGGAACAATTTAGGGAAATGGGATATAAAACTGTATCCGAGGCAGTAAAGGAATTTGAAAAGCATTGCAACTGTAGTGTAAAGCTACCTACAATGATACCTTCGATTCCATTTACACATGAATTTGGTAAATTCTATGAAGATAAAGAATATGAAATCAATGATTCTCTACAAATTAGATTTGTTCATAGTAAAATAGGACATAATATATTTAAAATTGATATATGTCCACTAAAAAATAAGTTGGATTTTGAAGGTAGGAAATATACACTTCAAGATGGTACAAAGGGGATACATTTTGAATCGGATTTATTTAACTTTTTTGTCTTTGAAAAAAATAATTTGCAATATTTAATTGGAATTCATAACAAGGCTACCAACATTGAAATACCTGAAGTATTAGTTGATATTGCAAATTCAATCAATTAACTAATGAAAGTATTTAATAAAATAAGTGTCTTTGCTTTAATAAGGCCTATGAAATGATCCTTCAAATCGGCGTATTTATTCAGAAATACGTCTTTTTCTTTTAAAGGGATATATTTTTAATATGGTTGAACTGTCTTGGGAAAAATATTTCTAAATATAAATTAGGGTGATTGGATGAAAAAAAGTGTATCGCTTATATTATTATTACTAATTTTTAGTAGTTATTTTATTTTAAGATTGGATACTAAAGGTGATAACAGTTTTGCCAGTGAAATAGAAACATCGGAACCTTATGAAAAAATTTATTCCGATATTGGATATAAGACAGTTGAAGAAGCTGCAAGGGAATTTGAGCAGCATTTTAATCAAGAACTTAAACTACCCCTAAGAGTTCCACCGATTAGCTTTACTCACCATTTTGGCAGGTTTAGCAATTTAGAAGGTGATATGAATGATACTTTTGAAATTACACTTATAAGTGAGCAAGAACCACAAAACCATTTCAAAATTGATGTCCGACCAATTAAGCATAAAATTCAATTTAGTGACAAGAACGTTTCGGAAGTTTTTAAACTAAATAACGGAAGTAATGCGAAGTATATGGAAAAATTAAGCCAAGGGTTTAATCATTTATTATTTGAAAAGGATAATTGGCAATATATGTTGAGTATTGATAAAGATGTTTCGAATATAGTAACACCCGAAATCCTAGTTCAGATAGCCAATTCTATTGATTACTAAAGATATACTTTTCAACATTCGGACGCTTTCCTTAAGGATTGCGTCTATTTTTACGTTGTTGAGTAAAATTAGCAATATTCATATCTAAATGTGATTCTGGTTGTGTAGAATTACACTTAAACTAAAGGGACAGTTAAATTGTATAAAGTGATTCAAGAACTATTTAGTACTCTTTAATTAAACGTTTTTTGATTTTTTTGTACCACTATCCTAAAATAAAAAAGAGTGAAAAGTAAACCAAATAATTAATAAACAAATGTCATTTATCGAGAAACCATTTGTAAATTAAAATCTGCAGCATTTTTTCCCTATTGTAGAAAGTTTTAAGAGAATTAACCAAACTGTCAGCAAGGTGATGGCGTTAATATTAAGAAATTTCATTGACTGGTTTAATTAATAAGAAATCCCCAGTTAGATGTTCGGAATATACTAAATAACTGGGCATAGATCAACAAAAAGTAATATGTCACTAGGAGGAGAACAATGTATTACTATGAGGTACTTTGTTATAGTTGTAGACAAAAATTTAGAGTATATGAAGGTTCACTAAAATATAAGCTATTAAAGGAAAGAACTAATAAGATTTTTCGCTGCGAAGAATGTGACCATAAAGTACGCATAGATGCGATAAAAAATTTCTTTAAATAGTTTTTGGAAGAGTTCTACTAATAGATTGTAAAATTAACATGTGCTTTTATTCAGAAATGATACTTTGTAGTCGAACTTATTGGTACTTAATCAGTTAATAATTTCCCCTCTGTTACTCAAAAAACGGGCTCGATGTGGAACAATAAATTAGAAATAAGAATCCATTTTGATTAATCATTTTTCAAAATGGATTTTTTAATTAAAACTAACACTAGATAATGCTTCAATTATTCCCTCTGAATTTTTCCAACTTTATTTTAATTTATAGCTAAATTGAACCCGCTATTAATAAGAATTGTATTTCCAACATCTTTTGTAGTAAAAAGACTATTCATTAATACTAAGTTAAATTTGGCCTTTAAAAGTTAGTGTACATTCACGTATAATGAAAAGAATATTCTGGCAATTAGGAAGTGATTAGTTATGGATAGACACGAATATGAGTGGGTTAAACAAACAAGACAGATTTTACTAGATCAATGTAAAGAACTAAGTGATAATGATTTTACAAAAGAATTAGGATTTGGATTTCAAAGTATTAGAGAGTCATTAATTCATGTTGCAGGTTGTTATCATGCATGGCTGGGGTCTTTTGTGCTTTCACAAACAACAACCCCTCTTTTAACAAGGGAAGTAATCAATGATATGCAAATAGAGGATATTCACAGTTATTTTCAACAAGCTGATATATATGTAGAAACTGTATTTGAACAATTCGCAGATAAGTTTGATGAAGTTATCGAAAAAGAACTTTCATGGAAGGAAGATAGTTTAGTTGTAAGAAAAACCCCACATCAGTTGCTGATTCATTCGATTACGCATGAATTTCATCATAAAGGGCAAATTGTAGCAATGCTACGCCTACTTGGGTACATACCAAAAAATACAGATATATTGGGGCTAGCTGAATAGTGGACGAATGGAATTTCTCTAGTGTTATTAACTAAGGGGCTAAAATCGGTATATGATGCAGGATTCTTGATGCAAAAATACATAAAAACAAAAAAAGAAGAAATAATCATATTCGACTTAAGGGCGCGTTTCTTTTGGAAATGCGTCTATTTTCATTTAAGGACAAATTGTTGTTCAGGCACTTAGATATCTAGGTTAAGCTTTTAAGTCATCTGAGGCTTGGTGCATGACATTTAGAAGTACATTTATTTTTAATTTAATATATGCTATTTTTGTATTTTTTTAGAAATTAATGAAAAATAGAAGGGATTCTTGCCCCTTTATGGAATAATTTACAATGCAACTGTTAAATTTTATAGAAAAAAATAGAATAACAAAATATTAATAGTGCATATTTCACAAGTAATATGACAGCTTCCATAAATCTTTGAGTAATACCCATAATAATGAAAAGAAAATGTAATAAAAATAGATTAAATGAGTGCTATAATGGTTGGTGAGTGAAAAAATTTATTTAATAGAACTTAGGTGGTTTAGTTAATGATCCAAATGAATAATGTGGTCAAAAAGTACCCTAACGGAGTAGTAGCAGTAAACGGTATTACCGTTGATATAAAAAAAGGTGAATTTGTTTACGTAGTAGGTCCAAGCGGTGCTGGGAAATCTACTTTTATTAAATTAATGTATCGCGAAGAAAAACCGTCTTCAGGTGATGTAATTATCGCTGGAACGAATATATCGACGCTTAAGAATAATCGTGTACCATATTTTAGACGTCAGCTGGGAGTTGTATTCCAAGACTTTAAATTACTTCCTCGTCTAAATGTTTACGAAAATGTAGCATATGCTCTAGAAGTTATAGAAGAGCAGCCGAAAGCAATTCGCAAACGTGTAATGGAAGTTTTAGAATTAGTTGGCTTAAAGCATAAAGTCCGGATGTTGCCAAGTGAGCTTTCTGGTGGAGAGCAGCAACGGGTATCAATAGCGCGTTCAATTGTGAACATGCCTAAAGTTGTTATTGCGGACGAGCCTACAGGAAACCTTGATCCTGAAACTTCATGGGAAATTATGAACATATTTGAAGAAATAAATGCACGTGGCACGACAATTGTAATGGCGACACATAATCGCGAAATTGTTAATACAATCCGTAAACGCGTTATCGCCATTGAGGGTGGCATGATTGTCCGTGATGTATACGGAGGTGACTATGGCTATGAAGGGTAGAACAATACGTCGTCATTTCCGAGAAAGTCTTAAATCGTTAAATCGTAATGGGTGGATGACATTCGCTTCCATAAGTGCTGTAACTGTTACCCTTTTATTAGTTGGTGTTTTTACAGTAATTATGATGAATTTAAACAAATTAGCAGACGATATTGAAAATGATGTAGAAATTCGTGTGCTTATTGAAATTATTGAAGACCCTACCGAAGCGAAAGCAGCTGAAGAAAAGCTGATGAAAGAAATTAAAAGCTTGCCTGATGTTGAAGAAGTTGTTTACTCATCTAAAGAACAGGAGCTAAACAATTTAATTGAAGACTTCGGTGATGATTTAAGTCTTTTTGAACAAAGCAACCCTTTACGGAACGTTCTTTATGTTAAAGCAGCAGATCCTCAACAAACTGCGGCTGTCGCGAAAAAAATAGAGAAATTCGATAATACATATGACGTTGTATACGGAGAAGGTAAAGTAGAAAAATTATTTAGTGTTTTAAACACAAGTAGAAATGTCGGCTTAGTGTTAATTTTAGGTCTGCTTTTTACAGCAATATTCTTAATCTCAAATACGATTCGTATTACGATTATTGCTCGTAAGGATGAAATTGAAATTATGAAATTAGTAGGGGCAACAAATTCATTTGTTCGCATCCCATTTGTGCTGGAAGGAATGTGGTTGGGAGTTTTAGGTGCAATCATACCAATGGTTGTGGTATCCATTGTTTACTACAATGTGTACAACATTTTAGAACCGAGACTACACGGAGAACTGCTGCAAATGCTTAATGTGACACCATTACTATATCAAGTTAACGCATTGTTGCTAATACTTGGGATATTGATTGGTATTTGGGGAAGTTTTATGTCTGTTCGAAAGTTTTTAAAAATTTAACAGTATTTCATCGCGAAAAAGTAGAATTGTAGATTAAAAATGGAAAGGAGTCTTTAATGTTGAAACTCATGAAAAAAAAGCCATTCCAAATTTTCATGGCAGCTTTAGCAATGTTGCTTTTTATACAAATGCCTATTACATATGCTGCAAGTTTGTCAGATTTAAAGGATCAAAAATCACAAGTTGAACAGAAAAAAGATGAACTTAATAGTCAAATTAAAAATAAAACGAATCAACTTAAAATAGTTGAAAATAAACAAGACCAACTGCTTGCTCAAATTAAGAAGCTTGGCGAAAAAATCACTAAAACAAATGAAGACATCGCGGAAGTATCTAAGGAAATCAAAACTGCAGAGGCAGAGATTGAAGCATTACAGGAAGAAATTGCAAAGCTTCAGGAAAAAATTGAACAACGTGATGAACTTCTTCAAGAGCGAGCAAGAGCGATTCAAGCTAATGGTTCTGTTAGTTATTTAGACGTATTATTAGGAGCTAATAGCTTTGTAGATTTTATTGACCGATTCTCAGCGGTTAATACATTAATGGAAGCGGATCGCCAAATTATGCGCGATCAAAAAAATGACAAAGAAAAATTAGAAGAACAAAAGCTTGAATTAGAGAATACGAAGAAAAAGCTTGAATCTGACAAGGCCAAGCTAGAAGAATTAAAGTTTTCACTTAATTCACAGAAAGAAGAAAAGAATAAATTAATTGATGAGCTAGAGGCAGAGCAAGAAAAACTTGCAAGCGAGAAAAAATTATTAGAAGAAGAATATTCAGAAGCATTAGAAGTAAGTGATGAACTTCAAGAGCAAATTATGAAAGAACAGCAGCGTCAAATTGAATTGGCGCGCCAACGTGAACAACAACAAAGTGGTGGCGGTTCTTTACCAGCTGTTTCGGATGGTTCTTGGACAAAACCTACAAATGGTCGCCTAACAAGCGGTTATGGCTGGCGAAATTTAGGTTATGGACCTGAATTCCACTACGGAATTGACCTAGCGAACTCTATCGGTACACCAATTGTAGCTGCTGCAGGCGGTTCCGTAGTTTATGCAGGACCACTTTCTACTTACGGTAATGTCGTTATTATTACCCATTCGATGGGTGGGGAAATCTATACGACAGTTTATGCACACTTAAGCTCGTATAATGTGGGTGTTGGAGATGTTGTTGACAAAGGTCAACAAATTGCACAAATGGGTAATACGGGACGATCTACAGGGTCTCATTTACATTTCGAGGTTCATATCGGTCCTTGGAAAGGTCAAAAAGCAGGCAATGTAAACCCATTGCGCTATATCCCACTATAAAAAGGAAAACAATAGGCTTGGTTGTGATTATCACAACTAAGCCTGTTTTTATTTTATGAAGGAAATTTTAAAAAAGTTAGAGATTATAATTTTCTTGAGGTAAACGCCGAACCATACACCACAGAGCTACACTTTGCCATTTTTGACTAAACCAGATTTAAGAATTCACTAGCGTTTTGTACTTTTGATGGCCAATTATGATATTCTTGTTATTAGAAAATCACCAATGATGAAAAATTTTTCTATCGGAGAGTGGAAAATGAAGAAGAAAACAATTGGTCTATTGATTGTAATGCTGCTAGTTGTCATTATGCTTGGTACTTATATAAAGAAACAAATTGAAGCGAGTGAGGCAATAAATGATAGTGCGCTCGGCTATGAAATGGAACTTGGAGAAGAAGGATTAGAAAGGGGACAAATCGCCCCTGATTTTACATTAAAGACACTATCGGGAGAAAGCTACACTTTATCAGATCTAAAAGGCAAGAAGGTAATTTTAAATTTCTGGGCAACGTGGTGTCCTCCATGTAAAGAAGAAATGCCTCATTTACAGGACTATTATGAAAAATATGCTGAAGAAGAGAATGTCGAAATTATAGGAGTTAATCTAACATATACAGATGGCTCAAGAGAGACCATCCAGCATTTTATAGATAGCTATGAGCTGACATTCCCAATTCTGTTAATGGAAGAAGATAAATTAAGTTCAACCTATCAAGTGCTGACAATTCCTTCTACCTTTATGATTGATAGTAAAGGACGGATTCAGCATCATATCGTTGGACCATTAAACCAAAAAGCTTTAAAAAAATATGCATCAAGTTTAGATTAATGACCATAGATGCGATTTCAAAAGCTAAGGTTTAGATTATGCTTTATTGCTTTTCCTGCAAAGTAAATGAACCAATTGTAGCAGTAACGCTTTAAGCAAATAATCCAACAATAAGCAGGGGGATGCTAGAATATTTAATTATCTAGGCATCCTCAATTTAAAATTATAAAATTCGGCTCTTAGTAATGTGTTATCCCCTATTGTTTTTTCATAGATTGAACGAGAGGAGGAAAAGAAATGCGAAAGAGTCGAATTTTTTTATGTGTTGCTGTAGTAACTTTAGTTATCGCTTGCTTTTTTCTATGGCAGAAGTGGTCAATGAGTAAGGGGAATGAGACAACAACTGTAAGCGATGTTACAGTAATTGATCAAGCATTTTCACTTATTAAAGAAAAATCTGTGTATGGTACAAGCGAAGATGTGATTGTAGAAGGGGCTTTGCGAGGGATGGCAAACGCCATAAAAGATCCTTATAGTACGTACTATACAGCGAAGGAAGCAGCTATTCAAAAGCAGACATTAGCTGGACAAAGAGTTGGTATAGGAATTGAAATTACAGAGAAGAATGGAAAATTTATAGTTGTGTCTCCTGTGAAATCGTCGCCAGCAGAAAAAGCTGGTATTCGTCCTTTTGACGAAATCGTTCAAGTAGATAACGAACGCCTTGAAGGAAAAACAATTGGTGAAGTAATGCAGCTTATTCAAGGAGAGAAAGGTGAAAAAGTCACGCTCGTCTTATATCGTCCAAGCACTGAACGTCATATAAAAGTAAGTGTCGTGCGTGCTGAAATTGATAATAAAACAGTTGAATCTAAAGTTTTAACAGTTGGAGAGACAGATATTGGCTACATATCTATTTCAATGTTTGGAGAAAAAACTGCTGAAGAGTGGATTAGAGAAACAAAAAAATTAATTGGCAAAGATGTAGAAGGGTTAATCGTTGATTTGCGGGATAATCCAGGTGGATATTTACATAGCGTAGCTGCTGTCGTAAGTAGTATAGAAGATAAGAATACAGTATTTGCTTATATGCAAAATGGTCAAGGTGCTATGGAAGAATTAAAAACTGAACAGATTGATGAAGAAAAACAATATTTAGATAAAATGAAAAAGCTCCCAATTATCCTAATGCAAAATGAAGGAAGTGCTTCGGCAAGTGAAGTTATGGCTGGTGCATTACAAAGCTGGGAGCGAGCATTGATAGTAGGTGTTAAGAGCTTTGGAAAAGGCACTGTTCAAGAAACTTGGGATTTAAAAAATGGAGGCGAATTAAAGCTATCTACAAATAAATGGTTAACGCCAAATAGAGAATGGATTCATGGAAAAGGAATTAAGGCTGACATTGAGGTAGAACAACACCCTTTATACTCAATGGAAATTATTCCATTAAGTGGGGAATTTGGAGAGGGCGATTTTAGTGAAGAAATTGCGTATACACAAAAAATATTAAATGGGTTAGGTTATACAATTGAAAGAACAGATGGTTTCTATGATGAAGATACTGCTCAAGCAGTGGCGTTATTCCGTGAACAAAATGATTTAAGAAAAGGACGACATATGGATGATGCCTTCTTCTCCACTATCCGTGAGCAGGTAACAGCTTATAAAGAAAATGAAGATAATGATGTTCAATTAAATATGGGCTTAAGTGTTATGTTGCATCGTTTACAAGGTGATATTTGATTTTATCTTATACCTAAATTTAATTATATTCAGAAGCTTAATAGAAAAATAGTAAGTTTTTATCTACGCAACTGTATTCTCGTTTGATACAATGACAGTATTAGTAGTAAACAGGCGGTGGAAAAATGATAACTGATATATTAGGAGAGGTTGCTATATCAATTGGTCGGATGTTTATAAATCCATTACTTTATATAGTAATTTTAATGGCAATTTTTTTAGGCTATCGTCGTGTCAAACGAGAGAGAAAATTTTTCCATATCCGTATTTTATGGGGTTGGTCTGAGGCAATTGGATTACTAAAGGAAGGGTTGCTCATCTCCCTTATTATTTCGATTGTTTCTGTTGTTTTCGGGCTAACATTGCCAACACAATTTTTATACGTAGTGACGATTGCTAGTTTCATAGCTCTTGTAGTTTATGTCTTTCATTTACTTTCGCCGATTATATTATTTGCAGCTAGCATAATCATTTTAATGGTTATGAATATGCAGAATTGGTCATTTACTTTATTTGGTCTTACAGTTAATGGAATAGAAGTAAATGAGGGGGCTTCTGTTACAGCAGCTATCCTAGCTGGACTTTTACTTGTAGCAGAGGGCTTGTTAATTCGTAAAAACGGTGCAAAATATGCTTCGCCAATAATCGAAAATTCGAAGCGCGGTTTAAAGGCTGTTGCTTTTCTAAGTAAAAAAGTTTGGCTATTACCAATCTTTTTTGTTGTACCAGGTGATGCACTCGCAGCATATTTTCCATGGTGGCCTCAATTTTCTTTAGGTGCTGACCGTTTTTCACTCGTATTATTTCCTGTAATACTAGGCTTCCAACAAGTGACACGCCATACGTTGCCTGTCTATTTATATCCGAAGTTAGGTCGTACAGTACTTATTTTAGGTGAGCTAATCATAATCGGTGGTCTTGCAGCTTACTTTGAACCGTTAATTGGCTTGGCTGTATTAATAGTTGGAGCAATCGCTCGCATCATTATTTCGATTCGGTTTACAATACGTGAACAGAAGGATGTTTACGCAGTATCTGCAAAATCAAATGGTGTAATGATTGCTGGGGTATTGCCAAACTCTCCGGCTGAAAAAATGGGCTTAGGAATAGGCGAGGTAATCCGAAAAGTGAATGGAGTAGAAGTACATTCAGAGCGTCAATTGTATGAAGCACTGCAAATCAATGCTGCACATTGTCGTTTAGAAGTATTAAATCATCAAAATGAAGTTCGATTAACACAACATGTAGTTCATAGTGGTGATCATCACCGTATTGGACTTTTAATTGCAGAATAATAGTAATTTTGTTCGTGACAAGAGGGGCTTGTTATGGAATCAATTATTTTAAAAATAATACTAGCATTATTTTTACCAGGCATGATCGTTATTCTGTTAACAAGAATTACGTATAATCATTACGTTGCTTTACTATTATCAATTGCTTTAATCGCTGCTTCAGTATACGCAGGGTACACATCACCGCCCCTTATTTTTGTAGTTGATGCACTGTCATTAACGGCTGGTTTTTGGTTTGCTACACAGATGGTACAGCGCGGGATAAATAAAGATTAAAAAGTTAAAGGATAGATGAAAAAGGTATGAACTCTTTTTACATCTATCCTTTTTTGTATGTTTCTATAGCTTCTGTTAGCAGAACTATTAAGAAAACTTAAATAGGAATATATTTTATTTTTTGGGGAAGCCCCTTTAAAATTGTAAACAACTACGATTCTTTTAAATTTAAAAATTGACTAACATTTTTTACATATTCTTCTTTAGGAAAACTCTTATATAAATCACTAGATATCCTAATAGGATCACCGAAAAAGTATCGCTCATATTGAGTTTGCCTTGTTCCAAATGAACTCATCGTTAAATCCCAAGCTAAACGAAATATTTTTACTCGATCTTCAGCTGATTTCGTTGCTCCTTGAAGATACTGATTTAAGTCTGGACGTATACTTGACTGAAAAGCTTTTTCTGTTGGTAAAGTAATCATTCCACTAGCACCAATTAACTGAATAATTTCAGTAAAGCGAGGATAAATTTTAGGGAAAATATAACCAGCTACTTTTAGTGGGAAAATATCAGGACGCATAAACCCAAATTCATCTAAAGAAGCATTATTTTCTGCTCTTTCCAGCAATGCCTTCATAGTCTCAAGACCAGCAATGATTTCTGATACTTTATCATGTATGTGCTGATATTCACCAATATTAATTGTCTCGATAAGCAGCTGCGCAATCCCTAATAAAAATTCAGTTTTTACAATTTGTCTAGTTACTACTTGATGTTTAGCAAAAGCATGAAAGGAACTTTTAATGATGAAGTCTTCTGCTACCTCGCCATTATCATAATAAAATACTCTTTCCCAAGGGACTAAAACATTGTCAAAGACAACAATTGAGTCCATTTCTTCGAATCGAGAGCTTAAAGGATGGTCAAAATGAGAAGTCCCTCCAGCAAATATGTCCCGACATATAAATTTTAATCCTTTTGTATTAGATGGGATTGAGAAAGCAAAGGCTTCATCTTCATTAAAAATAAATCTGCCTACACTAAAAACTAATACTTCATCTGTTATACCGCCTTGAGTAGCAAGTAAGCGCGCCCCTTTAATGACAATCCCATCTTCGCTTACATCCACAACTTTTGCAGCGATCGGTTCATCGCTATTCTCTAAATAAAGATGAGATCGATTCACTTGTGGGCTAATAAATGTATGTGTGAATGATAAGTCTTTCTCTCTAGCATATTTAAAAAATTTTATAAGATTTTCTGGATAGCAATTCTCTTTTCCTTCTAAAAAGCCGGCCGAAGAAGCAAAACTCATTAAAACAGTATTCAAGTAATCAGGGCTTCTCCCCATTATTCCATAAGTTTGCTTTGCCCAATGTTCAATCATTTTCCGCCTTTTTATTAAATCTTCTTTAGATTTTGGCTGCAAAAAAGAAAGTCCAATTGAGTCACCTGTTTCAGGTGAGAGAAAAGTCATTTCATTTTTAAATTTAGGATTTAGTTGTAAATCATAAAGGGCGGCTTTTTCTTGAATAATTCCTTTAAAGGCAGAATGCTCGGAGATTAAACCTTCAATCTTTTGGCCGTCAAACCAAATTTCATTTTTTAGTTGGTTTACTCGGTTAATGAACTCATTTCCGTTAATAGCTCCCATAGTGCCACTCCTATTTATGAAAATTTTTACAATAATACTCTGTATAATATTTTATTAAACTATTGAAAAATGGTGAAATACCTATTTTTTTAAGTAAATTCAAAAATGTATATTCTGTGCAGCTCTTAACGGTTGGAATTCCATGGGGTATAAATGTGAGGGGAAATTATTTTTTTATTTGAGTTATTGTTTTATTAATCCAAGATAGTTCAGTAAATCGTTTCAAAAATTTAGGGAATAATTTACAATGTTTAAAAGGAAATAAATTTAATAAATATTAATCTTATCTGTTAAAGGTAAAATGTGCAGTAGCCACTCGTATAAATATAAAAGTTAGGAGAAGAATTATATGAAACTAATAATTTTAACCTTAATTACAGTTTCAATAATCTTAAGTTGGCTAGACTTTAAAAAAGATATGAAAAATGCGGCACATATAGAGGATATAAGGAGTGGATTTGTACGCTTTCTTCTATCAATTATTTTATTTATTTTATGTATTATAGTGTTTATTTTTTAATAAAAGGGGTTTATCCAGCGGCAATGCTTTTATGTTGACTGAAACAAATATATTTTGAATGTTTAAAGTACACCAATTTAGCAAGTTCAATTATAATTTGATAAATGGGAATGTAGTATACGTATATAAATACTTTATAATTTTATAATAACTTACACCTAGGGGGGATATATATGTTTGAAAGATTTCGAAGGAAAAAACAGGAAGAGCTGCCAATATTATTAGAAGAAGAGATTAATCTTAGCAAGGAAGAAATTGCAGTATTAAAAGAGAAAGCTGAAACTATGGATGAAAGTACACTTCAAAAGCATAGTAAGCATTATTCTGATGATGGGCTTTGGAATAAGATAAAGAAATTTTCTAAAAAAGCTGGTTCATCTGCTGTGTATGCAGTGCTTCTCCTTTATTATGTATTACAAAAAGACGAGGTGCCTGCGAAAAATAAAGCCATTATCATTGGAGCATTAGGTTATTTTATTTTACCTCTCGACTTAATTCCGGATTTAGCAGCAGTAGTTGGATATTCTGATGATATAGGAGCACTTCTTGCAGCTTTATGGCAAGTATCAATGTATATTGATGCGGATGTTAAAAATCAAGCTAAAGAGAAACTAAAAGATTGGTTTGGCGATAATGTAGATACTTCAGAGATTGATAATAAATTGGCTTAGATTGTAAAAGAGGAGCAATGATTCATAAAATTCATGCTCCTTTTTTGTTGAAGTTATAATACCCAAAAAATCCAAAATGCATATCTCTAGACGTAAAAATAGTTGAGTAAATTTATCCCAAACCTATGTAATAAGAAAGCCTTATTTTTTATTTTCTGTTCGACAGACTTGCATCATAATTTTAGTGACGTAATGTTCTTTATGATTCTTTACAACAGTATCATAAATATACTCTTCAAAAGCATAATCTCCTAAAGTTAAATTTAAACGTTCCATCTCAGAGAAGAGACGCTTATATGTGTTTTGTATTGTTTTTTCATCACCAATATGATAACCGATAAGATGATCACCTGCAATTGCTTGAAAATAAGGGGAATCTTTCTTTGGACTTGATTGTTCAATATATAAATGGCTATAATTGTTGAATTCCCCCTTCAATAATTGCTCGCGTTTTGTAATAGCACCTATTGGATAACCTGTATCAAGTTGTAATACGTACAATTCATCAATAAAATCAGAAAAGACTTCTACAAATTCTTCATCAGATATATTTTCAATATTTCTGCTTAAATAAAGTGTTGCTTCGGGTAAGTGTTCTAGTGTAATTTTATCAAAATCTAGATGTGATGCTTCTTCCATTAATTTTATTTTTGTATCAATAATTTTTTCCTTAGCTTCTATTTCCTTGCGCATTTTTACGATTTCTTCTTTTTTTTGATACATTAAAGTCAAAAAGCTATCAGGTGATTTATTTTGCATATACTGTTGAATGTCGTTCAGTGACATACCAAGGTCCTTTAATAAATCAATAACAATGAATAAATCAAATTGTGAAATTGAGTAATATCGATAGCCTTTTTCATTTTTCATTATTGGTGATAAAAGACCAATTTGATCATAATAAAAAAGTGTCTGTTTGTTTACCTTACAAAGCTTAGCAAATTCACCTGTTGTTAAATATTTTCCTCTTTTATTATTCATTTTTTAAAACACCGTCCTTGACTATATAGTTACTATATACACTAGGATGGGAAATGTAAATAAATGATAACTGTACAAAACAGTTAAAGGAGTAATAAAGATGAAGAATAATAAAGTCACCTTAGGATTACTATTAATGAATCTATTTATAGCCTTTTTGGGTATTGGCCTTGTAATTCCAGTGTTGCCTACACTGATGAATGAATTAGGTATTACTGGAACAACAGTTGGTTATTTAACAGCTGCTTTTGCAATTGCTCAGTTGATTGTTTCACCATTTGCAGGGAAAGCAGCAGATAAATTTGGCAGAAAAATTATGATTGTCATTGGGTTATTTATTTTCGGGATCTCAGAATTGCTGTTTGGGATTGGCAGAGAAATCGAAGTGTTATTTATTTCTCGTATTTTAGGTGGAATTAGTGCTGCGTTTATTATGCCAGCTGTTACAGCTTTTATTGCTGATATTACGAATCTTGATAATCGACCTAAAGCCCTCGGTTATATGTCAGCTGCAATTAGTACAGGATTTATTATTGGACCAGGTATTGGTGGGTTTTTAGCGGAATTCGGAACTCGTATACCGTTTTTCTTTGCAGGAGGACTGGGTACAGTTGCGGCAATACTTTCTATCATTTTATTATCGGAGCCACATCGTACTGAAGAAAATGAGGAACAAATCTCAGATGGCAAAGTGGGCTTGAATCGTATTTTTGCACCAAAATATTTCCTAGCGTTCATTTTAATTTTTATTGCTTCATTTGGCTTAGCGGCTTTTGAATCGTTCTTTAGTCTATTTGTGGACCACAAATTCCAATTTAAACCATCAGATATAGCTATAGTTATCACAGGCGGGGCGATTTTTGGTGCAGTTGCACAGGTTATATTATTTGATAAGCTTACGCGAATTTGGGGTGAAATTAAACTTATTCGATATAGTTTAATATTATCAGCCGTACTTGTCTTTTTAATGACAGTAGTTCATTCATATTTATCTATTTTACTTGTAACATTTATTGTTTTTGTAGGATTTGATTTATTCCGACCAGCAGTTACTTCATATCTTTCAAATATAGCCGGGAACGAACAAGGCTTTGTTGGGGGAATGAACTCGATGTTTACAAGTTTAGCGAACATTAGTGGACCAATTCTAGGAGGAATATTATTTGATTTAGATATTAACTATCCTTATTATTTTGCAACTGTGATATTAGCTTTGGGAGTTGTTATTACATTATTCTGGAAGAAGCAAGCCAATAATTCTTCTAACAAGGTAAAGGCAAGTGTAGCTAATTAATCAAAATTATAAAATAAAACATTTTTAAATAAAGTGTGTTTCCTTATTGTTATATAATATGTAAGACTAATATTTTTTAAGAGAGCGTTAATCTATATGAATTGCCCAGTAGAAGATGAAAAACCTGGAGCAGTTCAAAAAGGGTTGACGCTTTTTTATTTGACTTACATTGCAACTAGTTGCTACTGTTCCAAATTCAACTTGCAATATAGTCAGCCTTTCCAACCTACTGAATATATGGATATTATTTTAAGTTATAGCATAGAAAAGTTACTATTTTAAACTCTTTATAAATAAAAGATCAAGTTGAAAATGGTATTTTTTATTTTTACAGAGAGCATTCGAACAGATTAAAACGTTATATTTGAATTTAAAGAGCAATGGCTGCCCACCTTATTGTAAAGATCGTGTAAATTAATTAACAATTCCATTATTCTGATTGAAGCGAAATAGTGGATATGGTAATTTGTAATTGGCATTATGATATCGAATTTCGATATCGGTTTTCGAGAATGAAAAGAGGTTTTAAAATTTGGAGGACAAGATACTACGAAAGCTTTTCTTGGGCTTTATACAAATTCATATTCTTCATCATGCAAAGGAACATCCTGTTTATGGTGCTTGGATGCTGGAAGAACTCCGTGAACATGGGTATGAAATAAGTTCTGGAACACTTTACCCTATTCTACATAGTATGGAAGCGGATGGTCTTTTACAAAAAGAAGAAAGAAATGTAGAAGGGAAAATTAGAAAGTACTATAAAGCTACAAGTAAAGGGGAAGAAGTGCTTATTCAAGCTCGTGCAAAAGCATACGAGTTATTTAAAGAAATAAAAAATTAAAGAAGTAGGTGATGAAATGACTAAATTGAAAATTTGGCTAGAAATATTAATGGTATCTACCAGACTTGGACTTACTTCATTTGGCGGTCCTACTGCACATCTGGGATACTTTCATGAAGAATATATTCGAAGAAGGAAATGGATGGATGAAAAAAGTTATGCTGATTTAGTTGCACTATGCCAATTTCTACCTGGCCCCGCCAGCAGCCAGGTTGGAATTGGATTAGGAGTTATGCGCGGTGGTATAATTGGGGGAATTATTTCATTTCTAGGATTTACACTTCCATCAGTTATCGCTCTCATTATTTTTGCAACTGCTCTCCAAACATTTGGCATTGAGGATGCTGGTTGGATAGATGGGTTAAAAATTGTTGCAGTTGTGGTTGTTGCCCATGCGATTTTAGGAATGGCGAAGAATTTAACTCCTGATATTAAAAGAAAAACAATCGCATTATTTGCCTTAGTTGTTACATTGCTTTGGCAAACTGCATATACTCAGATAGCTGTGATTTTAATAGCAGGTTTTATCGGTTATCTTTTATATCGTGAAGAAGCAAGTAAAGATGAAAAATTAAATGTTTCACTTTTCCCAATATCTAAAAAGTTAGGGTATTTTTGTTTGGCTTTATTCTTTGGATTATTAATTTTCTTGCCGATTTTAAGTAATTTTTCTTCATCTCAGTGGATTACAATGTTTGATAGTTTCTATCGTTCAGGGTCCCTTGTTTTCGGCGGAGGGCATGTAGTATTGCCATTATTGGAACAGGAATTTGTTCCAACTGGTTGGTTAAGTGAGCAAGAATTTCTTGCAGGATATGGTGCTGCGCAGGCCGTACCTGGTCCATTATTTACGTTCGCTACGTATATTGGAGCTGTTGTTGCTGGATGGCAAGGCGGATTATTTGCTACATTTGCGATCTTTCTACCTGCGTTTTTATTAATTTTAGGCACTTTGCCATTTTGGGATGACTTGCGCAGTAATCCTAAAATTAAAGGGGCGTTAATGGGAGTTAATGCTTCTGTAGTAGGTATCTTATTTTCCGCACTATACCATCCAATTTGGACTAGTTCTATTCAGGAATCGATTGATTTCGCCATTGCAGCAATCCTTTTTTGTATGCTTGTGTATTGGAAATTACCTCCTTGGGTTGTCGTATTAGTTGGGGCTATTGCAGGATTTCTTTTCCTATAACATATAGATTGTGAAATTATAATTATTGGAGTGCCAAGCAGGTGTTGATTCAGAAAGGGTCAACACTTTATTTATTGAAGCAACAAATAACAGAAGTTGAGGTAAAGGGAATAAAAAAATATTAATGATTTAGAAAAAATGAACTCAAGATTTTAATTAGAAATAAAGATTAATAGAAAAAGATAATTCAGGTGTAAAAGATTTGGAAAAATGATAAAACTAATAAAGATGTCTTAAAATACTATAAGGATTTTAAAGGGGGCAATTTTAATGGAAGAGAAATATCCAATTGGTAAATTTGAATTTGATGGTGAGATTACTGATAGTGTAATTAAAGAATGGATAAATGAAATTGAACAGTTGCCTAAATTATTACGAGAGGCTGTAAGTGACTTGACTAATGAACAGCTTGATACCCCTTACCGTTCAGGGGGGTGGACTGTTCGACAAGTAGTCCATCATCTTTCAGATAGTCATATGAATGCATATGTTCGCTTTAAATTGGCTCTTACTGAAAAAAATCCTATTATTAAACCGTATGAAGAAGGGGAGTGGGCGAAGCTTCCTGATTACAAATTGCCAATTGATGTCTCATTATCACTGCTTGAATCATTGCACATACGCTGGACAAAACTTCTCCATAGTCTAAATCCTGCTGATATGGAAAGGATATTTATACATCCAGACTCAGGTGAAGTTTCAGTAGGTAAAAATATTGGTATCTACGCTTGGCATGGCCGACATCATCTTGCGCACATTACTGCTTTATGTAGTCGAAAAGGCTGGTAAATAAATCGGTTAGATAGTAAATTTTATTGACTATTTGCTTTAATTTTAAGATTGCTGGCATTGCAGCGGGACTACAATATTTCTCTAGCGACTTGTCCTTTGAATGCGAATTAGTTTTCGACGATTGGATTACATGTGTAATTTGTTGTTTGCTAGATTGTTTTAAGATAGAAGTTTTAGTTAAGGAATGGAATTATCAACAGGCATGCCTATATAAACATGCTCATGGTAATTCCTTTTTATTGTACTGCTTTTAGCTGGGTATATGATGTATATAAAGAGAGCCTTAATTACAGTATGGTTGATTTAACTTAAATAAAGATTTTGCTGGTCAACATGTTCAATGAATAATTTTAATGTTGCTGATTCATTATCCTTTTTCCAGGCCATTGAAGAAGTACAGGAAGTATTGTTTTCAGTCAATTTTAGATAGGTTACTTTATTATTAATATAGTTCATTATGGAAGCAGGTAAGACAGCATTTCCTACACCAGATGCTACTAAAGAAACAATTGTTTGAAGTTCGTTCGCCTGTTGAGATTGTATAGGGCTAAATCCAACTTCATAAAATAGATTTATAATGGCGTCGTAATAACCGTGACCTACATCTCGGTCAGTAAATATAAATGGTTCATTTTTAAAATTTAATAAACTAACAGGTTCTTTCATAGCTGCTAATGGGTGGGTACTTGGGATAGCTATAACAAAAGGTTCACTTCTTAAAGTTTTTAACTTTAATGAAGCAGATTCCACAGGGGGAACCAACATTCCAATATCGATTTCATTATTTTCTAATGCTTGTACCTGTCTTGCAGAAGACATCTGCGTTAAAATGATTTTTATTTTTGGATTAGCTTGTTGGTATGTTTGAATAAGTGTAGGTAGTAGGTCGTATGTAACGGAGCCTGTAAAACCTATAGATAGTTTCCCAAATTCACCTCTTTCAATCTGTTTAGTTTCTTCATAGACTGATTCCAGTTTAAGAACTATTTCTTTAGCTTTTTCTAAAAAATATTTACCAGCATCAGTTAATTCTACTACTCTTTTATTGCGATTAAATAATTTTACACCGATTTCATTTTCTAAAATTTTAATTTGTTGGCTTAAAGGAGGTTGAGATATCTTCAATTTTTCTGCAGCCTTCGTAAAATTTAATTCTTCTGCAACTGCTATAAAATACTGAATTCTGCGAAATTCCACTATGGTTTACCTCCTCACTTATATTTTAAACGTCTTACTAGTATTCAATATATATATTATACAGAGAGTAAAAAATGCTGTAAATTTAATTTTAAGATTATTTTAAATAGTCAATAGATTGCGTTTGGAGGAGGCTTTAAATGAATACTATATTGCTAATTACTATTATTGGCTACATTTTGTTAATGATTGTAGCTGGAACACTTTTAGGTAGGAAAAAAATAAAAAACACTGAAGATTATATGTTAGCAGGCCGTTCATTACCAAACGTAGTGTTGGTCGGTACATTATTAGCTACTTTTGTAGGATCGGGAACGGTAATTGGGGGAGCTAGCTTCATTTATCAACAAGGGCCATTAGCTGGCATCATCTATTTTGCTGGAGTACCTATAGGAATTATTATTTTGTATTTTATTGCTGGAAAAACGTGGTTGATTTCTAAATATACAATTCCACAAATTCTTGAATTAAAATATGGAAAATTAACAAGGACAATTTCCTCAATATTTATCATTCTTGCTTATATTGGAATTGCTTCATACCAATTTACTGGCGGGGGCTACATATTAAATTTGACAACAGGTATTACTGTTGAAGCTGGTACGATTATTACTGCAGTGGTTGTAATTTTCCTAGCAACTATTGGCGGTATGTTTTCAGTTGCCTATACAGACTTTTTAAGTTCATTACTTATTTTAATAGGATTTATTCTAGGATTATTTTACTTAACTACTAACGTTATTAGCTTTGATAGTATAGTAAGTTCATTACCAGAGTCACATTTTAATTGGACTGGAAACTTAACCATTCCACAAATGTTAGGATATTTTTTCCCGTTATTTTTACTAGTTTTAGCAGATCAAAATATGTATCAGCGACTTGCATCAGCAAAAGATACAAAAACTGCAAGACGTTCTACAATAGGTTTCTTCATTTCAGCAATTGTTGTATTTGGTCTTGTTATTTTATTAACAATAGGTTCCTATGCTTTATTTAATGATATAGAACCAGATACAGCTATTCTGCAGCTTGCCTATAACGGAGGACTGCCGGTTATTGTAGGAGCGTTAATTTTAACAGCTGCAGTTTCATTTTTAATAACAACAGGTAATTCTTACTTATTATCAGCAGCTGGAAATATTGCCTATGATATTGTTCAAAGGTTAAAACCCGGAATATCAGATAAGAGTTTACTAAAAATTAATAGATTTTCTGTACTAGGTCTTGGAGTAATCGCCTATGTACTAGGAGCATTCTTCCCGGATGTCCTATCAATTCAAATGTATTCTTATACGATGTATGGTGCTGCTTTAACACCTGCTATATTAGCTAGTTTTCTTTGGAAACGCGCAAACGGACCTGGTGCTTTAGCATCGATTATCACTGGAGGTGTGGCAACTCTTGTTTGGGAGTTAGTTTTAAATAAGCCAATGGGCTGGAATAGTGTTCTAATCGCATTGCCATTGTCTATCATTACACTTGTTGTAGTTAGTTTATTAACACCAAAATATACAGTTCAAATTGAACAAGACAAATAAATCAATTAAAAGGAGAGGTATAATGACTAATCAAAGAGTAAAAAAGCTTCGAGAATTTATGACAGAGAATAATCTTCAAGTTGCAATTGTAATGAGTCCTGACTATCAATTTTATTTAACGGGCTTTCGTGCTTTAATCTATTCAAGACCTATTATATGCTTAATTACTCTTGAACAATGTAGTTTAATAGTACCAGGACTAGAAGAATCTCATGCCAAAGGACATGCTAATGTTGATAGAATTCTGCCATATTATGAACACCCTGAGAAAGCAAACATAGCGAAAACATATTTAGAAGTATTGGAAAAGGAGTTAAAAGCTCAAGAAGTTAGTGCAGTTGGAGTTGACATGAATTTTACACCTGGGAAAATAATTAATGAAATTAAAAATGTTAAGTCAACGGTAATAGATATAAGTGGACAGATAGAAAAAATGAGATCAATAAAAGATAATGAGGAAATAGCAGCAATGATTGAGGCAGGAAAGCTTGTTAATTTAGGTGTTAGTGAAACACTGAAGGCCTGCAAGGTTGGTACCACAGAATTGGAAATAGACGCCATTGGGAATCAAGTTATTTATCGTATAGCATCAGAGAATTATCCAAATGCTACTTTAGATTTACTCGTAATGACTCCTTCTGGACCTGAGCGCAGTATTTTACCACATGTTTATTCTAATACGCGTAAAATTAAGCAAGGTGATGTCATTATTCACACAAGACAAGTCTCGTTAAATGGCTATCGGGCTGAATTAGAACGGACTGTCATTATGGGAGAGCCTACGAAACAACAAGCACATGCATTTTTAGCTATGCAAAAAGCACAGCAAGCTGCATTGGATTTTATTAAACCGGGTGTAAAAGCATCAGAAGTTGATGCTGTTGCAAGGGACATTTTAAGGGAAGAAGGCTACGCAGAATATGCAATACATCGTACGGGGCATGCGATTGGTGTTTCACTTCATGAACCGCCATATCTTTCTTACGATAATGACCTTGTTCTTGAAGAAGGTATGGCATATACAATTGAACCAGGAATTTATATCCCGGGATTGGGTGGATTTAGACACTCTGACACCGTTATCTTGAAAAAGGATGGAAATTTACTAATCACTGATTATCCACGAGACTTAAATGATTTAATTTTTTAAAATATCAACTTGTTAAATATTAAAAATTAGTTTTAATTAATCAAAGTATAAGAAGAAGACCCAAAAGTTTAGCTTCAGAGAATTAATAAGTGAGTAAAAATCTGCACATTTTTTAAAATGTGCAGATTTTTTATCGTGCGCCCGGCATGCGTATGAACTATAGGGTGCAAGTCCCGAACCCCGAAGACAGAAGTAGAGGTTAGCTAAGAGCAAGGGTGTCCGTGGCGACGCGGAATCTGAAGGAAGCTGGAGGCAAAACACCGGTCCGAGGAACACGAATCTCATATAAGGCTAGGTATGATTGAATGAGTTTGCGCTACAAAACAAAGTTCCTTCTGTCGAAGGTCATATCAAGTAAATGAGGCGGATAGATGGTGTGAAAGTGCATGCGCTTACCCGGGGAGGTCTGACAGAAACGTGAAGTACCCTTCATAACCTACTTGGAGACAAGTAGCTGAACTGTCAGAAGTCAGCAGAGGTCATAGTACGAGTAGGTCTAGAATTACTCGGAAGGACTGAACAATTGAGAGAGATTAGCCCTTGGCTTTCCATCTAGAATGAATAAGCACAGAAAACAGAGAAACCTCACGCTTAGAAAGTAGTGGTGAATCCCACGAGGGTATTTGCGGAGGGTGGAGTTCAGATGGGCATAAGAAGATAAGCTAATCACGGAAAGGAACGAAATGGTGATGTTGGATCAAATTCTCGAACGGCAAAACATGATACAAGCGCTAAAGCGAGTTGAAGCGAATAAAGGAAGCCATGGAGTAGATATGATGCCCGTACAAACCTTACGACAGCACATTCTCGAAAATTGGGAAAGCATTAAATCGCAGATTTTGAATGGAACCTATGAACCGCAACCAGTACGTCGAGTCGAAATCCCGAAACCAGATGGTGGTGTGCGTTTACTAGGTATCCCAACCGTGACAGACCGTTTGATTCAACAAGCTATCTCGCAGATTTTATCGAAGGAATATGACAAAACATTTTCGGACCAGAGTTATGGATTCCGTCCAAACAGGAGCGCCCATGACGCCGTTCGGAAAGCAAAGGGTTATATAAAGGAAGGTTATCGATGGGTGATTGATATGGATTTAGAGAAATTCTTCGATAAGGTCAATCATGACCGACTAATGGCAACATTAGCGAAACGAATTTCAGATAAACCTTTATTAAAACTTATTCGTAAATACCTCCAAGCCGGTGTCATGATAAATGGAGTGGTTTCAAGTACAGAAGAAGGAACACCACAAGGTGGACCTTTAAGTCCTTTACTTTCAAACATAGTTCTAGATGAACTCGATAAAGAGTTGGAGGAACGTGGACATAAATTCGTTCGATACGCAGATGATTGTAATATTTATGTGAAAACAGAACGTGCGGGACTAAGAGTAATGGCGAGTGTACAAAGATTTATCGAAGGAAAACTTCGTTTAAAAGTAAACGAAAAGAAATCAGCAGTAGACCGTCCTTGGAATCGGAAGTTCTTAGGTTTTAGTTTCACGAATCATAAAGAACCAAAGGTTCGTCTTGCGAAAACAAGTTTAGTTCGAATGAAGAAGAAAATACGAGAGATTACCTCAAGAAAGATGCCATACTCCATGGAATACAGAATCGAGAAGTTAAACCAATATCTAATGGGGTGGTGTGGTTATTTTGCATTAGCAGATACGAGTTCCATATTCAAATCACTAGATAGCTGGATTAAAAGAAGATTAAGGATGTGTCTATGGAAGAATTGGAAGAAACCTCAAACAAGAGTCAGAAATCTTACTCGGTTGAAAGTTCCTTATGGAAAAGCATACGAGTGGGGAAACACCCGAAAAGGGTACTGGCGCATTTCTAAAAGCCCCATATTACACAGAACCCTCGGCAATTCCTATTGGGAAAGCCAAGGGCTGAAAAGTCTGAAAGTTCGTTACGAAACTTTGCGTTATTCATCTTAATTGAACCGCCGTATACGGAACCGTACGTACGGTGGTGTGAGAGGTCGGGAGTTAATCACTCCCTCCTACTCGATTTTAGTCTAAACTTGTTGACTGGAATGGAAGAGGTGAGTTCAGCAGATACGCTTTAATGCAGAGTAAAACTTGAACTTCTTGATAATGCTATAAAGGTTAAAAATACCATATCTTATGGCAACCCCTTTGTAATCAGTATCCTGTTGACCCGATTTAGCGAAGAAGGAGGCTCAAACTACTCCTACATTCTGTCATAGAAAACTATAGTAAACTTGTGGAAGGTATTGTAAATAGTAATATCAAATAAGATATAATGAAAGTAATCAATTGATTAGGATGAAGGAGAGTTGTAGATGCGTATTTTAGTGTTAGGGGCTGGAGGAATTGGTGGTTATTTTGGCGGACGATTAGTAGAAAAAGGGGAAGATGTTACGTTTCTCGTACGTAGCAGACGCAAAACACAAATCGAGGAAAATGGGTTAAATATCCATAGTATAAATGGAGATTTCTCATGTACCCCTAAATTAATAACAAAAACAGATAATGCAGATTCATTTGATGTCGTGTTATTTTCAACAAAAGCATATCATTTAGAAGAAGCCATCAATGATTTGAAACCATTTGTAGGTGAAAAAACGGTCATTATCCCATTATTAAATGGTGTAGCCCATCTTTCTCCATTACAACAGGAATTCGGTCAGGATAGAGTGATTGGAGGGTTATGCTTTATAGAAACAACACTAAATGAAGGTGGGGACATTGTTCAAACAAGTAAAGCTCATCGACTTCTATTTGGTGAATTTAATCAGACGAAGACGGACCGAGTTGAGAGAATTGCAGAAACATTCAGTGGCACAAAAGCAAGCTTTGTTCTAAGTGACCATATTGTGCAAGATATGTGGCATAAATACTTATTTATTGCGGCTATGTCAGGTGTAACGACACTGATGCGTGCTCCAATCGGACCAATTCGTGAAACCGATGGGGGGCAAGAGTTTATCAAATCATTGCTTGAAGAAATCGCACAGATAATGCGGGCATATGGGGCGCCAGTTGTGGACCATATCGTGGAAGAACATATGAAAACGATGGATAGTCTTTCCTATGATATGAAATCTTCAATGCAACGGGATATGGAAAAAGGTTTACAAATCGAAGGGGAGCATCTACAAGGGTACCTACTAAAATTAGCTACAGAATATAGTGTTGAAACACCATTGTTAAAATCGATATACCAAAATTTAAAGGTATATGAAACGATGCTATCAAAGGGATAAGGGATCTTCGACTTTCTATAAATTAAAGTGGGGGCCGTCAGAGTGGAGACGGCCCCTATGTTACTGTGACCACCGTTTCGTGCCATATATAGTTGCGACATGTAAGGTAGGCAAAAAATATTTATTTGTTAACCTACTTTTTCAGAAGCTAAATAAGCAACTAAAATATAACGTTCAGTGGCGGATGCGAAATCATCAAATGGATAACACGTTGTGACGGTTAGTGTTGCTCTTGGCTTTGGAACGATGACAGTTCGATCATTTTCATCTACAATTCGTACTTTGTAGACAATATATTTAAACTCACCAGCCGAAGTTCGAACAATTAACTCATCTCCTTCACCTATTTCACCAAGTTTTCGAAAAACTGTATCTCGGTGCCCTGAAAGAACGGAATTGTCATTTTCACCAGGCAGTACACTTTCAGCAAAATGCCCAACTCCTCTTGCTAATTCATCTTCATTTGTTCCGTGGTAAATCGGGAGTTTTGCATCTAATTTCGGAATATATAGCTCGCCAATTTCCTCTCCAATTTCTGGACGTGTAGGATATAACGCTTGTCCGGGTTCATTGTTTTTGGACTGTTTCTTATCTATTACTTGCTCACTAAGAGAACCAGTTTTAACAACAATGTTCCCGTTGACAAACTTATAAATATTGACTGTAGAAAAACACGTGCCAAATATAATAACACCTATTGAAAACAAAACAAATACTAATCGTTTTTTATGGTTCTTTTGCCTATTATTGAAGGCTTCCAACTTAAGAAGTCCGAACCTTTCCATACATGAAAATTCCGAGCATTACAATGAATAGACCAAATAGTGCATTCGGTATATAATCAGAAGCTGTTTTAGGAAGCTTTCCACCTTTAACGGTGTGATACTCTTCCGCTAATGTTTGAGTAGTATTAATTTGTTTTTTAGGTTGTACTACAGGTGGTTGTTCAACGGCACTGTCCACAATTTGTTCCCCTAAGTCAGTAACCAGTCCAGAATTAATAAATTCTTCCGTAATTATAAGGTCTCCCAAGAATTGTCCTTCTGAACTGTAAAATGCTACTTTCAAATCAGTACCTTCTAATACTTCCATTTTCATTAAGTCCATTAAAGAGATAGGAGTCTCAATAGCATCATTTACTAAACTATAGGAAGCCTTTAATTGAAGAATTGAAAAGATTTTTTCAAGAATGGACAAACTCATTTCCATTTGCTCTACAGTTGGCTGGCTATTCATATCGCTTTCAAGAGCTATTAGTTCATAGTTTAATTGTTCAAGAAGTTCGAGTGTTTCTGGATTAGAAAAATGATCTTCTAAGGATATTAGATGATTCTCAAATCGTTTCAGCTCTTCATCCGTCAAATCGATTTCTTGAAATAGTGGAAGTAGATCTTCAGTTAGATATTCAAACATGACAGACAGGTCATTCCCAACATATTTCCAAACAGTATTGTCGAGGTCATCAATATATATATAATCGTTGATGTTTTCATCATTTGATTCTAATAAGTTGAATAATTCTTGTTGACTTAAACCATAATTTTCCACAAAGTAATCTAAATTACTATAGTCAGCTTGGATGACTTCGCCTAAGAAATCACTTAGCTGTTCCACAGATTCAAAATCTTCTAGGTTACTCTCATAAATAGCAAGACTATTTACTACATTATCCCTTGTCACATTATATCCTCTTTGATCACTAACATCGGCTAAATAATCAATAAGATTTTGTTCAAAATTCGGATCACGTTCAAACGTGCCATCTTCTGTATAAAAGTAAACCGCTGTATCGAGATCATCTAAGAAAATATAATCACTTAGTTGTTCACCATTTTCTTTTAACAATTGAACGAGACTTTCTTCAGTTAGTTCATATTGCTCGTAAATGGAATCTACGTTACTATAATCAGCTTTAATTATTTCACCAAGAAATTGAGACAACTCTTCAACAGTATTATAGTTTTCAAGACTGTCTTCATAATAGGACAGTGACAATGCTATATCCTCTTTTGTTACTTCAAATCCTCTTTCATTGCTTACTTGTTCTAAGTAGTTTATTAAATCTTGTTCAAAATTAGTGTCTTGTGCAGCCATTGTTATTTGCGGAAATAAGGCAATTAGCAATGAAAATGATAATAAAAATGTACCCAGTTTTTTCATATAATTCTCCAGTTCTATTAATTTTATATTACTAGAGTATTATAATTTGACAACAAAAACTTAACAATATAGAGATAAATTTACCATTTTTGGTTATTTAGATAGAGAGTTTTGGCAGAGTACATTTAACGTTAATCCTCTTTTCATTGAATCATTTAGTGAGCTTTCACTTTTTTGAATAATTATCTTTTAAGATTATTCAATTATAAGAAATTAAATAAGTTCCAATTGTAGTCCATTTTAAGAATGGCAAAATAGTGCAGGTAATTATACGGACATAAAGATTATAAGAGTAACTTGCATCATCGAGTTAATGTATAGGAAATGTTTTACAATTTGTGGTTTTAATTGATAAAATTACTATAGCATTAAATATACATAGAACCTTTAGGACCGGGGGAAGTCTTTTTGAAAAAACACTATTTTTCTTATAGTTTAATATTCATTTTATTAGTAACTATGGTTTCGGGTTGCTCTAATTCCAGTATCGCTACTATTCAAGTTAATTCCAATTCAGAACATATGGAAACGCTTGAAGACTTAAATCTAGGAGTGCTGTTTGATTTTGATTTCAAGCTAAATGAAGCAGACAAAACATGGGTCAATATTTGGATAGAAAAGTACGAGGATGGAAAAAAAGTAGATGAGCCACTTGAACAATTATCATATGGGTTAAGCATAAATAAAGTAGATGAAGGAAATCTTTTATTTGGCATGATAAATCCTGATAAAGAAGTAAGATCTATATTTCTTTCTGCACCAAATGTAAGCACAGGTCCAAAAATAATCGAAAATTTAAAATCTCCTGATTCATTTGAAGCATGGGATTATGCAATTGGAGACGAAAAACTAGAATTAAAATATGGCAAAACTTACTTATTAGCAGTGTATCGACAATCAAAAGGCAGTGAAGTTCGCACAGGATATGATTATCAAAACGAACAAGAACTACAGGATCTAATCAATGAACATAACATTGTTTGTTTATTAAAAATTAAACTAGAAGAGGATAAACAGTACTAGGTTGGAACATTCATTTGGAGGAAAGATAAATGACCATTGCAGTATTAGGAAGTATTTTTTTGTGGATTATTAGTTTGCTAATTTTGTATTTCGTCATTTCTTCAGCAGTAAAGGATGGAATTGATAAATCTGAGGTTGGTCAAATAATAATAAATAAGTATGGTGATAAAGAAAAAATAGTTCCAATTAGTGATGAAGAAATTGAAAAGGAATTGGAAGACGAATTTAAAAAATAGACATTCCCCTAATAATTGAAAAATGAGTAAGTAATAAATCTATTGATCAATTTATATGAAATATTTTTAAGCATTTAATAGATGTTTTTTTAGTTCAACTTCGATTAAAAACTAAAGGGCAAGTATAGTGGATAAAGTGAGGTGTTAAAAGTAGTGTAAATGATATGAAAATCCAATAAACATTACTGTATCAATGTTTATTGGATTTTTAAAAGATAGGTTATGACCCTTCATTGTCGCATTGAGATAATAGAAGATGACATTTTTATTCTTTTAATTGATTAGATAATTCATCTATTGCCATTGAATTTCCAAGAGCTGAATAATCTAACCAAGGTTGGTCTGAAACAACAAAAATTTGGTCTTTTTGCACAGCTTCTAGGGATTGCCATACTGATGACGCCGCTAGTTGATCATATACTTTTTGGGCTTCTTCATCGTTATTTACTACAACAAAAATTATATCAGCATCAAAATCACCAATAACTTCTTTTGAAATTACTTGATAGGGTTCTTCTGTACCCAATTCAACGATACCGTTAGCCGGTTCAAGATCTAAGTCTTCAAAAAGAATCGGTCCCATTGGACGAGCAGTTGAAAATACTCGTAATTCTTTATTAGTTACACGGATCGCCATGGCTGTAGCATTTTCACCAAACTGTTCATCAAGTTTTGCTTTTATTTCTTCTGTTTTCTTCTCATAATCTGAAATAAATTGTTCTGCCTTTTGTTCTTTATTGAAATTTTGACCGAGTAATGTTAAATGATCACGCCAAGTACCTTCATCTAAATCAAATAATTGAACGGGTGCGATATCTTCATAGTCAGCTAAATTTGCTGTTGCAAATTCTTCATCTGCTACAATTACATCTGGCTTAGAAACAAGTAATGCTTCCATATCCACTTCTTTTGCAGGGCCATATTTTACAGCATCTTTTAAGTAAGGTGCGGATTGTGGCAGGAAATCGCCTAATGAGCCACCAACTACGGAGCCGACTGGAATAATATCCAATGCAATTAAATCATTTGTTAAATGAATTGATAAGGAAGCTATACGTTGTTCAGTAGCTGCTTCTGTTGTACTGTCAGATGTCACTTCATTTGTTGTTGTTTCATTTCCACAAGCACCTAAAAATACTGCTAATAGAGTAAAAGATGCAGGCAAGAACCATTTTTTCATATTGTTATACACTCCTATTGTTTTTTAATAATAAAAAAATAAAATAAGGACCTCCAATGAAGGCTACAAATATACCAGCTGGAATTGGATTTGCTTCAAATAACGAACGCCCAATTGTATCGGATAGCAATAAAATAATTGATCCTAGTATGGCAGATAAAGGGAGAGTGAGGCGATAATCACTACCAACTAATTGTCTTGCCAAATGGGGAGCTAGTAGACCTAAAAAACTAATATTACCAACCATGGCAACCGAACCGCTTGAAAGCAAAACGGCTAATAGCAAAGCGTTATTTTTTATGTACTTTACGCTAATTCCAGTTGTTTGGGCAAATTCATCCCCAACCTGTAAAAGGTTTAATGGGTGCGCTAAACGGTATGCAAGCAAACTAAATATAGCAACCCATGGAAGTATAATGGATACATGAATCCAGTCGCGAGCCCAAATGTTTCCAAGTAACCAACTAGCTGCGAAAGAATAAGTTTCATCGCTTAAACGTAATGATAAAAACAATGTAATTGCATTAAACAGTGCTGATACTGCAATACCAATTAAAATCAATTTATTAGTATTAATGGTGCGATTTTTAGACTTTGCTAAGTAAACAATCAAAATAGCAGCCAAAATACCACCGATAAAAGCAAAGAATGGTATTAACATTTCAGCATATAAAAAGGATTGACTAAAAAAGCTCATAAATATAATTAGCCCAAATGAAGCACCTGCATGGAGACCTAATAAGCCAGTATCCGCTAAATGATTGCCAGTATAAGATTGTAGTAATGATCCAGCCACTGCTATACCAGCACCACCAACTAAGGCTATTAAAATACGTGGCAATCGATACTCAAACAATACGAGTATACTATTATCGCTGCCATGACCAACTAAAGTATTGGCCACTTCTAATAAAGAAAGATGGTAGCTTCCTAAGTTGATTGAAAAGAGAAATGTTAGAAAAACCAATAATAAAGTGACTAATATGTATAAAAGTAATGAGTTTCTTCTCTTTGGTGCCACTTAAATTCCCTCCATTTTCTTTGCAACAATTAGAAAGAATGGCACACCTATAAAGGCAATTAAAATTCCTAATGCAAGTTCTTTCGGTGCAAAAATTATACGGGCTAATAAATCAGCCATTACTACAAGTGTACTCCCCAATAAAGCACTTGCAGGGATAATCCAGCGATAATCATGTCCAACAAATTTACGTGCAACATGAGGAATAATTAGACCAACAAAACTAATTGATCCTGCAACTGCAACTCCGGCACCACCAAGCAAAACTACAAGTCCCATACTTGAAAATAATAAAAACCTAATATTAATACCTAAACTTGATGCCATTTCTTGCCCTGCACCAATAATGGTTAATTGCTTACCCAGTAAGATTGCAACAAAAACTGCTATTATAACAATAGTAATAAATATTGGAAGCTGTCCCCATGTAACTCCTGCAACACCCCCTGCATACCAAAATGCCAAATCTTGATTTAAATCAAAAAAAATGGCAATACCAGAACTAATTGCATGCAAAAATGCAGCAATTACTGCTCCGGCTATTGTAAAAGTCAATGGGGATAAATTGCCACGAGCTACGAGACCGATTGAAAAAACAAGGATAGTTGATAGAGTTGCTCCAACGAAAGAAAAGAACGTAAGCCATCCGTATGAAATTGCAGGATAGAACGCAAAACAGATTGTCACAAACAGTACACCACCACCATTGATTCCTAAGATACCAATATCAGCTAGTGAATTACGTGTTACAGCCTGAATAATTGATCCAGCCACTGCAAATGCCATCCCGACAAATGCTGCACCTAAAACCCTAGGTAAACGAATTTCATAAATAATTTGGTGCAGATTATTATTAGCATCAAAATGAAAAATCGATGTCCACATTGTCATAAAGGATATATCTTTAGCTCCTAAACTAATTGCTAATATTATAGAAGCTAAGCTTCCGAGAAAAAGTAGAATTATCGTACGCCATTTGTGCCAAGTTGTCATATATTCACCTCTTATAGACTAGTGTTATAGGATAGACAAATTGGCTTTCCTGTGTACGGGTCTTTACTGATGACGGCATCAATTTGAAAGACGTGCTTTAAATTAGTTGTCGTCATGACTTCTTCAACCGTTCCAGCTTTTATGATTTGCCCAGAATTCATCGAAATCATGTAATCTGAAAAACGCGCTGCCAAATTTAGATCATGTAACACCATAACAATTGTACGATTTTCTTCTTCATTCAATTGTTTAAGAAATTTCATTAGCTCAAGTTGGTGTGCCAAGTCTAAATAGGTTGTTGGTTCATCTAAATAAATAATATCTGTTTGTTGGGCTAATGCTAAGGCAATCCAAACACGTTGGCGCTGTCCACCCGAGAGAGAATCAACAGTAGCGTTTTCTACGTCGTTTAACTTTGTTTTTGAAATAGCCCAGTCTATAATTTCTCGGTCTTGAGAACTTAATATCCCAAAGTTTCCCTGATGAGGATATCGACCGTAAGCAACAAGTTCACGTACAGTTATTTGAGCAGGTGTAATTTGTGACTGAGGAAGTAAAGCCATTTTTTTCGCCAATTCCTTTGTCTTATATGAGTTCAACGCTTGACCATCTAATAAAATTTGCCCCTTTGAATACGGTAATATTTTTGTTAAAGCTTTTAGCAAAGTTGATTTGCCACAACCATTTGGTCCGATAATGGTTGATATACTTTTATCTGGGATATGTAACAATAGGTCTTTAAGAATGATTTTTTTATCATACTTCACCTCTATTGTATTTGCAGAAACTCGGAACATTTGCTTATCTCCTCTATATGATAATAATTATCATTATCAATTAGTGATTCTATTCTACTTTAATTCAAAAGTCAACGCAACTTCTAAATAAAGATTATAAAATATAGCCCGTTTAATATTTGGAATGGATATTTATGTTAAAAAGTGAGCGGGATTATGAAATAATATTAATTAAAAGCGCTGTACAAAGAGTTGCGCGGGAGAGAATATTAGAAGTCTAATAATATGATGAAAATGGAGGACTAGTATTGAATACGAACGAAAAGGCACTGGAACTATTTGAAAAAAATGAATATGAGGCAGCCATTAAGCTATTTCACGAGGCGGTCGAAGAATCAAGAAATATTCAGTCTCTTAATAATCTTGCTTGGATTTATTTCTATGAAGAAGAAAATGATGAAAAAGCCCTTGAATTAATTAAAGAAGTTATTAACATGAATCCAGCCTCGTATTTCCCTTATAACTTATTAGGAGAGATTTACATTGGACAAGAAAAATGGAACTTAGCTTCAAGTGCCTTAATGAAATCCCTTTCAATCCAACCATCTAATGAAGCATATCATAATTTAGCTGTAGTAAAGTATAAGCTAGGTGACGTAAAGGAAGCTTCAGACCTTTTCCTGCGTGTTGCAGGAGATTCAGATGTTGTAATGTATGCTCATGTTAAATGTCTGATTGACCTTGGTTTGAAAACAGAGGCGAGAAAGAAGCTAAATGCGTTTAATGTAGAAGCAGATGATTATGTAGGAGACATCGAGGTTGCGGATTTATATGTGGAATTAGAGTGTTTTACAGAAGCCACCTATTGGTTTGAAAAAGGCTATAATGATTACGCCAAAATGCCTGATTGGATCAGTAGGTTTATTTATGCACTGTATAAAACAAACAATATTCAACGAATTCATGAAGTAATAGATAATGTTATTCATCAAAAAGACAAAGAAATCAAAGAAACTTATGAAGAAGAATGTGATGAAGATTGGACGGAAAAAGATAAAGAGGAATATCTTGAACGGTTATTTGCGGAGAAAAGCAACTATGAAAATATGGCTGAGCGAATATTAACTGGATATATCCCCGAGATAGATTTTGAGCCTATAACAACTGGAGCCTGTTATTTGTTTGGATGTAAACGGCATAATCATCCTGAATACAAAGAGTAAACAGAGTAATTGATGATTTAGGAATTATAATGTCAAAAGTGGATTGATTGTGAAGGAAGACTATACAGTTATGTGAGAAGAGCTAGGACAGAAAATGTTCTAGCTCTTTATAAACAGTTGAATTGTCAGGGGGGATGTTTAATGCCAAAATTAATAGGTTATAATATTAATAGTTATATTAAAAAAGAAACTAGGTGACCTATTGAAAGCATATATTCTAAAATTTTCATTCCAGCACATTCAGCCAGAAGTTTGGCGTCGAGTGATTATACCTGCAGGTGCTACATTTAATCGATTACACGAAACGATTCAGTATGTAACAAACTTTCAGAGTGAATTAGAGCCCTATCATAGCTTCGGAATTGAAATTGAAGACATTTTTATTACTAACAATGAAGAGTTTCTAAAAGAATATAAAACACAATTGTTTAAAGGTTTAAAGGTAAAACAGCCAGCTCGAATTAAAATCGATCAATATATAGAAAAGCATGGTGAATTCTTATATAACTATGATTTTGGGGATGGCTGGTATATTCAAATAGTACTGGAAGATATAGTAGATGACTATTATTTTGGATATCCAACACTTATTGCAGGGGAAGGTATAGCACCACCTGAGGATGTTGGTGGTCCACGAGGATATGAAGAGTTTCTAAAAATTTATCATAATCCTTTCCATCCAGAGTATTTATCGACATATGCATGGGCGGAATCCATGCATTATTTCCTACTTGATATTGATAATGCTAACGAACTATTGAAGCATGTAAAATTTAAGAAAACAGAATGGGAGCATATTGATCATGAAAATTATTATGTGCTCTTAGATAAATACCGCGGCTCAGATTTTGTAGATGTAGAAGCTCTCCATAATAAAGACTTAATTATTCAATATGCAGTCGCGTGTACAAATTTATATGGGGTAATAGAATACCCAATGTTTCTAAAAATATATAATTCACAAAATAAATCATCCTTATCGAGTAAGGAACTGCGGGCATTAATTACAACTTCGGAGTATAAAAAACAATTAGAAAAACAATTTGTGTTTGTGCAACAACAAGCATTTGTCCACGAGGCGATAGAATATCTTGGGGGTTACAAAGCCTTTTTAAGAGGAGTGAGTGGGAAGCCATGCTACGTACCTGCAAAAGAGGAATTATTACGTTATACAGATGAACTATACTACGAAAAGACAATCCATCAAGAAAAATTAAAAAAGATGTTAGCGAAAGACTTTTTTGGCGGCAGTACATTAATGGCTCAAGAAGAGATTGATGAGCTAGTTGATGAATTACAATCAACAGACGCAGATTTTAATGGCATTGTAAAACGATTTTTAGTACGCTATGAATTTAATGATGTAAAGCAAGCAAACGAATATCTTCAAGTCATCATGAAAATTGCAAACACAACACGTATTTGGGAAAACCGTGGCCATACACCAGAAGAACTCTCAAGAAGACCTAAACCAATTGTAGACGCATCACCATCAATACCACTTCAAGTAATCAACGGTGGAAAAGTAGGCCGAAACGAACCATGCCCATGCGGCAGCGGGAAAAAATACAAGAAATGCTGCGGAAAATAAGTGCTTAGGCACCCAAACAATTGAAAATATTCGTATCGTTTGAAATTACCTATAATAATTTCCTAAGAACGCCCTTTCAAATGAAGGGGGACGCTTTGGGAAGTGGGATGAATGTTTTTTTGAATATACAATGGTTGTTGGAGTTAAATGGTTACAATACCAATTTGGGTAACAGACTTTATTAATGAAAGAAGGGTGAAACATGGATTTGCAGATGGTAATGCAGGAGCTTGAAGCTCTTGGCAAAGAACGAACGAAAAAAATATACATGTCCAATGGTGCTAGAGAGCCACTTTTTGGTGTAGCAACGGGTGCGATGAAACCACTCGCTAAGAAAATAAAAATCAATCAACCGCTCGCAGAACAGCTTTATGCTACTGGCAACTATGATGCCATGTACTTTGCAGGTATTATTGCAGACCCAAAAGCGATGACAGGGTCGGATTATAATCGTTGGATGGATGGGGCTTATTTTTATATGCTGTCAGATTATGTCGTGGCGGTGACTTTAGCAGAAGCAGATATTGCGCAGGACGTTGCTGACAAATGGATTGCAAGTGGTGAGGAACTAAGAATGTCAGGTGGGTGGAGCTGCTATTGTTGGCTTCTAGGGAATCGACCTGATATTGAATTCTCTGAGAGTAAATTAAACAATATGCTTGAAACGGTGGAAAAAACAATACACAATTCACCAGAACGTACAAAGTCTGCTATGAATAATTTTATCCAAACAGTGGGAATCTCCTATGTACCACTCCATGAAAGAGCAGTCGAGATTGCAAAGGCAATAGGTCCAGTAGAAATCAAACGGGAAAATAAAAAAAGCAGTATTCTAAATGCTTTCGAAAGTATTCAAAAAGAAGTCGATCGAGGTAAAATCGGTTTTAAGCGGAAATATGTTCGTTGTTAAAAAACTAAAGTCATTTAATATATCAACAGTAAGTATTTTTAGAGTTCTTAAAAAACCAATAGCGGACCTCTTCTTCTCGTACCAATTACTATTACCATTAATTATGCATATAAAGATTGAAAAATTAAAAGAAAAGCATATGAAGTAAAGTTAGTTGAATTGTGGAGGTTGCTTTTGTATGAAACATCTCCAAGTATATTTGTTTAAAAAGTATCAAAAAGGAGGAAAGAAATTGTGAATTTTATTAGAAAACCATTAGGTATAACAGTTATTACAGCTTTACTTATTTGTTTATTTAACTTTACGAACTATGCTTCAATCGCCAATTTTATAGGTGTAGCATTAGTCCTTCTATTCCTTACACTGTTTTTCCATGAATTAGGTCATGTGTTGTTCGGAATAGGAGTTGGCTACCGATTTAACTATTTAACAGTTGGGCCAATAACAATTGAAAATACAGATTGTATACATATTAAACCTAATAATAGTTGGTTTTTATTTGGTGGTGTAGCAAGTTGTACCCCCTTTTCAAAGGATTTAACTTCTATTGCAAAGCAACATAAATGGTTTGCGGCAGGAGGACCGATTTTTTCTCTCGTGGCTGCTATCATTAGTTTGATTATAGGGCGGGCAATGGATGTGCAGTTCGTTACATACTTTGGAATCTTTAATTTAATTATTTTTATCGTCACAATTTTACCTTATAAAGGGGCGTTAAAGTCGGATGGGCGTGTAATATTGGAATTATCTAAAGGGGGAAAAGAAAAGGAGGAATTTTTACTTTCCCTTTTATTACTCAAAGAAATGAATTCGCCAAAACACCCATCAGAATGGTCTGAAGAGCTAATAGAAAGAGCAAAAACTTTACCACCAGCGGATGAAAATGTAGTAGTTGCTTTAATTATTTTTTATTACACTCTTGTAAAAGAAAGTTACGAAAAAGCCTCTGAATTAATTGAACCTTATAAGCAATTACCAGTCACGAAGAAGAATAAGTTTTCATTACAGTTTATAAATCACATACAACAAATTGATTTGATTGTTAAAGGAACTAATAATGGGGAGAAGCTAAAGGAATACCATCAACTTATGAACCCAATGGAGCCAATAAGCTTTAAAAGAAGTGAAGCTATTCTCGCAAAATTAAAAGGAGATAATGAGAAAGCAACATTAAAATTATCTGAAGTAATGAAAGAAATTCATAAAAGCAAAAAACTATTTGGGTTTTTTTATGCTGAAGAAAAGTTAACAAATTTTTTAATAAAAGAGATTAGAGTAGAAGAGTTTGTAAAACGTTGATTTTTGTGGTTGGTGTTTATCAAGCGGGTTATATTTTATGTTAGTTTTTCAAAGAAAGGATTCCAAAATGCATAATAAAAAAATGTATTTGATTATTATCGGGTGTTTCATTTTAATTGGATATTTGTTTTATGGAAAATATTCATCTAAAGGTATATTGGAAAATATAATTGAAGTTATACACTTAATTTAATTAAAGAAGACGAAACCGTTGAGTTTTATATCAAGCCTGAATGGATTCCTATTAATAATGATGAAAATAAAGAATATAACATGACAATTCTAACTAAAAATAATACAAACATTCTACTCGGTACGGTTTTGAATAGAGGCAATGATATTTATTTTAGTTTAGATACCACATACAATTTGAAATTCAATAAGGGAAATTTTATGTACAATGGTATCTTTAATGAGGATGGTTCATTTACAACTAATGGTTCTTTCGAAGACTTTTATATTTATAACAATAAAGGTGAAAAAGTCGATATAGGTCAATCTGGACAAGGGCCAAATTCATCATTTGGATTTGCAATTGAACCCGAGAACTATGATTTAATCAAAGATGGATTTTATGCTAAATATTCGGGTTTTTATTTATATGAATACAAAAAGAATGGTTTTTAGAATATTTCAACCTACGATGTGTTCGAATTTTATTGAATTAATTTAACGGGGCGATGCTGAAAAAAGCATCTCCTTTTTAATTAACAATATAAGTTAATTTAATTTGGAACCTTTAATTGTTATTATCGTAAGTAAACAAAAGGTCTTTATTATATTAAAAGGAAGGGGTGTTTACAATGAAGAAAGTAATGCTTAAAATCGCTTGGTTAATCGGCTTAGTAATTTTCTCGCGAATTGCTTATCAATTAGAATTTAATGTGCAAAATTATTCACAATCTATAATTAATTTAACACCTGTAATATGGATTAAGTTCTTTACTACTTTTTTATTAGGCTGCTATGTAGCAATACTTTTTGTAAGACAGTGGAAGTTTCATATAAATAAATTTTTGCTATTATTAGTGAGTATTCCATGCATTTTCATTTCAATTTTATATCCAATAATAATAAGTTTTGCAAGTGTAGGTTTGTTGCCAGAGTTTTTAAATACCTCTAGAATTCCAATGGAACTTTTTAAACTTTATTCAATGGATATTTTTGGGTTTGTAGCAGGATTAACATTCGTTATTAGTTTATTTAGCTCCGTTCTAGAAAAAAACGAGAAAATTGGTCAATAGATAACGAATTTTTACTTCGTTGTAATACTTAAAATTTAATCAATATACTGTGTTAAAATGTCATTTAACTTTTGTTTTATACAATCAATTAATTCGGTCGGACCTTTAACTAGAGCCTCTTTTCCATAATTGATAAAATAATCGGCAAAAAACTGAATTTCATTTTCTGAGATTTCGTCCTTTATAAAACCAGAGCCATCTTCTCTTATATTTAATTCATCACTTGTCCAGCTTGCCATTTTATATTTTTCAACTCCGTTTTTCGTTAACTCTACATTTAATTGATACGTTTTTTTATCTTTATTAATAATAGTGAAACGGTTATTTAAATTAATACCGGACAAATTAATAGGTGAAGTTTTTTCATCATGTTTGACATATTTTATCCGATCACATCTAAAGACACGATAATCATTTCTTAAAAAGTCATAAGCTGGACAATACCACTTTCCATTGCTTGCATAAATTCCAATCGGTTGAATGCTTCTAATTGTTATTTTTCCGTTAGCTTCATAGTCCAAGTTAATTACTTTCTGCTCGATTGCAGCCTCTAATAATTGTTTTAAGAATGGGATTTTTTCTTGTTGAACAATAGAGTAAAAATCGACTCGATCCTTCATTTTGTCAATCATATCCCTTACATCTCCAGAAAGATTTAAGTAAAATTTCTTTTTTATTGATTCATACTCAGTATCAAATGGAAGAGAAATGTAATGTCTTAATGCATGAATTGCAAAAAAGATTGAAATCGCTTCATTTTCACTAAAAGCAATTGGAGGAAGAATTCTTTCATTTAAAACTTGATAACCACCATGAGGACCTGTCTCAGAATATAAAGGAACCCCCATCTCACTTAATTCCTGCATATCTCTTAAAATGGTTCTTTTGGACACACCAAACTCCTGCGCTAATTCTCCAATAGTAAATCTTTTCTTTCGATTCACCATCATAATAAGTTCATTTAATCTTTTAGCTTTAGTCATGAATACCTCCAAAAAAATTTAATAACAGTGACATTAGTTGTCACTATTATAATATACACTCTTCATTAGAAACAGAAAGAACTAGTACAAAGAATAGGAGGAGTTAGTAATGTATGTGACGATTGCAGACTTTTTAAATGAATGGAATAAGGAAGCATTTTTAACTGAAAAGGTTTTAGAGGGCTTAACGGATGAATCATTAAACCAAAAAGTTTATTCTGAAGGTCGTTCTTTAGGAAGAATTGCGTGGCATTTAACGACGAGTATTCCAGAATATTTAGCACAATTCGGGTTGGAATTAGATGAAGTAGAAAATAAAGATAGCGTTCCAACATCTGCTAAGGATATTGCTAACATATTTAAAAATACAAGTGCTGTTGCAGCAAAAGCCATCAAAGAACAATGGACAGACGAAGAGTTGAAGCATGTGCAAATAGCATTTGGAAGAGAAGAATCAAATGCGCAAATTTTAATGGGGCTAATAAAGCATATTGTTCACCATCGTGGACAAATAACGGTTTTGATTCGTCAAGCAGGCCTTAAACCTTTTGGAGTTTATGGCCCACCAAAAGAAGATTGGATATATTATGGTGAAGAAAATCCACCACTTTAATAAAATAATTTAGAAGTAAAATATCAAATATCAGAGTTGTTGATTGTAGTAGTTGATGTCAATTTGAGAAACAAGGAAGGTAAAAGCACTTGTAGCACATAATAAACCATTTCTTTTGAAAAAATGGTTTGTTATGATGCTTTTTTTATTTGCCAATTTTAGATAGGTAGGTATGAAGTTCATCCTGAAAAGAATTTATTATTCAAAAAGCAATTTCACTTTTTTCACATCTTTATTACATTTTTGTTTACGATATAATATATCTTAAAGTAATCGAGGAGGGAGTAGAATGGCAAGTGTAAATCAGGTAACTTGTGAGATAAGGTCCTATTCTAGGGAATTTAAATCGCATCAACATGACTTCGGGCAATTTCTTTTTCCATTACAAGGTTCTTTAGATCTACAAACGAAATGGCAAGAGATAAAGCTTAACTCAGACTATTGCTTTTATCTGCCTCCCAAATGTGACCATAACTACCGATCTATAGACAGAAATGAGTTTTTAATTTTAGATATTCCTACACATTTTTTGCCAGAAGGTACAAGCAGCATGTATTTACGCTTGGATAAACAATGGGCTTCTATCCGGTACTTGCTTTTAGAAGAGGCGAAGAATGAGGAGAGCACTTCTTCCTTAGCGGATCTAACTAGATATGTATCGAGTAAAATTCAACTATCTAACCCTCCGTCTATTGATTATATACATAACCATTTTAAGGAGAACATTCGATTAGAAACGTTAGCAAAAATAGAACATTACCATCCAACGTATTATTCATCATGGTTTAAGAATAAGACCGGGAAAAGTCCAAAAGATTATATATCTGAGCTTCGTTTAAAAGAAGCCAAATATTTATTAACTTCTACAGCATGGTCTATGTCGAGAATAAGTGAGGAATTAGGTTTTGAGAATTCTTCATCGTTTACAAGATGGTTTGTCAGTTGCGAGGACATATCACCACAAAAATATAGAGTTCTTAATAATTGATAAAAAGGATATTAAATTTGGTAAAGAAAATTTTTAAGAAATTTTCTATTCTAAGTTTAATTATTCTTTTTTTTATTGAGGTGAACAAAATGAAGGGTAAATTGTCTCCATTTTTAATATTACTTGCAGCGGTACTTTGGGGAACCACGGGCACAACCCAAGCATTTGCGCCGGAAACAGCACATCCGATTGCTATTGGAGCAACCCGCTTAGCAGTTGGCGGCATATTTTTAGTATTAATTGTTTTAGTAATTGGAAAATTCGAATTTACAAATTGGCCAATCAAGACAACGATATTGGCTTCCTTAAGTATGGCATTGTATCAACCACTGTTTTTCTCGGCAGTTTCGATTACGGGTGTTGCCATTGGTACAGTGGTAGCGATAGGAAGTGCACCTATTTTATCAGGTTTAATAGAGTGGTTATATTTAAAAGTTCGTCCATCTAAAATTTGGTGGTATTCGACTTTCTTATCAATTTTAGGATGTCTAATGCTTTTCAGTAATAAAGAATCGGTACTTGTAGACCCTATAGGCATTATAATGGCTCTTGGAGCTGGGCTATCCTTTGCCTGCTATACTTTAATAAGCAGAACCTTGGTTGAAAATCATTCCTCATTATCAGTAGTAGCAGTTGTTTTCACTCTTAGTGCAATTTGGTTATCTCCATTTTTATTCGTTTTTGATATGTCTTGGATAATGAGTATCGAAGGTATTGGTGTAAGTCTTCAGCTTGGAATTGTAGCGACTGGGATAGCATATCTTCTTTTTGCTAAAGGTCTTATAAATGTTTCTTCATCAACCGCCGTTACACTTGCGTTAGCAGAGCCATTAACCGCAGCATTATTAGGAGTTTTTTTATTAGGTGAATATTTAAACATAACTTCTTGGTTAGGAATCTTCCTTTTAATGCTCGGAATCGGAATATTAATATGGTCGTCCAAAAATTCAAGAAGTGAACAGGGACTTGGAAAAATGGGTAATATTGAAACTTTCTAGAAAGGTGATAAATCAATATGGCAAAAATAGAAGACTTTTTAAAGCTTGATATTCGAGTTGGTACAGTCATCAATGCTGCAGCATTTCCAGAAGCAAGAAAGCCTGCTATAAAATTAGAAATTGATTTTGGTGAAGAGATTGGAATAAAGCAATCTTCCGCTCAAATTACACATAGATATAATCCTGAACAACTTTGTGGACGTCAAGTAATAGGCGTAGTTAACTTTCCACCAATGCGGATTGCAGGGTTTAAATCTGAAGTATTGATAATAGGCGGTGTTCCAGAAGAAGGGGATGTAGTTCTATTAAAACCTGATGAACCTATTAGAAATGGAACGCGTGTTCAGTAAACTTGTTAACCTACAAAAATGCAGTTGTAAACTTGAATAAAGGTACTTATAATTTCAACTTTTTAAAACGTTCCTATAAAAACAGGAACGTTTTTTTACTAAGTAAAATTTGAGGGTGATGGACTTGAGTTTTTTTTGCAACAATTCATTGATAAAATTGAAATTATTGGAACTTTTATTCCTTTAAACCGTATAAAAAATAAAAAGGAATTTCCATCACCTTAAGGGGTGTTTATTGTAGAACAGGGATTAATGATCAAATATAAAGTAACTTTTAAATATGGTAAAGAAAATAATTTACGAATGGGACCCACATGGTTTACTTTCGATGGAGTGTCTAGACGATGAGTATCACCCTAAAATTGAAAAAATTACATATGCAATTTAGTTAAAATTGCAAGATTGAATTTTTAAAATATATAGGAAGTTGGATTTAAATGAAGAAAAGAATCGGATATTTGTTAGGGATAATTGCAATTGTTTTAGCAATAGTGTTTAGTTATCAAGCGGGTAAAAAAGAAGTAGAAGGAAATATTAAGACAGTAATAGGAAACTCTGTTTATAATGTCTGGGAAGGTTATAACAGTATCATTGAAGATTCGAATAAGGGATTGACGATAGACGCTATAAGTAAAATGAATGAAAGACTTATTTATGTTACGGCTTATTCAAATGTTATAGACAGAGGAACAGGGCAAACATTGCTTCAACCTATTGCTAGTAAAATATCGAACATTGCTAAAGGAATTGAAGATAATTACTACCAAGATGGGGGGGTTAACGAACAACAACAAGAAAAATACAAACAAATGATAGAAGCGATAAAAGAAGTTAATGAACAAATATTAAAGGTTTACTACATTCCAAATTCGGAAGGTACCGTTTAAATTGAAGATAGAGAATTTTGAAGAATTAATTGAAATAAATAAACGCTTAAACTAAATGAAGATTTTTTATAAGGGAAATAGTTTATCATGAAAAGATTGGAGGAAATTACTTTGATAAGATTTGTTGATGACTTGGCTGGGGCAATTTTTGATTTCTTTAAGTTTATTTTAACAAGTTTGTGTTATCTTTTTGCTGGAATGCTAATCGTTGGGGTACCACTTTTTCTTTTAGCGACGTTATTTAAATTGATTATGTAATACTGTGAGAGGAACCTTAAAATAAATATATCCATACGCAAACATATTAGATAATTTTATAGCATCGTATTAATTGAATTGTTTTATACGAGCTACATATTTGTTCGGAAAATCTATGTATCTTCCCGATTCTCAGAGTATAAATATAGAAAATCAATGAAAATTACACTGCTAGCATATAAAAATATAAAATTTGCCGATTGCTTTGAAGTTTTTACATGGATTTAGGCGATACTTACGTGAATTGAAGTAATGTTTATTTAAGCACATTGGGGTTATATTGTTTGTTTATTCCAAAAACTATTAAAAATTTAAGTTTTTTCTTATTACAACTCTGTAATAAGTTCAATAAGGAGGTTATTTATGAAAATAACTGAGTCAAAAGATAAATACAAGTTAATGACTTTGAATTTTATGGCCATATTGATAAAACACAGTTTTGTTCTAAGTGCGAATTTAATTTAGTATACTATGAAGATTTTGATTCATATTTTTGCCCTAAATGTAATAGCTGGACTGAATCAACATGTAGTGATCCAAAATGCAAATACTGTTCCATACGCCCGAAAACACCGTTATCCAATATATAATCCTAACGGAACCTCTAAGTGAGGAAGGGACATACTTCTTTAAATAGTCTTGCCGTAGTGTCCCTTAATACTCTCTATATATGATAGAAGGATGGTTGGTAGCAATTTCTATCAAGCTGATATTTAGTTGAAAAATACTCGAAATTTTAATAATCCAAACAATAGATAAATTTTAAATTATTTAAAGATCTTTCTTTTCTTTGAATCAGTTCTTAGTTCTTTAATAAAGTAATAGATAGTGGTAAGTGCGAAAATTACTATTAATTGAGTAATAACAAAATTTGTCATGAATCCATCTCCCCTTTTCTTCCTCTTCAAGAATCATCTGATTATTTTAAAATAGCAAATAGTTTTTTACGATCTATCCAAAGTAAAAGCAAGCACATGAATGTTAAAACAGTACTTAAATCCTGTACACCTATATCAAAACAATAATTCACCAACATAACATTAATAGCTATTGGAAAATAAATAATAGCTCCGAGTGTTTTGGTTTTGGGTATTATAAGTAAAAGTGCTGCAATGACCTCGCCTAATCCAATTACTATTTCATAAAAACGGGAATAGCCAAAGAATGTCCATGCCAGGGTAAATCCTTCTCCATTTAATTCTGCTATTTCAGGAGGAGGAGCACCAAATTGCCCCATCACTATTTTTACCAATCCATAAATAAGAAAAGATGAAGCTAAAAAGAAACGAAAAGTAGTAGGGATGGATTGTTTAAGCACGCGCCAAAGTATTGAATTATTCATTTTCTTTATCTCCATTCTGTTGATCAATGTTCAAAAATCTTTTTCGGATTTCTGGAGTTGGGATTATGCAACTGCTTTGTTTTCCGAAGAAACGATACCGATTTTTAGCAAACCATCGATAAAAGGCATTTCGAATTGGTTTAGGAAAAAGTATAAAAATATATAAAACCTTCCATAACCCATCCAGTTTTCTACAAATATGAAGTACTGCAGTTGATTCTGTAAATAGTTGTCCATTTTCCATTAGAACAATTGAATCAAGTCGGGAAGTATGTTGGTAATGAGCAAGAAGGTTTTCTACAATAGTTGACTGTAATGATGCAAATCGAAAATGCCCTTTGTAATCACGTTTTATAATAAACTGCACTGATTTATTACAAAAATTACAATCTCCATCGAAAAAAATAATAGAGTTGCTGTATGAATCAACTAGACAGTCATTCATTATTGTTGCTCCCTTCTTTTAGACTATTTCTCCACAAATCCAATGCAAGAATTAGAATTCTAATTGATTCTTATATGTATTTATTTTAAGAAGATTTTTCATCCCTATCCATCGATTCCCGTGACAATAATTGAATGAAAGTGACAAAAATGTCACTCATAAATACTTTTCAAAATGAGGATTAAAATAAAAAGATTTTTATTGAAGAATCTAATTGAAGAAAAACTAAAGATTTCTGAAAGGAACTTGGTATAATAATTGTATAATTATGGTAAGGTTGTGGTGGGGAATGGGATACATTCAATTAACAAAAAACAATATGGAATATGAACACATTTGTTGTGCTCTAGGTGCAAAACAATATGAGCAAGCAGTAAATGATAAAAAGCAATGGTTAATGGAACGGATGGAGGAAGGATTAGTTTTTTACCGTCTAGACGAGCGAGCAAAAGTATTTATTGAATACTTGCCTGCGGAAATGGCATGGGTACCAATTGAAGCACCGAATTATATGTACATCAATTGTTTATGGGTTTCAGGAAAGTACAAAAACAATGGATATGGAAAACAATTATTGGATTATTGCAAGAAGGATGCAATTGCTCGAGGAATGGATGGTCTTGTACATATAGTAGGGAAGAAAAATCTTCCTTTTTTAAGTGAAAAACGTTTTTTTGAACATATGGGTTTTGAGGTAGTAGACCAGGCAGATCCATATTTTCAGTTAGTTGCACTAAAGTGCAATGAACAAGCTGTTGTTCCTTCATTTAAAAAGTGCTTGAATCCACCTTTTATAGGACAAGGAGTAACAATTTATTATACGGCACAGTGTCCCTTTGCTGTTGGTATATTAGAGGAGTTAAGAGATGTATGTGAAGGTAAAGGGATTACGTTTAATTCTTTTAGGATAACGACAAAAGAAGAAGCACAAAATGGGCCTACTATATGGACGACTTTTGGTCTGTTCTATAATGGGAAATTTATTACACATGAAATGTTAAGCCCAAACAAATTTGACAAGTTACTAACAAAACTAATAGTAGAACAATAAACCTTTCCTAAGCTAGTGAGGTCAACTGCAGAAGGCAATCAATAAACTTAAAGGTATTAAGATTTGATGTGAGACATAAATAGAAATATGAAGAAGCTCACATTTTCGGGACAGCCTCTATGTCAGTTTAAGAAAATATAAAAATTAGGGAAGAGGTATTAAACAATGTCCAGTAAAACCTATGAATTAAATCAAAGTTTTTTAGATTCACAAGAAAAACAAAAAAAATTATATAAACGTACTTTAATCATTGTAAGCATCTCACAAATTTTTGGCGGGGCTGGATTAGCAGCTGGAATTACTGTAGGTGCACTTCTTGCACAGCAAATGCTCGGCACTGACGCATTTTCTGGTCTTCCAACAGCTTTATTCACTTTAGGATCTGCAGTTTCTGCTTTAGTTGTTGGAAGACTTTCGCAGCGTTTTGGACGACGAACGGGTTTAACGATAGGATTTATGGTAGGTGGACTTGGAGCAATAGGAGTTATATTTGCAGCTATAATAAATAGTGTTTTGCTTTTATTTGCATCTCTATTTATTTATGGTGCAGGTACCGCAACAAATTTACAAGTTCGCTACGCAGGTACGGATTTAGCTAGTAATAAACAGCGAGCGACTGCTATAAGTATTGCTATGGTTTTTACAACATTTGGTGCAGTTGCAGGTCCAAACTTAGTAAATGTAATGGGGGATTTTGCTCTTTCTATCGGTGTTCCATCACTTGCAGGCCCTTTCATTTTATCAGCAGCTGCATTTATATTAGCAGGTTCTGTACTTTTTATTATGCTTCGTCCAGACCCATTAGTTATAGCTAGAGCCATTGAAGCGTCTAACCTAGATAAGCAGGAACATAAGACGCAAACTCTCCAGTTAGAAAATAAGAGAGGTATTATCGTTGGCGCAGCAATTATGCTTCTCACTCAAATAGTAATGGTTGCCATTATGACAATGACACCAGTTCATATGAGGGAGCATGGACATGACTTAGGTGAAATAGGTCTTGTTATTGGTTTTCATGTTGGTTCAATGTATCTCCCTTCGTTGATTACAGGAATGTTAGTAGATAAGCTTGGTCGAACTGTGATGGCTATTGCTTCTGGAACTACATTGCTTCTTGCAGGGCTAGTAGCGGCAATTGCACCAGGGGACTCTATGATTCTTTTAATAGTTGCTCTTTCTTTACTAGGTTTAGGATGGAATTTTGGACTGATAAGTGGAACCGCTCTTATTGTGGATTCAACTAGTACATCTACACGGGCTAAAACACAAGGTACAGTAGATGTTTTGATTGCGTTGTCAGGGGCTTCTGGGGGAGCTTTATCAGGAATGGTAGTAGCTAGTTCAAGTTATGCAACATTATCACTTGCTGGAGGATTTTTATCTTTAATTCTAATTCCAGTCGTGTTTTGGTCTCGTTGGAATAAAAAATAAAATTATATTTTTACAAAAATTACTGGGCGTTAATCAAACAAGATGAAGATTAGCGCCTTCTTTGGAGTTGAAATGCATGCGGAAGGTGAAAATCGGCTATTTCTTTATATAATCATTTTAATCGGAGGTAAATTTTGATACATATAAAAAACAACTCAAACAAATTAATTATCGTAGTTCATGAAATATATGGGGTTAATAGATATATGAAGGAAGTTTGTCATTCACTTTCAGAAAAAGGCTTAGATATCCTTTGTCCCAACCTGCTAGAAAAGGAAAGTTCATTTGACTATTTTCTTGAAGAAGCTGCTTATAAAAACTTTATGGAAAATGTAGGTTTTAGTAAAGGCGCAAATAAAATTAAAAATGTTATACAAGACATTAAAGGGCAGTATGAAAAAATCTTTATTGTAGGGTTTAGTGTTGGAGCAACAATTGCTTGGTTATGCAGTGAAGAAAAGGATGTTGATGGAATTGTTTGCTACTATGGATCGAGAATTAGGAACTACTTAGAAATTAATCCTTCATGTCCAACAATACTATTTTATCCGGAAAATGAAAATTCATTTCATGTTGACGAGTTAATAGATTCTTTGGAACGAAAGAATCTAGAGGTACATAAATTTAGCGGAGAGCACGGTTTTAGCGACCCTTATAATCCAAAGTTTAATGTTAAATCTGCCCAAGAAACTTTTAATATAATGATTGATTTTTTAGCTTAATATAAGGGAGATAAATTTGAAAAGAATTATTGTACTATTTCTAGTATTCATAATTGCAGGGTGTAACAATCAGTTAAACGATAATAAGCAGAAAAGTGAAATGGAAGAAGATAAAAATATAGACATAGCAAAGAACTATCTTGAGGAACTGGGTTATGATGTTATTTCATATGAGACCAAAGGCTCGCTATTATTTACAAAATCTGATTTGTTGGATTTACCAGGTGAACAAATATGGGGAGTTCAATACACTGAACCAGATAACTTTTTAAATAAGGAAATTAATACGGTAAGTTTTATGGTGAAAAATCATCCTTTAGATAATTTGTTTAATATGGGAAAAACAAATGCAACTGTGCTGATATTTAATGAAGAAGTTATTGGAGGTTGGTCATTCCCACACTCAAAGGAACCATTGATTGGAGCTTTCTATTCGATAGATGGGAAAACAATGGAAGAAATTCATGGAGACTTACAAAAATGGCGAGATGAGTGGGAAAATAAATATAAGAATTAAAGAAAATAAGCAAATACTTTTTTGTAAATATTGCAAAACCCTTCAAACAGCGTTGGACAATGACGCTAAAGCTTTCGGTAAGTGTTCATAAAAATATATGGGAAAGAGGTTTGAATTTATGGAGTTTGTTATAACAATTGCTATTATTGTGATAGCAATTACCTGTTTATGTATGGAAGGGAATTTACGAAAAACTATGGAACAAAACAACGAAACTATAGAGTTATTAAAACAATTACAGCAGAAATAATTGCCCTTAATCAATTGAAAGTGGAATTTATCCTTATAATTAAATGGAGGATAAAGTTTGAAGTAAAGCTAATAACTAATAGGGGCAGTAATGTTAAATTCGGAAAGATATTTTTAGGATAAAATTAAACAGCCAGTATCCGGTATAAATTAGTCCGTCAACTGGCTGAAACTTACGTTATTTTTTTTAATATTCATTATGGTATTGAATTTGCTGTTAGTTATTATAAATATGAAACTAGCTGATCTCTATTCAGTACTGTTCGTACTATAGGAAATTGTCCGCAATCCCAACAAACTGTAACAGGATGTACTTTATCAATATAAAAGATGTGTGTATGAATGTCTCGACGTTTTTTATTAATTTCAATCGTATTTATAGAAACTGGAGTTGCGTTTGGAAAAAGTCCTGTTTTATAGATAGCTTCTTTCATCGTCCAAAGCTCGTAAAATAGCTTTGTGCGATCAAATTTAGCATATTGATTTATTTCGTTAATTTCTTCTTCTGACATGGTATATGCCATAATTTCTTCATTGAATTGTTCAATCTTCTCAACGTCAACTCCAACATGACCGTGATTAGTTATGGCAGCAACGATCCATTCCCCAGAATGTGAAAGATTAAAATCTCCTGACCAATTGGTATTATTAGCAAGATAGGGTCGTCCCAATGTATTACGAGCTATGTTAATAGGAGTCTCATTTGTAAACTTCTTGAGCATCCAACGAACTAGAATATTTCCTAACAGTGCCCTTTGCCGATCCTGCCAATGCTTGTATTTTAATATTCTAGTTCGTTCTGCAATTGGAAGCTCTAAAAAGTACTTATCCCATTCCAAAGGCAATAATTGTGGCCCCAGTGGAAGTATGAATAGATGAAGAGAGTCTTTCATATTCCATGATTTAGACATTATCTAACTCCAACGGGCTTAGGCTCTGGGAAGTAACCCATTTTAATGCCATAGTTAATCATCGTTCGGATAAAAGTTGGATTTGGCTTTGCACAAGTTACATCCGTTTTCTTTAAAAATTCTTGAGTTTTAGCTGTGTTAAATATAAATGGTGAATCACTTGCTCCATCACCATCAAGCTGGGCAATTGCCAGTGATAAAAATTCCTGTAATTCTTCTGGATGGTCCCCATTTAATAGCCAGTTTTCATACTCATTTGCTTTTATAACTTCCAAGTCATATCCCATTTCCTTTAACATGTCTATTAAATCAAGATATAGTAGGGGCGCAGGATTACATAAGTGGAAAATATGTCCACTTGATTTCGGCTGGCTAGCTAAGGCAACAAGGGCTTGGCTCGCAAAATTTATAGGCGTAAAATCGACATGCCAGTTAGCCTCAGGTGTTTTTCCTAAACAAAGCATTGATTTTATCATTCTATAAAAAGCATTGTCATCCATATTTCTTTGGAATTTACCAGTTTCAGAGTGGCATGTTAAATTTCCTACTCGATAGATTGAAACTGGAATTCCATCTAATATGGCATTTTTAACAAGTTTTTCTGCCTCTAATTTACTTTGGTTGTAAACATTTCCGAGGGTAACGTTATAATCAAAATCTCCATGCTCTTCATAATAATCCCACTGACTTACTGCAAGTTCCTCTGGAATACCAATTGTTGAAACATGATGGAAATGAACGCCTTCCCTACGTTTTGCAAGTTCAAGCAAGTATCTAGTACCTTCTATATTAACATTATGGAAATGATCAGCTGCTCCAAAATGTCTAACATCGGCACCGCAATGAATAACGGCATCGATTTCCTCGCTTAACGTAGAAATATCTTCAGATGACAAATTAAGTGATTGTTTACTTAAATCACCTTGAATGACTGTTACACGTTTTTCAAGTAAAGGAATAATTGCCTCACCGAAATAAAATTGCATGCTATCTTTTAATTTTTTGTCCAGTGACATATTTGAATTTTGTCTTATTAGACAGTAAATATGGGCGTTTGTTTTAACTAAAAGCTCGTATAACACATGACTGCCTAGGAAGCCAGTTGCTCCAGTTAATAAAACTTTATTCATAGGTAGTGGTTTTACGTTAGGATTAATTGACAGGGCACTCGGCTCCATTAATTCCTTCAAAACAAAGTCTTTCGATTGTTTAGTAGAGCTGTTTTCTTCAAAATTATAGTTTTTTATAAAGTAATCTAACTCGGCAATCGTTTGATATTGGAAGAAATCCTGTATAGTCAAAAATGGGGCATGCTTTTTAACTTGAACAAGAATTTCTAATATTTTTAAAGAATGTCCACCTATATGAAAGAAATTATCGCGAATTCCTACACGTTCAATACCGAGTACGTGCTCCCATGCTTTTGCTAATATTTGCTGCATTTCATTTTCAGGAGCTTCATAATCATTAGTTTGGGATAATGAAATCTCCAATTCAGCTAATTGTTTTCGGTCAATTTTTCCGGTCGGGGATAATGGCATTTGTTCCATTTCGATAAATCGTTCAGGTATCATATATTCTGGTAGGGTTTGTCCTAAGTACTTTCTTATTTCTTCCTGCTCGATTTGACTGCCTGGTGATACAGTATAATATGCAAATAAGCTATTATTTCCATCATTCATTTTTTTAGCGAGAATTACTGCTTGATGAATGCTCGGATGATTGGCCAATACAGTTTCAATTTCCCCAATTTCAATTCGAAATCCTCTTACTTTAATTTGTGTATCTTTACGGCCGACGAATTCAATTACGCCGCTTGGCAATAAACGAACTAAATCACCTGTCCGATACATTAGCTTTTCCGGATCATTTGAGAATAAATGAGGAACAAAGGCTTCTGCCGTTTTTTCAGGCTGATTTAAATAACCAGCAGCTAAACCAATACCAGCGATATATAGTTCTCCTGGTTCATTGACAGGACATAGCTTGCCTTCATTATTTAAAATATACATTTCATAATTTGCAATGGGTTTTCCAATTGGAATACTTGTTGTATTATCCTTTATTTCACCTTTCACTTTGTAATAGGAAGACAGAACGGTACATTCTGTTGGTCCATAAACATTCACGATTTCTATATTTGTTCCAAATTTTTCTTGCCATTTTTGTATAACAGAGGCCATTAGAGCTTCGCCGCCAACTGACAAGTATTTAAGAGATGCTAGCGATTCTTTCATCTCAACAGGGAGATAAGTAGCTAGCTGATTAAAGAAAGCGTTAGGGACTGTGGCTGAGGTAATTTTCTCTCGCTTTATCATTTCAGCAAAAGCTTCAATTGAAACCCGTTCAATACTTGTTAACATATGTAATCTAGCGCCAGAAAAAAGGGCAGTAAAAGTTTCAGCAATAGATGGGTCAAAACTATATGAAATAAATTGAGAATAGACATCCTTCTCAGTAGATTGGTAAATTCTTTGATGATCTTTAATTAAATTGACAACAGAATAATGTCTAAGCATTGTCCCTTTTGGTTTGCCTGTCGATCCTGAAGTATAAATGATGTAGGCAATATCAGAAGGACTGCTATTAATATCAATATTTTCCTTTGAATATGTTTCTTCCATTTGATCTATTTTAAAGACTGAGCGAGAGTGGGAGTCCTGCTGTAGTAACTCCCTTAGAAAACTACTATGTTCACTCTTAGTTAAAATAAATGGAGCACAAGTATCATTTAATAAATAATGGCAACGTTCTTTTGGATAACTTGGGTCAATAGGTACATAAATACCTCCTGCTTTTAGAATACCGAGCAGGCTCATTACAGTTTCTTTGCTGCGCTCCATGACAAGTGCCACGTAATCACCCTTTTTCAATCCGTTTGCTAGAAGCATATGGGCAATTTGATTTGAACGTTCATTTAATTGACGGTATGTCATTGTTCCACCTTCAAAGGACAAGGCAATATTATCAGCGAATTTTGCTGCAGATTTATAGAAAACTTCTGGTATTGTTTTATCTGATTCATAAGGTGCTTCTGTCTGATTTAACGAATGGTAAAGTAACTTTTCCTCATCTGTTAATAACTGAAAACGATCCGCATATAGTTTTTGTTGTTCATCCATTTTCTTTTTATTAAGTTCTAGTTTTATGTTCACTTAATTCAACTCCTATTATGTAAAAAAGTATTCAATGGAAAAGAATTTCCACTGAATACTTCCCTTTTCCAACGTATTGATTCACACCACACTTTTCTAATCCAAAATGAAAAGTAGGGATTGTTAATCTCTCACTTTTAGCTATCAAGTAACAGTAATCAAGTGCAAGATTTTATGCCGAAAGTGAAGGATACAATTGGGGCGAATGCACTTTTATTTTGTTTTCACAATAAATGAATTCACAACATTCATTAATTCAGTTGACAGCTGAGATAATACTTGTGCTTCGTCTGACACCTTTTGTACAGCATTTAATTGAGATGCAGATGTTTCAGCAGCTGACTTAGTATTTTCTCTAGAGAGAACTGAGAATTTCTCCATATCTTGTACAGAAGAAGTTACTTCTTGCATACCTGCAGACATTTCTTCGATAGTTGCTGTAAGATCTTGAATCTGATCTGAAACTTGCTGAATAGAATTTAAAATTTGAGCAAATGATTTTTCGGAATCATTTATCATTTGTAAACCGTTATTTACTTCATCAACAGCATGCATCATCACATTTACAGATTCATTTGTATCATGTTGTATATGTGAGATAAGGGTAGAAATTTCTCTTGCGGAAGCTTCTGACTGTTCAGCGAGTTTACGAACCTCGTCTGCAACAACTGCGAAACCACTACCAGCTTCACCTGCACGAGCTGCTTCAATAGCGGCATTCAATGCAAGTAAATTTGTTTGAGATGCAATACCTGTAATAATGCCAACTATCTCTTCAATTTTTACAGAGTGAGTACCAAGCATTTTTACTGATGAAGCGGATTGATTAACTGCTTTACTAATTGCATTCATTTGCTCAACAGATTTGTTAGTCGAAATATTTCCTTTTTCAGCTTCCTCTGATGCCCGGATAGAAGATTCTGAAATTTGATTCGATGTCATGGCAATGCGTTGAATACCAATACTAATTTCTTCAATCGTTGCTGAACTTTCTTTTGCTTTTTGTGCTTGTATATCTGCACTGCTTGCAATTTCTTGCATGGAAGCAGCAACACTATTGTATGATTCTGTTGCACCTTGCATATGTGTTGATAAAACCTTTGCCGAATTCGAAACGCGTGATGAAACATTTGCTGTACTTTGAATAACATTTCTTAAAGAATCAATCATTTGATTAAAGTTGCTCGTTAATAAGCCAATTTCATCATTAGATTTAACAGGCAATGGTTCAAGTTCTAAATTACCTTCAGCTACTTTTTTAGATAATTGTGAAAGCTGTTGGATAGGTGTTAATTTTCTTTTTAATAATGCATAAACTGCAATAGAAGATACTACTAAAAATAGGATTGTAACAAATAAAATTCGTAATACTTCCGACATTGCTTTAGCTGTTACCATGGATACATCATAGTCAATTGCATACGTAGCCAAAACTGATCCATCTTCATCCAATATTGGTGTTAATCCCGTTTTATAACTTCCAAATTCATCGCTGTAAATATCAGTTGCCGTTGCTTTTTTAGTTTCAAATACTTCTTTTATTCTCGCAAGGAGATCATCCGAAAGCCCCATTGCAATCATATCTTGATTGTATTCGGCACCTAATTCCAAAATACTTGAGGAAAGCACTGGAGCATTTATGTTTTCACCGTTTACTGTAATCAAAAATAGATTTGTAATGCTTTCAGATTCTTCATTAATTTTATCCATTTCCTCAGTTAATAGAAGGGCATCTGGATTATTAGCACTTGGATTTTCCAATACAGATTTTAACGTTTCCTGATTTATAGTCTGCGATAATATTACTCCCTTATCGTAGAGTGATTGATCCATATTTTTTAAATTACTACTTTTCACAATGTAATAGGAAAGTCCCGTAGTAACCAATCCTAATAATAATAAAATACTAACCATGATCATTATTAACTTTGTTCTCATTGATAAATGTTTTTGCTCGAGCTTTTTCTTTTTCATATGTATTTTCTTTCCCTCCATAATTACTTGATAAAATGGACAACCGGTAATGACGATAAAAGTAAAAAATGTTTGGTAACTAGGTTAAATAATATATTATGTAGGCGCCTTTTACTTTTTTAGCAAAGTAATCCATGCCGTTCCTACATAACTATAATGGCTATCGAAAAAAAATACAATGCAATGAACTGACTATTTTACTAAAAAAAGTTTGATAAATAGCTGTTATACCTGATAGTTTTATCCTATAAAAAAAGCCTTTCACAATGAGAAAAGGCTTTGTTAAAACTATGAAATTAGTAGAAATGGTATTAGAGAATGATTTTATGAGAATGCATATATACATAACAAAGAATCGTTATGTACGAATGAGTAAAATTCCATAGTTACTTAATTTGGGTATGGGCGCAGGGGTCCCATCGTCTCACAATGCATTATAGCGTAGGAAAATACTTGTCTAAAGGATAAGAGTTTAAGACTATTTTGATGCTACATGTTTAAATCTATTTTTACCTTAATTGCTAAATTAACTAAAAATGTTTCTGGTATAATTAAAAAATTTATAGAGTCGAAGCTATTTTTAATTTAACTCTTTTTATAACTACCGAACTTTTTTTTAACCCCACATATACATATTTTAGAAGGTAATAGGTCTGTAAGCAATGGGAAGTTCTAGTATTAAGGGCTTGTTGAGATACTTTACGAAAAGGTAGAAAAATAATGGTCTCTGTTACTGTAAATAAAATTATCGACAATACTGTAACCTTTTCATCTTATAAACGACTACTGCTTTGAAGTATGAAAAAAGGAGATGTTTTACATGAAAATGACAAAAATCGTACCAATTGCTATGACAGCATTATTAGTAGGCAGCACAGCCGTAGCAAACACAACATTTGCAACAAACGATGTACCAAGTGAACAGGAGCAGGTACAACCAATCTTTATTAAGGTTGCAGGAACAATTGAAAGTGTAGAGAAACGTGGAAATGTAAGTTACTATTCTATAAAAGAAGGGGAAAATATAAATACACTAGCAGTTACAGCTGATACACTTGTCTATGATAATACAGGTAAAAAGGTTGAACTGAAAAAAGGAGACAAAGTAATTGCTCACACCTACGCAAATAAACCAATGATATTAATCTACCCACCACAATATAGCCCAGAGGTAGTTATTGTTGAAACAGAAGAAATGGGAACTGCGTCAGTAGGAACATTTGATAGTAACTTATTAGATGCTAACCTGTCATTAAAATTAAATGTTAGTGAAGAAATGGAACTATCAAGTTTATCAGGTAAGGAAGTAAAAGTTTCCGATTTAGCAGAGAAAAATTTACTTGTATTCTATACAGTCACAACAAGAAGCATTCCTGCCCAAACATCACCTCATAAAGTTGTTGTATTGGATCAAAAGGATACTGATCAGGAAATTGAAACAAGCCCTGTCATCGAAGAAATTATTGCCAAAGACTTTTATGAAGTGAACGGTATAAAAATGGTGCCGCTTCGACAACTTGCTGAAGAACTTGGTTATAAGGTTGAATCAACAGGTAAAGGAGCAATTCTATCGAAAGGGGCTAAAACCTACACGATTACACGTGGTGAAAAGTCATATGGCTACAACAAAGCCCTTCGCTATTTCGAAATGGCTCCAGCACTTCTCGAACCAGAAAAAACATATGTACCCGTTCAATTTATTCAAGAATTAATAAATTAATAATATATTTAGAAAAACTTACCGTCTTTCCAGATGGTAACAGGAGTATCAATTTATAAAAAAATATACTCGGATAGAGAAGGCTTAAGTAAAGCTTTAGGTACCATTTTTACAAATCTATTCACTATTCCAATCGGGCGCGTTTATTTAGAAACGCGTCTTTTTTAGGGCCAAATTGTTGAACAATTTTTAGCGAATTAATTTATATTTTCGAAGATATTCTGAACCATTATTTTAATAAAAGGTTAGTTTATTAAGAATGATTACATAATATTATTGGAGGTGTTGCAATGATTACTGTAAGAAATGCTGAGAGTTACCTTAGAAATCTGATTAGTAAAGATACTGATGATATAAAAAATGTTTGGGAAACCTTTAAAGCTTTTTGTAAAGAACAGGTTGAGGGAGAAGAAGAAAAAGAAATTTTATTTCAATGTGGTGTTTACGATTTTACCGGAGAGAAACTATTTCATTTTGACTTTGTACGCCAGTTTACAATTTACGAAGAAAATAATTATTCACACATTGAACAACTATACTGCAAATGCTTACTTAAACCGACAGATGACTTAAAAAAGTTCAAGGTAACAGAATGGTCAATGGACTATGATGATATAGATGATTTTTTTGATCATATAGAAAATCTTCAGGAATTTAAAATACCTTTAAACTCTAAACCGATAAAATTAGAAATATATCAAGAAAAAATTTAATTTTTACTTCAATAATGGGCGCTTTTCTGATAAGGAAAGCGCCTTTCTTCAATAAAAATGCCATTTTTTTCAATTGAAATACTTAGATTTTATGTTAAAATTTGGTATGATTTTGTGTGTAGATTACTATTAAACAATAGGGAAAGTATCGTTTAATAAGATAATTACAATTCTAATTGATTAACTTTTTGGAGGATTATTTGAACATAAACAATGACTTACTAATTACTTTCCTTGTTGTGTGGGGGATGCCTACAATTATGATGCTTATATTTACATTCCTCTATTAAAAGGTCGGTATCTAACCTGAAAAAACAATGGAAACTGGGATTGGGAAGTTAATTGCTTATTAGTATAAAAGTGTACATGAAATTTTAAGAAATTCTTAAGAATTCTGTTAAGGTCTTCTTATGATTTCTCCAGTATATTGGTAATATAATATATTTCTTTGATAAACAAAGAGGAGAATGATGATGACAGAAAAAAGGGTATATATTCTTTTAACAGATACAGGAACAGTATTTACAAAGTTAATAAAGCTATATACAAAAAAACCATACAATCATGCGTCAATATCCTTCGACTCCGAATTATCTGAAGTATATAGCTTTGGAAGAAAAACAGCCAGGAATCCGTTTATTGGTGGATTTGTAAAAGAGGACATAAGGAAAGGTTTATTTAAACAAGCAGATTGTGCGATTTATTCTTTTACAGTTTCAGAGGTTCAAATGCAAAAGATAAATCGTTATATAAAGGAAATTGAAGCGCAAAAAGAAAATTATCGCTATAATTTTTTAGGATTATTTGGGTTTTTACTTAATAAACCGATAAAAAGAAAAAAAGCATTCTTCTGTTCACAGTTTGTTGCATCGGTGCTAAAGGAATGCCACATCATTGATTTTGAAAAATCACCATCACTTATAGCACCAAATGACTTGCAGAAAAGAACTGAATTTCAATTTGTGTATGAAGGAAAGCTTAAGGCTTATCACAACAAGCGTAATGGTAAAAAAGTACATATGCCAGTACATTTTATCCCAATCAAGATGTAATACTTGTTCCTTTATTAATAAAGGGAGTACTAAATTACGATATGTTTAAGTGATATTCAAAACATCTAAAAAAATAAAATCGAACAAGTCTTAGATAGACTGTTCGATTTTTACTAAATTATAAATAAGGTTTATTTTAAACCTTTCAAAGCTTCTTCTATTGTGTTTTCTCCGGATATTAAGTCAAACGTTTTTCTATAAGTATTCTCCTCATCGAGTACTGCGACAACGGTTTTTGCAACATCTTCACGAGGTATTGAACCCGTTTCTATATCTTTTCCAGCTATTACTTTTCCGGTTCCTGGTTCATTTAATAAAAGTCCTGGTCCGACTATTGTATAGTTTAAGCTACTTGCTGAAAGTATTCGATCTGCGTAGTGTTTTGCAACCATATAGGGCTTAATCGGACTATCTATCCAACTTTCTCGATTGCGTGCATTAAATGCACTTACCATTACATAACGGTTGACACCTATTTTTTCTGCAGCTTCCATAGATTTTACCGCTCCATCTAAGTCAACAAGTAATGTTTTATCTGCGCCCGTGCTACCCCCAGATCCAGCAGAAAAGATTACCGCATCACTGCCGTTCATTGCTTCACCTATATCATCAACACTTCCCTCTAAATTAGCAACAACTGCATCTACACCAGACTGTTTCAACGCCTTCGCCTGTTCCTCTGTGCGTACCATTGCTTTTAAAGTATGTCGATCACTATCTTTAAGTAATTGCACAATATGTTTTCCGACCTGTCCATTCGCACCAATTAAAAATACCCGCATTTATAGAAGCCCCTTTCTTTAAATAACTATCGCTATTGTTTCAAAAACCAATACTATTATCAAACATGTTGCTTATAAAGACTGTATGAAATAAAGTATTTCACTACATGAAGTAAATCTTCTGAAATGGAAAAATGACAATACTAACAAAACCCTAATCTAGATAGAAAAGGTTATTAGTGATAAATCTTTATAAGTATAGTCATTTCCAAACAATTTTCATTCCCTGTAGTTCAGTAATATTTTGTGTTATAAGGATGGCTACTTAGAGTGATTCAATTTTCACACTAAGGCAAAAGGATTTAGTTTTAACTAACGAGGTACATTGACCAGGCATAGTCTTTACATCCTTGTTAATAAATTCATTGCAGCTTAAAGGAGCATTCCTGTTAGAAGGATTTTCAGGGTCTTGAAATAAAAAAAGCCCTCTAGTATGATGCATGAGTGTCAACAGCCATTGACCCATCATCACACAGGAGGACTCCGTCTATGAATTTTAATACGAACCAGAAAATTAATCAAGTCACTGAAAATACACTCGTCGTAGGTATCGATATCGCTAAGCACAAACATTATGCTTGCGCAATTGATGAACGAGGCCGTGTGCTTCAAAAGTCATTCCCTTTCACGCAATCAAGAAATGGGTTTGATGCATTTTATGAAAAGTTATTAACTTTACTTACTACGCATGATAAAAGCGAAATATTAGTTGGTTTTGAGCCTACAGGCCACTACTGGATGAATCTCGCTGTCTATCTTTTTGAACATGGGATTCCGTTTATCATGGTGAATCCGAGCCATGTGAACAAATCCAAAGAATTGGACGATAATCTCCAAACGAAGAACGATCAAAAGGATGCACTTGTAATTGCGCGTCTAATACGTGATGGACGTTTTAGCTATCCACGTATTCTAGAAGGCGTGGAAGCGGAATTACGAAACGGTGCCACGTTACGTTCAAAGATACAAGAAGATCTCAATGCATTACAAAATCGTCTCATTCGATGGTTGGATCGCTTTTTCCCAGAATTTATGTCTGTTTTTAAAAGTTTCGGAAAGATGGCGTATGCGGTTCTTGAAAAGACACCTCTACCCGCTGATATTCTCGGTAAATCTCCCGAAGAATTATTGTTTTTATACCGTCAGGTAGAGGGATTAAAATCACCTCAATTGCCGAAGGCAAAACAATTAGTCGAGGCTGCTCAATCTTCAATCGGGTTGACAGAAGGTCTTACGATGGCACGAATAGAAATTGCCACACTCCTTAGTCAACGCAAATTGATGCAACAACAGCTCGATAGTCTAACAGAACAATTAATTGAATTAACGAAACAAATGACGGATTATGAGTATCTAGCCACTGTGCCTGGTATTGGCGATGTAACAATCGTCGATCTTCTTTCAGAGATTGGTTCCTTCACTCAATATGAGCATCCACGCCAATTAATCAAACTAGCGGGACTCACATTACGTGAAAACTCATCTGGGCAACACAAAGGTCAGAAACGCATTTCAAAGCGAGGAAGAAGAAAGCTTCGTTCTCTCTTATTCCGAGTTATGATACCGTTGATTCGCCATAATGAAGCCTTTAAGCAATTACATGAATATTACACCACACGCACAGTTAATCCACTTCGAAAGAAGCAATCGATGGTTGTCCTTTGTGGTAAGTTACTGAAGATTTTACACGCTCTATGCAAGAAGAAAGTACAGTTTGATGAACAACTTATGATGAAAGACCTTTATTGTCTCGTAGAGGCAGCCTAAGCTACACCTTAGCTCGATTAAATTACAAAAGGATGACACGGAGAAGCCGGCATTATTTATTCCATCCGACTACGAGTCCCTAAAGGAGCATCGCCAGCCTCTGCCTTATGAATAGACCGAACGAAGGAATGTATGCGCTAGACGCCAAGAGACATGGGAGGGTACGTCATCATAAGCATTGCAGAGATCCAATTGTGCATCACATATTGGAACGGAAAGTTAATTACTACCAATTAACTTTAGCGAAGCGTATCCTCAAACTGTAAATGAATTGAAGTATTGTAAAATACTAAAATATTATTCTTTAAAAAATATTTTTTCTATTAGATAAAACGGGTCAAACCGTTGATATATCAACATTTATAGAGGGAGGGTTTTGATATAAGTTGAGATTTTCAAAACACTTTCCAAAATCACCTAAAATATGGAACTTCTTTTTTAAAAAAACGTCAAGCTTTTGGGAACTGCGAAATTCCGTAAAGTATGAAAGATTACATACTTTAGGAGGATATAATGGAAATCAAAGAGACGAAATTTGAATATGGGAAAAAGAATCATTATACAAAACTATTAATAGGTTTTGTAATAGCGTGTGCTCTATTTGTTGCTCTAATTGGATATGGGGCTTATTGGGCATTTTATGATATGAATAGATTACCTACAGGAGAGTACCTCACCCAAGCAACTTCACCTGATGGAAAATACACTGTAAAAGCTTATGTTACAAACGGCGGTGCTACAACATCCTATGCTGTACGAGGAGAGTTAGTATTTAATGAAAAAGGATATAAAACAAAAAATATTTATTGGAATTATCGTGAAGAAACTGCTAGCATTCAATGGTTAGGTAACGACAAAGTAATGATTAATGGTCATACACTTAATGTTCCTAAAGAAAAATTTGATTTTAGACATCAATAATACTGGGTGTGATTCAAGGCGTTTCATAAAGGAGGAGGGACGCTTTTTATGTTGTTGCTACAAAAAATGGTGCAGGTAAGTTTAAAAAGAAAGAAATATTTATATTAAAAATATTTGAAGTTATATTTCTAAATACTTATAGTATAAAAAAGAATTATTTAAGAAGGACTATGTCGGAAAGATTATTTATTATATAAGCATGTATTGGGAGTAACAAATTTTATACTCTAGCTAATAGCACGTTGATTCAATAAATATTGTACCAAAACTTGGAGAGGGGTTTCCTTAATGACAAATAGTAGCAAAAATCCTAAGGTTGATGAATTTCTAAGTAAAGCTACAAAGTGGAAAGATGAATACGAAAAGTTAAGAAATATCGTTCTTGACTGTGAACTGACAGAGGAATTTAAGTGGATGCATCCCTGTTATACGTTTAAGAATAAAAACATCGTTTTAATACATGGTTTTAAAGAATATTGTGCTCTTCTGTTTCACAAAGGTGCCTTGTTACAGGATACCCACGGGATACTAATTCAACAAACAGAGAATGTACAGGCTGCGCGGCAGATTCGCTTCACCAATGTTCAAGAAATTGTTGAATTGGAACCTATCTTGAAATCCTATATTTATAAAGCTATAGAAGTTGAGAAAGCTGGATTGGATGTAAACTATAAAAAGGATACAGAATACATCATTCCAGAAGAATTTCAAATTAGATTGGATGAAAATCCTGCTTTGAAAATAGCTTTTGAAGCATTAACTCCGGGTCGGCAAAGAGCATATATTTTTCATTTTTCTCAACCTAAACAATCAAAAACTCGTGCGTCAAGGGTTGAAAAATGCATCCCAAAAATTCTTAATGGAAAGGGATTAAATGATTGCACATGTGGACTTTCTAAAAAAATGCCTAACTGTGATGGCTCCCACAAGTACATTCGATAAGAACTTATGATTCAAGTGACAGGTTAGTTGAACAAGAAGAAAAATTACATAAGAGGGTGACTCAAAAATCTTTTTTTAGATATTTTTATACTATATAAATAAATTAAAAGTCTGCTCGCTTTCCACGGGTTGGCATGAGCCGGCACCCTTATCAAGAAGGATTCTCACAGACTTTTATTTTACTTTAATATCAAAAAGTAGCATTAGATTAATTTTCTAATACTACTTTTTCTTGTTTTGTAATTTAAGAGAATTCTTTTAAGAGACAAGTTTTAGGCCAACTGCAGCACCTAATACCATTCCTATAAAAACAAGTCTTCGCCAGTCTTTCGATTCACCATAAAGCAACATCCCTAAAATTGCTCCACCAGAAGCACCAATCCCCGTCCAGATTGCATAAGCTGTTCCCATAGGAAGTGCTTCCATTGAATAAGCAAGGAATATAAAACTTAATCCAAATCCTACAATTAACAAAACTAAAGATTGCCAATTACGATCTTTATGCAATTTATTAATCATAGTAACACCAAACATTTCACATAGACCTGCTAATATTAAAGAAATCCATGCCATTAAGATTCATCCCCTTCCTGAACTTTATCCTTTGTAACTAATTTCAAGCCAATGACTCCTGCTAATAAAACTAAAATTAAGACTATTTTTTCCAACTTAAAAGGTTCATCAAAGAGTAGAATTTCAGAAAAAACAGTTCCAGCTGTTCCCAATCCAACAAAAACTGCATAGACAGTGCCTACAGGAAGTTTTTTTCCTGCCATTATCATTACGTAAAAGCTAATGATGATAGCAATAATAGTTCCTGTCCATTCAAAAAAATTATTAGCGTGCTTTAATCCAATTACCCATAGAACTTCAAAAAAAGCAGCAACGAATACTTTCATCCAGTCTGTATTCATTTGTACATCACCTCCAAATTTATAATTCACAAAAAATAAAAAAGCCTGAGAGAAAACTGTAAAAACAGTTCCTCCCAGGCTTTTATCCTTCCGTGGCACAGCAAGCTGTGAGTTTTCTCTCGGACCAGTCCAACACTTATAGTTGCGGAACCCTAGAAAACTTTTAACTTATGAAATTACCTTGAATTATACACAAATTTAAATTTAAGTCAAGGTTAGAAAATGTATATTGATCTTGCTAAGTTAATTACAACCCATTTTAAAATTAAAGCCTTATTTCCTAGCTTTTCACATAAATAATTTTATTTATAAACGATTCTACGTAAAGTGACTAAAAGGCAAGATTGTGATTGTCTTATGAAAAGAAAGGAACAGAGGGCTATATTAAAATTTTAATACATATCTTTATTGTTGTGTTTTGTTGCAAATGCAACAAAAATAAGTTAAATTTAATACATCTTTTTTGCATTTACAACAAAAGTGGGGATAGGGCAGAAGAAGAAAATTCTTTATGTGAAATTAGTATGCTGGCAAGAGTGGTTGGGTAATGATAAAAAAATGTATAGCCTATTTATAAATAGGGTAAATGATTATTCGAAAATCATTGGATTAATGAAATTTTTCGAAAGAGAAATAGAACAATTATTTTACCTCTTCAATGAACATGAAAAAGAAACAAACTAGGAACTTGTAAAAAAGAAACAAGGCAAATTAATAAAAAAAGGAGCTGTAAATTAAAATGACTATAAAAATTCAAAAGTGCAACGAGGAAGATTTAAAAACACTTCAGGAAATAAGCATAGAAACATTCAACGATACATTTAAAGATCAGAATTCACCTGAAAATATGAATGCGTATTTAGAAAGAGCCTTTAATTTAAAGCAATTAGAAAAAGAACTATCTAATATATCTTCGCAATTCTTTTTTGTTTATTTTCATGATGAGGTCGCTGGTTATTTAAAGGTCAATACAAATGAAGCTCAGTCAGAAGTGATGGGTGATGGGGCACTTGAAATCGAGAGAATTTATATAAAGAAAAAATATCAAAAACATGGACTTGGTAAAGTCCTTCTAAATAAAGCTATTGAAATTGCAATGGAAAGTAATAAAGAGAAAATATGGCTAGGCGTTTGGGAAAAAAATGAAAATGCTATTGCCTTTTATAAGAAAATAGGATTTGTTCAAACTGGAACCCATTCTTTTTATATGGGGAATGAAGAACAAATTGATTTTATAATGACCAAAACTCTTAAATAGCCTTTTTTCGATGTTGGATTATTCAGGAAATTTAGGCTCAAATAAATTAAGTCAAGGTCAGAAAACTATGCAGAAATTTGAACTCTCAACAAATAGCACAATTCTGAGATTTATTTCTTAGAAAAGATACTCATAAGAGGTTCTTTTTTAGCCCTATATGTTTTACATGGTGTTGTAAGTTACAAAACTACATTTCTTTTAAATTATAAAAATTTTATAAAGGTAATATTGCCAAATAAATAGAAATAAAGAACGTATTGTTATAGTTTTAACTAGCAAGCTAGCCACTTCAATAATAAATATTTTAATTTTGAAACTTTTACCAATTTAATCCGTCAACCTTTATATCCATTATTAAACTTTCGGGAATTAGGGGATAAAATCGCTTTTCTAAATTTATCTACCTTTCTGTTGAAATTAAAGATTTGATTTTCCGATCTAGAATGAAGAAAAAACTAAAAGGGGCGATTAAATATGTTTGGTTTACTCAATCTTGGCAGCTTCATGCTTGGACTAGTTGCTTGGATACTTCCTATTGTTAATCTCTTGAAATATAAAAATAATGACAATAGGAATTGGATAATGCTTTCCATATTAAGCTTTAGTGCTTGTGCCATTGCGCTAGGTTTCCAAGTTTTCTATATTAATCATAAAGTAAATGTTGAAGATTGGACTGCCCTTATGGATACAATGGAGGCAGTGGCGTTCGCATCAGCAGTTCTTCTTATTTTTACCTTCGTATTAAATGCAATCACTCTAATTGTATATCGTATCCGAACAGCTAAATAGAAAAATATATAGTAGCTTGTATGGCGGGAAAATTTTGAATACTCGGGAAAAGGGTTGTTTTAACAATGAATATTAGACAATTTTGTTCATTAAAGGCTAGGTATAGATTGAGATGACATTTGAAAATGTAGTTTATCCTGCATTTTTAAAGAGAGAAGAAGAAGGATTCGGTATTCATTTCCCAACATTGCTCCCAAAATACGGGTGGGAGTTTTCCTTATGCTCAGGACCCACTAAAATAAAAGCAATTCAAAATGCAGAAAAGGCCTTAGCTTATTTGTTAGCTGGTACTCTTTATGATAATGAAGATTTACCAAGTCAGGCACCCATTCCTTCTGAACAGGTAACGGAAGAGATGGAACTTATTTCGATTAAAACATCTTATAGTGATTATGCGAAGGAAATTGAGGAGCATTTACTTGGATTTCATTGGCATATCTATTTTAACTGGGATGAGAATAGTAATTTTCAAGCTGTTGCATATAAAAAAGCAAGGATTTTGGGATGTAAAGATAGATGGTGATTTACCAGTTAAAATAGAGCAGAAGAAGCTGTTCCAACTTTGTCCTACATATCCTGTAGTTTGTTACAGTTCGACGTCGAGCTGAGGCTGAAGAATTGTTCGATAGTTTTGTACTAAGATTAGAAGAGTTATAAATAAATTACTATAGAGTTTAATAAACCACATATAAGGAGAGAAATACAAATGAACCTAACTATCATTAAGAGTGTTAGAACTAATAACTTTAATGATAACAATATCATGCATAAGATTACCGAAATGTGGAAAGACGCATCAAGTCTTTTAAATAATAAAGATGAAGTTACTTATGGTCTGTATTATGATTACGAAAATAATTATAAAGGCGATTATTCCTTAGGAGTAGCTATAGAAGGCAGTGACAACGGATCTTCAATTAATATTCTGAATAGTAATAAATATCAAATTTTTAAAGTGGATACATCTGATGAGAATGGAATATTTAATACTTGGAAAGAAATATGGAGCTGTGAAGAGAAAGGGATTTTGGAGAGAGCTTACTCTTTTGATTTTGAAAAATATTACCCTAATGGTCAAATTGAGATTCACATTGCGATTAAATAGTTTTAGATGCTTTATGTAATACTGAGCAGATTAATTATAAAGTGTAAAAGGTTATGTAACTACTATAAAGTGAAAGGTTGAAAGGGGGATGGTTATGGTTTATGTTGCTCTTCTTCGAGGAATTAATGTCGGCGGAAACAATAAAATTGACATGAAGCTGCTTAAACAAACGTTTGAACAAGCTGGAATGAACGATGTGGTGACATACATTAATACAGGTAATATTATTTTTTCGTACAATGGACGGTCAAGGCCCGAACTATCACGTATTTTGGAAGAGGCAATACATAGGGACTTTGAATTGCAAATTAAAGTAGTAGTTCTAAGTATCGATGATGTTAGACAAATTATTAACGCTATTCCTGATACATGGAAAAATGATAAAGACATGTCAAGTGATGTTATGTTTTTATGGGATGAGATTGATGATGAATCTGTACTTGTAAATTTAGTCATTAAACCAAATATTGATACGGTTAAATATGTTCCTGGTGCAATTCTTTGGTCGGTTGCTAAGGAAAATGTAACTAAAAGCGGAAAGTCAAAAATTATTGGATCAAAGATATACAAACAAGTGACGGTAAGAAATGTCAACACCGCTCGTAAGATATATGAACTGATGGAGGCTCAAAACAGTTAATTCGCCATAGATAGTTATAAAATTGATTCTTTGTTTTGAAATTTTTGGGGGTGTTACTTTGTGGGATAAATAAAGTTTCTTCAAAAAAATTAATTACTTTCTCAATATTTGCACTGATAATATTTGCTGTGGCGACTTACTATATTTTATTCTTTAAACCAAAAAATTCATTAGAATTGTACCAAGTTATTTCATTTGCCAAAGATTATAATGATGTACAAAATCTAATGTTAGAAGGATATGAAGATAATTTTAGTAAAGAAGATTTTGAATATATAAATAGGATAGACACACAAGCAAATAGTATAAGTCAATTTACACTATTTGAATATGATGAAAAAACTTATTTAGTTATGACCTCCCCCGGTACTGAAAAGCTAAAAGTACTTGCGGTTGAAGAACTACCAGAGGATGTTAGAAAATATTTTCTTGAATTAACAAAATAACTATCAAGAGATACTATTACAAAAAGTTTTGCACGATTTTCACAAAAACTTATTGCCCTCCCAGTCGCAAACTTGATTTACACCCTCTCGACCAAAGTTTTATTTAAACTTTTAACCAATTTAGATATAGTCAAGTCGTTTTCAAAAAAGGGGTGCTATATATGGAAAAGTATAAATGGTCAACTTATTTATGGAAATTGCTCTGGGTTGTCGGATTGATTATTTTATCATTAATAATTTTAAATTTTGAGAATCAAGTCCGAAATTTTGTGGACGCAACATTGTATTTTAGTCTAATTTTTTGGTTCAATTTAATTTCTTCGATTTTATTTGGAATCTATATTTCTCTTATTTTCGTAAAAACATGGTCACTAAATATAAATACAACTTTATTATGGGGTGTATCCATTCCTTGTATATTAATTTCATTTTTTTACCCTATAATGCTTACTTTAGGAAAAGCAGGGGTTCCTAATTGGATTATACAAATCTCTACTTCAGAAGTGTTGGGCATTGTTTCAGGAATGACATTAATATTAAGTTTTTTTAGTAACCAATCAAAAATTGGAAATTAATAAAAAGCTTTGTATTTTGGCTAATAGTTTTTATCTTCTCATTAGATATAAGAGAATCAGAATTGAACATGCATATCTCCATCATTGATGTAAATGATGGAGAATATGTAAAACAATTAGTTAAGAACGTTGATTTTATGGTAGATGTAATAAAAAAGAAAATGCAGTTTCTTTATTGTCCCTCCTCATTACTTAAATTCAGATACTAAAACGTTGGGACTGGGATAAAAGGGGAATGACCCATAAAGTTAGAGTTTTTATTATGCAGCTGATTGGCTGGTTTGAGTTCGAAATTGTACTGGACTCAAACCGGCTAATTTTTTTCAGCCGTCAACGGAAAGAGGGACCTTCTGCTCGGTGCACCTGTCGTGATGCTTTGATACAGAAAAAAATTGCTCTGTAGCAAAAGACGGAGCTAACAAATTTATTTGCGACGATAGGTAAGCGACAGGAGCAGCTACACCCACCGACTACGTTCCAATCAATACATTTCCTTTGAATAATTTAAATGCAAATTCATGTCGTTAATTTATAAGGTCATTGGTGAAAAATGCCTCTTGCCCCGTCTTCTCTACATTAACCATACTTTCTGCAATTATTTTGAAATCTTTTTCACATATCTCTAAATGGCCAAATCGAAAAGAGTAACCCCAATACTTTACACTTTTAATAAAAGAAAGTTTTGAAATTAATGGATGAATTAATATTTCTTCGCAAGGAATAAAATCTATATTTCTTCGATAAGGCAAGAAATTACTTCGCATATCTACCTGGTAAACATTATCATCTATAACTTTTCCGATAGCAGTAAATTTTTGATGAGGTATACTTTCTTTGTAATCGACCTTTGGAGAGTAATAAATAATCCAATCACCAGTATTCATCTTTTTTAAAGGAGCCTGTTTGCCATGACAAAGTTGGGCAAACCCACTTTGGACGGCATTCATTACATGGTCTCGTGAAGCAACACCAATCCAATACCTTTTATTTTGCATCAAAGTCAACACCCACAACTATCAGACACTTCTACATCCTGTGAAGAATCTGAAACAGGAAAGTTCATTTCTTTCCATGCTGCAATTCCCCCTGTTAATTCCTTCACTTTATATCCATGTTCTAATAAAAGCTTTGCAACCTTGGCAGCGGTGTTACACCAGACATCCCAACAGTAAACAATAATTACCTTATCCTTTGGGATTTCATTTAAGCGGTTTGGTAGCTCAAGTTGAGGTATAACATGGGCATCCTTAATAGTTATACTTCTTACATTAATCGGGCCGTTTCTTACATCAATCAAAAAGTATTTATCTGGCTCCATTTGTGACAATTTCAAATAATCCATAGGGCTAATTGTTGCTTCCAAACGTGCATTAAAATAATCAAGAGTATTAAACATTTTGTTACCTCCATTTTTATAGTGAATTCCAAACTTTAATAAGCATTTCCTTTAGCAATTGCCTTTCCTGCTGATTTAGGGGAGCTAAAACTTCTAATTCGGTATTGTTTAAAAATTCCCAACGCGAATCCAATACATTATTTCCTTTTGGTGTTATCAAAAGGCTATAGGATCTTCTGTCATTAGGATTCCTTGTCCTCTCAACAAACCCTAAAGATTCTAAATGGTCGATATGACTTACCATTGTTGTTCGATCAATTTGTAGGTTTTCAGAAATATCTTTTTGTGATGAGTAAGGATTTCCTTTAATAAATAAAAGAACCCCATACTGTCTAGCGTTGATATTAAAAGGGACAAGTCCTTCAGCAAACTTAGTTTCCATTTGCTGAAGAACCTTTCCAAGCAAAAAGCCATAGGATTGATTCCATTTGTCCATTAAATTATTCACCTCAGCATATAATCAGTAAAATATATAATCAGTTTAACTGATTAATTTATAAAATTCAACTCATTTTATTTTTATTAAAACAGACTAATTCGTTCAGCCCAAATAGGCTACTTTGACAGTCTTTTCTTATTGAAAAAACAATGATAAGGATAGTAAACAAAATTTTATCATCATGTATAAGGTGCAGAACTATAAGATCAAGCTACCACAATTTTTTTAGTCAATATCATACAAGAGGTGATATAAAAAGTGTGTTAATCTATTTATCAGAAGACTGAAAGGGGAATCTTTACATGAAACAGGAGGAAAGGAAAGTTTGCTTTGACTATGATTTGCAAATCGAGGCCTATCGTTTTTATGGAATCATGCAAAAGTTTCCGAACCACTTTCATGAATATTATGTCATTGGCTTTATCGAGAGTGGACAAAGAAAATTGTCGTGTAAAAATAAAAATTACGTCATTAATAGTGGTGATCTTATCTTTTTTAACCCATTTGATAATCATGCTTGTGAACAAATTGATAATAAAACATTAGATTATCGATGCTTGAACATAAAACCAGAGATTATGCGAAAAGTAGTAAAAGAGATTACAGGAAGAGACTATCTTCCTTACTTTACGAATCCTGTTGCATTTCGTAGTGAGCATGCTCAATTGCTGCAGCATCTCCATCAAATGATTATGGATGAGCTATTAGATTTTGAGAAAGAAGAGACGTTTTATTTTTTAATGGAACAATTAATTGAAGAATATTGTGAAATAGTGACAGATAATAAATTGGATAAAGTTGAGCAGAAAATCGCAAAGATTTGTAATTTTATAGAAATGCATTATGCAGAGCCTATTTCTCTTGATAATTTAGTGGGAATTTGTGATATGAATAAATACACCTTGTTACGTTCATTTGCACGAAAGCGTGGAATTACTCCTTATCGTTACTTGCAAACAGTACGTATTAATGAAGCTAAGAAGCTATTGGAGCTAGGAATGAAACCGTTGGAAGTGGCTATGCAAACTGGTTTTGTGGATCAAAGTCACTTTAGTAATTGCTTTAAGGACTGCATTGGATTAACTCCTGGACAATACCGAAATATTTACATAGATGAAATAAAATAAGCTGCTTTTAGTGGAAAGGAAAGAGAATGGAAATCAAAATGAACACGGGACATATTTCAGCCCTTATTACCATTATCATTTGGGGAACAACATTTATCTCTACAAAAATTTTATTAATTGATTTTACTCCTATTGAAATATTATTTTTCCGTTTCGTCATAGGAATTATTGCTTTAAGTATTATATATCCATACCGACTAAAGGTAATGGATAGAAAACACCATTTATATTTTGCTGCCGCAGGGATATGTGGAGTAACACTTTATTACCTGCTGGAAAACATTGCCTTAACTTTTACTATGGCTTCCAATGTAGGTGTGATCAGTGCGATAGTCCCGTTTTTTACAGCTATCCTTACTTACTTTTATTTAAAAAACGAACCGTTACGAATTAATTTTTTTATTGGTTTTGTAGTAGCGTTAACAGGAATATTTCTTATCAGCTTTAATGGAACTATTAATTTCAAAGTAAATCCATTAGGCGATTTGCTCGCTATCGCTGCAACACTTGTATGGGCAATCTATTCTGTTATTTCAAAGAAAATTAGTAGTTTTGGTTATCATACGATCCAAGCCACTAGACAAGTGTTTTTCTATGGTATTTTATTTATGATTCCTACTCTATTTTTATTTGATTTTAAACTTGGATTTGAACGCTTAGCAAATCCAGTCAACTTGTTTAATATGTTTTTCTTAGGGCTAGGTGCATCTGCACTATGCTTTGTAACATGGAATTTTGCTATAAAAAAATTAGGTGCTATTAAAACAAGTATTTATATCTATCTCGTTCCTGTAATAACAGTCATCACTGCCATGATTGTGCTGCACGAGCCTTTAACTTGGATGGCAATTTTAGGTACATTTCTTACTTTAACTGGCCTTTTCATTTCAGAAACTAAAATGATTACTAAGAAAAAAGAGAAACAAGTAAATAGTTTACAAGAGTAATACAATTAAGAAAATCATTGTATAAAAGGATCAGCAGCTTCTTGTACTGCCAAGTCGTTTAGTACATTAAATAAGCATACCAGTGAGTTAGTCCAAGCAGGGTTAACTCACTTTTTTGTTGCAAATTCGGAGAATTATTAGAACAATGTTTTGTCTTCAATAGTATAGGGGGCAATTACTTTATTTTCATAAGATGATAAAACGATATTAGTTGAAGGTGAACCGTATTGCATTGAATTATCAATAAATTGTTCTAAGGTTTCTACAGAATGTGTTGCTAACTTCACAATATAGCTTATTTCCCCAGCTACTCGGTAGCATTCGAGTACATCTGGATGGTTATGGCAAAACTTAGCTAACCCTTTACAATCCTTTGATTCAAACAATACTATCGCGCTAATTGGACGGTTGATTTTTTTCAGTGAGATGTGTGCGTGATAACCTTCAATAATTTTTTGCTCCTCTAATTTGCGTACTCGCTCGATAACGGAAGGAGAAGTTAAGTGAACAGCTTCTGCCAAGTCTTTCATTGAAATTTTTGCATTTTCTTGTAGTATTCTAACGATATGTTCATCAATTTTATCCATAAATTATTCTCCCTTTTTTTATAAGATAGAATAACGTAAATACTTAATCAATTAAAGGTAAATATAGAAATATCCTTATCAAATTTATATAAGAGTTGTTTTTATTTTTATAAAATATGGATATATATAGGGAGGCGATTTGGAATATGAAAAAGGTATTATTACTATTGGCTGATGGCTTCGAAGCAGTAGAAGCTAGTGTATTTACAGATGTTCTAGGTTGGAATAAATGGGAGGGAGATGGCTCTACCGAGGTTGTAACAGTTGGTCTCCGAAATAAATTAACTTGTACATGGAATTTTACTATCATCCCTGAAAAAACGATTAATGAAATTCAATTAGATGAATTTGATGCACTCGCTATTCCAGGAGGATTTGAAGAAGCTGGCTTTTACAAGGATGCATACAGTCAAGAATTTTCAAATGTTATCCAACACTTTTATACTAAGCAAAAGCCCATTGCAAGCATCTGTGTGGCATCATTAGCACTTGGGAAAAGCGGAATTCTTACAGGGAAAAGAGCCACTACATACAATCATCCAACGAGCAAACGCAAGGAGCAACTAAAGAACTTCGGTGCAGTAGTACAAAATGAATTAATCGTTCAAGAGGGAAATATTATTACATCTTCCAATCCAGGTACAGCTTTTGATGTCGCATTTTTATTACTTGAGAAACTAACATCTAAAGAGAATACAGAACATGTAAAAGAACTTATGGGATTTTCCACAACAAAGACTAAATAACAATGAAACAATTTACGGATAATGAATACTTTTTATAAAATATAAGGGATTTCTGAAGTCTGAATTTCATCATTAGGCAATAGTCTTAAATGGTATTAAACATAGGGCAATGCTTAATAGTTGGCATCGAATTTTTATTCAACAAATGAAGTAAATTAGTAGAAACAAGCGAAAAATTAATCGTTAAAAGTTAAAGCATTTCTTTGTCATAAGGAATGCTTTTTTCCTGTCTGAAAATAAAAGAGCAATTCTTTATCAATAATAAAATTATTAAATTCGATATATATTTATTGTAAAACGATAAATTTTGTTTTATTATCAAGGTGAAAATAAATTGTTAAGTGAGGAGCTTTTTATGAAACAAGTTACGACACTCTTTTTAAAGATTGCTGTTATTTTTATTGGAATCCCAGTTCTTGCTTTATGCATATTTTTGGTGCCTGAGTTAGGAAATATTTCAGTAAAATTGCTGCCGGAGTTAGCCTTTATAAAATACATCGTTTTCATTATTTTTTATGGATCGGCTATACCCTTTTACTTTGCTTTGTACCAAGCATTTAAGCTTTTAAACTATATTGATAAGAATAATGCCTTCTCGCAAATATCAGTAGAAGCTTTGAAGAAAATCAAATACTGTGCCATTACAATCAGCGGCTTGCACGTTCTAGCTTTACCATTATTCTATCTATTTGCAGATAAAGACGATGCCCCAGGTGTTATTTTTGTCGGATTAGTTGTTCCTTTTGCTTCATTGGGTATAGCAGTCTTTGCTGCTGTTCTCCAAAGACTTTTACAAGAAGCTATTAATATAAAATCTGAAAATGATTTAACGGTCTGAGGTGAAAACAATGGCAATTATAATCAATATTGATGTCATGCTGGCTAAACGAAAAATGAGCGTTACAGAACTTTCTGATAGAGTTGGAATAACGATGGCAAACCTTTCTATTTTGAAAAATGGCAAGGCTAAAGCGATTCGTTTTTCAACTTTAGAGGCAATTTGCAAGGCTTTAGACTGTCAACCTGGGGATATTTTAGAGTACAGAGATGATGAAGACAGTCAAAATAAATGATTTGGGGATATTTTATTAAAATGTAAATAAATAATAAAGGGGAGCTGCTTATGGAGTTGACCATTCAAAAATCAAGGTTCATGAGAGCACTAAAACAACTCGTTCATTTTGGTTGGGAACAAGCTTTATCATGTTTATTTCCTGTCGTTATTTTTGCCTCATTGGCCTTAACACAAATTATGCCGCTTCCCCTGTTGCCAAGGTACGACTGGTTGCTTATCATCTTTCTTTTAATGCAGTGGTGGATGGTGCGTTCTGGGCTCGAAACAAAGGATGAATTAAAGGTTATCACATTGTTCCACCTTATTGGACTTGTACTTGAAATTTTTAAGGTGCATATGGGTTCCTGGTCTTATCCAGAGGAAGGATATTTCAAAATTTTGGGGGTACCTTTATATAGCGGGTTTATGTATGCAAGTGTTGCAAGTTATCTTTGCCAGGCTTGGAGGAGGTTAAAGGTTGAACTGATTAAATGGCCGCCTTTTTTGGTGGTTGTATCTCTTGCAGCTGCTATTTATTTGAATTTCTTTACCCATCATTATTGGATTGACATTCGTTGGTGGTTAAGTGGACTTGTTATTATCGTCTTTTGGCAATCATGGGTCTCATATGAGGTAAATGGAACTCGGTACCGTATGCCACTTGCACTTTCGTTTGTGCTTATTGGATTTTTTATTTGGATAGCCGAAAATATCGCTACGTTTTTTGGTGCTTGGCAATATCCAAACCAAACCGATGCTTGGAGTCTCGTTCATCTAGGAAAGGTAAGTTCATGGCTTTTATTAGTGATAGTGAGCTTTCTTATAGTAGCAACGTTAAAACTGATTAAGGGGAAAAACTCCACCGGGATAGATACTAGTCACTTTTAAACTAAATACAATAGCAAAATAGTGTATTCAGCGGTTTATAAAAAATGTTATTTTAAACTATATTATTGCCTTCTTTGGGTATATTACAATAAGAGGTGATAAATAGTGAATAAGAAAAAAGAACATAACGAAGAAAGAATAAATGTGGAATTGGGTGGAATGGGACTCTATGGGACAACCTCCAATACAGAAATAGCTGGTTATAAGGCTTCTGGAGACATTGAAAATGCGGGAAGATTAGATAAAGGCTTTCAAAAAATTGAAGATGATGATATTACTCCAACAGCTTCAATAAAAGAGGGAGATCAAAAGGGATATTAACCCTTTGTTCCCCAGTGAATTTTTTAGAGCTTTCCTTTTTAGTGGGAAAGCTCCTTTTATTTAAGCAAGTTATATTTGAAGAAAATGTAGCTTAGAATAAAGTTTTGATTATAAACACCTCACAAACAATATTCTAAGGTAAATTTAAAAAACTCCCTTTTAAAGAAGATTGATAAAAGGTGGTCTTTTTAGCAGATTTAAGTATGACTTTTATAAAAAGGTTTGATAATTTTCTTCCTATATTGTTCAATAATTGCACCCGATTGTTAAATATGGAAAGTGTGAAAAATTTAAAATTGGTACACTAATTTTTTTACTAAAGAAAGTTAGTCCAAAAAGAAATACAGAAGTTAATCGTGGTTTTTACTTAAAAAAGAACTCTTTTTTAGCATGAAGTCATTTAACACTAATGGATTAATGATGCTCTCAAATCACTGATACCATTTTCCAAATATCCTTTTAAACAAGTTAACATATATACCCAACCTTCTTTTTGTCCTAGCATTTTATTTACTATTTCAGGGTCGTCTTCATTAAGGCCTGATTCGTTTACCTCAATAATTGTACTTGCATTATCTAATTCTTTTAGTGTAATTGTAACAACCGTTTCTTCATCAGATTCTCCACCCCATGAAAACACGATTTTCTTATTTTCCTCGGCTTCTAATACATTGATAACGGCTTCAGCTTCGTATTCATCATATCTTAATGTAATGGACATTCCTTGTTTCCATCTTTCGGAACTCGATGAGAACCAAAAATTCCCGATTTTCGCAGGGTCTACTATGGCTTCAAAAACCTCATTAGTTGGCTTATGTATTTTAAATTTCGTAGTTACTTGAGTATCCATAACAAAAATCAACTCACTTTCAGAAAATTTATTACTTCTTCCATTATACCCAATGGTAATCTTCCATTACTACCAAGGTTCTTATTTTATTAAGAGCAGGTTAGTTTAAAGTGAAACACTTCTCAAATAATCTTTAAACAGTAATCTTTCGTTTACTGTTTCCTCCACAATCTGGCCTTTAAATGTAAAAAAGCGCAGATCCTTTACTCTAGAAATGCGCCCGATTGTGGAATAACAATCTGCTTCTATTTATAAGTTATGCCCAAAGTTTTTAGTCTCCAACAACGCTTGCATTTCTTCTGGGGTTTCATGCATACCTCGGCGAATCCATTCTTCAATCCAGCCGAAAAGAGCTCCAGCAAACCACGCTTTCATATAAGCAGGAACATTCTGTGATTCGTTTTCCACACCAACCACTTCTTTGATAATTAATAAAATATAATGTGATAGCCCACAGCGATAAAGCAGCAAATAGAAATCCTTGTACTTGTAATAATGCCTTAATAAACTTCCAGCCCAATCGGGATCTCCTATAGCTTCAAATTCTTTTCCCCATGTTTTAATTAATAACATCATATAGTGATAAATGACATCTTTACGGCTTTTATAGTTTCGGTAAAAAGATGTCCTTCCAACACCAGCATTCTGCACAATCTGAGTAACTGTAATTTCTTCGAAAGGAAACTGTTCCATCAATCTCAACAAAGAATCCGTAATCTGTTGCTGCACATAGGAAAGTTTTACTTCATTTTTCATGATGCAAAACCTCGTAATTGTCTCATTTTCACCAAACCTCTTGTAGATGGACAAGAGCTAATGATACACTCATTTCATTCTCGATGATACAAGTGTCTCAGGTGAAGGTCAAGAGGAAAGAAGGTTATGATTTATGAAAAAAGCTATCAAAATTTTGGTATTAACTGTTTTAGGAATCATTGTTGCATTGATTTTTTTATTTATCTTTGCTTCTCGTCAGCCTGTCGTAAAGGAAAATTACTTTGAGGAAGTTATGACAACGAATCAAGCACTAGAACAGAAGTATACGCTTAAGGGAAACTATGTGGTCTCTACATGGGAGCAGGATGTTGGAGATGAAAAAATTGGAAGTTACAAGATTTGGTATCCTACCAAATTAGAAAAAGGTGGCAATAAATACCCACTGGTAGTAATGGCAAACGGTACTGGTGTACCAGCATCTAAATATGAGGCTATTTTTGACCACTTAGCATCTTGGGGCTTCATTGTTATTGGTAACGAAGACAAAAGCTCATGGGATGGTATATCCTCAGCAAAAAGTCTTGAACTTATGTTAGAACTCAACAATACTGATAGCAGTATCTTTTATAGAAAAATAGACATTGATAATATTGGTATTGCTGGACATTCTCAAGGTGGTGTAGGTGCAATTAATGCTGTAACCGCTCAAGAAAACGGAAACAGCTATAAAACAATTTACACTGCAAGCACACCCCATCTTGCTCTAGCGGAAGGATTAAAGTGGCAGTATGACGTCAGCAAAATCAATATTCCATACTTTATGACTGCTGGAACACTGAAAATCGATGCTGGTGATGATAAAAATTCTGGTATTGCGCCACTTTTCTCTCTTCAAGAAAACTATCAAGCTATTTCTGACGATGTGACAAAAATTTACGCCAGACGTGTCAATACCGATCATGGTGATATGCTTCCTTTGGCAGACGGTTACATGACGGCATGGTTCAGGTATTATTTGCAAGATGATAAAGAAGCTGAAAACGTGTTTTTCGGTGATGATGCAGAAATTCTGTCTAATACCAACTGGCAGGACGTAGAAATCAATCGATAATTTGTATATTAATAGCATCAATAAAAACCCCATCTTTCTCAAATATATGGGGTTTATTTAAAAGTATTTCTCAAATAGACTTTCTGATTACTTATTTTAAATAACATTCTTATTTAAGTGAATTTAATGATCAAGTCGTATTATTCAACAATATGGCCCTATAACTGAAAAAAGCACAATTCCTCTTCTTCAAGAATTGCGCCCGATTGTATTATTGAAAGACACAAAAGCTGCAATATAGTTTCTCAGTTATTTACTAAAAGCCCCGTTAGCTTAATAAGTTTTATTATTTATTCAACATGCCTGAACTTTGTTTCATAATCATCATTTGGTTCATAAATCCCAATTTGTACAATTTTACTTCATCCTTTTTATCGTACCAATAAAGCACATTGGGCTCATCAACAAAAATCTACCTAAATTTTAATATAAATATCCAATTTTGTTAAAGGTGCCCTCCACAATCTGGCCCTATCGTATTATAAGGTCAGCCAGAGAAATCTGGTTGACTATTTTTTATTCAATTTATAGATTGATAGTAGCCGGGGTAGAACGTTCTGGCCCGTGGGACTTGATCCCGTCCACAAAACTGTTCGCCCTCTACTTGTTAACACATGATTAGGCTGGTTGGGACTATAGCGATCCCGTATAACAAGCGAAGATATGAATGACAAGATAGATGGAGGTTACCGGTCAATTCACTACATAAGGAGGAGATTTAAATGAATCCAGTTGTCGGTCTGGATGTCGCAAAAGGTGAAAGTCAGATTCAAATGTTCTTGGATAAAAAAATGCCCTATAAAAACAGTGTGAAGGTTGAACATACGGTAGAAGGATTAGAAGAGTTACACTCTTATTTACTAGATTTAGAGCGTCAAACAGGGATGAAACCACCTGTGGTTTTGGAATCAACTGGCCATTATCATGCCCCAGTTGTTCAGTTTTTAGAAGCAAGAGAGTATATTGTGATTATCGTAAATCCGTTGGTATCTTACCGAGCGAAAAGCTCTAGCTTACGGAAAACGAAAACAGATGCCATTGATGCTTATCACTTAGGTGAACTATATTACAAAGAGGATTTAGAACCTCAGAAGAAACGTGGTATTCAGTTATTAAACCTTCGGCATCTGACAAGGCAACATGAAAACATGACAGGAATTATGATTCAAACTAAGCTCCAATTCCAAGCAGTATTAGATCAAGTATTCCCTGAATACAAAGGAGTTTTTGGGAATTTATATGCCGAAATTTCATTAAAAACTTTACAAACCTTCCCTACCTCCGAGTCTGTCTTAAAAGCAGGTGTAGAAGAAATTGCCCAGTTTATTAATATGCATTGTAAAGCACGTTCATTTGATTGGGCGCATGAAAAAGCAGAGGAATTAATCGCTGCTGGAGAACGCAATCCATTTCAGTCAACCCTTTATCATAGTCTTCTTGTCAGTCTGAATATGTATATAGATTTACTTCAAGCGTACCACCAACAGCTTTCTACGTTAGAACGAGAGATTGATGATTTAGCGGTACAACTTGAAGAATATGAACTACTCCAAACAATTCCCGGTGTAGGTGAAAAAATCGCTGCAACGATTATTTCTGAAATCGGTGAAATTGATCGGTTTAGTCATCCAAAAAAGTTAGTTGCCTTTGCAGGACTTGATCCAAGTGTGTTTGAATCAGGACGCTTTAAAGGTACAAAAAATCATATTACCAAACGTGGCTCAGCTCGGCTTCGCCGTATGCTTTACACAGCGGTTCGCTGCTCTATTCGTGATAGCCGTAAAAAGAAAACAACTGACGAAACTATAGCACGAAATAAAAGATTACGAGCCTTCTACGACTTGAAACGCGAAGAAGGTAAACCATACAGAGTAGCTATTATCGCTTGCGCTAATAAGCTTTTACACTGGATTTATGCGATGTTAAAATCAAAAACACCATTCCAAGAAACTAATTAGTAACATTATTTGAAAATAAAACAAAAACCTTCCAAATTAGATTCGGAGGGTTACTTGAGTTGTGCATTTTTAGTATAGCATGAAGCGATTTTTAATTTAAAAGATTTTTATTGACAATCTATTAGCTGGTTTTGTGAAATAAGAGAAAATCCTGCGTTTTTTTCAACACAGGATTTTAAACGAACTTTATTATAAATTATTAGTTTTTATTTTTCTGGGAACTTTAATTAGCTTGATGTATTTCTTAAATTGGGAGGCCTATTTAAAACGGGAATTAATCCAACTTGGATAATAATTGATTTCATAGATTACACTTTTTTAGTTTTTTTTCTAAAAGATACATATTCTAAAAATTTTTTGGCTGCAAGTGAAAGTGATTTTTGCTCTCGCATAGCAATTCCTATATTTCTATAGGCAGGGATTTCGAGTTCTTTCGCAATAATTTGGTAAGGGATGCGCTGCAAAATTAATTCTGGTAGTATGCTAATCCCTAGACCATTTTCCACCATCGACATAATGGCATAGTCGTCCCATGTTGTAAAATGAACTTGCGGTGATATTTGATGCTTCTCAAAAATTTCGGAGATTTCTGCTTTTGCCCCTTTTTCTAATAGCAGAAATGGTCTGTTTAGTAGCTCGCTGATTGGAAACTTTTCGCAATTAGCTAGTGGATGATCTTCAGGAATCACTGCCAGTAAACGGTCTTGCTCTAAGAAGATTGTTTCAAATTGCTCTTTTGATGGTAGCCGCAAAAATCCAAAGTCAACTCGTCCTTCTATAATCCAATTCTCTATTTCTGTATAATCCCCTAGCAGCAATTCAAAATCAATATTTGGATAATCCTTCCTAAAGAATTTAATCATATTGGGAAGCCAGTGGGTTGCCACACTTGAAAACGTTCCAATACGTATCATCCCGGACTGTATATCATGTAAGTCCTCGAGTTGCATCATTAAAATTTCGTGCTCATTACAGATTCTCTTTAATTGAGGAAATAACTTTAAGCCATCTGAAGTTAAACTAATACCTCCTCGTCCTCTTTCCAAAAGAGAAACTCCCCATTCCGTTTCTAAATCGCTAATCATACGGCTGATGCCAGACTGTGTATAGTTTAAGCTTTGAGCTGCCTTTGTAAAGCTTCCATATTCTACTGCTTTAACAAATGCGATATATTTTTGGATATTCATAACTTCCACCTTTAACATTCTAATTTGTCATAGATAACATGAGAAACATTCGGTTTTGTAATATGTAAAGCTATGCTAATCTATTGCTATTGAAAATTCAAGCTTGAATACCAAAATTAGGTGGATTTAGATAACACTCCTGCAGGAATACATTCCACCTGTTATTCACAAATAAAATGAAGTAGGAAGGAAGTATGGTGGGTATATTGAAGAATGCTTATGTAAAATATGTAGTCGCATTACTGTTATTTGGCTCTAACGGAATTGTTGCAAGTTATATTTTATTGAATAGCTATGAAATTGTTTATTTACGGACTTTGATTGGAAGCATTTTTCTCATTATAGTATTTTTCCTGTCAAAGCAAAAATTACAGTTTTGGGGAAATAAATCACATTTACTGTATTTAGTTATTTCCGGGGTTGCGATGGGAGCAAGCTGGATATTTTTATTTGAAGCATTTGCACAGATTGGTGTAAGTATAGCCACACTTATTTATTATTGTGGCCCTGTTATCGTCATGATGCTTTCTCCCTTTATTTTTAGGGAGAAAATGACAAGTGCTAAAGTGGTTGGATTTCTTGCTGTAATATTGGGGATGCTTTGTGTAAACGGGCAAGCTTTTGTTCAGGGGAAAATTTCTTGGGGATTAATTTTAGGGATGTTATCGGCAATCACGTATGCTATTATGGTTATTTTTAATAAAAAGGCAAGCAGTATAACGGGACTTGAAAATGCTATGTGTCAGTTAGTTATAAGCTTTATAACGGTGGCAATTTTTATAGGTTTAAAACAAGGATTTTCAGTTAACATTTCGGATGGAAATTTGATTCCTATACTTGTCTTAGGTGTTGCAAGTACTGGAATCGGGTGCTATTTTTACTTTTCTTCTATTGGAAGTTTGCCTGTACAGACAGTGTCAATTCTTGGATATTTGGAGCCTCTTTCGGCACTGATTTTTTCAGCTGCAATTTTAGGAGAAGAGTTAAGTCTTGTTCAAGTAGCAGGAGCTGTGTTGATTCTAGGAGGTGCAGCATTTGGAGAATTGTTTCGGCAAAAAGGACAAGAAAAAGTCTCGAGTGAATAAGGTTTTTGGTAAGTAACTAAAGTTTTATTAAGATAATGGTAGATTATTAAATTCTAATTATAAGCATCTTTCCTTCAATGATAGTCTAGAGGGGAGATGTTTTATTATTTAATAGAAACGAACGATTTCAAAGATTATGGAAGTAATAGTGTAGTTATCATTGGATTATTTTCCACATATTGTATAATTGGATTAGGACAATATTTTCAAAGAGTAAAATGAGCAGATTTAGTTTCATCATATTGTTATTTTGGTATATTCCTATTTTCTAGGGGGACGGAGATGGATACAACTGAACTAAAGGCAATGAGAAAGAAGCAAATGCTTGTAACTAATTTATTATTTATAACTATGCTTATGTTATATTTTGTATTTATTAACAATGTTAACATAACAATTTCAACTCAATATTTATTAGTGGGTATTCTGATGCTTATTCAAGTAATTTTGAGTATGGTGAAAGGATCTTCAACAAAATCATTCATTCCTATTTTTGAACAAGTAAACATTTATGAAAAGAGCAAGATGGGGAAAGAGTGGATAAAACAAAGAAAAAGTAATCGAATATGGAGTATCTTTTTATGTGTTTTATTCTTTTTTCAATATTTCTTTAATCTTAATTCAAAGACGATTATGGAAGTAGATTTACTTTTTTTTAGTGGATTATTAATCCTTTTATTAATTTTATTGAACACTACAATGTTATTGCATATTCGTAAGGTTGACCGAGGAACAACTGAAGAGGATTTTAAGACCTATAATAGGAAATGGAACATAATTAGTATTGTTCTTGGAATTGTATTTGGCTTCGCCATTATTATGTTTGCTATTTTTTATGCTTTAACAATTGGATAATGTGAAATTTGAGAAGGATCTCTTTAAATGCTAAGGCTGAAATATTAGGATAATAATTTAGGTGTTATGAAAGGAAAGATATTAAGCTTGGTTCTAATAATAAAGAACTGAGTTTTTTCTTGGGATTTTTTGTAATTGTGTATATCGATATCTTCATATATTTTGAGACTTATAAGGTGTTAGTGTCTTCATATTTATCCATTCTAATAGAATTTTGAATTATAACGGAAGGGCAATCTGCATTCACAATAGTTATGCAGTAACGTTCGTCGGACTAAAGGTTATAGATTAGTATTCAAACATTATGAATTTGAGGTGGAGTAAACGTTGAAGAATAAAAAAGCTTGGGGAGTAATTATTACATTAGGTTTATTAGTTTTATCAAAATTTAAATTTGTTCTAGTCATTTTGAAGGTATTAAAGCTGCAAACATTAATTAGTATGGCTATTTATTTATGGATGTATGCACTAATATATGGGTGGAAATTCGCTGTTGCATTCGTCTATTTAATATTTATACATGAGATGGGACATACATATGCTGCGAAAAGACTTAAATTACCAGTAAGCCCAGCTATTTTTATACCTTTTGTTGGAGCCGCCATTGCTATGAAAGAAATGCCAAAGAGTGCTAAAGATGAAGCGTATTTAGCTTATATGGGGCCGGTTTTCGGACTTCTTGCGTTTTTGCCAGCATTTCCACTGTATTTTTATAGTGAGGATCCTTTTTGGGCGCTTGTTATTTTTTTAGGAGGATTATTGAATTTATTTAATTTAATTCCCATAACACCTTTAGATGGAGGACGGATTGCTGCTGGGATTAGCACAAAATTATGGGCGGTAGGATTAATCATACTCCTTGGATATTCAATCTATAACTTTAGTATATTAGGATTTATCATAACAATAATTGGTGCGATGGAGTGGTATAGAATTTATCAGCAACAAAAAAATCTTGCGAAAGATAAAAAGGAAGTATCATCCTATATTACGACAAACAATCTGTTAAGAGAACATTCTGAAAGAGCATCAGTTAGTAATTTTACATATTATGCAGGTTCGTTTAAAAAGGATATTTTAAACGAACAATTGAGAGAGACATTTAATATTTTAAATAAAGTAGAAGAATTGGAAACTACAGAAGAGCAAGATAGAGAGATTATAGATGAATTCCTATTACGCTTCGATGAACAGGTTCATAAAATAAAGAATGAATTCGAACGAAAGGCAGCATATTATAAAACCGACAATAAAACAAAGCTAAAATTATTTGTAATTTATATGGGGTTAGTTGTATTTTTAGCGGCAAGTACTTACTTTGGAAATTCTATAATCATGGAGTCCGAGGAAATGAAAAGAATTATGGGAATGGATATTTAATTTATTAATGGAATAGTTTAATTCAAGAGAGTTATAAAAGTATTTAACCGTGTTACAAAAAATTTGTAGCACGGTTTTTGTATGAAAATAAAGATAGTCATTTTGACTATAATAGTTGTCAAAATGGAAATTATTACATAAAATTTATTGGAGGTGTTGAAAGTGAAAAGTCGACTCAAAGAATTTCGTGCAAGAGATGGGTTAAATCAGTCAGAGCTTGCAAAACGAGCAAAGATATCTAGACAAACTGTTAGTCTAATTGAAAGGGAAGAGTATATGCCCTCTTTACTTATCGCGGTGAGAATTGCAAAGGTATTTAATGAAAAAGTTGAAGATGTATTTATTCTTTCAGAGGAGGAATTATTGTGAAGAAGTTTTTATTACCAATTTCATTGCTCGTTATATTTCTATATTCCTTGAGTAATTGGTTGGGTTTTATAAAAGAACAAACTCTTACTTATAATTTATTGGTTTTGGCCAATATCAGTTGTTTACTTTGCTTAATAATAGCCAGTTTTTACGGGGTATTTGTTCAAGTAAACGGTGTAAAAAAGATGAGCGATGAGGAAGAGGATGAGCGTTTATTACTTGTGGAGAGGCAATCTTATAGCACTGTAATTTGGGTGCAAGTTGCATTTTCTATTTCGTTTGTTTCTTTTATATCAGGATTTATGCTTGTTCGTGATTATTACCCCAAAATAGTCTTATATTCAATTTGTCTTTTTATTGCATCATTTCTTGGCCTAGTGCTTGTTAGTTATTTAACACGTTATTCGAATCCTAATTTTGAACTTCCAGATCCACATTCGCCAACTTACCAAAAAGAACTTTTTGATAGCTTTGATGATGGTGAAAAATATCTAATGTTAAAAGGCTTGTATAAGTTATACTATTGGTTAATTTTATTGCTAATATTATTAGGATTTGGATTAATGTTCTATTCCATCTTTACAGAGCAGTCACAATTAATAAGCATTGTTGGAATCGGTTGTATTTTATTATTTATTCAAACATATTTCGCTCTTAGTTTAAAACCTAAGAGGTAATCGTTTTGGAACGTAATTTAGCGTAGAGAGGGTTGGGAATATGACGATACTTAAATTGTTTACTAAATTTTAGTCCAGTTGAGCGGGTTTGAAAAAAGAGTTATTCTAATTAGAATTAATCTTATTGATTTAAAAAGGAAGTCTATTTTGTAAATTAAAAAGGGTAAAAGGAGCTATATGTTCAATTTAATGTTAAAGTAATAAAGAAAATTAAAAAGTAAGTAGGCGATTAAAATTATTGAAATAAAGACATCTCAGATAAGTAACGGAGAATTTAATAGAGGGGTATTTGCTACTTGTGATATTAAAAAAGGGGTACTTATTCATGAAGCCCCTGTTATATCTTATCCAAACGACCAGCATCAATACATTGAGCAAACTATACTCGCAGATTATGCATTTGAATACGGAATAAACCATACTGCAATTCTTCTTGGTTATGGAATGTTGTTTAATCATTCCTATGAACCGAATGCGATTTATGAAATTAATTTCAATAATCATACTTTTGACTTCTATGCTTTTAAAGATATTAAAGCAGGAGAAGAGATTCTAATTAATTATAACGGCGATGTTGATGATAAAGAGCTTTTATGGTTTGATCAAGAATAAAAAGTATTACTTCCGATTAGTTTGGTTGCCGTGATAAAGGATTTAAATGAAGTGTAAACTATTTATGTTTAAATATTATCTGTTAGGAAGTATGATTTGTGGCTTACCGTTGCGTTGATCCAGGGAGTAGGATTAACGCTTTTTTAATTTACTAGAATATTGTTTAGGTTTACTGCCATAGCAGAATATACCTCTTAAAATTAAACATAAAATAGGTTATTGCAATAATTTTTTTAGCTTTAAGATAAGTGTTTTATGCTTAGGTGATAATTTGTCAAAAAATTAACAAGGATTTAATAATTTATGCAATCTTTGATTTATTAGATAATACTAGGCTCAACTTTAATTCTGCTAAAAAATGTAAAGGAATTGAAAGGTAAAAAAATAGAATAAGTATGTTATAATTTATCAATATAGACGGATATGTCTATGATATAATGACAGAGTATTTAATCATCAGGAAGGAATGTGAAATAATGAGCAACGGAATTTTTAAAATCCCAACACCTAAGAATGAACCTGGTAATACTTATGCTCCAGGTACAAAAGAAAGAGAAACATTAAAAGCAGAATTACAACGCCAATCTAGTATCGTAGTGGATATCCCTGTGATTATTAATGGTGAAAATATAAAAACAAACACAGTGAAGCAAGTAGTTATGCCACATAATCATCAACATGTTTTAGCTAACTATTCAGAAGCTGGTGAAAAAGAGTTGCGTGATGCTGTTGAAGCAGCAATGGCTGCTAAAGAAGCATGGGCTAATATGCCATGGGAACACCGCGCAGCGATCTTCTTAAAAGCTGCTGATTTAATTTCTGGTCCTTACCGTGACGTTATGAATGCTGCTACTATGTTAGGGCAATCAAAAACAGTTATCCAAGCTGAAATCGATTCAGCACAAGAATTAGCAGACTTCTTACGTTTTGGTGTTGATTATGCTAACCAAGTATATCAAATCCAACCAGATAGTATGAAAAATGTTTGGAATCGTCTAGATTACCGTCCATTAGATGGTTTCGTATTAGCGATTTCTCCATTTAACTTCACTGCAATTGGTGGTAACTTACCATCAGCTCCGGCAATGATGGGGAACGTAGTTGTTTGGAAACCAGCAACAACTTCTATTCTAGCAAACTATTACTTTATGCGTATTTTAGAAGAAGCAGGTCTACCAAAAGGTGTAATCAACTTCGTACCATCTCGTGGTTCACAAGTTTCAGAAATAGTATTAACAGATCCTCGTATGTCTGGATTCCACTTTACTGGTTCAACAGCAACGTTCCAAACTATTTGGAAAACAGTTGGGGAGAACATTGCAAACTATCAATCATACCCTCGTTTAGTTGGGGAAACTGGTGGTAAAGACTTCGTATTTGCTCACGAAACTGCTCAAGCAGACAAAGTCGTAGCTAACCTTGTTCGTGGTGCATTTGAATACCAAGGTCAAAAATGTTCAGCAGCTTCACGTGCTTACATCCCAGCTAGCCTATGGGAAGAAGTAAAAGCTGGTTTAATTGAAGAAACTGCAAAACTTAAAGTTGGGGATACTCGTGACTTTACAAACTTCATGGGTGCGGTAATTGATAAAGCTGCATTTGATTCAATTACAAGCTATATCGAATATGCAAAAGCATCTGAAGAAGCAGAAATTATTGCTGGTGGTACTTATGATGATTCAGTTGGTTACTTCATTCAACCTACAATCATCGTAACAACAAATCCAAACTTCAAAACAATGGTAGAAGAAATCTTTGGACCAGTATTAACAATTTATGTTTATGATAATAATAAATTAGAAGAAACATTAGATTCAGTAGATACAGCTTCTATGTACGCATTAACAGGTGCTATCTTTGCACAAGATCGTCAAGCGATTATGCACTTAGAAAAACGTTTATCTGGCGCAGCTGGCAACTTCTACATCAATGACAAACCAACTGGTGCAATGATTAACCAACAACCATTTGGTGGTTCTCGTGGTTCTGGTACAAACGATAAAGCAGGTTCTGTATTCAACATGATTCGTTGGACAACTCCTCGCGTTATTAAAGAAAACTTTGCACCAACTACAGATATCGCATATCCATTTATGGATGAAGAATAATTTATAGTATATAAAAGGGACGTCTCATAAAAGTGTGAGACGTCCCTTTTTCTGCGACGGAAGCTTAAGCCGTCAGACGAAATTTATCTGAATTATTTGTACTAAAAGCGAAGCGACAAGTATAAAGAACTTGAAATTAAAGGATTTTAAATAAGAAAGCTGTCCTAGAAGTTTGGAAATAAATACTTTTGGGACAGTTTTTCTATTACTTATAATTGCTTGCTGAGTATGACGTGACAATAAAGTTATTTAATTTTTGATGTAAGATACTTCACTATACTAAAAAATATAACAATAAAGTCGTTTGAAGATTTAAGCTTTATTTTACAATCGCATCCAATTGTTGAGTTCCAGGAATAGTGATTACTTTTCCTTGTTTAGAAACAAGCGAACTATTTCGGAAATCCAAACATCCAGGTTAAGATAGTTACAATATATGTCCCAGATATAACAAACCATAGCACGTTCTTGCTAATGTCCGATTCATTTCCTTTAATGAGTTTCTTATTTATCTCAACAAGGTTAATAAAGAAAACTATCGCAAATATTGGATTTAGGAAAAAGCCTAATCCTGTAAATATCTCTAGAATATCCCCCACGCCTATCCCCCTGACCTTTTTGTAGTTTCTTTAAAAGTTCATTGTTCAAAGAATACACACTATGTTACGTTTAATATTCGTTTTTTATTTTAACATAAATATCCAATTGCTATTCCAGAAAAAGTCCTTTAATGAAAATACACTATCCTTATTCAAGGAAAGCGTTGATTGTAGAACAAGTACCCAGATGGAAATATGGACGTACAATAAAATAGATAATTTTGCTATCTATAATATTAGGGTGAAAATTTATCTCCTCGGGGTTCACAAATAATTGTAATTAAATCAATTATAGGAAACATCTTTTCCTCGTGGTTTTTAAGAAGTTGTGCTATATTCAAAGTGTCAGGAGTGAGTTGATGAAAAAGTTTTTAACAATTACCGCTAGTATCCTTGTTTTACTCGGAGCAGCTGGCTATGCTGTGTGGCATTTTGGGACAAATATCGCTTCCGAAAAAATAATCGAAAAAGTGGAATCTACTTTAGATGACGAAAATCTAGAAGAAGTAAAATCCTATATCGAGAACGATCCGAACGTTCAAGAAATTGTAAACGAGGCAGCAACTACAAATCCGGATACTCTTCCTTTCCAAACTAAGGAAGAAGCGACACGTGTGTTAATAAAAAAAGTGGGCGTTAATCGTTTACTTGAGATTCAGGAACAAGTGCAAAACGGTTCAATTAGTAAGGATGAAGTATTATCTGAAATTGAAGGTAAACTGTCTGAAGATGAAATTTCTGCTTTGAAATATGTTTTATATAAGGAATTGAATAAATAAAACAAAAACTAGCCATTTAAATTAAAAAAGCAGAGAGGTTGAGATTCACATAAGGATTTTCAACACAACTATTTTTTATTTTACTTATACCTAACTACACCACGCGACAGTCTCACAATGTGTCGAGTATACGTTGCAACACACATTGGTGCTGGTGGGTTTAATTATATGGCTCGATTCCTATTCAGTGGAATCGAGTTCTTTTTTTCTTATCATTCTTCTACTGTTGCTTATTAAACTAAAGCGCACGATTGTAAATTATTTAAGAACACAAAAACTGCAAAATAGTTTAAAGCACGATTGGTTGATTAATTTGGAACTGATAATAACTCAAAATCCCCATTAAAACTTCCCGTACATTCGCTAAGAATATACTTTTTTATCGCTTCTTCAGTTTGGACTGTTAATTTTTTACAACTGTATTCCTCAATAAAATTTCCATCTACACTATGAAAAACGTACACTTGTTCTCCATCAAACGTTAATGTCCTAACTCCAAGCTGTCCCTCTGTCCCATACTGAATAAAATTTAATATTGCTTCATTTTGATTTTCTACATTGTTAATAAATTTATCTAACCCCTCTAAATTTTGAATATCCATATGTCCATAAACTACTTCTTCAATCTTTTGCGGTTGGGCTTTATTAACAAACTCATAGACTTCTTTAACTGAACTACTTGATAAAGTATAAATTGTGTGTGTATCATTTGTGTTCATTATTGTTCCATTCTTTTCATTTATCCAGAGAAAAAATGAATCTTCACCAAGGCTAAATTGATATTGTGGATTAGTCATATTGACGATGCCTGGCTCTTTTTTTGAATCACTTAACGCCTTTTCAAAAACCTCTATTTCTTCTGCCTTTTTTAATTCTAAATGGTTTATTTTAGTTTTAAAGTTTGTTTCTACATTCTGTTCAGTTGTTGGTTCGCTTATTTGACTTTTTGGCTCCTGAGAACAGCCAACTAATACAAAATTAATTATTGATAGCATAATAATTATCTTTTTCAAAATATCTCCCCCTTGATTTAGACATTAGTATGAGAAAAAAGTTACAAATTTACTGACCTGCACCTTTACTTAATAAAAAAACGCGATCCTTCGCTTTTGAAGAATCGCGCCCGATAATTGAATACCAATCAGCTTCTATTAGCTGTTTTTGTTGAATAAACAACTTTAATATTTTTAAATGACTTTATTGTAAATTAAACAATATTGTTACTTAACACTGAGGGCATTGTAGGTTCTGGAATAATGACTTGAATATAAAATATTTACTGGGAAAGAAATAATTTAAAAGAAATATCGTAAAAGAGCCATCGTTAATACACCGACAACAACCGTTTTCGATAAACTCTTTGTTGCAATTGCAGTAATTAAAGTAGGAATTAATGCTCCGAGATTAAACCAATCAAATGTTACTATACTTTTTTCAGCATTAAATAATGATTCCAAGACAAGAGCACTTAATATACAAACAGGAATATATGACAGCCAGCGCAATACAACATCTGGCAATTGTACATTTCGCACCAAAATAAACGGAATCACCCGGGGCAGCCATGTAACGATTGCACAGCCGAGCATTAGTAAAATCATTGGTAGGGTTGTTGTCATTTTTCAGTCACCACCCCAATTGTTGCTACAATTACTGTTGCAATTAAAACAGCTAAGTGCCCTGGTAAGAAATATAGCAAACAATACATAATAATAGCCATTAATACAATAAGCTTTATATAATGCATCAGCTTACTTTTAGATAAATCAACAAGGTTAAGAACAAGCAATGCTCCAAACATTGAAATTAATGCAAAATCTAATCCTAGGCTTTCTGCATTTGGCAGCCACTTTCCAACTATTCCGCCTAATGTACATGAGGCAATCCATGTTATATATGCCGTTAAGTTAAGGCCATCCATCCAGTTCCCGCCAAGATGCTTTTCCTTTGTTAATTTAGTGACAGCTACCCCGAAGGTTTCGTCTGTTAATAATGTACCAAATCCGATATTTCGCAATGGTGAATAACGTGTGAAATGTGGTGCAACAGTTAACGACATAAGAAAGTGACGTAAATTTACAATAAAAGTTGTGATAATAATGACCGAAAATGGTGCCCCTGCAACATATAATCCACAAAAAATAAATTGGGCAGATCCAGCATATACAATCACAGATAATAGAAAAATTTCTAATATCGATAGATTAGAAGTAATTCCAATTACACCAAAAGCCAATCCGATACTTATGTATCCTAGTAGTGTTGGGATGCAATCTTTTATACCTTGTGAAAACGTATCAAGTGTAAGAGAATGATTAACATTTACCTGTGTGTTCAAGCGATTCGCTTCCTTTCGAAAAATATTAAATTTTGCAATAAAATAATGAAAAACTAGTAATATGTAACTTTAATAAACATGAGGAATAATGTAAATTTGATATATACAAAGATGAAATGTGAAACAAAATATAATCAAAATCGTTTAATAAACATATCGCTATACTATAAAGCTAAACAAATTCTTTTAAGTAATAGCTGATAAATAAGAAATATGAAATTTACTACGGTTGTCAAAATGTTTTTTAACTATGATTGAAAATTTAGACTATAATAAAATAATCAGTAATATTTCAAAAGTCTGTCTTTTATAGTATACACTTGTCATTTAAAATGAACAATTGGTTGGTGAGAAAAATGGAGCAAATGAGTAAAAATATAGGGTATCAATTAAAAAAAATACGTCAACTACGAAGTTTAAGTTTAGATGATGTTGCCAAAGCTACAAATGTAAGCAAAGCACAGTTGGCACAAATTGAAAAAGGTGATTCAAATCCGACAGTTTCGACCATTTGGAAAATTGCTTCCGGTATGCGAATCTCATTCTCTTCATTACTACAACCACCAAAAGAACAATTTCAAAAATACAATGATAAAACCTCGACTGTTGTTTCCGAAGAAGATGGAGGTTACCGAGTTTTTTCCATTATTCCATATGCACCAGAGCGTGGATGGGAATTTTACAAAATTGAAATGGATCCTGGTGTGATACATAGGAGTGAAGCACATCCAGAAGGAGTAGAGGAAACTTTAACTGTAATACAAGGACAAGCTGTTGTTCATGCTGGAGGTATGGAAGAGCTGCTGGAGGAAGGAGATACGCTTGTATTTTCCGGACATCAAGAGCATCATTACCATAACCCTACAGATAAGGTTTCAATTTTACATTTAATTATTCAATATCGATAGAGGGTGGGACATGTGAACGATTGGTTTACAGTAGAAAACATTGAAAATTTAGCAGCACATTATCGGACACTTGGACCGCTGATTGGTATTCTATTGCCTTTCATTGAAGCATTCTTGCCATTCTTGCCTTTAGTTGTCATAGTAGTTGCCAATGCCAGCTCATATGGCTTGTGGTTAGGCTTCCTATTATCATGGATTGGGACGGTTCTTGGATCATATGCAGTTTTTTTAATTGTAAGGAGATTTGGCAGACATCCTCGTTTAAAGGTTTTTATAGAGAAAGAAAAGGTTCAAAAGCTTATCAAATGGGTTGATATGCGGGGATTAAGCCCACTTTTTATTTTACTTTGTTTTCCATTTACCCCTTCAGTTTTAGTAAATATTGTCGCTGGGTTATCGAATATTAAGAAAAAATATTATTTGTTCGTGATAATGGCAGGAAAATTCGTAATGATTGCGAGTATGAGTGCTTTAGGCTATGACCTTAAAGCGTTGCTAACAGATCCGGTGAAATTAATATTTGCTGGGATTGGAATCTTCTTGCTTTGGATTATAGGAAAAGGCTTTGAAAAACATTTAAACAAAAAAGTTGAGCGAGATTTAAAACAAGGAGAAGATAAAAAAAAGAAAGTTAAAATGTCAGTGAAAAAAGAGCGGTTATTATAAATCGCTCTTTTTTCTTCATTAAAACAGATGTTTATTGTATTGGGAGCGGAAGACGGAATGATAAAGCCTCTCCAGAGAACCATGCGATTTCGTAGAGGAGTTAGGAAAGGAAGTAAACTAGAAAATCTACGTGACAATGGTTATCTGTCCAACATTGTGTTGGCCAAAGCACGAGTCCGAAATTGGGCACATAAAGTTTTACCGAAAACGACAGCGGCAGGTATAATTACGCCAAGGGGTAATTGATACGGAATTTTATCAATTATACTAAAAAAATATTATAATAGAAGTTGTAACTTTTTATAGATGCTTAAAATAAAAGATTAATAAAAGTATAAAAAATTTATAAGACTCGAACATACATTCTTGTATAAAATAGAAATAATACGTGGGAAAAGGGGGATGCTTCATGTCGTTGCGAGTAATCAGTGGACGAGCTGGGACAGGGAAAACAACACTTATCCATAATGAAATCGTGAAGGAATTAAAAGAACAGCCATTGGGCGCACCGATTTACTTAATTGTTCCAGATCAAATGTCGTATCAAGCAGAATATATGCTAACAAATAATTACGATATTCGAGGCATTATAAGAGCGCAAGTGATGACCTTTAAACGACTTGCCTGGTATATATTGCAAGAAACTGGTGGCATTGCGAAGGAACAAATTGATAAGATTGGCTACCGGATGTTGATTCGCCGTTTACTTGCTGAAAACAAGGATCAATTTACACTTTTCCGACAAGCAGCAGATAAACGGGGTTTTACAGAAGAAGTTGAACAGCTAATTAAAGAATTTAGCCAATATAATATCGACAGTACTGTATTAAACGAAGCCATTACCAAGCTGGAACAGACATCTGCACCAAATACATTAATTGCTAAGACGAAAGATTTACAAATCATTTTAGATAAATTAGAAGAAGTTCTCGGAGATAGTTATGTCGATAGTGATGGTTTTTATCCGATTTTAATTGAGCAACTGCAAAATTCACAGAAATTAAAAGAAGCTCATATTTATATCGATGGTTTTACTGCATTTACAGTTAGGGAGTTTGAAATTGTAAAGCAACTATTAGCCCTTGCAAAAAGAGTAACTGTCGTATTGCCTTTTGAAGATGTAAATGATAAAGATGATGATCAGGCTGTTTTTTATCGGTCAGCAGTTATGTACGACAAATTAATACAAGAGGCGCATAATTTTCAAATTGAAATAGAACCTCGCATTCATTTAGAGAACTGTTACCGATACCATAATTATGACTTGCAACATGTTGAAGAGCAGTTTCATGAATCTATCCCTAAAACTGCTCAAGCAGATGGATATGTCCAAATTATTGAAGGGGCAAATCGGCGAGCAGAAATTCATGCTATTGCCCGGGAAATATGTCGAATCGTACAAGAAGAGGGAGTTCGTTATCGAGATATAGGGATCATGTATCGTCAAGCAGATATTTATGATCCATTAATCGAAACAATTTTTGCCCAATACGATCTTCCGGTATTTACTAATGAGAAGAAGCCAATGCTGCATCATCCATTAATCGAGTTTAGCCGTTCAATTTTAGAAGTTATGACATCCAATTGGCAATACGAACCTGTATTCAGAAGTGTTAAAACAGATTTACTTTTCCCATTAAATAGTGATTTAAAAGAAATGCGTGAGAAGGCTGACCTGTTCGAAAACTTTGTCATTGCACAAGGTATTTACGGATATCGGTGGTTTGAAGATGCTCGCTGGTTTTATAAAAAGTACCGCGGGTTAGAGTTCTTTTCTAAACATCAAACAGATGAAGAACTCAAAATGCAGCAGCTAATAGATGAAATGAAGGAAATAATAAAAACCCCTCTTGAAAAATTGCAAGCGGCCTTATCCAAAGCTGAAACTGGACGAGATATCGCAATGGCACTGTACAACTGTATTGATGAACTACAAGTATATGATAAGTTGCAAGTTCTAAAAGATACAGAATTAGAAGAGCATGAATTACACGGTGCTAGTGAACATGATCAGGCATGGAATCGTTGGATTAATGTTTTAGATCAATTTGTTATTATGTTTGGAGATCAAAAACTAACAATTGAAGAAGCAGCTCAAATTTTAGATGAAGGGTATGATACGCTCAAGTTTTCAAAAATCCCTCCATCTGTTGATGAAATAACAGTTGCAACCGTTGAATTTTCACGCTTTGATAATAAAAAAGTTGTCTTTGTCATCGGAGTCAATGATGGAGTATATCCAATGCGAATGGATTACGAAGGATTAATTACAGATGTTGAAAGAGGCTGGTTCGCAGATATTGATACAGAACTTTCACCGACTTCAAAACATCGTTTATTGCAAGAAGCATTTTTGATTTATCGTGCATTTTCTTCGCCAAGTGATCGACTTTATGTTACTTATGCAAGTGCTGATGAGGAAAGTAAAGCGTTATTACCGTCCTTATATATAAATCGTCTGCATAAATTGTTTGAAGTCAATGGTATTAAGACATTGCCTCACAAGAGAGTTCTGATTGATCCAGCTGAAGAATTAAATCCTAAAAACGTATTGTCCTACCTTCAGCATCCAAGAACATCGCTCGCGTTTTTAATTATGCAGCTTCGCCAAGCAGAATATTCACAAAACCTAGCTCCGGAATGGCTTGCATTAAAAGTTTTTTATGAACAAGCGGATGATTGGAAACACGTTCTACAAACCGTAATGCGTCCATTGGAAAAGAAAAATGTCGCAGAGAAATTAACTCAAGATATTACTGAAGAATTATATGGGACAGAGCTTACATCCAGTGTTTCTCGAATTGAGAAGTTTTATCGCTGTCCATTTTCTCACTTCACAACATATGGTTTGCGATTAGAAGAACGAGCTGTATATAGGCTTGAAAATTTTGCTATGGGTGATTTGTTCCATGAGGCATTAAAATGGATAACGCTTGAAACAAAACGTCTAAACTTGCAGTGGAATCGATTGACTCGTACACAATGCAGCCAATTAGCACGGCAAGCTGTTGAGCAAATCGTTCCGGTATTTTCTCATCAAATACTATTAAGCAGTGCCCGTTATCGTTATATTCAACGAAAATTAATTCGAATTGTTGAACGTACGATGATAGCACTGTCACAACATGCTAAACTATCATTTTTTAAACCGATTGCAATAGAAGCAGCTTTCGGGCCGAATGAACAGCTACCACCTTTAGAAATTAATTTAAATAATGGACGTAAAATGCATTTGCGAGGTAGAATCGACCGAATTGATAGTGCTGAAATTGGCAATAAATCCTATTTACGAGTGGTAGATTATAAATCTTCTAGCCGTGATTTAGATTTAAATGAAGTGTATCACGGTCTTTCCCTACAGCTATTAACGTATTTAGATGTTGCATTAGAGAATGCCAGCAACTGGTTAGATCGTGATGCTGATGCTGCGGGTGTCTTGTATGTCCATGTTCATAATCCAATTTTAAAAATTGAACAGGAATTAGATGATATGACATTAGAATTGGAGCGCATGAAAAAATATCGCATGAGAGGGCTGCTCACTGAAAACTCTGAGTCTTTAATTGCAATGGATGAAGAATTAGAACTTGGTGGTAGTTCGAAAATTGTGCCCGTCTATTTAAAAAAGGATGGTACAGCATCACCATCGATGTCACGTATTGTTTCACCTGATGAAATGAAAGAAATAAAGCAATATGTAAGGTTAAAGCATCAGGCGGCAGGAAACGGTATATTAAATGGAGAAACTGCTATCCGTCCATATAGATTAAAAGGAAAGACAGCATGTGATTTTTGCAGCTTCAAATCAGTATGCCAGTTTGACCCGACAGACAATGAACAACATTACTATCAGCTTCAATCAGATAAACCGGTTAATATCGTGTCAAAAATAAGAGAGGAGTTGAAGGGCAATGGTGCTATCGATTCCAAATAAAGGACCTGATGTTACTTGGACAGATGAACAGTGGAAGGCCATATGGGCAACAGGGCAGGATACTCTTGTTTCTGCAGCAGCAGGCTCAGGAAAAACAGCAGTATTAATTAATCGTATGATAGAAAAAGTCATTTCGAAAGATAATCCAATTGATGTGGACGAGCTTCTCGTCGTAACTTTTACTAATGCCTCAGCTGCTGAAATGCGTCATAGAATGGCAGAAGCGCTGGAAAAAGAAATTGCGAAAGATCCACGCAACGCACATTTACGTCGACAATTAAGTCTAGTTAATAAAGCTCAAATTTCAACTTTGCACTCTTTTTGTTTAGCTATTGTTCGTCAATATGCCTACTTAATTGACATTGATCCAGGTTTTCGAATTGCAAATGAAGGGGAATCTGCATTACTTCGTGATGATGTGCTTGCAGAGGTGCTTGAAGAAGCATATGACAATGAGGATGAGTTAAAGGTTAATGCTGTTTACCGATTAGTAGATAGTTTTACCTCTGATCGAGATGACCAAGCAATCGAAACTTTAATTGATAAACTGTATGAAATTTCTCGAGTTCATCCTGAACCAACAAAATGGTTGCGTTCACTTCCAGCACAATATGATTTGCCTGATGATATAACGATTGATGATTTACCTTATATTGAATCTTTAAAAAGTGCGATTAAATTTAGTTTAGAAGAGGCTCGAGCACATATTGAAGAGGTTCGCCAGTATGCTTTAAAACCAGATGGACCCTTTGCATACGGAGAAACAGCAGAATTGGATTTTGCATTGATTGAAGAAGCAATACGCCGTATTCAGCATGGTACATGGCAAGAAGCATTTGATTTCTTTTCAACACTGAAATGGTCCACTCTAGCTAGAATGAAAAAGGATAGCTGCGATATAGAGCTGCAGGAAAAAGCTAAGAAAAAACGAGACCTAGCTAAAAAAGTCGTTGGACAAATAAAAGAAGCATTTTTCATGAGAAAGCCTGAACGGCTCTTGCAAGAAATACGATTGATGGCGCCAATTATTGAAACTTTAGTTGAATTAACCGAGCAGTTTGGCGAAAAGTTTAAAGCAGCTAAGCTCGAGCGGGGATTGGTAGATTTTTCAGATTTGGAACATTATGCACTTGAAATTTTAACTGTTAAAGAAGATGGAAAATTGCAGCCCTCCCCTGTTGCGAAAGATTTTAAAAATCGTTTTAAAGAAGTACTTGTAGATGAATATCAAGATACAAATATGCTTCAAGAAACGATACTTCAATTAGTAAAGAGTGGCACCGAAGTAGATGGTAATCTATTTATGGTTGGTGACGTGAAGCAATCCATTTATCGATTCCGTTTAGCTGAGCCTATGCTTTTCTTAAATAAATATAATTTGTTTGAAGAGGAACCAATTTCAAATGGATTAAAAATTGATTTAAATGCTAACTTCCGCAGTAGGGAGGAAGTTCTGCACGGTACGAATTTTATATTTGAACAAATTATGGGAGAGACGGTCGGAGAAATTGCCTATGACGAAAAAGCAGGTTTAAAACCAGGAGCTCCTTATAATAAAGTTGATATGCCCATCGAGCTAGCGATTTTATATGAGGAGCAAGAGGAAGACACTTCCGATTTAGATGATGAAGAGCAGATGGATGCAATCATTGAGGAAGAGATGAAAAAGTCCCAGCAGGAAGCACGTTTCATTATTAAGCGAATTCGAGAGCTTATGGATAATGGTGCAACGGTATATGACGCAAAGCAAAAAGACCCAGAGAAACGAATTCGCCCTATGCGGTATAGTGATATTGTTATTTTAATGCGTTCTATGACCTGGTCAAGTGATTTAGTTGAGGAATTTAAAGCTGCAGGGATTCCGTTGTATGCTGAGTCTTCAAAAGGTTATTTTGAAGCACTTGAAGTAATGGTAATGTTAAATGTTTTAAAGGTTGTTGATAATCCTTATCAAGATATTCCGCTAGCTTCTGTCTTGCGATCTCCATTTATCGGTTGTACTGAAAATGAATTGGCAGCTATTCGATTAGTAAATAAAAAGGTTCCATTTTATGAGGCAGTAAAACAGTTTGTTGAAGAAGAAAGAAGCGGCATTAATTTAATTACTGCTGAGAAATTACAAACGTTTTTACACCAACTAAATACATGGAGAAATTTAGCACGTCGAGGTTCGCTATCAGATTTAATTTGGAAAATTTATATCGATACAAACTATTATGAGATGGTAGGAGCAATGGCGAACGGCAAGCAGCGTCAGGCCAACTTGCGTACACTGCATGATCGCGCTCTAATGTACGAAAAAACTTCATTCAGAGGATTGTTCCGTTTTTTGCGGTTTATTGATCGCATGAAATCTCGCGGGGATGATTTAGGTGTAGCGAAGTCTATTGGTGAAAAGGATGATGTTGTTCGACTAGTAACGATTCATTCTTCTAAAGGTTTGGAATATCCAGTTGTTTTCGTTGCAGGATTAGGAAGAAGCTTTAACCAAATGGATTTTAGCAATTCTTACTTATTTGACCAACAATTTGGACTTGCCGTCAAAGCGATAGATCCAGATGACCGTATAATGTATACATCATTGCCTTTTTTAGCGATGAAAGAAAAAAAGATACTGGAAATGAAAGCAGAAGAAATGCGTATTTTATATGTAGCAATGACGCGTGCAAAAGAGAGACTTATTTTAATTGGTTCTGTGAAAAATTGGGATAAAACACGTCAGGCATGGTGTGAAGCACAGCGTATTCCACATGAAGATATGCTGCCAGACTATATTCGGGCACGTGCTAAAAATTATTTAGATTGGATTGGACCTGCTGTTGCTAGACATAGTTGTTTTGAACCCTTTACTGATGAACCATACACGCCAATTGTACATCCATCAAAATGGGATGTAACTGCTATTTCAAATACGCTATTTATGAGTACATCACTTTCACAACAAGAAGGCGAAACGGAACAAACATTCCAACAAGAGGTTGATCTCAAGTTGGTAGATGAATTAAAAAAACGTTTTTTAACACCTTATCAATTTCAACATTCAATTACAAAAAAATCTAAAACTAGCGTTTCTGAAATAAAAAGAATTGAAACGATGCAGCGTGAAGAGGAGCCTGAAACATACACTGTTCAGAATAAAACTTCGAGTGCAACGAAGCGGCCAATGTTTTTACAGGAAAAAGCACTGTCTGCAACCGAAATTGGTACAGTTGTCCATACTGTGATGCAGCATGCTCCAAAGGAAGGGCTCCATTATGTCGATGAAGTACAGCAATATTTGCAGACGTTAATTGAAAAGAAATTGTTAACGGAAGAAGAAGCTAAAGTAGTAGAAGCTGAAAAAGTAATCCAATTTTTCTCAGCGCCAATCGGGCAACGATTTATTTATGCGAAACAAGTATTCAGGGAAGTACCATTTACATTAAGTAGAGTAGATGAACAAGGTGATTCCCAAATTGTACAAGGGATATTGGATTGCTTGTTTGAAGATGAACAAGGGAAATGGGTATTGTTAGATTATAAAACTGATAAAATATTGCCGTCATTCCAAGATGAGCCCGCATTAATAAATACAATGAATGAGCGTTATGGTATACAGCTTCGAATTTATAGTGAAGCAGTTGAATCGATTCTGCAAATCAAGGTCGATGAAAAAGTATTGTATTTATATAATGCGCAAAAAGAAATCCGCCTTGATTAAATAATATAAAGCAGTCTATTAATTTTAAAAATTGATAGACTGTTTTTTTCAAGGAGCATTATAAATATTGTAAAATAAGAGATAGATTTACTTGAACTAGACGGATAGATAAAGGAGAACGAATTGTGAATTTTCAACCAACAACATTAAATGAGAGGGTTGACTCTCTTGATATTTTGCGCGGGTTTAGTTTACTAGGCATTTTGCTAGTAAATATGTTTGGATTTTATTTACCGATGCCTCATGTTTTAGACTTAAATAGTTGGTTTACAAGTGCAGAAGATATTATATGGCATCAAACACTGGATATTTATGTACAAGGAAGCTTTTATCCTTTATTTTCAATGCTATTTGGCTATGGATTAGCTATGCAGTATATGAAGGCAGAACGTACGGGGACTAGCTTTTATAAGTTTGCGCCCAAAAGGCTTATTGTTTTATTATGTCTCGGCCTAATTCATGCATTTTTAATTTGGTGGGGCGATATTTTAACGATGTATGCCTTTTGCGGATTTTTCCTGTTATTATTTATCCGTTTTAGCGGCGGATGGTTGCTGACATTTGGAATCATTATTAATAGTTTAATGCATATTTTTATTCTGTTAATATATGCTCTTGCAGGCATGATGAGTGCAGAGTATGAAACACCGGCAGTCGATATTGCGCTAATTAATAGTGCGATTACAGCATATGGTGTTGGTGGCTGGGGCGATGCATTTGTTCAAAGATTAAAAGATTTATCGGTACAAATGAGCATAGGCATGTGGATTTCATCTTTAGTAACTATATTGCCTTATATGCTAATTGGTGCAGCAGCAGCAAAATGGCGTTTAATCGAACGTGCAAAAGAATTGAAAATCTTTTGGATAAGTTTCGCAATCATTTTTGTAGCAGCAGGCTTATTTATAAAAAGCGCACCATTTATGTTTACACGTACTTATATACTAGATTATTTAAAGGTTTATGTTGGTGGTCCAATTTTATCAATTGGCTATATTGCACTAATTGTAAGCATTTGTTTATTGCCAACAGCCGCTAAACTACTTACACCAATTGCAACAGCTGGAAGAATGTCATTAACTTTATACATTATGCAATCAATTATTTGTACGATACTATTTTATAATTTTGGCTTTGGACTGTATGGCAAAGTTGATGTTCAAATGAGTACGCTTATTGCAATTGGAATTTTTGTAGTACAAGTAATCCTTGCAGAACTATGGTTTACTAAGTTTAAACAAGGTCCGCTTGAATTAGCAGTAAAAAGAATAGTTTATCCCCCAATTAAAAGGCAGTAATTTTCAGTAGAAAGTAAACCGACAGATGTATTGAAGTAGTAAATATAAAAGTGAAATCAACAACTCGTAAATGTCCGAAGTATGGACTAAAAGCGCCACGTTTTGCGCCAATCGCTTTTGTGGCAACCTCTGTATTACACAATTTATGTTTGACAATAACTATCAGTCAGTGGGGAAAAAAACCCCCACTGATAAAGTTTTATTTTAAAAAAAAAATGTTGTCGGAAAAATAAGCATTTTCAAATAATATGATGTATGATGGTATAAATGATACGTTTTCTTCGTGGGGAGAGGGATCGCCTTCCTAACACGAATCCGTATGAACGAAGTAAAAAGGAGCGCCATTATTTATGAAGATTTTATCGTTTAAATCAAATGGAGAAGTAAAATTCGGACCGAAAGTAAAAAAAGAAGAAGCGGTATGGGATGTTTTAGCTATTCAAAAAGAGCTAAAAGTTCTTCCTTCTTTTCCAAGCGAAATTATTAATGGAATCGCACTAGGTTTTGACTTTGTAGAACAGATTCGTAAATTAGTAGAAGCAGCTATAAAATCTGACCAAGTAGAACAATTTAAAAGTTCTTTTACTGAAATAGAATGGCTTTCACCAATTCCGAGAACACCAAAAAATATTTTATGTATCGGCAAAAACTATGATGAACATGCAAAAGAAATGGGTTCAAAAGCAGCGCCTAAAGATTTATTAGTATTTACAAAATCACCTACTTCAATTGCTGCTGATGAACAAGTGCTGCCGATTCACGGAAACAAAACAAATTCGCTAGATTACGAGGGTGAATTAGCAGTTGTAATTGGGAAGCATGGCAAAGATATCCCTAAAAATTTAGCATTTGATTATGTGTTTGGTTATACCATTGCAAATGATATTACAGCTCGTGATTTACAGGATCGACATAAGCAGTACTTCTTAGGAAAAAGTTTAGATGGTACTTGTCCATTAGGGCCTTATATTGTAACAAAGGATGAAATTGCAGATCCTCAAAAGTTAACTGTTGTTACAAAAGTAAACGGTGAAGTTCGTCAAAATGGTTCGACTAAGGATATGATGTTTACTGTAGAAGAATTAATTTCAATCTTATCTCAGTATGTAACTTTGGAGCCAGGGGACGTTATATTAACTGGTACACCAGCCGGAGTAGGAAAAGGAATGACGCCACCAACGTTTTTAAAAGCTGGTGATGAAGTAAAAGTTTCTATTGAGGGAATTGGAACTCTATCTAATAGATTTGAATAATTGATTTATAAACATTGGAGGTGCATAATAGCCTCCAATGTTTTTTATTTGGGATGTTTAACTTGGGTGTTGATGTTCTACAAAATTCTATTGTTGGTGCATTTGCTGATACTAGGATAAGGATAGAGGGGCTTATCTTTTCACATTCTCTGAAAATAGTGAACATTGCGTGTCGATATTGTAAAAGAGATTATTATATTTGAATCCACTTCTTACACATGGTAGGATAATGCTGACAAAGAAAATTAAGGTGGGGACTAAATGGACTTTTTAACAAGCTCAACGCATTTACACATTACTACTTGGGTAATTGCATTAGTACTATTTTTTGTGGCAGCTTTAGCATCAAAATCTAAAGGGATCCACATGGCATTACGATTATTCTATATTTTGATTATTATTACTGGCGGTGCTTTATTCATTGAAGGAATGGATTATAACATGGGTATGGACTATGGTATTAAATTCATTCTAGGTATTTTAGTAATTGGTATGATGGAAATGGTTTTAGTCCGAAAAGCTAAAAACAAACCTACAGCGGTATTCTGGGTACTATTCGCAATTTTCCTATTTGCAGTTTTATTCTATGGCTTCAAATTACCAATGGGAGAAAATTTCTTAGCGTAATTAGGCAATGCTCTTATTTTAATAGCCGTATAAAGCAATTATAAAAACTGACCCAAAAGGTTAATTTAAATCTTTTGGGTCATCTTCTTTTTGTGGGATTATAATGTAGTTATAAGAAGTGAGTATGTTTATAGTTCACAAGAAAGGATAGTAAAAAATGCTGCCGATAATAATGCTAGTATTTATCCTATGTTTAATGGGAAGTTTCGTTCTGTTCGCTTTTTTACAAAAAACCACAAATTTTTCTGCTGAAAACTCCATCTTAACGAAAAAAGAGCTGAAAGATATACAGAAAAAAATTAAGGAACTTGAATAAGCAAAGTACTAAAAGTATGTGAAATTTCGTGAAAGTTTCAAAGTGCGTAAAAAGCAGTAAAAGCGCGTAAATATTGCACGAAAGCACGTAAAAACTACTAAAAAATGCGTAAAAAGTGTATGAAACCGCGTAAAAATTCCAAGGTGCGAAAAAAAGCAGTAAAAGCGCGTAAATGTTGCGCGAAAGCACGTAAGAACTGTTAAAAAATGCATAAAAGGTGTATGAAATCGCGTAAAAATTCCAAGGTGCGAAAAAAAGCAGTAAAAGCGCGTAAATGTTGTACGAAAGCACATAAAAACTACTAAAAAATGCGTAAAAAGTGTATGAAACCGCGTAAAAATTCCAAGTTACGTAAAAAAGCAGTAAAAGCGCGTAAATGTTGTACGAAAGCACATAAAAACTACTAAAAAATGCGTAAAAAGTGTATGAAACCGCGTAAAAATTCCAAGTTGCGTAAAAAAGCAGTAAAAGCGCGTAAATGTTGTACGAAAGCACGTAAATACTTCCCAAAACCGCGTAAAAAGTATGTAAAACCGCGTAAAAATTTCCTATAACGCGTAAAATTCATTGTTTTTTTGGATATCTTTGATAAAAAGACAGAGTTATTTCAAAATAAAATCGTGATTGTCACTGTTTTGCCCTATTTATTGTTGCATTTTGTCATTTTAACTTGAAAAGATAGCTGTATATCTTTTTTTTTTGGTAAAATGACGATGGTATGGTTTGAAAGAGAGGGATAATTTTGAAATTCAAAAAATGGTTTAGTGCTACTGCTGCATCAGTATTACTGGCTGCATCGTTTACAGCAACAACCGTAGCAAATGCTGAAGAAACAAAATCAATCACAGATGAAAGTATATATGATTTACTAGTAGATCGTTTTTTTAATGGTTCTGCACAAAACGATTACAATGCAGATCCCAAAGACCCTAGTCAATTTGCAGGTGGGGACTTCAAGGGAATCGGTGAAAAACTCTCTTTAATTAAAAAAGATATGGGCTTTTCTATAGCATCTATTGGCTCTGTTTTTGCAACTGAAAAATACGATGGTTCAATGGTAACTAGCTATACTGAAATTGAACCACATTTTGGTACAGCAGATGAGTTGAAGCAATTAATTCAAAATGCAGAGCAAAATGGTGTTTCCATTATGATTGATTTTCCGTTAACGAATGTGAGTGAAAATCATGAATGGGTACAAGATGCTGCAAAAGCTGATTGGATAGTTGGTACTTCGAATGGGAAAGTTCGATGGAATTTAAAAAATGAAGAAGTGCAACAAGCACTTATTGAAGCAATCGTAAACTTTGTCTCTACATATAAAGTTGGTGGAGTTAGATTAACAAATTTAGATATAGCGGATACCTCTTTTTTAAACGAAATGATTGAAGCTATAAAAGGCGTTAATGATCAAATTTATGTCATTTCAAACGAAGATAGTAATGCAAATTTTGATGCAACATATTACGGGGAAACAAACGAAATATTCCGCAATATTTATAAAAATGTTGATCAGGATTCGTCTAATCAATTGAAATATATTGAAAACTATGTTCAAAATCAAGAGGCTCCTACACAATTAATGATTGATAATCTCAATACTGACCGTTTTACATTGGATGTTGAAGCTTATCCTCCAACAAGGGTAAAGCTTGCTACTGCTGCAACATTGCTTTTGCCAGGTGTTCCAGTTATGCAATATGGAACAGAAATAGTAATGAATGGTGAAGCAGGCCCAGAAGCGCATCAATTATATAACTTCCGTACGGATAAAGAAATTGTTGATTTGATTGGTAATATCCAAACGATTCGCAATAAATCCGAAACGCTGCGAAGTGGAGATTTTAAATTATTAAAAAATGAAAATGGTTTTTTAGCATTTGAGCGTTATTCTGATGATGAAAGATGGATTGTTGTCATTAATAACACAGGGAAAACAACAAGAATTGATGTTCCAGAAGAGGAAATCGGAGCAGATAAAGAAATTCGCGGTATGTTAGAGGATGATATTATTCGTGTAAACGAAGAGGGAGTGTATCCAATCGTCCTTGATCGTGAAGTAATCGAAATCTTCCAGGTTACTGAAAAAAGAGGCATTAATATGTCTTATGTAATTGCTTTAGGATTAGTCTACATTCTGTTTATTGGATTTATCGTAGCAATCATTAAACGCGGAAGACGACAAAGAGTACAAGAAAATTAAATGTTAAATCGGCAAAATCATGTATTTGATTTTGCCGATTTTTTTGTACTCTTAATAGAAATTAAGAAATTAAAGCTATAACTCATTTTCATAAAATAATGTACATAAAAATATATATGTTTAACAAATTTACTTGTTATTAGAACATCAATGTGCAGTTTTTTGTTTCATTTTCTTTAAATATCTATAAGTTCTGTAATACAAGTTTTTTAAAATCATAATAGTAATTTATAAATAAATTTCTAACGTTCTTAAAAACAATTGCTAGAGAGGAGAGTTAATTTGGAAACAGACGTGCTTTTAAGGATTAAAGATTTACACATAGGTTTTCGAATTAATGAATCGTTCTATAATGCAGTCGATGGGGTATCACTTACTCTTCGAAAAAATGAAATTCTTGCAATTGTTGGAGAATCCGGCTGCGGCAAAAGTACGCTTGCTACATCGATAATTGGGCTGTTTGACCGTAGTAATACAAGAATACAGGGTGAAATTTTATTTAAAAATAAAAACTTAGCGACCTTAACAGAAGATCAACTCAATGATATTCGCGGACTTGACATTAGTATGATTTTTCAAGATCCACTTTCTGCATTAAATCCGCTTATGCGGATTGGGGAACAGATTGAAGAAGGATTAATTTATCATACGAAGTTTTCAAGTCATGATCGAAAACGAAAAGTACTAGAATTGTTAAAACAGGTAGGGATTCAAAATCCGAATCGAGTTTCAAGGCAATTTCCACATCAGCTATCTGGTGGCATGAGACAGCGTGTAATGATTGCCATTGCGATTTCTTGTAAACCGAAAATTATTATTGCCGATGAACCGACTACAGCATTGGATGTAACAATACAAGCTCAAATTTTAGATTTGCTAGTCGAGATGCAGCAGGAGACTGGGGCGGGTATTATTTTAATTACACACGATTTAGGTATAGTAGCAGAAGTAGCAAATCGAGTGGCTGTTATGTACGCAGGGGAAATAATAGAAGAAGCACCTGTAAAAGAATTATTTCTTTATCCGAAGCATCCATATACTCGGTCACTGCTCCATTCGATTCCTCAAATGAACAGTTATACAAATCGACTAAATGCGATAGAGGGGATGGTTCCTTCTTTAAAATATTTACCGAGATTAGGTTGTCGTTTTTCTTCCCGTATTCCTTGGATTCGTAAAGAGGCACATGAGAAACGGCCGGCATTGCATGAAATTTCACCAGGACACTTCGTTCGTTGCACCTGTTGGAAAGAGTTTCATTTCAACAAGGTTAAAGGAGACGGAACTTATGAGCTTTATGCGAATTAATAATTTGAAGGTTCATTTTCCTGTTCGTGGAGGCTTTTACAATACAATCATTGATACTGTCTATGCAGTTGATGGGGTCAGTATGGAACTTGAAAGAGGAAAAGCATATGGATTAGTTGGTGAATCGGGTTGTGGAAAATCAACGCTTGGGAAGGCAATTATTGGCTTGGAGAAAATTACCTCTGGGAGTATTTATTATAAGGGAAAGAACATTACAAATAAACGAAGAGATAGAAAATCTATTTATAATCGTGACATTCAAATGATTTTTCAAGATTCACATTCGAGCTTAAATCCTCGAAAACGAATTCAGGACATTATTGCTGAACCGATACGAAATTTTTTAAATCTAACTCCTAAAGAGGAAAACCGTAAAATTAGCGAGTTATTGGAAATTGTCGGAATGCCTGAAGATGCAAGGTACAAGTATCCTCATGAATTTTCCGGCGGACAAAAACAACGTATCGGGATTGCTCGTTCTATTGCCACAAATCCAAAACTAATTATTGCCGATGAACCGGTATCTGCTCTTGATTTATCAGTGCAAGCGCAAGTGTTGAATTTTATGAAAGATATTCAAGATGAATTTCACTTAAGCTATTTATTTATTTCACATGATTTAGGGGTTGTAAAACATATGTGTGACCATATTTCAATTATGTATAAAGGACGTTTTGTTGAGACAGGGACGAAATATGACATATACAATAACCCACAGCATATTTATACAAAGCGTTTACTGTCAGCTATACCGAAAGTTACACCGATTGGGCGTGAAAAGCGTAAACGTGAGCGAATAAAAGTTGAACAATATTATCAAAAAGAGTATAAAAAATATTTCGATGAACACGGTCGAGTTTTAGATTTAGTGCCTATTTCCAGAACTCATTTTGTAGCGACGACTTCACGTTAAAGGAGGTCAGTTCATGTGGAAAACAATTGTTAGACGTTTTCTATTAATGATTCCACAACTATTTGTACTGAGCATTCTGATATTTATATTGGCAAAATTTATGCCAGGTGACCCTTTTACAGGTTTAATTACACCCGAAACGGATCCTTCACGAATTGAAGAATTGACAGAAAAAGCAGGATTAAATGACCCATGGCATATTCAATATGTACGTTGGATTGTTAGGGCCGTTCAAGGCGATTTTGGAATGAGTTATACGTTTAAAAGGGATGTCGCTTCTTTAATTGGGGAACGTGCATTAAATACATTTTGGCTATCATTTTTAAGTGTAATTTTACTTTATGCCATAGCGATTCCATTAGGAATTCTCGCTGGGCGCTATCATAATTCACGTTTAGATAAAACAGTTATATTTTACAGCTTTTTTACGTATGCAATACCAACATTCGTACTATCACTCGTATTTCTTTATATTTTTGGCTATAAGCTTGAATGGTTTCCAACAAGCGGAAGTGTGGATATCAAATATGAGCCAGGTACACTAGGCTACATTTGGAGTAAGGGCTATCATATTATATTGCCAGCTATTACTTATGCAATTCTTGGAACAACGGGCGTTATTCAATATTTGCGATCTGAAATAATTGATACGAAAGCAATGGATTTTGTACGAACAGCTCGCAGCAAAGGAATACCGACGAGAAAAGTATATTCAAAGCATATTATTCGAAATTCTTTGCTGCCAATCGCCGCATTTTTAGGCTTTACAATCACCGGATTATTAGGGGGCTCTATTTTTATAGAAACAATATTTGGCTACCCAGGAATGGGGCAGTTATTTGTTTCATCCATTTCCTCACGTGATTATAGTGTTATTACAGCTCTTGTCATGTTATATGGTTTCTTAACACTTTTAGGAAGTTTATTATCCGATATTATTATGAGCATTGTCGACCCGCGAATAAGGATTGAATAAGGAATGTAAAGGAGGTTTGCTGAAAGTATGAATAAGAAATATAAACGAAAGAAAAAATATAAAAGCTCTCCTCCAACTGGTATTCAAGTCATTTTTCGAGAGTTTAGGAAAGATAAAATCGCAATGTTTTCCTTTATTTCTTTAGTAACAGTCATTGTTGCGGTATTTATAGGAGCTTATTTTATTATCGATCAAGAGGCGTTAATGCGCATAAGCCTTAAAGATAATTATGCCGAGCCTAGTGGGAAGTTCCTTTTAGGAGCTGATCAAGGTGGGAAAGATATACTTGGACAAATAATTGTAGGTGCGAAAAATTCTATTATAATTGCAATGTCAATCACACTTATAACTGGAATTTTTGGTATTTTCGTTGGCTTAATATGCGGGTATTTTGGAGGATGGATTGATAATTTGTTTATGCGAATCATCGATTTTTTCATTACCATTCCTTCTCTAATGTTAATTATTGTATTTGTTACAATTGTTCCGAAATATTCAATTAGTTCTTTTGTATTTATTATGAGCTTATTTCTATGGACAGGTACTGCAAGGCTTGTTCGTTCCAAAGTGCTGTCAGAAAGTAAACGTGATTATGTACAAGCATCAAAAACACTTGGTACAAATGATTTTGTCATCATCGTAAGAGAGATATTACCAAATTTAAGTTCCATTATTATTGTTGAATTAACATTAAATTTTGCTGGCAACGTGGGAATCGAGACGGGGCTATCCTACTTAGGTTTTGGTTTGCCGCCGACAACACCATCTCTTGGTACATTAGTTAGCCATGCAAATAATCCTCTTGTCATACAACAATATTGGTGGGTATGGCTTCCGGCATCCTTATTTATTTTATTGATGATGCTTGCTATCAATTATGTTGGACAAGCGCTAAGACGTTCTGCTGATTCGCGTCAACGCTTTGGTTAAATTTTTAATAAACTTGAAAATTATCTTAGCTCCAGTCCCAGCATATTGAAGTTATTTTAGCGTACCTCGGGCTAAAGCTGTAAAAGATTATCGTTTTTCGTTTTCGATTTTCATGGATGTAACTAGTGCAGAATTTGAAACAAAGGTTTTTTGGAGTTAATGCCGATCCTCTTGGAGATTACATGATGTGCGCCACGCTTTTAGATAAATGGATGCAGCAAGAATTGTCACAATGCTAAGCAGGGCGCTTCCGCTTTTCTTGTAGTTCGTATAAATGTTGGAATACTAGTCACGGATAATCATACAAAAAGGGAGGAAGTACATTGAGAATACGTAGGTGGTCATTACTAGTTTTATTAATTTCAATACTACTCGTATTAGCAGCATGTAGAGGAGACGATAAAATAAAAAGCAAGGAAGCAGCAAAAGAACAAACTACAGAGGATTTATTTGATGTATCAGTTTCCAATAAGGGAGAGCCTATTAAAGGCGGGACACTTCAGGTTGCCATCGTGAAGGATGAACCTTTCAAAGGAGTATTTTCCTGGGAGCTTTATGAGGATGGTTATGATGCTAATATTATGAGCTGGGCATCAAATTCTATTTTTGAAGTAGATGGTGATTTTTTAATTACAGATGAAGGCATTGCTTCAATGGATGTTGATCAAAAAAATAAAAAAGTAACGATAAAAATACGCGACGGCGTAAAATGGTCTGACGGAGAACCATTAAAAATTGAAGATGTTATTTTGCCATATTTAATCATCGGTCATCCGTCCTATACAGGTGTACGTCATGACTCTTCATTCCAAAATATTGTCGGCGCTGAAGAATATCATTCTGGAAAGGCGAAAACTATTTCTGGCATTAAGAAAATTGATGATGAAACTTTAGAAATTAGTTTTAAACAGTTATCTCCTGCTATATACTCAGGCGGAGATGGTCTATGGACATACGCTGCACCAAGTCATCAAATAGCTGATATTCCTATCGATCAATTAATTGAGTCAGATGAAGTAAGAAAAAATCCCGTAACGTTAGGTCCATTTAAATTCAAAAAAATTGTTCCAGGTGAATCTGTGCAATTTGTAAAGAATGAGTATTATTGGAAAGGTAAGCCAAAACTTGACGGCGTTGTTATTAAAATTGTTCCATCAAGTTCTATTTCAGTTGCAATAGGATCAGGTAATTATGATCTTGTCATGGGCTTTAATGCAACAAAAATGCCGGAAATAGAAAATTACAACAATATTAACGTCTTAGGGCGACCAGAATTGTATTACTCATACCTCGGTTTTAAGGTTGGGAAGTATAACTACGAAGCTAAAAAAGTAGAAACGAATATGAACGGTTCAAAAATGGGCAATAAAAAATTACGTCAAGCAATGGGCTATGCTTTAGATATCGAACAAGTATCTGAAGTGTTCTATCATAATTTGCGTACACGTGCCAATTCATTAATTCCACCAGCATTTGCTTCGTTTTATGATAAAAGTTTAAAGGGTTATTACTATGATCCAGAGAAAGCAAAAAGTTTATTAGATGATGCTGGTTATGTTGATGTTAATGGCGATGGATTACGTGAAGATCCAAATGGGAAAAAGTTAGAAATTAAACTAGCTGCACTATCAGGTGATTCGGCACAAGAAGAAATAATTGCCTACTATATTCAAAATTGGAAGGATATTGGACTAAATGTAACGTTAACTTCAGACCGCTTGATTGAGTTCAACTCTTTCTATGATCGAGTACGAGCTGATGATCCAGAAATTGATATTTTCATGGGTGCTTGGGGAACGGGGACGAACCCTTCACCGGCAGGATTATTTGGTGCAACTGACCAATATAACTTCACTCGTTATACTTCTAAGAGTTTGGAAACAACTATTAAAAATATTGATTCTGCTAAATCGTTTGATAAAAAATACCGTGCACAACAGTTCCGTGCATTTCAACAGCATTTAGAAGATGTTGCAACAATGATTCCAATGCAATTCCGATATGAAATTTATCCTGTTAATAAGCGGGTAAAAAATTATAGTATTGATTATAGTAATCCGACTGAGCTGCACGAAATAGAATTAGTAGCTGAAGAGCCAATTGCTTCGAAATAATGTAATGTTTTTTATAGATGACTCATAGTTATTTTATTAGCTACGGGTCATCTTTTTTAGTTTGAGTATAGGATGATGCTTTAGAGCTAGATTGAAATTTTTGGAGATGTTAGCTGACTAGAAGGGGATACATACATTTAGTCATTAGGATAAAATAAACAGGCAATTGAAAGCTTTATTTAAGCGATTCTTACTGAACAGTTGACTTTTTCGTGATATACGAAGTGAAGGCAACCTACTGTCAAATCAGACGGTAAATTGCCTTTTTTCTCACTTTATTCACCATTGCCAAATGGCAACCAAAGCGACATTTGCGGGAATAAAACAACTAATGCTAAAAATGCAATCATAAGAATAATAAATGGAATTACCCCTTTAACAACAACCCCAAGTTTTTCTTTTGCAATACCACTTACGACGAATAAGTTTAATCCGACAGGTGGTGTAATCATACCAAGCTCTAAGTTGATTACCATAATAATAGCGAAATGATATAAGTTTATATCAAAGTGAGCTAAGATTGGTAAAAGAATAGGAAGTACAATTAAAATAATCGATACAGCCTCTAAGAACATCCCCAAAATGAAGAATAGGATATTGACGATAATCATAAATGTCCACTTATTCATACCGCTCTCAGAAATCCATTGACCCACTTGTTGTGGAACTTGTTCATTCGTTAAGTACAAACCAAATAATGAAGCAGCGCCGATAATAAGGAAGATCATGGCTGTAACGTTAATAGATTCTACAAAGATAGGACGAAGATCTCTCCATTTTAATTCGCGATAAATAAAGGCTGAAACAATAAGACCATAAACAACCGCTACAACTGCTGATTCCGTTGGAGTAACTGCACCAGAATAAATGGAACCTAAAATTAATATCGGTAAAAATGCACCCCAGATTGCTTTTAATGATTTACGCCCACGTTCACTCCATGAAGTCTTTTCATCACCTTTGAAGCCGTTTCGTTTCGCATAAATAATGGCCGCAATAATTAAAACGGCTGTTAAACCAAGTCCAGGAATAACCCCAGCCATGAATAGCTGACCAATCGATTCTTCTGAAGTAATACCATAAATGATTAACGGTACACTTGGAGGAATTAAAATACCTAACGTACCCCCAGCAGCTACAAGCCCTAAAGAATATTTTTTATCATACCCAGCAGCCAGCATCGCTGGAATCATGATTGAACCAATTGCAGCAGCCGTTGCAGGGGAAGAACCTGAAATCGCTGCGAAGATAGCACAGGCTAAAATCGTAACAACTGAAAGTCCACCGGGTAAATGGCCAACCCATGAACGCAATGCTTCAATTAAATATTTTGAAATACCGCCGCGAGCCATAATAACCCCAGCGAGTACAAACCCCGGAATGGCCATCATAGGGAAGGAGTCGAGAGCCGTAAACATACGCTGCGGCATCATGTTCATATTAAAATCGGACATAAATAGAACGAAAATAGTAGATAATGCTAAACTAATGGCAACAGGAACACGTAAAAATACTAATACGAAGAAACTAATTAAGAGGGTTAGCATATTCTTCACCCTTTCTACGCAGAATGTTTACGAATCTCTCGATGAAACGAAGTAAAAATAGTATTCCTGAAATTGGTAAGATTAAGTAAACAACCCACATAGGAATCCCTACATCTAGTGATACCATTCCAGATGTGTAACGATTTTCTACAAGTACGAATCCGTAATATGTATAAATTAAGCAGAAGATAATACTTAAAGTTGTCGCTACAATATTTAGTATAAATTGCATCGGTTTATTTAATTTATCGAATAGGATATCAACTTGAATATGTTGATTGTGCTTTAAAGCCATACCAAATCCTAAAAACGTGCCCCAAATAATAGCGTAGCGTGCTACTTCCTCAACCCAAGCTTGCGGGTCATTCAAAACATAGCGCATAATAACTCCGTAGAAAATTAAAAAGATACCAATTGCAAAGAAAACCCCAGATGCTATTTCTTCAAGGTACGTCCAAACTTTCTGTAGCATTTTTAGTCTCACTCCTTTTAGATTAAATAAAGAGGGAGTGCCGAATAATCGGCACTCAAAATAAAACTATTTTAAAGCATTAATTCCCTCGATTAATTCAGGTGTGATTGTTTCCTCAAACTCTTCATAAACAGGTTGTAAAGCTTCTTTTAAAGCATCGCGTTCTTGTTGTGTCATTTCATAAACTTCTACAACACCAGAAGCTTTTATATTTTCTAAAGATTTTGCATTTTCTTCAGCTGCTAATTCTTGTGCAAAAGTAGTTGCTTCAGCAAGAGCTTCTTCAACAGGTGCTAAAAGATCAGCAGGAATTGATTCCCAGAATGATTTGTTTACAAAGATTGCATAATCAACACGACCATGCTGAGTTGTAGATAAATAAGGTTGAACTTCATAAAATTTCATCGTATCGAAGTTGTTGTATGGGTTTTCAGCGCCATCTACTGTACCTTGTTGAAGTGCTGCATAAGTTTCACCGAATGCGATTGTTGCGGAACCAGCGCCTAAAGTTTCAAATTGTGCTTCTAATACTTGTCCAGCTTGTGCCCGGAATTTTAAACCTTTATAATCATCAACAGTTACTAATGGATGTTTATTGTTTGAGAAATGTTTGAAGCCATTTGGCCAGAATGCCAACCCTTTAATATCATTTGCAGCTAATGCATCAGAGTTCATTAAGCTTTGTGCAATTTCTGAATCAAAGAATGCTTGAACATGTTCATCTGATTCGAAAAGATATGGCATGTCAACATATTGCCAACGTGGGTCAATTTTCACCATTTTTGTTACAGATGGAGCGATCATGTGTACGTTACCGGATGCTAATGCATCTAATTCGTCGTTGTCTCCATATAACTGTGAAGAAGGGTAAACTTCCACCTTAACTTTTCCTTCTGTTTTTTCATCAACTAATTGAGCAAATTTGTCAGCAGCTTGACCTTTTACACTTTCAATTGCCGTAACGTGAGAAAATTTAATAATAAACGGGTTTTCTACCGTATATTCTTCACTTGATTGTGCTTCGCCTTCGCTTTCTCCTCCACCACATGCTGCTAATACTAGTGCGAGTGCGCTAATGATTGTTAGTAAAAGCCATTTCTTCATTTGTTTTCCCCCTAAGTGTTTATTGTTAAAAGAGAGCTACTCCCTTAATAACCAAAGTTGATAGTGAAGCATAGGACAAGTCCTAGTTATAGATTTTAAATTCATACAAGAAAGCGCATTCATTTCATCGTAGTCTTTGGAAGAGTTTCTTTGGACAACGATGTCTTCGATTTCTAGTAAGAATTTAGGATAATGGATACAATTTATTTGGATAATGGATACAATAAGTTTCAAAATTTTCTTTTATATGATTCGGATTTTCTACAAAATACTGAAAATTTAGATTGATTTGATAATAATAGAATGATAAGAATATACAATATTATGGTCATATTGGACATTTTGGTTTTTATGGTATGTAAGTGATTGATAGTGCTTTAAGTATTAAAAAAGCTTGTAAACTCATTGTTCACAAGCCTCTTTAATAAATTTTGTATTTCACCTATTACTTTATTTCATTAGCAAATTTATTTAAGAATTGTATACTCCTAATGACGTAAATCTTCTTCTAAAATGAAAATTTAAGTATTCAGTTAGCTCTATGATTATATATTTCAATGTTGTATAAAGCAGGGAAGGGGGAGTGACTGTTGACAGCAAATAAGCAAGGACCTTTTACAAGCCTTACTTATTTTCTTTATTTTTTATGTTTTCTAAAACCTGATTACCAGCGCGAGTAATATGCTTTTCCAATATATCGCAAACTAATTGATGATCATTGTTTTTAATCGCTTCTACCATTGCTTTATGTTCCTGTTTTGACACTTCAATTTGGTCTGGAAGTAAGTGTGGAGTTTGTTGGGGGAATCCAGTCCATAAGTTTTTTATGAAGGAATTTAATTTTTCCCACGGACAATCTTTAATTAAAAGATTGTGGAACATAATATTTAACTCGACAAATTTACTTATTTCTTTTGTTTGATCCATTTCCTCAATTAAGTTTTCTAGTTTTTGTATAATATTGGAATTAATAAATTTTAAACTTTCTTTTACAGCTAAAGTCTCGAACTTCGAACGAAGAAAGTAGAGTTCTTCAAGTTCCTTCAGTGAAAATTCCCTAACAATTGCTCCTTTGTGGGGTTCTAATGTGACATAACCTTCTGCCTCCAATTGCTTGATTGCTTCACGTATAGGCATGCGGCTTACTCCTAGAGACTTTGCTAATTCATCTTGAATTAAACGTTCTCCTGGTTGAAATTCACCTTTTATAATCGCTTCTCGAAGTACACGACAGATTTTTACAGGTATAGTTTCTAAATCATGTGCGTCTAATTTTAAATTCATTGACATATCTTGTTGCCTCCATAAAGTATCTTTGATATTGGATATAATATTTAATCAATTTAATTTTATCATCAACTTTAAATTAAAAAAATTATAAAAATTTTATTGAATTAAATATTGGATACAATATATAATATTCGATAAATAGGGGGTGCTTTTTTGGCTTTACAATCGTATTTATTTGTACCAGGGGCAAAAGAACAAGTAATAAAGAAAGCGATTACATCTGATGCAGATATTGTCATTATTGATTTAGAAGACGCAGTTGCTGAAGATGAAAAAGAAAATGCAAGGCAATTATTATTAACTATCAATAAAGAAGTTAATATTCAGCAAAGGGAATTATGCGTTAGAATAAATGGAATAGATTCAGAACATTGGAAATCCGATTTAGAAGCGGTATATAAAGCTAATATTAACAGTGTTATGTTACCTAAGTGTGAATCTAAAGAAGACATTGAACAGTTAACTCGTTTTGCTGAGGAAAAATGCATTTTAAATTTTTCAATAATTCCGTTAATTGAAAGTGCTAAAGGGGTTTTAAATGCTTATGAAATAGCGAAATCACATCATTCTATACAACGTTTAGCATTTGGTTCTGTTGATTACTCATTAGATATCGGTGTAGAACTATCAAAAGAAGAAACTGAACTTTTATTTGCAAGATCAATGTTAATTAATTCTTCAGCTGCCGCTGGTATCGAAAGCCCAATAGATTGTCCTTATATTGATTTTAATAACGAGGAAGGATTTATCGAGACAGTTACAAATGCTAAAAAATTAGGGATGAAAGCTAAACTATTAATTCATCCAAAGCAAATTGAATTACTACATAAATTATATCAGCATTCAGAAGAAGAAATTAATCAGTCTAAAACTATTGTTCAATTATTTGAAGAAGCCTTGTTAAATGGTAAAGCGGCTATATCTTATGAGGGGAAAATGATTGATTACCCGGTCTATAAACAGGCTAAAAGAATATTATCAAGACAAAATAAGATCGGGAATAATAATTGACAACTGCTAACATTTTGAATAGAACAGTGTGAAATCAATGCCGGTTTACATCTACTGCATAATTCTATTTGGTGGGTATGGAAGGAGGCATTTTGAATTGGTGGAATATTTAAGAGAAGAGTAAGTACAATATTTTATTCTCAAACAATGGAAAAGGGGATCTGCAATGAGAGTAATTCATTATCGAGATATTGTTAGTAAAGTTGCCGACATGTGCCAATCTGCCAACTACGATTTAGGGGAAGATGTAATAGAGGCTTTCCAAAACGCAAAGCAAACTGAAAAATCTGACACAGGCAAGATGATTATCAATCAATTGTTAGATAATGCAGCATTAGCGACAAAAAACCGTGTTCCGATGTGTCAAGATACAGGTGTTGCAGTATTTATCGTAGAGTTAGGCCAGGACTGTCATATTGTTGATGGAAGTTTAATAGATGCTATTAATGAAGGAGTTGCCCAAGGGTATCAAACAGGCTTTTTAAGAAGTTCAATTATTAATCATCCGTTAACAAGACAGAAAACGGAAATGTATAATGCCCCAGCAGTTGTGCATATCGAGATAGTTCCAGGAGACCAGCTAGTGTTGCATATGAGTGCAAAAGGTGGAGGAGCTGAAAATATGAGTACGCTTAAGATGTTAAAGCCATCAGATGGATTAGAAGGCGTGAAACAATTTATCCTTGAAACTGTCAAAGTAGCCGGTCCTAATGCCTGCCCACCATTAGTAGTAGGAATTGGAATAGGTGGGAATTTTGAACGTTGTGCCTATTTAGCGAAAAAATCTCTTTTTAGACCTATAGGTGTTCGGAGTCAATTATCCGATATTGCCCAGTTAGAGGAAGAGCTTATTAAAGAGATTAATAGGCTAGGAATTGGGCCACAAGGAATGGGAGGATCAACAACAGCATTAGATGTAAAGATTGAAATTGAGCCTTGTCATATTGCTGCTTTACCTGTAGCGGTCAACTTAAATTGTCATGCTAGCAGACATAAAGAAGCTGTTCTGTAGGGGGGACTTCGAATGCCAATTCATATAACTGCACCACTTACTGCAGAGATAATAGAAAATTTAAAGGCTGGAGATGCAGTTTTACTAAGCGGAACAATTTATACTGCGCGAGATGCGGCACATAAAAGAATGTATGAAGCGTGTCTAGCAGGAAAAGCTTTACCTTTTGATATTACTAATCAAGTAATTTATTACGTAGGACCTACACCGGCGAAAGACAATCAAGTCATTGGCTCAGCAGGTCCAACTACAAGTGAAAGAATGGATAAGTATACACCTACCTTACTTGACTTGGGTTTGAAGGGGATGATTGGTAAGGGGTATAGAAGCGATGAGGTTAAGAGTTCCATTAAAAATAATAGAGCGATTTATTTTGCAGCAATTGGGGGATCAGCGGCATTAATTGCCCAATGCATAAAACGTGTTGAGGTAGTTGCTTATGAAGATTTAGGAACTGAAGCGATTCGTAAATTAGAAGTAGAAAATATGCCTTTAATCGTCATTAATGATGCAACTGGGCAAGACTACTATGAATTAGGTGTTGCAGCATTCAGAGAAGCTGAGGAGATTAATTGAAAATATAGATGTTTATACGAAATTGAATAAGTAAAAGGTGATATTTATTCGAAAATTAAATGAAAGAATTATAGATGAGATTACCGATTCCTTTAATGATTTAGACTATGCAAATCTAGCAAGCTGGCTAGAAGCCTATAAAAAGATTAAAACAAGACCGTATCATTTATTAGGACACTTTTTAAATATTAGCTGGTTGGACCAGACTAGCGCAAAAATGTTATTAGGAACGAACAATAGCAATCGTTATGGAAATGCCCATGGAGGTGCCCTGTACACACTTGCAGATGTAGTAATTGCTGAAGATATCATGCATCGGTTAGGTGATAATCTGGATGTATTTACCCTTGAACTGAAAATGAATTATATTCGTAAGGCAAAAGGAAATTATGTTGTTGGGAAATCTGAAATTTTGCACCTAGGGAGTAGGACGGCAGTCGCGGAATGCTCAATATACAACGAGAATAATAACTTAGTGGCAAAAGCTTTTGGAACATTTTTTATCGATTCTAAATAGAGGAGTGGAGGGGTGCGTATGTTACCGTTAGAGGGAATCACAGTAATTAGTTTAGAGCAGGCAGTCGCTGCACCTTTTGCAAGCAGGCAATTAGCAGATTTAGGTGCAAGAGTGATAAAAGTAGAGAGACCCGAAGTTGGTGATTTTGCGAGAAATTATGATACGACTGTTCATGGACAATCAAGCCATTTTGTTTGGACTAATCGATCAAAAGAATCAATTGCAATTGATTTAAAAACCGAACAAGGGAAAGAGATATTAAAAAAATTATTAAAGAAAGCTGATGTTTTTATTCAAAACTTAGCACCAGGGGCTATTGAACGATTAGGATTTGACCCCGAAGAGTTAACAAAGAAGTTTCCTCAATTAGTTATTTGTAGTATTTCTGGTTATGGAAATAGTGGGCCTTATCGAGATAAAAAGGCATATGATTTATTAATTCAGTGTGAGGCAGGATTAGTGTCAATTACGGGGACTGAAGACACTCCCTCTAAAGCTGGTATATCCATTGCTGATATTAGCGCAGGAATGTATGCATATAGTGGAATTTTAACAGCATTAATACAACGTCAACATACAGGCAAGGGCTCCATTTTAAATATTTCTATGCTGGAAGCGCTGGGAGAGTGGATGGGGTATCCAATGTATTACGCAGCATACGGTGGAGAAGAACCACCTCGTACAGGTGCGAGTCATGCAACCATCTATCCTTATGGTCCCTTCCGATGTGGTGACGGAAAATCAGTTTTCTTGGGAATACAAAATGAAAGAGAATGGAAAAGATTTTGTTGCGAAGTATTAGAAAATCCTACATTAGCCAACGATGAAAAATATGATAGTAATTTTAAACGCAATCAGCATAAAGAAGAATTGAAAAAGTTAATAGAAAATGAATTTAATAACATCACCACAGAAATATTAACTTCACGTTTAGATCATGCTCAAATAGCAAATGCTCGTTTAAATGATATGAGTTCATTCTTCAATCATCCTCAATTAAATTCTCGTAATAGATGGAGAGAGGTAGACACACCTAATGGTCCGATTAAAGCACTTCTACCTCCAGCAACAATTAGTGGGATAGAGCCGGTAATGGGGGCTATACCGAGGGTTGGAGAGCATACGGAAAAAATATTAGAAGAGTTAAACATAACTATAAACCAATAAATATTAAAGGGGTGTATTTAAATGAATAACAATAAGCAAATTAAATCAGGTTGGAAAGGTCGTTTTTATGAAGATTTTGAAGTAGGTGACATTTATCCGCATCCACTTGGCAGAACAGTTACACAAGTTGATAACATCTGGTTTACATTATTAACTCAAAATACAAATCCAATTCATTTTGACGAATTTTACTCAGCTCAAACAGAATTCGGTAGACCTTTAGTTGACTCAACGTTTACAGTTGCGTTGGTAACAGGACAATCAGTAACTGATATTTCTCAAAATGTTATGGCTAACCTTGGCTGGGATGAAATTCGTTTACCAAATCCGGTATTTGAAGGGGATACAATTTATTCTTACAGCGAGTTATTAGAAAAGCGTGAATCAAAATCTCGCCCAAATGTAGGGATTATTAAAGTTAAAACCTATGGATATAATCAAGAGGGTAAAATAGTTATAGAGTTTTTAAGAACGATGATGGTTTATAAGCGAGATCATGCACCTGATGCTGCAAATGAACTATTGCAGAAGGTATTAGACAAAGATTCTAAAAACTAAAATTGGATACAATATTAAATATTTAATGGTGGGGGATGGTAAATATGACAACTAAGGTTAAAGTGGATACCGAATCTTTACGTAATGAAGTGAGAGAATTATGTTCGACATTTACTAACGACTATTGGAAGCAACTTGATATAGAGCGAGAATATCCATATGAATTTGTAAACGCTTTAACAAAAGCGGGCTATTTGTCAGTACTTATTCCTGAAGAGTACGGCGGTAAAGGTTATGGCATTACAGAGGCGAGCATTATTCTAGAGGAAATACATCGTTCAGGAGGGCACGCAGCTGCATGCCATGCACAGATGTATACAATGGGTGCATTATTAAAACACGGTTCAAAAGAGCAAAAACAAAAATATTTGCCTGGTATTGCTGCTGGTGAAATCAGATTTCAAGCGTTTTCAGTAACAGAGCCACAGGCAGGTTCCAATACATCTGCAATTGAAACATTTGCAGAAAAAACTAAAGATGGTTATATCATCAACGGACATAAAAACTGGACTAGTCGGGTATTACAAACAGATTTATTAATGTTATTAGCACGTACAACTCCAATTGACCAAGTAGGTGAAAAGAAATCACAGGGATTAAGTTTATTTTTAATTGACCTACGTGAAATTCGCGAAAAACAGCCTAGTGCATTCAAATCGGAAAAAGTACGTACAATGTTTAACTACGCGACAAATCAAGTATGGTATGAAAAAATGAAAGTTCCTTTTGATAGCTTAATTGGAGAAGAGGGAAAAGGCTTCAAATATGTATTAGATGGGATGAATGCAGAGCGTATTTTATTATCCGCTGAAGCAATTGGAGACGCGTACTTCTTTATTGATCAAGCTGTACGTTATGCGAATGAACGGATAGTATTTAATCGTCCAATTGGTCAAAATCAAGGGGTTCAATTCCCAATCGCCCGTGCATATGCGTCTGTAAAAGCGGCGGATGCACTGCGTTATGAGGCAGCTCGTAAATTTGATGCGAATGAGAAATGTGGGGAAGAAGCAAATATGGCGAAGCTTCTTACTTCAGAGGCAAGCTGGGAGGCAGCGAATGTTTGTATTAATACATTTGGTGGTTATGGTTTTGTAGATGAATACCATATTGAGCGTAAATTCCGTGAAACTCGTATGTATCAAGTAGCCCCTGTAAACAACAATATGATTCTTGCCTTCTTAGGTCAAAATGTTTTGGGGATGCCAAAATCCTATTAATTTGAATAAATTTTAAAAATTTATCTGCCAAACAAAAAAACTTCAAGTCGCTCTAAAAAGGAGCAACTTGAAGTTTTTTAATAATCTTTATCCGTAAAGAAAATTGCGATTGTACCGGGCCCTGAATGAGCTCCGATAGCCGCACCAATTGTAGTAATGACAAAAGCCTTTGGATGTAGATGTTGTTGTATTAATGATTGAACTTCCTGTACAAACTCTAAATCATCTCCATGGCTAATTCCAACCGTTTTGGCTGAAAAGTCTCCACCACGTTCTGCCATAATTTCAATCATTCTATTTATGGCTTTTTTACGGCCTCGTATTTTTTCTAGAGGAATTAATTTTCCGTCCTCTACATGTAAAATTGGTTTAATACTTAATAATCCACCGATAAATGCACTTGACTTAGAAAGTCTACCTCCGCGGGCTAAATAATCCAGATTTTCTACTGTGAATAGATGAGTCATATGTTCTGCCATATTGCTGATGTGGGAAGCCAAATCATCAAGCGACAGCCCTTCATTGCGAAGTCTAACTGCTTCTTTTACAAGGAGGCCATGACCTAATGAAGCGCATTTTGAATCGATAATTTTTAGTTTAAATTGAGGATATTGCTCGCGTACTTGTGAAGCAATCATTACTGCCGTGTTATATGTACCCGACAAATTAGATGAAAAGGCAATATATAACCCTTCCTCGTTATTTTTTGCTAATTCCTCAAAATGTGTTAAAAACACTTCTGGAGAGACTTGCGAAGTTTTCGGGACAGCTCCTTGACGCATTCCGTCATAAACGGATTTTGGGTCAATATCTATAATATCGTTGTAATTTTTATTATTAAAATCAACCCTTAGCGAAAATAATTGCACATCCTCCTCATCAAAAAATTCTTTTGGCAAGTCACAGCCACTGTCTGTAAATAATTTCACTTTCAATACCTCCTTTTGAACGATTATGCAGTTCATTCTATGGTGAGGTTATGAGGAAATACGAGTACTTCCAATCATATCGTCCTTATAATTTTAGTCTTTCTATTAAAATTTTGGCTATACCATCTTCATTGTTGCTCAAAGTTACTTCATTGGCAATGTTTTTTAAATCAGCAATTCCATTTGACATTGCTACGCCGATTCCAGCATAGTCAATCATTTCCAAATCGTTATCTTCATCACCAAAAGCGATAATTCGTTCACGAGGTATATTCATATCCTTTGCAACAAGAGAAATACCTACAGCTTTGTTCAACCCTTTGCGAACAATTTCAATAATATGGAATGGTGCACCCCAGCGACGATGTTCAATAAGTTCTGCGTGAACATTTTCTAAATGATCACGAATCAGGGGGACATTAGATTCTTCAGCGTGAATAAGCAAGCTTGTAGGATCTTCATTTAGGTTATTTCTTAAATTTCCGATTGTCACCTTAGGATCGCCCATTTTAAAAATGTCCATCATTGCTTTATCCTCAACATGTATAAATACATCATCCATAACTTCTGCAATTAAGTTTTCGTATTGATATTTATCTACGGAGTCTACAACATCGTATACAACGCTTAAATCAATTGGAGTATGCACTGTTTCCCACGTTTTACTTTTTGGATGGTGAACAAGTGCACCATTAAAGTTTACGATAGGAGTTGATAACATCAATTCGTTGTAATACAACTGACTAGCTCGATATGGGCGGCCAGTCGCAATCATCACCTGATGTCCAGCTTCTTTTGCTTTGAATAATGTTGTTTTTGTCTTTTCAGAAATTTTTTGATCATCTGTTAATAAAGTGCCGTCTAAATCTAATACGATTAAATGTTGTTTCATTAAGGAATTCTCCTTTCTCTATCTTTCTGATTTTATCCTTCTGGATAAATTTAGTCAAAATTTTGTATTTTGCATTTCTCCATTCAGCAAAAAATTTTAACCAGTGATAAGATATACTATGATTAGTCTTTTCTACAATAGATGAAAATATTAGCTAAAAGAACTTTTCAACAAAAATTATTCAGTTATAACTAGGTAAACTAGAGGAGTGGATGAAAATGCATGTTCAAGATGATATGTGGCAAGGTATTCCGTTATTACATGTTTATGATAATGACATGGATGAACATACGCCTGTTATTATTTTTCTACATGGTTTTTTAAGTGCAAAAGAGCATAATTTGCATTATGCATATCAACTAATTAAAAAAGGTGTTCGTGTCATTATGCCGGATGCACACCTACACGGAAGCCGAACGGAAAACCTTTCTGAAATGAAAATGAATATGCATTTTTGGGAAATTGTTGTGAAAACGATTAAAGAAGTGCAGAAAATATATGAAGAATTGCAACTGAGAGGCATGTTAGCTTCAAATAATATTGGTGTAGCAGGAACCTCTATGGGTGGAATCGCCACTTCTGGCTGTTTGAAAAAATATGATTGGATCCAGGCTGCTGTAATTTGTATGGGTGCACCAGGTTATATTGAGCTGGCAAATTATCAAATTGATCAATTTAAATCGTTGGGAGTAGAGCTTCCGATAACAAATGAACAAAAGCAACAAATTGAGAGCACTTTAGCCGAATTTGATATAACAAAAGATCCAAATCGCTTTAACAATCGACCTGTTCTATTTTGGCATGGACATAAAGATGAGACTGTACCATTTAAAAATACATATCATTTTTATCAGCAATTGAGTTCATACTATGAGCAAAAACCAGAGCGTTTGAAATTTATCGAATCGCCAAAAGATGGGCATAAAGTTCCGAGAGAAGGTGTGCTTGCAATAACAGAGTGGATTTCTCAACATTTGGCATAAGTTATTTCGTTTGATATGATATGGTTAACAACATAAAGAAAGGGGAAACAAAAATGGCAATTAGTGAAGAAATGAAAGAAAGTATTTTAGGTGCCTTAGAAAATGTAATTGATCCTGAGTTAGGTATTGATATTGTAAACTTAGGTTTAGTATATGATGTTGATTTAAATGAAGAGGGCTTAGCTACAATTACAATGACGTTAACTTCATTAGGCTGTCCACTTGGCCCAGTCATAGTTGATCAGGTGAAGACAGCACTAAGTGAACTGCCAGAGGTTAAAGATGTAGAAGTAAATATCGTTTGGCAGCCTGCTTGGTCAAAAGATATGATGTCACGCTATGCAAAAATGGCATTAGGCATTCGATAAAAAATCGTATGTCTAAAAATGTTTTGGAAACCACCACTTTTAAGAGAAATCATGAAGTTTGTGTGACCACTACAGAGCATTTAAATATAGCTTAAAAAAGGAAGCTTTTCGGAATCTTGAAAAGCTTCCTTTTATTATTTCTCTTGTCGTTTATAAAAAAGATCGATTAAAACTCCTGTTTAAGCAGGAGTTTTTCCTATTCTACAAGGGTCAAATTTTAACGACCATTTAGTGGAAGATAAAAAACTGTTATAAAAGCAGTTAATTTATTTTTATAAATGAATACCTTGCATTATTAAGTAATATAAATTATAACATATATAGGAGGTGTAAAATTTGGAAGTAAATAAAGAGGTTTTAAAAGGTCATATTGATACGATAATCCTTTCGCTTTTACATAGTAGGGATATGTACGGATATGAGTTAGCAAAATTAGTTCGGGAAAAAAGCGAAGAACAATTCGAATTAAAAGAAGGTACACTTTACTTATCATTAAAGAGGTTAGAAAAAAATAAATGGATCTCATCTTACTGGGGTGACGAACAAGGCCCAGGAGGAAGAAGAAAATATTATAAACTTACACCTTTAGGAGAAGTTGGTTTTGAAGAAAAACGTTCGGAATGGCAGTTTGTAAAAAAAATTATTGATTCTTTTTTAGAAGGGGGAGAAAAAGAGTGAAGAAAATAGAATCATATGTTGATGGGGTTTATAGTAGTGTCGGTGGGAATAAGAAAGAAATTGAAGAATTAAAGGCAGAGATGAAAAGTCATTTGATAGAGGCTGTTCACGAGCTAAAAGCAGAAGGAAAAAATGAACAAGAAGCTATTAATATTGCTATTGAGCGTTTCGGTGGAGAACAAGAAATACGTTCGATTGTAGGCCAACTGTTTAAAGCACAAAAAACATTCGCTAAATGGGTACTTTACCTTTCAATGGCTATAATTCTTTTTACTGTATTTGCATTTGGGTTTATATGGTCATATGAAGAAGAAAATGCCAATGAAAATTCCATTGTGGCTACACAGATTTCAGAGATATTAAATGATAAAAACAATATTACTGAAGAAATGGAAAAAGAAATAAGTAGTTTAATAAAAGATACTGACCAAATCTCGAAGATTGAAATTTACAATGTAAGCGATGTGGATAATGTTAATCAGGTAATTGATTATGTTAGTGATACAAAGCCAGATTATCGATATGAACAAAAAGTGTGGAATCCTAAATGGCTCCAAGCCGATTTTTTCCCTTATGCAAACTGGGATAAAAAATGGTACGTTGGAATGGAAACGAGACAAATTAGTGATTGGATGGCAATAATTTTGTTTTCAGGCATTGCAATTTATATAACCTTGTTCACTATTTGGGCAACAATTAATTCGTATCATCATAGACGATTAAATATTGGTTGGATAATTGCCTTTACTTTGTTAAATGTTATAGGTTATTTGATTTATGTATTAGTAGGGAAAAGGAAAATAGCTGCTTAGTAATAGCAGGTAAAGGAATAGGAATAATGTTGTTGCTGCTTTTTATTGAACAAATAGGGGCTTTTGTTCAATAAATGGGTGAGATAGTGAAGGAGCGTGGTTAAAATTATAGCTTCCTTATCCGTAGTTCTTATAATTTTTTTTATAATGGCTTTCATTCTTACTTTTAAACGTTCTTGGATACTTAATTTTATGATATGGAGCATGTACTTAGCGATAATTTTCATACCTATATTCACTGCCGCTGGTTCATTCACTTATAGAGACATAACACATGATGGATTTGCAGGAATTGGATTTCTATTTTTATTCATACCTCTTGAAATAATTGCAATCCTTATGTTTATTATTGGCTGTATAGGAGGTATTAAGAAAAGAAAGATAAAAAAACAAAATGAAAATCTATATGATGTTCCGTTATAAATTGAATTACTTAATTAAGATTGATTTGACTATTATTTTTATGTTGTTAAACTAATGAGATTATTTTTAAGTATTTCACTAAAGGACGCTTTCCTCCAATTAGGAAAGTGTTTTTTCATTAAGGGTTAGTTGAGGGAATAAATTATTGTGAAAATAACGATAGTTAATAGGTATTGGGAAGGGTGATTAAAATGCGTAAAGAAAATGAGATGATAAACCTTTTTAAAAATATTGTTATGAATGATGATAGGATTAGATTATTTGTACTTGAGGGTTCTAGAACAAACAAAAATATTCCGAAAGATGATTTTCAGGACTATGACATTTCCTTTTTTGTAACAGATATAGAAAGTTATAAGAAAGATGATCATTGGCTTGATGTGTTTGGTGACCTAATTTTTATGCAAAAACCAGAAGATATGGAGTTATTCCCATCAGACTTAGGAAATTGGTTCAGCTATATAATGTATTTCAATGATGGTATTAAGATTGATTTGACTTTGATTCCCTTAAATGAAATAGACTATTATTTATCAGATTCAGATGGCTTAGTAGAAGTATTGATTGATAAAGATAACATGATCAGTAAAAAAATTATTCCAAGTGACGAGAAGTATTGGATTAAAAAACCATCTGAGCGACAGTTCGATGATTGCTGTAATGAGTTTTGGAGTGTATCAACTTATGTTGCAAAAGGCTTATTCAGAAAAGAGTTTTTCTATGCAATGGATCACTTTAATCAGATTCTTCGCCCTGAACTTTTACGAATGATATCATGGGAAGTTGGTATAAGAGAAGGATTTGATTTTAGTGTAGGGAAGAACTATAAATTTATTGGCAATTATCTTCCTGAAGCAGAGTTGAAAAAATTAATTAATACCTTTTCTCAATTCGGGTATAAAGAATCTTGGGAATCCTTTGAGTTATGTTGCAAATTATTTAGAACCTATTCCAAAAAAGTTGCATCTGCATTAGGTTATAAATACCCCGAGTATGATGAGAAAATGACGAATTTCGTTCAAAATATTTATAGTAATCTAAGTGGAAAATAAGCTTTTGTAATACAAACTTTTTACTCTACATTAGGCGTATTTCTTTAATAAGTAGCACTTAAGAAACTCTTGTTATGTGATATACGTAGTAATAATTAACATAATGGAGGGGGGCAGATTTACATTGTTTAAAATTGTACCTAAATGTAATCAATGTGATAAAGAAATTAAAGGTAATGATGTGGTTATAAATGCTAATTTAAATATGTACACTCTCGCTTGAATAAATATGTACAAAAATGCTCCTTCATTTCATACTAATACTGAGGTGTTAGTATGCATATTCAACTAGATATAGAGACGGAATTTACAATCAACAGTCTTTCAGACTTAGCAAATTTTAAACAAGTAATGGAGCAATTAAAGATGAAAATTAATAAAAGTAAATTAGCGAGAGACATGGGTGTAGATCGACGAACAATCGATAAGTACTTAAATGGCTTTGTTCCAAAAATAAAACGTAATAAACCTTCTAAAATCGATGAGTTTTATCCGATTATTGCAAGTCTTCTATCGGAAGATTCTAAGCAAGTTTTTTATTATCGACGTAATCTTTGGCAGTATTTAAAGGATAATCACGGTCTGAAATGTGGGCAGTCGACATTCCGTACATATATTGCCAATATACCAGAATTTAAAGCATATTTTGAGAAAGACGAGCGTGTTGCTTCTATTAATAACGGTATTCGGTTTGAAACCCGTAAAGGTAAACAAGCACAACTAGATTGGAAAGAAAGTATTCTTTATGAAACAAGTGATGGGGAACAAGTTGAAATTAATGTAGCAGTATTAGTACTGAGCCACTCACGAATGCGCTTCTTTTATATGAGTGTTTCAAAATCCCAGGCTGTTTTATGCTCGTTCTTAACAGAGACGTTTGAAAAAATGGGTGGAGTACCTGAAGAACTCATCACTGATAATATGAAAACCGTAATGGATGAGGCAAGAACAGAACGTTTTGTTGGAAAAGTAAATGCGAAATTTGCGCAATTTGCGAAGGACTTTGGATTTAAGGTTAAACCTTGTATAGCAGGTCGTCCTCGTACAAAAGGAAAAGTAGAGACAACAATGAAATTACTAGATGAAATTCATGCTTATCAAGGGAAATTTAATATGGCAGAATTACATAATTATATTCAAAATTTATGTAATAGAATCAATCATGAGGTTCATCAAGGAACCAATAAAATACCTATTTTAGAATTTCAAAAAGAAAAGAATCACTTACTCCAGCTACCAACTGAACGAGTAAGAGATTCCTACAGAATCAACCATACGTTTGTAAAAGTTAATGTATCTAACATGATTTCCTACAAATCCAATCAATACTCCGTACCAGCGGGGTATCAAGGAAAAAAAGTAGGTCTACAAGTATACGATGATCAATTATGGATTTATTATAACATGGAACTAATCGCACAGCATAAAATTAGTGAAGCAAAATTGAATTATCAAGAGGCGCATTACCGTGAAATTATCATAAAAGCGATGCCGGAATACCCTGACATTAATGATTTAGCAAAGCGAAATTTAGCAGCGATTGGAGATATGTATAAATGAATTCAATAATGAACACAAACTATCAGCAGCTACAACAAAACCTGGAGTATTTAAAATTAAAGCAAATGGGTCTCCATTTGAATGAAGTCATCGACTTCGGTATAAAGAATGAGCTCTCATTTATTGATACACTCATTAAATTGACAAACTATGAAATTGATGTGCGTGAGCAAAATATGATTCATGCGATGGTCAAAGTGGCTGCGTTTCCACATTTAAAGGAAATGAAGGATTTTGATTTTGACTTCCAGCCAAGCATAAATCAGCAACAATTACTTGATTTTCAAAGTCTTCGTTTTATCGAAGCAAACGAAAATATCGTATTTCTAGGTCCAAGTGGTGTCGGCAAGACCCACCTGGCCACAGCAATTGGCATTACTGCAGCAAAAAAACGAACAAGTACGTATTTTATTAAGTGCCATGACTTAATCCAGAATTTAAAGAAAGCATGGTTAGAAAACCGCTTAGAGAGCCGTTTGAAGCATTATACGAAATATAAATTATTAATCATTGATGAGATTGGTTATTTACCAATCGATCCAGAGGATGCGAAGTTGTTTTTCCAACTAATTGATGCTCGTTATGAGAAACGTAGCACGATTTTTACAACGAATGTGAACTTCAAATCATGGGATGAAATCTTTCCTGAACCAAAGCTAGCAAATGCGATTTTAGATCGCATTTTACATCACGCTAGCGTTGTCACAATCGTCGGCGAATCATACCGATTAAAGCATTATTTAGCCCCGGAAAACGAGTAATTTTGTACATCCTTAAACGAGCAAAAATGTACATATTGGTGTTGACATTTATAGTGGTATTTGTAAAAATGCGTTATCCAGAAGGAAAGGGTATGACTGAAATTAAAGCCTATTTGCAAAATGAAGGAAAATTAATTTGCGAAGATTGCTTTAATAGTAAGGCTAACTAATTATTATTGAATTATCGGACGCTTTCTTAGTATAAGAAAAGTGCTGTTTTGATTAAAGTGCCAAAATAAAAAGATTTTTTGTAGTGATGTAGAGTGGATTGGTAAAGGGGGATATACAGATGAAAAATATTTTTAATCAATTGCATTTAGAGGAAATTTTAAACCGTATCGACAAACTAAGCCCTAATTCAAAATCTCAATGGGGTAAAATGGATGTTGCCCAAATGCTGGCACATTGTTCATCCTTTCAAGACATTGCAATGGGATACTCTTTTCCAGAGAGAGGTTGGTTAGGAATATTAATAGGAAACTTTGTGAAACCGATTTTTTATAATGACAAGCCACTAGCCAAAAATATGTCCACAATTCCGACCATTTTGATTGTAGATGAAAAAGAATTTGAAACAGAGAAGGAAAAACTGAAACAAAAAATTATAACCTTCCAAAATAATGGTCCAGAGAAGTGTACGACTCATCCCCATCCTTTTTTCGGTAAACTCACTTCCGCGCAATGGGGAAAAGGAATATACAAGCACCTTGACCATCATTTAAAACAGTTTGGAGTTTAGTTTGTTTTTAGAAATATAAATAAAAGTTGACCAAAGAGAAAAGTAACGAAATACCTTAACTTAGAAATAAATAATTACTTTATTGTTAAAAAAAATTCTTTCCTCAACTTAAGAATCCTTTATCTTACATAATGATCTGCTATAATAGGGCGCTATCTTTGACTAAGAGAAGCGTTTATTTCCATTTAATGGCCACTTTTTGAACGAAAGCTTTAAAGTTGGCTGGATAATCATGTTAAAGTGTAGATGGGTTTATGAAGTATTGTATTAGAGGTGAATAAATGATCAATTTTGAAGATATTTTGCATAAAAGACTTGTTCTTTCTAGGCCGTTAAGTAAAAATGAAGCAGAAAAATTGAACCTGACAAATACATATTTCGGAGATGAAGAAGAAAACTCCCTTCCAAAACAATGGTTTTGTAGTATTGATATAGAGGATTGGAAAGATGTAGAAATATTTGTACAAGGAAATATGGAAAAGCCAAATGAAAAATTTATTGAAATGGCGGGTAAAATACTCGACAATTTCCAGCAACATCTTAGCCGTGCATTAAAGTATTTAAAGGAATTCTTTCCTACTCAAGAAGTAGAGAATTATGATTTATCTGCAATATCATTTGGAAAGTTGATTAATTTTGATGACTATTTATTTAAAGGCTTTACGATTGCTTTTATTTATGGAGATTATCCTTACGCATTTCAGTTTAAAGTAAAATTCAAAGAAAATGGATGGCCTATTGGTTTTGAGGGTGGACCGCTTTAAGAAGGACAGAATAGATTGTTTCGCTTTATTATTCCACGATTGAGCGCAATGGTTAAGGGCTATTGATTCCCCCTTAATTCCAAAGTAATAATAAAATAGATTTTTTAACCGTTTTAAAAATTCACATTATAAAGTTAAAACCTATTTATGGGATAATATATCGAAATTTCCAAAGTAAATCATCTAAAATGGATGCTTTTTTTAGCGGATGAGAAAGATAAGTTAATTGGAATTATAAGAAAAGATATTAACTCGGCCTAATTTGGTCGAGTTGTGTTTATGAAATTCCTATTAAACTATTTACCGTTGAATTTAGTTTTTGAGGTGTTTTTAGTCAAACTTTATTCCAAGGCTACAACTCCTAATCAATTCTGCAAACAGATGCCGGACAATTTTCGCAGCATATTTCATTTTTTAAATAAGGTAAATCTAATACTGTAATGTATCCTTTATCAAAAGAAATAATTTTTTGCTTTTTTAAATCATTTAACATACGATTAATCATTTCTCGACTAGTTGAGCAGAGATTTGCTATATCTGTATTTGTCAAACTGTAATTAATAAACACCTTTTTTTCATCAATTACTTCACCATAAGTATTTGATAATCGAATTAGTGTTGAGTATAATGCACCCTTTTTTCCGTGTAAAATTAAGTCGCGCAATAAGCTTTGATTTTTAAGATTTTCATTTTGTAGCCATCTTAAATAATCAATCATTAGTGAAGGCTGTTGAGTCAACATCATTTCAAGGGAATCCTTGCTAATTGTAAGAAGTTCAGTTTGAACGATTGCTTTTGCAGATGTTGAATGCATTGTTAATGGACTAAATAAAGTACATTCTCCAATAATATTTTTTTTTCCACAAATTCGAAAAGTTAGTTCTTTTCCACTTTCAGTTTCTTTACTAATTTGTACTGAGCCGTTTTTAATTAAAAAAATATCGCCGGCACTTTCACCCTCTTGAAAGATACGACTGCCTTTATCAACTTTCAGTAATAAGCCATGTTCCTCAAATAACCGATAAAAATCTACAGGTAATGAATTTATCAATGTCATCGTCTCATCACATCCTTTAAATAGTGAAAACTAATGCAATTTTTAAGGATAATTAAATAAAATTCAAAAATATGTATCCAAATATAGAATAGCATAACTCTTTAAAATATCGAAAAAACTTTATAGTGATAATTTTTGCATTTACTTTTTAAACAGCTTATAATCAAAATAGTCAAAAAAGGTCAAAGTGTAATTTCCATTTTGAAAGGGTGTTAAAGGATGCAATTTCAGCAGCAAGATAATCGTAGTCCATTAGAGCAATTTGGTCGCAATTTAATTGAACAAGTAAAAAATGGCAAAATGGATCCTGTTATTGGTCGTGATGAAGAAATTCGAAATGTAATTCGTATCCTATCAAGAAAAACGAAAAACAACCCTATTTTAATTGGTGAGCCTGGTGTAGGTAAGACTGCAATTGTTGAAGGGTTAGCACAAAGAATTGTTCGAAAAGATGTACCAGAAGGGTTGAAGGATTGTATCCTATATGAGCTTGATATGAGTGCTTTAATTGCAGGAGCAAGCTATCGTGGACAATTTGAAGAACGTTTAAAAGGTGTATTAAAAGAAGTAAAGGACTCGGACGGTCGTATAATATTGTTTATCGATGAAATTCATACGATTGTTGGGGCGGGAAAAACTGACGGAGCAATGGATGCAGGAAATATGCTAAAACCAATGCTTGCCCGTGGTGAATTGCACTGTATTGGTGCTACTACTTTAGATGAATATCGTATGTATATTGAAAAGGATCCGGCTCTTGAACGACGCTTCCAACAGGTCATGGTACGGGAACCTTCTATAGAAGATACGGTATCCATTTTACGAGGATTGAAAGAGCGCTTTGAATTGCATCATGGAGTTCGTATTCATGACCGCGCAAATTTGGCGGCAGCAGAGCTTTCAAATCGTTACATTACGGACAGATTTTTACCTGATAAAGCAATTGATTTGATCGATGAAGCATGTGCTATGATTCGTACAGAAATTGATTCAATGCCGCAAGAACTAGATGCGGTTACTCGTCGTGTTATGCAATTAGAAATTGAAGAACAGGCTTTAACTAAAGAAAAGGATGAAGCTAGCAAGAAACGTTTAGATGTGCTACGTTCAGAATTAGCAACTTTAAAGCAAGCTGCTGAAGATATGCGCAAAAAATGGGAGCAAGAAAAACAAAGCTTGCAGACAATCCAGAAAAAACGAGAACAGTTGGATCGCTACCGTCGAGACTTAGAAGAAGCTGAAAGTAAATATGACCTAAATAAAGCGGCGGAGCTTCGTCATGGTAAAATTCCTGCATTGGAGAAAGAATTGGCAAGTCTTGAAGAAGAATTAAAGAAAGAATCAGAAGCAAGAATTTTACGAGAAGAAGTAACTGCTGAGGAAATTGCAGCGATTGTTTCAAGATGGACAGGAATCCCTGTTACAAAGCTTGTTGAAGGTGAACGTGAAAAATTGCTCCGTTTAAAGGATACTCTTCATGAAAGGGTCGTTGGACAAGACATGGCAGTAAATCTTGTAACAGAAGCTGTTTGGCGTGCACGTTCTGGAATAAACGATCCAAATCGGCCAATCGGTTCATTTATATTCCTAGGTCCAACCGGTGTAGGTAAAACAGAGCTTGCAAAAGCGCTTGCTGCACAACTTTTTGATTCGGAGGAACATTTTATTCGCATCGATATGAGCGAATATATGGAAAAGCATAGTGTTTCACGCCTTGTAGGAGCCCCACCAGGATATATCGGTTATGAAGAGGGTGGACAATTAACAGAGGCTGTTCGCAGAAATCCATATTCAGTCGTATTATTGGATGAAATTGAAAAAGCACATCCAGATGTCGCAAATATATTATTGCAAATTTTAGATGATGGTCGAATTACGGACAGTCAAGGTCGTTTAGTGAACTTTACGAATACGGTTGTTATTATGACATCAAATATTGGTTCGCATTACTTATTAGAGGCAAATGAGAATGACTCTGTAGAACAATTAGTGATGGCTGAGCTAAGAGGGCATTTTAAACCAGAATTGTTAAACCGAGTTGATGATATTATTATATTCCATGCATTAACTTCCGAACACTTTAATGCAATTGCTTGGAAATATGTACAACAATTGCAACAGCGTGTTGCTGAACAAGAGATTGAGTTAAAGGTAAAAGATAATGTTATTTCATGGATAGTAGAAAATGGGATTGATCCACAGTTTGGTGCAAGGCCTTTAAAACGCTTTATTCAACGCTATGTTGAAACAGCAGTTGCAAAAGAGCTGTTAAAAGGTCAAGTGCTTCCAGGTGATTCATTGCAAGTAATTATGGAAGATGGAGAATTAGTTGTTTCGAAATAGAGTTTTTATAGCAGCGGAAAGATTTATATAAAATGATCTAGATTTATTTAAGAAAAGTATAATTAATTGTCATTCTCGAATGAGCCTGTTGTACATAGTTTGTACAGCTACAAGAAAGCGAGATTGACAAAATTATTATAATCTTCATACTACGATTCCAGCTTCATTGGAGGCTGGAATTTTTGTTTTAATCATTCATCTATTATAAAAATAAAAAAGCACTTCGCCTATTCTGAAGTGCTTTGGTAGTTAAATATTAATGATGCTCTGCGTCTGGTGTAGGCTCGTTTGGAATAATTGCACTAATAATAAATACTAAGACAGTAAAAATCACTGAAATAATAGCGCCAGTTGCAAAGTTAAAATCAGCATCTAAAACTGAGCTAACTACATAGTTTAACATTGTAACTAATAGGAAAGACCATACTAAAGTCATTAAATATTGCATTAATTTCACCTCTACTGAACGTTTTTCAATAGTATACCTATATTCATCTTACTTATCATAACATAGGACTATAAAAAAGGACAATAAACTTTTAGAACAATTCATGAATTAAAGGTTGAGGAAAGAAAATTTATGAGCTATAATTATGACCAAGTACTAAATGTTAGTCTTAAAGATTGGGGGATTCAAAATGAATGCAGGGATTATTGGGTTAGGGAAATACGTTCCCGAAAAAATAGTTACGAATTTTGATTTAGAACAAATTTTAGATACAAATGATGAATGGATTAGAACAAGAACAGGAATCCAAGAAAGAAGAATTGCTGGAGATGATGAAAATACATCTAAACTTGCTTTAGAAGCTGCCAAGAAAGCTCTTGAAGATGCGAATATTACAGCTGATCAAATCGGCTTAATATTAGTTGCAACTGTAACTCCAGATCAATCATTTCCTAGTGTTGCATGTCAGCTGCAAGAATATTTAGGTGCAGTTAATGCTTCAGCAATGGACGTTTCAGCAGCTTGTTCTGGCTTTATTTATGGATTAGCAACGGCTAAACAATTTGTTGAAAGTAAAAGCTATCAATATGTATTAGTAGTAGGCGCAGAAAAATTATCAAAAATTACTGATTGGACAGACAGAAATACGGCAGTATTATTTGGTGATGGTGCTTGTGCAGCTGTGGTCGGAGAAGTAAGTGATGGTCGAGGCATTTTAGCATTTGAATTAGGTGCTGATGGTACAGGTGGGAAACATCTATTTTTAAATGAACGTGATGCGATATCAATGAATGGCCGAGAAGTATTTAAATTTGCAGTAAGACAAATGGGAGAATCTGCAGTATCTGTATTAGAAAAAGCAGGGTTATCCAAGGAAGATGTTGACTTTTTAATCCCACATCAAGCGAATATCCGCATTATGGAAGCATCCAGAGAACGTTTAGAACTGCCAGAAGAAAAACTATCTAAAAGAATCCATAAATATGGAAATACATCATCGGCATCAATTGGAATTGCATTAAAAGATGAATTAGACGATGGTAATATTAAAGATGATGATATAATAGTATTAGTTGGTTTTGGCGGTGGTTTAACATGGGGAGCAGCTGTCATTAAATGGGGTAAATAATGGAATTGTAAAATCATTTATAGTAACTTAAAAATAGTTTATAACCTAAGGGGGATAAAGAATACTATGAAGAGAAGAGTAGTGATTACAGGTATTGGAGCTGTTACACCTCTAGGGAATACAGCAGAAGAAACGTGGCAAGCGTTAATCGCTGGTAAATCAGGTGTAGGCCCATTAACAAGATTAGACACTGAAAAATTCCCTGCAAAAGTAGCAGCGGAAGTTAAAGATTTTGATATTGAACAATACGTTGAAAAAAAAGAAGCAAGAAAAATGGACCGTTTCACTCATTATGCACTTGCTTCATCAATTATGGCAGTAAAAGATGCTAATTTAACAATTACAGACGATATTGCACATAAAGTTGGTGTTTGGATTGGATCTGGTATTGGTGGTATGGAAACGTTTGAAAATCAATTTGAAATGTTCCAGCAACGAGGTGTACGTCGAGTAAGCCCATTCTTCGTACCAATGATGATTCCAAATATGGCTTCTGGTCAAGTTTCAATACACTTAGGTGCAAAGGGCATTAATTCTTGTTCAGTAACTGCTTGTGCATCAGGTACAAACTCGATTGGTGATGCATTTAAAGTTATTCAACGCGGTGATGCAGACGTGATGATAACTGGCGGTGCTGAGGCTCCTATTGTTAACATGGCAGTTGCTGGTTTCTGCTCAAGTACAGCATTATCACTAAACCCTGATCCAGAAACTGCTTCTCGTCCGTTTGATGCAAATCGCGATGGATTCGTTATCGCAGAAGGAGCAGGAGTTCTAGTACTTGAAGACTATGAATTTGCGAAAGCTCGCGGTGCCAAAATTTATGCAGAAATTGTTGGCTATGGTTCAACAGGGGATGCTCATCATATTACAGCGCCTGCTCCAAATGGAGAGGGAGCTGCCCGCGCAATTCAACAAGCAATAGATGATGGTGGAATTGATCCAACACAAGTTGGATATATTAACGCACACGGAACAAGTACGCCATATAACGATTTATTCGAGACAATGGCTGTTAAATCAGTATTTGGTGAGCATGCTTATAAATTAGCAATGAGCTCAACAAAATCAATGACAGGACATTTATTGGGGGCAGCTGGCGGTGTAGAGGCAATCTTTACTGCTCTTGCCTTAAAAGAAGGTATTTTACCTCCAACAATTAACTTAACAACTCCAGATCCTGAATGTGATTTAGATTATGTTCCAAACAAAGCGCGACAACAATATGTTGAATATGCAATGAGTAATTCATTAGGCTTTGGTGGACATAATGCAAGTTTATTATTAAGAAAAATAGATTAAGTTCAATAATAGAAAATAGAACTTTGTCGATAACAAAAATGCCTTTAGCGAAAAGCTAAAGGCATTTTTATATGGCAAAATGAATATTAACTTAATAAAGGAAGGTGGACATGTTTCGTTTTATTCTTTTTTTATTTAACTATGGCATTTGTGTTATGTCTTTTGGCAATCTTTTACTATATTTAAATTATAGAACACTCGGTTATTCATGGTCTGCTGTTTGGGCATTCATACTTGGAACTTATGAATTATACTTAGGGATCGGGTCGTTAATTGTATTATTTATTTTAATTTTCGACCTAATCCCATCGCGCTCTCCATTCTGCTAATCGTTTTAGAAGCGATTGCATTTGCTTTTTGGGCGCCTTCATCTAAAATTTTGTCTAGTTCATCTGAGTTAATTAATTCATTGAATCTTTCCTGTATAGGGGATAGGTGCTCGATTAGACTTGTTGCTACACCCTCTTTAAATGCACCATAGCCCAAGCCTTCATATTTTTTAACAAGTGTTTCGATATCGATGCCTGTTACAGCGGACTCGATTGTTAATAAGTTTGAAACACCTGGCTTATTTTCTTCATCAAAAGCTACATAACCATCAGAATCCGTAACAGCGGATTTAATTTTCTTTTCAATTTGTTTTGGTGTATCTAAGAATCGAATTGTTGCCTTAGTATTTGGATCAGATTTACTCATTTTCTTAGTTGGTTCTTGTAATGATTTAATACGTGCGCCTGCTTTTGGCAATTGAATTTCAGGAATAACAAATACTTCTCCATAACGTTTATTAAATCGTTCTGCAAGATCACGTGTTAATTCGATATGCTGCTTTTGATCATCACCAACTGGTACAATGTTTGTATTATATAAAAGGATATCGCCAGCCATTAATGGTGGGTACGTTAAAAGACCTGCTGTTACAGATTCTTTTCCTTCAGATTTGTCTTTAAATTGTGTCATACGTTCTAATTCACCAATTGTTGCAACACATTGTAACATCCATCCTGCTTGTGCGTGCGCCGGTACTTCAGATTGAATGAATAGAGTTGCTTTATTTGGATCAATTCCTGTAGCTAAATATGTTGCAGCGAGTGTACGAATGTTTTGCTGTAATTCTTTCGGATCTTGTGGAACAGTAATTGCGTGTTGGTCAACAATACAATATATTGCATTGCCTTCATCTTGAAGTAAAGGAAATTGCATAAATGCTCCGATATAATTTCCCAATGTAATAACTCCTGTTGGTTGAACTCCTGAAAAGATAGTTTTCATAAAAAATCCTCCTATATGAAAAATCAATTTAGTTTGGCAAAGCAGGCGAGTGCTTTTTACCACCAAATAAAAAAACATCATGCGTCCATACGATTAACGTATAGGGACGAATGATGTTGAATCCGCGGTACCACCCAGCTTGTCGAAAAAAGTTCGACCACTTGATCTTCGTAACGTGAAGTGTACGAGCTTTACTACTAAGGTTCATAAAGCCAACTCGAAAGTCCATTCCATTTGTTCCGTCTTCTGTTTGCACCAACCACAGATTCTCTATGCACGGAAATCAAATGTACTACTCTTTGTCATAGTTTTTCCAATTTGTTTAAAAATTATATAAAAAAACAGGTATAAAAGCAAATGATATTTTCTTTCTAAAATTGGAATGAAAAAGTATGAGTTTGGCTAACATTGTATTAATAAAAAATATTTTAACAAAATAATTTTCTGTAAAAAAGCGTTGCAATTAACAGAAAGTTATGATTATTTCTCGATTAATGTCGACTAATTGAGAATGGGATAAGTAGTGTAAGAATTTTTTTAGGATATGTTTGAACTTGGAATATAGAGGGAATATAAATTATAGCTATAGCTATTGATAATGAAAATGTCTGTATTATAGAGAATATTTGTTCACAATAAATATTATCTGTTACATCTTTTTTATTGGTAGACTATATCCAAATGGGAAAGAATGATGTATAATAAAAACATAATCTTAAATTAAATTAATTCTAAATTAATAAGAGCTTGAAAATAGATTAAACCACTAAGAAAGGAAGTGTAATAATGATTGTAACATTATTTACCTCTCCAAGCTGTACATCATGTAGAAAAGCTAAAGCATGGTTAGAAGAACATGACATTCCATATAGAGAACGCAATATTTTTTCAGAGCCTTTAACAATTAGTGAAATTAAAGAAATATTGCGAATGACTGAAGATGGTACGGATGAAATTATCTCAACACGTTCTAAAATTTTCCAAAAATTAAATGTAGATGTTGAAAGCCTTCCTTTACAACAACTATATGAATTAATTCAAGAATATCCTGGCTTGTTGCGTCGCCCTATTATTTTAGACGAAAAACGATTACAAGTTGGATATAATGAAGATGAGATTCGTCGATTCTTGCCAAGAAAAGTAAGAGCATTCCAATTGCTTGAAGCTCAACGAATGGTAAATTAGGAATTAGAGAAACGTCGATAAAATCCATTTTAGTTGGATTTTATCGATTTTTGTTTTATTTTATCGATTTTTGTTTTATTTTATTAGTACAGATAAGATAATTTGCAGGGAATACATTCGAATAAAAATCACATATAATTATTAAATCTTTTCAAAATTTTACACTTGATTTCGAATGTATAGTCTACTACAATTTCAATATTCAAATTATTTTGTTTGGATGATGTTTTTCCCTTTTCATTTTATTTAGGTAATCATACAATAGAATTATAGAATAAAGCATATTAATATAAATAAATACTGTTTTGTTCTATATCGTTGTAATAATTTGAATTGCAAGACTAAAACTATGCAATCAAAACATACTAAGAACGCTTTCTTTGTTTTTCAACGAATGACTGTGAAGGGAGTTGAAGTCTAATGGACATCGAACGCGTAAACGAAAACACAATTAAGCTCTTTATTACTTATCGTGATATAGAGGATCGTGGCTATAGTCGCGAAGAAATTTGGTATAACAGAGCAAAAGGGGAAGAACTTTTCTGGGATATGATTGGCGAAATAAACACTGAAGATTACTTTGATTTAGATGGCCCAATTTGGATTCACGTGAACGCTTCTGAACATGGTCTAGAAGTCATTGTGACTCGTGCAAACCTTAATGCTGATGGAGAGTCCAACTCTTTGCTTTCGAGTTTTGAGGAACATCGAGAAGCTGCTCATAATAAATTAGACGAATCTATTTTTGATTCATTTGATGAAGAAGCAAATCAAGAACATCAAGGAATCACAAATATTTCAATTTATAAATTTAAAGACATTGATGAAATTATTCCTGTGGCAAATCGACTTGTTTCATACGGACTACACTCATCATTGTATAAATACGAAAAATATTATTATGCAGCGATAGATTTCTCGGATGTTGAAAAAGAAGAACGCTTAAATATTCGATCTATTATTAATGAATACTTAAACAGTTCTAAAATTACAATTTATCGTCTTCAAGAATATGGTGAAACAATCATGGCTGAAAATTGTTTCGAAACTGTTATCGAATACTTCGCATAATTTTGAGAGATGTCTTGTCCAAAGATGAGGCGTCTCTTTTTTTAATTAAAAAATCAAGTTTTTCGCTGATATCTTTTTTTAAAGGCAGTTGCTACAATATAAAAATTTTAAATTTGTTGCTTGAATACATTTCTTCTTCTTTTTAGAATAAAAGAGAAGGAGGTTTTTTATGCTTGTAGCTCTTACTGATCGACACGAGCAAGTTATTTTGAACTCAAGCATACCAAAGACAGCCTTAAAACAACTTCGACAAACGACAAAATTCTATTGCCCACAATGTAAGCAACAACTTCAATTTAAAATTGGTACATTTAAAATTCCCCATTTTGCACATAATTCCAATAGTCTTTGTGATAAGTACTTTTCAGAACGTGAAACGGAGCGCCATTTATTAGGAAAAGAGCAACTGTATCAATTTTTCCACTCGCAACATATTGATGTACAATTAGAACCTTACTTGCAAAATTTAAAACAACGGCCGGATTTACTTATAAAAGAGGGTGGTCATCGCTTTGCAGTCGAGTTTCAATGTAGCCCGATATCGTTAGAGAAAAAAGAACAAAGGAATACAGGCTATGAAAGAGATTTTATTAGTCCCATATGGATTCCTGCTCAACCTGTTAATAAAGAATTCCAAGAGGGCATTATGAAAATTTCCTTGCCTAAGCAGCTTCAGCAATTTATCTTATCATCTAATCAACAACAATATATTATGTTGTACGATCCAACTATGCGACAATTTATTTATTTATCAAACTTAATGTTCCTTCGTGGAAATTATTTTATATCAAAAGTACAAGCTTTGCCGATAACTAATCAAAAATTCCCATTTTATCTGCCTAAAGTGATTACAAGAAAAGAATTTTCTCAATATGTATGGCTATACCATGCTTATACACATAACTATTTAAAATCAAGAGTATTATTAAGTAGAAAAGGTGTGAATGACTTATTTTTAAGGAGTATTTATGAGCTTCGTCTAAACATCCAAACGTTGCCAAAATTTATTGGAGTTCCAGTTCAAGAGAGTGATGCAATAAGTTTATATACAGTAGAATGGCAGGCAGCATTATTTTATTTTTTGCACATTCAGCAATTGCAGCTTTCAAATATGAACAATCAAGCCATTAATTATTTTTTAAAATGGGCAAGTTTACCTGAAACAAAACGTACAGTTTGTGCTGTTAAAAACTATTGTTGTATTTTGCAATCACTCTCCATAAATCATCCACATCAGCCTTGCCTTGAGATGGAGTTAACTAATCAACTGTATAGCCATTTTCTTGCAATCAACTATAAATATTGAGAAAATGGGAATATGATTTGAATTCAGAAATAAATACGTATCGGAGGCTTTTCCAATGGCGAAAAAAGTATTAACTCGTGAAGAAGTACCTGTAGAATTAACATGGGATTTAGAAGGAATTTTCCCGTCAGATGCAGCATGGGAAGAAGAGTTTAAAGCAATTGAATCTCTACTACCTGAGGCAGAAAAATATAAAGGAAAAGTTGCTGAAAGTGCGAAAACTTTATATGATACACTTCAATTTAGCGATATGGTGTCAGAGCGTTTTGGGAAACTTTATGTTTACAGCCATTTAAAACATGACCAAGATACTACAAATGCAAAATATCAAGGAATGGAAGGCAGAGTACGTTCTTTGGGTGCAAAGCTTTCTGCAGCTTGGTCGTTTATTACTCCAGAAATTTTATCCATTGAAGAAGAAAAAATTCAAAATTATCTAGATGAGTACGAGCCATTAAAATTATATAATCAAATGTTAAAAGAACTAAATTTACAACGTCCTCATGTATTAACTGCTGATAAAGAAGAATTATTAGCTCAGTTTTCAGAAGTAACAGGTGCATCAGGAAGTACTTTTAGTGCATTAAATAACGCAGATCTTGAATTTCCACATGTAAAAAATGATGAAGGTGAAGAAGTACCGTTAACACATGGTAATTATATTACGTTTTTAGAGAGCGATAAACGTGATGTGCGCGAAGGTGCATTTAAGGCAATGTATGAAACTTACGGAAAGTTTAAAAATACATTTGCTTCGACGTTGGCTGGTAATGTAAAGGCTCATAATGTAAGTGCTCGAATTCGCAAGTATAACTCAGCTCGCCACGCAGCTATGAGCAATAACTATATCCCTGAAAAAGTATACGATCAGCTTATTTCAACAATCCATGAATATTTGCCTGTGCTTCACCGTTATGTAGCACTTCGCAAGCAAATACTAGGAGTAGATGAGCTCCATATGTATGATTTATTTACTCCTCTCGTAAAGGAAGTAAAAATAGACATGCCTTATGAAAAAGCAAAAGATATGATGGTAAAAAGTTTTGAACCGTTAGGAGAAGAATATCAATCCATCGTACAAAAAGGATTAGAGAGCCGCTGGGTGGATGTTCTTGAAAATAAGGGAAAACGCAGCGGGGCGTATTCTTCTGGTACGTATGGTACAAATCCTTTTGTGTTAATGAACTGGCAAAATAACTTAAATAATTTATTTACTTTAGCACATGAATTTGGTCATAGTATGCATAGCTATTACACACGTCTAAATCAACCATATCCATATGCAGATTATTCAATTTTTGTAGCAGAAGTAGCTTCAACATGTAATGAAGAACTATTATTCGATTATTTATTAAAAACAACTGAAGATCCAGAGCATAAAATTTATCTACTAAATCATTGGTTAGACGGATTTAGAAGTACTGTTTTCCGTCAAACAATGTTCGCGGAATTTGAGCATATTGTTCATGAGATAGATCGTAACGGAGAAGCAATTACGGCTGAGCGTTTGACTGAAATATATTATGATTTAAACAAACAATATTTCGGAGATGCGATGACGGTTGATGAGGAAATTGGCCTTGAGTGGGCACGTATACCTCACTTCTATTACAATTATTATGTATATCAATATGCAACAGGCCAAAGTGCAGCAACTGCATTAAGCAAGCAAATTTTAGAGGAGGGTCAGCCTGCTGTTGAGCGTTATATTAATAATTTCTTAAAAGCAGGATGTTCTGATTTCCCGATTAATGTATTAAAGGCTGCAGGAGTGGATATGGAGTCGCCGACACCTATTCAAGAAGCTTGCAAAGTATTCGAGGAAAAACTTAACGAGCTTGAGTTGTTATTACTTAAAAATTAATTTATTGAAGGAACTAGGCGTTGTTTTTTAAAGCCGTGTTTATTCTTACCTAACTCCGAATAGTCTCACTATTTAATAAGTGACTCTATTCGGGGTTTTTCTGTTTTTAGAATAGATCTTTTTATACTTAATTTTCATACGAACGAAAAGCTGTGTTATTTTAGAAATAATCATCATTGTAGGCATCTTTTCATACTATATCTTTGGGGTGAAAAAATGCCGAGAGTAAAATATCGAGATGCTGATGTTGATTTAATTGCTAGGATGATGAGAGCGGAAGCTGAAGGTGAAGGAAATCAAGGAATGTTATATGTTGGAAACGTTATTGTAAATCGCCTTGTAGCGAATTGTTTAGACTTTATTGATTTAAGATCAATTGAAGATGTCATTTATCAGGTGCAAGGGGGAAATTATTCCTTTGAGGCTGTTCAAAAGGGTAATTTATTTTATAATAGAGCTAGACCTAATGAACAAAGATTAGCAAGACAAGTTTTGGACTATTGGAGAGATCATCCAGGAAAATATGCCCTTTGGTATTTCAATCCATATGCTCCTTGTCCTTCAACATGGTATGATCAACCTTTTGCTGGTCAATTTAAAAATCATTGTTATTATGAGCCGGCAGCTGGCACATGTGAAGGAGTTTATCGGGGTTAAATTGAAACTGGCAGTGAAAACTAGACGTTTTCTCTGCCAGTTTTTATATGAGGAATTTTTTAGATATCCTATTCGTTTTATCCACGTCCAGCTTGGAATGAAGGGTACAATGTCATACCACCATCAGCAAAAAGAGTAATTCCTGTTACATAGCTTGATTCTGAGGATGCAAGCCACGCCGCCACCGCTGCAATTTCTTCCGGCTTTCCAATGTACCCCATTGGAATCATACTTTCAACATCCGCACGCTGCACGGGGTCAGCAAATTTTTCTGCATTAATCGGTGTATTAATTGCTCCAGGTCCAATGTTATTTACACGAATACCTTTCGGTGCGTATTCCATCGCCAGTGTTTGAGTCATTAATTTTATACCACCTTTACTTGCAGCGTAATGAACAAATAAAGGCCATGGAATCTTCTCGTGAACACTCGACATGTTAATAACATTACCTTTAATGTTGTTTTCAACAAAATATTTAATCGCTTCTCGGCTACCAATAAATGCACCAGTTAAATTCGTATCAATTACTCTATTCCAGTCACTTAAAGTCATTTCATGAGAGGGAACTGGGTTTTCTAATCCAGCATTGTTAATCATTACGTCAAGCTTTCCGAAGTGTTTGATAGCGGACTGAACTAAATCAACCACCTCAGATTCAACAGTGACATCAGCTTTTACTGCAATTGCTTCACCGCCTACATTTTTAATTTCTTCTAACACGCTGTTGGCTTCTTCTTCTTTGGAACGGTAATTCACTACTACTTTTGCTTTTTCAGTTGCAAAACGAATCGCCATTGCCTTTCCTAAACCTGTAGACGAACCTGTAATGACAACTACTTTTCCTTCTAAATCTTTATACATTTCTTAAATGACCTCCTAGTTAACTTTTAGTGAGCCCTAACAAGATTCCTGCTATGACGATAAGGATAATTCCAATAATAATTCCAATTATTTGGCGCTTTGTTTTCTTCTCACCTAAAATGATGATACCGCCTAATGTTGAAATAACTATCCCCATTTGCGAAAGCGAGAAACTTGTTGCAACACCGACTCTAGGTTGTGAAATAAATAAAAACATATTACCAGCTGCCCAAATTAAACCAGGGATGATGTTGCGAATTGCATATTTATTAAATGGTTTATGTTTAAATGTCAGCAATAGTCCCCCTATAACCATACCAATGGCTTGAGGTAATAAAGCAGTCCAACCGTCTACATTAAATAGTCGGATTACAACTACATAAACTAAATAACCCAAAGTTGAAATTAATAAAATAACAATTCCTTTTTTAAAGTTTCCTTTTCCTTCTTCAGTTGCTTTCTCTTCCTTGCTTTGCAGTGATGTTAAAACAATCCCAATGATGATAAAAATAATGGCAAGCACACCAAGAATAATTGATGTGGTTGTAGACCATTCCCGAAAAACTATAACTCCGAATAATGTAGTGGATACTAATTGAAGCCCAGTTGAAATAGGCATCGTTTTAGAAACTCCAATTAAATCAATACTTTTCAGCTGATTAGCTTGACCAAGTGCCCAAAATAATCCCGAAACTACTCCGACGCCAAAGATTAAAGGAGTAATGGCTGGTTGTGTGAAAATATAAATACCAATGGAGAAAATTAAAGCTCCTAACGTTGTTCCAAGTGTTTGACTGTAGGGGCCTCCACCTAGTTTTACGTTAAATAGCACAATGCTTCCCCAGAATACAGCAGGTAAAATCGCTAATAGTATGTCCATGCTCCAAAACCTTCCTATATTAAAATAATGGTATCAATGTGTTGGATCACTAATATTTAATCCTTTTAATCTTAGAACAGGGAAACTGTATTTTTAAATTGTTCTAAAAAGAAAAATCTATACCTTTTTATACAAAAAACAGCTTTTACAAATAAAAGCTGTTTAAAATTGTTTTTACTTATTTTATACATATTTCAATTAATGGACTTTCAACTGTTTTTATATGGAATTGATGCTTATTAATGCGCTTCTTCATTTTCTAGTTCTAGAGATCTTATTGATAGGGTTTTTGTTTTTATCTCTTTTAAGCATGCTACTCTCTTTTTCTTATGCCTCTTTGTAACTCCAATTCATTTTTTAAACCCTTCTGTAATGAGTAACACATTATGATCATAATAAATGCAAAGGGGAGGGCAGCTAAAATAGATGCAGTTTGTAATACATTTAAACCTCCATCTAAAAGCAATACAGCAGCTACCGCTGATTGTATGATTCCCCATGTCATTTTTATTTTGTTTGAAGGATTAAGTGTTCCGCCTTCACTTAACATTCCTAATACAAAAGTAGCGGTATCTGCAACCGTAATATAATAAATAGCTACAACTGCGAACCCCAAAATTCCTAAAAAAGAGCTTAATGGAAGATAATTAAAGAATGTAAAAATCGAAAGAGATACATTTTCGGCAATATAATTTGCTAAATCACGGTTTCCGGTACTTTGAACCAGCTCAAGTGCAGAACCGCCAAATACGGACATCCAAAGACAGGTTCCGAGGGTGGGAACAATCAGTACGCCAATTACAAACTCTTTTACGGTTCTTCCTTTTGAAACTCGAGCAATAAACATGCCGACAAATGGAGCCCAGGCAATCCACCATGCCCAATAAAATAAGGTCCACGTTGCTATCCATTCTCCTTCACTAAATGGATTTAACCTTAAACTCATATGAAGAAAGTCACTAATATAGAGACCTATCGTATTAAAGAAAACTTTTATAACTGTCAAGGCAGGACCGACGAGCAAAATTAGCACCATAATCGCAATTGATAGGATGATAGCTGCGTTGGATAAGTACTTTATTCCTCTTTCCAAACCTGTATTAATAGAGATAATAAAAAGGACTGTTGCGATTAAAATAACGAGCAGCTGTATAAATAATGTATTGGGAATACCGAAAATATCATGCATTCCTGCTGTAATTTGCATTGCTCCAAGGCCTAAAGAGGTTGCAATACCAAAGACTGTTGCAAAGATGGAAAGAATATCAATCGTTTTTCCTATAGGTCCATGAATTCTGTCGCCCAAAATTGGATAGAAGGCTGAGCTGATGGCCGCGGGGAGCCTTTTATTGTATTGAAAAAAAGCAAGGGCTAGTCCAATAACAGTGTATACTGCCCACGGATGTAGACCCCAATGGAAAAAGGTATATTTCATGGCGGTGTTAGCTGCATCAATAGTATAACCATTACCGTATGGAGGAGCTGTATAGTGGGTAATAGGTTCTGCAACACTCCAATAGACAATCCCGATTCCCATACCTGCGCCAAACAACATGGCTAGCCAAGATCCAGTATTGAAATCAGGTTTATCATTTTTTCTGCCTAGCCGGATATTTCCATATTTGGAGAACAGCAAGTAGATTGAAAAAATAACAAAAAATAGAGTAGCTCCTATATAAACCCACCCAAGATAATCAATGGAGCCGTTATAAACAGCATCTGTAACATTAGTAAGATTTTCAGTAAAAAAAACTCCCCATATAATAAAAATTAGGGTAATTAATATGGAGAGAATAAAAACACTATTTTCCTTAAATTTATTATTATCCATAGAAACCTCCTAATGATGGAAGAATGCCTTTTGTAGTTATTGCGTTAAATAGTGTTGTTAATGATTGAAGGGATTATATTGGAATTCCCACTTTTCGGTATCCATTAACTCCTCATATGGAACTTCATGACCACCACCGAGATAAATGGTTTGCCCTTTCATCGCAACTACCATAGCTTCAAATAACACATCACTATTCCTCTTTTTAAAAATGTCTCCTAACTGTACGGATAGTTCACTGTATGGTTGGATGGTTTGAGGGTAATCACCACCAATGTCCTCTTCAACATTTACCATGTTTTTATAGTCAATAGGATGGCTATCAGGGGCACGGCCGGGAATCATCAATAAATACTCAGTATGCTTGATTCCGTTTAAATCACTTGTTACTACACCTTTGTTATCAACAGTTTCGACTACTTCAATTTCGTTTAAGGAATAGTGATCAAGGGTATCTGGGGATGGATTGTTAATTAAAATTAAATTTCCTGCCACAGGTTTTTGATTTTTGCTAAGCGTGTATACCTTATGATCAAAAATAAAACTATCATTTTCTTTTGGAATGTATCTTTCTACACTTGCAGCATTTGTTATATGCTGAGTTAAATCCCTCAGTTTAATAAGATGAACAGAAAGTTTATACATTGGTTTTATAGCATATACTTTGTGTAACTCATTGTTATAGTATACAAATTGCCCTTTTCTAACTTGAAACAGTTTCACAACTAATTCTCCCTTCAATAATAGATAGAGTAAAAATTTTAATAAGGAACTTGGATGCATCGCTTTCTATTTAGGATGTCTCTTTTTTTGAAAAACATGAAGTTTAAAGTTGGAGGGTTAATAAATTTTGAGTAATAGAAGAACATGATGAAATACAAAAAGAATGAATTAGTGATTGAAGGTTTTAAAAAACTAATTAGCTGCGCTTTTTTGATAAATAAGGATACTTCAAAACATCTTTTCTATTTTTGATGTACCGCTATAATATTGAAAACGTTTACTATATGGCGATTTTGTGAAACTAATGAAGTTTCGTTGCATAGATTATTATTCCATGATAAATTAAATACGTGAAATAAATCACATAACAAACATACACCCCTTTGTTTGAACGTGAACATTTCTCCCATCCCCTTTGTGAAAAGAGTCGCCGATATTCCTAATAGGAAAGAGGCGGCTCTTTTTTTATTTTTATATCGTGTTAAAAAACAAAGAGGATAATTGTCTAATGAAAAAAGCAGAAAAAAATGCACAGCCTGTCGAACATCTCTGCATCAGTTAGTTTTATTTTGAAAATAGAGTAAACCATAAGCAGCATATTCTTAAAACAGTGTGGATCCGTATAAATGATCATCTAATAAAAAAGAGTGCAGACAGAGTCGTTATTGACTTGTCTGCACTCTGAGTACAATTCAGCATAACTAAATTGCACTTTTTAACCGGATAATTCCGATTTATAAGACTATAAATTTATTAAGTTGATAATAGTTTAATTTAGTGAATAAGTGCTTAGAAAATTATTTTTTACGCCATAGGGTAACATCATCGTTTGTGATGCGTTCGATTTTTTGCTGCAGCATTCGCTTCTTTAATTCCCGTTCTGCTTGATGTTCAGAAATTGAATAAATTTCGGCAACATCTTGTGTTGTTAAAGTAATAAACTTATCAAACAATTCATCAAAAGTAGGCAATGGTTGGCATGTAATTTCTTCATTCAGCATTTCTTGTAAAATTTGTACATATACCTCATAACTATACATACCACTTACTTTTAATCCTTCGTCTTCAATACGTTCACTAAAGAAAACAATACTTGGAACTTCATCGACTTCCATCTCTCGTGTTATGTGTAAATCACATTGAAAGGCGCGGCCTGCTTCCTTTGAACCGAAATCTGTAATAAACTCATCGACATCAATTTTTGACTCTTTTGCAATATCGATTAAAGCGCAATAAGAAGTTATATTTTTCGTATTCAAAAGTGCATGCTCCTGAAGTTTTAACATATACCTAGAAGCTGCTCGTTTTCCCTGTAATTCGGCTGCTTTAATAGCAATGGAAGGGAGTGCAGGGTGTGCAATATCCAGTTCAACACCTGAAAGGCAACCTTTTGTACGTCTACTTAAGCTATTTAATGAGGCAAGCTTTGTACTCAAAACATAACGCCAAGTAAAATAATGCTCGTATTCGACTAGAAGCTTTCGCAACATTGTTTGCATTTTTAACGCTTTGTGACAAAGAGGATCTATAAAAATATATAACTCTATCGGCTTTGTAATACTAGAAGGTGCGGCAGGTTTCGATAATAATTGGACATTATTCACTCTAACTCCTCCTCATCTTCGTTTGGTGAATTAATCATGTGATGAGCAGTTAAGACAAGGCGTTGATAATATACTTCACGAAATTTCCCATCAAGACCTACTTCATCCATTGCCTCCTTCATACATTCAAGCCAAGCTTGTGCACGATCAGGTGTTATTTTAAATGGCATGTGTCGCATTTTTAACATTGGATGTCCATGTTCTTCAGTATATAAATTTGGCCCACCTAAATACTGGGTTTGAAATTGAATTTGCTTTCTTAATGTTTCAGTTAAATCTTCCGGAAAAATAGGAATTAACAGTGGATGCTTCGCAACACGTTTATAAAAAGCGCGAAGGAGCTCAGAAAGTTTTTCAGCACCAATTTCCTCGTAAGGAATCGTGTATTTTCGATTCATAGGTGTTACTCCTTTACTTCTTTTATAAGTATACGTAATGAAATATCCGTGTATTGCATACCGTATCTTTGTTATCACAATTGATTATTACTATCTCAATAAGAAAGTATTAATTTATCTAACAGCGTTTAGCGTAAGCCACCAAAACCCTCGGGGTCGCTGTGTTTCCATCGACGCGGGTTAAGTAGAGTGGTTGAGCTTTTCTTATTGATATCTTCATTCTATCAACGTATTACTTTTTTCTCAAACAAATCGCATATTGAAAAATTAACCGTTAAAACTTGGTTAATAAGTTCAATAGAGATTAATGACTGTATATGTAAGCTATACTATGCTTTATAGTAATTTATTACTTTTTGAACATAGTTAATTGTTTCCTTAAATGGCGGAACTCCATTATATTTAGAAACATTACCAGGGCCCGCATTATATGCTGCAAGAGCTAGTTCGATATTATTATCAAATTTTTCAAGCATTTGACTTAAATATTTTGTACCGCCCATTATATTTTGCACAGGATTTTTTGCATCCTGTACACCTAAAAATCTTGCCGTACTAGGCATTAGCTGCATTAAACCTATTGCACCAGCAGAGCTTACTGCATTTTCATTGAAATTTGATTCTTGCTTAATTACTGCTGCAATTAATTTTTCTGGCACTCCATATTTTTCTGAAGCATTTGAAATAATGTCTGAATAGATGCCCGCTCCTGCTAATACATTTTCATAACCGTTATTATTTAAATAATCCTTATTTTTATAATTATTGAATACAGATTCACTGTTTGTTTGTAATAATTGGTCATAATAAGAATTTGGTATGTATGAGGAATTGCTTTTAAAAAGGAAGTTTGATAAATAATCATTATTAATTGTTGTAGAATCATTTGTTGAAATAAAATTTTGCAATTCAGAAAAGCTGCCAAGTAAATCTGCTGGATTGTTCGCTGAAGCAGAAGATGAATTGGTAAGCATTTCTTCAAGTAATTGTGTGAAAATAGATTGATTATCTGTTAATGATTGAACATCTGTAGATGAATTTCCTAAAGATTGAATTGCTTGAAGTTCAAGCATCGTTTTCATTGATGTAATATCCAATCCTATCTCCCTTTCTTGTCTTTTAATGCTTTCATGAAACGAGCAATTTTTTTATCTGCGATTTGTTTTTCAATTTGGTACTCATTCAAAAAGTCATCAAAAATTTTCTTTCCTTCGATTTCGTTACTTGTTTCATATTCTACCTCATAATCATCACGCTGCAAATAGAAAGAATGATCAAATACGATTGTTCCACCCTTATACGGAAGTTCTACTCGATCTGTTGTTAAGGTTCCAAATACATGTAATTGTTCAATTGAAATATTTAATTGGATCAATCTTTCTTTTACTCTTGGAGCAAAAAAATTTAAACCAGCTAACATGAGCTCTGCCTGCTCCTTTGTTAATACATCTGTTGTTTCTATATGTATATTTTCAGATGCTTTCTCTTTTAAAGTACACACGATTTTGTCATTAGTTTCTCGTATACGAAGTCCGCTTGACAAAGATTTTAATGCCATTTGTGGTGTATCAAAGTAATGATTAGTCTGACGAACTATCATTATGTCATCCACGTTAAACTCCTTTAATAAAAAATCATATTGTTCTTTTGTTAAAACATTTTTAAATTCAATTTCAAGTTCCTGTGTCATTGTTAGTCCTTTCTCAATAAAGAATACGATAAAATTCCTTTATTCTTTTGCTCGAAAATGTGCGCTGCTATGATAAAATATGAAGGAATAGTGTTGAAGGGAAGTTTACATAATGCGCAATGTTTATATAGTTGATAACTACCAATTTGTACATAATAATCTACACTTTAGTTTAAACGAAAATGAAAACAGAATACAAATCCAACCTGCAGGACAATTACTAGCAGATTCAGATAATTTAGCCTTTGTTTACCTTCTTGAGGAAGGAGAGGGCTATAGTTACTTACATCTTCCTCAGCAGCTATGGCCACAGCTTGTAGAACTGTTGAAGCTTAACCGTAATCCGTATTTGCTAATTAATAATAATCCAGTAGAATTAACAAATTTTACAGATGAATTGCAAATGCTCGTATTCAATATTGAAGGCAATGATAATTACGGTACTGATTTTGTAGAAGCAGTAGAAAAAGCATTCACAGAAATTTTACGTGGCGAAGGATATTAATTAGTAGAAGTTTTAAGCGTCGTAGGTAAGTGGTGTTGTTGGCCTTTCGTCGGGAGGAGGAATTTATATGGGACATTGGGATATTTTTTTAAGTCCTTATAAACAAGCAGTGGATGAATTGAAAATTAAGTTAAAGGGAATGCGTTCGCAATTTGGCAATACTGGAATGACTTCTCCCATTGAATTTGTTACTGGTAGAGTAAAACCTCTTGCAAGTATTTATGATAAAGCTCGTGAAAAAGGAATTTTATTTGAACCATCACAAAAATTAGCTACTGAACTACAAGATATTGCAGGCTTGCGCATTATGTGCCAGTTTGTAGATGATATCGCAACAGTAGCCAATTTAATACGTCAAAGAAATGATTTGCGGGTAATCGAAGAAAAAGATTATATTACTCATAACAAGCCAAGTGGATATCGATCCTATCATATAATTGTTGAATATCCGGTCGAAACAATTCAAGGAAAGGTAGATGTGCTAGCAGAAATTCAAATACGGACTCTTGCTATGAATTTCTGGGCATCTATTGAGCATTCATTAAATTATAAATATAAGGGTGTATTCCCTGAAGAAATAAAAAATCGACTACAAAATGCAGCAGAAGCTGCGTTTAAGTTAGATGAGGAAATGTCATCTATTAGAAGTGAAATTCAAGAAGCACAAGTTTATTTTACAGAAAATAAAGAAGCATCTAATCCAACGATTCGAACAACTACAGAGGACAAGGAGCGTGAGTAATTTGAGATTTTCGATTCAATCACGCAGAGATTCCCAATCAAATGAATTAAAGGATCTCGCAAAAACATATTTACAAGATTTTGGACTTATTTTAGATGATGATGAACCTGATATCGTGATTTCTATTGGTGGAGATGGGACACTGCTGCATGCTTTTCACCATCATGCCAATCGTTTAAGTAAAGTAGCTTTTGTCGGAATCCATACTGGACATTTAGGATTTTATGCTGATTGGAAGCCTTCCGAGTTGGAAAAGTTGGTTTTGTCAATCGCTAAAAGTGAGTTTAATGTAGTTGAATACCCGCTATTGGAAGTTCAAGTGCATTATCATAATGCACCATCCAAGAGGTATTTAGCGCTAAATGAAGCAACAATTAAATCACCAGATGTCACTCTCGTTATGGACATCGAATTAAATGGTGATCATTTTGAACGTTTTCGTGGAGATGGGCTGTGTGTTTCTACTCCATCGGGGAGTACAGCATATAACAAAGCTCTAGGTGGTGCAATTATCCATCCTACATTACAGGCTTTCCAAATTACAGAAATGGCATCAATTAATAACCGAGTATTTAGAACAGTTGGCTCCTCGCTTGTATTACCTGCCCATCACAATTGTGCACTAATCCCGGTGAAGGACCAACAATTTACCATGACAATCGATCATATCCACCTTATTCAAAACGATTTAAAGTGTGTAACATTTAATGTTGCAACTGAAAAGGTACGCTTTGCACGTTTTCGTCCATTCCCATTTTGGGAACGTGTACATGATTCGTTCGTTTCTAATGAGTAATTAGGTGGGAAAATGGAAAAAGGATTTAAGTTGCAATTTAAAGCACAAAATAATGGAGAGCTTTTGCGAGAAGCAATTAGTCGTCAAGGTATATCAAAAAAGGGACTAACGGCAATAAAGTATAATGGCGGTAAGATTTTTGTCAATGGTGAAGAACGAACAGTTCGATATATTTTAACACAAGGAGATACTATTACCTTAATATTCCCACCGGAGGAATTTGGTGAAGGGCTTATTGTTGAACATGGAAAATTAAACATTATCTATGAAGATGATGCGTTGCTCATTCTTGAGAAACCACCATTTATTAATACAATTCCATCAAGGGAGCACCCAACAGGAAGTATTGCAAATTTTCTATGTGGATACTTTGAAGAAAAAGATATTCATTCGACTGTTCATATAGTTACAAGATTAGATCGAGATACTTCTGGATTAGTTTGTATTGCAAAACATAGCCATATTCATCATTTAATGGGATTACAGCAAAAAAACGGCCTCATTAATAAACAATATGAGGCAATTGTACATGGACATCTTTTGCAGGGCGAACAATCAATTATTGCTCCGATTGGACGTAAAGAGACGAGCATTATCGAACGTGAGGTACGAAGCGATGGGCAATTCTCACATACAGATGTTAAGGTCTTGAAAATAGGGTATGCGAAAAATGGCGAGCCAGTTTCCCATGTTCGATTAAAGCTTCATACTGGAAGAACACATCAAATTCGAGTACATATGGCTTATATCGGCCATCCGCTTGTTGGCGATGAGCTATATGGTGGAAGTCGTGAATTATTTGAAAGACAGGCTCTTCACTGTGTGCTTCTTGAGATGGAGCATCCATTGACCAAAGTAAAGTTGCGCTTTACAAGTAAAATACTTGAACCGATGAAAAAAATAATGAATAATGATGAGATGTTCGAATAGATAGCTTTTCGAACATTTTTTCATTTATTAAAGTATTATGAAGTTTTAAAAAGGTATTTACGTGCATTGTAAATCAACTTATGATGTAGATTGAGAGGAGGGGACATGCATGGTAGAACAAAATAATAATAAAGAAGTAATGTATAACGAAGATGATTTGCGACAACTCTTAATAGATGAAAATATCGATTCATTTCGTGAAATCTTCCTAGAACTTCATCCATATGATCAGGCACAATTTTATGAGAAGGTTGGACCTGATATAAGGAAAACAATCTATCAATTCTTGTCTCCTCAGGAAATGGCTTTAATCTTTGAAGCAATTGAATTAGAAGACGAAGAATACGAGAAGTTTTTATATGAAATGGATACAGCATATGGTGCAGAAATGCTTTCTTATATGTATACCGATGATGTTGTTGACGTTTTAAATGAACTGGATGAGGAACATCGTGAAAGCTATCTTGAAATGATGGATAGTGAAACAGTTGAAGAAATAAATGAGCTGTTAGCGTATGAAGAATACACTGCTGGGGCCATTATGACAACTGAGTATGTGTCGATTCTAGAAAATTCGACAGTTCGTTCTGCTATGACAGTCCTTCGCAATGAAGCACCAAATGCAGAAACGATTTATTATGTTTTCGTTGTTGATGATAATCATCGTTTAACAGGAGTTATTTCGCTGCGTGATTTAATTGTGTCGGATGAAGATACGTTAATTCATGACATTATGAATGAACGTGTCGTGTCAGTAAAAGTTACTGACGATCAAGAAGAAGTTGCACAAATTATGAAGGATTATAATTTCTTAGCTATTCCAGTTGTCGGTCAAAATCGTGAAATGCATGGTATTATAACAGTCGATGATATTATCGATGTAATTGATGAAGAAGCATCAGATGATTATTCAAAACTTGCCGGGGTTTCAGATATTGATGATATTGATGCTGGGCCGTTTAAAGCTGCGAAAAAGCGTTTACCTTGGCTTATTATGCTGTTATTTTTAGGAATGTTAACTGCATCTTTAATGGCACAATTTGAAGCTACTTTAGATAAAGTTGCGATGCTTGCATTGTTTATCCCGTTAATATCAGGTACTTCAGGCAATAGTGGGACACAGGCGCTTGCTGTTGCAGTGCGAGGTATTGCTACAGGGGAAATTGATGAAAAAAGCAAAGCGAAGATGATTCTTCGAGAAATTATGACGGGCTTAATAACAGGAATTGTTTGTGGTATTTTCGTTATCGGGATTATTTTCTTCTGGAAGCATACTCTTATTGTTGGTTTATTAGTAGGTGCAGCAATTTGTTGTTCCATCCTAGTGGCAACAATTGCAGGCTCTTTTATTCCTTTACTAATTCATAAACTTGGGGTAGACCCGGCTGTTGCATCAGGTCCATTTATTACAACATTAAATGATGTTACAAGTATTCTAATATATTTAGGCTTAGCTACGACATTTTTGGGTCAGCTTAGCTAAACATTATTATTTGCTTTTAGCAGACAGTGTTGGAAGTTTAAAGTTCGGATTCACGAAATATTTCATTTTGCATATTTATATGAAAAAAGGATGTGTAAAGTGGAAGAGCCATTACTTTTTATTCCAACACCACCAATATATTATATTGAGGTGGAAGCTGAGCAAGAAGAACCGTTTTTAGAAGAAAGTACTTCGGTTTACGAAATTTCAAGAGCAGAGAGAATCAACCCCGTTATAGCAAAACAACTAAACTATTTTTCACAACCTGCTAGAAAAAAGGCAGGCCGTTCATTATTATTTAACTTAAAAAATAACGAGAGAATAATGGGTGTTATTGAAGAATTTGATGGCTTTAATGTAAAAATTAAAACTTCTCAAGCGGTTGAAAAAGTCAATGGAAATGATATCCTATCAATTTTAACAGTGAACAAAACATTTTAAAAAAGTATTCAAATTAAAAAGGGTGATCCAAAATATTCATTTTGGATCACCCTCTATTTTGCCGTTGATTAGTCGCAGATGTGTAAGTTTACATCTTTTACGCATTGCACACCGCAGAAGCATGAGAGGTCAACTGTTAGACATGTATCAGTTTTTCTGAATGAAATAACTTCAGATAATAGTCCCATTGAAATTCCAGTTTCATCGTCGTTTAATAAGTTAACTGGTTCTTCTTCATCCCATGGAGCCACTACACGTAATGTTGCGCAACTATCAAATACATCTTCTACACGGAAGAATACTGATGGTAATACTGCTCCTTCAGGAGTCGAAAAGAAGGCAAAGAACGGTAAACCATTTGCATTAAGTAGCATGAATACTCTTGTATCTGCATTTCTTCTAGTAGGACTAACAAGGCCTCCAAGTGGCTCTAAGTAACAGCTTGTTCCACAGTTGTCGCAGTCATCATCTACTGCTTGATTTTGTATATCTAAAATTGTTTTTACAACATCACTTACACAACCTTCATGACGATGTGATGTGCCACCGATATTATCTTTTCTTCCACAACCCATTATCATTTCACCTCACTTTATCATAGCTTCAATCTACAATATGTAAAATTGCAATCGAAAACCGGGCGATAGTTTATAGGCGCTTAATTTAGGTGCATTTTTTTTGAGAAAAATACCCAAACTAAGCAAGGTGACAGAATTGAATAGATTAACTTTCTGATGACCATAATGGTGGAAAAGGGGGTTGAATTTTGAAAAAAATGGCATTTACTCTTTTCCTCATCCCATTTTTTTTAATAGGATGCTCGAACGAACAGACAATCCAAATATTAAATGAAAGTGGAGATGAAGAAAAACGTGCAGAAGTCGAAGAGATGATAAAAAATACAGAGGAAGTGTATACAGGAACAGCCATTTTTGTCGAGGATGAATTGTTAGTAGCAATTCAAGTAAAGCCTTGGCTAGGCTTTAAAGAACGAAAGGTTGAAAAAAGACTGCAAAAAGAAATTGAAGAAAAATACCCAGATTTAAATGTAGTTGTATCGACAGACTATAAAATGCACTGGGAGACTCAAAAGCTTTTAGAGGAAGAAGATCAAAAAAAGGTTAGTGAAAAAGTAGATAAACTAAAAAAATTAGCTAAGGAGGAAACGTAAATTGGATCCACAAGAATATCAACAATTAGAACAACAAATAACTCCTCCTACACCATATGTAAAAAACGTCTTGAAAGCATTCCTAGTTGGAGGAATTATTTGTACAATTGGACAAGCCATAACTTATTTTTTTATCATTTTTTTTGATTTTACTGACAAAACAGCAGGAAATGCTACTGTCGCAACAATGGTATTTATTTCAATGCTTTTAACAGGTTTTGGATTATATCGAAAACTTGGTCAATTTGCTGGAGCAGGTAGCGCCGTTCCAGTAACAGGTTTTGGGAATGCGGTTATTTCTGCTGCGATTGAGTACAGAACAGAGGGGCTTGTTCTTGGTGTCGGAAGCAATATGTTTAAACTAGCTGGATCCGTTATTTTATTTGGTGTTGGTTCCGCATTTTTTATTGCATTAATTAAACTTATTTTAGTGTCAGTGGGCGTGTTAGAATGGTAATTTTATTTCAATCTAAACCTTCAATTATTGCTTGTGGGGCAGTAGCGGGACCACTGGAACGGAAAAGTGTATTTAATTCTTATTTTGACTCAATTGTAGAAGATGAAAGATGGAATCAGACGACGAATGAGCAAGGGCATTCAAAAATGATTTCAGAAGCATGTGATATCGTTATAAAAAAAGCAAACATAAAAAATTTAGATATTGATTTCTTTTTAAGTGGCGACTTAGTAAATCAAATGACCCCAACTAATTTTGCTGCTAGAGAGCTTGCTTGCTCATTTATTGGGTTGTTTTCTGCCTGTGCTACTTCCGTATCCTCAGTTATTATAGCAAGTTTACTTACTGATTTAGGAGCATCACAGCTTGCAATTGCTGGTGCATCAAGTCAACATAATGCAATTGAACGACAATTTCGTTATCCGATAAATTATGGTGCACAAAAACCAGCGACATCTCAATGGACAGTGACGGCTGCAGGATATGCATTAATAGGGAAGCATAAACCTGATCATCCATCAGTAATAGCTGGAACAATCGGCAAAGTTGTAGATTATGGAGAAGTAAACCCTTTTCATATGGGAGGCGCTATGGCACCAGCTGCATTCGATACTATTACCTCTCACCTAAAAAAACGTAAGCAAAAGATTAGCGATTACGATTTGATTATGACAGGTGATTTAGGAAAAATCGGTTTAAAAATTTTAAAGGCAATGCTTGCTCAAAGTGGTGTAAAGCAGGATGAGTTGCAGCTTTTAAGAGATGCAGGTGCTGAATTTTATGGAGAGGATGAAAGTTTCCAAGCAGGTGCAAGTGGTGCGGGTTGCTCGGCTGCGGTATTTTTTAGCTATATCGAACAGCAACTAAAAACTGGTCGGTTTAACAGAGTACTTCTTGTTGCAACAGGTGCTCTTCTCTCTCCACTGTCTTTTCAACAAGGGGAGACGATTCCTTGTACTGCACATGCGATTGAAATTACAATGGAGTGAGGCGGAAGAATGCTTTTTTTAAATTTTTTAATTGCTTTTATTGTCGGTGGCCTTATTTGTGTAATAGGGCAGTTAATTATGGATGTTGGGAAAATGACACCAGGACATACACTATCAATTTTAGTTGTAGCTGGTGCAATTCTTGATGGATTAGGTTTTTATGAACCACTTATTGATTTCGCAGGAGCAGGTGCAACAATCCCGATTACTTCTTTTGGAAACTCACTAACACATGGAGCATTAGCTGAAGCAGAGAAGCATGGTTGGGTTGGTGTGTTAACAGGAATGTTTGAAGTAACTAGTTCTGGGATAAGTGCTGCCATTGTATTTGGTTTTATAGCAGCATTAATTTTTAAACCAAAAGGAAAAGCAAACTAGACTAATACCCCTCTTTTACTTTTTATTACTGCATAGTATACAAAGTAGAAAGGAGGGGATTTTTAATGTGGAAAAAATGTAATCAAGTAAGTCCTTATTACGATTATGGTCACAATAATGTTAGTCCTGCATATGATATGGGGAGTTGTGGCTGTGGAAACCAAGTGAGCCCTGCTTACGATATGGGAGATTATTGTGGCAGTCAAGTAAGCCCTGCATACGATATGGGGTACTACAATGGAGGAGATTCTAAAGGTTCTACTTTTGTATTAATTGTAGTATTATTCATCCTATTAATTATCGTAGGTAAGGCTCATTTTTAAGGAGGGAGATAAATGCAAAACCCTTTTTTTAAGCAAATAGAAAGCAAAACTGGTGTAGATATGGAAGAAATCTTTGCACTTGCGAATGCGATACAATATGCTGATTTTACAAATGAAAAACAAGTACGGAAAATTGTAAAAAAAGTAAGCAGAATAGCGAACAAACCGGTTACAAAAGAATTAGAAGATCAAATCGTAAATTCTATTCTGCAAGAAGGCCAATCCTTAGATTTAGGCAAAATTCAAAAAATGTTAGGATAAAAAATTAAAAGAGCTGGCTTGATATTGATCAAGTCAGCTCTTGTTCTTCATTTGTCAAAATTACACTAAGGCGTAATTGTTAAATTTCTTTCTCCATCGAGCGGTGAGGAATACCTGCGTCCATAAATTCAGGAGAAGTTACGATAAATTGCAATTTTTCATAAAATGGAATTGCATAGCTTTGAGCATTTAATTTTAATTTTTTAAATCCATGCTCTTTTGCATACTCTTCAACCTTTTGCATAATTAAAAAACCAAGCTTTTTTCCTCGGTACTGCTTCAGCACACAAACGCGCTCAACTTTCCCAATTTTACTTTCATATTCGCGAAGACGGGCTGCTCCAATAGTTTGTTCACCATCTTTTACAATAAAATGAATAGCATTGTCATCGTGTTCATCAAGTTCAAGATGCAATGGTACTCCTTGTTCTTCAACAAAAACTTTTTTTCTAACTGCAAACGCTAGTTCAAGCTCTTTATCTGTTTCAACAATCTTTACTTCATACACGATTATTCAGCTCCAGTAAATCGGTATGTTTCATATGTTGTCCACGAACCATCTTCTAATTGATATACTAAGTGGATGCGGTCAATTGTTTCTTGTTCATTTACACCAATCATTCTTAATTGGCCATAAATATCATCATGCTCAGTTGCAGTTAAGTCTTGTGCAATTGTAATATGGGGAATAAACACATGCTTTGGTTTACCGATATTTACTTGATTTTGCAGTTCTTGATGAAGACTTGTTAATTGTTCCGTTGGTTCAATTCGGAAAAATATAACATTTGTCGTTGGGAAGAACGAACTAATACGTGATGCATGAATATTTAATGGAGCATATTTTTTTGCAATAGAGGCAACTGTTTCAGAAATTTTATTAATTTCTGTTTCATCTGCTTCAAATGCTTCCTTTAACGTAATATGTGGAGTGATTTTTGAGTAATGTGAATCATATCGTTTGCGATATGTGTTCGCAAGATCTTGCAATTTTTTTGATGGAAATACCACAATACCGTACTTCATCGTTCATGCCCCCCTAGATTTGTTAATTTTCAAAAATAATTATAACAGATTTTAAATATTTGGACATTTTATCACTCTGGAATTAACTGAAATTTTCAATTAAAGCTCTTTTTAAATCAGGCTTCCAATATTTCCATGTATGGTTTCCATTAAATTCTTCATAGAATGTTTTATACCCTTTAGTAAGGAATAACTCATGCAATTTACGATTTGGTGTTAAAAAATCTTTAATTTTTTTATCTGTTGTCAGTACTTGATCCTCGCCTTTTCCAACGATGTGATATATTGAAATTGAATTTGCATTATTTGATTTATCTACAATGTTTAATACGTGTTCGTCTACATATGGTGACTGCAATATTGCTTTACTAAATATATTTGGATATTTTAAAGCAGCGAGTAGCGATGCTGTTGCGGCCATCGAATCTCCAATAAGACCTCTAGATGTACCTAATTGAAAGGTTGAATATTCATTATCCAAATAAGGAACAAGCTCGTGAGCTAAGAAACGTAGATATGCTTCATGCTGTTCACCAGTCGGAATGTATTTTCTTCTTCTATCTTCCACACTTTTATATGGGACCCCAACAATTATGATATTGTCAATTTCATAATCATCCAATAATTTATCAGCAAGACGTGGGATACCACCTAACTGGAAATAATCTTTTCCGTCAGAAGCGATTAAAATGTTATATTTATTAAGTGGAGTATAGTTTGCAGGCACATAAATTAATAATTCAATCTCCTCTTGTAGTGCATTACTGTAAAATATCGTATCCTTAACAGTTCCTTTATCCACTAAAGGGACCTCCTCTATTTAAATATATTTATGGAACATCAGCTCTCGATACCTTACCTTTTTTACAAAAGTAAAGACCGCTTTTTGTCGTAGGGTTAGACGTACATGGATGTACTAGCGTCGACATTCCACTGTTTTGTCGATCAGTTGTGGTCGGAGCTAAGCGGGCGTTCTCAGCTTTTATAGATATCCAGCTGCGGCGGCTAGGCTCTCGTGTCGCTTCGACTTCCTTCTGCGCGTGTAAACACGCTTGGCGGAAGTCTCCAGCGCATGTCGAGCCTAAACGAGCCGCCTCCGCTTTTAAGTATAACGTAACGAAATTGTATCATAATCAAATGCGAGCGTGTACTATGTAGTATGGGAAGTAGTATTGAAAAAATTATTATTAATAATAGAGATGAAAAGAGGCTGAGATAATGGATAATAAAAAGAATCGAATTTCATCAGAAGCTGTATCACAAGCAACAAAGGATGCATTAAAAAGACGTGGCGTAAAGATAGAAGATATTGCCGAAATTGTTTATGAAATGCAGGCCCCATATAATGAAGGATTAAAAATTGAGCATTGTATGCACTCAGTTGAAAGAGTGCTTCGAAAACGGGAAGTGCAGCACTCTATATTAGTGGGAATTGAATTAGATGAGCTTGCAGAAAAGAAAATGTTGTCACAGCCTTTACAATCCATTATAGAGTCAGATGAAGGTCTATTTGGAGTGGATGAAACATTAGCACTGGGCTCTGTTTTAACATATGGAAGTATTGCTTTAACAACATATGGTCATTTAGATAAGAAAAAAATAGGCATTATTAAAAAGCTCGATTCAAAAGCTGGCAATGGTGTCCATACATTTTTAGATGATTTAGTTGGCAGTATTGCAGCATGTGCAGCATCAAGAATCGCTCATAAAATGAGAGATATAGAAGAGGAAAGTGAATCGATTTCACTATAAAAACATATAGACCACTAATTTTGTGATAATATAATGGAGTAATACTAAAAAGAGGTAAATTTATGAAACCATCAGACATCAAAACATTAATTACAAGTGGAGTAATCATCTCGGCAGTTATTCTATATTTAATTTTTAGATAATCTCAGGAAGATGAAATTAATAACCTTTGCTTTTTTGACAATCAGAAGGACTGTTTTTCGAAATTATTCGATAAACAGTCCTTTTAATAATTTTTCATTACGCTCCTTTTGAAGGAGTGTTGTTTTGATTAGGAAAATATTAAATTCCTAAAGTTTCTTTTCTTTATTCACTTTGATTTTCAAGTTCTTGTGGCAATTGTTCTTCTTCCGTTAAGAATAAAAAAGATTCGTCTTCTAGTTGATGCACTTTTTCTTCATTTAATCCAATAGACAATGGTCCTGAAAAAATTGCTTCCCACCAAGTATGAGTCGAAATCATAAAAATTGCCCCCTTAAATTTTTGACCTTACTTCCATTCTTCGTATACAATTTCGTGTTATGTAAAACACTTTAAATTAAAAAGAAGGAACAAAAGATCAAATTGTAGTAGATTGTACATAGTTATTATTAACAAATAAAATTATTTTATGTATTAGAAAGAAGGGAATCATGTGGCTAGTTTTACCGTAGAAGTAGTAGAATCAATGATTGAAGAGCAAAAAAAATTTTTTTTTACAGGACTTACGAGAGAAATTGATTTTCGAAAAAAGCAACTATTAAAACTAAAACAAAAAATAAAACATTATGAAGATGAAATACTGCATGCATTAAACCTGGATTTGCATAAAAGTGAATTTGAGGCATATTCGAATGAAGTTGGTATTGTACTAGATAGCATTCAATATATGATTAAAAATATTGAGGATTGGTCTAAACCTATAGAAGTAAAAACTCCTCTTCACTTTCAGCCTGCTAAAAGCTTTATTGTGCGTGAACCTTATGGTGTTGCTTTAATTATTGGTCCCTTTAACTACCCATTTCAATTAGTAATGGAACCTCTCATTGGTGCCATAATTGGTGGGAATACAGCGATTGTAAAACCATCTGAAACCGCAGTTCACACAGCTAAAATTATCAAAAAAATTATTGAGGAGACATTCGATACTTCATATGTGCGAGTTGTTGAAGGTGAAAAAGAAGAGGTAACAGCACTCATCCATGCTTCATTTGATTATATTTTCTTTACAGGTAGTGTCGCTGTTGGGAAAGTAATTATGCGTGCAGCATCTGAAAAATTAACGCCGATTACTTTAGAGCTTGGTGGAAAAAGCCCGACGATTGTTGACCAAACGGCTGATCTTGAAGTAGCTGCAAAACGCATTGTTTGGGGGAAATTTAATAACACTGGCCAAACTTGTGTAGCACCTGACTATGTACTTGTACATGCGTCAGTTTATAACAAATTTATGAAAATCATGAAGAAAACGATTACACAATTTTATGGGAAAGATGCCCAAAAAAGCAAGGATTATGGACGTGTCATAAACGAACGTCAATTTAACCGACTACAAGAGTTATTGGAAGCAGAAAAGAATCAAATCACATTTGGCGGTAGAACAGATAAAAAGGATTTGTATATTGAACCAACTATTTTAGAAAACATCTCTTGGAATAGCCCTATTATGGAAGATGAAATTTTCGGACCAATTCTACCGATTATTTCTTATGAGGATTTAAATATGGCTATTCATCAAATTAGAAAACTTCCAAAACCGCTTGCTGCTTACTTCTTCTCTGAAAATAAAAAAGCAATTGATTTCTTTTTACAGGAACTTCCTTTTGGTGGAGGTTGCATCAATGATACAGTTACACATGTTGCAAATCCTTATTTACCATTCGGAGGCGTTGGACCGTCTGGAGTAAATGCATACCACGGTAAAGCGAGTTTTGAAAACTTTACCCATGCAAAATCAATAATGAAGCGATCCTCAAAATTAGCAAATAATCTACTCTTCCCACCTTATAAACAAAAGGTGAAATTAGTTCGAAAAATGTTAAAATAATAAGATGCCCGAGTATTTCTTTTTTGAATTGCTCGGGGCTTTTTACGTATTTAATTTTTTTACAACCCATTAATAGGGAGTGCTATAATAATGAATATATATAATTATTTATAAATATTTGATAATATAGTTTGAAATTTTTTATGGTACATAAAAATTACTGGCTGTCGATAATTGACGAATTTTGATATTATTAAGAAGGTTGAGGGGGCTTTCTGATGAAAAATGTATTTAATGAAAAAGATACAGTTGATCTATTAGGCCAAATAGTAAATATACCAAGTCCATCTGGATTTACAAAATCAATTATGCAATTTATTGGGACTTATTTACATGACCTAGGAATTGAGTATAAAAAAACTAATAAAGGCGCAATTATAGCCACGTTTCAAGGTGAAAATAACAACGTCCACAGACTTCTTACAGCCCATACAGATACGCTGGGTGCTATGGTAAAAGAAATAAAGGCGAACGGTCGATTAAAGCTGACGATGGTTGGAGGCTTCAATTGGAATGCAGTAGAGGGAGAATATTGCACCGTTCATACGGCATATGGCAAAAAAATTCGCGGTACAATTTTAATGCATGAAACAACTGTTCATGTATATCGCGGAGCTGGAGAGCTGAAGAGAGACGAAAATCATATCGAAGTGCGGATTGATGAAAAAGTTAACAATGCCGAAGGAGTTCGAAAAATTGGCATAGAGGTAGGAGATTTTGTATCCTTCGATCCACGATTCGAGAAAACTGAATCAGGATTTATTAAATCACGTCATTTAGACGATAAAGCAAGTACTGCACTTCTATTGCAATTAATGAAGTATTTAAAAGAAGAGAATATACAACTTCCTTATACAACTCATTTTTATATTTCAAACAATGAAGAAATTGGCTATGGCGGCAATTCGAATATACCTAATCAAGTTGTAGAATATATAGCTGTTGATATGGGGGCAATTGGTGACGGTCAAAGCTCGGATGAATACACTGTGTCAATTTGTGCAAAAGACTCAAGTGGGCCTTACCATTATGAGTTAACACGTCAAATTGTTGAATTGGCAAAAAGCAACAATATCGATTATAAGCTTGATATTTATCCTTATTATGGTTCAGATGCATCTGCTGCGATTCGTGCAGGTTTTGATGTAAAGCATGCATTATTTGGACCTGGAATTGAATCTTCACACGCTTATGAGCGGACACATGTTGACTCATTAAGGGCAACAGCCCATTTGTTATATGTTTATGTAACTTCACCAATGGATTCGGAGGATTAATTTAGTATGTATACAGAAGAGTTATTAAGTGTTATTCCATTAAAAACGGTTATTGGGCAGTTACCTAATACAGTAAAAGATATCTCAATTGATTCAAGAAGTGTTCAACCAAAGAGCTTATTCATTTGTATTAAAGGTTACACTGTAGATGGACACGATTTTGCACAAAAAGCGGTCGATGCTGGAGCAACAGTTGTTGTTGCTGATCATGAATTACAATTAGATGGAGAAGTAGCACAAGTTATAGTTAATGATACAGATCGTGCACTTGGACTTCTTGCAGCTAAATTTTTTGACTACCCTTCAAATGATCTTACAATGATTGGCGTAACAGGCACGAACGGAAAAACGAGTGTTTCTGGGATTATTCATCATATGCTTGTTGGAATGGGTGAAAGATCGGCTTTATCAGGAACAATTGGATTTGAACTAAATGGTGTATTATATGAGTCTGCTAATACAACAAATGATGCGCTAAGTACGCAACAAATGATTTTCCGTGCAAAAATGGAAGGCTGTCGTACAATGGTCATGGAGGTTTCCTCACATGGCTTAGCATTAGGTCGATTAGCTGGTGTGGATTATGACGTTGCGGTATTCACTAATTTAACCCATGATCACCTCGATTTCCATGGAACAATGGAAGAATACGGGAACGCAAAAGGATTATTATTCTCTCAACTTGGACAGGACTTTACAAAAAATAAATATGTTGTATTAAATGCTGATGATCCTTGGTCTGAACGATATGCAAAGATGACTTCTTACCCAGTATGGACATATGGATTAAAAAATGATGCAATCTTCCGTGCTGAAAATTGCAGTTATGAAGACGGCTTGACAACATTTGATATGATAACGCCAGAAGGAAAGTTTCCGATTTCCATGAAATTGCTTGGCGAGTTTAATGTATACAATGTATTGGCGGCAGCTGCGGTATTTTACGCTAAAGGAATAGCAATAGACGTAATTATTGAGCTTATTGAAGATTTAGCACCAATAAGAGGACGTATGGAGAGAGTGAAAACGGATTTACCATTACAGATTTTCATCGATTATGCACATACACCAGATGCTATTGAAAAAGCAATTAATGCAGCATTGCCATATAAAAAACCAGAAAATAAACTAATTTTCTTAATAGGAACGGGCGGTAACAGAGATAAATCCAAACGTCCAGCAATGGCGGAAAAGGCTTCCCGAGCAGATTATGTTATATTAACAACAGACGATCCAAGATTTGAGGAATATGATAGTATCACAGGTGACTTAGCAAAAGGAATGCAGCATGAAAATTATGCATGTATTGGTGATCGTGCAGAAGCCGTGCGCCATGCAATTTCTGTTGCAGAACCAGGCGATATTATTATTTTTGCTGGTAAGGGACATGAAGATTACCAAATTATCGGCAATAAGAAACTTCCACATAGTGATGCTGAAATCGCTGTAGAAGCAGGGCGTATAAAATTCGTTTAATAAAAATTCGCTTAAATAGCGAAAATACATGGTAATGAAAAAGAATCCGCTCAATTTTACTGGAGTGCAGCGGATTCTTTTTGCTATTTGAATAGATTTTCATAAAAGTGGATAATTGAAAAATAGATCGTCTAATTGCGAAATATTTCAATCATATAGTTTAGCGGCTATGCCAAAAAAGAAAAGCTTTATTTATCAAATAAAAGTCGTATCAAAAGAAGAAATATTATTTCAACTTATACTGTTAACTAAAATGTTGAACACGGTAAGACACACATAATTTACTTTTTCATCAATTCATATTTTTGATGAACCTCTATAAAATGGTTGTGTGAATAGCGCAAGTTCTTTTATTATAGGAAAGGTATGAAAAAAGGAGACGGAAAAAATGACATCAACTTTAGAAAAAGAGATATTATCTCGTCGTACTTTCGCCATTATCTCTCACCCTGATGCTGGTAAAACGACGATTACTGAAAAGCTATTATTATTTGGCGGTGCTATTCGAGATGCAGGTACTGTCAAAGGGAAAAAAACAGGTAAATTTGCTACTTCAGACTGGATGGAAATTGAAAAACAACGTGGTATTTCTGTAACATCATCAGTTATGCAATTTGATTATCAAGGATTCCGGGTAAATATTCTTGATACACCTGGACACCAAGATTTCTCAGAAGATACGTATCGTACGTTAATGGCTGTAGACAGTGCAGTCATGGTAATCGACGCTGCCAAAGGGATTGAGGCTCAAACTTTAAAATTATTTAAAGTTTGCCGTATGCGCGGTATCCCAATTTTCACCTTTATTAATAAATTGGATCGTCAAGGGAAAGAGCCGCTGGAATTAATTGAAGAGCTAGAAGAAGTACTTGGTATTAATGCATATCCTATGAACTGGCCTATTGGTATGGGAAAAGAGTTTTTAGGAATTTATGACCGCTATAATAAACGAATCGAACAATTCCGTACTGATGAAACTGAACGCTTTTTACCGATTGATGAGGATGGTGAACTAGCAATTGACCATCCAATGAAAGTAACATCTTATTATACTCAAGCAATGGACGATATTATGCTTCTAAATGAAGCTGGCAATGACTTCTCAGAAGAAAAAATTCGCCGTGGAGCGTTAACACCTGTATTTTTTGGTTCGGCATTAACAAACTTTGGCGTCCAAACATTCCTGGAAACATATTTGCAATTCGCACCTGCTCCACAACCTCGACTTACAGAGGATGAGCAGTTTATTGATCCAGTTGAACATAATGATTTTTCTGGGTTTATCTTTAAAATTCAGGCAAATATGAACCCGGCACACCGAGATCGTATTGCCTTTGTTCGAATCGTTTCTGGTAAATTTGAAAGAGGTATGAACATTTCTTTAGCTCGTACAGGAAAATCATTCAAAGTTTCACAATCTACGCAGTTTTTAGCAGATGATCGTGAAACTGTAGATGAAGCAGTGGCGGGCGATATTATTGGACTTTATGACACTGGTACTTATCAAATTGGAGATACTGTTATAGGCGGCAAGAAGTCGTTTCAATTTGAAAAACTACCCCAATTTACACCTGAAATTTTCGTTCGAGTAACAGCAAAAAACGTCATGAAATCAAAGCAGTTCCATAAAGGTATTTTGCAATTAGTTCAAGAAGGAGCAATCCAGTATTATAAAACATTGCATACTGAGGAAGTAATTCTCGGTGCTGTAGGTCAATTACAGTTTGAAGTTTTTGAGCACCGTATGAAAAATGAGTACAATGTAGAAGTGCAAATGCAGCCAATCGGATCAAAAATTGCTCGATGGATTGAAAACGAAGAAGATGTTAAGGAGTCAATGTCTTCAGCACGATCTATGTTAGTGAAAGACCGCTTTGACAATCTTGTATTTTTATTTGAAAATGAATTTGCAATGCGTTGGTTCGCAGAGAAAAATGAGCATATAAAACTATATAGTTTATTGTAAAATAATAAAGTAGGACTTTAGGCGTTTTAAAACAGGGGATATTATACTCGTTTATAAATAAAACTGTTTTTTTGGCATTTTCTATGTTATAATTACAACACAGAAAATTGAATAACCATTTGACAATTGTCAAAGGGGAGTAGCTATAAGTATTGTAAAATACTTACTTCACATTCGTCATTACATGGTTATAGCCATCGGATGTGGAAGCATGGTGTCGAGGGTTCAAGACAATTTTGTTCTGAACACCATTATTATTGCTTAGCAAGACCTTTGCCTAAAAATAGGCAGAGGTCTTTTCTTTTGTCTAAAAGCTAAGAGTTTCTGTACAAAATTAGTTTTTTAAAATGTCCTTATAATGGGCATACAGAAGGTAAGGAGGAAAATTTTGTGGAAGGAATTATTTTAGAATACGCTTGGGTACTAGTAGTGCTCGTTGTATTAGAAGGCCTATTAGCTGCAGATAATGCGGTAGTAATGGCAGTAATGGTAAAGCATTTACCACATGAAAAACAAAAGAAAGCACTATTTTATGGCTTAGTAGGTGCATTTATTTTCCGTTTTGTTGCATTATTCTTAATTACAGTTTTAGTGAATTATTGGCAAATTCAAGCGATCGGTGCCGCATACCTATTATTTATTTCGATTAAGAATATATATGAACAGAAATTTAAAAAGACTGAGGAAGATGATGAATCGCTTGAAGATCAGCCCCAAAAAGGCAAAGGATTTTGGGCGACTGTGTTAAAAGTAGAACTTGCAGATATTGCCTTTGCTGTTGACTCAATGTTAGCGGCGGTTGCAATTGCTGTTACATTACCTGAGATTGGAAATTTCCATATAGGTGGAATTAATGCAGGTCAGTTTGGTGTTATGTTCTTCGGTGGTATTATTGGAATGATTCTAATGCGTTTTGCCGCACAATGGTTTGTAAAAATACTAAACGACTTCCCGGAATTAGAAACAGCAGCATTTTTAATTGTTGGATGGGTAGGAGTGAAGTTAGTCGTTTTAACATTATCTCATGATAGAGTTGGCGTTCTTCCGCATGATTTCCCACATTCAACTACTTGGGAGATTATCTTCTGGGGAGTATTACTTGCAATCGCTCTAGGTGGATATTTCTTTAGTGTTGTGAAAAAGAAAAAACATGTTACAGAACAATAAAGATAAACTAAGAGGGACAGGAAACTGGCCCTCTTTATTTTTATGTCTATTTTCCTTATACTAATAAAAGTTCAATATTTTATATAAAAGAGGCGAGAAGATGACTACCACCAAGACAAGAGGGAAAAGAGTAATAACACCATTTCAACTTCTTGTATCTTATTATTTTATAGCAATCGCTACATCCTTTTTATTGTTAAGAATTCCCGCTGTATATCAAGAAGGGAAAGAAGTATCACTAGTTGATAGTTTATTTACTGCAGTAAGTGCTGTTAGTGTTACTGGATTAACGGTATTTGATATTAATGCAACGTTTACCCCTTTTGGCATTGTTGTATTACTTGTTATTTTACAGCTTGGTGCTATTGGAATTATGTCACTGGGAACTTTTTTATGGATTATTACCGGGAAAAAAATAGGTATGCGAGAAAGACAGCTAATAATGATTGATCATAATCAATACAGCATATCTGGAGTAGTACAATTATTAAAAGAAATTGTTAAAATTCTATTTATGATTGAAGCTGTTGGTGCACTTATTCTTTCAATTCATTTTCATCAATATTTCGAAACATGGGGAAAAGCGATAGAACATGGAGTATTTGCTTCCATATCTGCTACAACAAATGGAGGCTTTGATATAACGGGGGAAAGCTTGAAGCCGTTTCATGGTGATTATTTTGTTCAATTTATCACGATGATACTTATCATGCTTGGGGCAATTGGTTTCCCAGTATTAATTGAAATAAAAAATTTTCTACTTCGAAAAGATCAAGCATTTAGATTTAGCCTATTTACTAAAATAACAACTTCAACCTATGGTATTTTAATGGTAGTTGGAACGGTTGTCATTTTGCTAATAGAATCTTTTCAATCATTTCGCGGGATGCCTTGGCATGAAAAGCTTTTTACTGCCATGTTTCATTCTGTTTCTGCACGATCTGGAGGCTTAACGACCTATGATGTTTCTTCTTTTAGTGAAGCGACAGATATCTTTTTAAGCTTTCTTATGTTTATCGGTTCTTCACCTAGTTCTGTTGGTGGCGGTATACGAACGACTACATTTGCATTAGCTATTTTATTTTTATATAATTTCGCAAATGGAAGAACGGAAATTCAATTGTTTGGTCGAGAAATATACTTAATTGATATTTTTCGTTCATACGTTGTCATTATATTAGCTTTCTTTATGGTCATGATTGCAACAATGATTTTATTAATAACTGAACCATATGCCACAACTACACAAATTATTTTTGAAATTACTTCCGCATTCGGAACATCAGGAATGTCTCTCGGAATTACTAGTGATTTATCTACCGAAGGAAAATTTGTTGTAATGGCATTAATGTTTATCGGACGTGTTGGGTTAATTTCATTTCTATATACACTCGGAGGTAAAGCCGATAAACCTCCATATCGATATCCTAAAGAGCGTGTTATTATTGGGTAAATTAAAAAGTGCCTGAAAATTAAGGGGGTAGATGATGTTTTCTAGTCATCTAACCCCTTTTTTGCGGCTTAAACATTATTTAATCTAACTTGAAGTAATTATTTTATTTCAGTATTTAAAACGGTGAAAAATGTAATTCATTCTATTCAACAAAACCAGCTAATAGATTGTCAATAAAAATCTTTTAAATTAAAAATCGCTTCATGCTATACTAAAAATGCACAACTCAAGTAACCCTCCGAATCTAATTTGGAAGGTTTTTGTTTTATTTTCAAATAATGTTACTAATTAGTTTCTTGGAATGGTGTTTTTGATTTTAACATCGCATAAATCCAGTGTAAAAGCTTATTAGCGCAAGCGATAATAGCTACTCTGTATGGTTTACCTTCTTCGCGTTTCAAGTCGTAGAAGGCTCGTAATCTTTTATTTCGTGCTATAGTTTCGTCAGTTGTTTTCTTTTTACGGCTATCACGAATAGAGCAGCGAACCGCTGTGTAAAGCATACGGCGAAGCCGAGCTGAGCCACGTTTGGTAATATGATTTTTTGTACCTTTAAAGCGTCCTGATTCAAACACACTTGGATCAAGTCCTGCAAAGGCAACTAACTTTTTTGGATGACTAAACCGATCAATTTCACCGATTTCAGAAATAATCGTTGCAGCGATTTTTTCACCTACACCGGGAATTGTTTGGAGTAGTTCATATTCTTCAAGTTGTACCGCTAAATCATCAATCTCTCGTTCTAACGTAGAAAGCTGTTGGTGGTACGCTTGAAGTAAATCTATATACATATTCAGACTGACAAGAAGACTATGATAAAGGGTTGACTGAAATGGATTGCGTTCTCCAGCAGCGATTAATTCCTCTGCTTTTTCATGCGCCCAATCAAATGAACGTGCTTTACAATGCATATTAATAAACTGGGCAATTTCTTCTACACCTGCTTTTAAGACAGACTCGGAGGTAGGGAAGGTTTGTAAAGTTTTTAATGAAATTTCGGCATATAAATTCCCAAAAACTCCTTTGTATTCAGGGAATACTTGATCTAATACTGCTTGGAATTGGAGCTTAGTTTGAATCATAATTCCTGTCATGTTTTCATGTTGCCTTGTCAGATGCCGAAGGTTTAATAACTGAATACCACGTTTCTTCTGAGGTTCTAAATCCTCTTTGTAATATAGTTCACCTAAGTGATAAGCATCAATGGCATCTGTTTTCGTTTTCCGTAAGCTAGAGCTTTTCGCTCGGTAAGATACCAACGGATTTACGATAATCACAATATACTCTCTTGCTTCTAAAAACTGAACAACTGGGGCATGATAATGGCCAGTTGATTCCAAAACCACAGGTGGTTTCATCCCTGTTTGACGCTCTAAATCTAGTAAATAAGAGTGTAACTCTTCTAATCCTTCTACCGTATGTTCAACCTTCACACTGTTTTTATAGGGCATTTTTTTATCCAAGAACATTTGAATCTGACTTTCACCTTTTGCGACATCCAGACCGACAACTGGATTCATTTAAATCTCCTCCTTATGTAGTGAATTGACCGGTAACCTCCATCTATCTTGTCATTCATATCTTCGCTTGTTATACGGGATCGCTATAGTCCCAACCAGCCTAATCATGTGTTAACAAGTAGAGGGCGAACAGTTTTGTGGACGGGATCAAGTCCCACGGGCCAGAACGTTCTACCCCGGCTACTATCAATCTATAAATTGAATAAAAAATAGTCAACCAGATTTCTCTGGCTGACCTTATAATACGATTGGGCCATTTTATGGCATAACACTAAATAAGATATATGGATGTTTATGTTAAAGTTTAAGTGAGATTGTGAAGAAATATACTTAAAGTAATGAATGCTTTAGTAGAACAAGCAAAGACAGTAATCACTATTTTATATTCCAGAATCTGGCGCATTCAGGGAATAAGGGATGCGCTTTTTCCTTTTAAGAGCCATTTTCGTGAATAAGGATTTTTGTAACTAAATTGGACAAACTCACCTAAATATAATTAAGAGTGATGAATTTGAATATAAAGCATTATGAATTTTAACAGTAATTTGATTTGGGTAAAATTTAAAAGGAAACTGGTTGTAAGTACATATATGAGGTGTAATGAATGTCAAATATAAAAATAAAAATTGGAATATTTGTTCTAATGCTATTAGTTTTTACTTTAATAACCTTCACTTATCAATATCAAAAAGAAATTGATTGGACAAAAGAGATATATTTAAATAAATCCAATGTTAATTTTATAGAAAGCCTTCACCAATATGATGCAGATGACTTACAAAATACCTTAGAAAGTTTAAATGAAGTTGAAAGCATGTCTAAAGATGAGGCAATGACTTTAACAGCAAAAGCTAGCAATGAATGGAGTTTATGGGTACAAACATTACATAAGGCAGTTTTAACAGCGGATTATATTGTTCCAAAAGAGGATGAACAATATGGGTATAATGGATATATTGTAGGTTCCGAAAAACAATATCAAATATTGGGTAACTTATTTACTACTAATGGTTTTCGCTTTTATTTTGATTCTTTAGAAAATAAGATAATTGTATTTTGCAAGATAAAAATGCAGAGAATTGCAATGAAAAATACAGAGTGTTGCCACCCAATATTTTTACTGTTTTCTCGACAACGCATTGGCTAAACGGAAGCTCTGTCCCGTATAAGAAATAATATGGGCATGGTGAATCAAACGATCCACCAGAGCTGCCGTTAAACGTGAATCTGAAAAAATACGATTCCACTGACTAAATTCTAAATTTGACGTGATAATCAAACTCTTCTGTTCGTAAAATTCAGAAATGATTTGAAAAAGTAACTCCGCTCCTTCTTTACCAAATGGAAGATAACCCATTTCATCCAATATCATTAAATCAATTTTCTCTAATTTATTTCGAAATTGCTTTAATTTCCCCACATGTAAAGCCTGTTCCAATTCTTCTACTAAATGCGAAACTCGATAAAAACGTACTTCAAAACCTTGCTCACAAGCTTTTCTACCCAGTGCTGAAGCTAAATGTGTTTTACCAGTTCCAGGCGCCCCTACTAGAATTACATTCTCTTTTCTTCGAATAAAATCGAGCTGCACTAGTTCTTCTTTCGATAGATGACTAGGTAAACAAATATCTTTGTGCCATTCGTAGCCCTCTAATGTTTTCGTATCGATAAATCGGGCATTCTTTAAGTTTCTTGCGATCCTTGCTTGTTCCCGACCATCTTGTTCTTTTAATAAAAGTTGGTAAATATATTCTTCAGGTGTTGTAAATGGAACATCATGTATTGCTTCAGCGATATGAGCTAACCGCAATTGCTTACACAATTGTAAAATGGCATTATTCATGACTTGAAGCCTCCATTCCTTTAGGAGATAGCGCATCATAATCAGTCCATTTTACACCGTAAGGATGTTCTTGATCATCGCTATTTTTTCCAATAAGTTCATAAAAATTCTGGTCAATTTCTTTCATATCATGAGTCACTAAAAGAGTGAGTAATTCATTTAGACGCTGTTTCCTTAATGCCAAGGATGGAACTGTTAAATACTCCTTTATACGAGTCGGTAAATAAGGGGTATAACGTGAATGCCCAATAACACGAGGCTTTTTTAACCAATCTTTTAAAATATCTTTCCATGGAATGAAACGTCGTTTCTTCATATAAGGTCTTGCATCTGATAATAAAATTTCTCCCTCATTTGTAATCACTTTGAATGAATCCCAATACGTAATGCAATATAACTGCACATAGTTACGCGCTCTAGGCACATGAATAAAATGCTTGTCTAACTTAAACTCATTATACTTATTAAACTTAATCGGAAACTGCTTAAATACTGGATACGGATCTTCTGGTAATTTTATTAATTGCTTTTGCTCTTGCTGCCATAAATCCTCAATGAGTTCTTCTTTTTCATAATGTGGTCGGTCACGATCTTCCTTCAGTTGTTGCTTTAATTGTTCCGTTAAATCTTCAAAGTCTTTTATGACTGGTGGTAAGCTAAAGAAGTTATATCGTACATAGCCTACTTTATTTTCCACATTTCCTTTTTCATTACCTCTGGATGGATTGCACACTTGCACTTTAAAGCCATAATAGTTTTGGAAATGGCGAAATGCTTCTGTTAATTCAGCTTCTGTATCACCTTTGCGTACTTTTTTGACCGCAGGTGTTAAATTGTCAATTCGAATACTAATTGGCACTCCACCAGCTTGCTTAAACAGCTCTTGTAACCCACCTAGGAAACACTCCAAATTTTCTCCAGGCATCGGTATCGCAAAACCAGTATTACTAGCTGGGAACGTCATAACTAAAACATGAACATCGACAATCTCTCCGTCTTGAACAGCCTCCATTACGCCAAAATCTAGTTGCGCTTCACCTTCTGGATGTTGTAATCGCTCATGCCCTTTACTTACTTCATCATCTTCTGTCGCACGCCATTCTTGAATAAAGTTACAGACCGTTCGATACGATCCTTTAAACCCCATCCTTTTTAAATCCGCAACTATTTTTTTATTTGTTCGACGTAGTTTTTTCTTTAGTTTGAGATCTTCTTCAAGCCAGTCTATAACGATTTCTCCCCATTTTTCTTCGTACATCATCCCTTTTTTAATATGCTTTTTTTCTTGAGGTAACTGATTGCCATCACCATACTTTTTGGCGGTACGCCAATTTACATTCATAGTTTCTGCAATTTTAGAAATAGACAATCCTTTTTCATTTCTTAAAGTTTTGATACAATTAATTTCAGACATTGCTAGCATCCTTTCAAACCTCCACTGGTAAAATTCGACACTTTAACAGTAGAGTGACTTGGGGTGGCTGGCAAGTCTATTTTTTTGCACTAAAAAAGTGCTAGACTCTGTACAAATTCGTTGCACTAGTCTGCACTTTTATTATGCAATACACAAGTATATTATTAATACCAACATGGTTTATTCCAAAAAAGGGTGTAATTCTTTCAGAGGAATTGTGCCTTTTTCAGTTATAGGACTATTTAATTGAATAAAGCTACTTAAACAAAACTAGATGTTTATGTTAAAATTTGGTATATAATTTTGAGAAAATATATTATCAAAGCTGTTTTAGGAAAAATTAAGGGGGTAATTAATTGAGATTTAAAGAATTAAAGGTAGTGGAAATTCCGAAATGGGGAACCTACTTACGTGAGCAATGGCGTGAAAGCTTTGCTAGACATCTTACAAATGCGGAACAAAAATTGATTGGGATGGATGGATTCCTGTGGCATTTATGTAGTTGGGAAAAAGTTAAATGTTTTGAGAAAGATGAAGCGATAGCAGCCTTTAATAAGCAATCAAAATTTAAATGTACTATCTTTTATCAATTTATAGATGAAGCTTATCTTCTTGAAAATGCTAAAACACTTACAGTAGAAGAACTTCCATATGATAAATATGATATGGATTATTGCGACATATATATAATGGATTGGAATTATAAATGGACGTTTATTATTACACATGAAAGTGATCTTGGTCCTTATTTTATTCAGAAATTTTAGGTGATAGTTTTGTTCAAATAAAAGTAAAATCTTATACTCAGCAATCGTACGCGATTCTGTAACAAGAAGTGTGCTTTTCTCCATAAAAAGAGCCATGATTGTGGAGTAACGACTTCCGAAAAAATGATTATTTTTGTTAAAAATAAAAAGATATTGTGAAGAAATATAATTAAAACTGGTTATCAAATGAGTCGTTATTTGATACTAAAAAAAACGTAAGGGTGATTAGATGTTTCGATTTATTCGTTTATTACGGATGAGGGACTTAGAAATAATTGAAGTAGTTCATAATAGTGTTAAAATTTGTTTGCTAATTATTGAAGATAAACGTAGAGCGTTAAATGATTCTGAGAAGCAGTTAACTCCTTATAACTTAATGGACGAAAATGAATTAAAAGATGAAATACATAATGTACTTTATTTATATATACTAACTGGCGAAGAATTAACTAAGCAACAAAATGATAGTATTATTGAATTTGCTGATGATTTATTACACGAGGTAATTCCAACTGCTAAGATTGTTAAACGATTTATAGATAAAAATATGTTCTCCAATTTACCAGTAACTTTACAACTAAAGGATTTCCAGAATATTTTAAGATTTGTACACTCAAGTTTCAAGCTAAATCATATAGAAGAAAGTTTTTATTTATCTCAAGGGTAAAAGTAAAGATTTATTATTCGACTAAAATTCAAACGTAAATTGTCTATTAAATTACGCAACATTCTAGTGAAAAAAAATATGGTAGAATTAAATTCAGTCTAATATCGTCACAATAAAATCATCAAAGTAATCTTCATTGAATTTTGATATTTTCCCAAATCCTCACCAAACCATTTGATTCTGATAATGCAATCCATTCTCATTCAAATCGTGTTCTATCCTCTTCGTTTAGGGTGCGATTCCACAATCTTGAAGCAAACCGAACTCCTTGATCCAGCGTAAGACCCAGGTCAATTAGTTGCTTGCTTTTATAATAAGCAGGCAAACATTTTGCCAATTTATCGGATAATAAATTATAGTAATCTTGTAAAATACTTTTAACTGGAGGTTTTGAATATGGCAAAGGTAGCATTTCTTTTGGCGAGTGGATTTGAAGATTCTGAAATGAAAAATCCATATAACGCCGTAAAAGACGCAGGACATGAGGTAATCGTAGTTGGCTTAGAAAAAGGTGCACAATGCGATGGAAAAAAAGGTACGGTCTCCTACACAGCGGATTTAGGGGCATCGGAAGCAAAGTCAGAAGAATTTGATGCTGTCATTATACCTGGCGGAGGCGCTCCAGAAGCATTACGTGTGAATGAAGAAGTGATTCGTTTTGTGAAGGAAGTAAACGAGCAGGGTAAATTAATTGCAGGAATTTGTCACGGACCTCAAGTCATGATAAGTGCTGATGTATTAAAAGGAAAAGCTGCAACTTGCTACATCGGAATTCGTGATGATGTAAAACTAGCAGGTGCAGACTACCGTGACGAAGAGGTAGTTGTTAGCGAAAATCTTGTAACATCACGTACGCCTGTAGATGAACCAGCGTTTATCCGTGAAATCTTAGCGAAATTAGCATAAATAATTCAAAAAGAGGAAGGGAGCCTTTAATTAAAAGGGGATCCACTTCCTCTTTTTGATTTTGTCAATAAATTAGTTAAGAGAAAACAGTTTTATCATGAAAAATCAGACTTTATTATTACTTCTAATGCTTTTTTTAACACTTCTATATCGCTAGCTGTCAAATTTTGAAGAACCTTATTATTCAACTTAACTGTTGCAGCTTCAACTTCATCTCTGATTTCTTTAGATTTTTGAGTAGCAATCACTAAAACATTTCTACGATTTTTTGGATCTACCGAACGTTCTATTAATTCAGCTTTTTGCATTTTATCTAATATCCCCGAGATAGTAGGGGCTTCTAAATAAATCATTTCTCCAATTTGTTTAGGTGATAATTGCCCTTCTCTCCACAAACAATTCAATACACCGTATTGAGCTGGTGTTATTCCATAGTCCTCTAAAAGCTTGCTGAAATATTTAAAAACTTTATTCTGGCTAGTACTTAGTAAAAAATTCATGCAATCTTTTAATTCCATAGTATCTCCTCCATATTGACATTACCTATAATATCATGTTAGTTTTTGTGATGAAACATTTTTGTCGCAGAAATGTTTTATGTAGAAAAGGAGATGGATATATATGGATACATTCAAGGCTATTATTGTAAAAGAAAAAAATGATCAAGTAATTTATGGTTTGGAAGATGTTAATCTTGACAGTCTTTCTAATGGTGAGGTTTTAATTAAGGTGTCATATTCTTCAATAAACTATAAAGATATGTTGGCTGTTCAAAAAAATGGAGGAGTTATTCGGAATTATCCTATGATCCCCGGAATTGATTTAAGTGGAACCATTGTACATACAACAGATAATCGTTACGCAGAGGGACAGAAAGTAGTTGTTACAGGTTTTGCTATGGGAATGAGCCATACAGGAGGGTTTGCAGAATATGCTAGGGTTTCTGGAGATTGGATTGTTCCTTTACCAGTCAACTTATCCTTAAAAGATGCTATGGTTTTTGGAACAGCAGGGTTTACTGCTGCCCTATCTATCATAGCTTTAGAGGAGAAAGGTATGGATTTAAATAAAAATCCTAAAATTCTAGTTACTGGTTCAACTGGTGGAGTGGGTAGTATAGCTTTACAAATTTTATCCAAAATTGGGTATAAAAATATTGCTGCTTTAGTTCGAAAAGAAAACCAGATAGAAGTAGCAAAATCTTTAGGAGCTACTGATGTCATTTTTGCGGATGAATTAGGAGTACAAAATAAACCGTTAAATAAGCAAAAATTTGACTTTGTCCTAGATACTGTTGGTGGAGAAATTGCTTCTGTATTAATTTCTCAAATTTGCTATGGTGGAAGTATGAGTATGTGTGGGAATGCAGGTGGGATAAAACTAACATCAACAGTGTTGCCGTTTATACTTAGAGGAATTAACCTTTTGGGAATTGATTCTGTAAATGTACCAATTGAAGATCGGGGGTATATTTGGGAGAAAATAGCGAATGAATGGAATATTTCTCAAACAACTCTAATTAGTGAAATTACACTTGAAGAATTACCTCAAACGATTGAGGCCATTAAAAATGGTCACCATTTGGGAAGAACAATTATTAAATATTAAAAACATTCGACCATTTTAAAGAAGTAAACAACACTTATCTTACTTTAATCAATAGGCATACAAAATTTTTGATAAATACAGTTATTTTCACCTTATACCTTTACTGGTATAGGGTGTTTTATTCTGATTATTAAAAAATCTATCTAAATAGGGAGAGATAATTAAAATACATTTGGTAGTTCAGCTTGTTTAATTACATTAAAGCAATTCTATATTAAGAAATCCATGTAATGCGTGTCTTTTCGTATTGGGCCATATTGTAGTTCTAATATTGTAGTTCTAATACATATTTGAAATAACAAAAGGAAAAGGATATGAATGTTGAATAAGAAATGCCAGTATATAGAATTATAATTAAAATAATTAAGGGGTCTTATTAAATGACGATACTCAATTATCTTGGATGTAATTTTAAATTACCCATACGTGAAACAGATAGTGATGATAAAGTTATAATTACTCAGGACTTCACGGATGAAGAAGGTATAGATAATGTAAAAAAGCATTTTTCAACTAAATATGTATATGAGGTTTTTGAGAATGGTGGTTCCGGTATCTGGTTTAATCAAGCTATAAAAGGGAGTATTCAATAAGTAATTTAAGGTCGCAGGAAAGTTTCCTAAGACTTTGCGAGCTTTTAAAACCTTATCTTAAAGAATGGGATTATTGTGAGTTATATATTTGTTGGTCTGGCGACGAAGGTCAAAATAGAAATAGAAAATTAGACCAGACCTTTATTCTTGATAAAACGGACATCAATGACATAGAAATATATGAGAAAACACTATTAATAATAAAAAAATAGTTATTCAATTATAGGGTGCTTTCCTTGAATAAGGAAAGTGCGTTTTTCATTAAAGGACCATATTGTGGAATAAGAGAAGTTATCAGATGGTTCATCTCTGAAGTTTTAATCAAAGGGATTAAATTTGGAGGGAATAGGAAATGGACGCAAAGACACTTTTGTTACAGCAATGGGCAAGCTGCTTAGATGAAGAAGATTGGTTTCCACCACTTGAAAAAGTGCTAGAGGATATTACTCTTGAACAGGCAATTTGGAAGCCAGTTGAGGGAGAAATGAATTCCATTTGGGAACTAGTTTGTCATTTACTTTTCTATGAAAAGAGACTTTTGATGCGATTTCTTGGTGAAACAGCGAATGAACCCCAGGCAGAAGATAATGAATCTACATTTAGATTACCAACTGAGACGTTAGAAAATTGGAAGGAAACAAAACAGGAATACTTTTATGTTCATCGGGAACTCGAAAAAATACTAGCAAAATCAGAACATGAAGATTTATATAGACAAATCCCCGGAGAAAGATCACTAGTGCTTGAACTGAAGAGTTTAGCATTGCATGATGCATATCATATTGGGCAAATTGTTTTCCTAAGTAAAATGCAAGGAGCTTGGGCAGGGAAACGCAGCTTTTAAAAGTTTTATTAGCTTTACAATTATCCCACTATAAGGCGTGTTTTTTTATTAAGAATTGCGTCTTTTTTCATTAAAGGCCAGATCGTTGAACAACATTATTTTATAAAAGCTTCCCAAAAAAGGATACTTTGGGAACCATATAATTACAATTTATGTCTATATTAAAAAATGGAAGTATAATGGAGGCATCATTATGTGGTTAATAATAGGTCTTATTGCAATAGTAGTAACTTTTGTAAATCTTTATATGTATACAGCAGGAAAGGATTATAAGCTTGCTATGGCAATGGGGTTATCATTTACAGCATTAACACTTTGTGCAGAATACAGTCTTGTATCGGAGTGGGTAGAAGTGAAAGATTGGGCAGCTTTAGAGGATGTAGTACCTGGTATGGAAAGGGCATTATGGTTTTTGACAATTGTTTCTATCTTACTAAATATAGCACCTATACTTTTAGAACTAAAAGGTAAGAAATAATTACTTATTAATGTCATATTAGGAAAGTGCCTTTTTCAATATTAAAGGGCTATAATGTTGAATAACATTCTTTTGTGAAATGTGACCAAACGCCGCTTTGGGAGCTTTATTCTAAACAATTAAGCCATTCCAAAACTCAACATTAACCTTTTATTGAGATGTGTTTTATAAATCGATAAACTATTTATAAAAATATTGAATATTTGAAACTGAATAATCATACTTAAAAAAGACAGTTACTATTACTAATAATCTAGGTTGTAAATTAAAGTTTTACAAGGTGGGGCAACAACCAATAATAAAAGCTTGGAGGGATAAAAAATGAAACAATTGGGGACTCTATACTTTTTCTGTGGAAAAATGGGAGCAGGAAAATCAACTAAATCAAAACAATTGGCTATAGAAAAACATGCGGTACTGTTATCTGAGGATGAATGGCTTTCATCTCTTTATCCCAATCAGATTACATCATTTGATGACTATCTAAAATTTTCAGCGCAACTCAAGCCGATGGTGAAAAAGCTTGTCCAAAATATATTAAGTGTCGGTACAGATGTAGTGATGGATTTTCCAGGTAACACTCAAAAACAGCGAAAGTGGTTTTTGGATATAGCGGCAGAGGTCAATGTAAACCATGAACTAATTTTCCTTAATTTAAATAACGAGCAATGCCTACGCCAAATTGCACAAAGGCGTAACGAACAACCCGAAAGAGCAGCTTTTGACACGGAAGCGACGTTTATTCATGTTACTAAATTTTTTGAAGCACCAGAAGCATCAGAGGGTTTAAATATTTTAGAGTTTAGTGGAAAAGAAGAATAAAAAGTCCGACACTGCGTTATTGATCCAGAAGAAAATTCATTAACTAACCGGGTGCTTTAGTAAAAGAAGAAATAATTGATTTTATGACTAACCATTTTCAGTTTTTCCATTAAAGGGAGCAATTTTTGAATAACATAAGTGGAAAATAATCAAACTTTAATAAAAATCTCCTACTAAATTCAAAAGGAGTAACTCCATTTTGATCAATTCTTTTTCAGAATGGAGTTTTTGAAGTGGCTGTTAGATAAGGAATTGAGGGATATTTTTTAATCAATCTTTATTCCAAAGCTATAGTGAAAGGTGATAGTGATAAATGGCTATTTTCCAGAAGAAAATGACTTTCTCAGCATCAGATTCAATATTCTTCGGCTATTTACTTGTAAGCCATTGAACATATTACTTATTCAAAAAAGAAAATAGTAACTCAGTCCTTGAGTGCTTGAGTCACTATTTTTTGTTTACTGGTTATTTCTTTAGTGTATGTTCCTTTCCGTTTAGATCTGTCACAACTAACTGTGTTTCTGAAACATACATATCCTTCGCAAGGACATTTGAAAGCTTGTTCGTCTTTTTATCAAGCAGATTATACTTAAAGACGCCTTTTTTATTAAAGTAATACATTGTGGAGTGATCAAACAACACCGACCTATTTTCTCCGCCCGCCTCGATAGGCATTCCATCGTAACTGTAACTGAATACATCGAAAGTTATAAGCGCATCAAAGCTGAATTCTTTTTTCTTATCACTGCTGCCATCCATCGCTGTCGAATAAAGTATCAGCGTGCTGTCCACAAATCCCGCCGAATCCTGTATAATTCTACGATTTAAATAACTATAATTCTTTTCGGATACATCCGTATATAAAATCCGGTCGTTCCAAATGAACATATTGCGGAAGTTATCGTCACTTGGCTCTTGCATTTTTACCAAGTCTTGACCGTTCGTCTTTATTTTCATTACCCCATAAATAAATGGCACTTCGTCTGCTTCAGCAAATCCCCCACTATGGTAAGGAATGAAAATCTCTCCATTGTAAACAATAATTCGGGTATCTTTATGCAAGTACATGGCGCTGGGGTGATTCCAATCGCTTTTCGGTACATCCTCGTCTTTCAATAACACTTCACGTTTACCGGTTTCAATATTTTCTTTGATAAGTTGACGATAACCGTCTGTGTCCTTCCCAATGAAATATAATGAACCGTCTTGTTCAACGGTTTTCCCTTTCGTACTGACATATGAACGATAGCTGCTGAGCTTCATTTTATCATCTAGTGCCCGCACAAGAAATGCTGAAAACTGCGCACGTGTGACAGAGTCTGTTGGCATAAATTTGCCTTTCGATCCGCCCGCAACGCGCTGTTTTGCGATTCCGTTGATGTCCTGGTACGCCCAGTGTGATGGTGTGACGTCAATGAATGTCGGTTGCTTGTCAAGCGGCATGTTGAATGCGCGGCGTAAGATAGCAGCCATCTGCGCACGTGATGTTTTTTCTCCAGGACGCATAAAGCCATTGTTACCGCGAAGGATTCCTCTTTCATTCACCGTCGCGAGAATTTTGTAGTAAGGTGAATCTTTCGATACGTCCTTGAACTGAATGGATGTATCTTCGTTCAGCGGAATCTTTAGTGCTTTGATGAGCATAGCGGATGCTTGCGCTCGCGTAATCGCCTCATTCGGTTTGAATGTACCGTCAGGATAGCCTCCGATAATATTAAAATCGGATAAATACATGATTTCTTTCTTCGCCCAATGACTATCCACATCGGAAAAATAAGTAGCCGCTTGTGCTTGAAATGGGATTGCGGCGAAAATGAGTAAAATAATCCATACTACCGTTAGTTTATTTTTCAAAACGATAGACCTCCTGTGTATTGCATAATAAAAGTGCAGACTAGTGCAACGAATTTGTACAGAGTCTAGCACTTTTTTAGTGCAAAAAAATAGACTTGCCAGCCACCCCAAGTCACTCTACTGTTAAAGTGTCGAATTTTACCAGTGGAGGTTTGAAAGGATGCTAGCAATGTCTGAAATTAATTGTATCAAAACTTTAAGAAATGAAAAAGGATTGTCTATTTCTAAAATTGCAGAAACTATGAATGTAAATTGGCGTACCGCCAAAAAGTATGGTGATGGCAATCAGTTACCTCAAGAAAAAAAGCATATTAAAAAAGGGATGATGTACGAAGAAAAATGGGGAGAAATCGTTATAGACTGGCTTGAAGAAGATCTCAAACTAAAGAAAAAACTACGTCGAACAAATAAAAAAATAGTTGCGGATTTAAAAAGGATGGGGTTTAAAGGATCGTATCGAACGGTCTGTAACTTTATTCAAGAATGGCGTGCGACAGAAGATGATGAAGTAAGTAAAGGGCATGAGCGATTACAACATCCAGAAGGTGAAGCGCAACTAGATTTTGGCGTAATGGAGGCTGTTCAAGACGGAGAGATTGTCGATGTTCATGTTTTAGTTATGACGTTCCCAGCTAGTAATACTGGTTTTGCGATACCGATGCCTGGAGAAAATTTGGAGTGTTTCCTAGGTGGGTTACAAGAGCTGTTTAAGCAAGCTGGTGGAGTGCCAATTAGTATTCGAATTGACAATTTAACACCTGCGGTCAAAAAAGTACGCAAAGGTGATACAGAAGCTGAATTAACAGAAGCATTTCGCCATTTCCAAAACTATTATGGCTTTAAAGTGCAAGTGTGCAATCCATCCAGAGGTAATGAAAAAGGAAATGTGGAAAATAAAGTAGGCTATGTACGATATAACTTCTTTAGCTTACCACCAGTCATAAAAGACTTTGAAGATTTAACGGAACAATTAAAGCAACAACTGAAGGAAGATCGTGACCGACCACATTATGAAAAAGAAGAACTCATTGAGGATTTATGGCAGCAAGAGCAAAAGCAATTAATAAAATTACCAGAAGATCCGTATCCAGTATTTAAGCAGTTTCCGATTAAGTTTAATAAGTATAATGAGTTTAAGTTAGACAAGCATTTTATTCATGTGCCTAGAGCGCGTAACTATGTGCAGTTATATTGCATTACGTATTGGGATTCATTCAAAGTGATTACAAATGAGGGAGAAATTTTATTATCAGATGCAAGACCTTATATGAAGAAACGACGTTTCATTCCATGGAAAGATATTTTAAAAGATTGGTTAAAAAAGCCTCGTGTTATTGGGCATTCACGTTATACCCCTTATTTACCGACTCGTATAAAGGAGTATTTAACAGTTCCATCCTTGGCATTAAGGAAACAGCGTCTAAATGAATTACTCACTCTTTTAGTGACTCATGATATGAAAGAAATTGACCAGAATTTTTATGAACTTATTGGAAAAAATAGCGATGATCAAGAACATCCTTACGGTGTAAAATGGACTGATTATGATGCGCTATCTCCTAAAGGAATGGAGGCTTCAAGTCATGAATAATGCCATTTTACAATTGTGTAAGCAATTGCGGTTAGCTCATATCGCTGAAGCAATACATGATGTTCCATTTACAACACCTGAAGAATATATTTACCAACTTTTATTAAAAGAACAAGATGGTCGGGAACAAGCAAGGATCGCAAGAAACTTAAAGAATGCCCGATTTATCGATACGAAAACATTAGAGGGCTACGAATGGCACAAAGATATTTGTTTACCTAGTCATCTATCGAAAGAAGAACTAGTGCAGCTCGATTTTATTCGAAGAAAAGAGAATGTAATTCTAGTAGGGGCGCCTGGAACTGGTAAAACACATTTAGCTTCAGCACTGGGTAGAAAAGCTTGTGAGCAAGGTTTTGAAGTACGTTTTTATCGAGTTTCGCATTTAGTAGAAGAATTGGAACAGGCTTTACATGTGGGGAAATTAAAGCAATTTCGAAATAAATTAGAGAAAATTGATTTAATGATATTGGATGAAATGGGTTATCTTCCATTTGGTAAAGAAGGAGCGGAGTTACTTTTTCAAATCATTTCTGAATTTTACGAACAGAAGAGTTTGATTATCACGTCAAATTTAGAATTTAGTCAGTGGAATCGTATTTTTTCAGATTCACGTTTAACGGCAGCTCTGGTGGATCGTTTGATTCACCATGCCCATATTATTTCTTATACGGGACAGAGCTTCCGTTTAGCCAATGCGTTGTCGAGAAAACAGTAAAAATATTGGGTGGCAACACTCTGTATTTTTCATTGCAATTCTCTGCATTTTTATCTTGCAAAATACACCTCCGTTTGATAGCTAGTTTATTTTTAATATTTGTTTCAGTATACAAGATTCATAGGCTATTAAAATAGTGGAAATTAATCTAAGAAATACATCTTCCGACTTTTATAAACATAGTAAGGAGGAATCGATTATGAATATCCTTTCTGAAAAGGAATTTGAGGATATTTTCGTTATACAACCTTAGTTAATCGAGGAAGGACTGGATTATTAGAAAGGCAAGGTCAATTAATAGATGAACTGATTTAATCTTCGCCGATAATAACGGGAATATCTTATTAACTAAGTAGGGTGGAGGGAACCACCTGAAAGGAGTGTACATGCTAAAGGAATGGCAAGGATATATTGTAAATTATGAATTAAAAAGTAATCATGTGAAATCTATTTAGGAACGATTGGGTGTCAAGGTTATGTTTTGATTTCCTAAAATAAGTTGAATTTGTTATCCGTTATTCAAGAATTGGATGTATTTATTTAAGACCGTGTTTTTTTCTTAATAGGCCAGATTGTTGAGTAAAATCATTATTGATATAGGATTGATTATGCAAGGTGAAACCTACCAAAATAATGGTAAAGCAGGGAGTAAAAGTTTCACAGGGTACAAGGTTTTGAAAAGGGATTAAAACCAAAGAGGCCGTCATTAATAGACGGTCTCTTTTTGTGGAGATTAGAGAGCTCTATGTTGGACTGAATATTCAAGCTTTGAACTAGAATGATGCATTTTAATTTATGATTTAATTTTTAAAATTATTTCTTTCTTATAGAGAATGTTTTTTCTAATTGTTATCTCTGCAATAAAAAGATTAAGAATCCAAGATAACCAGACTGCTATCATATAGGCATTTCCATAGGGAAAATTCATTGCGTTATGAGTAATGGCTACGATTATATAAATAGTCATATTCGCAAAAGAAAGAAAGAAACTTCGAATGATCCATTGACTATGTAAGATTACATTTTGTCTCTTAATATACCAAAACCCTAGGATAGTTGTGCCGAGCCATAATGTATTTAAAATTAGAAACCCGATTGTACTTGGCCATCCCCCTGTTGCAAAGAATGAGACATAAACTCCGGGAATGAAATTTATGATGATAGACAAGACATATAATCGGCCATTCCAGCGGTGAAACTTGATAGATTTTATGCGTATTCTTTTTATCACACCTAATGGGCCTGTGAGAAGCGCAATAATAGCCAGCAAAATATGAATTCGAATCATTACTATCCATAGGGATTTATCTGTCAGAATTAGATCCTTTCTAGAAATAAATTTTTCAAAAGTAGGATCAACCATAAAATTCTTTGAAAAAGTATGAAATACCCATAGGATTGGGATAAATAAAATGGTTATTCGAATGAAATTTTTCATTTGCTTTTCCTCCATTTCTGCTTAGGAAAATAAACCGCGGTTAGTCATAGTAAAGACAACAGCCATGATGAAGAGAAAGGTAATCCAGCTATACCAATTTAACTTTGAGATATTCTCTACTAATTTGTTCTCAGGGTACTTTGAGAGAATAATCCTTTTTAGATTTCTATGCATCATTCCAATCGCGCCACCAATCAGGACAAGCAGCACAATTGCAATCCCCACCCATAATATTGAAGGATAGGATGAATAACCAAAGCTCATCCATCCTCCTGAAATCATCAAAAGAACTAATGCATAATGACCTGCTCGCATAAAGCTCAAAGTCGTTCTAAGGACTGTCTTTAATTCATTGCCCGTTCGAGAAGAAATGGTATGAATGATAAAAGGTAAAGTAAGGAAGCTTCCTAAAAATAAAGCACTAACAACATGAATAAATACAAGGAATGAATACATAGTTATATATTCCTTTTAAGTAAGACGGTGTCCAATTAATTTTGAAGAGGGAAGCATACCAGCCTTTACTTCACCAATCATTTGGTTTCCATCTATCGAAACGCTAAACTTTAAAGTAAGCCTCATTGGCTTTGTTACTTTCATGGACCACTTTAATTGATTCCCTTCAAGGAAAGGGTTGTCTAAAGAAACAATCTCTTCTCCTTGCTTCGCAGTTCCGACTATTTGACCATCATTAGTAGATAAATCTATTAATACAGAAAGCTTTCCTATAGGGGTGGAAATGATGGTATCCCATTTTCCTTGAAAATCCCATATTTCATTTGATTGAATAGTGGAAGGTTGTCTTGTAGCTTCAACTGTATTTTCATGTTTACTTTCTTTAGGCACGTTTCCTTCAGCCTTCCAAATCGTCCCCCTTCGTTCGTGTTCAAATAATTGCTCAATAGCATGCGCAATTTGGGGACCTAACTCTCGTTCAACTAAGTAAAGGGCAACATCTAATCCCGATGTCACACCACCTCCAGTGATGAGATTGCCATCATCAACGACTCGTGCATTAACGGGAATAGCACCTGTGGCACTTAAAAGGTCCATTCCCATATGATGGGTAACAGCATGCCGTCCTTCTAATAAACCATCCATAGCTAATATGCAAGAACCACCGCAAACTGTTGCTAGCAAAATATCTGGCTTCATCATAGCTTCTTTTAATAAATGACTTAATTCTGTTTCTGTTGCTTGTTGTAATTTAACTGGAACCGAATCTGATCCATTATCATGAACAGAACCGGATGCCCCCGGAATAAGAATGATTCCTTTACGGCTTAAATCAAGTTTTTCACTTGCTTGAATTTGTAAATGATTTACACCACTTGTCACCAAACGTTTCCCTTCAGCAGATACAAGTTTAACGGTTACTTCCTCGTTTGAGTACATCGCTGCAGCGGTAAACACTTCATAAGGTGCAATAGCGTCTAATAAATCAAATCCATCAAACAACACAATTTGGATATGCATACATATTTCCTCCGTTAAAAATAAATTTGAGACCCATTACATCTTTATTTTGTAAGCGGATTTTTCAGTCTATCATATTCCGTCTCGGTCAGTTCCCCCTTAATTACTAGGTCTTTAAGACGGTCCGTTTGCTTGTTATCTCTACAACGATAGCGTATGGCAAATATGCGAACTGCTACAAAACAAAATAGTGTAAGGCAAAATAAAGCGCCAAATGGAAAGAAAGAGAAAGTGTTATCCATTTGTAATTCCTCCTTTAAAATAGTTAAGTATGGCGTGAAGCCTGCTAAATGTTCCACAATGAAAGAATATCCTTTGAATGTCTCAAATGAAGGTATAAAATAATCACAAAATAATCACAATCCATTAGAAAACTTTATCTTTATTAAAAAAATGATAAACTAAAATCAAATTTCATTTGTTAGGTTGCTATATAGAGGGAGTTTATCTGAGGAAAGGTGGGATTTTTGTGAAGGAGGAGCAGACAATTTTAGTTGTTGACGATGATAAGAGCATTGTTGAATTATTGAGGGATTTCTTAGAGAATGAAGGCTTTAATGTGAATACTGCTAATGACTCTTCACAGGCACTTGTCGTCCTAGAGCAAAATACCATTGATTGCATTGTTCTTGATGTAATGATGCCGGGACAAAATGGTTTTGAGTTATGTCGGCAGATTCGTATGAAAAACAACGTACCGATTCTTTTTTTGAGTGCTTTAAGTGATGATGTAGATAAGATTCGCGGTTTAGCACTTGGAGGAGACGATTATATAATTAAAACCGCTTCGCCGGGTGAAATTGTTGCAAGAGTGAAGGCTGTATTACGACGCTCCAGTTCTCAGCAAGAATTGAAGAGGAAGGTCCTGGATTATGGAAGGCTCTCGTTGGATTTGTCGACAAGAGAAGTTTTTGTGGAAGAGCAGCCCATCTCACTAACACCGAAAGAGTATGATTTGCTGCAATTGTTTGCAGAACATCCGAAATATGTATTTTCTTACGACCAATTACTGAATAAATTTTGGGAAGGAATTGGTGACAAACATACAATTCGAGTCCATCTAAGTCGACTTCGGGAGAAAATTGAGGCTGATCCAAATAATCCACAATTTATCGTCAACGTATGGGGGATAGGCTATCGTTTCAAAGGAGAATAAAATGAAAACCATTCGTATTCGTAAGTTTACCATTCTCTGCTTATTTATTATCCTGACTTTTCCATGGATATTTTATGTGGGGGCGCATTTTCTTGAAACTAAATCGTTCAATCTTGGCATTCAAGCCGATTCAAAAATGACTCAAATTATTGCAGTAATTTCTGGTCTACTATTGTCCTTTTTGATTGTTGCCTATACAATGCGAAGATATATTCTCATTCCTCTGGAGAAAATGAGCGCAAGTGCTAGGCAGATTGCAGAAGGGGATTTGGATATTCAGTTACCTTCCTCAAAGATTTCAGAAATTGCTGAGGTCCATGATGGTTTTCATGTAATGGTAGATAGTTTAAAAAAATCTTATCAGAAACAGATAGAATTGGAAGATGAACGGAGATTTGTGATTGCTGCAGTTGCGCATGATTTACGGACACCATTATTTGCCTTGAGGGGCTATTTAGAAGGTTTAGAGCAAGGCATTGCTGATTCACCTGAAAAACAAGCAAAGTATCTGCAAGTTTGTAAGGAAAAGTCTGCACAATTGGACCGACTTGTAGAGGACCTTTTCACATTTACAAAAACAGAATTATTAGAGACGGAATTCAAAAAAAATACGGTAGACCTTTCAATTGTTTTACAGAGGTCGATTGACAGTGTTAGTCCATTAGCTCACCAGAAGCATGTATCGATTATTATGCATCAATTTGGTGAGGAGTGTGTAGTCATTGGTGATGCGCACTTATTGGAGCGAGCCATGAACAATTTATTGGATAATGCGGTCAAGTTTACACCCTGCCATGGGAAGATTTTTGTAGAATGCTATAAGAATGGCAACAATGTGATCTTTACCATTAAAGATACAGGTGAGGGTTTCTCTTCAGATGAGTTGGAGCGGGTTTTTGAACCATTATATCGTGGGGAAGTATCAAGAAATCGTTTAACTGGGGGAGTTGGGCTGGGCATGACGATTTCAAAGAAAATCATTAAGCAACACGGAGGTGACCTTGTCGCAGCTAACCATTCAGATGGAGGTGCACTCCTAAGTGGCTCGATACCCTTGGCAAACAGTTCTTTCTAGTCTCATACTTGAAAGCTTTATTTGACTATCCTGGTTAACTGATTCCTTTTGTCTAGACACACTCTTTCTAAGAAATTTTTTGCTTTACCAACAAACTAGCAGTGAACCGTATCATAAATAATTATTGAATTATTCAACAATTGGGCGCTTTCCTTCAGTTGAAGTGACCCCAAAAAGTTAGACATTATATTAAATTAAGCAGCTATGGAGGATTGAATTCGGTATTGTGAACTGCGCCCCATTTTGTAGACAGTTTAATAAAAAGGGATGTAGTTGTTCTTACGCTGCGATTAGATGACTTCGGTAAGTTGCCGGAGTCATCTTTTTTAATGTCCATTGCTTTCTTGTATGGTTGTAATGATTCATGTAATCCATCACAAGTGTATGTAATTCTGCTAAACTTTCTGCTTCTTTATAATCTATTTCATCTTTTAAATGCCCAAAGAATTATTCCATCGGTGCGTTGTCCAAACAGTTTCCTCTACGAGACATGGATTGACGAAGCCCCATTTCTTTTACACGCTGCTGAAATTGAGGTGCGTATAATGGACACCTTGATCAGAATGAATCATTGCTTCTGGATGGAGGTTTTTATCTAAATGGGCTTCCAACTTCTCGAGTGCCTTGTAAACAATGGACATCTTGAGTGTTGTCGACAACTCATACGCTACAATTTCTCGTGTAGCCACATCTTTTACGCACGATAAATAAGCCGTTTGCCCACCTCGATATGGAAGATAGGTAATGTCGGTTAAAAATACTTTTCCTGGTTCGTCCTGCTTAAATTCACGCTTTAAATGGTTCGGAATACGACGGTGTGCTTCCGTTGCCTTTTCTATCTGGCGATATGGATTCGCTCGTCGTACTTTCGCATATAAATTGAATTTGCGCATCAGACGAAGAATCTTTTTATGGTTCATCGGTTTGTCCAATACATCTACTAATGCCATATAAAACCCACGGTAACCGATTTTTCCTTTCGCTTCGTCATAGATTGATTTTAATAATATGTAATCTTGATAGTCCGATTCTTCACGTAACGCATGTTTCTCCATATTTTGAAGCCATTTATAGTAACCACTTGGAATGACATTCGCTACTTGGCACAGATAGCGTGTTAGATTTTTTAGTTGATACAGTCGAACCGTTTCATTGATTACTTGATACTTCTCTTTCGGGGTTAAATACGATTCTTCTTCGCCTGCCTTTCCATTTCCTCGAGCTTTTTTAGAAGGGCCAATTCAGCCTCTAATAATCGAATACGTGCTTCTGCTTTCTCCAGCTTTTTATCAGCCGATAAGTTTTCTGTCCGTGGTCGACCTGTACTTCCTTTTCCTCGACGTTCCTCTGAAAATCCCTTTTCACCATAGGTTTGAAACGTTTTCTTCCAACGATTCAATGCACTTTGAGCTTTCTTCAGCCCAATGACTTCTAAATCAAATCCGGCTTCTCTAAAAATTTGGGCCGGTCCTTTACCTTGTAAGTTTTCCTGAACAGCTTTTAATTTGCATTCCGCTGTATATTGAATGGCGCAATCAGATACTGAAGCGACATTTGGATTCGCTTCAATTTGTCTGCGTTGATGTTCGTTAAAAATTATTTTACTCATAGTGTTCTCCCGTTCCTAAATCGTATGGTTAGTATAACGGGGTTTTCTAGTGATGAAAATAGAAAAACCCCGAATAGGTCCACTTTTTTTAAAGTGTCCACTATTCGGGGTTCAGTTCAATTTTTTTCTGGACACCCTTTTTTTAGGTTCTGAAATATCTTTCTTACGTAAGAAAAACGTTATGATTCAAGAGAAGTTCTTTTATTTAAAAAATGCCTCTGTTGTTTTCACTGTTGCATAAGTGCCATTTAATGCGGCCATAAATGCATAATGAACATGATCAGCGGGAATGATTTTATCTTCAATTTGTAATGTTGTTGTTGCACAAGCATCTTCAATCACTTGGCATGTATATCCGTGTTCGACTGCTGAACGTACTGTTGCATCAATACACATATGTGACATCATACCGCAAACGACTAGTTCTTTAACCCCTTGCTCTTGTAGTTTTTCATGTAAGTTTGTATTGAAGAAGCTATTCGGCATATGTTTTTCTATGACTGTCTCGCCTTCTAATGGGCGTACTGACTCATGAATTTCGACACCTTCTGTATTTGGATGGAAAAAAGGAGCCACTTCACCTTCTGTGATATGCTGTACATGAAAGATTGGTGCACCTGTTTGTCTAAAGTGTGTTAGCAGTTTCGCAGCTTTTTGTGCTGCTTGCTCAGGGTTTGTTAAAGTCATCTTTCCATTTGGAAAATAATCATTTTGGATATCAATTACTAATAAAGCAGTTGTCATTTTCTTCACCTCTTAAAATTTTGTATAGTATAAGGATATACATATTTGAATGAATTTTCGATGGTCTCATGAAATACTATCAGTCAAAACTTTTTCACTGTGAAAGGAGTTACTATGCAAATTGATTCAGTTGATGTTCAAATTCTACAATTATTAAATAAAAACGCTCGGATACAATGGAAAGAAATTGGTGAAAAAATCCATATGACAGGACAGGCGGTAGGCAATCGTATCAAAAAAATGGAAGATAACGGCATCATCAAAGCATATTCAATTGTGATTGATGAATTGAAGATGGGGGTTTCTTTTACAGCTTTTGTTATCTTTTTCATGAATGCAAATACGCATGATGATTTATTGAAATTTATCGCTACTCGTAATGAAATTAGCGAAGCACATCGTGTTTCAGGAGATGCATGTTATCATCTGAAAATAACGGTTCGTTCACAAGAAGCTTTAAATCACCTTTTGAATGATTTATTGAAATATGGAAACTATCAGCTTTATTTGTCTATTAAGGAAGTAAAAAAGCATTATAATGCGTCATTAGTGTCTGATGAATAACGTTTTGTAGTCATCATGTATCAATAGAAAGGCAGTTACTAAATTAAGTATAAAAAAGCCCTAGCTTGGTAGGTACTTACCATCCTTTTTGAGACAATAAGAAAACACCCTACTTTACAGTTAGTTGGCGGTATTTTACCGGCGATTGGCTGTTTAGTTTCGTTTGAATACGGATATTGTTATAATAATTTATATAGTTTTCGACGATTTGGATCACATGCGCATTCGTTGTGCGATTGATTCCGTCGAGATAGAACGTTTCAGACTTTAGCGAGGAGTGAAACGTTTCAATTGGAGAATTATCAGCGGGCGTGCCTTTACGAGACATGCTCATGGTAATTCTTTTTTCTTTTACTGCCTTTTGATAGTCATAGGACGTATATACAGAACCTTGATCGCTATGCAGGATACAGCCTTCAGGTAATTCTGGTAGCTGATTTAATGTATCTAAAACAAACTCTGTATCTTGAGTAAATCCGATTGTACGCGCTACAATCTCGCCATTAAAGACATCTAGAATACTTGAAAGATACATCATTGATTGACCAAAAGGCAAGTAGGTAATATCTGTTACTAACTTTTCAAATGGTGCTTCCGCTGTAAATTCACGATTTAATAAATTCGGTGCGACGTATGCTGGTTGTCCAGTGCTTTTACGTTTCTTCACTTTTACTCGACACTGCCAATTATATTTTTGCATTACTTACTGTATTTTCACTTATCGGTTCTCCATAAATGCTTGTGATTTTTCGGTATCCGTATCGATATTTATGAAGTTTACACAACTCACCAATTCTCTTATCCCGAATATCTTTCTTTGTTTCAACGTTATTATTCTTTTTCCAACGATAATAAGATGATCTACCTACCCCCAAGTGGTCACAGATTTCACCAATTGTCATGACTTCTTTTAGTTCTTCTACCAATTGCACAACTATTCTTGGCACCACTTCCTTTCCAATTCTGCGTACTTTTTTAAAACTTCAATTTGTTGCTTTAAATAACGATTCTCAGCCTTTAATTTAGCTGTTTCATTTTCATATTCTGGTCCTTTACCAAAGGTATATTGCTTTCCAACTGGCTGTTCAAGGCGATGAAGTTCTCCATTTCGATACCACTTCATCCACGTTTTTAGTTGTGTATAATTTCGAATATTCAATTCTTCTAAAACTTGATTAACAGGTATTCCTGCTAACCTCATTTCGATTGCTTTCATTTTAATTTCTACTGGATAACTAACTCTTGTTCCCATAGAAAAAACACCTCCACGTTGGATTTATAGGTTTAATACCCGTTTTTCAACGAAAGGTGTTTTTATTTGTCTCATTTTTTTAGGTCAGTGCGAGCCCACTAAGGGTTTTTTATAGGCAATAATGACAAAAAAGTCTCTGGTAATAAAAAATTTAAATTACTAGAGACTTTTTTGTAGTATTTTTTAAAGTTTCTTTCTTTTTGCAGTGCCCTCTTTATAAGGGATGCGTCTTATTTAATTTAAGAAAAACAATTTCCTCACATTGAAACTTTTGCCATAATTAAAATTTAAGATAGTAGTGCTCGAAACTCTAGATTCTAATCTTACGGAGGAATCACCAATGTATTCTAATATACATTATAAAGTAGAAATGAAGAAAACGTATAAAAAAATTCTTACAGTAGTTTTAATATGGATTTTATTATTTGCAGGTATCATTGGTTACGGAATATATTGGCTTTTCTTTGATTGGGGTAGATTTAAAGACGAATTAATTAATCAATCCACTTCTCCAAATGGGACATATACAATCAATGCTTATTTATCTAAGGAGGTGCTACAGTTTCATATGCAGTGTTGGGGGAATTAGTTTTAAATAAAGAAAATAAAAGGACAAAGAAAATCTATTGGCGATATCGAGAGGAAAATGCAACTATTGAATGGTTAGATGATAGTACAGTGATTATAAATAATGTACAACTAGAATTACCTCACGAAACTTATGATTATAGAAGTGGGATTAATTAATACACACTGTTAATAGTTAAGTATAAACGGAATAAAGCTTTGATATATCAACATTTATAGAGGATGATTTTATAAATGAAAAAGCTAATGAGCATAATAATTTGTTGTATATTTTTATCTGGTTGTGCAGGTTTGGGGGATTACGATATCGATTTACCTGGTAATTATTCAGTTATTAGAACCTCTGCAAATGAAGTTACCATTGCCCAAAAAACTGAAGAAGGCTGGTGGGGCGAAGATTTAATACCTTCTAAGGTTGTAGAAGTAGGATGGAATAATCGTTTTATTTATTGTAAACAAATAGAACCTTCTACTGAAGAAGATTATTACTGGATTCTAAACATAGATTCTGAAGAAATTGAAGGGCCATTAGAATACGATGAATTTGTTAGTAAACTAGGGGAGTATAGTATTGGTGAAATAGAACTAAAAGAAGTTGAAAGTTTAAGAAAATAACTCCAACCATTTAATAACTTTTTAAAATATATGGTTAGACTGTATTAAACAATCAGTCGCTTTCCTGAATAAGGAAAGTGCATTTTTCATTAAAGGGGCATTTAATGGAGTAATCTCCTTGAATTAACTCTTAGTAATGATAATAATGATTGATTACTAACTTGTGTGGAAATTACTGTATAATTAAATAAGCGGTCTATTATCTATGAAGGGTACCTTTAGGAAAATGTAGATTTTTGCCTTTATTTCTGCTAGTAAAATGAGGGAAGATGGAAGTGATTTTTGATGAAAATATTCGAGGCAAATCAAGCTTGCAAGGAAATTGATGGAATAATGATTCTTAAAGAAGTCTCTTTAAGTATTTCACAAGGTGAAAAAGTGGCAATCACCGGAACTAATGGATCAGGGAAAAGCAGCCTTTTAAAACTCATTGGGGGTATATTTGAAGAAACTGCCGGGCAAGTGAAGAGATCTCAAATTAACATAGGATATGTACCTGAACACTTTCCAGAAAGTATCCGATTCAAATTAAAAGACTATTTAATGTTAATGGGTAAAATGACTTGTAAATGGGATGAAGGAATTTTAAAAAGAATTGAGAATTATGCTGAGCTGTTTGCAATTACAGACTTTCTAACCACCCCTTTGAAGAATTGTTCAAAAGGGACAAAGCAGAAAGCCGGAATTATCCAGGCATTGCTGAAGAATCCTGATCTATTATTATTGGACGAGCCGCTAACTGGGTTAGATGATAAAGCAAAAATCGAGCTTTTGAATCAGCTAAATTCTCTCCAAGGGAGAAAAACGATTATTTTTACTGCACATGATCCACTACTAATTGAAGGATTAGCCGATAGGGTTTTAACTGTAGAGAGTGGAAGAATTGTCTACGATGCTGCAAAAATCAAAAAGGAAAAATTTAGATACATAAGAGCAAGTATCCCCACTAAAGAGATAATAACAGAGATTCCGTCTATTAGACATAAATTTATAGGGAAAGATTCTGTTGAAATAATTGTTTCAGCGAAAGAGTCTGATAAGATATTAGCCATGTTGCTTCAAAGAGGATGTTCAATATTTGAATTAACAGAGAAGAGGTAGTAAGTTGTCAGCTTTTATCCGTTACCAAATAATAAGCTATGTTCGTTCATTAAAATTTATCCCACCCGTTGTTATTTTTTTTGCATGGGTGTTTATTTTATATGCCTATAAAAATGTGCCAATACTTAGCAGTTACGCAGTATCATCTATTGTAATGTACTTAATTATGACATGGATTACAATGTCCATTTTTACATTGGATGAAGAAAGCGAAAAGCATATCTTAATATCTCATCTTAAAAGAAAAGTGAGTTACTTATTTGGCAAATGGCTAACTATTCTAATAGTAATGATACCTTTACTTTTGTTTGCAATTTTTTTCCCAATCATAACAGATAGCTTCAAAGGGAATATGTCAATTCAGCTATATGCTTATGCATTTTACAGCCATTTGGTCTTTATGGCATTTGGGATATTAGTAGGAACCCTATTTTCCGCTACTAAACTTGCAACAAAAAAATACGCCTGGCTTTCGTCTGTATTTATAATCGTAGTTTCACTCGCCTCAAAATCAATTATCGAAATATCATTGTTTTTTAAATGGATTTTGTGGGTCTTCCCTCCCGTGTTCAAGGTGATAGGGTATATGGAAGGCGAAGATCAAGTACTAATAAATACACCAGTAATAATCGATAGTATTTTTGTAGTTAGTTATCTAATCATCGGAGCTGTCATGTTAGTTCCTCTTTTTATAAAAAAAGAAAGTTAGTTGCTTTACTAACTTATGAATATTTGTAAAAGCTATACAGTATATATGATGTTCAATTAAAAGGCCGCAATTCTTGAAGAGTAATTGAACCTTTTTCAGTTATAGGGCCAGATTGCTTAACAAGAACGAAACTTTGGAATACTTGAAATGTATGTTTTACAATCGATGATACGTAACAATTCTCTACACATTTTAATCTTAGCAGCAATCGTTTATCATCCGAATTCAGGAAGAGTTTTACTTCCAAAGCGTTAGAAGCTGCCGGCGCAATTCTGATTAATGCAAGAGTCGTTGAAGATCTCCTCGACTATTGAGTGGGGGAGGCGTAACTTCGGGACTTGACGTATCCTTGTATTTAGTTGAGCGTGAGTTAGGTCCTCAAATCGCGAATGCCGTAGAAAGGTTATTCGAGTACGAGCGAAGAGGTACGGTGTGGAAAGCGAAAGGAATATCACCGATCAACTTTACGACGAATCAGGAAGTTCCGAAGAAGTGATCGTTCCAAATGCGAATAAGTTTTGAAATTTAAGGTTCTGCTCTTCAACAACTGGGCGCCATTCTTGAGGAAGTGGCGCTCGTTTTGCAGTTTAGGTCCATTTAAAGGAATAAATGACTTAAAATAATTGGATATTTATGTTAATGTTTAAGGGAAATTGGAAGAAATGTACTTAAACTTACAAGCAGGTTAGTGGAAAAAAGAAATGGAGAGGAAATATGAATCCAAACAAATATTATCTTATAGGTTCTTTGTTAATTCTTTCGGGAACAATTTTGTTAGGTATTATGCATTTAGCAATTGCAACGTACATACCAAATCTTACAGGTTGGAGCTATCCTCCTGGAAAATTTGCTACAGTACTTAATGAAATAATGGGGTGGTTTCCGTATATTTTAGGTATTGTTCAAATTTTAATTGGGACAATATTGGTTTGGAATTCACTGTCGAAACATAACTAAATTAAGTAATTGTTATTGCACTAAAGAGTCGCTTTAATTGAATAAAGAACTTCAACAATCGGATCAGATTGTGGAGGAAAGTAAACATATATTTTTATTTAATGCAATTGAGGTTGTAAAGGATTACACTTAAACTAACGTTGTATTTAGTTGGACAGGTTTTATAAATAATTAATTATAGTATGTTTTGATTACAGATCAAAACATACTTTTTTTTATCTTTATATCTTTGTTAGTTTTAAATTTAAATAATTGAAACTTTTAATAATTTAGGAAAAATGATAAAGTTGAAACTTTTGTTTTATCTAGATCACTCTAATTAGTGAGAGGAGGGAATGATGATACGATGAAACATAATCCAAATACTGTACAACGGGCGATAGATGGAGACGTTGAAGCCTTTGAAGAACTGCTTTTTAAAGAAGAAAAAATGTTATATTACAAAGCGCTTTCTTACGTTAGAAAAAAAGAGGATGCTTTAGATGCTATTCAAGAAACAGCGTATAATGCATTCCTTGCGATAAAACAATTGCGAAATCCAGAATATTTTTCAACTTGGCTGTTTAGAATTTTAATTCGCGAATGTTATCGGCTATTAAGAGAAAGAGACCAAGTGTTTCCTTATGAGAATAGCGAATTATTGAAGAAATTAGATCAAAAACAGGACGAAGAGATAGAATCTTTTCATTTAAGTGAGGCGCTATCGAGGTTGAATTCGTCCTATCAAACATCCATCATCTTGTTTTACTATCATGACCTGTCCATTAAAGATATTTCCGAGATTATGGAGGTTCCGGTTGGTACAGTAAAAACGAATTTACGTAGAGCTAAGAAAAAATTAAAAAGTGAGTTAGAGAGGAGTTATCAATTAAATGAAAAAGTCACATGATCCATTTAAGGAGTTTCCACAAGATGAAGTTCGTTCAGCTATTCGTTCGGGAATAATTCAAGCTAAAGAGCATTCAAATACAAAGCATATTAAAGTGGGTCATTGGAGAAGAAAAGCAACCTACGCTTTAAGCTGTGTGGCAGCTGTTTTTGCAATATTGCTTGGTTCGTCTTACTACTCTCCTGCATTGGCAAACAGTTTGTCTCATATACCGATTATCGGTTCTATTTTCGGGAATTCGGATATAGTCGGTTTACAACGAGCCCAAGAAAATGGGTTAATAAATGAAATAGGCGAGACACAGACGATTAATGGGATTTCCGTTACGCTTAATGAAATTCTATACGATCAAAATAATATTACGATAGGTCTTTTAATCGAATCGGAGAAGTACCTTGAGCCAGATTATTTTGGTTCAGGGATGGACTATACAATTAATGGAAAGTTGCCTAGCAATTCTACTGGGAGCTATGGAGAAGAGAAACTTTCGTCAACAACTCGGACTGCCATTCAAGAAATCAATATAACTGAAGAGATGCCGGAAAAGTTCGAACTTGGGTTAATATTACGGGGTGAGAATGGAGAGAAGTGGTATTTCACAACTCCTGTTAAAAAAATTACTGATATTTATAAAATTCCTGTTTACCATACACAGTCAGTTGATGGCTTGAATCTAACTGTAACAGAAATATCTTATAGTGAAACAGGTTTAAGTATTGCCTATGAGAGTTCTGAAGAGGAAGTTGATTTTGACCTAAGTCGTGGAGGATATATTGAATTCCTTGTAGTAGATCAAGATGGAAATGAAATTACAGGCCGCTCGGGTGGAGTTTCAGGGGAAAGGGTTAAGGATAGAATAGTGTTTAAAAGTAATAAACAATTTGATCCCGTGGGGTCTCCTGTTACTGAATTGACAATCACTCCTTACTTAGTCATTCCGTCGAGCGGGGGAGGAGTAGAAATTGACGAAAACGGCGAGGAAAAAGAGTTAGAATTAAAAGGTGATTCTATAAAGTCGGTTGAGTTTGACTCCTTTAAAGTGAATATTCCACAATAAATTATTGTTTAAAAAGAGCTGATATTAAGCTCTTTTTTTCATAATTTAGGTAAATAATTAATTTTACTGCAGCCATGTTAGTTCCTCTAGAAGGTTAGCAGATGTACTATCTTTTGAATGTTAATAAAGTCTTATCATAAATGTAATCTTCAAAACAAGTGCGCAATTGTTGAAGTTTGCAGTTAGAAAATGATTAAACTTTTTTATAAAAAATGTACAATACTTCACAAAGAAAATGATCAATCTTTTTTCAAAACGGGTTCTTTTAAAATTGGGTTTTTAAGGTATTTTGATCAAATTTTATTTTAAAGCTACAATTATAGGACACAATGTTTTTTTCTGCAATGGGGCCAGCTTTTTTAGTAACGTTAATAGACATTGTGAAGGAGTACACTTAAACTAAGGGCAGAATAATTAACAATGTATGATAAAATAGACAAAAAATAGGGGGGGTTTTATGCTAATTGGTCAAATCAAGGAGATTGTTCGTCATCCTGTAAAATCTTTTTATGGGGAGAGCGTACAAAAAACAAAATTAATGGAGTATGGCTTGTACGGAGACCGTAGTCATGCTTTTTTAGATGAAACAAGGCCTGGAAAGTTTTTAACAATAACACAGTTTCCAGAAATGGTTCGATATAAAGCAAGATTCGTAGGTAAAGAGTCGGTGGATGTATATCCCAAAGTTGAAATATTGACACCTGAAGGTAAGATTTTTAATTGGGGGGATGAAGAATTAACGAATGAAATTGAGCACAAATCGAAACGGAAAATTTCTGTTGTTACATATCCCCCTACTCACGTACCTTTAGGAGCAATTGAAGAAGAACACATTCAACTTGTTACTGATGCTTCATTAGATAAATTGAAAGAAATATGGGGAAAATCAGAGATTGATTATAGACGTTTTCGACCTAATTTATTTATAGCATTAAAGGAAAAAATCCCCTTTATAGAAGAACAATGGTTTGGTAAACGAGTTAGGATAGGGAATAAAGTTGAAATAGAATTAAAAAGGCATTGTGAAAGATGTATGATTATTACCGTTAATCCTGAAAGTGCAGAAAGAGATGCGACTTTGCTAAAAACAGTTGTAAAAGAAAGAAGCAATTATTTTGGCGTATATGCTTCTGTTATAAAAACTGGTGAAATTCATGTGGGTGATGAAGTCATTCTTCTTGAATAAAGTTTTGCTTTGCCAAAAAACAAATAAAATAAAAAATGTTTCTTATTTAAAGATTGTGAAAGCATCTTTCTTCATGAAGGGGCAAGATTGGTGGAACAACTTCTCTAAAGAAAACTAAATCTCCTACCTAAATTTTAGAGGGATTAATATACTAAAGTATTCCAAACTTAATTATATTAAAAAAAGATATAATAGTTTTTATAGTTTGCGTAATATTTTAATTCTTAAAAGGAGATTCGTTTTAATGAATATTTTAATTTTAGGTGGAACTGGACGAGTTGGAGCTAAAATAGTTACTCATGCCCTTCACGATAGTCATCATGTTACTCTGCTAGTTCGGACTCCAGAAAAGGTTCAAATAAATCATGAAAATTTAACTATTATTCAAGGTAATGTTTTGAATAAAGATGCTATTTTACGCTCACTGCATGGAATTAATGTTGTTATTAGTGCGCTCAATACAGATGGGACAACCACTCTATCAGAATGTATGCCATTTATTATCGAAGCTATGGAAAAAGAAGGTATAAAACGAATTATCACTATAGGAACTGCAGGTATCTTGCAAAGTAGAGTTAGCCCAAATTTATTACGTTATCAATCAAGTGAATCTAAGCAAAAGTCAACCCGTGCAGCCGAAGAACATCATAAAGTCTACGATATGCTTAAACAATCAAAACTCGAATGGACGATTGTCTGTCCTACATATTTACCGGATGGGGAAAGGTTAGGTAAATATCGAACGGATAGTAATTTTTTGCCAGAGGGTGGTGTTAAAATTTCAGTGCCGGATACTGCTGAATTTGCATATAGCCAAATAAAAAGCAGTGATTATATAAAAATGCGTGTAGGTATTGCCTATTAAATAATGAAGGTATCGCCCTATTAAATAATGTAATTATTCCATTAAAGGGCGCGTTTATTTAAATACGCGTGTTTTTTATCAAAAGTGACATTTTCTGTAATAATATTATGTTAAAGTTTAGATGATGTTGTGTGGAAGCACTTAAACTATCGAAGTAGGTTAATGCAATGTGAAAAATTTTTGAGGAGGATGAATAATGATAAAGAGTTCATCTAAATTGGAAATTGTTTTAGGAGTATTAACGGCATTAACAGGGTTACTTTATTTACTTCAATTTTTTGGTCAAACTGAATCAGAAGTAGTTACTTGGGGATTAATAGCTGTTGTTTTAGGAGGAATTGTTGTCTTCCAAGGATTAATTAAAGATAAAGTCAATAATGTAATAGAAGGTGTTTTAATATTTTTTGTATTGTTAATTCAAATCCCTGCTATTTTGTTATGGTTTATCTTTAGTGGGAGTAGTATATCCGATGGGACGCCAACAAGTAATTTTGTTGCTCACTGGATATTCGCAGCTCCACATATAGTAATTGCTTTATTTGCGCTGACTTTAATCGTTTCTTTGCTAAGAAGGAGAATAGTTTGACCTATTTCTTATTGTACTAACAAGGTCTTTAGTAAAATTACCGGAAAGATTTATATGTACCTCTTTTTATTTTTAAATATTCAGCATTCAGGCGTGTTTATTTAGGAACACGTCTTTTTCTTTTAAACGGCTATCCTCTTAAAAATAAACAATCTACTTGGATATTGGTGCTAAAATATAAGGGAGATTGTTAAAATATATTTTAGCTGACGAGACAGTTTATTGGCTATTCTATTATGTTAAATATACACAAATGAATACTTATTTAGATGAACACTAAGTTCAAAGTAAGGAAAGATAGCATATGAACATGGATGGATTTCTCATAGGAATTTTACTTTTGATTATTGGTTTAATATTATTTCTAATAGGTATTAAAGATTTTAAGGAAACTTTAAAAGATGTTAATGGGCTTTCGCTTAGGAAAAGAGTCGTAATATATATTTTAGAATTATGGGACTGTTTAAGTTTAACAAGCTATTTGGCTTGGATATTATGTTTAGGTCTAATTTTTTTATTTAGTGGTACCGTATTTATCTGTTTCTCACTCTCAATATTTAAATAGTTTTATATTAACCTTTAGTAGATGAATATAAATATAATAAGGAACAGTTGAAAATTTGAGGAGTGGAATGAATGGGGATTAGAAAAGCATGTATTGATGATTGCAAGCAGATTTCTTTGTTATTAAACCAGTTGGATTATCCAAATACCGAACCTTTTTTAAAAGAAAAAGTTCAAATACTTCTTATGGACCCGAATGAGGAATTATTGGTATTTGAAGAAGAAAAAAATGTCATTGCCTTCATTTCAGTTCATTTTATACCACAATTAGCTGTAAAGGGAGATTTCGCAAGAATAAGTTATTTTGCAGTTGATAAAAACATTAGAAGTAAGGGAATAGGGCGTAAGATGTGAAGAATATTGTACTAATTTAGCTATTAAAAGAAATTGTGATAGAATTGAAGTGCATTGCCATTCAAGGAGAAAAGAGGCACATAGGTTTTATATGCGACAAGGGTTTACTGAATCCCCAAAGTACTTTATTAAAATGTTACCTCAATCTTACTAATATCTGTATTCTTCAACTCAATGGAGGAGATAGAAATATCTAATGTTCATAGCTACTGGGAAAACTACACCTTTATTTTTGATGAAAACAGAACATGTATTTGATTTTCCGAATTTTTATGGTAACTAGAAAGTGGAAAAAGCTATTAGTTCGTTATATTACTAATGGATGCGTTTATATTCTTGAATAAATGAATGGGAAAATAATTAATAAACCCAGCTAATCTTTCGCATGAAAGTAGCTGGGTTTTAAAATTAGTTGTGAAAAATAACACCTATATATTTTAAATAAATTAAAGGTATAGCTAGTTCCGATAACGATATATACTAGTAAGCTTCCGTCTTATTTGTATATTATTTATTTTAGAGCGTTTATTACGATTTTTGCTGCCTCTGCAATAAGAGCATCGTCATAAGTAGCGTCCTCAATATTACGGTCAGATAGAATAGCGATGACAATTGGATCACGATCAGGTGGCCAAACAATTGCAATGTCATTTCTTGTGCCGTAACTTCCTGCACCACTCTTATCACCAACGACCCAGTCTTTAGGTACACCAGCTCGGATTAGTGTATCTCCAGTGGTGTTCCCAACTAACCAATCTTTTATGAGTGCCTGCTTTTCTGAAGGAAGCAAGTCACTAATCACGTATGTTTGCAGACTTGTGGCAAGTGCTCTCGGTGTACTTGTGTCACGGGTGTCTCCTGGAACTATGAAGTTCAAATCAGGCTCGAAGCGATCTGACTCTGTAACCATATCTCCAATATTCCTAAGTGCAGATTCAAATCCTGCAGGACCTCCCAGTTTATTGAAAAGTAGGTTCCCTGCTGTATTGTCGCTGTAGCGGATTGCAGCCTCTGCAATATCTTTTAGAGACAATCCTGTATCTACGTGTTTCTCTGTGATCGGTGAATATGTGACCAAATCATCCTTCGTGTAAGTAATCATTTCATCAAGCTCATTCAATGATTTCTGTTCAAGAATTGCACCTGCAGCAAGTGCTTTGTAAGTAGAAGCAAAGGCGAACCTCTCATCTGCTCGATAGGAGGTACTCTTACCCGTTTCAGTATCGATTGCATATACTCCCAAGCGGGCATCGAACTGACTCTCAAGTTGTCTAAATGTCTCTTCTGCATGAACTCCTGCTTCCTCTTTGGTTTCCTGTTCGGGCGGGGGAGCAGGTGAAGTGGCAGCATTCGTGCAACCAGCTAGCATGATTAGAATGAATATTGATATAAGGAGGGTTCCTTTATGTTTATGTAGTCTGCATAATGTATGCATTAATCATAACCTCTTTTCTATTAAATGATATATTTCAAAGTTTATTCATCGGCGTTTTACTGGCTTGAATCGATTAAATCTCCACCTTTCTCAATACAAGTATTACACGTGTAATACAATATTACATTCGTAATCTGTTTTGGTCAACCTTTAAGAATCAAAATATTTCTCTAAATAGGATAGATTGATAAACTGGAACTGGCGTGATATTATTTGAATATTACAGTTGTAATTCTGGGAAGTGGTTATATTTATGAAAAAGTTTTTATTTAACTTTCCGCTTTAAGTAGAAAGCAACAAAGTCCGAGGAATTTTTAGTGTGACCGGTGAGACATGGAGGTTAATAACATGTTTTTTACATACTTTATTATCTGTTTTATAGTGTCTTCTTTAACCATTTCAGGAATTATACTGGTGAGGAGAGTATTCCAAAAACAATTATCACCAAAAGGGCAATATAATTTATGGTTTTTATTGTTGTTTGCATTGATACTGCCTTTTATTCCAGTTCAATTATTACCTTTTGAATATTCCTATAGTGCTTTGGATGTCAACCAAAGTAACGGAACAAGTCCTTCCAATATGATTACAGAGGATATTCAACACTCAAATTGGATTCAGGACTATTCCATATCTGTCAATCGGTATAATCTGGAATATCTAAATATCATTACAGCTTGTATATGGATCGCTGGGCTGCTTACCATGACCGTTCTGGCAGTAAAGGCATGGCTTGAAGTAAAAAAAATTAAAAGAACAACATACCCTTTGGAAAATAAAGGCGTGCAGTTTTTGTTTGAACAGTGCAAAGAGCAATTGAATATATCGGGAAATTTAGTTGTAGGGGAATCACCGTATGTCAAATCTCCGATGACATTTGGCATTTTCAGAAATTATGTCGTGTTGCCTGGCAATTTTGACGAATGGCTGTCTATGGATGAAATCAAATATATTTTTTTGCATGAGCTTAATCATTATAAATCTAAGGATATAGCTACGAATTATCTCATCGTTATTTTTCAAATCATTTACTGGTTCAATCCACTAGTTTGGATTGCTTTTCGAAAAATGAGATTAGATCGTGAAATTGCCTGTGATTATGCGGTATTAAGTTCCTTAGATGAGAATTGTCATAGAGAATATGGGATAACAATCATTAATTTTATAGCCAAAGTTTCACGACAGAAAAACTTTATTTTAGCTAATCAATTTCATGGCTCCAAAAAGCAAATTAAAAGTCGCATAGAACGTATTGCTTCCTATAAAAAAGAATCAAAGATTTTGAAGCTAAAAAGTAAAGCGATTTTTACTATTTTAGGGGTATTGGTTGCTAGTCAGATTCCGTTAATTTCTGCCATGGCTAATGATAATAATCATTATGATTTTAAAGATGAAAAGGCTCTTTATATGGACCTAAGTGAGCATTTTACCGGCTATGATGGGAGCTTTGTCTTATATGATATCCAGACTGATCAGTATCAAATATATAATAAAAATAAAAGTACTTTGAGAGTATCTCCGAATTCTACTTATAAGATTTATAGTGCATTGTTTGGACTGGAATCAAAAATCATATCAAATGAAAACTCTACGATAAAATGGAATGGCACACAATATCCCTTTGATTCTTGGAATTCGGAACAAAATTTAACGACGGCGATGAAAAATTCAGTGACTTGGTATTTTCAGGAATTAGATAAAAGAACCAAGGCTGGGATTATCCATTCTTATTTGAAACGAATCAATTATGGTAATTTAGACATGTCTGGAGGAATCAATGAATTTTGGCTAGAATCATCATTAAAAATTTCTCCAGTGGAACAGGTACAATTATTAAAGGATTTGTATACAAATCAATTAGGGTTTAAGGAAAAAAACATTCAAACCGTTAAAGAGGCAATTAAACTCGAGGAAAAAAATGAAAAGATTCTTTATGGAAAAACGGGAACAGGCACCGTCAATGGCAAAGAAATAAATGGTTGGTTTATCGGATATGTAGAGAACGGAGAAAATACGTATTTCTTTGCAACAAATATACAGAATGAAGAAAATGCCTCTGGAGAAAGGGCAGCCGAAATGACCTTATCCATTTTGAAGGACAAGGGAATATATTAAGTAAAGCTTGATAAAAAGATACTACGAAAATCTTTTGAGCTACAAAAGGAGGTGGAACAGAATGTCTAAAAAAATTCCTAGTATCTCTGAATCTGAATGGGAAATTATGACGGTACTCTGGGAAGAGGCACCACTTACTGCTAATGATGTGATTTCCACTCTACAGGAACGGACAGATTGGAAACCTAAAACCATACGTACTCTCTTAGATCGTCTTGTCAAAAAAAATGTAGTTGGTGTGAATAAAGAACAAAGGATTTATACTTTTTTCCCACTATATTCGCAGGACGAATGCCAGCATGCGGAGGCGGAATCTTTTGTTAAACGAATTTATGGTGGAGCACTGAAGTCAATGTTGGTCCAGTTTATCCAGGAAGACTCCTTATCCGAAGAGGATATCCAGGAATTACGTTCCATTTTGGATCCAAAGCAGAAAAAACAACCTCATTAAAGAATGCAAATATTTTAAGACATTCTTTTTTGTCGTATGGATTTTAGTAAAATAACTGTCAAGTCATTGTGTATTTCTTTTGCATTTATAATATTTTTCTAGATGGTTTTTACATCTAGAGTTTTTAACTGGGTATCGAACATTCAGTACGATTAAACGAATTTCAACCTAAAAAAGCCAACTTCCTGATCAATAAGGAATTCGGCTTTTTTGTTTGGCCAGTTATTTTATGGCTTAGTTAGTCTAATTAAAGAACATTTATTGTACAAATTGGACGGCGACTCCAGATATAAGTCATCATTAATTTGCAGGTATTATTTAACCTGATACCAATATAAAGAGAAGTCATTCATTGTTGAAGCGTACCCCTGCTGTCTTAACATTGTTGTTATGTTGCCTCGATGATAAGTACCATGATTAACAACATGAAATAAAATTTCTGAATAAGTAGTTTCTCTAGTACCTGTCCAAGGATTATTCAAATTAAATTTTCTTTCTAAATCTTTTTGGCTACTCATCCATTCTTCATAATGTGAAGCTAGCTCCTCATAAGACTTAACAAATTCTTCTACAGAATATAACTTAGTCCTTTCTAAGAAAGCCTTAGAAGCTTCCAATGCTTCTTGCATATCAATTCCTTTAAGTACTTGTAACCACATAACATCTACCACATAGATGTGAGCAAACGTTTGAGCAATAGTTGGATATGAACTACTAACCTCTTCATATAGGACATTGCTTGGTAATTCTTTTATTCTTTCTAATAATACCTTATTAGCCCAAACATGGTACTCGTACATATTTTTTGCATGATTCATTTAACATCTACTCCTTAACAACCAGATTTTAAAAATGTATATTTGAATTATAAAAAAAGATATATGACAGCATGTTGTCATATATCTTTATAAACTTTAATTAATTTTTTTGCCTCATCTATTAAAATTGATTGCAGTTCTACAGGTTTTATAATTTTAACCCGACTCCCGAAGCTTAAAAGAATAGATTTAAGCCACCCAGCATGTAGAGGTTGATAAACAGAAATTGTAATTGTCATGCTTCCATCACTGTTTATGACTTTTGAAGAAATCTGGAATTGGTCCAATGCTTCTGCTAAGGAATTATGATTCACCCAGATTACTACATCCTCAACCCCTTCTAGACTACAGTCTGAATAAGATAAATCACCTTTCATTACGTGCTTTTGTAGAAACTTTTCTTGTGTTAAAGTAATACTCATCATACGTGAAACTCTAAATTCTCTATAATTCTGACGCTCTCTACAATAACCATATATATACCAGTTACGAAACTTATAATGAAGATAAATAGGTTCTAATTCCCGTGATGTAAATTCATTTTTGTAATTTACATAATCAAAGCGGATTACCCTTTTTTCATTTATTGCTTTTCGTAAACCCATTAATGAATTTGGTTCTGTTCTATGGCTTTCCAAGTCAACCAATAAAGTGTTATCGCCATTACTTGTATCAAGTAGTTTTAATCTATCTATCGTATATTCAAATTCCTTCTCTTCAAAAATACTCGATAAACTACTTAATACTGTGATTAGATTCAATATATCATAAGAACTCATTAAGCTTTTATCAAATTTGTATCCTTCTATTATACCAAACCCTCCGTTAGTACCTTGGTAAGAAACGACAGGTATTCCAGCAGCACAAATAGCTTCGATGTCTCTATAAATTGTCCGCGATGATACTTGAAATTCCTCAGCTAAACTAGATGCCGACAAAATTTCATTATTTAAGAGCTTGAATATGATTGATATCAAACGTTCTAATTTCAATTCTCATTTCCTCTCCTTAGGTAATTGATTAAGCGAGCATTGTCATCCTACAGATGTACATTTTATTTTTTCGGTCCTTTGTCAAATGTTGGGGTAACACTTGAGAGAACAAGAGAATTTGAGTATAAGATTAACTTTTCCTGCCCATACATTTCTTCCGAAGCGTAGCGAGGAAGGAATGTATGGGTAGGTCGCGGCTCGCTTCGCTCCCTCACCCAACATACAACCCTATTTTTCTATACATGTGACCTAATAATATTTTTGCTTTAAAGTGCTCATATTTGCGGAAGCCATAAGCATTTCGCTTGAGCACTTTTGATTTATTGTTAATACCTTCTAAAAACCCGTTTGAATAGTTAAAGACAAAGCTATTTAAGATTTCTACCTGCCAGTTTTTTATCGTTTGAATACGTTTTATAAAAGATGGAATGTTTGCCTCTTCTACCTTGCGGTAAAACGCTTCTAAACCTTCCTTCACCTTTTGAATATTCTTCTCTTCCTTAGCTTGTGTAAACCACTTTTTATACGCTTCTTTTAACTCATAGGCTTTTTTTAATTCAGGTGATAATCCAAGATAACGGTTTAAATACCAACGCTCATCTTCTGTTAATTTTGCAGAGTTTTTATGTAAAACAAATCGCATACGTTTACATTTTTTGCGATCATAAGCATGCATTTCTTTTTGAACTTTCCTTCTGACGTCATCTAAAGCCCAATGAATATAACGACAATAATGGAATCGATCCGCTACAATGATTGGCTTTGCTAATGCTTGATGGACAGCTGCTTTAAAGCTTCCATTCATGTCCATCACAACAATTTCTACATCTTGTCCATATTTTTGTAAATATGTTTTTATCGTTTGTAGTCGCCGATTCGGCAAAATATCAATTGGTTCATGTGTTTCCGCATTTGCTATAATTAGCTGATATTCCCCGGCATCTGTATCTGCTTTATATTCATCAATGGCAATCGCCTTTGGTAAACGAAACCCTTCTGGTAACGCTGCTTTTGTCTGTTTATTGAATCTACGTAGTATCGTTGAAATGGATGTACTGAGTATCATTGCAGCATCTTTAAATGTTTTTGATTTAACCGATTGAATAATCATGGCTTGATTTGTTTCCTTAGAAAAACGCTGGTAACGCTCAACAAATGGGGCCTTTTCGGCAAATCGCTTCCCACAAATACAACGATAACGGCGGCATTTATACATCAATTGCGTTGAACGTCCCCACATTGGAAGATGCCCAATCTTACGCATTCGATAGTCATGTACTTTCGACGTCTTTTCACCACATGCTGGACAAATGTGTTCTTTTATGGGTATTGAAATATACACTAAAATTCTATTTTCTTGTTCAACAATTTCCTCAAGGTTTACTCCTTTTAATCCTGGTAAATGCATGTTAAAATTCATATTGCACAACTCACCTTTACTACTTGTTTCTCGTCAATTCAAGTATAGTAAAATAGGTGATGTTGTGCATTTTTATTTTAGAAATTGTTTAAAAACCCCAACATTTATTATAGAACCATTTTTTCTAGTATTTCAATGAATTTATCCAACCTTTAAAAATATCAGGTTATTTCTATAACTTTCTATTATATCAATTTTAATCCTCCTGCATAGTTCAGGAAAATCATGAAATATTGATATAATTAGTCATGGATAATGAATTAATCTACAATGGTATTTTCTGGTAAACAAAACAACCCCTCTAATGAACATGATAAGCATTAATGTATAGTCACAATTTTTAAGATGAACTAGAGAAATTGACAATTGTAAAGGAGATGGAGATGAATGCAATACATAATTACAGCTTATGATGGCACTGATGATAAAGCAATCGATAGAAGATTAATGGCAAGGGAGGATCATTTAAAATCAGTGGAAAAGAGAGTGAAAGAAGGCCAGCATTTATACGGTGCCGCTATACTTGATGATGATGGAAAATGATAGGATCGATGATGGTAGTGGATTATCCATCGATAGAAGAGTTGAATAATTGGCTGAAGGTTGAACCTTATGTGGTGGCAAATGTATGGCAGAAAATAGACATACAGCCTTGCAGAGTAGCACCGATATTTATGAAACTTAATAATTAAGGAAGATCATGAAGCATACTTTAGAACAAGAAAGTATGCTTGTAAAGATTTTTTTAGCAAACGGGCAGTTTCGATTGAATAGGGTTAAGTGGTATTGGAAATAAATTTTAGTTAATTAATTAAGGGAGCAATTCTCTAATAAGGAATGCGTCTATTTTCATTTAAGGGCGTTTTATGGTGAACATGTTTAACATGGGGATGGGTAGACGTTTTTAATTATTACCACATAGCACTCCCCTAATAACGTAATAACTGTTAATATATTACAAAAGAGGGGGTGTGCTTGTTAGATTTGTTTAAATATATGAAGTATGTACCGTTGATTGTCTATTTGATTGGTCTAATTCTTTTCGGTATTCCACTTGCTTTTTACGATATAGAAGTTGTGATAATTGTTGAATATCATTTACTTTTCGGATCTTTTTATTTCCTTACCATCCTTGAAGATTTTTTCAATATCAGTAAAAAATGCGGTATGTTAGTACGTCTAGTAAACATTATTATTATTATTATCTTATTGAGTACATCTATCCTATATAAAAATACATTTTCCATAATTTTTCCCACAATATTTTTAGTTATGTTTAGTTTGGAATTATATTTAAACAGTAAAAAAATAAGCCAAAAGGATTTTTGGCTAAAACTTATTAATTCAAGGAGAGTTAAGTAGTTTATAGTTTTCCCTTTATAGGGCGCATTTCCAGAGTAGATATTTGCGCTTTTTTGCATGAAAGGGCCAGCGTGTGAACAATTGTTAGATGTCTAGGTTAAACTTTTGAATAAATTCTGTTGTAAGATAAATTAGCTTTTGGCAATCAGGCGCTTTCGGTACAGAAAGCGCCTGATTGCGAAAGTCGGCCTTGCCTTTCGTAGCAGAAAAGGGACATCTCATACCCTTTGAAATGTCCCCATTTTACTCCTATAATGATTCACCTGTTAGCAATCTTCCTAAACTTAGCCAATTCTCTTGCACTAAACTTGCAGCCAGTTCAACATCCTTGTGCTTACATGCTTCAATAATTTCTTTATGCTGCTGGACGGAGGAGAGTCCCTCCAGTGTTTTGAACTTGGCAAATTCAAGACGCCTTACTTTTGGAATAACTCGTTCTAAAGCTAATGAAATTTCTGTGTTTTGGGAGGCAAGGATAAAGACATCGTGAAAACAATCATCCGCAAGTACAGCATTAATGCTATCTTTTTCTTCAAGAGAGCTCCTTAGTTGTTCATTGTATTTTTCTAATAAAGAAATGTGACTTTGATCCAGTAAAGGAACAGCTAATCTCGTAGCTAGACTATGAAGTGCTGCAACCACTGTAAAAGCATGTTTTGCTTCCTTCTCATTTAACAACGTTACCCTTGTTAGAGAACCTGGCAGAGACTCCACCAAGCCTTCTGTTTCTAGTCTTTTAAGTGCTTCTCTGACTGGTGTGCGGCTTGTTCCGAATTGTTCGGCAAAATCAGTATCTTTAATACGCTCTCCAGGCTGGAATTGCAACGTAATGATAGCATGTTTTAATTGATTGTAAATTTCATCTCTTAATGGAGGACGAGTAATTTTTTTTATATTTTTCATAAAGTTAATATATACCTAGAAAAAAACAGTGTCAATAAACAGAAACTAGTCAAAGCAATAGTGGATTTTGTTAAAGGATTTGCGCATCTCGATGACTTTCTTTCTTACATTCTCAGTGTTTTCTCTTCCGTTAAGAATATTTACAATAAAATCAGCAATTGTTGCCATATCACTTTCTTTCATTCCAAGTCTAGTAATCTCAATTGTTCCGATCCTTAAACCACTAGGGTAATCCCAATCCTCAGGCCGATCACTAGGAATTAAATTTTTATTGGTAATGATGTTTGCTTCTGCTAGTAGATGAGCAACCTCCAAACCACCGCCAAAACTTTTTACATCTAAGATTACTTGATGTGTAGTGGTAAAGCCTTTATGTGCTCCTAACACTTTTATACCCCGGTCGTGCAGTTCCTTCCCTAATGCCTGTGCATTTTTTACAATTTGCGCCATGTATTCTTCCCCATATGCTAAAAACTCAGCTGCAGAAGCTGCTAAGGCTGCAACTCTATTAACTTGGTGAGTAGCAGCTAGTGCTGGGAAAATTACATCCGTCACAGGCTTAGTCAAACTTGGATCATCCCAAATAATGATTCCGCTTTGCGGACCACTAAAGGTTTTACCAGCTGAGCCTGTAACGATACAAGCTCCCTCTCTCAAAGGATCTTGGAATTGACCTCCACCGATTAGTCCTAATTGGTGTGCGCCATCAAAGAAAATCTTTCCATCCCATTCCTTTACAATCGACGCCATTTCTTTAATAGGGAAAGGGAATAAGGTCATGGATGCTCCTAGTGTAACTAAAACAGGTTTGATTTTCCGTGCCTCTGCTGCAAATTTGTCTAAGTCAACTACTAAGTCAACAGGATCCATCGGGATATCATAAATGTTTAAGCCTCTAATACCCGCAGGTCCATCAATTCGATTGCTTGAATGGCCGCCTAAAGGCTGGGATATAGTCATTATATTATCACCAGGTTTTGTTAAAGCGGCATATACTGTCATATTTCCAATCATACTGGCTACAAGTCTATGATCTGCATAATTACAACGGAATACTTTTTTCAAAAGTTCAACACAAAGTGATTCAATCTCGTCAATATACTTAGTTCCCGCAAACCATCTTGCCGTTGGTCCGATATGACCCTCAGCAGCACGAGTACCAACTTCAGCGGATAATAGTTTTCTTACTGTCGGACTGGTAGGAGCCTCAGGGGCAAGCAAGTTGAGACACTCTTCCCCTCTGTAAACCGCATTTCTTTCAACAGCATTGATTACTTCCAATTGCATTAGGCGTGGAGATGAACATTGGTCAAGTAAATTTCGCGCCCATTCCAAAACTTTCTGGTCATGTACTTCATTGTAAGTAGTTGTCGGTGTTGCGTTGTTCATTTCGTAAAACTCCTTTCTCATATAAAAATAGATTCAATCCAATAAATTGGTGAAAACATCATTCACCTATAAACCAATATATCGGTTAACAAGTTTGTAGTCAACTGAATTTTTAGAATTTTCCTTATATTGAAGTGTTTAACGGAAATAAGTCGATATGTTTATTTAATACTAACTATCGATCTAAATGATGTAGGTTACATAAGGGATTAACTTTGAAAATAGGGTGAATAAAAGAGTAAACCCCAAATTCAATTAAAAGCTATAGGGGTACCAAGTTTAGAGTATATTTAATACTGATTCATTATATTGGGGGTTTTTTATAAAAAACGCAGAAGTATAAATTAATCTGATCTTTTAGCCGGTCAAAGTTACTTTTGCCAAAGGAATCGGATTAACGGACAAGGTTTGTGACTTGAAGGCATTATTAATATGTAATCTTTTCGTATATTTTGTAAAACCAATACTCATATTTCCATTGATTTCAATTCGATAACTGACTCTTGTTCCCAGAGAAAAACACCTCACGATTAGGTACTTACCATCCTTTTTGAGACAATAAGAAAACACCCTACTTTACAGTTAGTTGGCGGTATTTTACCGGCGATTGGCTGTTTAGTTTCGTTTGAATACGGATATTGTTATAATAATTTATATAGTTTTCGACGATTTGGATCACATGCGCATTCGTTGTGCGATTGATTCCGTCGAGATAGAACGTTTCAGACTTTAGCGAGGAGTGAAACGTTTCAATTGGAGAATTATCAGCGGGCGTGCCTTTACGAGACATGCTCATGGTAATTCTTTTTTCTTTTACTGCCTTTTGATAGTCATAGGACGTATATACAGAACCTTGATCGCTATGCAGGATACAGCCTTCAGGTAATTCTGGTAGCTGATTTAATGTATCTAAAACAAACTCTGTATCTTGAGTAAATCCGATTGTACGCGCTACAATCTCGCCATTAAAGACATCTAGAATACTTGAAAGATACATCATTGATTGACCAAAAGGCAAGTAGGTAATATCTGTTACTAACTTTTCAAATGGTGCTTCCGCTGTAAATTCACGATTTAATAAATTCGGTGCGACGTATGCTGGTTGTCCAGTGCTTTTACGTTTCTTCACTTTTACTCGACACTGCCAATTATATTTTTGCATTACTTTTTGTACTGTATTTTCACTTATCGGTTCTCCATAAATGCTTGTGATTTTTCGGTATCCGTATCGATATTTATGAAGTTTACACAACTCACCAATTCTCTTATCCCGAATATCTTTCTTTGTTTCAACGTTATTATTCTTTTTCCAACGATAATAAGATGATCTACCTACCCCCAAGTGGTCACAGATTTCACCAATTGTCATGACTTCTTTTAGTTCTTCTACCAATTGCACAACTATTCTTGGCACCACTTCCTTTCCAATTCTGCGTACTTTTTTAAAACTTCAATTTGTTGCTTTAAATAACGATTCTCAGCCTTTAATTTAGCTGTTTCATTTTCATATTCTGGTCCTTTACCAAAGGTATATTGCTTTCCAACTGGCTGTTCAAGGCGATGAAGTTCTCCATTTCGATACCACTTCATCCACGTTTTTAGTTGTGTATAATTTCGAATATTCAATTCTTCTAAAACTTGATTAACAGGTATTCCTGCTAACCTCATTTCGATTGCTTTCATTTTAATTTCTACTGGATAACTAACTCTTGTTCCCATAGAAAAAACACCTCCACGTTGGATTTATAGGTTTAATACCCGTTTTTCAACGAAAGGTGTTTTTATTTGTCTCATTTTTAGGACCGCCGAAAATATAGCAGCATTCTACAATTATTTTAATAATGCTTTTGAAAATTAAATCCAGTTTCATTTAAATGGTAAATTGAATAAATAGATAATTTCTATCAGACCTGTCTCAAAGTAAGAATGCAAATTTAATTAAACTATAAAGTGATTCATATACAATAGTAATTTATCTGAAACTAAGCTAGTCCTAAGCAGGTTTTCTTATAACAAATTAGAGTTCAATTTTAAATAATGGTAAATTTAGTAACTGCGTATGAAAGGTCAACATACTTTATTTCTGATTTTCTTTAATGAGGCCAGGCAGAAAAAACATTGGATAGATTAATAAAAATAAATTAGGGATCCACCATGATGGATCGAAGTCACTTCTAATTATCCAGAATGAAATTGCTTGAAGGCCAGAACAAGATGTTAATACTAAAGATATAATAGCTATTTTAGTCCAAGAGGGATATCCTTTTTTATAAAAATATAAACTTATGAACCCAGTTATTGAAATTAGTAAATCAAGGGGAAAGAATGACCAGTTCCAAGCAGAAAGAATAGGATTGTTATAATCCTTAAACAGATACTTATCGGGAATAATATGTAATAAAGTGATGACCCAATATATTACAAAACCTATATCAGTTACCCAAAAAAAATAACGAAGCGATTTCATTTTTCTCCTCCTAACAATTTATCTAGTAAATACGTTTGGAGGCAAGAATGGTTTCATAGAAATGAAAAGTAAAGTAAAGATGGCTAAATACCGATACTTTTTGATATGATTTACGTTTATTATCATGGCTGCTGAAATAAATTTATTATTATATTACCAATCCAAATTATAAATGCTGCCCAAATCAATATAAAAAGGATACCAACATACCAATTTTTAGGTTTTCCATTTTTCTTTATTTCTTCTGCTCTAAATCTATACTCTTCGATTACATGTGGTGGGATTAGTTTTAAGGCCAAGAAAATTCCAATGGGAACTATGATTAAATCATCAAGATAACCTAGCACTGGAATGAAATCTGGAATTAAATCTATCGGACTAAAAGCATAGGCTACTACACAAATAGCAAATACTTTAGCATACCAAGGAACTCTATCATCCTTATATGAAAGATATAGTACGAATAAATTTTGTTTTAAGTTTCCTGCAAAATTCTTCAATTTAGTTAATGTGTTTTGTTGTTTCACTATAGTTAAGTCTCCTTTAAATAAGAAAGGATACAAACAGTTTCCAAAATCCCGCTTAAAAAACGACTTATTTGAAATTTCTTATGTATCTTTGAGCTTTTAATCTTTTAAAAATCTCATCAACTTGTTCCATTAATATGTTGAAGCCGTTTACTCCTGAGATTAAAAATCCATGTAACTTAGTTTTTATACATCAATGTAACTAATATCGTAAATATTATCCATTTATTTTACCTTAAGTTAAAATAAGGAAATATTTATATATATATAGTACTAGTAATAATATTCGAAAAATATATTCCTTTCTACAAAATTTGTGGCTGATTATAAAGGATGATAAATTTTTATAGAAACTTATCGTTGTTTTTAAGTTGTTAGGTAAAAGGATATACTCAAGAGTATTATGAAAGCGCTTTAAAAAAGGTATAATTGCTTAGATCAAATTTCACATATAACACATTTATTTAATATACTTAACATAAAAGTAATAAAAAAAAGTGTTGAAAATGTGAAAATTGAGTTTTTTTACCCATTTTATTACCAAAAAATTTATGAAATAATTTGTTATAATTCTAAATTAAGAAAATTTTGTAAATAAAGAATAAATTAAGTCATAATTGTTTTGTGTCAATAATAGAATAAATGTAAAAGATTTGCGTGAAATAGAGAGGGTATTTTCCAAATGGAAGGATTGGTGTTTGCGAAATGGTGAAAACTGTTAGTCCTATTTTTAGGAAGTTGTTTCAAACCGTTAAAGATCCATTACTGATTTTAAATACTTCTTGTCAAATCGAGTCAATTAATGACTTTGCAGCGCAATTATTAAATATAGATAAAAATACAAAGCAATTGCCAATGGACGAGCATTCAAAAAATCGTTGGTCTTTATTTTTAGATAAGATTCGCTCAGAAATGGGTGGATTTTGTAAATTAAATATTCATGTTGGTGCAGGAAAATATCAAGAGTTTTATTTAATTGGCTATTACCATGAAGGTAAAAATTTGATTTTTGCTAGAATTTCACCTGCAAAATTTGAAAATAATGTTTTAGAAACTGGTAAACATGAAATTTATTCAATGTTTAATGATATTACACACGGAATATTATTTACTAATATTAATGGTGATATTGTTGATGTAAATGACAAAGCATTACAATATTTACAGTGCGAAAAAAGTAAAATTATTAATAAACAGCATGAATCAATATTTATTAATTTTGTTGACTATCAGTTTAATAAACTTCAATATTTTGCAAATTTAATAAATTGTGGACGAGCATCAATAAATGTATCTAGTATAAATCAGCAAAACGAAGATGTTTATTTTAGATTAGAAAGTAAATTAAATTATAAAATGAATTTGATTGTAACAACGATTACAGATGAAACTGAAAAAGTAGTCTTAAAACAAAAAATGGAACAACAAGAAACATTAAATTCAATTGGACAGATGGCAGCAAGTATCGCTCATGAAATACGCAATCCAATGACATCATTAAAAGGATTTGTGCAATTATTAAAACAAAGTTCCCCAGATGATAGTCAAAAATATTTAAAAGTAATGGATAGTGAACTTCAACGAATGGAAGCAATTTTAACGGAATTGTTATATCTTTCAAAGCCTAAAGAAAGAATGTATAAAGAAATTTCAATTGTTCAAGTAGTTGAAGAAGTTGTTGAGCTTATGCTACAACATGCATTAGCAAACAATATCATTATCAAGCTTGAAAGCTATGATTATTATAAGACAAAAATTATTGGAAATGATAATCGTCTTAAACAAATGCTTATTAACCTCGTGAAAAATGCAATAGAAGTAATGCAGAATGGCGGAACAATTACAGTAAAGCTAGAAAATTTAAATAGTGGGGTTCAAATTTCTGTAATTGATGAAGGGCCAGGGCTTTCAGAGATGGAGTTAAGTCATTTATTTACGCCGTTTTATACAACGAAAGAAACTGGTACAGGTCTAGGTTTAGCTTTAGTAAAAAAAGTAATTGAGGAGCATAATGGTGCTATTAATGTAGAGAGCACTGTCGGGGTAGGGACAACCTTTAAAATTAGCTTGCCAATATGTGAAGAATCAATTTGCGGTGAAAATGATGACAAGATTGTTGAATTGTGGTTTAAAAATGAATTATTAAACCGCTTGCCTGTTGTTTAAATATGTAGTTTAACTAGAGGTTTTTTGACAAATCTTTCTCTTTATCGCTATAATTCATTTATATATTGGTAAAGGATGATTTGTCGTGTCAACTAAAGAAATCAAGCAATCGCTTAAATTATACATTGTTTTATCAAGGGCAAATAAGGCAATTAATGAAGTAACAAATCAATTTTTTCATGAAAAAGGATTAAATCCAACCGAATTTGCGGTACTGGAACTGCTATATCATAAAGGACGACAGCCGTTGCAACAAATAGGTAATAAGATTTTATTAGCAAGCGGTTCAATTACTTATGTAATCGATAAGTTAGAAAAAAGAGGTTACTTAAAACGTGTCTCTTGTCCTTCTGATCGACGAGTAACATTTGCAGATATTACTGAGGAAGGTACAAAATTTATGCAGCAGATGTTTCCAGAGCATGAAAAAAATTTGCATGAATTGCTTAGTGTACTTACTCCAGAAGAAAAAGATACAGCAATTGAACTATTAAAAAAATTAGGGTTGTCTATAAAAGATTTGTCTTATTAAGTTCCATTAGAAAAGGGGAAGCCTCAAATGCTTCCCCTTTTTTTACTCAATTGTTAAGCCCATTTTAATCATAGCATCTGATAAATCGTATTCTTCATTATCATAAATTGTAAGTCTTACAATTTTGTCTTCTTTTTCAAAAACTACCGCTATAACTTCTTCATTTTCAAAATTAGCAATATATGCAGCTGAATTTTCTATATTATTTGCTTCTGAAATATATGGTGCTAAATCAAATGGTTCGTATTGTTCATTAATTACCGCCATTGTTTCTTCAGTGTTTGCAATTAAGTCACTGTAAGACTCATTAATTGCTTCAATACGCATAGAAACGGAATCATCTTTTTCATAATACAAAATATCTTTGCCAGGTTCTTCTGCAGTTAGTGCAAATCCTGGAATTGCTTGTAGTGTATATGTTTCACCTGATATTGGCGTAATATCTTCAGTATATTCCTTGTCATTTGAAGTGAATGTTATAGATGTGCTTTCTTCATTTGTCTCTGTTGTAGATCCTTCTTGTTGTTCCTCTTCATCTGTTTGTTCCTCTTCATTTGTTTGTTCTTCTGCGTTAATATTATCATTATCGCCGTTTGATGTTACTGAATCATTGTCTGGCTCCGATGATGGCTTTTCCGCAGTATTACACGCTGCTAGTACCATAATCGATAGAAATATCGTTATGAAGAAACGAATATTTTTTTTCATAAAAATAGCCTCCTTGATGTGTTAGACGTTTAAAATTACGAAATGTTTCACATCATTATTTTTAATTTTGAATAAAATTGATAAATTATGAAAGTGGTAAAATCATAAACAATAGTAATACAAATACTTCATGGGCAATAATAATAAGCGGCATACTTTGTTTCCATTCATAAAGAGTGCCTAAAATTACCCCCGCGAATAGTGCTGCTACAGCACCAGGAATAAATCCACTGATGATAACAGACAATGCAAATAAAATACTTGTAATAATAACAGCAATTGCTGGTGACATCCATTTTTTTAGTTGCTGCTGAACATATCCACGCCAAAATAGTTCTTCTCCGACGACAACAATAAAGATAAGCAATAAATAGTGCCAAATATTAGTTGGGCCGTAAGTATCTAAGAATTTTGAAATTGATTTTGCAATACTTCCATCGATATTAGTAAGGAGTATATATCCAAGACGCACTATCCCATAAAGAATGGTTCCGTATCCAATACCAAAGATAAAATACTTCCATGTAGGAAGCTCGTCTTTAAATTTATTGGAGATAATTGCTATGGACATCCCGACAAGTAGTGTAAACGTGTATAGATACCAGAAGACTTTGGATTCTTCAAAAGAGTAAGAGAGCATGATATAAATGAATAATAATGAAAGAAGGAGTCCGATTAAATGTTTTGTAATTCTCATATGCTTGACCTCCTTTTTAATATATTAACAAAAAAAAATTCCCCTATCATCTTTTTAACGATAGAAAGGGAAATTAAATTTAATACATTATCTGTCAGAGGCTCTCAAATTCAAATGGATTTAAGAAAAAAATCGTAAAAAGATAGTAATCGGTTTATATATTGGAGAGTAAAAACTCCTTAATGTTTGCTTTAATTCGTAGATTATATTTCATTCGGGTGATTTAAAATCTTATATCGTTTATGGTTTACAACAGTTTTCTCTTCTATTTCAAGTTCGTGGAAATTCTCCATAATTGTTAAGTCTACAATGACAGAATTTTCATTTACTTTTTCCACGATTCCTTGTAGACCTTCTTTAAACTCGACAACATTTCCAACTTCTGCTATTTTCATAAGAGTCAGCTCCTTATCGACTAATATTCTGAAAGTGTGCATGAAAAATCAAAAAAAGTAAAGAGATATTTGAATAATTAATTATTTTTAACTATTTTTTACAGGAAAGATTGGTGAAATATATGGAAAAATATAAAAATATGATTGAACAGTTAAAAAAGGGGGAAATAAATAGTATAGAAATCCCTAAGGAAGAATTTTTGCAGTTCCGTGAGTTGTTGGTGAAGGATGAAATGTTTAAACATTTTCGTGGTGAAGCAAAACAAGGGGGAGACGTAATATTTACGTTTTTAGATAAGCCTAGAAGTTAAGGGTGTCGAACTTTGTCTAATGATTTTGCTGCTTTAATGGCTAGAAAAACATTAAAATAGGAGAACACCAACGAATTATTAGGAGGGGTTTTGTGGAAAATAACCTTTTGAAGAAACTTGAACAAACAAGGCAATTGATGATTGAATCAGGAATTGAGAACGGTCTTCAAAACCCAAAAACAATTCGTCTAAGCAAAAGATTAGATCAGCTTATGAATCAGTATGATGGTGAAAATTACAGAAAAATAAATAATGTGTATAAAAATATCCAATAAATTTTTATAAAGTTGTTTAAAATTTTAACAGGTTGGTGATATTATATTTGAACACAGCAACATTCTCATTTCCCCCTTTAAGAGCAGAGGCTTCGGCTTGCTGCTCTCTTTTTTTTGTAAAATACATATTGTATCAATAATATTGTGAAAAAAGTGCTATTTATTCATGTAGGCTGCAGCTGATATTTGAATCAATGATTTATTTGCATTTTTTATATTAAAAGTTTTAATCGTCGCAAAAAGCATTTCCATACTATTAATGATTAAGTAATATTAAAATATTATTTATTTTTTTTGAAAATATCTACAATTCCTTGTTGATTTGTTAAACTACAATAAAATGGAATGGTAACATGATAAAAAAGGAGTAATGATATATGGAACAAAAAAATCGAATCGCTTTTATCGGAACTGGTGTAATGGGAGCAAGTATTATTAAACATTTATTAAAAGCAAATCATGAAGTTACAGTATATACACGAACGAAAGCAAAAGCTGAAAACCTTTTAGAGCTTGGTGCAAAATGGGCTAAAACACCTCGTGAAGCGGCGGAAGATAAAGACATTATTTTTACGATGGTTGGTTTTCCATCTGATGTGGAAGAAGTTTATTGTGGGGAAAACGGTATTTTCCAATCTGCAAAGGCAGGTTCCGTCGTAGTTGATATGACGACATCTGAGCCGTCATTAGCAAAAAAATTGTATGAAATAGCAAAAGAAAAAGGCATATCAAGCATAGATGCACCAGTATCGGGTGGCGATGTGGGGGCCCAAAACGGAACATTATCTATTATGGTCGGCGGCGACAAAGTAGTGTTTGAAAAGATATTGCCAATTCTACAATTATTTGGTTCGAATATAGTATATCAAGGAGAAGCTGGCGCTGGACAACATACGAAAATGTGTAATCAAATTTTAATATCAACTAATATGATTGGGGTTTGTGAATCCATTAGCTATGGATTGAAGGCAGGGTTAGATGTTGAAAAAGTTCTTCAATCTGTATCAACTGGAGCTGCAGGTTCATGGTCATTAAGCAATCTAGGTCCTAGAATGATAAAAGGTGATATAGAACCTGGATTTTATATTAAACACTTTATAAAAGATATGAAAATTGCAATTGATGAAGCGGAGAAAATGAATTTAGATTTACCAGGTTTAAAGCTTTCAAAACAGCTGTACAACACTTTATTGGAAAAGGGCTATGGTGAAAAAGGTACACAAGCCTTGATAAGATATTACGTAGCGGATTAAAAAGTGAAATCAACCAATTTAGGAGCGATATAATGGGGAAACCTTTTAAAAATCAATTGCCAGGGGAAAGAAGTCAACTTGCCTTGTACTTGTCTCTACCTGTATTATCCTGGGCTTTCTATGATTTTGCTAATACGATTTTCTCATCGAATATTAATACAGTCTTCTTCCCCTTTTATATGGATGAAGTATTAGGTACAGATGAAGTGATGCAGCAAGTAGCAAGTACGTTTATTTCTTATGCGAATGCAATTGCAAGCTTTTTTATCGTTATTTTTTCCCCTCTTTTCGGCGTATGGGTTGATAACACTGGGTATAAAAAACGTTTTATAGTTTGGTTTGCATCAATCTCAATAATCTTTACATTTTTAATGGGTATTTTCGCGAGTATTAATTTTAACGTTGATTACTTGGGCATACCTTTAAGTTTATTCTTAGTAATTATATGTTTTGTTATAGCAAAATTTTTCTTTAATTCGAGCTTAGTATTTTATGATTCGATTATGCCGGATTTAGGCACAAAAGAAGAAATGCCGCTCATCTCTGGTTTTGGAGTAGCAGTCGGATACTTAGGAACAATATTCGGACTGCTCGTCTATTTTTTCGTTAGCGATGGAAATTATCATCGAACTTTTATTCCAACAGCTATTATGTATTTACTTTTCTCTTTGCCTTTATTTTTCTTTGTAAAGGATCGCCCAATTCCTAAAAGTGAAAGAGAAAAGTTAGGTTTTTTCAGGGGCTATCAGGAAATTATCCAGACATTTAAAGAAGTGAAAAAATATAAAGCTATTTTTACTTTTATGATTGCTTATTTTTTCCTAAATGATGCAATTGCCACAACAATTGCAATGATGGCAATTTATGCAACGACGATTATCGGATTTAGCTCTGGTCAATTTATTATTTTATATTTAATTAGCACTATTTCTTCAGTGATTGGTTCCTTGGCGTTTGGCAATATTTCAAAAGCGATTGGAGCGAAAAAAGCTGTATCCATTGTTGCGTATATTATGATAGCTGCACTGTTGCTTGCTGTTTTTGCAAATGCAGAGTGGATGTTCTGGATTGCAGGTAGTATGTTTGGGATTTCTCTTGGTTCCATGTGGGTTACTTCTAGAACATTAATTATAGAATTAACTCCTGAAGAAAAAAGAGGCCAGTTTTTTGGACTTTTTGCATTTTCCGGAAAAGTTTCATCCATAATTGGTCCAGCACTATATGGAACTGTGACTCTTGTACTAAAAGATTATGGAACATTGGCTAGCCGCATTGCTCTTGGCTCCTTAATAGTACTAACAATTATCGGTGTTCTCGTTCATTCAAAAGTTAAATTAGAAAATGAAAATCGAATATAGGAGAAAAGCTTTACCTATGATACAATCTAGTTATATATAGTCAGAGAAGGAAATAAAAGGAGCGAGAAGTGATGCAGCAAAAAGGTATCTTACTTGAGAGTGGAACTAACGAACTTGAAATTGTTGAGTTTGAGGTTGCTAACAATAAATTTGGTATAAATGTCATTAAAGTAAAGGAAATTATTCAACCAATTCCGGTTACTTTTATTCCACATGCTCATCCACATGTTGAAGGAATTGTACAATTACGGGGTGAAGTATTACCTGTTGTAGATATGCTGAAAGTTCTTGGGATACCTAATGGTGCATTTAGTGCACAGCAAAAATATATTGTTGCGGAATTTAATAAACAAAAGGTCGTATTCCATGTAGATAATGTTACACAAATTCATCGTATTTCTTGGGATAAAATTGAAAAGCCTTCTGATATGTATCAAGGCGGCTCATCTCAAGTTATTGGTGTGATTAAGCAAAACAATTCGATGGTCTTGTTATTAGACTTTGAAAAAATAATGGTAGATATTAATCCGGATTCTGGTATTAATGTTGAATCAGTGAAAAAGCTAGGTAAACGTGAACGATCTGAGAAAAAAATCGTATGTGCAGAAGATTCTCCGCTATTGCGCAAATTGCTGTATGATACAATGCACGAAGCTGGGTATGTAAATCTAGAGTTTTTTGAAAATGGACGTGATGCTTACGACTATTTAGAGGGGCTTTTAAATACGGATAAAAACATTGAAGAACTTGTTCAATTAGTTATTACAGATATTGAAATGCCACAAATGGACGGTCATCACTTAACAAAGAAAATTAAATCAAATCCTGATTTAGAAAAAATTCCCGTTATTATATTCTCAAGCTTAATTACTGACGACCTTCGTCATAAGGGAGAAGAAGTAGGTGCGGAAGAACAAATTAGTAAACCTGAAATTGCTGAACTAATTTTAAAAATAGACGAATTAATTTTATAAAAGTCAAATACATTCAGGTATCCACAAATTTTATATTTCGTATTACATATGGTCGGATACCTTTAAAAGGAAATTCGACCATTTTGTATTATTTTACTTGATTAAATAAATATTTTTTAAACCATTCTTATAATTAGAAGGTTACGTATATAGATTTGTAAAAAATCACTTAGTAGCCCACTTGAAATTGCAAAGAGAGAAGTGATACCTGTGGAAAGAATTAAAACTGCCATTATTGATATCGGATCAAATACAATTCGGCTTGTCCTTTATAAATACAATAAACAAGAAGGGCTACGTGAATTTGGAAATATTAAAAAGGTAGCTAGATTAAGATCTTATATTCAATCTAATGGTGAGATGTCTGAGAAAGGCATACAAGTGTTGGCAGATACACTAATATCATTTAAGGAAATTTTAGATGATTACGAAATAACTGATATTAAGGCAGCCGCAACAGCGGCCGTACGTCAAGCAAAAAACAATAAGGAGATTCTTAGGCGTATGGAGGAGGAGACCGGAATATCAATTGACTTATTAACAGAAGAAGAAGAGGCATATTTTGGTTTTGTAGCTGTTGCCCATTCAATGGACACTCCATCTGCCGTCACAATTGACATTGGAGGAGGATCCACAGAAATTACATTATTTAAAAATAAAAAGCTGCAAAAAACAATTAGTTTTCCTTTTGGGACCGTTTCATTAAAAGAAAAATTTGTATCCGGCGATATAATTAATGACGAAGAAAAAAGGTTATTGCAACAATATGTTAAAAAGCAATTTGAAAAATTACAATGGATACAAAATATTCAGCTGCCAATTATTGCAATTGGTGGGAGTGCCAGAAATGTTGCTCAAGTTCATCAGCATTTAATTAATTATCCTATTTCAGGCGTCCATCAATATGAAATGAAAAACGTCGACTTAATTGAACTTAGCCGCTATCTTGATAGCATGACTTTTGAACAATTAAAACAATTGGATGGACTTTCTTCTGACCGTGCAGACATCATTGGAATTGCATTGGAAGTTTTCAACGTATTAATGGCTCAAGTTGACGCAAATGAATTCCAAATAAGTAAAAAAGGCTTGCGGGAGGGGCTGATTATTAATCGTGTCCTGCAAAGTGACTCTAAAGCATTCGATAAATATAATGTGTACGATGAAAATGCTAGAAGAATGACATTTAAATACGGTCGTTCAGAGGAAGAATGTCAAATGCTTATTTCTATATCTGAACAATTATATAAAGAATGCTGTAGATTAGGTTACTTCTCTTATAATGAAAAACATTTTGATTTAGTAAAGAAGGCTGCACAATTATATTCGATTGGAGAATATATTGAACTTGATTCTTCAAATCAGCATACGTTTTATTTAATTGCCAACCAATCGATTTCGGGAATGAATCATGTGGACCGTGTAAAATTGGCTTTGCTTGCATCATATAAAAATAAAGACTATTTTCGTCGTTTTTCAGCACCATTTACATCATGGATTAGTCGTGAAGAATTAAAAGCTTTGAAGGATTATGGAGCAATTTTAAAATTTGTTTATTCATTAAACGTGTCAAAACGGAATATTATAAAGTCAATTATGCTAGAAAAACTTCATGATACAATTCTGGTAAATATAACAACTGATAATATTTCAGTTGCTGAAATTTATCAGTCTGATCGACAAAAGAAATATATTGAACGCATTTTTAAAAAACCAGTAAAAATTCAATTTTTAAAGGGTGAAACGAGATGACATTGGATATTCAAATTGATACTCCTGAAGAACGCAATAATCAAAAAGGCCATTCGTATGAGGAAATGCTGGAAGAGATTGCAAAGCCGCAATATTATAATAATCGTGAGTTAAGCTGGCTGGCATTTAATGAGCGTGTGTTGGAAGAGGCGGAGGATATAAACAATCCACTTCTTGAAAGATTGAAATTTTTGGCGATTTTTAGTTCGAATCTTGACGAATTCTTTATGGTGCGAGTGGCAGGCTTGCAAGATCAAGTGCGTGCAGGTTTTCATAAACCAGAAAATAAATCAGGGCTTACACCAAAAGAACAGTTAACAAAAATTGCACAGCGGACTCAAGCACTAGTTCGAAGACAAATGGAAGTTTACCACCATATTATTTACGAATTGCTTCCTCAAGAAAAAGTGCATATTCGAGAGGTTGGTTCTTTAAAAGAACATCAGAAAAATTATATCAATTTATTATTTGAGGAAACTATTTTCCCGGTTTTAACTCCTGTTGCAGTGGATGCTTATCGTCCTTTTCCAACGCTGTTGGGAAAAACATTAAATTTGCTTGTAATGTTGGAAGAAAACAACATTTATGAGGAAAATGAAAAAGTGGCAATTGTACAAGTTCCTTCTGTTTTAGAACGCTTTATTGAGGTTCCAAGCGATGATGGTGAAAAAGTTTTTGTGCTGTTAGAGGACGTTATTACAAGTCAAATTGATAAATTGTTTTATGGCTATAATGTAAAGTCAACCCAAGCATTCAGATTGACAAGAAATGCTGATTTAACAATCCATGAAGAAGGTGCACAGGATTTACTTGTAGAAATTGAAAAGGAATTAAAGAAACGAAAATGGGGCGTTGGAAGTCGTTTGGAAGTTCGTGATGGTGAAATAAGCGACGAGGTTCTTGATTATTTACTTGAAGAATTTGAAATCGAAGAATCTGATGTTTTTAAAATTGATGGGCCACTTGATTTAACTTTTTTATTTGGCTTTGTAAAGAAAATATCTATAGGAAGAGAACATTTAGAATATGAAAGTTTTATTCCGCAACGTCCAAAAGATTTAGATTCCCATGAAAATATTTTTGAAAAAGCACTAACACAGGATCTTTTATTCCATCATCCTTATGAATCTTTCGAACCGATTGTTGAATTTATCATAGAAGCTTCAGAAGATCCAACTGTTTTAGCTATTAAACAAACTCTTTATCGTGTAAGCGGCAATTCACCAATCATTCATGCTTTAAAACAAGCTGCTGAGAACGGTAAACAAGTAACTGTATTAGTTGAATTAAAGGCAAGATTTGATGAAGAAAACAATGTTCATTGGGCGAAAGAATTAGAGCAAGCTGGGTGTCTAGTAATTTATGGAGTTAATAATTTAAAAACTCACTCAAAAATTACCCTTGTTGTTAGACGAAATCAAGGGAAAATTGAAAGATTTGTTCACTTAGGTACTGGTAATTATAATGATGCAACCGCGAAAATTTATACAGATTTAGGAATTATCACGACGAACAAGGAATTTGGAATCGATGCAACAAATTTCTTTAATTATTTAAGTGGATATACGGAAAAACCAAAATTCCACCATCTTGTTGTTGCACCATTTGATATACGGGATGAGTTTATTAGATTAATTGACGAAGAAATTCGCCTACACAAAAAGTTTGGAAATGGCTTTATTCGTGCAAAAATGAATTCTTTAACTGATAAAGATTTAATGATGAAGCTCTATGAAGCATCTAATAATGGCGTTAAAATAGAATTACTTATTCGTGGTATTTGCTGTTTGCGCCCTGGCATCCCAGGCATAAGCGAAAATATAACTGTAACGAGTATTGTTGGAAGATTTTTAGAGCATTCAAGAATTTATTGGTTCCATCATAATGGAGAAAATAAATTATATTTATCTTCAGCAGATATGATGACGCGAAATATGGTTAAGCGGGTTGAAATTTTATTCCCATTATACTCAAATGACATAAAACAACGGGTAATGAACATTTTACTAACTGAGTTAGCAGATACGGTAAAAGCGCGGGTTCAAGATTCTACAGGTAAATATCATTATAAAAAGATCCGTGAAAATGAGCATAAATTAAATTCTCAAGAACATTTTTTATTAGAAGCGATGAGCGCGGTCGTAGTAGAAGAATAAGAAGTTTATGATGTACGCATACAAAGTGTAGTTTTTATCTTCATTCAGCAATGTTTCTATTGAGAAAGTGAAGCGTCAGCCGAAAACCTGCCCCAAGTTGGTGAACTAAGAAGCTTTTATTAAATAGGCATGCCATGTAGCTCCTTGGGGTGATTTACATGCTTCGTTTGAAAACTAGTAAAACTTCATGATCGGGACTTCTAAAATTGTAGACAGTGTATACGTACATGAGGACAAGTACTTTGGGAGTTATATGAAGAATGTATGTTTGCTAGACAAGCTATGTTAAGCTTAGCGCACTGGAGGCTAAAGAACGCTTGCGCTTTCTTTTTGTGGAATCCTACAAACCTACTGGGGGAGAAAAGCAAAGCAAACTATGGTCCAAAGATTGTAGAAGGTGTCGTGGATTTTGATAGGCGTAAATTTAGGAAGTTATCCTAGAGTGTTGTCGCTTCTCCAAACATTATTTGTTCCGCAGGGGCATCTCCAAATCTAGATGTATACAACTGCACTCATAGTTTTAAAGGCAAGTGTAATACTCCAAGGCATAAATGATATTAAAGCATATTTCAACTACACGCTACTTTTTGAAAGCAACTTTAAGTGTAATTAATGGAGGAAATACGATGATTAATTTTCCAAGGATGGAGATTGAAAATTATTTGCGTGATATCATAAAACTTAATCCATTTGATGCTGTTGTTATTTTAAAACAACAGGATGAAAAAGCATACACTGTAGAATTGATTAATTCTAAGGCATCGATTTTGTCGCCTATACCTTTTACAAAGGGAATGGACGCAGAAAAATTTCTTCAGTGTATGAATTGGACGAAAATTTTAGAGATCATCCAAGAACAATACCAGGACATACAATACATAACAATCAATGAATTGAAAAGTTTTTCAATCTTTGTTGAAGGCATTTCTTCAAATGGAGAAATATATTATGCAATCATTATTAAACAAATAGAACATGATAATAATCCATTTAGTCCTTCTACCTTTCAAGAAGAAAACACTGGTTTATTAAATCGACGTGCTTTAAATGTTCGTTGGTCAGAGTATTACCGCGATTATAAAGATGATAAAAATATCGCTTTATTACTTATTGATATAGATCGTTTTAAAAAGTATAATGAATCACTTGGAAAAAAGAAAGCCGATAGAATGATTAAACAGATTAGCGAAAGATTTAATAAATTGCGAAATGAAACATGTGAATTATTTCATTATAACGGCGATGAATTTATCTTTTTAATCCGATATTGTATTTGTGAAGAAGTAGAACTAATGGCAAATCTAATTTTAGATCAGCTTAAGGAGCCTTTCGTTATTGATGAGCAGGAATATTTTGTAACGTGTTCTATAGGGATTTCAACTATTTTATCTGATCAAAGTCGTGATTTGGAAAAGTTATTATTTCAAGCTGAACAAGCACTATTTTATGTGAAAAAACGCGGTCGTGCTCATTACCGTTATTATCGTGAAGAGATGAGCCATACTTTCCAAAATGAAGTGTTGATGGAAGCACATTTAAGACGTGCGATTGAGTTTAATGAACTTTCAATTCATTTGCAGCCACAAATTGATTATGACACATATGAAATTGACAGCTTTGAAGCTTTAACCCGATGGAATAATCCAAAATTTGGATTTGTCCCGCCATCTCAATTTATTCCACTTGCAGAATCATCAGGGCTTATTATTCAAATTGGTGATTGGATTTTAGAACAGGTTTGCAAGTATCAGCAACAATGGAAAGAAAAAGGCTACCGGCCAGTTCGAGTTGCAGTCAATATTTCACCAAAACAATTTAAACAAGAAAACTTTGCAGAGAAAATTAAACAATTACTTTCGAAATATGATATAGATCCAAAATATATAGAGCTGGAAATAACCGAAAGTTCGATGGTGAATGTCGATGAAACCGAAGCAATACTAAAGAGCTTAAAAGCATTAGGAGTTTATGTTTCAGTAGATGATTTTGGAACAGGCTACTCATCATTAAGTTATTTGAAAAAATACCCGATTGATATTATTAAAATTGATCAATCTTTCATTTCAGATATTAACAGAGATGAAAAAAATGAAGCAATTGTAAAAGCAATTATTGCACTATCACAGAATCTTGGTATGGATGTTATTGCTGAAGGGGTAGAAGAAAAATCGCAAGAAATCTTTTTAAAGAAACACTGTTGTAAAAAAGGGCAGGGGTATTTATATAATAAACCTCTTCCAGTTGAAGAAATTGTTAAACAATATTTATTACAATAAACAAAACCAACAAATTTTATTAAACAATAGAATTTGTTGGTTTTTTTCTATCATTTTCTATTTTTTTCTAAAATACATATATAGTAAGATAAAATTGAAAGTTCAAAATTTTTGGGGAAAATGGGGGATTTAAATGTTAAAAAACGAAACAATTATTATTACTGGCGGTTCTAGTGGAATGGGACTTGCTATGGCAAAGCAATTTGTTGCTGAAGGGGCTAATGTTGTAATTACTGGACGTGATAAAACAAGGTTGCAGGAAGCAAAAAATGAAATACAGTCAATTGGAAGTACAATTGAAACATTTCAAATGGATGTTCGAGAAATAGAACATGTTAAGGAAATGGTGAAATTTACTGTTGAAACATACGGTAAAGTGGATGGTTTAGTAAATAATGCAGCAGGAAATTTTTTAGTTGCAGCCGAGCAGCTTTCACCTAATGGTTGGAAAGCGGTTATTGATATTGTACTAAATGGAACATTTTATTGTTCTTCAGAGGTAGGGAAATATTGGATTGAACAAGGGGTTAAGGGGAAGATTCTAAATATGGTTGCTACGTATGCATGGGGTGCTGGAGCGGGCGTAGTACATTCTGCCGCTGCAAAAGCAGGTGTTTTGTCGCTTACTCGAACATTAGCAGTAGAGTGGGGACATAAATATGGCATTCGTGTCAATGGAATCGCACCTGGTCCAATTGAACGGACAGGTGGGGCGGATAAGCTTTGGGAGTCTGAAGAGCAAGCAAAGCGAACAATTCATTCAGTACCGTTAAAAAGACTTGGAACTCCTGAAGAAATAGCGAACTTAGCTACTTTTATTTTGTCCGATAAAGCATCATATATGAATGGCGAATGTGTAACACTCGATGGCGGACAATGGTTAAATCCATTTCCATTTTAATTAATACATTAGGCTCAAGGATAAAATGTTATTGTGTGAAATTGGTAACCCAAGTAAAGGTAAAACGTAAAGTCCTTTAGATTAGAATAAAATAAGTCGTATTAGACTCATACTAATTACACTTTCTATATTAAAAGGGGGTGTAACAAAATGGGTATGTGGACAATACCGACCATTATTACTGGGGCAATCATTGTATTTGTTTCATACTTTTTAACAGCAGGTGTGATGAAGAAAACAAGACAGCGTGCATCTGCTACTGATACACCAATAAGTAAGATTGTAAAAGATCATCCTATTGCAATGAACCCAATCATCATTATGTACATTATATTTGGATTATTTACAGGAATTATGATCTTTTATTACTGGTCAATATATGGATACTAGTATGTGAAGTTTTTCAAAATTTAACCTTCTACTCTAAAAATACTACCCCCTTATCATGGTCAATTGTGAACAAATTGTGATATGATAGTAGTAGTGTAGTAATCCTGTTCAGAAAAGTTATTGACAGGCAAAGGAGTAGAAGGTCATGATTTCAACAAACTCAAGAGCATTATTGGATACACCAATTAGCGACTTTATAATTTCATCAGAGAAGGTTGCTCACGTACAAGTTGGTAATAGTGCTGAACATGCTTTACTCGTTTTAACTAAAACTGGCTACTCATCAGTTCCAGTATTAGATACTAAATATCGTCTACATGGTTTACTTAGTATGAAAATGATTACAGAATCAATATTGGGGCTGGAGAAAATCGAATATGAAAAGCTGCCGAATATAAAAGTTGATGATGTAATGGATAATAATGTGACATTTTTAAAAATTACCGATACATTTCAAAAAGCATTAGATTTAGTTATTAACCATGCTTTCTTATGTGTTGTTGATGAAGAAGGAACTTTTGCAGGTATTTTAACTCGTCGTGTTATATTAAAACAATTAAAAAAATACATTTATCAAGTAGATTAATAGATATCGACAAAATCCTAAAGTTTGGATTTTGTCGATTTTTATTAAATATGAAAGTATAAAATTTGTTTCGTAAAGAATCTATACTTCTTGAATCTGATCTTTTTATAAAGATACTGGCAATCGCTTGAAGTGAATTGTATTATACAGAAGAAGATTTGGCATTATCGCCGATGCACTGCAAAAGGACATTGCATTTTTATTAAGGCCGTTGAAAGTGAGTGAAAAATATGACTGCAACAGAAGCAGAAATTATAAAAATTTTAGCAGAAGAGAAAAATATGAGAAAAGCTGCCGAGAGATTGTTTTTAACACAACCGGCATTATCCCAAAGACTTCAATCGATTGAAAAGGAATGGGGGGCTCAGTTATTTATCCGATCCCAGAAAGGATTAAGCCCTACTCCAGCTGGAGAGCTTGTTATTCAATATGCAAATGAAACAATTATTAGAAGAGAAGAGATTTTCGAAACAATTCAAGCTCTTCATTCAAAAGTGCATGGTACGTTAAAAATTGCATGTGCCTCAATTGTTGGACAAAACTGGCTTCCGAAAGTACTGAAAGATTTTGTTACACAATATCCAGATGCAAAAATTTCTTTAATAACTGGTTGGAGTTCTGAAATTGTGAAGGCTCTTTATGAGGGGGAGGCACAGGTAGGAATAGTGCGTGGCCAGGCCGAATGGAAAGGGAAAAAAGTGCATTTATTCAGGGATATGATGTATTTAGTGGATAAAGAAATCAAAAATATTGATGAAATTCTAACGACAGACCGCCCATTCATTCAATTTAAAAGTGATTCAAACTACTATCAAGAAATTCAGCTTTGGTGGCAGCGTCATTTTTCTTCAAATCCTCGACGACAAATAATTGTCGATCAAATTGAGACTTGTAAACAAATGGCTATGAATGGGATTGGCTATGCAATTTTACCTTCTATTACATTAAATGGGGAAGAAGATGTAAATAAAATACCATTAACGAATACTGAAAAAGATTTAGGGTTAACACGTGATACTTGGTTAATTGGCTATGATTCCTCCTTCGAACTAAGACAAGTCGCAGCCTTTGTCGATGTTGTAAAGGAACACGCTAGCTGTTTATATGACTATTCAAATAATTGAATTTTACTCGTTATGAGTAGATTTGGAACGGAAATCAACAAATTAGAAAAGCGTGCTATTTGATTGAAAATTTAGTACAATTATTCAATAAATGATTTTACATAGATAGGAGTTAATAAAATGTCTAAAAAATTAAATGCACAAGAAATTATTCAATTTATATCAGAATCTAAAAAAGTAACACCAGTAAAAGTATTTGTAAAAGGTGAGGGTGTTGCGGACCTTACATATGGTGAAAATTCAAAAGTATTCGGTGAAAATAACAATGCTGTAGTTTTCGGCGAATGGCATGAAATTGAAGCTGCTTTAAAAGAACATGGCGATAAAATTACAGACTATGTTGTTGAAAATGATCGTCGCAATTCTGGTGTACCTTTACTCGATCTAAAACACCAAAACGCACGTATTGAGCCGGGTGCAATCATTCGTGATCAAGTAACAATTGGCGACAATGCTGTTATTATGATGGGTGCTATCATTAATATTGGTGCTGAAATTGGTGAAAAAACAATGATTGATATGGGTGCTGTATTAGGTGGACGAGCTACTGTAGGTAAAAACTGTCATATCGGTGCAGGAACAGTGCTTGCTGGCGTAATTGAGCCACCTTCAGCAACACCAGTTATTATTGAAGATGATGTAGTTATCGGTGCTAATGCAGTAGTATTAGAAGGTGTTCGAGTTGGTAAAGGTGCGGTGGTTGCTGCTGGTGCCATAGTAATTAGTGATGTCGAACCATATACAGTAGTTGGAGGCGTTCCTGCACGTGTATTAAAACAACTAGACGACAAAACTAAATCAAAAACTGAAATTATTGATGCACTTAGAAATATTTAAGAAGGTGGAAAGATGGATACACTCATCCAAATTCGAAGAGAGTTACATCAAATACCCGAGCTTGGATTTCAAGAATTTAAAACTCAACAGTATTTACTTAAAACAATAGCTCAATTTCCTCAAGATTATTTAAGTATTACGACTTGGAATACGGGTATTGTTGTAAAGATTACAGGGAGTAATCCATCGAAAACAATTGGCTGGCGTACAGATATTGATGGATTGCCAATCACAGAAGAAACAGGCTTGCCATTTTCATCGACGCATGAAGGGAAAATGCATGCATGTGGACATGATTGTCATATGACTATCGCGCTTGCATTAGTGAGTGCATTTGCGACTACACAGCCAAAACAAAATGTCGTTGTTTATTTCCAACCTGCAGAAGAAGGTCCGGGCGGAGCTGAACCAATGTTAAATTGGTTAAAAACAGAACGTCCTGACCTTTTACCTGACGAAATCTATGCTCTTCATATTGCACCAGAATATCCAGTAGGAACGGTTGCAACAAGAGCAGGACTGTTGTTTGCTAATACATCTGAGCTGTTTATTGATTTAAAAGGTCTTGGTGGTCATGCAGCTTATCCTCATAAAACTCGTGATATGACTATAGCTGCCGCTAATTTAATATTACAGCTTCAAACAATTGTTAGCCGCAATGTGAATCCATTAGATAGTGCTGTTGTAACAATTGGTAAGATGACGTCTGGTACGGTGCAAAATATAATAGCAGAAAATGCTAGATTAGAAGGCACGATTCGTACATTGAATGCTTCAGCAATGGCAGAGGTTAAACGCCGCATTGAAGCAATCTGTGCTGGTATTGAAGCTTCATTTGAATGTGATATAACAATTGATTACGGTTCTATGTATTATGAAGTAAATAATAATGAACAATGTGCAAATCAGTTATTAGCATTTGCTGAAAGCTTTGAAGATTGTCAGGCTGTAACTTGTTCTGCAGCAATGACTGGTGAAGATTTTGGCTATTTCTTAAAGGAAATACCAGGAGCCTTGTATTGGGCAGGAGCAAACTGTGAGTATGGGCTACATCATGCAAAAATAAGTCCTGATGAAGATCTACTAACATTCAATGCAAACTTTGTTGAGCAATTCATAAGAAGTTTATAAACTTAAAACGTACAAATATTTAAGATATGTTCTAAAAAAGTGTAGGCAAAGTCAAAATTAACTTTGTTTACACTTTTTATTTTCCAAAATAAAGAACTTTTTATTCTGCATCGAAAACTTCAAGGCAAGTATAATTATTAAATAATTTATTAATTAATGAGAATATTCGAATTTTCAGTGGTAATATATTCCATAACGGTGTTGAAAATAATTAGAGGGAGGAAGCAAAATGAGTCCAGTTGAGCTAATTCAAATGATATTTTTTGGCAGCATACTCGTTATTGTACTGGCTATTGTTTGGTTTATATTTCGGAAGAAGAAAAAAATAGCTCTTACCGTGACGATTTTTTCAGTAGTTGTCTTCATTTTATTTTTCGCTTTACGACCTTATTATATCCAACAACAACATGCTGAGAGATATGAGATCTTAGTGGATTATTTACATAAACAGTATCCAAAATATGAATTTGATATATCGCCAAAGATACTTGAGGAGGGCGATACTCCTTATGAGTATCGTGTTGTTGCAAATAATTATAAATATCGCAATGAATATTATCGCGTAGATCAAAATGGAGTTGTTATGTTTTCGCATTATTCTACGATGGTTGATGGCAACGAAGAAGAGCTCGATTATTTACTATTAAATTCGGTTTACGAAAAACCTTTTGAGTATATTGAACGTAGCGTGGAACTTAAGGAAATTGTCCGTTACGAAGAGGATTCGTTTTTATTGCGGCTTATGAGTGTAGAGGGAGAACTGATTTTATATAACTATTTAAAAAAAAGGGATGGACAATTCTTTTTAGAAAAGTCGAGACTTCCGAATGAAAACAATTATATTGAAATGAACGTATCACCGAATCACTATACAAATTATTATGTATTGGCAACATTGCCTGGATTTATGGAAGAACAGTGGAGAAAAGAAAATGGAGAGGCAGCTAAAGTTGAAATTAAAGGTGAAACCCCTGCTATATATGTTGTTCCAAACTAATTCTTACTTTAACGAGGCTAACTACATTTTCATCTGAAGCTTCCCTAAATTTATTAATTTATTAGTTGTTTTCATGAGGTGAATGAATGCGATTACCAATGAATATTACTAGTTTAATAAATAAAGAAATTAAAATAGAACAAATGGATGGACACCTATTTCAAAGAGTGGTATATGATTTTGCTAGAAAAGTTAATGGCAAAGTAAATGATTGGTTTCCACCTAGCTACCCACTAAATTATTTTTGTATAGATATAGAGATTGGTGATACCGTAGTATCTATTTTACTGCACGAATTTTTCCCTTATGCTGCAATCGCTTCATATATAAATGAATTTCAGATACAATTTTTAGATTATAAAAATTTAATGTTAGAATTAAATCCTTATTATACAGTTTTAGGAGCAGCATTCTTAAATGAGCATTTTAATCCAAACATACATGATTTATCGGACAGTGAATTAAAAATTGTGAGGCATTGGCGCCCAAATACAAATGGAGAGATTATTTTTAATTTTTGGAATTAGCATCGTTCAACAAAGAAGTAGCTTTTTAAGAGCTTCTTGTATAAGAACTAAAATAAACAAAGAATCAATTATTACTTTTTTAGGGGAAACGATACACAAAATATTTCGGGGTGAGGTTAAGGTTAAGCTAAGTTTCCAATGAAGCTAGACAATAAACTCTAATTTTTTAAATTTAAATAAAGAGAGGGAAATCCAAATGAAACTGGATCTCCCTTTTAAATAAATAATTCTTTTAATGTGTACATGTTGCAATTTTTAGAGTGCAACTTTTTGTTCTATTCAGCACGCATTAACTTTGGAGCCTTTTTTATTGTCCAGCTATATGCTAAAACAAAGCAACCTAATAGAATGATGCAACCTAATATAAAAGGTGAAGGAATCTTCCATTCAAGTAAGACTCCTGCTAATGCAGGTCCTATCATATTGCCTAAACTCATGTATGCGTTGTTCATACCAGCCGCAAATCCTTGATCAGCCCCAGCAAATTTAGAAATTAACGAATTTGCTGCAGGTCTGATAAATATAGTAGAGATTTGGAAAACTGTTGAAACTGCTAAAATAATAAAGAAACCACCAACATAAATCATTAATAGCATTGTAATAGCGGCTACAACTAAATTAACTAAAATAACTTTCATTTCACCATATCGTTTAAATAATTTATCAATAATAAACATTTGAAGAACTACACCGACAAAACCACCTACAGTAATAACAATTGCAATATCAGTTGGTGAATAATCAAATTTAAGAGTTAAAAACATGGATAAGGTAGCTTGGAAGTTAGCAATACCAAAACTGAAAGTAAGTACAACAATTAATAAAATAAAATAAGGTGTTTTTACTGAACGAACTAATTGTTGTATTAAGTTATCACGAGGTTGAATATTAGCCTCTTCAATTTGCGGTTTTATATTTGGTAATACGACAAACGATAAAATAGCCGCAGCCAATGCTACAGAACCAGCTAAAAAGAATGGGAAATGCAAGTCTACGTTGGCTAAAAATCCTCCTAAACCAGGTCCAATCATGAAACCTAATGAAATAGCTGCGCCAATCATTCCCATGCCTTTTCCTCGTTCTTCAATAGTTGTAATATCTGCTACATAAGCCATGATAGGCGGCATAATGAAAGCTGCACCAACTCCGCTTAAGAAGCGTGAAAGGAAAAGTATCCAAACTTCAGTGGCTAATCCAAATAACAATTGAGATATACCATAAACAATTAGCCCACCGATAATTAATATTTTTCGGCCGTAACGGTCTGATAAATCCCCTGCAACAGGCGACAATAAAAATTGTGCAAATGCAAATACAGCGATTAAAAATCCTAGAACTTGACCACCTACACCGAATTTCTCCAAATAAGAGGGTAATACAGGAATAATAATTCCTATACCACCCATTGTAATAAACATATTAAACATTAAAATTAGCAAAGCTATTTTTTTCTTTTTTTGAGACATTACTGTCCACCTTTCTCATACTACATCCGAAAATATGTAAAAATTAATTGTATTCAATAGCTTACCATATTCTATCTTGATTAACTACAAAAAATGGTTGTTCATTTTAACCAACATATACAAAAGCCGACGAAATTTTAATTCTAATTTCGTCGACTTAATCAATAATATAAAATGATTGTTGTGTGCAAATCCTAATCGAGGAGCTTGTGCTTTTCAAACTATCGTATAGACATTTTAAACTTTAAGAAATACTCATTGTATTTTCCTAACCATTTAAGGCCTAGGTTTTCATAAACTTCTAATTTATCTCGTAAATCTTCTCCTGGGTAAAAACGTTCGTCTTCAATTACTTCAGGATCCATTAAAGCCATTGCTGCTGCATTAGGTGTTGAGTATCCAACATAATCGTTGTTTTGTGCGGAAATTTCAGCATCTAGCATAAAGTTTATAAATGCATGAGCACCATCAATATTTGCAGCAGTTTTTGGAATAACAAAATTATCAAACCATAAATTTGAACCTTCTTTTGGTACTGCAAAATCAAGTTCTTCATTTTCCCACATCATATCGGCAGCTTGACCAGACCATGTTAAGGCAACAGCTGCTTCGTTATTAATCATTAATGGTGTAATTTCATCTCCAATGATTGCTTTAATATTTGGCGACAATGTAATCAATTTGTCTGTAGCTTTCTTAAGCAGCTCATCATCTTTTGAATTAAGTGATTCACCTAAAGAATTTAGGCCCATTCCCATTACTTCACGTGCACCATCAACTAAGAATACTTTGTCCTTTAATGAAGGATCCCATAAATCTTCCCAAGTCGTAAATGTTAAATGATCGTCAATTAAATTTGGATTATAAACAATTCCGACTGTACCCCAGAAGTAGGGGATTGAATATTTGTTTTTAGGATCAAAAGCCAAATCTAAAAAGTAAGGGTCAATATTTTTTAGGTTTGGAATTTTAGAATGATCTAATGGTATAAGGAGGTCTTTTTCAATCATCATTTGGACCATGTATTCAGAAGGTACAGCGACATCATAAGCAGAACCACCCTGTTCAACTTTTGTCATCATAGCTTCGTTTGAATCAAATGTTTCATAAATTACTTGTATGCCGGTTTCTTCTGTAAATTGATCAATTAAACTTGGATCGATATACTCTCCCCAGTTATATACCGTGATGGTATCTTTGCTTCCTTGTGAACCAGCAGTTTCTAATCTATTTGCTGTAAATAATAGGAGTGCACATACAATTATTATTGCTATAGTTGCTTGAATTAACGGTTTCATCGCTGTACCTCCTCGCTAACTCGTTTTGCACGATTCGCAACAAAGTAGTAGCCAATTACAACTAAAACAGTAATTAAAAAGATTAATCCTGATAGGGCATTAATTGTTAGCGAAATACCAGTACGTGCCATCGAGTATATTTCTACTGAAAGGGTAGAAAATCCGTTTCCTGTTACAAAGAAAGTAACAGCAAAATCATCTAGCGAATAAGTTAACGCTAAAAAGAAGCCTGCAAAAATCCCTGGCTGAATATAGGGAAGGATAACTCTTGTTAATACATCCCGCTTAGTTGCTCCTAAGTCGCGTGCCGCATCAATTAGTGACTTATTCATTTCAAGAAGTTTTGGTAAAACCATTAGTACGACAATAGGTATACTGAATGCTATGTGTGAAACTAAAACAGAAGTGAATCCAAGTTTTACACCGATCATTGTAAATAATATTAAGAAGCTCGCACCAATAACAACATCAGGACTTACGATTAAAACATTATTTAATGAAAGAAGTATATTTCTCATTTTCGCATCTTTTATCGATACAATACCTATTGCACCAAGTGTACCTATAATTGTAGAAATCAATCCAGAAAGTAATGCTACAATCACTGTGTTGATTAAGATGACGATTAATCTTGAATCTTCGAACACCGCCTTGTAATGTTCAAGGGTAAAAGATTCAAAATTGTTCATCGAGCCGCCGCTATTAAATGAGTAAAAAATTAAATAGAATATAGGAGCGTATAGAATAATAAAAACGATTATAAGATAGATCTTTGAGGCAGCAGATAATTTTTTCATTATGCACGGCCTCCTTTTCTTTGTCCTGTAACAAGCATAATAATAATCATAATTATGATTAAGAATACTGCAATTGTAGAACCCATTCCCCAGTTCTGGGATACAAGGAATTGTTGTTCAATAGCAGTTCCTAATGTAATGACTTGGTTCCCAGCTATTAAACGGGTAATCATGAATAATGATAATGCAGGGATAAACGTTACTTGAATCCCAGATTTCACTCCATCAATTGTTAAAGGAAAAACAACACGACGGAATGTTGTAAAGCTCGAAGCTCCTAAATCACGCGCTGCATATATTAATGTTGGGTTTAATTTATCTAGTGAATTGAAAATAGGAATAATCATAAATGGAATAAAAATATATACTGATACAAAAATAAAGCTGAAATCAGTAAATAAAATTTGTTTTGGTTCTATTCCGAACACTTCTACAACAGCATTTATTGGACCGTACAAACCAAAAATCCCGATAAATGCATAAGTTTTTAATAATAAATTAATCCATGAAGGAATAATAATTAACATTAACCATAAATGCTTGTGCTTTGTTTTTGTTAATAGGTAAGCAGTTGGATAAGAAATTACGAGTGTAAAAAACGTAATTAAAAATGCATACCAAAAGCTTGTGAATGTCATTTTTATATAAGCAGGGGAAAAGAATGATTGATAATTACTTAAAGTGAATTTCCCCTCTAAATCCAGCAAAGAATAGTAAACTATTAAGGCAATAGGTGCAATTACAAATAATAAAATCCATAAACAATAAGGAAACAACGATCCTTTAGAAACTCTATTTGTCATTTTAGTCTTCTCCATAGGACTCAAGTCGTTTATCAAATTCTTCTTCTGTTTCGTTTAAGCGCATTACATGGATTGCCTCTGGATCAAAATCTAAACCTATTTGTTCACCTACATCTGCCTTTTTAAGTGAATGAACTAGCCACTCATTCCCATCCTTATCATAAGTTGAAAGCTCGTAATGTACACCACGGAAAAGTTGTGTATCAACTGTTACAACGAGTTTTCCTTTATCAACACTAGTGATTTCCAAATCTTCTGGTCGAATCACTATATCTACTTTTTCATTTGGCTTCATGCCTTGGTCCACACATTCAAACGTTTTACCGTTAAATTGAACTTGGAAATCATCAATCATTACCCCGTCAACAATATTTGACTCTCCTATAAAATCTGCAACAAAGCGATTGATAGGTTCATCATAAATATCAACGGGAGTTCCTGATTGCTGAATTTCGCCATCATTTATAACAAAAATTTCATCAGACATAGCCAACGCTTCTTCTTGGTCATGTGTAACAAATACAAATGTTTTACCTAAACGTTGTTGAAGCTCTCTTAGTTCATATTGCATTTCGGAGCGTAACTTTAAATCGAGTGCAGATAATGGTTCATCTAATAAAATTATTTCAGGATCGTTGACAATTGCTCGTGCAATTGCAACACGTTGGCGTTGTCCACCAGACATTTCCGAAATTTCACGATTGCCGTAGCCACTTAAGTTTACAAACTTTAGGGCTTCCATTACTCGATTTTGGATATCAGATTCCTTTAGTTTTTTGATGCGTAATCCGAAAGCTACATTTTCAAAAACATTCAAGTGAGGGAATAGAGCGTAATCTTGGAAAACGGTATTCACTTGTCGTTCATTGGCAGGTACGTTATTAATATTCTTGTCGTTAAAATATATAGTTCCGTTTGAAGGCTCTGTAAATCCTGCAATTAAACGAAGGATGGTTGTCTTCCCACAACCAGAAGGTCCTAGCAACGTATAAAATTTGCCTCTTTCAATTTCAAAATTAATATTTTTTAATACTACTGTCCCGTCATCATATGATTTTGAAACATTTTCAAATCGAATGATTGTGTCGTTCATTTTTTTGCCTCCTAACCTATAAATAAGATTCTGTTGCAACTAACAACAACATTGTTTTGCCATTGTTTGCATTAATAATTTGATGTTTTTCTGATGCTTCGTAATAGACTGCATTTCCCTCACTAGCGATATATTGTTCTTCACCTAATACAACTCTTATTTTTCCTTTTAAAACATAAATAAATGTCTCTGATAATGATGGCTCAAATTGTTTATATTCGCCGCCGTTTTGAAGAGTTATTAGAACTGGCTCCATTTCTTTTTCATTTGATGTTGGGATAAGCCATTGTATTTGATATTTTTTATCTTCATCAAAATAAGAAGTTTGGTCTTCTTCGTTATAAACGATTTTCCGTTCACTTAACGAATCATCAAAGAAATCTCTAGGAGTTGTACCTAACACTTCCAAAATAGTGAATAATGTTTCGATTGAAGGAGAATTTAAGTCACGTTCTAGTTGTGATATGTATCCTTTTGTTAAATCTGTTCTTTCCCCTAATTCTTCTTGTGTTAGTCCTTTTTTAATTCGTAATGCTTTAATTTTTGCGCCAATTTGCATAATAAATCTCCTTAAAAGTTTAGTGTTCATAAACTTCCAGTATAAAAGTTTACTTTAACAAAACTTAAAGTTTACAACAACGATATTATTATACTGGAAAAAATACGTAAATCAATACCTATTTTTTTAAGTTTTTATAAATCTTAAAGTTGAATTTCAGATTTACTTTGAATGTAACGATTTGAAAGACTTTAGAATATTTTATATTCGATCGATGCTACATTTTTTATTTCATATTAGGGGGAAATATAAATGAGATTACGCACACCAATGCCTGAATTAGAAGGGGCATCGAAATGGATTAATGGTAAAGTGACACGTTCACAATTAATAGGAGAAAAACCAACTTTAATTCATTTTTGGTCAGTTAGTTGTCATCAATGTAAAGAAGCGATGGCAAATGTTAATAGAATTTGCGAACAGTATAAGGATCAACTAAATGTTGTTGCAGTCCATATGCCTAGATCAGAAGAAGATACGGATATAAAGCAAATTAAAAAGACTGCTGCTAAGTTCAATATTTCTCATCCGGTTTTTGTCGATAATTTTTTGAAATTAACAGATGCATTTAATAATCAATTTGTCCCCGCATATTATGTTTTTGATAAATTTGGAGTATTGCGGCATTATCAATCAGGAAGCAGAGGAACGAAAATGGTGGAAACGAGTATTAATCGATTAATACAAGAAACTTAACAAACTATTAATTGCCATTCGCGCTTTACGCATTCAACGTTTATTTTGGCGAGGGAGCTGTTAATTTACTCTTTATTTTACAGAGAAAACAAAGCGCGAATGGAGCTTTATAAAAATTAGTTATAACATCTATGATTTTTAGCAAATATTAATTATAGTCCATATACTTTACAATCTATTTAAATAACTTTACAAATAATGTGAATATATGGAGGTCAAAGATGAACACTACTAAAAAAGATAGTTGGAACGCAAAATTATATGATGAACGCCATTCATTTGTATCGAAGTATGGCAGCGATGTTATCGAACTATTATCACCACAACCTGGTGAGAGAATCTTAGATTTAGGATGTGGAACAGGGGATATAGCGAAAAAACTATTTGATATCGGTGTTCATGTAATTGGTACAGATAAATCGGAAAATATGATTGAACAGGCAAAAGCAAAATATCCTGAAGTAACATTTTTAGTTAAGGATGCCATATCTCTAGATTACGATAATGTCTTTAATGCAGTATTTTCGAATGCAACATTGCATTGGGTACAGCCTCCTGAAAAAGCGATTGCTGGCATCTATAATAGTCTAATACATGGAGGTAGATTTGTTGCTGAATTTGGTGGGAAAGGCAATGTACAAGTTATTACAAACGAAGTTATAAAACAGATAAAGGCATGTGGAATAGAATATCATGAGGAAAATTATCCTTGGTATTATCCAAGCATAGGAGAATATTCAACTTTAATGGAAAGTGTTGGTTTTCGGGTGGTTTATGCATCACATTTTAATAGACCAACACCATTAGAGGGAGCAGACGGTTTGAAAAATTGGATTAATATGTTTGGAAATTCACTTTTCGATGGGGTAAATCAAGACAGAAAGGATTTTATCATCGCAAATGTCGAAAACGCTCTTAAACCAATTTTATTTAAAGATGGGCGATGGGAAGCGGATTATAAGAGAATAAGGTTTGTTGGAGTCAAGGAATAATAATTAACTATACTATTTGTACAAAGCGGCGCCACTAAGTTAAAATAGGTGAAGCGAGGTCTTGTACGGAGGGGAAACATGAGAAAAGAATTTGTCGTAGTTGGATTAGGACGTTTTGGAGGAAGTATTGTAAAAGAACTGATTAGGCTAGGTGCCGATGTACTGGCAATTGATACTTCTCCTGAGCGAGTTGATGAATATGCTAAAATTGCGACTCAAGCAGTCGTTGCAGATACAACAGATGAGGAAGTAATAAAATCTCTTGGAATTCGTAATTTTGAACATGTAATTATTGCCATCGGTGAAAACATTCAAGCAAGTATTTTAACAACTTTAATTTTAAAAGATTTAGGAGTTCAACAAATTACCGTAAAAGCACAAAATGATTACCATGCTAGAGTGTTAAGAAAAATTGGTGCAGACCATGTAGTTCATCCAGAACGTGATATGGGAATTCGAATTGCTAATAATATGATGTCAAATAATGTACTTGATTACTTAGAGCTTTCTGATGAGCATTCAATTATGGAAATAAAAGCAAATGAACAAATTGCAGGGTTCTCATTAATTGATTTAGATATTCGTGCGAAATATGGAATTAATATCGTTGGCATAAAAAGGGGCGACTCCATCATCATTTCTCCTGCAGCTGATGATAAAATATTGCTTGGTGATATTCTGTTAGTTATTGGTGCAGATGTTGATATTAACCGCTTCTTAAAGAAAACAATGAGTTAAATGTTGTTTCATCAAAACGTAAATTTCCATTATGAAAAATAAATAAGGGTTGTCCAACAGTGAATTCACTAAATGGACAACCCTTATTTTTTATACATTAATATTTTTCGGAATGTTTCGAAAAGTGTCTAGCCCCACTACTCTAATCGCTTAGTAGCATATAACAGAGCTAGCACCTTTTTGTAAAAGGTTTCATGTCTGTATGTGATATAGCAATGTAGTTGAGTGCTTGCCTTTTTATACTTCCATAATAATAGGTAGAATCATTGGGCGACGTTTAGTTTTCTCAAAAAGATATGGTCCTAATACGTCTGTAATTTCATTTTTCAATTCTGTCCACTGAGTAGATTTCGCTTTAATCATTTCATTTAAATGATTATTTAACATTTTTTGTGCTTCACTAATCATTGTACCTGATTCACGCATATAGACGAAGCCGCGGGAAATAATATCTGGACCTGCAACAATTTTTTGCTTTTTCATATCAACACTTACTACTACGATAACTAATCCTTCTTCTGACAGAATTCGTCGATCACGTAGCACGATATTGCCAATATCTCCAATTCCACTTCCGTCAATATAGACATCCCCAGATGGAATGCGACCTGCTACAGCAGCTTTATTTGAACTTAGCGCTAATACATCGCCATTTTCCATGACAAAAGTATTTTCAAGAGGTACATCACAGTCTACAGCTAAACTTGTATGCATTTTTAACATCCGGTATTCACCATGAATCGGCATGAAAAATTTCGGTTTTATTAACCGCAGCATCAATTTTTGTTCTTCTTGAGAGCCGTGGCCGGATGTATGGATGTTATTTAATGAACCGTGAATGACTTCTGCACCTGCGCGGAACAATAAGTTAATAATTTTATTGACACTCATAGTGTTTCCTGGGATTGGTGATGATGAAAATACGACCGTATCACCAGGTTGAATTTGAATTTGTCGATGTGTACCGTTTGCAATTCTGGATAGTGCTGCCATTGGTTCACCTTGGGAGCCTGTACATAAAATTATTACTTCATTTGCAGGCAGTCGATTAATAGTTTGTGCATCGACAAATGTTTCCTTTGGTGCTGTTATATAACCAAGTTCACGACCAATTGAAATTGCATTATCCATTGAACGACCAAAAACGGCAATTTTACGTCCATATTGTGCAGCTGCATCGGTTACTTGCTGTAAGCGATGAATGTTCGACGCAAACGTTGCAAATATAATACGTCCTTCAACTTTACGCAAAATGTCATGAATGCTTTCGCCAACTTTACGTTCTGACATTGTGAAGTTTGGTACTTCAGCATTTGTACTATCAGATAATAGGCATAGTACGCCGTCACGCCCAATTTCAGCCATTTTAGTCAAATTCGCTGGTTCACCAACAGGTGTGAAGTCAAATTTGAAGTCTCCTGTATGAACGATATTACCAGGAGGCGTTTTTACAACAATACCAAAAGCATCAGGAATACTGTGAGTGGTACGGAAGAAACTAACAGATGTTTTTCTAAATTTAATGATGTCATCTTCTTTAATTTCAATAAGTTTTGTTGTACGGAGTAAGCCATGCTCATCTAATTTATTTCGTAATAGCCCAAGAGCGAGTTTGCCTCCATAAACAGGGATATTAACTTGACGTAATAAGTACGGAATGCCACCGATATGATCTTCGTGACCATGTGTTATAAATAATCCCTTAATTTTATCAGCGTTGCGTACTAAGTACGTATAGTCAGGAATGACATAGTCAATCCCCAGTAAATCGTCTTCTGGGAATTTTATTCCAGCATCAATTACTATAATTTCATCCTGGAATTGTACTGCATATGTGTTTTTGCCGATTTCGCCCAGTCCGCCAAGAGCGAAAACGGCAGCTTGATCATTTTTTACAAATTTCATAAATGTTAAGCATTCTCCAAACGGAAGTCCGGGCTGTTTTGTTCATACTCTAAATAATTGCCCTCAAGTAGTTGGATATACTCAATGTTATAATTGCGGTCTTTTAAGTATTCGCGGACTTCTCTCTCCGAAGATGCTTCTAAATAAAGACTTTTTGTATTTTCGCGAACTGGTACTTCATTTGCATTTTCTTGATAATAAACTTTGTAAATCATAATTTCTCTCCTTTTATTACGTACATTATTGTGCAATCATTCATCTTCACAATATTATCGATCATACCTTGGCGAAATGCCGTACAGATTATGAATTTCTGGCTTGTATTAATAAAGCAGACGTTAATCAAATAGTTGTATTCAAAATCTGTGACATCATCCTAAAGGTTTTATCTTCTTTCAGCGAACATTAGTTGAATTGCTGAAACTACACCTTCAATCATTTTACCATCATTTGGAGCAAGAGTCTTGTGCAGAATGAAGATAAGACGAATCAATTAATTATTAAATGATGCATTTCCTTTATATTATCATGCGACTACTTTAAAATAAAGAAAAGCCCTTCAAAATTGAAGGGCTTAAGCGATAGATTTTTTACCGAGGATGCCATTTAATCGTTTCAAAATTTTCTTTTTGAGTCGTTTTAACATGGCACATCACTCCTTAAATTAATTATACTGAAATTCTGTATATATGTAAAGTATTTTTCATTTACATATAAATATGCATGGAAAGGATTTTAAAATGAAGGATATTTTATTTTTTGATGTGGATGGTACACTCTATAATCGTGAAAAAGTAATACCTCAATCTGCAAAGGATGCAATTAAACAAGCGCGACAAAACGGCTATGAAATTGCTATAGCAACAGGTCGAGCACCTTTTATGATTCAAACAGTATTAGATGAATTAGAAATCGATACATATGTAACATTTAACGGACAGTATGTAGTGTATAAAGGCGAAGTAATTTTTACTGACAGTATCCCCAAAAATTACCTTTCCGAAATCATTCAATTTGGCAATGAAAGAAATCATCCGGTTGTATTCATTGATGATAAGAAAATGATTGCATCAATTGAAGGAGACGATTTTATACGTGAGAGCATAAATACATTAAAATATCCATATCCAGAGGCTAACCCTTTATTTTATGAAGATAATGAAGTGTATCAAACGTTAATATTTATGGAAGAAGAAGACGAACAGCTATATAAAGAAGCGTTTCCTGAAGCAAAATTTGTACGATGGCATCGATATTCCTGTGATATTCTTCCAAAAGATGGATCTAAAGCGCGTGGTATAAAAAAATTGCTTGATAAAATGGGGATTCCAATTGAGAATTCAATAGCGTTTGGTGATGGTTTGAATGATATTGAAATGCTGCAAGCGGTGGGAACAGGTGTGGCAATGGGTAATGGCCATGAAACAGTAAAAAAAGTTGCAGATGTTGTAGCAGATCATGTCGATCACGATGGTCTTGCTAAAGTTATGAAAAAGCTGAAAATTATATAATTGAAAAGTTTTTTATAAATTTACCATTCCTGTAATTTTATACATCAGTCTATAATTAATCTATTTTGTTAATAATGAAGGGGACGTCCGAAAGAAGTTTTGGACGTCCCCTTTTCGATTGTCGCTGAAGCTTTCGTCGCAGAAAAAATTGTGACGAGGATGGGTAACCACCTTAGAAGCAAAGCGCTTGTGTCTAAAAGGATTTTTGGACGTCCGTCTTTTATTTTTATTCGCGTTCTAATGGACAGGAATCCGGTATTTCAGCGAATGGGTTTTCCTTATTTATGTGATCGTAAAACATTACACCGTTTAGATGGTCTAATTCATGTTGAAAGGCGATAGCTGGTAATCCTTTTAAACGTAATTTTTTTTCTTCACCATCAATTGTGAAAAATTTTGCTGTTATTCTTGCGTATCGTGGTACGTAACCAGGTACTTGACGATCTACTGAAAGGCAGCCTTCACCTGATGGAATATATGTTTTTTCAACAGAATGGCTAACAATTTTAGGATTAACAGCTACGAAACTTAAGAGTTCACCCTTGTCATCCTCTAGATGCAATGCAAACATTCTTTTTAAAGAATTTACTTGATTGGCAGCTAAACCTATACCAGAACGAAGACCGTATTTTTCAGCTATTTCTGGATCTTGGCTATTAATTAAATACTCCAGCATATCAGAAGCGAGTTTGCGATCCTCTTCAGATAACGGGAATGTAACTTCTTGTGCTCTTGTTCGCAAAGCTGGATGACCCTCGCGAACAATATCTTTCATTAAAATCATATTTAAACTTCCTTTCGAAACTAAATCTACTTATGTATTTAAGTATACATAAAAAGAATCTATTCTCTATTTAAAATATCACACATAATCCATTTTTGCTTATGAAAAAGTTTAGTCGCATTAGTATATGTAGTTTGGCAACAAAAGGGGATGGGTAGATGAAATGTTATACAAATAAAGTAGGGGATATTATTGTTATAATACAGTTTGAATATTACTATATAACAGATGAAAGAAATGGTTTTTTTATTTTTTCGAGAAAAAAAGTGTAATTTAAACAGTATTCTATGATTGACCGATTGGATTTATTTTTATATACTCTATCTAACAAGTTGTTGTACTAATTTTTTTATAAAAATTTTTAATACAGAAATTAAGGAGAGGTGCTATATGGGAGAAAAAATTTCAAAACAATTTGATCCGAAAACTACTTTGCAAGAAATTGAAGATCAATTCCAAATGTTTCAAATTCTAAATGAAGAAGGAAAAATTGTTAATGAGGAAGCAGATCCGAAACTATCTGATGAAGAGTTAGTTGAACTAATGACAAGAATGGTATATACAAGAATTTTAGATCAACGTTCAATTTCGCTTAATCGTCAAGGTAGACTTGGTTTCTATGCACCGACAGCTGGTCAAGAAGCTTCTCAATTAGCTTCACATTTTGCATTAGAAAAAGATGATTGGATTTTACCAGGCTATCGTGATGTACCACAAATTGTTTGGCACGGTCTGCCTTTGTGGAAGGCATTTTTATTCAGCCGTGGACATTTTGTAGGAAATCAAATTCCTGAGGGAGTTAATGTTGTACCTCCGCAAATTATCATTGGTGCTCAATATGTGCAAACTGCTGGAGTTGCGCTAGGTCTAAAAAAACGTGGTTCAAAAACTGTAGCCATCACGTATACAGGTGACGGTGGTTCTTCACAAGGGGACTTCTATGAAGGAATCAACTTTGCAGGAGCTCAAAAATCACCTGCAATCTTTATCGTACAAAATAACCAGTACGCAATTTCAACACCACGTGAAGTGCAAACAGCAGCAAAAACAATTGCTCAAAAAGGTATCGCTGCAGGTATTCCAAGTATTCTAGTAGACGGTATGGATCCATTAGCGGTATATGTTGCAACACGTGATGCAAGACAACGTGCAGTAAATGGAGAAGGTCCATCATTAATCGAAACAATGTGTTACCGTTATGGACCTCATACAATGTCTGGTGATGATCCAACACGTTACCGTACTTCTGATATTGACAATGAGTGGGCAGCTAAAGACCCAATTGTTCGCTTCCGTATTTACTTAGAAGGTAAAGGGTTATGGTCTGAACAAAAAGAAAATGAAGTAATTGAACGTGCAAAAGAAGAAATTAAAGCAGCGATTAAACAAGCTGATGAAACACCAAAACAAAAGGTAACGGACCTTATTTCAAATATGTACGAAGAAATGCCTGTTAATTTACAAGAGCAATATGAAATCTACAAAGAGAAGGAGTCGAAATAACCTATGGCACAAATGACTATGGTTCAAGCAATTACTGATGCGCTTCGTTGTGAACTAAAAAATGATGAAAATGTTTTAGTGTTCGGTGAAGACGTCGGCGTAAACGGTGGGGTTTTCCGTGCTACGGAAGGTCTTCAAAATGAATTTGGTGTAGATCGTGTTTTTGATACACCTCTAGCTGAATCTGGAATTGGTGGTTTAGCAGTAGGTTTATCGCTAACTGGTTTTCGCCCAGTTCCTGAAATTCAATTCTTCGGCTTTGTTTATGAAGTAATGGATTCTATTAGTGGACAATTAGCTCGTTATCGCTACCGTACAGGCAATACTTATAGTATGCCAGTTACAATCCGCTCTCCGTTTGGTGGTGGAGTTCATACGCCAGAAATGCACTCTGATAGTTTAGAAGGTTTAATGGCACAACAACCTGGCTTAAAAGTGGTAATTCCTTCTACTCCATATGATGCGAAAGGTTTATTAATTTCATCTATCCGGGATAATGATCCTGTTGTATTCTTAGAGCATTTAAAACTATATCGCTCAATACGTGAAGAAGTTCCTGAAGAAGCTTATACAATTCCTTTAGGCAAAGCAGATGTAAAACGAGAAGGCAAGGACTTATCGATTTTTGCATATGGCTTAATGGTACATGAAAGCTTAAAAGCAGCAGAAGAATTAGAAAAAGAAGGATATTCGGTAGAAGTGGTAGATTTACGAACAGTTCAACCTCTTGATATCGAAACTATCATTGCTTCTGTTGAAAAAACGAATCGTGCAATTGTTGTTCAAGAAGCACAAAAACAAGCTGGTATTGCAGCAAACGTTGTATCTGAAATTACAGAACGTGCAATTTTAAGTTTGGAAGCACCTGTTTTACGTGTGGCAGCTCCTGATACTGTATATCCATTCCCACAAGCGGAAAACATCTGGTTGCCAAACTATAAGGATATTTTAGAAACAGCGAAAAAAGTTCTAACATTCTAATCATTTGCAAGTACGGAAAGGGTGAAATATATGGCGTTTGAATTCCGCATGCCAGACATTGGAGAAGGTATACATGAAGGCGAAATCGTAAAATGGTTCGTTAAACCGGGCGATAAAATTCAAGAAGATGATGTACTTTGTGAGATTCAAAATGATAAAGCAGTTGTTGAAATGCCTTCACCAGTTGAAGGGACAATTGAGGAAATTGTCGTAGAAGAAGGTTCTGTAGCAGTAGTAGGAGATGTCATCATCCGAATCGATGCTCCTGGTTATGAAAATCTTCAGTTTAAAGGTGATGATCATCACCAAGAAGAACAATCTACTGCAACTACGAGTGCGCAAGTTCAAGCAACAGCTGAAGACGGTAGTCCAGTAGAAAAGGCGCCTGTTCAAGGTGATTCTGAAGCTGCACCTTCGAAAAACGTTGAAATTGTTGAAGCTACATCAACTAAACGCGTAATTGCAATGCCTTCAGTTCGAAAATTTGCAAGAAACCAAGGTGTCGATATTCAGCTTGTTAATGGGACTGGGAAAAATGGACGTATCTTAAAAGAAGATATCGAAAACTTCTTGAAGGGCGACACAGCTACTCCATCTGCTGCATCGATTAATGCCAAAGAGGCAAATGTAACTGAGGCAAAAGCAGAGACTACAGCTGTAAACGTCCCTGTAAATCTTGAAGGAGAATTCCCTGAAACGCGTGAGAAAATGTCAGGAATTCGCAAAGCGATTGCAAAAGCAATGGTACATTCTAAACACACTGCTCCTCATGTTACTTTTATGGATGAAGTGGACGTAACGAATTTAGTAGCACACCGTAAAAAATTCAAGGATATCGCACAAGAGAAAGGTGTTAAATTAACATATCTTCCGTATGTAGTTAAGGCATTAGTTTCTACATTACGTGAATTCCCTGAATTTAATCGTTCATTTGATGACGAAACAAGTGAAATTATTCAAAAACACTATTATAATATAGGAATTGCAGCAGATACTGAAAAAGGTTTGCTCGTTCCTGTAGTAAAACATGCGGATCGCAAATCAATTTTCAACATTTCTGCTGAAATTAATGAATTAGCAACAAAGGCTCGTGATGGAAAATTAACACCTAATGAAATGAAAGGTGCTTCTTGCTCAATTACCAATATTGGTTCAGCTGGAGGTCAATGGTTTACGCCAGTTATAAACCATCCTGAGGTGGCAATTTTAGGAATCGGAAGAATTTCTGAGAAACCAATAATAAAAAATGGTGAAATTGTAGCCGCACCTGTGTTAGCATTATCATTGAGCTTTGATCATCGCATGATCGACGGTGCCACAGCGCAATATGCTTTAAATCATTTAAAACGTTTGCTAAGTGACCCGGAACTTTTATTAATGGAGGCGTAAAAAATGGTAGTTGGAGATTTCGCAATTGAAATTGATACTTTAGTAGTTGGGGCTGGCCCTGGTGGCTATGTTGCGGCAATCCGCGCAGCTCAAACTGGTCAAAAAGTAACAATTGTAGAAAAAGATGTATTAGGTGGCGTTTGCTTAAACGTTGGATGTATTCCTTCAAAAGCATTGATTTCAGTAGGTCACCGTTTTGAGCACGCAAAACATTCAGAAGATATGGGAGTAATTGCTTCTGAAGTAAAGCTTGATTTTGAAAAAGTTCAAGCTTTTAAAAACAGTGTTGTTAATAAATTAACAGGAGGCGTTGAAGGTCTTTTAAAAGGCAACAACGTTCAAATTGTTAAAGGTGAAGCTTACTTCGTAGATGCAAACACAGTACGTGTTATTGACGGAGATTCAGCTCAAACATATACATTTAAAAATGCTATTTTAGCAACAGGTTCTCGTCCTGTTGAAATTCCAACATTCAAATTCTCAAACCGTGTACTTAACTCAACTGGTGCTCTTAACTTAAAAGAATTACCAGGAAAGTTAGTTGTAATTGGCGGCGGTTATATCGGTACCGAATTAGGTTCTGCATTCGCTAACTTTGGATCTGAAGTAACGATTATCGAAGGCGGCAAAGATATTTTAGCTGGTTTCGAAAAACAAATGACGCAAATCGTGAAAAAAGGCCTTAAGAAAAAAGGTGTTACTATCGAAGTAAACGCATCTGCTAAAGGTGTTGAAGAAAGCGATACAGGCGTAGTTGTTACGTATGAAGTTGGTGGAGAAGAGAAAAAAGTTGAAGCTGACTATGTATTAGTAACTGTAGGTCGTCGTCCAAACACTGATGAGCTTGGCCTAGAACAAATTGGTGTTGAGTTTGAAGAACGCGGTTTATTAAAAGTTGATAAACAATGCCGCACAAGCATTCCAAATATTTATGCAATTGGTGATATCGTAGGTGGACCACAACTTGCACATAAAGCTTCTTACGAAGGTAAAGTTGCTGCCGAAGCTATCGCTGGAGAAAAATCTGTCGTTGACTATTTAGCAATTCCAGCTGTATGTTTCACAGATCCAGAAATGGCAACTGTAGGATACAGTGAAGAACAAGCAAAAGCTGAAGGTTTAGAAGTTAGCGTTGCTAAATTCCCATTTGCAGCTAATGGTCGTGCTCTTGCATTAAACCAAACTGAAGGCTTTGTTAAACTAGTTGCTCGCAAAGAAGATGGCTTATTAGTAGGTGCACAAATCGTTGGTACAGGTGCTTCTGATATGATTTCTGAATTATGTTTAGCAATCGAAGGCGGTATGACTGCAGAGGATGTTTCTTTAACAATTCACCCTCACCCAACATTAGGTGAAATTACAATGGAAACTGCTGAAGTATTACTAGGCAACCCAATCCATATTATTTCAAAATAATAAAAGATGCTGCTCTAACTTAGGTTAAGAAAGCCAGAGTGTAGATAAAGTCAGAAATGCCTTTGTCTACACTCTTTTTTTATTGTATGATTTAGTGCTTCATTAATTCTAAAAATGAACGGATTTTCGTTTATTAAATTAATACTTCTTTAAGTAAATTTATTAAGAAATCTACATTATTGATAAAATATTTATTATAATATTAAGAAAATTAGTACGTTTTGTTGGGGGATTTGATGAGACTACATTCGATGCAGTCGAAAATGTTTATTTATAATATATTAATTATTTTAATAATTACAATAGCAACAGGAATATCATTTTATTTTATATTATCCAGTGCAATAAAGGATGAAATTGGATTAAAGGCACTGCAAATTGCCGAAACAACAGCAAATCGTCCTGATATTATTGAGGGATTTTATGCTGACAATCCTTCAGATGTACTACAGCCAATTGCTGAAGAGATACGTATTGAAACGGATTCTGAATACGTAGTAATTGGCGATGAGAATGGGATACGTTATGCTCACCCTGTAGAAGAGCGAATTGGACAGGCTATGGTAGGAGATGATAATGAAGGTGCTTTAATAAGAGGAATATCATATATATCTGAAGCTACCGGAACTCTTGGACCAGCGATTAGGGGAAAAGCCCCAGTATTCGGCTATGATGGACAAATAATTGGTGTAGTGTCTGTTGGGTATTTAAAGACAGATGTAAATACAATCTTTTTAAAATATTTAGATAATATTGTCTTAATTGTAATTTTTGGTATAATCATAGGAATTATCTTTTCTAGTCTACTATCAACACGAATAAAAAAAGAGCTTTTAAATTATGAGCCGATAGAAATTGCTGAATTGTTAAAACAACAAAATGCACTGATAGAATCTGTCCGAGAAGGAATTATTATGGTCGATCAAGATGGGGTTATTACGGTAGCAAATTCAGCGGTATATAAAACGCTTTCGCTTAACGAAGATGCTCAATTAATTGGGAGAGACATTCGAGAGGTAATACCAAATTCTCATATGTTTGAGGTATTGTCTACTGGGGAACGTCATCTAGACCGTCCAATGGAAATTGGCGGTCAAAAAACAATTGTTAACAGAATTCCTATTATGAATGGAGAAAAAGTGGTTGGGGCAGTTTCGAGTTTTCGTCTGCAATCTGAAATTGATCGATTGGCATTAGAACTATCACAAGTAAAGAAATATTCGGAAGCATTACGCGCTCAAACACATGAATATAATAATTTTTTATATACATTATCAGGGTTAATACAATTAAAAGATTATGATGAGGCTCTTGACTTAATACATACGGAACGAGAAGAGCAAGGCAGTTTAATTCATTTTATTTCAGAACACTTAAAAGACCCACTAATTAGCGGTATATTAATTGGATTTTTTAATAGAGCGAAAGAGTTAAAAGTTAAATTAATAATAGATGAAGACAGTAGACTTGAACGTTTACCAAAAAACATTCAAAAGCATCTTTTCGTTTCAATTTTAGGCAACTTAGTTACGAATGCATTTGAAGCAGTTGAACATCTTCAAGAGCAGGACCGAATTGTACGGATATTAATTTTAGACAATGGAAAAGAGCTTTTAATTGAAGTTGAAGATAGTGGTGCAGGCATCGGGGATGAAATTAAGGAATCACTTTTCCAAACAAGAATTACTACTAAAAGTAAAACTGTTGAGCAACATGGGTTTGGATTATTAAAAGTAAAAGAAAACGTGAAAGAACTTGGTGGAGAAATCTATACAGAAAATGGTGATTTAGGGGGAGCACTATTTATCATCGTGATTTCAAAAAGGGGGATTAATCATGACTGATGTTATAGAAGTTTTAATTGTTGAGGATGATAAAAGAATTGCAAAAATTCATCAAAAATTTATTGAGAAAATAGAGGGGTTTAAAAATATTGGAGTTGCATTTAATGCAGAAGAAGCATACGAATGGATTGATTCATTTAAGCCGCACTTAATTTTATTAGATGTTTACTTTCCAGATAAATTAGGGACAGAAGTGTTGGAATATATAAAAACTAATAGCCCTAATTCAGATATAATTTTTATTACTGCTGCATCAGAAACAGAAATATTAAAGAAAGCATTTCGTGGTGGTGTTATTGATTATTTATTGAAACCACTTACATTTGAAAGGTTTAAGGAAAGCTTAGAAACATACCGTTCGAAAAGAAAACTTCTAGAAAAAAGTACTCATCTTGAAGAGCATGAAATTAAAGAAATTTGGGCTTCCTCAAAAGAGATGCTAATGAATGAATTTACACCAAAAGGGATTGACGCTATTACAAGAAGCAAGGTTTATGATTATTTAATAAATTATCCTGAAGGAACAACAGCTGAAGCATTGGGCAAAGACTTGGGGATGAGCCGATCAACTGCAAGAAGATACTTAGAACACTTAGTTTCTGAAAATAAAGTATATACAGATTTAATATATGGAACAGTTGGAAGACCTGAAAGAAGATATATCCTTTCAAAGTCGTAATGTGTAAAACGAAAAGGCGTCTTTATTTTTCTCTTTCTACAACTTCAATTTGTATATTAGTTGATAAAAATCTGCTCATTTTGAATGGGCGGATTTTTTCTTTATAAACATTCATAAAAACAACCTCTCAATAACTTCATTCCTTTTCCTTCATGATTCAAACTCTTGGTGGTTATTTTATCGTGTTATATCATTGCAGTGTTTTAAAGAATCGTGAACAAAATGAACAAAATGCAAATTAATAGAAATAATACCTTTTATTTTACTTTTATTGTATTTAGTATGCGCTTTCATTAACTTATTGTTATACATCAGTATTTAAAACACGGTGTATAGCAAAGGGGGAGTCTTATGAAGAAGAAATTATTAATCCTTGGTATGACGGTGATGCTGTCCATAATGTTGGCAGCATGTAATAGTAATACGTCAGAAACTGGTGCCAGTGGAGAAAGCTCATCAAATTATCCAGAAAGCAATATTATAATCGTTGCACCATCTGGAGCAGGTGGTGGATGGGATTTAACAGCCCGTTCTGTTGCAAAAATTATGTCAGAAACAGGTTTAGTTGAGAAAGCGATTACAGTTGAAAATCGTGCTGGCGGCGGTGGTGCTGTATTTATGGCTGAATACGCTACTAAAGAAGCAGATAATGATTATATGTTAATGGCAAAATCACCACCAATTCTTATTAATAATTTAAAAGCAGAGGGTAATAGCCCATATGGTTATAAAGATACTAAGCCACTTGCACAATTAACTCGAGATTACGGTGCTATTGTAGTGAAAGCGGATTCACCATATAACAACTTAACTGAACTTTTAGATGCAATAAAAGCAGATCCAAGCTCATTGACATTGGCAGGAGGATCAGCTCCTGGTTCAATGGATCATTTAGTTGGTGTATTACCAGCTTATGCATTTGGCATTGATCCAAAACAAGTGAAGTATGTGTCATATGACGGTGGCGGTGAGGCAATTGCAGCTTTATTAGGAGGCAATGCAGACGTAATTGCTACAGATGCATCAGCCATTGGTGAGTACGTTAAATCAGGCGATGTAAAAGTTTTGGCGGTAAGTTCTACTGAACGTCTAACAGGAGCTTTAGAAGATGTTCCTACGTTCAAAGAACTTGGTCTTGATGCAGAGTTCACTATTTGGCGCGGCCTATTTGGACCGAAAAATATGTCTGATGAAGCGTTTGAATATTGGACAACAAAATTGTCTGAAATGGCAGAAACAGATGAATGGAAAGCAGAACTTGAGCGAAACGGCTGGCAGCATGAATACCGTAATGCTGAAGAGTTTACTGCATTTTTAGAAGAACAGGAAGCAGTTATAAGTGAATTATTAAAAGCTCTTGATATGCACAAATAATGCCGGGAAAAGGGCAACGTGATAAAGTTGCCCTTTTTAACTGATGGAGGTGTACAAACGGATGATAAAATCTTTCGATAAAATATCAGGCATTATATTTCTATTAATTAGCATTTTGTTTATTTCCGAGAGCTTGAAAATTTCAGGAAGTGCATACGGATCAGTTGTTGGACCGAAGATTTATCCTTTAATTTTAGGGATTGTGTTAGGAATTTTAAGTTTACGTTTATTATATGAAGCATTTAAGCAAGCCTCTGACAAAAAAGAAACAATGAAATTGGATTATAAGAAATTTGCTATCATCTTTATTTCTGCAATTGTCTATGTTCTTTTACTAGAAATAATAGGCTATGTTATATCAACATTTATCTTTTTAGTAGTCGCATTCCAAGTTATGGAAAAGGGGAGAGTTATCCAAACGTTAATTATTTCAGCTATTTTCTCCTACGGTGTATATGCAATGTACGTCAATTTACTTGGAGGAGCTTTACCGAGATTTTCTTTATTTTAAACTGAGGGGGTGTCTAATAAATGGATACAATTAAATTTTTATTAGATGGCTTTACTGTTGCACTACAATGGCATAATCTTTTGTTTGCTTTAGTAGGTGTAATCATTGGAACAGCCGTTGGAGTACTGCCTGGAATTGGGCCGATGAGTGGGGTGGCATTACTGATTCCAGTTACAGCAACTTTAACATCTGGTATGCCGACTGATGCTGCTGCTGCTAGCTCTATCATTCTATTGGCTGGTGTATACTATGGAGCTATGTACGGCGGTTCTACTACTTCGATTTTATTAAACACTCCTGGAGAATCCTCTTCAGTTGTAACAGCGTTAGATGGTTACCAAATGGCTCAGCAAGGCCGAGCTGGAGCTGCTCTATCGATAGCAGCGATTGGTTCGTTTATAGCGGGGATTGTTTCGTTAATTGGTCTAGTTTTATTAGCTGAACCTTTGTCAAATATTGCGTTAGAATTCGGTCCTGCAGAATATTTTTCTTTAATGCTTCTTGGACTGGCTGCTGTAAGTGGTCTTGCAGGAAAGTCTGTAACAAAGGCATTAATTATGACTGTTTTCGGTTTAATGCTTGGAACTATAGGAATTGATGCGGTATCGGGTATTGCTCGCTTTACATATGACCTGCCAGTATTATATGGTGGTTTAGAATTTTTAACAATAGCGGTTGGATTATTTGCATTAGGGGAGGTTTTCAAAACTATTTTGGAAAATGATACAGATGCAGAGCCAATTGCGAAGATTAAACGCATATTACCAACAAAGCAAGATTTAAAGGATAGTGCAAAACCGATTACCCGTGGTTCACTCTTAGGATTTTTTATTGGTGTATTACCGGGAGCAGGGGCTACATTAGCGTCATTTTTCTCTTATATTACAGAAAAAAAGTTTAGTAAAAACCCAGATTCATTTGGAAAAGGGAATATAGCAGGTGTTGCTGGTCCAGAATCTGCAAATAATGCTGCTTCAGGTGGTGCTATGATTCCGCTTTTAACTTTAGGAATCCCTGGATCTGGAACGACTGCTATTTTGATGGGAGCTCTCATCATGTACAACGTTCAGCCAGGTCCTTTATTATTCGACGATCATCCTGAAATTGCATGGGGACTAATTGCAAGTATGTTTATTGGAAATTTAGTTTTATTAATTTTAAACATGCCATTAGTTAAAGTATTTGCAAAAATTATTCAAACACCTAAAAAGTATTTATTGCCAATCATTATTGCAATTTCATTTTTTGGTGTCTATGCTGTTCAATACACTACATTTGATTTGTATTTGTTGCTGGCATGTGGTTTATTCGGTTACTTATTATCAAAAAATGATTATCCCGTAGCACCTTTAGTTTTAGCATTGGTTTTAGGTCCTATGATTGAAAATAATATGCGTCGTGCATTAACGATTTCAAATGGTGATTGGAGCATTTTCGTGACAAAGCCATTATCATTAGTATTTTTAATTATTGCTATAGCTTGGGTATTAATTCCAGTTATTCTAAAGTTTATGGGCAGAAAAGTAATTGTCAATGAGGAGGAATAATGTTTTTTGAAGATTGGATAAATTAGAAAGTGAAAACTACTTAGTAAAAAAATAAATTACTAAGTAGTTTTTTTATATAATTTTTCACTAAGAAATATAGACAGCTATTTGTCATAGGCGTACAATAGCGTTTATTAAGGAGGTGAGATAGCAAAGATTAGATCTTTGCTTAACTATATGAGAATCATCCGTATTATTGCTCAAATAGGTATTTTATACTTCTTTTATTATGTAGGAGTTTTCTTAGTCGATCTAACACATTTACCACTGCCTGCGAGCATTGTTGGACTGCTTTTATTAGTAGGATGTCTACAAATGAAATGGATTAAAATAGAGTACATTCGAGATGGAGCGGGACTTTTACTTGGCTCAATGACATTATTTTTTATACCGGCAATGCTTGGAATAATAGATTACCCAGAGCTTTTATCTATCAATGGGCTAATTTTAATAGTGTCTGTCATTGTAAGTACATTAATGACAATTTATTTTGCAGGAATTATAAGTCAAAAGATAGAGCAAAAGGAATTGAAAATGAAAGAAAAAAAAGAGGGGAAGGAGGGGAAAATCATTGAAAGCAGTCATCTACATCATTAGTACTGTCGTTTTGTTTATATTAATGAGTAAATTACATAAAAAATATAGCTATTCCTTTTTATTGCCAATTGTAACCACAACAATTGTTTTAATTATTGCATTGCTTTTATTAAATATACCCTATGATGACTATATGGAGGGTGGAAAATGGCTGCAGCATTTACTGGGTCCAGCAGTTGTTGGTCTTGCTTACCCTTTGTATAATCAACGAAAATTAATTATGAAGTATAAATATACCATTATACTCGGTATTTTTGTTGCTATGTTAAGTGGACTAGTAACAATTTTTGCTATGCTGAAAATTTTTAAAATAAAAGATTCTTTTATTTTGACTGCATTGCCAAAATCAATTACAACACCAGTAGCAATGCAAGTTAGTGAAACGATAAGCGGCATACCATCGTTGACTGCGGTGCTTGTAATGATTGCTGGTTTCGTTGGTGCACTCTTTGGACCTTTAGTTTTTAAAGTAGGCAAGATAAAGTCGCCAATTAGCCGAGGTATTTCGATGGGAAGTGCAAGTCACGGTGTCGGAATTTCGAAACTAAAAGATTTCGGTGAAAAAGATTTGTCGATTGGTTCTCTTTCAATGGGAGTAAGCGCAGTTATGGGAGCAATTCTTTGCCCGTTATTTGTCTATCTATTTTTCTAAAGGAATAATAGTTTTGTCTTAGTAAATTTAAAATAGTTTTGATAACGATATAAAAATCTGCTACTTCTAATTAATAGATTTTAAAACTTAAGCAATATCTACTGATTAAGATGAAGAGGAGAAGTACCTACTCCTGTTGCTGATACCTTCTCTTAAAGAATTGGAATGGAACACAACAACCAAGAAACAAAAAAGTACAATTCAGATCACTCTGAATTGTACTTTTTAAAATCACTTAAAAAATTGGTTTGCGTTCTTTAATTACTCGAACAGTTTTTAATGAACGATCTTCAGGTCCTTGGACAGGTAATCCTGCATCAATGTTCATTTTAATATATTCTATATTATCTTCAGTTATTATTTCCCCGGGAATAAAAATTGGGATACCTGGTGGGTAAACCATAATGAATTCTGCACAAATATAACCAGCAGATTCTTCAAATGGAATAATTTCAGTACTTGCATAGAACGCATCTCTAGGAGACATCGCAAGAGCTGGAATATCAGGAATATTAACATTTGTTTCTTTTACAAATGCCTCAGATTCAAATGCTTGAGACATTCTTTGCAACGCGTTTACTAGTAAATTAATTTCTTTCTTTGTATCCCCTAATGTAACAAGGCATAGGATGTTGTATAGGTCAGATAACTCGACTTCGATATTAGCATTATGTCGCAGCCACTCCTCAGCCTCATGACCAGTAATTCCTAAATCTTTTACACTTATAAGAATTTTTGTAGGATCCATATCATAAGTTGCAGATGAGTGCAGTTTTTCTCTTCCAGCAACTTTTAAATGTGGAATTTTATTAATTCTTTTTCTTGCATCCTTAGCAAGTCGAATTGCATTATCTATTAAATCATATCCATGAACTGCTAGTTGACGTCTTGCCGTGTCTAATGAAGCTAAAAGTGGATATGATGTTGAAGTTGTCGTTAACATTGATAAAACAGATTGAGCTCTGTTTACTGAAACTAAACCTTCCCGAACATTTAAAACAGAGCTTCCCGTCATTGAACCGCCGAGTTTATGGACACTCGTTGCAGCCATGTCTGCTCCTGCCTCCATTGCTGAAATAGGCATCTCATCATGAAATTTAATGTGAACTCCATGGGCTTCATCAACAATAACAGGGATATTGTGGGCATGAACTATATCGACAATTCGCTTTAAGTCTGCTGCAAAACCAAAATAAGTTGGATTTATAACAAGCATTGCTTTTGCATCTGGATATGTTTTTAATGCTTTTTCAACAGATTCTGCTGAAATTCCATGTGCAATTCCATATTCTTCATCAACCTCTGGGTGAATAAAGATTGGAATAGCACCAGCTAAAACGATTGCAGACATAGTCGATTTATGAACATTCCGTGGTACCAATATTTTATCACCTGGACCGACGACCGTTAAAATCATCGCCATGATCGCACCACTAGTACCTTGAACGGAAAAAAATGTATGGTCAGCACCAAAAGCTTCAGCTGCTAATCTTTGTGCTTCTTTAATTGCGCCTTTTGGTGAATGTAAATCATCTAGTGGAGCAATATTAATTAAATCAATTGATAAAACGTTGTCGCCGACGAACTCACGAAATGCTGGATCCATACCTTGTCCTTTTTTATGACCGGGAATATGGAACTGAACTGGATGTCTATTTCGGTGTTTAAGTAATACGTCGAACAATGGAGTCTCTAATTGTGACAACGCAGGTACCACCTCACTTTATTAAATTTTGAAAACAAGAAGAATTATAGCACCTATTAGACCTTGTGACTACATAAAAATGAAGGAAATTTTATTGGGATATCGAAAGTATTAATAGATGATGAATTGGAGGGGAAAATTATGAATTGGGGTACTAGAGTAACAAAACTATTAGAAATAAAATATCCAATAATACAAGGTGGATTGGCTTACTTAGCATATTCGGATTTAGCAGCAGCAGTATCCAATGCTGGTGGCTTAGGTCAAATTACAGCTATGAGTTTAAAATCACCTGATTTGTTGCGTGCAGAAATTCATAAAGTGCGTGAAAAGACAGATAAACCTTTCGGTGTAAATTTTGCAATCGGAAATCATGGTCAAGGTTATGAGGACATGGTAAAAGTGGCAATAGAGGAGAATGTACCCGTTATTTCAATGACAGGCGGCAACCCTGCACCTCTTTTTGATTTACTTAAGGGGACAACAATTAAAAAACTGGTTTTAGTAGCTGCTAGACGACAAGCGCAGAAAGCTGAACAACTTGGAGCTGACGCTGTAATGGTTGTAGGTCAAGAGGGTGGAGGTCATTTAGGGCGTGATGATGTAGGAACAATGGTGCTTGTACCTCAAGTTGTGGATAGTGTATCGATACCTGTCATCGCTTCTGGTGGAATTGGAGATGGACGCGGCTGGATGGCGGCACACGCATTGGGTGCTGAGGGAATAGAAATGGGCACGCGTTTTATTGCAACAAAAGAATGTGTTCATGCATCAAACGAATATATTGAAGCTCTATTAAATAGTTCTGAAGCAGATACTACGATTATTAAACGCTCTATAGGAGCACCTGCAAGAGTATTGCGAAATGAATTTACAGATAAAATTTTAGAAATTGAAAAAGAATCTCCTACATATGAAGCATTAAAAGATTATATTAGTGGAGAAGCAAATAAAAATTTTATTTATGATGGAGATCATTTAAATGGATATGGATGGGCTGGTCAAGTTGCGGGAATGATAAATGACGTACCAACTGTAGCGGAATTAATAAATCGTATGGTTGCACAAGCTGAGGAAATAAGATTAAAATGGGGTCACTAATATAAAAGGTAGGGTTAAACATGGAATATTCATATCCAATTTTAGCAGATTGGTCTACAGAAGAAATTATTGATGTTATAAAATTTTTTGAAGGTGTAGAGCAAGCTTATGAAAAAGGAATTAAGCGAGAGGATTTGTTAGCTAGATATCGTCGTTTTAAGCAAATTGTTCCATCTCAAGCGGAAGAAAAAAGTGTCTTTCGAGAATTTGAAGAAGCAAGCGGCTATATTAGTTATCAAGTAGTAAAGTTAACAAAAGAATTAGAAGATGGACAAATTGTTCAGATTAATTCAAACCGCAAATAATAAGAATTGGGCTGTCAGGGAAGTAAATTTTTCTTAGCAGCCCTTCTTCTTTTTATTAAAAATACTTAATTTCTGTCAGTAAACAATCCACCAAAATGAACAATCATAGAAATAACAATTTTCCTCAATTGTCAATAATGATTATTAAATAAAAATAAAAAAAACAACAAATTAACAGTAGAAATATGTAATGTTTGGTTGTATTTTGTGCATATTAATTATACAACACAAAAAAAGTAAAGTTGGCTGTGCTTGAGCCAACTTTACTATATAGGTTAATTTATCCTTGTGCAGATTGAAGTTTTACTTTATTTACCCGTAATAATATTATAAATGGGCAAGAGAGCTTCAAAAGTTTCTTCTGTAAGTTGTAGAAACTGATCTGATGAAAGATTAACAGCCTCTTCGCGAGAAATATGACGTCCAACTAAAAACTCACCTTTTTTTACGTCTTTTAATCGAATAAGCAACTTTTCGAGCATTTCTTCACGCCCTATTTTTAAAGAAATTGCGTCTTGTGACATATGATCACCGGAAATAATAAAATCATCTGGCAATTGGTTAAAGATATCTATATTATCCAATAATCGTGCAGCCATTTGCGATTTCTGCGGTGCTTCATAAATAATTGCAACAATTATGAATAAATGTGTATTCCAAAGTCCAATTTGAAAATGAGGAAGCGATTTATACCCGCGTTTATATGGAGCAAACGCTACCCATGAATCTTTAGGAGGATTGATTGTTCTTCTAGCATGCTTAGCTACATGTGGAAAAAACTCGTTACCAGTTCTTGCACTAAAATAGCTTGAAAATTTTTCGCCTAGTATTTGAAACTTCGGGCGAACAACTGTTGAAAGTGCATCCATTCGTTGTTCCAAACCTTCTATTTCAAACACATCGAAGTCTTTGTTTGTCCATTTAACTTTGTTCATTATTGCAGCCCCCATCTTTGTTTTACATGTTTATTTTATCAGTTTTTTGGGAAAAATTTTGTAACAAACCATTCATGAGACAAAAATTTTTTTAAAAAATGAAAGGGAAGTGATTTAATATGAAACAGATGATTAAAATTATACGTAAAGTTGATATTGAAAAGCAATATGAACAAATTTTAAGATTAGAACTTGATTATGAACTAGCTTCTTTATACGCTGCAATGCAAGAGAAAGATGAAAAAGAAATGGAAAAAAGTAAAAAACGCCTCAAAGAAATTCAAGATGAATTAGATGGTCTCCACGCTTATGTTTAAAAATTTCATAATATTTTAAAAATCACTTGCTCCAATATCGGACAGCAAGTGATTTTTGTTATAAAATTAGAAAAAGGGTTTTTTGTTTTAAATTAATGTGTAGCTTCAGCGCCCAGTACCTCCAGGTCGCAGCCACTCTCAATCACATGCTGGATTAGCTTGCCGATTTGGGCATTCCGACGTACAAGGTGTGCAAGTAGCTGACAGGACAAGCGATGTAGTGTTCTAATGATCAGCTTTTGGGTTCATATAAGTTTAGTTGTGCATCTGATGCTTCGTTTTCGATGTAGATAAATGGTTGGCTATAAATTCGGACGTGGCGTTTACCTAGAAGTTAGCTAAGCACTGCCGTTATGCAACGAATGTGGTTGCGATAGGAGCTGGGAGCTTGTGCTTTTCTTAAAGAAGGTGGGGAAATGGATTTGGATTTTAAACAAATTGATAAGTTCGCAAAGGAAATGATATTTGAGGCTGGGAAAAGAATACGGGATGCATTCTCATATGATCTTGTTATTGAAACAAAATCAGGAGCAAATGATCTAGTAACTAATATTGACAGACAAACTGAAGTGTTTTTTATAGAAAAAATTAAAGCATTTGATCCCACTCATAAAATAATAGGGGAAGAGGGTATGGGTGAGAATGTAAATTCACTTGATGGCCCAGTATGGATTATTGATCCAATTGACGGAACGATGAATTTTGTAAAACAGCATCGTCATTTTATGATTACCATTGGATTTTTTGTAGACGGAATAGGAAAGCTCGGGTACATATTTGATGTTATGCGGGAAGATTTATTTTATGCAATTGAAGGTGAAGGTGCTTGGTACAATGACTCTCGGCTGCGTAAATTACAACCATTGAATATTGAGGAAGCAGTCATTGGTATAAATGCTAGCTGGGTCACTCCGAATAAAAAAATAAACCATGAAAAAATAATTGATTTAGTAAATACTGTAAGAGGAACCCGTTCTTATGGGTCAGCTGCTATGGAAATTGCTTTTGTTGTAAGTGGAAAATTAGATGCTTATATTTCAATGAGATTAGCACCTTGGGATATAGGGGGAGGTACAGTGATTGCAAAAGAAGTTGGTGCAATAGCTACAAACCTAAAGGGAGAACATTTTGATTTTCTATCCCAAGATACGTTCATTATTGCGAATCCATCCATACATCAGCTTATATTAGATAATTATATTGAAGAAATTTAAAAAATCCGCTGTAGCAAAGAAGATACTTTTCTTAGTGCTACATGCGGATTTTTTACAAAAAATTAATATATACTTTGAAGGTTGTCTATAAACCTTCAAATTGCGTCCTCGCTTCCGATGAAGGAAGGAAAAAGGCTTGTTTTGGAGATTTATGCAGATTATTGCGCAAGTTGTGGCATTTATAAGCGCAGCTAAAGGATGCTTGTACTTTTAATTATGCATTTTTATATTTTCTTGAGGAAATATAATTAAAAAGCAAAGTTTTTTCCTTTTTATAATAATCCCTGTTCACGAAACTTGCGCTTCATTTTGAATCCCATCATCATAACTACACATAATGCGATTATTCCTAAGATGATGCCAAGTATCGTTTGAGCAGCAATTGCATAACCGATTGAAATCATCGATAAAATTGCAGCTATTGCAAAAATAAACATGACGATTTTTGCTTTATTCATACGGATTGTGCCTCCTTGCTCATTATAAAAAAGCAATTATTAATAATTTATTGTCGAATTGTTAAATTCTGAAAAAGACATTAACCTCTTCTTGTGCTATAATAACACAGTTAATCATATGAAAAAAGAATATGGAGTGGAATAATGACAAAGTTACGTGAAGATTTACGCAATATCGCAATTATCGCCCACGTTGACCATGGGAAAACAACATTAGTTGACCAATTGTTAAAGCAATCTGGTACTTTTCGTTCGAATGAACATGTAGAAGAGCGTGCAATGGACTCAAACGATCTTGAACGTGAGCGTGGAATTACGATTTTAGCTAAAAATACAGCAGTAAATTATAATGGTACAAGAATTAATATTCTTGATACGCCTGGACACGCAGATTTCGGTGGAGAAGTAGAACGTATTTTAAAAATGGTAGATGGTGTACTACTTGTTGTCGATGCATATGAAGGTTGTATGCCTCAAACTCGCTTTGTATTGAAAAAAGCACTAGAACAAAAATTAACACCAATCGTAGTAGTAAATAAAGTCGATAAAGATTCTGCTCGACCTGAAGAAGTAGTTGATGAAGTTCTTGATTTATTAATCGAATTAGGGGCAGATGAAGACCAATTAGATTTCCCTGTAGTTTATGCATCAGGTGTAAATGGTACGGCTTCACTAGATTCAGATCCTTCTAAACAGGAAGAAAATATGCAGTGCTTGTTTGAATCTGTTATTGAACATATTCCAGCACCAGCTGATACGCGTGAAGAACCATTGCAATTCCAAGTAGCATTACTTGATTATAATGACTTTGTTGGTCGTATCGGTATTGGACGTGTATTCCGCGGAACAATTCACGTTGGACAATCTGTATCATTAATGAAACTTGATGGTACTGTGAAAAACTTCCGTGTAACAAAATTATTTGGATTCTTTGGATTAAAACGTGAAGAAATTCAAGAAGCTTATGCAGGTGATTTAATCGCCGTTTCTGGTATGGAAGAAATCAATGTTGGTGAGACAGTTTGTCCACAAGACCATCTAGAAGCACTTCCGCCAATGCGTATTGATGAGCCTACTTTACAAATGACTTTCCTAGTAAATAACTCACCGTTTGCAGGACGTGAAGGTAAGTGGGTAACATCACGTAAGTTAGAGGAGCGTTTGCGTTCACAATTACAAACTGACGTATCACTTCGCGTAGAAGACACAGATTCACCAGATGCATGGATCGTTTCAGGACGTGGGGAACTTCACCTATCAATTTTAATTGAAAACATGCGTCGTGAAGGTTTCGAATTACAAGTATCAAAACCACAAGTAATCATCCGTGAAATCGATGGTGTGAAATGCGAGCCAGTTGAAAGAGTGCAAATTGATGTACCTGAAGAAAACGTAGGTTCAGTTATTGAATCACTTGGTAACCGTAAAGGTGAAATGTTAGACATGGTAAATGAAGGAAATGGACAAGTGCGTCTTATTTTCATGGTTCCTGCCCGGGGCCTAATTGGTTATACAACTGAATTCATGTCTTTAACAAAAGGTTTTGGTATTATTAATCATACATTTGATTCTTACCAACCAGTTGTACCAGGACGTGTTGGTGGACGTCACCAAGGTGCATTAGTATCTATGGAAACAGGTAAAGCAACAACTTATGGTATGATGCAAGTAGAAGACCGTGGTACACTATTTGTTGAACCAGGTACTGAAATTTACGAAGGTATGATTGTTGGTGAAAATACACGCGATAACGATATCACAGTAAATATTACGAAAATGAAACAAAAAACAAACGTTCGTTCAGCAACAAAAGATGCAACGAATGTCATTAAAAAACCAAAAATTATGACGCTTGAAGAAGCGTTAGAATTCTTAAACGATGATGAGTACTTAGAAGTTACACCTGAATCAATTCGTTTACGTAAACAAATTTTGGATAAAAATGAACGTGAAAAACTTGCTAAAAAGAAAAAATACGCTGAGCAATAATTTGAAACTTGTATAAAGAAGGGGTAGAGTTGAATGAGGGAGGGAACTGAATCAGAAGTTCTAAATGAATTAACCGGCATAAGTCGTTTCATTTTTGAAAATTCATCAAACTATTCAGTTGCTGGGTATATTGTTTTCTTTACAGTCTTTATCTTATGTGCGATTGTTTATAAATTGGGATTTGCGCAAAAAAAATTAAAGTTATGGCAGAATATTATCATTTATATTTGCCTATTTTTAGGGTGTGTTGTACTTTCTTTCTTTGCCTTATCTTTACCAATGATAGAAGGATTAATTGTTGCTACGTTATTTTTGGGAATTTATAAACTTCGTTTATTACGAGAAAAAAATTAAAATTATGGTTTCAGACAGTTTAATAATAACTTTCTGGATATGTAGAATTAGATGACTTCAGTATTCTTTGGAAGTCATCTTTTTTTCTTTTCGGCTCTATAATATTTGTTGGGGTTTGAAAAAATTCATAAATAAAAAAGCACGTAATCACCGATTTCTATATACTTGAATTGTCTAGAAACAAGCAATGAAAGGTGATACGTGCAAATGAATTTTAACATGAATATTCCAGGATTAAAAGGTGTAACTGTTCATAAGGTGGAGGAGATGGGGGAACGTATTGTTCTACACGTTTCCATACCAAAAAAAGAACATCAATGTCCGGCATGCAAGAATATAACATCAAAAGTCCATGATTATCGAATTCAAAAAATTAATCATTTAAAATGGTTTGAACGATTAACCGTCCTTTTTTATAAACGTCGTCGTTATGTATGCCAATGTGGGAAACGTTTTTCAGAAAAATCCCCTTTCGTGGATAAATATCAACGTTTCTCGAAAGAATGGAATCAAGTTGTACGAATCCGTTCAATAAAGGCAAAAACATTTAAAGAAGCAGCTGAAGTACTTGGTACATCAAGCTCAACAGTGATTCGTCGCTTTAAAGAAGTAGTAAAGGAACAATTAAATGAAGGGGTTCATTTACCAAAATGTATCGCGATTGATGAATATAAAGCAGATACCGATGCGGGAACTTATCAATTAATTATTGCCAATGCGGAAACACATGAACCAATTGATATTTTACCAAATCGTAGAAAAGAAACCATTAAGGATTACTTGATGAAATACGGTGCAGATGTAGAAATTGTGGTTATGGACATGAATCCAAGCTTTAAAGCAGCAGTTAGGAAGGCGTTAAATCGCCCGATTATTATTGCGGATCGCTTTCATTATTGTCGTTATATTTACTGGGCACTAGATGAAGTACGTCGAAATGTTCAAAAAGAATGGCATGCATATGATCGAAAGAAATGTAAGAAAATGCGTCATGTACTATATAAACGATTTGATAAGTTAACAGAAACGAATCGTTGGTACTTAAATCGTTACATAGGAATGTCGAAGGAACTAAAGCAAGCCTATGAATTAAAAGAAGCTTACTGCGAATGGTTTGATTGGGCAAAAACTTCAAATGATTTGATAGAAATAAAAAAAAGATTAGAAGCCTTTTACCGAAAGGTAGAAGAAGCAAATATTCCGGCATTTTTAAAGGCTATTCAAACGCTAAAAAATTGGCAAGTTGAAATTTTAAATAGTTTAAGTTTTGGATATTCAAATGGTTTTTTAGAAGGAATTAATAATAAATCAAAAGTTTTGAAGCGCAATGCTTATGGTTTTAGAAGCTATGAACACTTTAAAGCGAAAATTTTATTAAATAATTTATATAAGAAAATTGGGGTTCATTTAGGATAATCGGGGTGCCGTGTAATATCACTTCACCCCAACATTTGACATAGAACCTTCTTTTCTTTGCAAACATGAAGGAGTAGTTAAGTATAAATGTTTTTTCAAAGTGATAATTTTTTATTAAGAGTGATTGAAAGTTTTTAAGGGTAATATAAATTAGAGGATTTTAAAGATTTATGGATGAATCTGGAAGACGGTTATAATGTCCTGTTTATAAAGAGAGAGATTAATGTAAAATGTAACCCAAGCGTATAATCATTCTTGGGTTACATAAAGGGATATAGTAATATATCTGTTAAGTACTTGTGTATACAGATAGAAGTATTTTTTTAAAACCTAATTAATCAGTTAAAAAAATAATGAATAGTACTATTTATTATTTTAAAGAAATATTACCTGTTCCGTTACATTTGTAACCGCCGCAATATAAAGCTAAAGCGTGTTTTGTGTTACTATTTGTCTTAATTGTACCTTGCCAAGCAGCACCGGGTTGAAGAGTGTATACTTTTGATTCTGCAACTAATCCGGGTCCTACCACTAAGAAGAAAATAGGATCAGAACCAGTATTTTTAGCTAAGACATATACTGATGAGGAACTATTAATATAGTCTGAAACTTGATAATCAGCTCCTGATATGAAAACAGTTTCAGATGTGCTAGCGGATGCTGCTTCAGAGTTATATCCATAAATAGAAATAATTAAAACGAATGGTATTAAAATTTTTAATATTGTTTTCAATTAAAATTTTCCTCCTATTGATGGGTTTTAAAAACTCAAAACTTTTAAAATTTAAATAGTACTATAGATAAGCTTTATAGGTTTTAAAAAAAATATCCCTAAATTCATTTTAACATTTTATGAAAAATGTCAAATTCTGGTAGTTATAAGTAGATTTCAAATACATTTATATGTAAGGGATTGATTTTCAATGGTGTAAATAGAAGGAATTGAGCAGGATGAAAAAGAAATTTTTTTCATAACATCGCTATTTATTAGCGTTGTGTCAAATGAATTTAATACAATTGGTTTGATTCGAAAACTCTTTAGTAAGGTTGACAGAATCATTTTAAAGAGTTTTCAGTTGAAAACTGATGTTATAAAAATAACTTAAAATATTTTTTCTATTTTTTCCTGTTTTACGGATCAATTTGAAGTATGCTGTTCTGTAATGCACCGTAATGACCACTTCTTTTGTTTAATGTTAAAAAAATACCTTTAAATAGCACTTAGGTACGAAATAATAATTTTCTTGATTTGAAATTATTAATATTAAAAAATATTCTACTCATTAAAACACTATTAATTTTATTATGTAACTATTGATGTTCACTTTTATCACATTTAATTGGAAAATGTTAATTAAACGATTAATAAATTATTTAGAAGTACTATATTTTAGATGGTTAATCAATATATGTACCATAGGCTACAAAGCTCAATTGCTGTTTGAATTCGGATTCTTTATTTTTCGTCTAATTGTTTAGTAGGTCATTTCTTTAGTCCAATTTAGTGACATAATTAGGGCCTTCATATAACTATTACTATAGTTTTTTTCTGTTTAAGTATGGACTAATCAAGCCATTAAATGAAACTTCCTTTAACCACCTTAGATTAAACAATTATCTCCACCTTTCTGGGTAATCACACATTTTTTATATTGCGCATAACCTACTCTAGAATAAAGTACGAAGAGTAAAAGGAGGTTGGAGCATTGAAAAAATGGGTGAGGTCAAGTTTTTTAGTTATGTTAGCATGTTTTGGACTCCTTCTTCTTGTCGCTTGTGGTGACAAAGAAGAGCTTCAAAATGTAAAAGTTGGTGAAGTAACGCGCTCCATTTTCTACGCACCTCAATATGTAGCAATTTCCAAGGGCTTTTTTGAAGAAGAAGGACTTAATGTCGAATTATCAACAATTGCCGGTGGGGATAAAACGATGACAGCTCTTCTATCTGATGGAATAGATATTGCCCTTGTAGGTTCTGAAACATCTATTTATGTATCTGCTCAAGGTGCAAATGATCCAATTAAAAACTTTGCACAATTAACACAGACTGATGGAACGTTTTTAGTTTCAAGAGAAAAAATCGACAATTTCTCTTGGGATATGTTAAATGGTACGACCTTCCTTGGACAACGTAAGGGTGGTATGCCGCAAATGACAGGTGAATTCGTGTTGAAGAAGCACGGAATTGATCCTCAAGCAGATTTAGAATTAATTCAAAATATAGATTTTGCTAATATTTCAACAGCATTTGCTTCAGGTACTGGCGACTTTGTTCAATTATTTGAACCAACAGCAAGTGTGTTTGAACAAGAGGGGGTCGGTTATATCGTTGCATCATTTGGAACGGAATCTGGACATTTACCATATACAGTTTTCATGGCAAAAGATAGTTATATGAATGAAAATCCAGAAGTAATTGAGAAATTTACGAGAGCCATAAAAAAAGCACAGGATTTTGTATATGAAAGCTCTGCTGAGGAAGTAGCCGAAGCAATTCAACCTTTCTTTGAAGATACGGATGTGGAATTAATTGCAACTGTTGTTGAGCGCTATAAATCTCAGGAATCATTTGCAAAAGATCCGATTTTAGACGAAGCAGAATGGAATAATTTACAGGATATTATGGAAGAAGCAGGAGAACTACCAAAACGTATGGATTATAATGAATTAGTAGATACGTCGTTTGCAGAGAAGGTTTCGGAGTAAATGGATTTCTTATCTGTCAGCAATGTTCACCATACGTATTTTTCAAAAGAAGCTGCAACAGAGGCATTACAGAATATTAATTTAACAATAAATAAAGGTGAATTTGTTTCATTTATCGGACCTAGCGGCTGCGGCAAGACGACACTTCTCTCTATTATTGCTGGATTATTCAAACCGACATCAGGTTCAATAACAATTGAAAGTCAAGATGTTTATAATAATGCTGAATTATCAATCGGCTATATGCTTCAACAAGACTATCTCTTTCCTTGGAAGACTATTGAAGAAAATATAACACTTGGCTTAAAGTTATTAAATAAAGAAAAAGAGAGCTTTCAATCTGTTGCATCGAGACTATTAAATGATGTAGGCTTGCCATCAGTTGAAAAGAAATACCCAAGAGAATTATCAGGCGGTATGCGGCAAAGAGTTGCCTTAGCAAGAACATTAGCAGTCGATCCGAAAATACTGCTGTTAGATGAACCGTTCTCAGCGTTGGATTACTTATCAAAATTAAAACTAGAGGATTTAGTTTCTCTAATGTTAAAAGAGTATGGAAAGACAGCTATTCTAGTTACACATGATTTAGGTGAGGCGATTGCGATGAGTGATAGAATCTTTCTTTTCTCACCTCGACCAGGAAGACTGTATCAAACGTTTGTAGTACCAGAGGAATTAAGAAGGCTTACCCCTTTTGAAGCTCGTTCCCATTCAAGCTATTCCTCTCTTTTCCAAATTATTTGGAAGGAGCTTGAAGGCCTTGAACACCAACAATCTACATGAGCAATTTAAGCAATCACTCGTGAAAGAAAAACGATGGATTCGTTTTTACCAATTGCTAATTATCATTGCTTTTTTCTCACTATGGGAAATTGCCTCAAGTTTAAGATGGATAGACCCATTAATTTTTAGTTCCCCTTCAAAAGTCTTTAATTTGTTTATTGATAATATATCGGACGGTACATTATTTATTCACATAGGCTACACACTTTTTGAAACAGTGCTTGGGTTTATTATTGGTACTTTACTTGGGACGATATTAGCAGCAATTTTATGGTGGTCACCAATTCTTTCGAAAGTGCTGGATCCTTACTTAGTTATTTTAAATGCAATGCCGAAAGTTGCCCTAGGTCCAATTTTAATTGTTGCGATGGGTCCTGGGATGAATTCAATTATTACGATGGGGGCAATTATTTCAGTCATCATTTCAACGATTGTAATATATACATCGTTTAGAAATGTTGATGCGAATTACTTAAAAGTGTTGCAAACATTTAATGCAACAAGGTTGCAAATGTTTAAAGAAGCAATATTGCCAGCATCATTCCCAACAATTATCTCTACTTTAAAAGTAAACGTTGGTTTAGCATGGGTTGGGGTTATTGTTGGAGAGTTCCTCGTTTCATCACAGGGACTTGGTTATTTGATTATTTATGGCTTCCAAGTGTTCAACTTTAACCTTGTGCTTATGTCCCTACTAATTATTGCGATTTTTGCAACGATTATGTATCAGTTAGTGGAAATGCTGGAGAAGTGGTTAATTAAGAGTGAATAGAAGTGTGTAAAAATCCTTGAACGGTAAAGTGTTCAGGATTTTTCTCTTCTAAAATTTATTAAAGTAAAAGTGTTGCTAAATGTCGTTCGCGCTTGCCGCAGCCGTCGTATGAGCTAAAGTCTGCGATCAATAAATCGCAGACTTGGATCTCATACTTTGGCTACTGCGGCATGTGAGGCGCGAATGACGGATTTATTTGGTTAATGTTTAAACTGTTTGCTATTTATCCAAATTAGATTGAAATAGCCGTTCACTTTATTATTTTTACCATTCAAACCTCAAAAAGCTTTTTAGAAATCCTCATCAATCGGTGAGGATGTTCGGAATAGGCGGAAGTTGCCTGTAGCTAGTCTTACTTCTGTCTTTTTTGCAATTCTTTCGTGGCATGGTTCGCACATGTACGTATGAATTGGACGGTTGCGCAATTTTTTTGCCAATGGTGAATCGTCGTTGAGATTATTTATTGAATCACAAATGACACATTTGACTCGCATCAGATCCCCTCCATCTATTCAACACGAATTGCTGATACATTTTTAATTGGATTGTCGATATTTGATCCGTCTGAAAAAATAATGTGGACAGGACCTCCATCAGTAATCGGCTTTCCATCCTGGCTATACTTGAAAATAAGTGAGTATGCTTCATCTATCGAAAATGTATGTTCGCTGCCGTCTTTTAATTCAAATACAACTTTAGTTGCATTATTGTCAATTTCAGCATTATTTAAAAAATACTTAATTTCCATGCCGAAAGTTCCTGTTTTCATACCTTGACGATCAAATTTTCTTTCTGTTTTTAAAGTTGGTGGGAAAACCGCACCCTCCATTATTTCTCTTGACCAATGTGCACCAGCATTTTTTAAATAAAGCGTCTCTTCGTCTTCCTCTTCATTACGGTCTGTGAAATACGTATTTAAATCTAATCTACGGTCATCAAAAATCCAAACAGTTGGATCTAAAGTAATATTATATTTAACGGCACCTTTAATTGGTATAATATTTTCCATATTTATGGTTCCCCCTAATCTAAATGTCATGTACAGTATAACGCTACTATAGGCAAATAATAAAGAATTATAAATCAAATGTTATGTTTTCTTGCTAATGGACTTGCTTTTTTAACAGCTAAAAGATAAACTTTATTAAGATAGAATAGAAGAAATATCAAATGATGGGGGCGTCCTCATGGATACGAAAAGTCAGGCTTCCTTTCAGGAGAAAGCTTTAGAATTACTGCTATCCGATGCAGATAAAATTGCACGTTTAATAAAAGTTCAAATGGATCATTTAACGATGCCATCATGTCCTTTATATGAAGAAGTATTAGATACACAGATGTTTGGCTTATCACGTGAAATTGATTTTGCTGTGAAGCTAGGTTTAATTGAACGTGAACGTGGTAAAGAAATTCTTGATACATTAGAAAAAGAACTTTCTTTACTGCATGAAGCATATACAAACAAATAATAAAAAACTCAAACGCTCTTTGCGATTTGAGTTTTTTTTCTAAAAAGAGGTTTTGAAACATGAGAAAGTATTTGGCCTATTTTGTGAGAAATTTTGATTATCCATTATTTTTTACTTATGTGTTTTTATGTTTATTTGGTCTTGTAATGATTTATAGCTCAAGTATGATGGTGAGTATTGTCTATGAGGATGGTACTCCAGACTATTTTTATAGAAAGCAATTACTTAACTTAGTAGTCGCAGCTTTTGCATTTCTCATAGGAGCATTTTTCCCTTATAAACATTTCAGTAGCAAAAAATTAATGAAAGTATTGTTATTTTTTACAATTTTTTTATTCATATGGCTATTAATTGATGGATATGAGGCTGGTGGTGCAAAAAGCTGGATCAATTTGTTTGGACTAACTATGTTTCAACCTTCTGAATTTGCTAAACTATTTATAATTTTATATTTTGCTGGTGCCTTTTATAGGAAAAGTTTAAATAATCCTATGGAAAATCTAGAGCCAAATAACATTGTCTACCCGATTATTGTATGGTTAGTAATTATATTATTTGTTGCTACCGAAACAGATTTAGGAGCAGTTATGATTATCTCAGGAATAGCAGTAGCTGTTATTGCTGCAAGTGGTATTCAATTTAAAAAGTTTATGAAGTTTTTTGCGGTTCTTGCTGGTTTTGGGTCTGCTTTAATCGGGTTAGTACTTTTAGTTAAAGGCGATGAAATTTTAACACAGAACCGCCTTGGTAGGATAAAATCTTTTTTAAACCCCTTCGAATATGAGGGGGGTTCAAGTTATCAAATTATTAATGGTTATATTGCAATAGGCTCTGGTGGATTAGAAGGTGTTGGATTGGGACAATCCATTCAAAAGCTAGGGTATTTGCCAGAACCTCAAAATGACTTCATTATGGCAATTATTTCTGAAGAACTTGGTATTTTAGGAGTAATTATTGTACTCGGAGGACTAGGATTTATTGTTTTTCGAGCTTTGACAATCGCATTAAAGACAAAGGATCCACTTGCACGGATGATTTCTGCAGGGATTGCCAGTTGGATTGCGGTTCAATCGTTTATTAATTTAGGGGGATTATCGGGACTTATCCCGTTAACCGGTGTAACGCTACCATTTATAAGTTATGGCGGTACATCTATATTATTACTATCTTTTGCAATGGGAATATTAATAAATGTTTCCATGTATGTAAAGCTTGAAAAAAAGAAGGGGTAAAGGGGAATTTGTATGAAAAAAATTAGTAAAATTTTAGTTGCAAATCGTGGAGAAATTGCTATTCGAATTTTTCGAGCATGTAATGAACTTAAATTAAAAACTGTTGCAATTTATTCGAGAGAAGATAGTGGTTCATATCACCGATATAAATCCGATGAATCTTACCTCGTAGGTGCAGGAAAAAAACCGATAGATGCTTATCTGGATATTGAAGGCATTATTGAAATTGCAAAACATGCTGAGGTTGATGCAATTCACCCAGGATATGGCTTTCTATCTGAAAATGTTGAATTTGCAAGACGTTGTGAAGAAGAAGGAATTATCTTTATCGGTCCAACATCTGAACACCTAGAAATGTTTGGCGACAAGGTTAAAGCAAGAGAACAAGCGATTAAAGCTGGTATACCAGTTATACCGGGCAGTGATGGACCAGTTGAGTCGCTTGAAGAAGTAATGGAATTTGGAGAGAACTATGGCTATCCTTTAATGATTAAAGCAGCACTTGGCGGTGGAGGCCGAGGGATGCGTCTTGTTCAATCTAAAGATGAGCTTGCATCTGCTTATGAACGTGCCAAATCGGAGGCAAAGGCTGCCTTTGGTTCGGATGAAGTATATGTTGAAAAGGCAATTATTAAGCCAAAACATATAGAAGTTCAAATTTTAGGAGATGCGTCAGGGAATATTGTACATCTTTACGAACGTGATTGTTCAATTCAAAGACGCCATCAAAAAGTTGTAGAAATTGCGCCATCTAATTCAATTTCTTCTGAGTTAAGAAATCGTATTTGTGAAGCTGCTGTAAAGTTAATGGCAAATGTACAGTACATAAATGCAGGGACTGTCGAGTTTTTAGTTGCAGGTAACGATTTTTACTTTATTGAAGTAAATCCTAGAATTCAGGTAGAACATACCATTACAGAAATGATTACAGGTATTGATATCGTTCACGCACAAATAAAAATTGCCGAAGGGCATCAAATTCATTCTGAAGAAATTGGAATTCCTAAACAACATGAAATTCCTTTATTTGGCTATGCAATTCAATCGCGTGTAACAACAGAAGACCCAGCAAATGATTTTATGCCGGATACAGGAAAACTAATGGTTTATCGTTCGAGCGGTGGTTTTGGTGTTCGATTAGATGCAGGTAATGGCTTCCAAGGTGCTGTCGTGACCCCTTATTATGATTCATTGCTTGTAAAAATCTCGACTTGGGGTATGACATTTAAAGAAGCATCGGCAAAAATGCACCGTAATTTGCGTGAATTCCGTATACGTGGTGTAAAAACAAATATTCCGTTTTTAGAAAATGTTGTTTTACATGAAAAGTTTATTAATGGTGTGTTTGATACGAGCTTTATCGACACAACACCTGAATTGTTCGATTTCCCTGAAAGAAAAGATAGAGGAACAAAATTATTAAATTATATTGGAAATGTTACGCTCAATGGCTTCCCTGGAATCGAAAAGCGAACAAAGCCAATTTTAGTACAACCAAATAAACCTAAAATAGATATTAAGACAACATCTATCCCAAATGGTACAAAACAAATTTTAGATGAACGAGGAGCAGATGGACTTGTTGAATGGGTTAAAGAGCAAAAAGATGTTTTATTAACAGATACAACGTTCCGTGATGCCCACCAATCATTACTTGCTACGCGTGTTCGTTCGCAAGATATGTATCAGATAGCTGATTATAATGCTCGAATGCTTCACGATTTCTTCTCGTTTGAACTATGGGGCGGTGCAACTTTTGATGTTTCATATCGTTTCTTAAAAGAGGATCCTTGGGCACGATTAGAAAAGCTTCGAAAACAAATGCCAAATGTTTTGTTCCAAATGCTGTTCCGTGGAGCAAATGCAGTAGGTTATAAAAACTATCCAGATAATTTAATACGAGAGTTTATTAAAGAATCTGCATCATCGGGAATTGATGTGTTTAGAATTTTTGATAGCTTAAACTGGATCAAAGGAATGGAAGTTGCAATAGATGAGGTTCGTCAGACTGGAAAAATTGCAGAAGCTGCAATTTGTTATACTGGAGATATTTTTGATGATTCACGCTCAAAATATTCGGTTCAGTATTATAAAGAAATGGCGAAAGAATTAGAAGCAGCTGGGGCTCATATTTTAGCGATTAAGGATATGGCAGGTTTGCTTAAACCAGAAGCAGCCTATCGTTTAATCTCAGAATTAAAAGAGTCTACAAGTCTTCCTATTCACCTCCATACACATGATACAAGCGGCAATGGTATTTATACTTATGCAAGAGCAATAGAAGCAGGTGTGGATATTATTGATACAGCTCTAGGCTCAATGTCTGGCTTAACTTCACAGCCAAGTGCAAATTCATTGTATTATGCAATGCAGGGAAGCAAGCGAGGAGTTCGTGCTGACATCGAATCGCTGGAACAACTATCCTACTATTGGGAGGATGTACGTACATTTTACAGTGATTTTGAAAGCGGAATGAAGAGTCCACATTCTGAAATTTATGTTCATGAAATGCCAGGAGGGCAATACAGCAACCTGCAACAGCAAGCAAAAGCAGTTGGTCTTGGCGATCGCTGGGATGAAGTGAAAAAGATGTATTCCCGTGTAAACTTATTGTTTGGGGACATTGTCAAAGTGACGCCATCATCTAAAGTTGTTGGGGATATGGCATTATTTATGGTGCAAAATGATTTAAATGAAGAAAATATTTTCACACGTGGTTTAACAATTGATTTCCCAGATTCTGTTGTCGAGCTTTTCCAAGGTTATTTAGGGCAAGTTCATGGAGGCTTCCCAAAAGAACTGCAAAAAGTTATTTTAAAGGATAGAGAAGCTATTACAGTAAGACCAGGAGAATTGTTGGAGCCAATTGATTTTGCAGAACTAAAACAAACTCTTGAGAAGAAATTTGGACGTCATGTATCAAACCAAGATGTTTTAGCATATGCTTTATATCCAAAAGTATTTGAAGATTATATAACAGCTACTGATTTATTTGGCGATATATCTGTGTTGGATACACCAACCTTCTTATACGGCTTGAAACTAGGAGAAGAAATTGAAGTAGAAATCGAAAAAGGGAAAACATTAATTATTAAACTAATTGAAATTGGTGAGCCTCAACACGACGGTACTCGTGTCCTTTACTTTGAGCTGAATGGACAGTCCCGCGAGCTTGTGATTCAAGACTTAACGGTTGAAGTAGATGGTAGTATTGCGTTAAAAGCAGACCCAAGCAATCCAAATCAAATAGGAGCTACAATGCCTGGTACTGTCTTGAAAGTTGTTGTGTCTAAAGGAAGTACTGTTAAGCGCGGCGACCATTTACTAATAACTGAAGCTATGAAAATGGAAACTACTGTGCAAGCACCAAAAGATGGTGTTGTTAAAGAAGTTTATGCTTCTGCCGGTGACGCCATTTCAACAGGAGATTTATTAATAGAGTTAGAATAACGATTCTAACTCTATAAGAACCATTCAATTTGCGTAATTGCAAAATAGGTTTAAAGTATTTTATAAACACCAAAAGCATTTGAAATTAAAATCAATAATTAAAAAAGAAAAGGGTACAATTCAAGAATTTGAATTGTACCCTTTCATTTTGGTAATTATTTTTTATTTCTTTCATTATAACTACTGCGTGCGATGAGCAAAATCATGTAGCAGAATAAACCGAATAATAATGAAATAAATAATGAATGTAACAAAGAAACTATTAAATTAAGTCTAGTAAAGATAATGAGCATACCTGCAGTTATTTGTAAAACAACGATTATAAAGGCAATAATCCATCCCCAATAAATAACTCGTTGATCTTTATAATGCTTAATAGCATGTATTGTAATGTATGTAATCCACAGAAAAATTAAAAGTACTGCGAATCGGTGCCCCATTTGTACCCAGACATACATATTGTCCGGAAGTGCAAATGGCTGCTCATTATTGCAGAACGGCCAATCGAGACAAACCAAACTCGACTCTGTATGACGTACTAATGCACCTGTATAAACAACAATGTAAGAATATAACGTCACACCGATTGTATGCCATTTTAAATGTTTGGCAATAAAAACTTTATCAGCATCAAACTTCGTGTCGACTTCAAACACAATCATCGCAAGTAATAAGACAGCAGCAAAGGAAATTAATGAAATACCGAAATGAAGAGCTAAAATAAAATCGCCTTGTCCCCATAAAACTTGCGCTGCACCGATTAAAGCTTGTGCCACTAAGAAAAAGATTGCTAAAAAACCTAAAAATTTGACTTCACGAATATGACCAAGTGCTCGCCAAGTCCAAATAACTAAAATAAGTACTAGAATTGAAACCGTTCCAGTTACAAAACGGTGGGAAAATTCTATTAATACTTCAGGTGTAATTTCTTTTGGAATAAGTGACCCATTACAATCAGGCCAATTTCGGCCACAGCCTAAACCGCTGCCCGTTTTTGTAACGAGTGCCCCCCCTAAAAGAATAAGCAACATACCCAATGTTGTAGCAAAAGCAATCCACTTTAATAATTTACTATATTTATATTGCATGTTATGAGCCACCTACTTTGTCTATAAACCACGCTTACAAAAGCGCCTCTGCTTTTATGATGATAGCGAATAAATAAGGAAAAGACAACTTCAAACAGAAGAACGTTGACAGAAGGGTTAAGTTTTTCACAAATTGTTCATAAATTCGTACTTTTACTTTCACAAATATTACCTAAAAATGCATTACTATAAAGATGTTGTTTGACCTATTTGCAAGTACTGTAAGCATTTTAGCGAACTTCTTCGAAATTTTATGTAATGTCTAGAAATCATAGACAAATTTCGATATAGTTATTGTTAGCGGAATATGCTTACAAAAATGAAAGGGGGGGCAAAATGTCAAATAGTCGGGCAGTAACTTCTACTGGAGAAAATCAGCCTAAAACGACTCCGTTTATCAAAGACTTTCTTGCACTTATAAAGATTGGAATTGTTAACTCGAATTTAGTGACAACGTTTACAGGAATGTGGTTAGCATTTCAAGTAACGGATGGACACCTTTTACAACGAATTGATTTGATATTATGTACATTGCTCGGTGCAGGATTAATCATCGGTGGATCAGCCGCCATGAATAACTACATCGATCAAGATATCGATCCAATTATGAAAAGAACGAAGTCAAGGCCTACAGTAACTGGTAGATTTACGCAACGTGACGTTTTGGCAATTTCTCTTTCGTTTTTAATTGTAGGTGAAATTTTGTTATTTTCGGCAACACCGTCTGCCGGCATGTGGGGACTTATTGGTATCTTAGCGTATGTAGTTCTATATTCACTGTGGTCTAAAAGGAAATTTGTAAGCAATACAATAGTTGGGAGTATTTCCGGTGCTATACCGCCATTGATTGGCTGGTCAGCTATTGACCCGTCACTTAGTTTTGAAGCAGTTGCATTATTCTTGATTATGTTCGCATGGCAACCACCACATTTTTATGCACTTGCTATGAAACGTACTGAAGAATATCGGGCGGCAAATATACCAATGCTACCAGTAGTGAAAGGTTTTAAGCGAACAAAGTTATCTATGCTATTTTGGATACTGTTGCTTTTACCATTGCCATTTCTTTTAGATGAACTTGGTACAGGCTTTTTAATTTTGGCTACACTATTAAATGCAGGATGGCTGTTATTAGCAGTTCAAGGTTTTAATACAAAAGATGATATAAAGTGGGCAAATAAAATGTTCATTTACTCTTTGAACCATATGACGATATTATTTGTATCAATTATAATCTTTTCCGTGTTCATTTAATTTTGGGATTCTTCTTTTAAAAAGGGATTCATATAGAACTAAAAAACCAAAGTCCTGGTTTACACATGAAAATACAACAAAGAAAGAGGGGTTTAATTAAGCTATGATGAAAGGGCTTAAAAAATGGCGTCTTTTCTCGCTGTTAGCGGTAATGACAGTTTTTCTTTCTGCATGTGGTGAAGAGTATATTACAACACTTAAACCAGCAGGTGCAGTGGGAAAGGAACAATTTAACTTACTATTATTCTCCATCTCAATAATGGCTTTAGTAGTAGTAGTAGTTTCTGTTCTTTATTTATATGCTTTTGCTAAGTTCCGCCGTTCAAAACAGGGCGAGGATCACATGCCAAAACAAGTAGAGGGTAGTCATACTCTTGAAGTAATTTGGACAGTTATACCAATTATACTACTATTAATTTTAACTGTGCCAACGCTTATAACTACTTATAAATTTGCTGACGTAAAAGCTATGGAAGAAGTAGATGAAGAAGGCAACAAAACAGCGTTAACAGTAAATGTTACTGCAAAATTATATTGGTGGGAATTTGAGTATCCAGAACAAGGTATTGTAACTGCTCAAGAGCTTGTTGTTCCTACTGGTGAAAAAGTTTACTTTAACTTAAAAGCAGCAGATGTTAAGCACTCATTCTGGATTCCATCAGTTGGTGGTAAAATGGATACGAACGTAGAAAACGTTAACAAATTCTACTTGCAATTTGATGAAGAATCAGCTGATCTTAAGGATGGCGTATTCTATGGTAAATGTGCCGAGCTTTGTGGTCCATCTCATGCATTAATGGATTTCAAAGTTAAAACATTAAGCCGTGAAGACTTTGATAATTGGGTTGCTGCAATGCAAGCTACAGAAGGTCAAACTGCAAATGCTGACTCAGCAGATTTAGGTGAAGCAACATTTGCTAATAGTTGTTTAGGATGTCACGCAATTTCTGGTGTTGGAGCTAGCGGTGCGATGGGTCCTAACTTAGCGACTTTTGCAGACCGCAATCGTGTTGCGGGTGTTTTAGAACACAGTAAAGAAAGTATTGAAAAATGGGTTACAGATCCTGAAACATATAAGCCAGGCAATTTAATGACTGGTAAATATGGGGAGTTATCTGAAGAAGAGATCAGCGCAGTTGCTGATTATATTATGACTTTATCTGTAGAAGATTAATTTGAACTAGAGTAGAAACACTTGAAGGAGGTTAAAGTTGTGAGCTCTGTCGCAGTCGCAAAGAAAAAGGGCTTTGGAGCAACAGTATGGGACTATTTAACAACTGTCGATCATAAGAAACTCGCAGTATTATATTTAGTTGCTGGTACACTGTTCTTCGCTATCGCTGGTTTCGAAGCGTTATTAATGCGTATTCAATTAATGATACCAAATAACAATTTCGTTTCAGCAGGTTTTTTCAATGAATTACTAACAATGCATGGTACAACGATGCTATTCTTAGCAGCTACACCATTGCTATTTGCTTTCATGAATGCTATTGTGCCGCTACAAATTGGTGCACGTGACGTTGCATTCCCATTCCTAAACTCTTTAGGATTTTGGTTGTTCTTTTTAGGTGCATTATTTTTACACCTTTCATTCTTTATGGGTGGAGCACCTGATGCAGGTTGGACATCATATGCATCATTATCTTTATATTCACCAGGTCATGGTATTGATTTCTATGTACTAGGTTTACAAATTTCTGGTGCTGGTACGTTAATCTCTGGTATTAACTTCATTGTAACAATTATTACAATGCGTGCACCTGGTATGACATTTATGCGTATGCCATTATTTACTTGGACTTCTTTAATTTCAAGTACTTTAATTTTATTCGCATTCCCTCCACTAACAGTTGGGTTATTCCTTATGTTAGTTGACCGTATGTTCGGAGCAAACTTCTTCAATCATACTATGGGTGGTAACACAATTATTTGGGAACACTTATTCTGGATTTTCGGACATCCAGAAGTTTATATCTTAGTATTACCGGCATTCGGTTTATTCTCTGAAATTATTCCGGTATTTGCTCGTAAACGATTATTCGGATACTCTTCGATGGTATTCGCAACAATTTTAATTGGTTTCTTAGGATTCATGGTTTGGGCTCACCACATGTTTACAACAGGTCTTGGGCCAACAGCAAATGCAATCTTTGCCGTTGCTACAATGGCTATTGCAGTGCCGACTGGTATGAAAGTATTTAACTGGATACTTACAATCTGGGGCGGTTCGATTAAAGTTACAGTACCAATGCTTTATGCTCTTGGTTTCATTCCATCATTCGTAGCTGGTGGGGTAACAGGTGTAATGCAGGCAACTGCACCACTTGACTACCAATTACATGATTCTTACTTTATCGTTGCTCACTTCCACTACGTTATTGTTGGTGGTATCGTAACAGCTATTTTTGGTTCATTCCATTTCTATTGGCCAATTATGTTTAACCGTGCTTTAAGTGAAAAATTAGGTAAATGGACTTTCTGGATTTTCTTCATAGGGTTCCATTTAACATTCTTTATTCAACATTTCTTAGGATTAATGGGTATGCCACGTCGTGTATTCACATACCAAGCAGACCAAGGATGGGATTTATTTAACTTTATCTCTTCTATCGGTGCATTAATGATGGGTGTTGGAGTTATCTTATTAGTAACTAACATCTTTATGTCTATTAAGTCTAAACCATTAAATTGCCGAGACTACTGGGGCGATGGACGTTCACTTGAATGGGCTCTTAAAACGCCAGTTCCATTCTATAACTTTAAGCAAACTCCACTTGTTCGTGGATTCGACCCTTACTGGTTAGAAAAACATGAAGGTAATAAAGAAGGTATGACATATGCTGAACCTCTTGGCGACATCCATATGCCAAATAACTCAATTATACCTTTAGTAATTTCAATCGGTATGTTTGTTGCAGCATTCGGTGCACTTTATCATCCAGATGGTGTTTCTTGGTCAATTCCAGTAATAGTTATTGGTTTAGGTATTACTGTAGCTGCTATGATTACTCGTTCTCTTAAAGACGATCTAGGCTTCCATGTTCACGTTGACGAGATCCTTGCTACAGAAGAGGAACTTTATGGAAAAGGGGGTAACAAATAATGGAAGAAACTAAATTCACCCCACAAACTTGGCCAGATCATCCTGAACAAGCAACAATGGAAGGGAAAAATAAATTCGTTGGAATTTGGATTTTCATTTGTAGCGATATTGTGCTTTTCGCTAGTGTATTTGCTACTTACCTTTCTTTAAAAGATAAAGGGCCAGCTGGTATGGAGTTTTCAGCAGCTGAACTTTATGAATTGCCATTAGCATTTGTTATGACGATGTTGCTTTTAACATCTTCGTTAACTTCTGTATTTGCGATGTATCATATGAAAAACTATAATTTCAAAGGCGTTCAAACTTGGATGATCATCACTGTTCTTTTAGGTCTTGGATTCTTAGGTCTTGAAATTTATGAGTTCTATCATTATGTACACATTGGATTTGGCTATACACAATCTGCGTTCTCTTCCGCCTTCTTTACTTTAGTAGGTACACACGGTTTGCACGTAGTAATTGGTTTAGTTTGGATTACATGTCTAATCGTTCGTAACGCTAGACGCGGATTAAACTTATACAATGCTCCAAAATACTATGCAGCATCAATTTATTGGCACTTCATTGACGTAGTTTGGGTATTTATCTTTACTGTAGTATACTTAATGGGGGTGTTAGGATAATATGGGACACGGTACTGAATTTCGTGCAAAGACTAAAGCGCAGTATCAATATGACCGCCATCATAATGCTGTGCACATGCGTAAGCAAGTAGTCAATTTTGCGATTATGATTTTCTTAACATTTCTTGCATTTACAGTAGTAGTAGCAGATTTTTCACCGTTCTTTATTAAACCATTAATTTTATTACTTGCAGGGATCCAAGTTGTTTTACAACTATATTCATTCATGCATATGGATGATAAAAAAGGTCACCATATCGGAGTAATTCAATTATTTGTTTGGACTGGTGCTCTAATTGCATTTACATTCTTTATTACATTCTTAACTATCATTTGGTGGTAAGATAAAATAAACACGCTTCTGATAATCAGAAGCGTGTTTTTAACTTTTAATGAACGGTTGTTGAGTATTACAGCGTTTTTGCTAGCGATATTAGCAAACAGAAAGTATTTACATATGAGTGTTCAAATCTTTATATAATTAACAAATAATTAGTTAAAACGTTAAAATATTATATTTGTCATAGTTCGTTCATTGATGTTACGATGTAAGCGTTCTATAATAAGACTATTGAAGTTTAAAGGAGCGCATGTGTATGCCGTTAAGTATATTTGGATTTCAAGCATTATGGAGTCCTTATTTAATCGGAGTAATATTATTTTTAACAGTCCTTTATTTTTTAGTGACAGTCGTGTGGCGAAAAGATTTTAAAACTAGCGAACCTTTAAAAAAGAGTGAAGCAATATATTTTCTATTAGCAATGATATCCCTTTATATTATTAAGGGTTCGCCTATAGATTTGATGTCACATATTATGTTCACTTATCATATGGTGCAAATGGCATTTTTATTATTGTTAGTACCTATTTTACTAATTAAAGGAATTCCTTGGTGGGTTTGGAAAGTCGTTATTGAAGCACCAGTTGTTCGAAATATATTTAAAATTTTTACACAACCCGTAGTTGCTGCTTTTGTATTTGCGATGATGTTTTCTCTATACCATATTCCAGTTTTGTTTGATACGATAAAACTAAATGAAACATTCCACGGTATCTTTTCATTTATATTATTTTTAGCTGCTTTCTTTATGAATTGGCCTTTAGTAAATAAGGTAGAAGGTCAGCCGAAAATGAAAAACCTCTTCAAAATTGGTTATATCATTGCAAATGCCGTATTAATTACACCGGCTTGTGCTTTAATTATTTTTAATCCAGAGCCTATGTATGCAACTTACACAGATGGAGAAGTATGGTTAAAGGCAATGGAGCTATGTGTTCCAAGTTCAACATTATCTGGCTTGACTTTATCAGGACCTGAATTATTTAATAATATGAGCCCTATTGGTGATCAACAATTAGGTGGGGTTCTAATGAAAATAATACAAGAAATAATATTTGCAGTTGTATTATTTAGAGTTTTCCGTGAGTGGTGGAAAGAAGAACATACAGACGAAGAAGCAATTACTGAAAAGGCTTTAAGAGATTTTCAATCAAAAAAACAAAGTGAGCAATACTAATAAATTTTGTACCTAATTACGTTTTGACGTGAGTAGAGATATATACAAGATAGGAGAATGTTAAATGGGAGTACCTCTTCTACCTACGATTAGTACTTCATTCATAGTAATCAGTGCTGTGTTAGTTGCAATCGGATGGGGACTAATTTTTAAAAGAAAAATTGATGCACATAAAAAGGTAATGATCGCTGCTGGAGTTTCAGCTTTAATTTTCTTTATAATTTATGTTTCTAGAACTGTTTTTATTGGTAATACTGCGTTTGGTGGACCGGATGATGTAAAAGGATATTATACATTCTTTTTAATTTTCCACATTATTTTGGCGACTGTAGGAGCAGTTTTTGGGTTAGTAAGTATTATCACAGGATTAAAGACTAAGCTTAGTATTCACCGTAAAATTGGTCCGATTACAAGTATTATTTGGTTTTTTGTAGCAATTACTGGTGTTGCAGTATATTTATTGCTTTATGTAATTTACAAAGGTGGAGAAACTACCTCTGTTATTAAAGCGATTTTAGGTTTTTAAAAAAAAGTTTGTTTTACAAGGGGGTGTCCAAAATTTGGACATCCCCTTGAAGTTTTAGGGAATCTTTAGCTGGGAATGAAGTAGTTGCAAAGGAAGTGGAGTTATTATAAGTCTTTGTTCTATAATTAAAAAGAGCATGACATTCGCCATACCCTTGAAATTGAAATATTAAGCTTCGATACCGAATGCTGCGAAGTCTTTTTTAACGTTTTCTAAAATTTCTTCGCATTCTTTTACTAAATGTACTGGGAATACTTCATCTTCGTCATATTCTACACCGTGTGGATAGTAGTATTTACCAAGAGCAGGTTTGTTGATTTTTAAAACGGCACTTCTATTTCCAACGTCACCAGAAATTGCGCTGCAGAATACGCGTAAATAATAGCGACCTTCGCGTAAATCAAAACGTTTGTCGAAAGTCATGCGATCATAGTCCCATCCACCATGACATTCTAATCCGTTTTTTTCCATAACGCTTACAAGTAATTCTTGTCCAGCAGTTATATTTTCAAGTGTTTTGTTTTCAAAATACATTAAAAAAATCCTCCTTTAGCAAAATCGTACATAAATTATACGCTCAATTTCAATAATAGAGCAAATTAAGTTTTGTTGCAATGGCAACATTGTGTCAACCGATATATAATTGGTATACTAAATATCATTAAAAAAGAAAGGATAGGTGCGCATGAAAACTCTTTTTCGAATCTTAATTGTCCTTTCATTTCTAGCAATTATCTTTTATTATTCGTCAAACTCTGGAGATGAATACGAACCATTAGAAGGACCAAATTCATCTTCTCAAATTATACCGAAGACTGACAGCGAACCGCAAGTTTTACAGGATGCGTTGCCTCGTCCAAAAACGGGATTATCAACCTTTATTGGCAAAAAAAGTGATACTATAATAAAACTATACGGAGAACCGAACCGCTACGATCAAACTGTTTTTGGTTATGAATGGTGGGTTTATAATGAGGATGTTAATAAGTTTGTCATGTTTGGTGTAGAAGATGGCATTATTACGCAAGTGTATACGAGTGGAAAATCTTTAGATGTAACTCCATATAAAATTGGCCAATCACTTAATGACATATATCGAATGACAATAATTGATTCAGAGGTTACAGCAGTTATTGATGATAATATTTACACTTTTACTATGAGTGAAGAAGATATGAATACTAGAATATTAACTAAATTTGAAGATATCTTTGCACAGTTATATATGGATAGTGAAAGTGGATCATTGAGTGGAATAAGATATATTGATAGTAAAACGTTGGTAATGCACCGACCTTATGAAATGTCATTTGTAGGAAAACTTTTAACATCGCCAAGTCCAACTTCTTATTTGATAGAAGAAAGCAATCAGGCAAGTGCAGATCAACTATACGATTTATTAAATCAATTTCGAGAACAAAATGATATTCCCCTAATTGATAACGAACAAGAGATTTCGTTTGTAGCAATGCAGCATAGTGAAGATATGTACAGTCAAAATTATTTATCACATGACTCGCCTACAAATGGTACATTAAAGCAGCGATTGGATGAAGAAGGAATTTTATATGAGGATGCAGAGGAAAACATTGCTACATCATATATTGACTCGATTGAAGCGGCACATGGTTGGTTAAATTCAAGTAATCATAGAGAATATATGCTGGATGAAAAATTTACTACCGTAGGATCCGGTGTCTTTATGAATTATTATACACAAATATTTATACAAAAAAATTTAGAAGAAGAAAATAAAATAACTGAATAATAATGATGTTTAGGAGTATGTTATTAGCTGTTATAAGTTGAAAACATACTCTTTTTGTTTTTTCGTGTTTGAAGAAAGTATCAACTTTAAAAGGCTGCACAGGGCTTGTAGGGCGTTTACACATTTATATTAGCACACACTTTTTTAGTGTCACGAATGAAACCTAGGCATAGAATAGGGAAAAGGAGTGACATCTTGCAACTGGCAGAACTTTTAAAAGATTGGCCATGTACTGTTAAGGGTGGGTCTATAAGAGTTGAAGTGTTTGGAATAGAAGATTATGCCCAAGGAGTTCAAAAAGGCGATTTGTTTGTAGTACGAAAAGGAAGAAAATCTGATGGATTAAAATATATAGATATTGCAATAGAAAATGGGGCAGTTGGGGTAGTTATCGAGGATGAAAAATTACTAGATACATTAAAGTTATCAGTACCGTTAATATGGGTGCCGAATTGCTTAAAATTCATGTCATATAGTGCTGCAAAAATAAATAATTATCCGGCTGAAGCAATGCAAGTAATTGCTATTACTGGTACAAATGGAAAAACAACAGTAAGTCATTTTATCGGTCAGCTACTACATGCACTACATAAAAATGTAATCGTCATTGGAACAAACGGAATATTTATTAATGGTGTTGAAGTGAAATTATCTTATGAACCATTAACTACTTTACAGCCGAAGCATTTACACAAAATATTAAAAATTGCTGTTAATCGTGGTGTTCAATATGTTGTACTTGAAGCTTCATCTATGGGACTTGCAAAACATCGTTTAGATGACTGTTCTATTAATATAGGTGTATTCCTAAATTTAGCAGAGGATCATATTGAAGATCACGGGTCGTATGACAAATATAAAGCAGCTAAACAGCTACTAGCTTCTTTAGCAGATCAGCTTGTCTTAAATGGAGACGATTCCTTCTGCCGGACAGTAGGACTGCAAACGAAAAAGAAAAAGGCATACTTTGGTTTAGGAAATAGGGTTGATTACCAATTACAACTTCTTGCAGAAGGATTAACAACATCAACATGTTGTCTTCAAAGCAATAAAGGGCAAAAGGTGTTCTCCATACCTTTTGTTGGTGAACATCATCTACAAAACGCAATAGCTGCAATTACTACTGTAAGTGAACTTGGCTTTCAAATAGAAGAAATATGTAATGCGGCAGAAACACTTCATTTGCCAAGTGGTCGATTAGAATCTATTAAGAATGATTTAAACTTATCAATTTATATTGATTATGCCCACACAGAAGCAGCATTAAGAGCAGTTTTGCAAACATTAAGAAAAACTGTAAAAGGTGATTTAATCGTTGTATTTAGTTGCGGTGGGGATAGAGATAAGCATAAACGTATTAAAATGGGGGCAGTAGCATCAAAATATGCAGATTTAATTTATTTAACTACAGATAATCCAAGAAGTGAGGACCCTGAAGTGATTAATGCTCAAATAGCTGCTGGTTTTACTGCAAAACAGCAATATGAAATGATTTTAGATAGAGCTCAGGCAATCGAAAGAGCAATTCGTTCTGCCAAAGAGGGAGATACGATATTGATTGCGGGAAAAGGTCATGAAAAAACGCAGACAATTGGGACGGAACAATTCGAATTTTCGGATTACGAATGTGTGAAATCTGTTATAGAAAAGTGTATGAAGGATCGTGTTGAATAGAGTTTATTATAGTAATTGCGTTTATAATATAGGTATTAATTATGAAAAAATTTTTTTAGTAAACAAATAAGTATTCATAATACAAACATTGCTTATTTTCTGCTATGATAATATCAGATTGGAGGAAATATTGATGATTATGACATCAGAATGGGCCTTCATTTTAGATGAAGCAGATGAATTGAGTGCAATGATACTCTCTTCAGAACAAGCTCAAAAATTACGTAATGCATATAATGATGTATATAGTAATGAAAAACTTGTACAGCAAATACAAGCATTTACACGAATGAAAGAACAATATGAGGATGTTCAGCGTTTTGGGAAATATCATCCTGATTATCATAAAATTATGAAAGAAATTCGTCAACAAAAGCGTCAACTTGATTTAAACGAACTTGTAGCGAATTTAAAATTAGCTGAAAATGATTTTCAAGATTTACTAGATGAAATAAGCTTAATTATAGGAAAATCAGTTTCAGAAGCGGTAAAAGTTCCAGTCAGCAATCCTTTTTTTGCATCAGATTCATCATGTGGAACCGGCTGTGGAAGCGGTGGAAGCTGCTCCTGCTCGGCATAAAAAATGCGACTCAATTAAATTTGAGTCGTTTTTTGTTGTTATGGAAATTATTAAAAACGTTTGCGTCCATGTGGCAACGTTCCCGTGATCAACATTGTGTTAGCTCCTTAGTCCTCTCACAAAACCTATACAATTTAAAAAATCCTATAAGCAATTTTCAATTAGTTTTGAAATTTTCCTGTTAAACAATAGAAAAGCAGTAGAGAAAATTAACCTCCACTGCTATTTTCACACTATGATTCTTCTTTTTCTGATTGCAATTGTTGTAGATAAGGAACAATAATATCTGGACGGTCTGTTACAATACCTTGTGCACCATTTTCAATTAAACGCTGTACTGCTTCAGTATCATCTATTACCCAATAATGAACTGGAATATTTAATTTTGATAGGAACGCAATAAATTTTGATGAGTCTAATGAAATAACCCCAGATTTAGTAGGTATTTGGAATACATCAACCTTTGGATGATATAAATGCCCAAATTGACTAGTAAACGCTGTAAATGCCTTTCTTACATCTGCTTCACCCGCACCTAAGGCAACTCGATTTTGTGCATATAAATTAAAACGGTCAACCTGTTCACTGTAAAAGCTTGTAACAACAATACGATTTTCTGCATTGTACTCTTCAATAAGACGCCATAATTTAGATGGCATTAAGCTTCCTTCATACGTATCAGGTCCATCCTTAATATCTATATTAATATATGTGTTTGGGAACCTCTCAAATAATTCTCTTAAAGTTACGACGTCCGCTTTTTGTTCTCTATAAGGAAATTGCCCATCTAAGTCTTCAAAATGATAGCCAAAGTTAAATTGTTTTAATTCATTTAATGTAAAATCTTTTACAAAACCTGCACCATCACTAGTGCGATCAATTGTATCATCATGGAACACAATAATTTCTTCATCTTTTGTTAAGCGAATGTCTACTTCAAAGCCATCGACACCTAAGTCTAATGCTTTTTTAAAAGCAATCATTGTATGTTCAGGTGCTAAGTGTGAGCCACCACGATGTGCGAGAACTATAGGGCGATTGAATTGTAATACATCTTTTATTTCTCTTTTTTGGGGCTTAGAAATAGCTTTACTTCCAGCCCATGCTGCTGCACTTGCTGCTGCAATTGCAAGAGCTACCTTCGTTTTCTTTCCCATTTTTATCCTCCTTATAAATAAAACACAGCAACTTATAATTTAATAGTTTATTGTTATTTTTACTTAAAAATATTCTGAATGAAATATGGAATATTGTAAACTCTATAAGGATGATTATAACGGAAATTCTTGTCTTATGTCAGCTAAACTCTGTTGCTATCAAAATTGACATTATGGTATGCTTTTAAGTAAGAAATGAGGGAATTGAAATGCAAGAACGACAAGGGCTAATCGTTTACGTTCATCAGCTGAAACATGCAAAGGGCTTAAGAAAATATGGGCACGTCCATTATATTTCACGTAAGTTAAAATATGTTGTGATGTACTGTGATCGAGAAGAAATTGAATCGACAAAACTGAAATTACAACGCCTTCCTTTTGTGAAAGACGTTGTAGAGTCATTCCGTCCGTTTTTGAAAACGGAATTTGAAAATGCTAAACCAGACAAAGCGAAAGAATATGACTATAAAGTCGGTTTATAATTTTTGACATTCAATAGCGAGGTTTTATTGCTTTGGTGGAATAAAATGATTCATTCTTAAGATTCCAATTAAATGCTGGTAGTACAGCACTGTTTCAGAATAAATTGAGGAATGCTTTACTTCCATTGGAATTGCTTTTTTACCGATTTCATTTAATGTATCTTCAAAAATAGCAATTCTTTTAGAAGGCTTTTCAATATTATATGGTATGCCTTCACGGCAAATATAGATTGGCATAAAATTGCTTTCGCCTACCGCTTTAAAAGCAACAGCCAGTGAAGCAACTTTTTTGTCCCCTTTATCTGAAATAAAAATAAATGCATTATGGAATCTTTTTTCATTTGTTTTAATAAGTTCGCAAAGTTCATAAACATCGCCGTAACCTTGTCCGAGCTCAATAAATTGTTGAATCAAATTTCATACATCCTTTCTTCGGCAGATAAGTGAGGATAAAACTTTCCTATCTGCATAAGTGCAACTAGAGCTAATCGAAAAAAGCTTGCCGATTAGCCAAGTTTTCTAATAATAATAGTATCATGATGCAGGGGGTAAGGCACATGAAATATGCAATAAGTTTTTTTGGACTTCTTATTTTAATCATTAGTGGAGTACTATTCTTTCAGTACCAGGTATATTCGGACAAGCTTGAAGCTGGTGAAGGTGACTTTTATTATACTCAGGAAATTGAAATTACGTATCGCAGTAACAGCTTAGATATAAGACAGCATTTTAAAAATTTGCCGAACCAAACGATTGATATTGTTTGGCCAAAAAATGCCGAAAGTCCCGATTGTTCTATTGAATCCGAAACTAGCTGCAGCCGATTAAGTGAAGATAAGTCAAAATTTGAAAAGGGAGACGCTTTAAGTCAATCTCTATCATACATAATCCCTTTAGACGGTGGTTTAAAATCAAAGCAATTAATAAAAGATATTTTTGTAGGACTGTCTAATGGAAAAGTTTCATATTCAACAGTACATATTTCCACTGATAGTGAAATTTTAGGTCAATGGATAACAGGTTTACCTTTGATTGGTCAACAGCAATTATCGCTTGTAAATTATGCCCTGTTTAGTGGAGCAGGTCCTGTTTCAGAAGTTTATTGGCAGGATGGAAATATAAAGCTTCAAAAATCTACTGATAACTTATCAATATTTTCTAAGTCTGCATTATCAAATGAACTTTTAAAGGGATTAGAAAATTTACATTTCCTAAATGATAAGCATATCGCAATCGTTCAGGGGCAGAATCTGTCTTCACAGCAAGGAAAGCGTATTTTATTTTTAGGAGATTTAACGATTGATTCTATAGAAAAAAATGTAATTGTTAGCCAAGCAAAATCTCTATATGATTTTGGCGACAGCCCGAAATGGCTAAGCCAGGTTGTTGCTTCATTTATTACAGATTCTGAGATTGGCGGAAAGAAATCTACAGAAATAGTAGATACCTTAAAAAATCAAATGACTGACGAACAGTTAAAAGAGTGGGTTGAGCGTTTAGAAAAATTAAAAGGTGAAAAAGTTTCTCCTAAAATTCTAGATGAAGGATTATCAGAAGTTTTTGGCCATCATACACAGTACTTATCATTAAACGCTTCAATAGAAGGTATTTTTCCATTTTTATTTAATGATAATCGGGGTGTTTATGTAGGTACAGATCAAATTGATAATGTAAAAGTAGTTTTTAAAGACGGTTTTGTTTACTATACAGCCGATCCATTATTAAAGCATTTAGGATATGAAGTATCGGTTGGGAAAAATGGGTATTATGTACGTAATGAAGCTAGTAATTTCCGATTCCCAAAAGACTACGGATTTTATGTTTATAATGAAACACGCTATAATACTGTTTCAGAGCCAGTTATTGAAATTGCAGGAAGCCATTACGTAGAAGAAACGTGGCTGCAACGACTATTTGCAGTAGAAATTGATAAAAGTGATAATGCAATTTCAATTAAACCTACAGCAACTTTACAACAATAGAAAGCTTGGTGAGTATATGAGAGTTGTAGCAGGTGAAAGAAAGGGAATGCCTTTAAAAGCGATTACAGGGACTACAACTAGACCTACAACTGATAAAGTAAAAGAATCAATTTTTAATATGATTGGCCCCTATTTTGATGGGGGGACTGTACTTGATTTATTTGCGGGTAGTGGAGGTTTAGGGATAGAAGCTTTAAGTCGAGGCGTTCAAAGAGCAATCTTTGTTGAAAAGGATGGACGTGCTTATCAAACACTGCAGGAAAATATAAAAAAATGCCGTTATGAGGATGTTGCTGAAACTTTTAAAACTGATGCAACACGCGCGGTAAAAGGTCTAATAAAACGAGATATACAAATAGATTACCTTTTTTTAGACCCCCCATATCGTAAAATTGAGTATTATGATCTTATTTTAACATTAATAGATGGTGGAAAGCTTTCTGAAAATGCCGTAATTGTTTGTGAACATGCTGCAGAAGTTAGCTTGCCTTCGACTTATGGCCCCTATACTTTAACACGACAAGAAAGTTACGGGGGTACAATTATTTCTATATATCGTTGACTTTAAAGACGATTGATAAAGGGAAGAGGGAGAAATCGTTGTCTGAAAAAATAGCAGTAGTACCAGGAAGCTTTGATCCTATAACAAACGGCCATTTAGATATTATAAAGCGTGCAGCAGATGTTTTTGATATTGTATATGTAGCTGTTTTAAATAATTCTTCAAAAAAGCCGCTCTTTACAATTGATGAACGTATGGCTTTAATGGCAGAAGTAACGAAGGATATCCCAAATATTCGTATTGATAGCTCATCTGGTTTATTAATTGATTATGCTCAATCGAAAAATGCAAAAGCAATAGTACGTGGCTTGCGTGCAGTTTCTGATTTTGAATATGAAATGCAAATTACTTCAATGAATCGCTTTTTAGATGAGTCAATTGAAACATTTTTCATTATGACGAAAAATCAATATGCTTTCTTAAGCTCAAGCATCGTAAAAGAGGTAGCGAAATATGGCGGAAGTGTAACTGGTTTAGTACCAAGTGAAGTAGAATCCGCATTACTGGAAAAATTTAAAAAGTAAAAAAGATCGACAAAATCCTTTTAAAGATTTTGTCGATTTTTTTACGTTAAATTAAAACAAGCAAAAGCATCACGGAACTTCAACTTCTTGCTGCAAAGTACTAATATCACAATTTTTTGAAGTCCCCCACTTGTCTGGGCTAAGCAGGTGTTGCCTTCAATATAAAAAAATCAAATAGAACAGTATTGGGATAAAAATAGTATATAAAATTCGCATAAGCATATATGGTTTTAAAGAAATGTTCTCACTTTTAGCAATAACGGCAACTTGCATATGAATACTTAAACTTTGGCTTGTTAAAAAAGTTGCTAAAAGCAATAAAAGAATAGTTGATTGACTTTCAAACAACTGTTGTCCAATTTTTAAACCATTTGTCATTTCCAACATCGCTGCGATGAGCAGCATACCATTATTATGTATGTCTGGAAGAAAGCTTTTTACTGAATGCATAACGACTGTATAGATTGTTGTGAAAAAAATGATTGTCGATCCTACAACTAAAACAGTAGGGATGCTATCTTTAATACTGCTTGTAAAAGGATTTTGTTGTTTCGTTTTTTGAGGCTCGGTAATATGAACAGTGTCTATACTTCCTTGACGATAATAATAATAAACACCTGTTAAGATGATAATGGAAACTACATGATATAAAATTAAGAATTGCCAACTAAAACGATTGTCATTTAGTAAATCATTTCCAACGAATCCTAATACGAATAAAGGGCTTGGACTATGACAAATACTTAAAAGGATGTTTGCTTCACGGAGAGAAATTTGATTGCTTTTTTTTAAATAGGCAATCGTTGCAGCGCCTGTTGGAAAACCACCAAGAGCACTGATTCCATATGTTTTAAAGTATAATTTGAATTTTGATAAGGAATTACTTTTGTTCGGTGTCAACCGGATGAACCATTGTGTAAGTATCAGATATGGCAGTAAATATGGAAATAATGCTTCCATAAACAACTCTACACCTAAATCTGTCCCTTCGTGAGCAATACCAGGAAATAATAATAGTAAACAAATTAATGTTAGACAAACGAATAAATATAGTAGTGGAATATGCATCAACTCTTTTCATTGTTTTGTTTTCTGTATAATCAAATGCTAAAATAATATATGCAAACTAAAAAATAAATAGTCTATGAAAGGGTAACTTCAGGAGGTGCTATACATATTGAAGAAGATGCTTTCTTTTATCATCCCACTAGGCATCGTTTTTTTCTTAGCCTTTTATAAGCTTGATTACTATATTATGAAACCTGGGAGCGCCTATGATGTTAGCCAATTTGTAACGGTTGAAGACGGGGATCAAGATGATAAAGGTACCCTCAATCTAATGACTGTTGCCATGGGTACTGCAACTCCTCTTACATATGTCATTGCACATTTTAGAGAGTTTGAAGAAATTATGGAGCTAAAGGATGTTCGTCAAGAAGAGGAAGACGAAACAGAATATAGTATTCGACAATTAAAGCTTATGTCAGACTCACAATTCAATGCGCTTTACGTCGCATTTAAAAAAGCTGGTTTACCATATACGATTGAATACAATGGTGTTACGGTTTTGAATGTTCTTTCAAAGGGAGCAGCGGATGGTCAACTACTGCCTGGCGATAATATTGTTGAGATAGATGGACAGTTAATAGAAAAGGCAGAAGATTTATCCAATATTTTAAATTCGAAAAAAGAACATGATGAAGTAAAGCTAGTTATTAATCGAAATGATGAATTGCTTGATCGTACAATTAGTTTAAAGAAAATTCCCGGCGATGAAAATCATCGAGTCGGCATAGGCATCTCGTATTCTGAAAATAAATCGATTAAAACAGATCCAAGAGTAAAAGTAAAGGCAGAAGATATTGGCGGTCCCTCAGCAGGCTTAATGTTTACATTAGAAATTTTGGATCAAATTCTTGATAAGGATTTAACAAAGGGCTACAATATCGCAGGAACCGGAGAAATGAATGAAGATGGAACAGTTGGTCGAATTGGCGGGATTGAGAAGAAGGTTGTTGCTGCCAATGAAGATCATATAGAAATTTTCTTTGCTCCAGACGATGACATAACAGATGCAATGTTAAAAGTAAATCCAAATGTAAAATCCAACTATGAGGCTGCTGTTGAAACGGCGAAAAAAATAGGAACTAATATGGAAATTGTTCCTGTTAAGACAATTGATGATGCGCTTGAGTATTTGGAGCAATTAGAACCAAAGGAAGACGTCTCATAGTTAATTTCACGGATAATTGAATTCGAACGCAGAAAATACAATCCAGTACCAATCTGGATTGTATTTTTTATAGTTATAGACTTAAGGATAATTTTTAATTGAATTACAAATAAAAATTTTTTTAAAAATTTTGGATTGAGTGAGCGGGCTAAGCACACAAATCGCAGAGCCACGTTGTGTCTTTACGACTTGTCTTTGGGGCCAACAGGACGTTGGTCATGGTGACAAGACATGCGATGTGGCGTTTTTGTCACCTGCTTTGTGTAAGGCCCGCTAACAAATTAGAGCGTGCTTCTTATGATACTAAAATAGTACGCAGCTTACAGTTGTAGGCTGCGTGTTCTAAAATTCGTTCAGCCTACTGGAACGTATTAGGAAATTAACAATTTCAATTGTTCCTCTTATACCTGTATCCTTATAGGCGGGGTGTTGTAGTCTCCGTTTATTTTTTGGTTTGAAGCAAGATTGATGCATTGCGCGTACATATCGGATGCACGGATATCTAACTCTAGCATTGGATCCTTAGTGGATGCTACTCGACTTATTAAAGGTAGCTTGAAATGCTTTTTATTTTCGGATATATACGCTTGACCTTTTGAAGTCATTCCTAGTAAACGTATATAAGTTGGTTCTGAAAATTGATGCAATTGCTCCCTCGTAATACCCGTATAGATATGTGTTACCATTCGTTGAAGCCTAGTCCATGTATAGCGTTTTGATTTTAGGTTCACCATGAATTCAGCAAAAGTATCACTTTTTTTTGCTGCCTTTCTGATAGCAAATTCAATTCCCTCTGTCACATCTGCAAAATGGGTTAATTGCTCCGGCGTATTGCGCAAAATTGCAAAGCGCAGCAGAGGCCAGAGCAATTCCCAGCTTATAAATGTGTTATATTTTGCTTTCCAATCTTCTAACTGCAATAGAGTTGCCGGTGGTACATAAGCAGCTATTTCTTCTATAGCTTGCTGTTCAAATATTGCTTTTCGAATACCAGTGGCACTTGCAATTGTAGAATCAGAATCGATAGAGTCATGATAACCAGCTTGAATTCTTTGAATTGTAACCGGCTTTATAGAAAGTTTTAAGCGGTTGGCTGCTTCAATGTAATGGTATCCTAAAATGTTATTTGGCTGAGATAAATCAATATATTCTCCAGGTTCTTTTTGTTTAAGTTTTTCGTATGCCATATACAAACTTTGGGGATAACTAACACCAGTTGTAACGAATTGTTTGATTAACGTATTATACTCTTCTTTATTTTTTTCCAGCAATGAATAGGTGCTTAAAAATGGCTGTATAGTACCTTGTTCACTTCCAAAAGCAAATGTATCACAATTGATAGCATCTAAAAGCTGTATTGCACCTTGTGAAAAGTGAGTGGCATTGCCTGTACTAAACACGTAAGGAAGCTCTATAACAATATCGATTCCATTTAAAAGTGCCATTTTTGTACGATGCCATTTATCAACTAAAGCAGGTTCGCCCCGTTGTAGAAAGTGCCCACTCATAACGGCAATCGACACATCAGCATTTGTTTGTATTTTTGATTGTTCCATATGATATAGGTGGCCATTATGAAAAGGATTATATTCAACGACAACGCCGACTGCTTTCATTTGTTACACTCCTAGGTAGAAAATTTTTTTATTAAAAGAGCTTGCATTTACTAAAAATTATAGTCCTCAAATGCTTGAGTGACAAGAAAATATCTTGACATCTAAAAATACACATTATATAATCAACATTGTTGTCTCGAGGTGATTAATGAATGAAATGGTCAATTCATCAATTATCAAAGTATCGCCAAAATGGGATGCCGATTGATGCAGAAGTACAATTGGATGATGTAATGAAACGAAATAAAGATATTCGTCATATTTCACCCGTTCATGTAAAAGGACACTGTACTTTCGGTGCATCGCAAATGACATGTCAGTTTACGATGACGGCGACATTAACACTTCCTGAATCTAGGACTTGGGAAGATGTTGAATATCCAATAAAAGTCGATGCAGTTGAAATATTCAGCTGGGTTGATCAAGAACACCGTGGTAATGACGATGAAGATATCCATTATATTGATGGTGAAGTAATCGACTTAAAACCGGTTTTAGAGGAGCTTGTACTTCTTGAAGTGCCAATGCAAGTATTTAAAGAAAATACTGAAGGGCAGGTACACGGTGGTAAAGGTTGGAGCTATTCAACAGAAGAAGATGTCCGACGTCAAAAGGAAAATGACGAACCAAAAGTGGATCCAAGACTGGCTGATTTAGCTAAGTATTTTGATCAAACAGATGAATAGATAATCTGTAAGGAGGTGCCAATAATGGCTGTACCATTTAGAAGAACTTCTAAAACTGCTAAAAGAAAGCGTCGTACGCATTTCAAATTATCTGTACCTGGTATGGTAGCTTGCCCAAACTGTGGAGAAGCAACTTTAGCTCACCACGTATGTAAAGCTTGTGGACACTACAAAGGTAAAGAAGTAGTAAGCAAATAATAAAGCGAAAGCACGTAAGGTATAAGTGTTAAAAAACCTAATAAAATGTATTTTACATAAGTAAGAGGTTTACTAATCTTATAATATGAACGTGCAGCGCAAAATATCAGCAGTGCGTATTCCGAAATTCACACTGCAAGCTCTTTTAGGCTATTAGAGAGGCCATGGCTCTCTAATAGCCTTTTTAATTTTGAGCAAAATAATAGAAACAATTTTCTAATTCTTTATAAACGCAACTTGTAAAAATAGATTTAGTCATTTACTATTTAAATCAAAGTCTTACGTTATGTTGAAATAATGAGCATTTAAAGGGGATGTAAAGTTTGGCTTATAAAATTGAAAATGACAATGGGGTTTGTATATTTACGATTAATCGGGAAGAAAAACGAAATGCTGTGAATGATGAAGTCATGAACGGATTAAGAGAAGTTATTTCATATATAAAAGAAAATAAATCGATAAGTTTTTTAGTAATTACCGGGTCTGGAGAAAAAGCCTTTTGTTCAGGTGGCGATTTATCTGAATTTCATAGTTTGAAAACTGAGGAACAGGCTTTTGGCATGTTAAGTAAAATGGGTAATATTATGTATGACTTGGCAACATTACGTGTACCAACAATTGCGTTAATTAACGGAGCTGCAGTTGGGGGTGGCTGCGAGATTGCGACAGCTTGCGACTTTAGATTAGTCGCTAGTCATGCAAAATGTGGTTTTATACAAGGCACCCTTTCTATTACTACGGGCTGGGGTGGAGGAACGTATCTATTTGAAAGAGGATTGAGGCATGATAGAGCGCTAAAAATGCTAGTTGATGCGAAAAGCTATGATGCAAATCTTTTATATGAAATTGGTTGGGCAATGCGTATTTTTGAAGGATCAAAAGAACAAGCACTAGATGAATTTATTTTAGAAATGAGGAAAATTCACCCTTCTGTACATCAAGCGTATAAAGAAATAGAGTTGCGAAAATGGAAGGAAAGAAATATGTATGAACGTGTAATGGAAGAGATCCGTCTATGTGCAAAACTATGGGAAAGTGATGCGCATAATGAAGCAGTATACCGATTTTTAAATAAATCAAAATAGAGACTATGGTTTTAAAAAAGATATGATATATCGCTTGTGCTAATCACAGCCATCATATGCAATCTAAAATCAACGAGAAAACCGAAAAATTGATTCTTACACTTTGAGAGCAGCATAAAAGGTGAGAACAACGTATTTTTTGGCTATTATAAAAAACTTCTTAACATATGCTTAAAAAATATTGAAGGTGTCCCATTATTTCCCTTATTAATAATTGAAACGTCTCTTTTGAGGCGTTTTTTTCTTTTGTTATAAACCATATGGAAGTAGAAAGAATTTTAATATGTCGCAACCTATTTTTTCTATCGAATGCTATTCTATTTATTCTATTTGTCAGCATATAGTAGTAAAAAATGTGAGGTGATAGAAATGGATGGAAAAAGACGTAAAGATCAATGGACAGCCGATGATGATGAGAAATTAGCAGAAATTGTTATTCAAGCTGTTCAAAATGGTAAAACGCAACTAGAGGCTTTTTCTGAAGCGGCAGCAGTTTTAAATCGTACAAAGCAAGCGTGTGGTTTCCGTTGGAATAAAACATTGCGCGGTCAATATGGCCAAATGCTAAACAGTGTGCGAAAACGTCCAAAGCAATTAATGCGCAGTCATTTAAAGCTAGCGCTTAATAGTTTTGATGAATTAACTGAAGCATATAACGAGCTAGAAATAAAATATAGAGAATTGCAGACAGAACACGAAAAAATAATTAAATGGCTCCAACAAGGCGCAAATTTTATTGAACATCAAAAATAATAAGATCATTTCATCATTAAACATAAATGAACTAAAGAGATTCACTTAAAGAACATCTTCCATTTGAGGAAAGGGGAGTCATTTATGGTGGAATTGAAGGCGCAAATGGCCGGAATTGTATATGAGTTACTAGTAAAGGAAGGACAACAAGTAACTGCTGGTCAAACGGTCATTATCATTGAATCTATGAAAATGGAGATTCCATTTGAAGCAGAGGCTGATGGAACTGTTATTAAAATTAACGTAGCTGAAGGAGATTTTGTCAACGAAGAGGATGTACTAATCACAATTGCATAATGGAAGAGCCGCACAAAGGGGAGTGTTAGGTATTGAAAACATATAACGAAAAACTAGCAGAAAAAATCGAGAAAATTACCGCAGGCGGTCAAAAGAAATACCACGAAAAATTAAGGGAAGCAAATAAATTATTTGTCCGAGATAGATTGTTGATTTTGTTCGATAATGGAGAATACGAAGAAGATGGCCGATTTGCCAACTGTGTAGAAAAGGATTTACCGGCAGACGGGGTAGTGACTGCAATAGGAAAAATAAATAATCAAACGGTCTGCGTCATGGCTAATGATTCGACTGTCAAAGCAGGTACATGGGGTGCTAGGACGGTTGAAAAAATTATTCGCATTCAAGAAACCGCGGAAAAATTGCAAGTACCACTATTGTACTTAGTCGATTCTGCAGGAGCACGTATTACAGATCAACTAGAAATGTTTCCAGGTAGACGGGGTGCTGGTCGAATATTTCATAACCAAGTGAAGTTAAGTGGAATGATTCCGCAAATATGTATTTTATTTGGCCCTTCTGCAGCAGGAGGTGCATATATTCCAGCCTTTTGTGATATCGTTATTATGGTTGAAGGAAATGCATCGATGTATTTAGGGTCGCCTCGCATGGCTGAGAAAGTAATAGGTGAAAAAGTTTCTTTAGAAGAAATGGGCGGCGCAAAAATGCATTGTACAATAAGTGGCTGTGGAGATGTTCTAGCTCAAAATGAGCAACAGGCTATTGAATATGCAAAAAAATATTTAGGCTACTTTGGCGCAAATTTTCAAAAGTTGCCTAATAAAGAAACGCCTAAGATGCCAATACCTGGTCGTTCATTAGAAGAAATCATACCAGAAAATCAAAATGTTCCATTTGACATGTATGAATTAATCCATCAACTAATAGATGAAGAAAGCTTTTTTGAAATAAAAAAATTATTTGCACCAGAACTTATTACAGGATTAGCCAGAATTAATGGGCAAGTTGTTGGAATAGTTGCAAATCAGCCAAAAGTAAAAGGTGGAGTGTTATTCGTTGATTCATCCGATAAAGCGGCCAAATTTATTCAATTGTGTGATGCTTATTCGATACCATTGTTATTTCTAGCTGATGTACCAGGATTCATGATTGGAACAATGGTTGAAAAAGCAGGTATTATTCGACATGGGGCTAAATTTATCTCTGCCATGAGCAGTGCAACCGTTCCAAAGATTTCTGTTATTATTCGTAAAGCATATGGGGCAGGATTGTACGCAATGTGTGGACCCGCTTTTGAACCGGATGTTTGTATAGCTCTTCCAACAGCACAAATTGCCGTTATGGGGCCGGAAGCTGCAATAAATGCTGTCTATTCGAATAAGCTGGCTGAAATAAACGATAATAAAGAACGTATGAATTTCATTAAGGATAAAATTGATCAGTATAAAGAAGAAATCGATATTTATAAGCTTGCATCACAGTTGGTAATTGATGAAATTGTTTCGCCAAGTAATCTACGAACGACCCTTGCGCAACGCTTACTGCATTATTCAAGTAAACAAATTTCATTACCTTATCGAAAACACCCCGTGTATCCAGTATAATAAAATATAAATAAAACAAGGTCTGCCATAATCGGTAGACCTTTACTTTTCTTACAATCAAAGAAGGTGGAAATTGTATGAGGATTACTATAATAGGTGCAGGATCAGTAGGAATGCTTATTGCAAGTTTCTTAGCTGAACAAAATATAAATGTTACACTTATTGTTCGTAGAAAGGAACAAGCCTTAGAAATTCAAAAATTTGGTTTAATAAGAAAAAATCTTGATGGTTCATTCTATACAGCAAAAATCCAGGTAGAAACTGACTTTTCATCTATAAAAGAAGATTCATTAGTTATTGTTGCAGTTAAATATGGGCAGCTAAAGCCATTGTATAAAACGCTTAAAACATTAAATATTGAATCTCCCTTGTTATTTTTGCAGAATGGCTTAGCACATTTTCAGGAAGCATTACGCTTGCCGCAAAAAACAATCGCATTTGGTGCTTGCCAATTTGGCGCTGAAAAAGAAAGTGATCATATTGTTGTTCATCGAGGGCAAGGTGTATTGAAATTAGCTGTAGAAAAGGGGCAAAAAGAATTATTTAAAAAATTAGCTAGCACTTTAGATGGTAAGATTCAATTAGTTATGGAAGAGGACGCAGAGCAAATGCTTTTTGAAAAAGCATTACTAAATTGTTTTATTAATCCAATTACCGCTATCGTTCAGATGAAAAATGGACAACTAATTGAAAATCAATATACATATCAGCTTCTATTAAATTTATATGACGAGTTAATGGAAGCATTCCCTGAAAAGAGAGAAGATTTTCAATTTGAAGATGTTAAAAATTTATGTATAAAAACTGCTGCAAATACTTCATCCATGCTGTCCGACAGATTACAAATGCGTCCAACTGAAGCTGAAACGATTATAGGAGAGGTTATACAAAGAGCTGCTAAAAGAGAAAAACCTTTACCGACATTAACCACACTATATCATTTGCTGTTGGCAATAGAGAGCGGTGAGAAAATGTGATGCTTGTCATCCAATATATAATCAGTGCAATTATTTGTTTTCCCATTATTCTATTTTTTATTACATATGCTATTTTTCATAAACGGAAAAAAAGTGTTGCGAAAAGTTTTGGTTATGCAGCGGATGCAACGACATTCATTTTGCTCTTCTCTGTACCACTTTCAATCTCAAGCTTATGGGGAATGAAGTACAATATAATTGTATTTGTGATTGAAATTGTTATTGCGATTATTTTTACATACATAGATTGGCGCACTAAAAAAGAAATTGAAATATTACCGCTGTTAAAAAAAACTTGGAGATTATACTTTATCATATTAACCATCGCTTACATGGCGATATGGATTATCGGTTTAATTCAAAGTATAATTGAATACATTGTCAATTAAATGAAGCATTTTCTTTTGAAGTAAAAGTAGGAACGTTTACAATATAGTAAGTGAAATGAAATAAAACACAAAAGAGAGAAAACGAACAACTTTTGAAAACTGTTCATAGAGTAGAGGAGATTTTTTATGAAGCTGGAACAGGTAGAATTACCAGTTAGCAATCAATTACTTTTTGATTATTGGTCAGGTAGTGAGAAGCTACAACCTTTTTATCAATACGAATTTAATGATTATTCTTTTACCACTCGACTTGATTATTTGAAAAGTCGATATACGAACAATGAAGAGTTAAGTAATATCATTCGTTCCTATATGGAGCCTTTGGGCATTTCCGAAAAAGTAGAAGAGAATTTGAAACATCTTGAAAAAGGTGCAGTTGCTGTAGTAGGTGGTCAGCAAGCAGGAATTTTAACTGGTCCATTATATTCTGTTCATAAAGCGATTACTGTTATTTTATTATCAAAAGAACAAAGTGAAAAGCTTGGAGAAAAGGTAGTGCCTATTTTTTGGATCGCTGGAGAAGATCACGATTTAGAAGAAATCAATCATACTTTTACTATTCATAATGGAATTCCGAAGAAACAAGTATATGATAAACGATCTTCTAAAAAAACAATGGCTTCTGCAACTAAAATTCAAAAAGATGAATTAATCAATTTAATAGAATCCATTTTTAATGATTATGGGGAAACTGAATACACACAAGATCTCTTTAAATTTGTATTGCATCAAATAGAACAAAGCGATACATTTACTGATTTATTTGCTCGTATCATGAACCATTTATTTAAAAATGAAGGTTTATTAATGATTGATGCTGCATTTACTCCTTTCCGAAAATTTGAATCATCGTTTTTTGTAAAAATAATTGAACAAAATGAGGGCATTTCTAAAGTTGTAGTAGAGAAGGAGCAATTACTTGATAAAGAAGGGTATGGAAAACCGATTTCTGCTACTATTGAAAATGCAAACCTTTTCTATGTTCAAGACGGTGAACGCTTTTTATTGGAAAGAACAGCAAATGGCTATCAAAATTCAAACGGACTATTTAAATTTACAAAAGAGCAATTATTAGATATTGCAAAAACAAGCCCAGAAAATCTAAGTAATAATGTGGTTACTAGGCCTTTAATGCAGGAAATGGCCATACCGGTATTAGCTTTTGTTGGTGGGCCTGGAGAACTAGCGTATTGGGCGACGTTAAAAGATGCATTCGAGCTGCTTGATTTGCAGATGCCAATATTAGCGCCCCGACTAAACATCACTCTGCTTACAAGAAAAGTTAATCAGCTGCTTTTAGATTACGAGTTAACAATTGCACAAGTAATGGATGGAAGTGCACAGTCTTTAAAAGAAAAATTTATCAACAGTGTGCAAGATGTTGAAGCGAAAAAACAAATTGCTGAATTGAAAGGATTATTAAACGAGCAATATGAAAAGTTAGCTGTTCACTTGACAGAACAACAAATTAAGCTGCTGCCGATTATAAACAAAAATAAAAAATATCATGAAATGCAATTAGAATATTTAAATAAAAAAATAGAACAAGAAGTTTTAGCAAAACATGACAAAACTATTGGTCAATTCAATTTGCTCAACGCTGAAATTTACCCTAATGAAAATCTTCAAGAAAGAGTTTATAACCCGTTCCAATATTTAAATGTATATGGAATAGATTTAATAAATGATTTATGTAAATTACCAATGACAATTTCGAATAAACATTACATAGTAAAATTGTAGTGTTTTCGAAAATAAAGATATTACTATGTAATATAAATGTTGATTAATTTAGGTTAATAGTCCTTAAATTGATATTCTGCATAAAAGAAGGTCGTCTCAAAGGCATATGAGACGACCTCTTTTTTGTGTCTATTATATTAGTTGAAAATATCGCAAAAAGTACTATATGCACAATTTATTAAAAGTTAATAACAATCTCTTTAAAAATGTGGAGGAAAGTGGGGGAATGTGGTACATTATTTACTAAAGTGGGGTGAGTAGCATGTTCATGGGAGAATATCAACATTCCGTTGATACAAAAGGGCGTCTAATTATACCTTCAAAGTTTCGTGAAGAATTAGGTGCTACTTTTGTTATTACGCGCGGACTTGATAACTGTCTATTTGGATATCCTATGGATGAATGGCGAAAACTCGAAGAAAAATTAAAGGAATTGCCCATGACAAAAAAAGATGCTCGTGCTTTTGCAAGGTTCTTCTTTTCAGGGGCAACTGAAGTTGAAATAGATAAACAAGGAAGAATTAATATCCCATCAACACTTGCCACTTACGCAAAGCTTGAAAAAGAGTGTGTAGTTTTAGGAGTATCAAGCAAGATTGAAATTTGGGCTAAAGATTCTTGGGAATCTTATTTCAGCGAAGCAGAGGATTCTTTTAATGAAATTGCAGAAAATTTAATTGGCTTTGACTTCTAGAAAAGTCGCGCGCAGAGAAGGAGTAATGGTTAAATGTTCGATCATACAACCGTACTATTAAAAGAAACAGTTGATGGATTGAGCATCAATCCTGATGGAATATATGTTGATTGTACGTTAGGCGGCGCAGGTCATAGCGAATATTTAGTACAACAACTGTCAACCAAAGGGAGATTAATTTGTTTCGATCAAGATATAACGGCAATAGAAAATGCAAAAGTCCGTTTAGAGAACTACTTAGATCGTGTAACATTTGTTCATTCTAATTTCCGTTATATAAAAGAAGAGCTTCAAAAACTAAATATTGAAAAAATTGATGGTATCTTATATGACTTAGGAGTTTCTTCACCCCAATTAGATACACCTGAGCGCGGATTTAGTTATCATCATGATGCACCTTTAGATATGCGAATGGATCAAACAGCAGAAATCTCTGCATTTCATGTAGTCAATGAATGGTCTTATGAAGATTTGGTTCGTATTTTCTTCCGATATGGGGAAGAAAAGTTTTCTAAGCAAATAGCTCGCAAAATTGAGGAAGCAAGAAAACACGCTCCGATTGAAACAACTGGAGAGCTTGTAGAGTTAATTAAAGAGGGGATTCCAGCACCCGCTCGAAGAAAAGGCGGACATCCTGCAAAAAGAGTCTTTCAAGCAATTCGTATTGCGGTAAATGATGAACTTGGAGCAGCTGAGGATTCATTAGTTGATGCAATTGACTTATTGAAGGTCGGCGGAAGGATAAGTGTTATCACATTCCACTCATTAGAAGATCGATTAACAAAAACAATTTTTAAAGAGGCTTCTTCATTACCAGATTTACCTCCTGGATTACCAGTAATTCCAGACGAGTATAAACCGACATTAAAACTAATTACGAGAAAACCGATTCTTCCAAGCGAGGAAGAACTAGAAGCAAATAATCGTTCACGATCAGCAAAGCTTCGAATAGCTGAAAAAATAAATGACAAAGGACGTGGGTAAATGGCAGTTCGTGTTAGGCAAAATTCATATATTCAGCAGCCTGTAGTTCCGGAACAGCAACACCCCTCTAAAAAGCAAAATAGTCATAAAAAGAAAAAACTTATCACTGCAAAAGAAAAACTAATCTATATCGCTTTTATAGTCTTAGTTGCTGTGTTTGCTGTTTCGATATTACATAAGCAAAGTTCGATTCAGCAAACGACGATGGAAATTCAACAAATCGAATCTGAAATTGCTAAAACTGAAGAAAAAAATGCTGACTTAAAGGTACAAGTAAGCGAGTTATCAACGTATGAGAGAATTTGGGAAAAAGCAAAAGCACTCGGTTTAACTCTTAATGAGAAAAATGTAAAGGTAGTGCCGGGAGAATGAAAAAAAAGACATTTCGATTCCAATGGGGAGCCTTTCTAATGTTATTACTATATGGAGGGCTCTTTTTTGCATTATTTATCCGGATTTTTTATATTCAGGCGACAGGAGAAGTAGCTGGACAGCAATTGGAAGCAAAAGCAGCTGCACTTTATGAAAAAGAAGCAGTGTTAACGGCCGAACGAGGGAAAATTAAAGATAGAAACGGGAATATCATTGCAGAAGATACATTAAGCTATCGTCTTATTGCAGTTGTTAGTCCAAAAGCGACTACAGATAAAAAACATCCTAAACATGTTACTGATCCTGAAAAAACGGCAAAAATTTTAGCCCAGTATATTCCAATGGAAGAGTCGGAAATATATAAGAACTTAACAAAAAAATTAAGTGACGGCAGACAGCCTTACCAAGTTGAATTTGGGGTTGCTGGCCGTAGTATAAGTCATGAAACAATGAATGCGATTAAAGAAGAAAAATTACCAGGAATTACTTTTGCAAGTGACTCGAAACGATATTATCCAAATGGACCATTTGCGTCTCATTTAATCGGTTTTGCACTGAAAGAAAAGCAAGATGATGGTACATTTAATACAGTTGGGAAAATGGGTTTAGAGTACATTTATAATAAAGAATTAACTGGGAAAAATGGGTCTATTCAATATGAAAGTGATATTTTCGGCTATTTACTTCCAAATAGCAAAAAAATGGTAAAGCCTGCTGAAAATGGCAGTGATATTTATTTAACAATCGATAAAACAATTCAAAACTTCTTGGAAGAATCAATGACAGAAGTTTATAAAGAATATAACCCAGAATCAATGGTAGCAGTTGTTGCAGATCCTAAAACAGGTGAAATTTTAGCTATGACGCAGCGTCCAACATTTGATCCCGATTCACGAGAAGGATTAAGTGATAATTGGCTGAATGAAGTGACTGAAAAAGTAATGGAGCCAGGTTCTACAATGAAAACATTTACATTGGCGACAGCAATTGAAACTGGAAAGTGGAACCCAAATGCTTATTTCAAATCAGGAAGCTATACAGTATTAGATAGAACAATTCGTGACCACAATATTGTTGGGTGGGGTAGTATTACTTATTTAGAAGGATTCCAACGATCTGCAAATACAGCTATGGCAAATTTGCTAGAGCAAATTGGTGACGAAACATTTATTGAATATTTAAAGAAGTTTGGTTTTGGAGAAAAAACAGGCATCGATTTACCAGGTGAAGTAACAGGTACACTTTTAACTACGTATCCTATAAACCGGGTAACGACATCGTTTGGGCAGGGCTCTACAGTAACACCAATCCAACTTGTACAGGCTATGACTGCCATTGCAAATGATGGTAAAATGATGCAGCCCTATGTAATAGATAAAGTAGTAGATACCAATACTGGTGAAATAATAAAAGAAAGTGAACCTGTTGTGAAAGGTAAACCTATATCTGCAGAGACTGCTAGTCAAGTTCGTCAAATTTTGGCTTCAACTGTTACTTCTGAAGCAGGAACTGCTCAAAGGTTTGCAATTGATGGCTATGAAGTCGGTGGAAAAACCGGTACTGCACAAATAGCTCGACCAGGTGGAGGTTATTTAACAGGGAAAAATAATTATCTTTATTCATTTTTAGGACTAGCTCCAATAGATGACCCACAACTTATTGTTTACGTTGCAGTGAAGCAACCTAAATTGTCTGCAACTGAAGTTGGTTCCGAACCAGTAGCTAAAGTGTTCACATCTGTAGTTCAAAACAGTTTAAAGTACTTAAACATTAAACCAGAAGATGTAGCGGAGGTAAAAACCGCAAAAATAGATGATTACATCGGTAAAACGGTGGAAAGTGTTCAAGTAGAGCTTGCAAACGAGGGCTTAACCCCAATCGTGATTGGTGAAGGTGGACAAATAACGGATCAATATCCGCAAGCTGGTATACCGATTACAAAAGGAAGTATAGTATTTCTTAAAACCGAAGGAGCAATTACCATTCCATCATTTGAAAATTGGTCTCTTCGAAATATTTTAGTCTATAGAATGATGACAGGTTTATCTATTGAAATAGTTGGAGAAGGGTATGTTGAAAGTCAAAGTGTTTCAGCAAATACGACAATCACCGATTCCTCACCAATTGTTGTGAAATTGAAAACACCTGAAGAAAAATATACTCAAGTAAATGAAGAACCAGATGAAGAAAGTGAGAGTTTGCCACAAGATTAGGAAAAGCGTTCGAATAGAAGTCAACTTCTATACATACTTTGTTAAAAACGAGGTGTGAATAGAAAATGAAGTGGATATCAACCATTTCAAAAAAACGCTTGAAACTAATCGTCTATGGGTTTATTCTTTTTGGCATTGCAGTTGTCATTCGATTATTTTATGTCCAAGTTATACAGCATGATAAGTTAACGGAGCTTGCTAAAATAAACTGGGATCGAGAAATCCCCTTTGCATCTGAACGCGGAGAAATACTCGACCGTAATGGTGAAGTGCTTGTTACAAATAAGCTTGCTCCAACACTTTACTTTATGCCTGCTCAAAATGATAATATCGAACAAGCTGCAAAACAAATTGCATCCGTTCTAAAGATTGATGAACAAAAGTTGTTTGAAAAAATGAATTCGACAGCTTATCTAGTAAAACTTGCACCAGAAGCAAAAAATATTACGTATGAACAAGCTGTACAAATTCAAGGTCTTAAAATTGATGGCTTGTACAGTGGTGTAGATTATGTAAGACATTATCCATATGGTGATTTATTGTCTCGATTTATAGGCTTTACCGGATATGATACCCAAGGATTGGCTGGAATTGAATATCAATATAACGAGTTTCTTACGTCTAGGGCCGCAGCAATTCGACTCTTTACAGATGCAAAAGGCAACTCTCTTCCCCATGTTGATGATGAATGGCGTGAGGGTGACCAAGGTGCAACTGTTGAACTAACAATTGATTTAGAAGTTCAGCAAGTTGTTGAAAGAGAATTATCACAAGCAATGGAAAAATATGATGCTGATCAGGCATTGGCTATTGCTATGAATGTAAATACTGGTGAAATATTAGCACTTTCCTCGTATCCTACATATGATCCATCGAATTTTGAAGAGGTAGATTCATCAATTTACAATCGGAATTTGCCCGTTTGGATGACATATGAGCCTGGGTCAACCTTTAAAATTATTACTTTAAGCGCTGCTCTGGAAGAGGGCGTTGTGGATTTAGAGAATGATCGATTTTACGACCAAGGATATACGCTAGTAGAGGGAGCGAGACTTCGTTGTTGGAAACGTTCTGGCCATGGTAGTGAGACATTTTTACAAGTTGTAGAAAATTCATGCAACCCTGGATTTATTGAACTTGGTCAACGCGTTGGTTCAACAAAGCTGCTGCAATATATAAAAGATTTCGGCTTTGGCGAAACAACGGGCTCAAATATTGCTGGTGAAGCTTCAGGTATATTGTTTTCAGAAGAGGCATTTGGACCTGTGGAGCATGCCACTACATCATTTGGCCAAGGAATATCTGTAACACCTATTCAACAAGTCCAAGCAGTTGCAGCAGCAGTAAATGGAGGAAAGTTGTTCACCCCGTATGTTGTATCGAAAGTGTATGATTCAGAAACAGGTAAAACAATTGCTGAGAATAAACCGCAACTAAAGCGTACTGTAATTAGTGAAGAAACATCTAAAGAAGTACGTCATGCTCTTGAATCTGTTGTAGCAAATGGGTCAGGCCGTCAAGCATATCGCGATGGATTAAGGATCGGTGGTAAAACGGGTACAGCTCAAAAGGTAGAGAATGGTCGTTATAAGCAAGGGGACTATATTGTATCTTTCATTGGATTTGCTCCTGCTAATGATCCAGAAGTTGTTGTATATGTTGCAATTGATCATCCGAAAAGTTCAGTAGTATTTGGCAGTACGATAGCAGCACCAATTGTCGGTCAAATAATTGAAGACATCGCACCAAAAGTAGGGATAGAAGTAAATCGTGAAGGTCAGTTAGAAAAGCAATATCGTTGGGGAGATCCAATAACAGATCGGGTCCCAAATTTGATTGGCTATGAAAAAGCTGAGGTTATGAAGTTACAATACCCATATAAAATTGAGTGGCATGGTGAAGGGGATGTAGTAACAGCTCAATTGCCAGAACCAGATAATATCATTCAACAAGATGGCACTATTCATCTTTATTTAGACAAAGATTAATTTTAATTAGCTTTAAAAATGATTTAAAAACAACTATTATAAATGATGAATCATTTTGAAAGAACAAGTATATAAGAAAAGCGGAGTGCGTATGCTTAGCTCCGGCAAGTGCTGGTCGACGGAAAACGCCACATTCTGCTCCTGCTGCTACACTTTCGTCGCAAAGGCAGTTTGGTGGCATCGTCGACAGCATTCACATTACCTGAGCTCTAAGCATTGGTCAGCGAAAACGCTTTGTCCTGCTGCACTATGAATACTAGTGCATTTAACTTTATATGTTGGAAATTTCATCATAAGTGCATGACCAAGGACGTAAGTAAAGCTGCTTAGAACGTAACGTGCGAAGCTAGACAAAAGAGGAGATTTAACATGACAATCACAACAACAATAACCATTCTAGCAATTTCATTTATCGTTTCTGTGGTTCTAGCTCCAATATTAATCCCAATTCTACGGCGTTTAAAATTTGGACAGAGCATTCGAGAAGAAGGCCCACAGTCTCATATGAAAAAGGCTGGTACCCCTACAATGGGTGGCGTTATATTTTTAATATCGATAATTGCTACAACGGTAATTGTTGGAAATGGTTTCGACTTATTTACGACTCAATCAGTTGTAATGTTATTAGTACTGGCTGGTTTTGGATTAATAGGCTTGTTAGATGACGGTATTAAAGTAATTTTTAAACGTAATTTAGGATTAACGTCATTGCAAAAATTAATAGCTCAAATTATTATTTCAATTGCAGCATTCTTATTGTTACGTTTAGGAACATTTGATACATCAATTACCATCCCATTTACACAACTATCGATTGATTTAGGTATTTTATATGTTGCATTTTTAATTTTTTGGTTAGTAGGCTTTTCGAATGCAGTTAATTTAACAGATGGATTAGATGGCTTAGTTGCTGGAACAGCATCTATTGCTTTCACCGCTTATGGTGTCATTGCCCTTTTTAATGAACAAGCAGATGTTGCGTTATTTACATTCGCTGTAACAGGAGCTTTACTAGGATTTTTAATTTTTAATGCAAATCCGGCAAAAGTGTTTATGGGTGATACAGGTTCATTAGCATTGGGGGGGGCTTTAGCACTTGTCTCAGTTATAGTGAAGGAAGAACTGTTGCTATTATTAATAGGCTTAGTTTTTGTAATAGAAACGTTATCAGTAATTTTACAAGTAGGAAGTTTTAAATTGCGCGGTAAGCGTATATTTAAAATGAGTCCAATACATCATCATTTCGAGCTATCAGGTTGGTCTGAGCGCAAAGTGGTTGGGGTATTTTGGTCAACTGCATTAATTGTTGCATTGATTGCAGTAGTTACGGAGGCAATGTTATGATTCAATATTCAAAACTACAACATAAAAAAGTGCTGGTTCTTGGTTTGGCGAAAAGTGGTGTAGCGGCCGCTGAGCTCCTTCATCAGTTGGGGGCTTTCGTAACTGTTAATGATTCAAAGCCCTTTGACGAGAACCCTCAAGCGCAACAGCTGCTTCAAAAAGGAATAACTGTTATATGTGGGAGACATCCAGAGGATTTATTAGATGAAGGTTTTGAACTAATTGTGAAAAATCCTGGAATTCCTTACACTAATCCGATTATCGAAGATGCTTTAAAGCGGGAGATACCTGTTATAACAGAGGTTGAGCTGGCTTATTTAGTTAGTGAGGCGCCGATTATAGGGATAACTGGTACGAATGGTAAAACAACAACAACGACATTAATTTATGACATGCTAAAAAACGCCAACCGACATCCTTTAATTGCAGGAAATATAGGTACTGTTGCATGCGGTGTTGCTGCTGAGGCGACTGCTGAAAATGTAATCGTGACTGAGCTATCTTCTTTTCAATTAATGGGAACAATTGAGTTTAAACCTAAAATTGCCATCCTAACAAATTTATATGATGCACATTTAGACTACCATGGGACGTTTGAACAATATGCAGAGGCGAAGTTTGGCATTACCAAAAATCAGGATGAAACTGATTGGCTAATATTTAACGCAGAACAAGAGATTGTAAAAAAATATGCGAGCCGCTCAAAGGCTAAAAAGGTGCCATTTAATGCAAGTGGACGTACTGAACATGGCATAAGTGCTGATAACACAACAATTTACTGGCAGGGTGAACCTTATCTAAGTAGAGTAAATATTGCATTACCAGGGAAACATAATTTAGAAAATATATTAGCAGCTCTTGCTGCATGTATAATCTATGGTTGTGATAAATCTCCCTTGGAAGAAGTATTAAAAACGTTTACAGGAGTTCGACATCGCACTCAGTTTGTACGTGAATGGAATGGTCGGAAATTTTATAACGATTCTAAAGCAACAAATTGCTTAGCAACAAAAGTCGCGCTAGAAGCTTTCAATCAGCCGATTGTTTTACTTGCAGGGGGACTTGACCGAGGTCATTCCTTTGAAGAATTACGAGAGTCGATGAAAAATGTTAAAGCCGTTGTAGCATTTGGAGGCACTGGCGAAAGGTTTATTGAATTTGCCAAATCGTGTGGTATTGAAAAAACAATTCTTGCAAAGAATGTTGAAGATGCTGTGAGTTTATCCATACCGTTATCAGAAATAGGAGACATTATTTTGTTGTCGCCGGCTTGTGCAAGTTGGGATCAATATAAGAGCTTTGAGGTGCGTGGAGATTTATTCATCCAGGAAGTAATGAACCTTTAAATCTAGTACTTTAATCAGGTTTGTTTATTGCAAAACATTATATTGAAAAGTGCCTACCATAAGCGCTTATCCCTTTTCAGCTGCTGCTTCCCTGACAAGGGCAAAAGCTCTTTTAATGCTATTAGCAGGGTCCTATGGATGCGAAGTCATGTTGTTTCGACTTGCAATTCGGTATGAAAAGAGCAGTAGGGTTGGGGGCGCTTATGATTTTCTTAAGTTCTTAAGAGGAAAGGATGCCTTAACTGAAGTTTACTTATAAGAGGCTATTTATTATTTCTGCTTTACTGTTGTCGACTATAGGTATTATTTTTATTTATTCTGCTGGTACATATTGGAGTTCAATTCACTACGAAGGACAAATGCCATTTTATGTGAAACAGCTTATTTACTTAATTCTTGCCATAGTTGTATTTACAGTTGTTGCAAACATGCCGATTTTCACATTACAAAAAACATGGATTATTCTATATGTATTTTCGCTTTTACTACTAGTTTTGGTTTTGATACCAGGAATTGGGATTGTCCGAAACGGTTCTCAAAGTTGGATTGGCATCGGTCCATTAACGATTCAGCCTGCTGAGTTAGTGAAAATTACCACCCTAATGTATCTTAGCTATATGTTAAGCAAGGTGAAAAATGGGGAACGAGTTATACGGCTGCAACATTTTGTTATCATTATTATTCCCTGCGCTTTGATTATGCTGCAACCTGACTTTGGCTCTGTATTTATTTTAGTAGTATCTGCATTCATACTGCTGTTTATTGCTAAATATCCGATAAAACTGTATGTCGGTTTTATTGCTCTTGGCATCATCGGATTAGTCGCATTAATCGCATCGGCACCTTATCGGTTAAAAAGAATTGAAGCTTTTATTAACCCATGGGCAGACCCGTTAGGAAGTGGTTTCCAAGCGGTTCAATCCCTATTGGCAATTGGGCCTGCGGGATTATTGGGACATGGCTTCCAAGAAAGTCGTCAAAAGTTTTTATATTTACCAGAGCCTCAAAATGATTTTATTTTTTCGATTATTTTAGAGGAAATTGGATTTTTAGGCGGATGTGTAGTGTTAGTTCTTTTTGCGCTTTTCATTTACTCAGGTTGTGGACTGGCACTGCAGACTACGAAAAGCTCGGATTTTTATGCAATATCGGCATTAGTCGCAATGGTTGGATTCCAAGCAGCTTTAAATATAGGTGTAGTTATTGGGCTTATTCCGGTAACAGGTGTAACACTGCCTTTTATTAGCTATGGTGGAACATCGCTTTTAATTATCTGGTTTATAGTAGCGATTGTCGTTAGTTTTTCAAATCGAACCGATTAACTATCGGATTTTTAACAGTGTCTAGCTACAGTGAATTAGTTCTAGCGTCGCTTCGACTTCCTTTTTACGAGTGTAAGCACACTTTACGGAAGTCTCCGGCCAAAGAGGATCACATTGGTGGCTCATTTCGTCGACGCGAGCCGGACCGAGTCTCTTCAGTTTTTATCGTGAAAGGAGGAGTAAAAATTATGGATAAAGTAATTGACATTGAAGAGCGTATACCAACTTTAAGAGAAAAAAGAAGAAGAAGAACAAATTTTAAATTTATCACATTATTATTGTTGTTTTTTCTAACATTATTTTTACTCCTTTATTTTCAATCACCTTATAGCGATATAAAGAAAATTGACATTCAAGGCTCTAAGCTTGTGGATGAAGAAGTTTATTTGCAGCAATCCACCTTGCAAATTGGCAATTCAATGTGGGGATTTCATGCAGATGAAATTGAGAAAAAAATTAAACAACAACATTGGGTAAAAGATGTTCAAGTGAAAAGAAAGTGGTTAACAACTGTTGAAATTGAAATTAAAGAATGGCAGAAAGTTGCTTATATTTCAGTCGACAATGAATTTTATCCAATGCTGGAAAACGGTGAAATTTTCACACAGGGTAGTACATTGGAGCCCATTGATGCTCCATTATTTTTAGAATTTGAGGATGAGGAATTAAGGAAAAAATTATTAAAAGAGCTTGCAAAGTTAGACCCTACTGTACTAGCACTAATTTCACAAATTAATGCTACACCATCAAGCTCAGATCCGTATTCTATAACGCTTTTTATGAATGATGGCTATGAGGTGCGGGCAGAGATTACGTCCCTCGCGGACAAGCTTAAGTTTTATCCATCAATTGTTGCTCAAATTGAAAGTGCTGGAGGATATGAAAAAGGGATTATTGATATTGAAGTAGGGTCATATTACAGATCTTATAGTGATGAATATACACAAGTAGATTTAACTAGTGATGAAATAGATCCTGATACAGAAGAAGAACAGGAAGTGATTGCTGATGAAGAAATCATTTCAGAATAAGAATAATAAAATCACAAGGAAGCATTTCATTATTTTAATTGTTTGTATTGTTACAGGGTTTATTATCGGGTATTCATATAACCTTACAAAAGATGAAGAAAAGGTAAACAATTCATATCTAAATCAAGAAGAATCATATCGGGAAGATTTAATTGAACAACAAGAGAGGAATAAGGAATTAACTGAAGAACTTAATAACTTGCAAGTGCGAATACGAGAATTTGAAAAGTCTTTCGCAGAAAACAAAGATGAGTACGAGCATTTGCTTGATGAGGCGGAAAAACTCAGGTTAATTGTTGGTGAGATTCCAGCCCAAGGAGAGGGAGTACGAGTCACTTTAAAAGATGGCGAATATGACCCCAATTCTACAAATCCAAATGAATATATAGTTCATGAAAGCCATGTTTTATCCGTAATAAATGAATTGAAAATTTCTGGTGCAGAAGCAATTTCAATTAATGGACAAAGGTTAAAATCGAATTCATATATCAGGTGTAATGGCCCCGTTATTACAATTGACGGCAAGCAATATCCAGCCCCTTTTGTAATTGAAGCTGTAGGTGACTCACAATCTCTAGTTGCATCAATGAAAATTGTTGGAGGAATTTTTGACCAATTATTAAATGATCGAATTGTTGTTACAATTGAAGAAAGTGACCTTATTCAAATGCCTTCAGTAAATGATGAATCATAAATTATTCGCGGGACTTGCTTATAAATTATAGTATCGTTTAGGAGTGTTTCGATGAATAAAAAAATAGTTGCAAAAATAACCATTGTATCAACTATTGTAGGCTTAATGATAGCAGTCCAATATAATACAATGCAGCAACCGACGGCAAGAGATACTAGAGACATTTGGGAAATACGCCAAGAGTTATCTGAAGAAAAAAAGCGGCATTCAGAATTATTATCAGAAATATCAGCCTTAAACAAAATTGTTGAGGAATACGAACAAAACGATGCTGAAAGTCAAGCTCAATTATTAAAAAATACAGTGGATAGCTTAGCGCAGCAAACAGGTATTACCTCAGTTTCTGGACCTGGTGTAATTTTAAACATCGTTCCAGCATCTGAATTAATCGAGTTTGGCTATAGAATAGAACCTATTTCACCTGATTTATTAATTCGATTAGTAAATGAAATATATCACTATAACGGTTTATTTGTTGAGATTGGAGGGCAACGAATCGTTCACACATCAGCGATACGTGATATTAACGGTGCAACAACAGTAAACGGTGTTCCAATAGACAAGTCGAACCTAGAAATACGAGTTATTACAAACAGCTATGAAGACGCTGAAAAATTGTATAGTTATTTATACGCTTCATCGTTTCGAGATGAGTTTTACCTTGACAATTTAAATTTAGTTATTAATGAAGCACAATCAAATTTAACAATAGATGAATATGATGGTGACTTAACAAATACTTACTTAGTTGAGAACAGCAAAGGGGATTAGAGAATGTGGTTACTACCATTATTAGGATTACTTTTAGGACTCGCTTTTGGGCTATTAACCGATATTCAAATTCCAGCAGTGTATGAACATTATTTATCAATTGCTGTGCTTGCTGCGCTTGATACAATTTTTGGAGGAATAAGAGCAAATTTACAACAAGTATATGACGATAAAGTATTTATTTCAGGATTTTTCTTTAATATCGCATTAGCTGCTGCCCTAGCATTTTTAGGTGTTCATTTAGGTGTAGACCTTTATTTGGCTGCAATTTTTGCCTTTGGTGTTCGACTTTTCCAGAATATCGCTGTCATTCGACGAATTTTGATAACAAAATGGGAAGAGAGACATATAAAAAAGGATGAAAATACAGTATAATAGCTGTAAAATTGTATAGTATACATGGATTTACTTAGACAATAGGTGGAAATTACAATAGAATAATATATAGGAGTAGTAATTGAAGGAGGGGCGGTATAGTGAGTCATCAAGATATTTACATTTCACTTGATATAGGATCATCTTCTATCAAAGTGTTGATAGGAGATATAACAGATAATCAATTACATGTCATCGGGGTCGGAAATGTTAAATCTAATGGAATTCGAAAAGGCGCAATTGTTGATATAGATGCTACTGTACAATCAATTAAAAAAGCAGTGGATCAAGCAGAACGAATGACAGGAATTAAAATAGACGATGTAGTGTTGGGTATACCTGCAAACCAAACTGCCCTTCAACCGGTTAAAGGGGTTGTAGCTGTAAATAGTGAGAACCGCGAAATTACTGATGAGGATTTAGAGAGAGTTATTGAATCCGCTCAAGTAATGTCAATCCCGCCTGAACGAGAACTTGTAAATTTAATTCCGCGTCAGTTCATCGTTGATAATTTAGATGAAATTAAAGATCCGCGTGGAATGATTGGTATTCGCTTAGAGATGGATGCAACGATGATCACTACATCAAAAACATTAGTTCATAATGTATTGAGATGTGTAGAACGTGCAGGATTAAAAATTAGAGAAATTTATTTACAACCTTTAGCAGCAGGCTATTTTGCTTTAACGGAAGATGAAAAAAACCAAGGTACTGCCTTCATAGATTTAGGAGGCGGCTCAACTACAATTGCAGTATTTGAGGATGGTTTATTGACACGTGCGGGCGTTATTCCAGTGGGTGGGGAGCATATAACAAAAGATTTATCTATTGTTCTTAAAACCCCAACAGAACAAGCCGAAATAATAAAAAAGCAGTTTGGACATGCATTTTTTGATGATGCCTCTGATGAAGAAGTATTTGAAGTACCAGTTTCAGGAACTGATACGATGGATCAATATAGCCAAAAATTTATTTCAGAAATCATTGGTGTACGTTTAGAAGAATTGTTTGAGCTTATTTTAGATGAGTTAGCTCGCTTAGGGGTGCGTGATTTACCTGGTGGAGTAGTCCTTACAGGTGGTGTTGCTCAGTTGGAAGGAATTGCCCAATTGGCAAGACAAACAATGCAAACACGTGTAAGAATTTATACTCCAGATTATATAGGTGTCCGTGAGCCGGCTTATACAACAGCTGTTGGTTTAATACGCTATGCACATTTAGAGGATGAATTTTATGGTAGAAGTGCAAATCAAACACCTGTTTATGCAACAATTGGAGCAGGGACAACTCCTCCTAAAAAACAATCTAATGCATCAGAACGAGATAATAACATGAATAAAACAAGCGTCATTAACAAAGCTAAGAAACTATTTGATAAGTTTTTTGAATAATTTTCGAGACTAGTGTGGTAGGAGGAGAAACTATGTTAGAATTTGATACAAGTGTAGACCAGCTAGCCAACATTAAAGTAATTGGAGTTGGCGGTGGTGGTAATAACGCAGTAAATAGAATGATTGAACATGGCGTACAAGGTGTTGACTTTATCGCTGTTAATACTGATGCACAAGCTTTAAATCTATCAAAAGCAGAATATAAATTACAGATTGGTAATAAACTGACTCGAGGGCTTGGTGCTGGTGCTAATCCGGAAGTTGGAAAAAAGGCTGCTGAAGAAAGCCGAGAGCAAATTGAGGAAGTTCTTAGAGGGGCAGATATGGTATTTGTTACTGCAGGTATGGGCGGTGGTACTGGTACAGGTGCTGCTCCAGTAATTGCAACCATTGCTCGCGAATTAGGAGCATTAACTGTTGGTGTTGTAACACGTCCATTTTCATTTGAAGGCCGCAAACGCCAAACACAGGCGATTGGCGGTATTGCAGCAATGAAGGAAGCTGTTGACACCCTTATCGTTATCCCGAATGATAAGCTTTTACAAATTGTTGATAAGAGTACACCAATGCTCGAGGCATTCCGTGAAGCTGATAATGTTTTACGACAAGGTGTACAGGGTATCTCTGATTTAATTGCTACACCAGGACTAATTAACTTAGACTTTGCAGACGTTAAAACTATTATGTCTGACAAAGGATCAGCACTAATGGGAATTGGGATTGCAACAGGTGAAAACCGTGCAACAGAAGCTGCAAAAAAAGCAATTTCAAGTCCGCTTCTTGAAACATCTATTGATGGTGCAAAAGGTGTAATTATGAACATTACAGGTGGAACGAATTTAAGTTTATTTGAAGTACAGGAAGCTGCTGATATTGTTGCATCTGCTTCAGATGAAGAAGTAAATATGATTTTCGGTTCTGTTATCAATGAAAACTTAAATGACGAAATTATTGTAACAGTCATTGCTACAGGATTTTCTGATGATGTTGCACAACAACGACCACAAAATACACGACCAATGGGGAATGTACGCAATACGCAAACACAACAACAACAATCTCCAATTCGTGAACGTGTACAAGAACAACCGGTGCAACAACAAGAACCACAACGTCAAGTTTATCAACAAGAAGATATGTTAGATATTCCAACATTCTTACGTAATCGACGTAACCGTGGTTAATTAATTCGAAACTATTCGACATAAGGGGCTATTTTAAGTTCTTGTTATGCGATTATATTCAAAATTGCTCATTCTTTTAAAATGGATGGGCAGTTTTTTTATTGTTTAACGAATTCAAATTTGTTGATAGATACTTACGAGGATTTTTATTAATTTTGCTTTTTGAAAGCAGATCCTTTTTTATTACTTTCTATTCTAATTTTAAAGAATAATGAACAACTTATAAAATTCATGCAAGAATGTCGAATGCATGTAGTAGGATTACAACAAGAATCCTATCATGTAGTTGTAAAATAATATAAAAAAGTTAAAAGCACTCTGCGGGCCTTATACGAAGCAGATGATAAAAACGCCACATCGCATGTCTTGTCACCATGACCAGCGCCCTGTTGGCCCCAAAGACAAGTGGTAGAGATACAAAGTGGCTTTGCGACTTGTGTGGGAAGCGAGAAAGTTGCGTCCATGATTCATCGCTCCCATGACCAACATCGTGTAGCCCCCTAGACCGTTCACATTTATATCAAATGATTCACTACTGATTTTCCCTAATGTTTTTCAGCAAGTATAACACACCTTTTTTTTACCCTCATTTTTCTTAAAAATTCATTTTTCGCTCAATATTCATGTCGAAATTCTTAATTTAATAAAAATTTTGTCAAAAAGATTTTAGCTTTTTGTACAACGGTTTGACATTTTCTTCGTCTTCCTAGTGTTAATCTATTTCTAGGAGGACGCTAAAATGATTGGAGAATTACTCGTACTATACAATACGTTGTTCAATTACTTTTTATTAAAATTCACACAAGAAATAACGGGATTGTATGTAAAAAGGAGTAGATTGCTACTTAGTGCGTTTTGCAGTGGATTAATTTCATCGATTTTTTATCAATCATTATTAGGAGCAGCAGTTAGTTTTATTGTACTAATCGGGCTCGCATTCTCTTTTCGAATCCAATCGTTGTTAAAGCAAGGGACAATCCTATTTATAACTACTTTTTTCCTCGGTGGAGTACTTACAAGTTTACTGCCCTTTTTATTAAATCAAAGCGAAGTAACTTTTTTTATTTTTTGTTCAGCAATCGCTTTCTTGAGTTTAACAACGATTCACTCAAAATGGAGAAAAATGATGCAAATGAATATTCAATCTTCATTTGTCGTGGATTGTGAGCTTGACCTATTAAAAAGAACATATTGCTTAAAGGGATTTATTGATACCGGCAATGAATGTATTGAACCTTTAAGTGGTAAACCGGTACATTTTCTTTCATATAATGCTGTTGCAAAAGATTTATCGGAAGATTTTCACGAAGCGTTATTGAAATGGGATGAAAAAAATCCCTATGACTTAAAGATGTTTCCTACTTATGTCTATCCAAAGATTCGAATATTGTCTCTTTCAACGGTACAAAAGGAAAAATCAACAGTACTTGCCTTTCGTTTTGATCGATTGAAAATAAGTGGGACAAAGGATAAGGAAATTTCCGAGCAATATGTTGTTTTCACACGTAATGATGCGAAATATCCACATAACGCACAAATAATTCTTCACGTTTTATCGTTATAAAAATGATGCATAAAGGGGGAAAATGATTGTTTAATAAATTAATCGACTTATTTAGAAAAATTTGGAGTAAGTTTCGTACTAATGGAACATACTATATAGGAGGGCATGATTCATTGCCAGTACCATTAACTAGAGAAGAAGAGATGACAGTTATTGAAGCCTTTATGAATGGTGATTTAAGAGCAAGAGATACACTAATTGAAAGAAATTTACGTCTAGTTGTTTATATTGCGAGACGTTTTGATAACACAGGTACTCCAATTGAAGATTTAATAAGTATTGGTTCAATTGGACTAATTAAAGCAATTGAAACTTTTAACACTGAAAAGAATATCAAATTGGCTACCTATGCATCTAGATGTATAGAAAATGAAATATTAATGCACTTAAGAAAGACAAGCCGAATGAAGGGAGAAGTTTCATTAGACGAGCCATTAAATTCAGATCCTGATGGAAATGAGCTTCTTTTATCAGATATTTTAGGTACTGAGGAACAAATTATTATGAATGATGTTGAAAAGAAAATAGAGCGTCAGCATATGTTTCAAGCTATTAATGGTTTAAGTGAACGTGAACGATACATTATGGAGTGTCGATTTGGCTTAAATGGGAAACAAGAAATGACGCAAAAAGAAGTAGCCGACCATTTGGGAATATCCCAATCATATATTTCAAGGTTAGAAAAGAAAATTATTTTAGATTTACGAGAACATCTAAATCAACCAATTTCATAAGTTTTTTAACTTGCAACAGGCAGGTTTAAGACAAGTTACGATAGATTACTGGATGAAATTGGACACGCTTTTGGTGCATATTCTTCTTTATTCCGGACAAACTTAAAAAACAGTTCAGAGATAAAAAAAAGTTCGGAGGAAAAGAAGATGGTCCGTACAAAAGTAGAACTTTGTGGTGTAGATACTGCTTCTTTGCCAGTACTAAAACATGAAGAGATGAGAGAGCTGTTCGTTCGTCTACAATCTGGGGAAGAATGGGTAAGAGATGAACTTGTGATTTGTAATTTAAGATTAGTTTTAAGTATTGTCGGTCGATTTTCATATCGTGGTGAACAGGCAGATGACCTGTTTCAGGTTGGTTGTATCGGTTTATTAAAGGCTATTGATCATTTTGATTTGAAGCATAATGTTCGATTTTCAACATATGCTGTACCAATGATTATTGGTGAGATTCGAAGACATTTAAGAGATCACCATGCACTTCGAGTATCTAGATCATTAAGAGATATTGCATATAAAGCGATGCAGGCAAAAGAAAAATTTATTTCAGAAAATTTGCATGAACCGACAATTGAACAATTAGCGGAAGCTATTGAAATGAAAAAAGAAGATGTACTTTATGCATTAGATGCAATTCAAGATCCTTTATCATTACAGGAGCCAATATATTCTGACGGCGGTGATGCAGTATATATTATGGATCAATTAAGAGATGACGATGTATCAGAAGATCAATGGGTTGCGTATGTTAGTGTAAAAGAAAGTATGCAAAAATTAGATGAACGACAACAAATGATTTTATCTAAACGATTCTATTATGGCGAAACACAAACTGAAATTGCAAAATCACTCGGCATTTCTCAAGCACAAATTTCAAGATTGGAAAAAAATGCAATTGAGACAATGCAAAAAGACTATAAATTAGGCTAAAATTATCGCGCACTTTATTTTAAGTGCGTTTTTATTTTATAAATTAACGATAGAAAGGAGATCTCTTTGCGTTTTTCTGCCGTTCAACAAAAGGAAATTATTGAAGCTGGCAACGGGAGATTTATAGGTTATATTATTGATGCCGAGGTTTGTGAGAAAACGGGTAATATAATAGCTTTCCTTGTAGCAGAACCAAAAAAGTTTATGTCCTTCATTCAAGGAGAGGACCATGTAAGAAAAGTACTAATAAATGATATTCTTGTAGTAGGAAAAGATGTAATTTTAGTGAAGGAGATTTCTGAATAGGTCGTGCTATTCATTGAAAATTAATATACAGATTGATACAATGAAGGAAACTATTTATGTAAAGTTGGGTTTAGTGTGGAAAAAATAAGTTCTAAATTAAGCGAAATTAAAAATAAAATCGAAGAAGCAAAAAATAGAGCAAACGTTAACCACGATGTAACTATTATTGCAGTTACAAAGCAAGTTTCTATAGATAGAGCACAAGAGGCAATTAATGCTGGATTAATCCATTTGGGAGAGAACCGACCAGAAGGATTATTAGCTAAAAAAAGCGAATTAAATAATCAAGCAAAATGGCATTATATTGGCTCTTTACAATCTAGGAAAGTTAAACAGGTAATAAATGAGATTGATTATTTACATTCTTTAGACCGCATTAGTTTAGCAGAGGAAATTAATAAAAGAGCAGAAAAAACAATCAATTGCTTTGTTCAAGCTAATGTCTCAGGCGAACAGTCTAAACATGGATTAAAAACAGAGGAAGTTATTCCATTTATACAATCTTTAGGACAATTTGATAAAATTCGAGTTGTAGGTTTAATGACAATGGCTCCAAACACTGAGGATCAAACTGTTATAAGAAATGTATTTAAAAATTTAAAGAATTTACAACAGGAAGTTGTTAAATTAAACTTGCCTTACGCACCTTGCCACGAGCTTTCAATGGGGATGTCAAACGACTACGAAATTGCGGTAGAAGAAGGTGCAACATTTGTAAGAATTGGAACAGCTCTTGTTGGATAGAAAAGAGGGATGCTAGATGAGTATGAAAAATAAAATTAAAAATTTCTTTTACTTAGAAGAAGAAGAAGAGACTGTTGAAGTTGAAACATCAAGTAAACCGATAAATATTACAAAAGAGCAGCCTGTTGTAAAGGCGAGTCCTAAAAAAAATCGTAATTACACGAAGGTAGACACACATACACCTCATAATGTAGTAAGTTTACAAGCAACAAACTCTGCTAAAAACTCTAAGGTAGTAATTGTTGAACCTCGAGTATATTCCGAAGCTCAAGATATATCAGAGCATTTGAAAAATAGACGTGCAATAATTGTTAATTTGCAAAGAATTGATCGTGATGCCGGTGTTCGTATAATCGACTTTTTAAGTGGAACTGTTTATGCACTAGGCGGGGACATTCAACGTATTGGTACAGATATTTTTCTATGCACCCCAGAAAATGTAGAAGTTACAGGTGAAATTTCAAATTATTTATATGAGGAATATTAACTTTATTCCATTTTCGGAATGAAGTTAATCCTTCTTGTAGAGTGTGCTCCATCGCCCAGCCCCTCGAGGTCGCGGTCTGTCCCTCGGTCGAAAGCTCTGGGAAGACGTTTTCGATTCATGCCTTTCAGCACTTATCAGGGCGAATTAGGGCGTTTCCGCTTTTATTATGGACTTGCTGTACATATTTATTTTTAACTTCAAGCTACGTAAGGTATTAATACGCTGAAGGAATTTGATTATTAGAGAGGGTAATTTATTTATATGAATTTACTATCAATTATTCCAGTTATATCAATGATTTTTTCAATTTATTCGTTTATGCTAATCATCTATATTTTAATGTCGTGGGTTCCAGCTGCCCAAAGTTCGGGGTTTGGTCGTTTGCTTGCGAAATTTTGTGAGCCTTATTTAGGTTTCTTTAGAAAATTTATACCACCAATTGGGATGATTGATTTCTCACCAATTATCGCGATACTATTATTAAGCTTTATAGAACGTGGTGTACAAATCGTTCTCCTAAATATTTTAAAAATGGTAGCTTAGTAATTTACCCCCTACTACGAAGTGGGGGTTTTTTAATAAAGATGTATTTGAATCATAAGACAAAAGTGAGTTGTAGAAATGGAGCATTTAATTCAGCATTTTCGAAAAGATGAACAAGTTTTTATTGAACGGGTAGTTGGATGGCAACGCGAAGTAGAAGATCGTTTTGCTCCAAAATTAACTGACTTTTTAGATCCGCGTGAACGTTTTATCGTATCATCTATTATTGGTCAAAATCAGGATCTATCTATTTCTACTGACGGAGGTTTTAAAGAAGCAGAAAGACAACGACTCTATATTAGTCCTAGTTACTTTATCCCTTTAAGGGACGACTTTCAAATTGCGATTTTTTCAATTCATTATCCAGCAAAATTTGTTCAATTAAAGCATCCTGACGTATTAGGTGCTTTATTATCGATTGGAATTGGGCGAAATAAATTTGGTGATATTCATATAGAAGAAGATATAATTCAATTTGCAGTTGCACAGGAAGTAAAAGATTATGTAAAAACAAATTTAACAAGCATTGGAAAGACAAAGGTACAACTCAAGCAAATAGATGATTTAACACAACTAATTGAAATGAAGGACGCGTGGGTTGAAAAGATCTATACGGTTTCTTCGATGAGATTAGATGTTATTTTAGCTACGGTATTAAATATTTCAAGGCAAAAATCACAAATGCTTATTCAAGCTGGAAAAGTGAAAGTAAATTGGACAGTACGTGAGGGGACGTCTTTTGAGGTACAAGAAGGGGATATCATTTCTGCTCGTGGATTTGGAAGATTGAAAATAGCTATGACTGAAGGCCGAACTAAAAAGGATAAAATTCGCCTTCAAGTAGGTCGCTTAGAGCAAAAATAGTAGATTATAGTGAAAATTTACGAAAATTTGATGTCAAGAATGGTGTACCACTGTATAATAAAATTATATATTTAACGTAAAGGAGTGTTGACCGATGCCATTATCACCTCTTGATATACATAATAAAGAATTTACTCGAGGTTTTCGCGGGTATGCAGAAGACGAAGTAAATGATTTTTTAGAGCAAATAATTAAAGACTATGAAATAATTTTACGTGAAAAGAAAGAGCTTGAAGAAAAAGTTAGAACAATGACACAGCAAATGAAACACTATAATACTTTAGAAGAAACTTTGCAAAAATCTATTGTTGTGGCACAAGAAGCTGCAGAAGAAGTACGCCGCAATTCGCAGCAAGAAGCTAAATTAATTATTAAAGAAGCTGAAAAAAATGCTGATCGAATTATTAATGAAGCGCTTGCAAAAGCACGGAAAATTACGATTGAAATCGATGGATTAAAAAAGCAATCTAAAGTATTCCGCAATCGTTTTAAAATGCTGGTAGAAGCTCAATTAGACTTGCTAAATACAGATGACTGGGATCATTTAATGGAATATGAAATTGGATTAACGGAAATTCAAAACCAAGCAAGAACGGATCAAGACGATTTTGAATTATTAACAGATGATATAAAATAATTATCTTTAATGGTTAACGATTTACTTGACTGAATTTCACTATTTCCATATACTGATACACGAGTATAGAATTTATATTCATTTTAGTATAAGATGAATGAAATATTGCCATCTGCGAGTCTTGCGATTTCGTAGAGGAGTTGACTCGTGAATACACGAGTAGAAACCCGGAAGCAATTACGCCAAGGCGTAGTTGATAATAAATATTTGGCGTTGATGGAGACAGTAATTTTTGAAAGTGATCAATAGCGAGTCGAGGATGGTGAAAGCTCGACTAAGCTTCAAAAATGAACATCACTCCTGAGCTAAATCACTGAAAAAATACATGGTATTTGATTAAGTGATTTCGTACACACGGCGTTACAGTGTCTAAGAGGCGGATTTTGTATGCAATTTCTCCGCAAATTAGGGTGGTACCACGAGTTATAGTTTCTCGTCCCTTTACTGGGATGAGGAACTTTTTTTATTTAGTATACTTATTTTTAGTACCGCAATGTTCCCTCTTAGAAAGCTATATAGTCGCATTTAAAAACAGATAATTCAATTAAGGAGGAATTTTAAATGGTAGAGTATAAAGATACGTTACGAATGCCAAAAACAGATTTCCCGATGCGCGGGAATTTGCCGGCAAATGAACCAAAAATGCAAGAAAAATGGGATGAAATTGACATTAATACACTAGTTTTAGAGCGTACAAAGGGCCGTCCAGAATATGTTCTACATGATGGACCTCCATATGCCAATGGAGATATTCATATTGGCCACGCTTTAAATAAAGTATTAAAGGACATGATTACTCGTCATCGTTCAATGACTGGCTATCATGTACCTTATATTCCTGGTTGGGATACTCATGGACTGCCAATCGAGCAAGCACTTGCAAACAAAGGTGTTAAACGTAAAGAAATGACAGTAGCTGAGTTCCGTGAATTATGTGAAAAATATGCCTATGAACAAATTGAAAATCAAAAAACTCAATTTATGCGTTTAGGTGTCCGCGGAGATTGGAAAAATCCGTATATTACATTAAAACCAGAGTTTGAATCACGCCAAATCGAAGTGTTCGGTAAAATGGCGGAAAAAGGATATATTTACAAAGGATTAAAACCAGTTTACTGGTCGCCGTCTTCTGAGTCAGCTTTGGCAGAAGCAGAGATTGAATATAAAGATATTAAATCACCTTCGATTTATGTAAGTTTTGAAATTAAAGATTCAAAAGGCGTTGTACCAGAGGATGCAAAATTTATCATTTGGACGACAACTCCATGGACTATGCCAGCAAACCTAGGTATTTCAGTAAACCCTGAAATTACTTATATCGTTGTATCAGCAAATAATAATAAATATATTATTGCAAAAGACTTATTAGAAACGGTTTCAAATACACTAGAATGGGAAAACGCTGAAGTTCTGCAAGAAGTTAAAGGGGAGCAACTAGAATATATTGTTGCAAAACACCCATTCTATGATCGTGATTCTTTAATCATGCTTGGTGACCATGTTACAACAGAAGCAGGTACAGGGTGTGTTCACACAGCTCCAGGTCACGGGGAAGATGACTATTTAGTTAGCAAAAGATATGGCTTAGACATTTTAAGTCCATTAAATGACCAAGGATGCTATACACATGAAGCACCTGGATTTGAAGGTCTGTTTTATGATGATGCAAATAAAGTCATTACTGAAAAATTAAAAGAGGTTGGTGCATTAGAAAAATTATCATTCTTCACGCACTCATACCCACATGACTGGCGTACGAAGAAGCCGGTAATTTATCGTGCGACACCACAATGGTTCTGTTCTGTAGAAGCATTCCGTGATGAGTTATTAAATGCAGTAAGCAGTACTGCTTTTACTCCAGCATGGGGTGAAACACGTCTTTATAATATGATTCGTGACCGTGGTGACTGGTGTATTTCAAGACAACGTGCCTGGGGTGTTCCAATTCCAGTGTTCTATGCTGAAAATGGGGAAGAAATTATTACACCAGAAACTATTGAACATGTGTCAAAACTATTCCGTGAGCATGGCTCTAACATTTGGTTCCAGCGTGAAGCAAAAGATCTTCTACCAGAAGGATTTACTCATCCAGGAAGTCCAAATGGAAAATTCACAAAAGAAAATGACATTATGGACGTATGGTTTGACTCAGGTTCATCTCATCAAGGTGTACTTGTAGAACGCGGAATTAAATATCCTGCTGACCTTTACCTTGAAGGTTCTGACCAACACCGTGGATGGTTTAACTCGTCATTAATAACATCTGTTGCAATTAATGGTTATGCTCCTTATAGAGGTCTTTTAACTCATGGTTTCGTATTAGATGGTGAAGGCCGCAAAATGAGTAAATCTTTAGGAAATGTTATTATACCTGAAAAAGTAATGAACCAATATGGTGCAGATATTCTACGTTTATGGGTAGCATCAGTTGACTATACTGGCGATGTTCGTATCTCTATGGATATGTTGAAGCAAATTTCAGAAGTGTATCGTAAAATCCGCAACACACTTCGTTTCCTACATGGGAATGTTACTGACTTTAATCCAAAAACTGATCGCGTCGCTTATGAAGATTTACGTGAGATCGATCAATACATGTATATGCGTTTGCAAGATGTATTAAAAACAGTTCGCAATGCATACGACCGATATGAATTTGCTTCTGTATATCATACAATTAATAATTTTGTCGCAGTTGAATTATCAGCATTCTATTTAGATGTTGCAAAAGACGTTGTTTATATTGAAGGTGTAGATAATAAAGACAGTCGTGCGATGCAAACAGTTATGTATGATACACTATTAACTTTATTAAAAGTTTTAACGCCAATTTTACCTCATACGACAGATGAATTATGGTCTTACTTAAATGAGGAAGAGCTTTCTGTTCAATTAACAGATTTCCCTGAAGTTGATGAGCGCAGCAATTTCGCTGAACTACGCACGAAATGGGAAAAGGTTATAGAAATCCGTGACGAGGTGTTAAAAGCGCTTGAAGAAGCACGTAATGCAAAAACAATTGGTAAATCATTAGAAGCGAAAGTTACAGTATTTGCTGATGAAGCTATTCAAACATTATTAAATGATTCAGCAATTAACTTTGCTCAAAGCTGTATCGTATCACAATTTGTTGTCGGTGGAAGCAAGGAAAGTGCACCAGAAAATGCACTTGTACTTGAAAAATGTGCAATCGTTGTAGAGCATGCAGATGGTGAAAAATGTGAACGCTGCTGGTCTTACTCAACAACAGTAGGTCAACACGAAAAGCATCCAACAGCATGTAAACGTTGTGCCGATGTAGTTGAGAAGTATTATGTTTAATTCTATTTAAAAAATTCGGAGCTGTTTATAAGGACTGTTCCATAAAATTAAGAAGCTGCTCATTATAGTAAAGTGAGCAGCTTTTTATATGGCAGTGTATAAGTTTGGTTAGTAAAACTTTGCCAACGAGAATTGAATCTATATGTATGTTGACCTTCTATAATTGAACTAACGAATAACTGCTGACGCAGCAAATACATCACTGAAGAGTACTATGCAATGACAAATTGAAACGGCACGTAATAAGATTGCTGTGTTGATCGAAAGGTATATAATGGAACTAAATTAGAAGATGATTAATGGGATTACAGATTTTAGATTTCTTCAGTTTTAATTAAAGTAGTACATCTTTTTCGCTTTAACTATGTATATTAAAATTGGCCTTTGTTAAATTTGTTAATTTATGGTATATTATGGAATATTATTATGCATATAAAAAAGCAAAGGTTATTAAAGATGAAAATTATATTTACAATTATTGCTAGTATAGCTTTATTTTTTAGTTATGTTTTTTGGGACTATAATAGGACGGGTAAATTTCAATGGGGCGAAAATATTCTAGACACGTTCTTTTTTATTGTAGCATTTTTTGCCCTTCGTTGGTTATTTTCTTCTTCTGTTAAAACTAAAAATGATAAAAAATAAAATATATGAATTCACTTTAAGAATTAGTATTTTTAAATGTTAAAAATTTTAAATTTGCAGCAATGGGGCTGGGACATAAGTGGATTTTTTGTAAGAATTCGCTTTTCTTATTAATAAGAATCTGAAAATTTTCAACTTAGAAAAAAACGTCATTTTTCTCATCAAGAAAAATGGCGTCTTTTAGTTTTGTCCCTGCGTCTATTATTACATACACTGTGATTTACCCTTCAACCAATTGATAATAGTACTTCCATTCACCATTATATTTTGCAATGAATATATCATTGCGTTCATTTACCTTATATAATTCAGTGCCTATTGGTAAAATATTTGCTGTAGCATTCTTAAAATCGGTTGGGTTGGAAGTGTTATATTTAATAAATCCTACTAGATCACCTTCAGTTAAAACAAGTTCATTGACCCAATCGATATTCGTCTCATAGATAATATCATCCCACTGAAAAATATCTGCTTGCGAATCATTCTCCAGGATCTCTTTTGCAGTAGGATTACCGATTGTTACTTCTGTAATAGGTACTTGTGATAATAAGGAGATATTCTTTTCTTCATTCCAACATCCCCATAGCATTAGATTTCCTAAAAGTATTATTGTAATAAATGAGTATTTTTTCAAAATGATTCCTCCTTATATCGAATAGACGTTTAATATGTATAGTTCGTTACAATTTTTCTTCACCAGAGCAACTTCTTCAACCATGTATAATTATATTTCCGTTTTGTTTTATGTTAGAATAGGAGAGATTATTGGTAAACGGGGGAATACTGTGTATAAATACTATGGTTTAGCAGCGATTGTTGTTTTATTAGATCAATGGACTAAATGGTTAATCGTAAAAAATATGGAATTAGGCGAGCAAATTATGGTCTGGGATCCATGGTTTGCTATTCTGTCTCATCGCAACCGTGGTGCTGCTTGGGGAATGCTGCAAGGACAAATGTGGATTTTTACAATCGTTACACTCGTTGTAATTGGTGGGATTATTTATTATTTTCATAAAGAAGCAAAACATAAACCACTATTTGCAGTAAGCTTAATGATATTATTAGGCGGAGCACTTGGTAATTTTATCGACCGAATTTTCCGTGGAGAAGTGGTCGATTTTATAGATGTATTAATTCCAATAATTAATTATGATTTCCCAATATTTAATATCGCTGATGCAGCATTAACAATTTCTGTAATTATGATTATTTTAGTATTGTTAAAAGAAGAACGGGAAAATAAGAAAAAGGTGAAATAATGGCAGTTGTATCAATTACAATAGAACAAGAAAATGCGGGAGAACGCATTGATAAGGCTCTTTCGTCAATTCAAGAGGATTGGTCGCGTTCTCAAATAGCCAGCTGGATTACAGATGGTATTGTAAAAGTTAATGGTGAAAGCGTTAAAGCAAAATATAAAGTAAAAGAAGGCGACGTCATTGAAGTTGACGTTCCGGAAGCAGAGCCTTTAGAAGTCATTCCTGAGGATTTAAACTTAGAAATTGTTTATGAAGATTCAGACGTACTCGTTGTCAACAAACCAAAGGGAATGGTTGTACATCCTGCACCTGGTCATATGACAGGTACTTTAGTCAATGGATTAATGTATCATTGTAAAGATTTGTCGGGCATAAATGGCGTCTTAAGACCAGGTATTGTGCATCGAATTGACAAAGATACATCTGGTTTATTAATGGTTGCAAAAAATGACCATGCACACCATTCACTAGTCGAACAATTAGTAAATAAAACGGTGACCCGTAAATATACAGCTTTAGTACATGGCCATATTGCACATGATAAAGGTACAATCGATGCGCCAATTGCTAGGGACCCAAAAGACCGCCAAAAACAAGCGGTTGTTGATAATGGAAAACATGCTGTTACCCATTTCCAGGTAACTGAAAGACTGGGGAATTACACGTTAGTAGAATGTCGTTTAGAAACAGGACGTACACATCAAATCCGTGTACATATGAACTATATTGGATTTCCGTTAGTAGGAGACCCAAAATACGGGCCTAAAAAAACGATTGATTTTGGTGGACAAGTGCTTCATGCAGGCGTGTTAGGATTCATTCATCCTACATCAAAAGAATATTTAGAATTTGAAGTACCGCTTCCAGATGATTTTGAGGCATTACTTGAACAGTTACGGCAAAATCAATAACTTTGAGAAAATTATTTCAAAAACATTATTGACTTAAGTAGGTTATAAGACTATACTGACAACAGTGAATAAATAAACAAACCCACAGAGATGGGAACTGACAAAAAATTAAATATTCACCTTTAATGGCAGTCCAGAGAGGCTGAGAAGGTACTTGTAGAAATGTAAGGGAATTTCTATGCTCTTGTGTGCAGCACATTGTTCATTTGAAGAATTCAAATGTCGAATCGTGTCCTAATAGGCAATGTTATGCTTATTATCATTAGAGAATTTCCAAGCATGCACTTTCAACATGTATATCCAACCTCTTAAGCTGGCGCTTAAGAGGTTTTTTATTTTCAAATAGGGAGGAGGAAAAAGATATGCCACAAATTACAGAACTATTGGATGGGCCGTCAATGAATCGAGCTTTGACAAGGATCGCCCATGAAATTATTGAACGCAATAAAGGAATTGATCAATGTATTTTAGTTGGAATCAAAACACGAGGTGCATTTTTAGCCAAACGATTGGCAGAAAAAATTGAAAAAATAGAAGGTCAACCAATACGTACAGGTGAACTAGACATCACTTTATACCGTGATGATTTATCAACGAAAAATGAAAATGGCGAGGCGCTTGTACAACAAGTTGATATTGATTATGTAGTAGAGGCACAAAAAATTGTTCTTGTTGATGACGTTCTATACACAGGACGAACAGTGCGTGCAGCACTTGATGCAGTAATAGACTTAGGAAGACCTTCTCAAATTCAGTTAGCGGTACTAGTAGATAGAGGACACAGAGAATTACCAATTCGTGCAGACTATGTAGGAAAAAACATTCCTACATCAAGTTCGGAGAGAATCGTCGTTCGTTTAACTGAAGTAGATGGGGAAGATAACGTAACACTACACAAAGCAGACTAACATTAAAAAAAAGAGGGAAAAAACATGGCAAATGCGGTTTTAGACATCAATGAAAAACCAACAACTGGACAATTGATTACGCTAAGTTTTCAACATATGTTTGCAATGTTCGGCTCAACTATATTAGTACCGCAGCTCGTAGGATTAAGTCCTGCAATTGCATTACTAACTAGTGGGATTGCAACAATCATTTTCTTGCTAATTACACAATTTAAAGTACCTGCCTATTTAGGTTCATCATTTGCCTTTATTGCTCCAATCTTAATCGCAGCTGGTGGGCTAGATGACAATGGAGCAAGTGTTAATCCAGGAAATGCAATGATCGGTGCTATGGCAGTCGGGGTTGTATATGGGATTGTGTCATTATTAATTTGGAAAACAGGCTACAAATGGCTAATGCGCCTTCTACCGCCAATCGTTGTTGCACCTGTCATTATGGTAATCGGTTTAGGGCTTGCCGGAACAGCGGTAGATATGGCAATGAATATTAATGTAGAGCAAGTAAATCCAGATACAGGTGTTGCTGAAATGGTGAAACAATACAGTGTCTTGCATTTTTCTGCAGCACTAGTTACATTGCTGGCAGCAATTATTTTCAATGTTTACTTTAAAAATGTATTAAGTACTATGCCTATTCTATTAGGAATCATTGTTGGATACATATATTCAGCAATTGTAGGTATTGTTGATTTTACACCTGTAAAAGAGGCATCTTGGTTTGCTTTGCCAGACTTTTTAATACCAGGTGTACACTATGACTTTAATGTAACGTTAACTATTTTACTAGCAATGGTGCCAATCGTTATTGTAACAATTTCAGAACATATCGGTCATCAGTTGGTTTTAGGCAAAGTAGTTAACCGCAACTATGTAAAGGATCCTGGATTACATAGATCTTTGCTTGGTGACGGCTTAGGAACATTTGTAAGTGCACTTATTGGTGGTCCACCAAAAACAACTTATGGTGAGAATATAGGAGTATTAGCGATAACAAGAGTATTCTCTATTTATGTAATACTCGGTGCAGCAGTACTAGCCATTCTGTTCTCTTTCTTTGGAAAAGCAATGGCGTTAGTACAAACAATTCCAACATCAGTACTCGGTGGGATTTCAATCCTATTGTTCGGGATTATTGCATCAAGTGGTCTTCGCATGCTTGTAGAAAACAACATTGACTTTGGTAATAGCCGAAACATGGTAATTGCTTCAGTAATTCTTGTTATGGGAATTGGCGGAGCAGCCTTGAGATTTACAGATACATTTGCAATTGAAGGAATGGCTTTAGCTGCAATTGTTGGTGTTATTCTCAACTTTATGTTGCCGGGAAGAGATAAAGAAGTTAAAGAGTTAGATGAATAAAGATTACCTTTTAAAGAATTGTCCAGAGAGGCAAAAAAGGGGAATTATGGCGGCAGTGCGTTAAAATTTAACGTGCTTTGCCTTGTCATACCTCCTACGCCTCGCAAGCTTGCGAGGTTTTTTTACTATAAAGCATTGAATAATGTCTAGCTACAGCGCCCAGCCCCTCGAGGTCGCGGTCTGTCCTCGGGTCGAAAGCTAGAAAAGCTTATCGATTCCGGCCTTCCAGCGCATGGGGCTCACACGATGTGAGTCATGTCGGCGATGCCACACGATGTGGCTCCTTCGCCGACGCGGGGCTGAGCAGGGCGCTTTCGCTTTTCTTATCAGGAGGAAGAGGCAATGAGAAATTTACTTTCAATGGAACATTTATCTAATGAAGAAGTAATGATGATAATAGAACGGGCAGCACAGTTCGAGGCAGGGGAAGAAAGCGTCCTTAACAGGTCATATAATGTATCAAATCTGTTCTTTGAGCCAAGTACACGAACAAAAACAAGCTTCGAAATGGCAGAGCGAAAAGTAGGATGTTCAGTGATTCCATTTGATGCTAGTTTTTCAAGTGCATTAAAAGGCGAGACAATGTACGATACGGTCAAAACATTAGAAATGATAGGGATGGATGCGGTTGTAATCCGCGCCAAAGAAGATGAATATTATAACGAATTACTTGAAGGTATTAATGTTGCAGTAATAAATGCTGGGGACGGAGCAGGTCAGCATCCTTCACAAAGCTTACTAGATTTATATACGATTTATAAGGAATTTGGTTCATTTGAAGGACTAAATGTAACAATCGTCGGTGATATTTCTCATAGCCGTGTCGCAAAATCAAATGCAACTGCTCTAAAAAGGCTGGGTGTTAATATACGCTTCCTTTGCCCACCTGAATGGGCAGGCGATTACGCGGCCCATCATTCGTGGGATGAACTGCTTGAAGATAGCGATGTTGTCATGTTATTACGCATTCAGCACGAACGTCATATTGTAAATAAGAGCTTTTCAAAGGAAAGCTATCATGAACAATTTGGATTAACATTCGAGCGTGAAGCAAAAATGAAAAAAAATGCAATAATTATGCATCCAGCACCAGTAAATCGCGATGTAGAAATTGCTTCAGAATTAGTTGAGTGCGAGCGCTCCCGAATTTTTGATCAAGTAAGAAATGGCGTCTTTGTCAGAATGGCGATACTTGAAACAATATTGAAAGGAAGATAAACATGACGAAACATATAAAAAATATAAAACTATTAAACGAGCAAAGCGAATTAATAAACTCAAGTGTAACGATTGATAATGGAAAAATCATTGCAATTGGTGGAAAACAGCCAGAAGGTGCAGAAATTATTGATGGCAATGGGAACCTACTAGCACCCGGCTTTGTTGATTTACACGTTCATCTGCGTGAACCAGGTTTTGAGCATAAAGAAACAATCGCAACTGGTTCAGCTTCTGCGGCTAAAGGCGGCTTTACTACAATTTGTGCGATGCCAAATACAAAACCAGTGCCAGATTCAGTGGAAAACTTACAACTCATTAATGGATTAATTAAAGAAAGTGCAGTTGTTCGTGTCCTTCCATATGGTTCACTAACTGTTGCACAATCTGGTGATGAGCGGACCAATTTAGCTAACTTAAAAGCCCATGGTGCAGTCGCATTTTCGGACGATGGAGTAGGTGTTCAGCTAGCTGCAACAATGTTCGAGCAAATGAAGGATGCAGCGAAGCTTGATATGGTAGTTGTTGCACATTGTGAGGATAATTCATTAATTTATGATGGCGTAATGCATGAAGGAAAACGAAATAAAGAGCTTGGATTACCAGGAATTCCTTCTGTTTGTGAATCAGTGCAAATTGCTCGAGATGTATTACTAGCTGAAGCTGCAGGTGCTAGATATCACGTTTGTCATGTTTCGACGAAAGAATCAGTGAGAGCAGTAAGAGATGCAAAAGCAGCTGGCATCCGAGTGACAGCCGAGGTTTGTCCTCATCATCTGTTATTAGAAGAGATGGATATTCCTGGGGATGATGCGAACTGGAAGATGAATCCTCCACTGCGTGCTCTAGAGGATAAAGATTCCCTGCATGCAGCACTACTTGATGGAACAATCGACTGTATCTCAACGGATCACGCACCTCATACAGTTGAAGAAAAATGCTGTGGAATGGTTGGGGCGCCATTTGGAATTGTCGGTTTTGAAACAGCATTCCCACTTTTATATACACAATTTGTAGAGACAGGCAAATGGACTTTAAAACAATTAATTGATTGGATGACAGTAAAGCCAGCACAAATTTTCAACTTGCCTTATGGAAAAATTGAAGTAGGTGCATCAGCTGATTTGATTATCATCGATTTAAATAAAGAGCAAACAATTCATGCAGAAGAGTTTGTCTCAAAAGGACGGAACACACCGTTTAACGGATGGGCTGCAAAAGGTTGGCCAATTATGACAATTTTTGAAGGCAACATCGTCTATAAGGAGGAGAAATAATGAAAAAACGTTTATTAATTTTGGAAGACGGAACAGTTTTTAATGGTATTGCATTTGGAAGTGACCGCGCTTCCCAAGGTGAAGTCGTATTCACAACTGGTATGACGGGTTACCAAGAAACATTATCTGACCCATCTTTCTATGGACAAATTGTTACTTTCACATATCCTTTAATCGGAAATTATGGAATTAACCGTGATGATTTTGAATCGATTACTCCAGCAATTAGAGGGATGGTTTGTCGTGAGTTGGCAAAACAGCCATCAAACTTTCGAAATGACATTTCACTAAATGATTATTTATTATCTCAAGACATTCCAGGAATTGAAGGAATTGATACGCGTAAATTAACACGCATCATTCGTTCGAAAGGTGCTGTAAAGGCAATTCTTACAGCGGCAGATGAAGAAGTTAATGTAGAGGAAGTAGTTGCAAAACTAAAAGAAACACCTCTTATTACAAATCATGTAAAAGAAGTTTCTCCAAAAGCAGCATATCCGAGTCCAGGACGTGGCAAACGAGTTGTCATAATGGACTTTGGAATGAAGCATGGTATTTTACGTGAATTAAATAAACGTGACTGTGATGTGTTAGTTGTTCCATATAACACATCTGCTGAAACTATTTTAGCATGGCATCCAGATGGTATTATGCTATCAAATGGACCTGGGGACCCTCAGGATGTTACGGAAGGTATTGAAACAATACGCAACCTAATCGGAAAAGTGCCAATCTTCGGAATTTGCTTAGGGCACCAATTATTTGCACTTGCTTGTGGAGCAAAAAGTTTCAAATTACCATTCGGACATCGAGGTGCAAATCATCCAGTAAAAGATTTACGCACTGGACGTACAGAATTAACTTCACAAAATCATGGTTATGCAGTTGATGAAAAATCATTGGAAGGTACAGATCTAGAAGTAACACATATTGCCCTAAATGATGGCACGGTTGAAGGGCTGCGTCATAAAAAATATCCTGTATTTACAGTACAATACCACCCAGAAGCTTCACCTGGGCCGGAAGATTCAAATCACTTATTCGATGAATTTATCGAACTAATGGAAGTACATGCTGGGAAGGAGAAACAACATGCCTAAACGTACAGATATAGAAACTATTTTAGTAATTGGATCAGGTCCAATTGTCATCGGTCAAGCAGCAGAATTTGACTATGCAGGAACACAAGCTTGTCTTTCATTAAAAGAAGAGGGTTACCGAGTAATATTAATCAACTCAAATCCTGCAACAATTATGACAGATACTCAGATTGCAGATAAGGTGTATCTAGAACCTATTTCTTTAGAGTTCGTATCCCGTATTTTACGTAAAGAACGCCCAGATGCGATTCTTCCGACACTCGGTGGGCAAACTGGATTAAATATGGCAATTGAATTAAACAACTCTGGAATTTTAGATGAGCTAGGCATTGAAATTCTAGGTACTAAGCTAGATGCCATTAACAAAGCAGAAGACCGTGACCAATTCCGTAATCTTATGTATGAATTAGGTGCACCTGTGCCTGAATCAGATATTATTCATAATTTAGAAGAAGCAAAAGCATTTGTTGCGAAAATTGGATATCCTGTAATTGTTCGCCCGGCATTCACTCTTGGTGGAACAGGCGGCGGTATTTGCAACAACGAACAAGAATTAGAGGAAATCGTAACAAGCGGATTAAAATATAGTCCAGTTACACAATGTTTGCTTGAAAAATCAATCGCTGGATACAAAGAAATCGAATACGAAGTAATGCGAGATTCAATCGATAATGCAATCGTTGTATGTAATATGGAAAACTTTGACCCAGTAGGAATCCATACAGGCGATTCAATCGTAGTAGCGCCATCTCAAACATTATCCGACCGCGAATATCAAATGCTGCGTAATATCTCTTTAGATATTATTCGCGCATTAAAAATTGAAGGCGGCTGTAACGTACAACTAGCGCTTGATCCAAACAGCTTCAATTATTATGTAATCGAAGTTAATCCACGTGTATCACGTTCATCAGCGCTAGCATCAAAAGCAACAGGTTATCCAATTGCAAAATTAGCAGCGAAAATTGCAGTAGGTTTGACTTTAGATGAAATTATCAATCCAGTAACAGGATCAACTTATGCAGACTTTGAACCGGCACTTGATTACATTGTTGCCAAAATCCCACGCTGGCCATTTGATAAATTCGAATCTGCCAAACGTAATTTAGGAACACAAATGAAGGCAACAGGAGAAGTTATGGCTCTTGGCCGTACTTTTGAAGAGGCAATCTTAAAAGCCGTACGCTCTCTTGAAACTGGTCATACACACATTGAATTAAAGCATGCTGAAGACAATTCAGACAACTGGATTGAAAAACGCATTCGCAAAGCTGGTGACGAGCGATTATTCTTCATTGCAGAAGCAATGAGACGAGGTGTTACAGCAGAGCAAATTCATGAATGGTCTCAGATTGACTTATGGTTCTTAAACAAACTGCAAAACATTATTAATATGGAAGCATCGTTATCTGAAAACGTAAATAATGCCGAAATTTTACGCCAAGCAAAACGTTTAGGCTTTGCAGATAAGAAAATTGCTGAGCTTTGGGATACTACTGCAGAGGAAATTTACCAATACCGTAAAGAACAAGGCATTATCCCTGTTTATAAAATGGTGGATACTTGCGCTGCTGAGTTCGAATCAACAACACCATATTTCTATGGAACATATGAAGAGGAAAACGAATCAATCGTAACAGATAAACCATCCGTTATAGTACTTGGTTCGGGCCCGATTCGTATCGGTCAAGGTGTAGAATTCGACTACGCAACAGTACACTCTGTATGGGCAATTCAAGAAGCAGGTTATGAAGCAATCATTATTAACTCAAACCCTGAAACGGTTTCAACTGACTTCTCAATCTCAGATAAGCTTTACTTTGAACCATTAACAATCGAAGATGTAATGCACATTATTGATCTTGAAAAACCTATAGGGGTTGTTGTTCAATTCGGTGGTCAAACAGCAATTAACTTAGCTGATAAATTAGCAGCGCATGGTGTGAAGATTTTAGGAACAAACTTAGAAGATATTGACCGCGCTGAAAATCGTGATAAATTTGAGCAGGCATTACATGAATTAGGCATTCCACAGCCAGCAGGTGAGACAGCTGTATCAACTGAGGAAGCGCTGGAGATTGGAAAAAAACTTGGCTTCCCAGTGTTAGTGCGTCCTTCATATGTACTAGGTGGGCGTGCGATGGAAATTGTCTATAATGAACAAGAATTAGAGCATTATATGGAAAATGCAGTAGAGGCTTCTCCTGATCATCCAGTATTAGTAGACCGTTATTTAACAGGGCAGGAAATTGAAGTTGATGCAATTTGTGATGGAGAAAATGTATTAATTCCAGGAATTATGGAGCATGTTGAACGTGCAGGGGTTCACTCCGGCGACTCAATTTCTGTATATCCACCACAAAAATTAACGGATCAGCAAAAAGCAACTTTAGTTGATTATACAACACGCTTAGCAAAAGGATTAAACATTATTGGATTAATGAACATCCAATATGTATTATCGAATGGTGAAATTTATGTAATTGAAGTAAATCCTCGCTCAAGCCGTACTGTGCCGTTCTTAAGTAAAATTACAAACATTCCAATGGCTAATATTGCGACAAAGGCAATTTTAGGGCAATCGATTGTAGAGCAAGGATACCCAACAGGACTTGCTAAGGAACAAAAAGGTGTCTTTGTAAAAGTACCGGTATTCAGCTTTGCAAAACTGCGCCGTGTCGACATTACATTAGGGCCTGAAATGAAATCTACGGGTGAAGTAATGGGGAAAGATGCAACATTTGAAAAAGCATTGTATAAAGGCTTTGTTGCAGCAGGTATGGAAATCAAAACTTACGGTACAGTATTGTTTACAGTATCTGATAAAGATAAGGAAGAAGCAATTCAATTAGCAAAACGTTTTAATACGGTTGGTTATCGCATTATGGCAACAGAAGGCACGGCACAAAGCTTTGCTGAAGCAGGTGTGCAGGCTGATGTTGTTGGCAAAATCGGCTCGAAAGAAAAAACTTTACTTGATGTTATTCAAAATGGCGAAGCACAACTCGTTGTTAACACGTTAACAAAAGGGAAACAGCCTGCTCGCGATGGATTCCGTATTCGTCGTGAATCAGTAGAAAATGGTGTGCCATGTTTAACATCACTTGATACAGCAGAGGCAATGTTAGAAATTATTGAATCGATGACATTCACAGCAGAAGAAATGCCAAAAGCGGAGGTATTCCATTAATGATTCAACAAGAACGAATGGTTGTCGTTCGTCAAACAGAAATCGCTCATCACATTTTTGAACTCACTTTACAAGGTCAAATTGTTCAGGAAATGAATCCTGGACAATTTGTCCACATTCGTGTGTCGCAAAGCTTTGAGCCGCTCCTACGACGACCAATTAGTATAGCTAATATTGACAAAGAAGCAGGAGAGGTAACACTTATTTATCGTGCAGAGGGCCGTGGTACAACGATTCTATCCGAAAAGCAAGTAGGAGACGAAGTAGATGTTCTTGGACCGCTTGGAAATGGATTCCCTGTTGATGAACTTCCTAAAGGCAAAACAGCCTTATTAGTAGGAGGAGGAATTGGTGTACCGCCTTTATATGAGTTATCCAAACAGTTAAATGCACGCGGAGTTCGAACAATCCATGTATTTGGTTTTGCTACAGAAGACGTGGCTTTTTATGAGGACAAGTTTTCAACATTAGGTGAAACACATTTTGTAACAGTAGATGGGTCTAAGGGAACAAAAGGCTTTGTAACAGATTTACTTGGAGAGTTAAAGCCAGAATTTGATGTGTTCTATTCTTGTGGTCCGCTGCCAATGCTTCGCGCCCTTGAACAATTTTATCCTAATAAACCAGGCTATCTGTCATTTGAAGAACGGATGGGCTGTGGTATCGGAGCTTGCTTTGCATGTATTTGCAAAACAACAGAGGATTCAGAAAAGGATTATGTAAAAGTTTGCTCTGATGGACCAGTATTTCCGAAAGGAGTTGTTAAACTATGAGTCGGCTAAGCATTCAACTCCCAGGATTGGATTTGAAAAACCCAATTATGCCAGCTTCAGGCTGTTTTGGTTTTGGGCGTGAATACGCACAGCTTTATGATTTGTCAAAATTGGGTGCAATTATGATAAAAGCAACTACAGTTGAGAAACGTCTTGGAAACCCAACTCCTCGTGTAGCCGAGACACCTGCTGGTATGTTAAATGCAATCGGATTACAAAACCCAGGGCTTGATAAAGTAATGAGTGATGAGCTTCCTTGGTTGGAGAAATACGATGTACCTATTATTGCAAACGTTGCTGGTACATTAATAGAAGACTATGTTGAAGTAGCGAGAAGAATTAGTACAGCACCGAATGTAAAAGCTTTAGAATTAAACATTTCATGTCCGAATGTCAAGCATGGTGGTATTACTTTCGGAACAGATCCAGTTATAGCACGTGAATTAGTGGAAGCGGTAAAAGCTGTTTCAAAGGTTCCTGTCTATGTCAAATTGTCGCCTAATGTAACAAATATTGTTGAAATTGCCCAAGCAGTTGAAATTGCTGGTGCAGATGGAATCACAATGATTAATACATTAATTGGTATGCGCTTAGATGAACGTACAGGTAAGCCTGTTATTGCAAACGGTACAGGGGGGCTGTCAGGGCCAGCAGTAAAGCCTGTTGCCATTAGAATGGTATATGACGTGTATAAAGCAGTGGATATTCCGATTATTGGAATGGGCGGTGTGTCATGCGTCCAAGATGTTATAGATTTCATGTCTGCCGGAGCCTCAGCAGTAGCAGTTGGAACTGCCAATTTTGTAGATCATTTTGTATGTCCGAATATTATCGATGCACTACCGAAGAAATTGGAAGAATTAGGCGTGACACATATTAAAGAACTAATTGGAAGGAGCCATCGATAAAATGAATAGTAAGCCAATCATTGCACTAGATTTCCCTAGTGAAAAAGAAGTATTCGCTTTTTTGAGTCAATTTAATGAGCCGTTGTTTGTAAAAATCGGGATGGAACTTTATTTACAGGAAGGTCCCGATATAGTGCGCAAAGTAAAGGAACATGGCCATGACATCTTCTTAGATTTAAAACTGCATGATATTCCGAATACTGTTAAATCCGCAATGAAAGGTTTAGCAAGACTAGGCGTCGATTTAGTCAATGTTCATGCAGCAGGTGGCGTCAATATGATGGAAAGTGCACTTGAAGGATTAGAGGCAGGGACTCCATCAGGTATGAAGCGTGCAAAATTAATTAGTGTCACACAACTAACATCTACAACAGAAGAACAAATGCAGCAGCAACAAAAAATCACCTTATCCTTGCTTGAATCAGTATTACATTATGCAAGTATTACAAAACAAGCAGGCTTAGATGGAGTAGTTTGCTCGGTGCATGAAGCAAATGTAATTAGAAATCAATGCGGAGAAGATTTTCTACGTGTAACACCAGGGATTCGTTTAGCTGGTGGAGAAATACATGATCAGAAACGAATAGCAACACCAGACGTAGCGCGCAGAGATGGTTCTTCTTTAATTGTAGTAGGGCGTGCAATAACAAATGCAAAAGATCCAGTTGAAGCATATAAAACAGTAAGCGAATTATGGGAGGAAAACTAAAATGTCATTACAAAAAGAAATTGCACATGCAATGTTAAAGGTTGGTGCAGTTGAGTTAAACCCGAATGAATTATTTACTTGGGCATCTGGAATAAAATCACCAATTTACTGTGATACACGTTTAACTATTTCAGATCCTATTATTCGTAAACAAATTGCAAATGGTCTTGCACAAAATATTAAGGAATATTTCTCTGAGACAGAAGTTGTTGCTGGTACTGCTACTGCTGGTATTCCTCATGCTGCTTGGGTTTCAGATATTTTAGAATTGCCAATGGTTTATGTACGTTCAAAAGCAAAAGAACATGGGCGTGGAAACCAAATAGAAGGAAAAATTAAAGCAGGTCAAAAAGTAGTCGTAGTTGAAGATATCATCTCTACTGGTGGTTCATCTATTACAGCAGTTGAAGCATTGCGTGCTGCTGGTTGTGAAGTAGTTGGAGTAGTTTGTGTATATACATATAATTTGCCTCGTGCAGAGCAGGCATTTAAGGATGGAAACGTTAAATATGTAAGTTTAACAAATTTTGATTATTTAGTAGAAGCGGCAATGGAGTCTGGAGCAATTAAATCTGAAGAGATACCATTTCTGAAGGACTGGCATAAAAAACTAAAAGCCGGGGAGCTATAAAATATTAAAGGTCAACTCAAAATTAACCAAATTTTGAGTTGACCTATTATTTTATACTTTAAACTTTTTGAGCAGTTGTTGCAGCTCGACTGATTGGTCGGATAATTCTATAGCTACATTGTTTACTCCAACCATCGTTGCTGTTTGCTCTTCTACTGAAGCAGCAATTGTTTCCATATGGTCAGCTGCATTAGTAGAACCTTTTGAAATTTCTTCAACTGAAGCTGCGACTTCTTCAGCACTTGCTGATATTTGCTGGGAAGCAGCTGAAATATTACTTATTTGGTCATTCATTAAATAAATTGCTTGTTGAATTAAGTTAAACGATTTCCCTGTTTCGGCAATAATATCGACGCCTTCATGAACGGAGTGAAGCGAGTCATTTACCGCATTTTCAACATTTTTAGTATCCGCTTTTATTAAAGTTGTTATTTCAACAATCTTACTTGCAGAGAGTTTTGATTCTTCAGCAAGCTTTCTTACTTCTTCTGCAACGACAGCAAAACCTTTACCATGCTCTCCAGCTCTAGCTGCTTCAATTGCTGCATTTAAGGCAAGTAAATTTGTTTGTTCTGTTATGTCTGTAATTACCTGTGTAATATTTTCAATTTCTTCAGACTGTTTACTTAGTTTTTGTACTAAGTTATTTACAACTGAAGAGGATTCTTTAATAATGTTCATTTGATTTTGAGCTTGCTCAACATTTTTACTTCCTATGGCAGCAGTTTCAGAAGAGTCTGTTGCATTTTGGTGAAGTGCTTGTGCTGATTCTGCAATTTTTTGAATACCAGTAGCGGTTTCATCCATTGCTCTTGCACTTTCATTTGAAGCACTTGATGAAATCTTTGCTATTTCTGCAGTTTCCTCAACTCGTTTAGCCATATCTTCCGAAGTTGCCGCCATTTCTTCAGTGCTTGCAGACAATTCTTCGGCAGCAGCCGACAATTGCTCAGTACCCGATTGTACATTGCGTATTAAAAGCTGTAGGTTAGATTTCATTTTATTAAATGCAATTGAAAGCTGACCGATTTCATCTTTAGACTTATGTATAATCTCTTTTTCAGATAAATCGCCTTCTGCAATTAAATTTGCCCTATCGACGATTTTTTGTAATGGATTTGAAATCGTACGGCGAACATAAATAATAATTATAATGCCTATTAATATTCCGACAATAATAGAAACAATAGTAATTGTTCTTGTTAATTCAACTGTTTCCTTTGCACTTGCAGAAACTTTATTTAATAAATCTTCTTGATAGTTTAAGATTTTATCAGAGTAATCGGAAATACCAGAGTTTGCTGTTTTAGCTTCTTCCACTACAACTTTGATGGCACTTTCTTTATCACCGGTGTTATAGTAATTCCACATCTTTTCTATAGCTTCGTTAAAATTATTATTATACATTGAAATTTCATCAGCATATTTTTTTAACTCATTTTCAGTTGCTTGATTACTAAGTTCCAAGATTTTATTATCCAAAAATTTTGAATATGTCGATAAGTTGTCACGTGTTTCTGGTGTATCATCAATCATAATTGCTCTTACATAAAGCCCTTGCATAGCCATTCCGAATTTTATATCATTTGCTAATTGCACTTGGGCAACTTGTTCATCAATTGCTTGTTCAACTTTAGTATTAATATTGTTTATTTCTTTTATAATGAGGCTTAATGAAATGACAAATACTACTATTACAGTAAAGAAACCAATCCCGATTTTTTTTCCTATTGACATAATTCCCCTCCATAAAACAGTTTTACTGTTATTCAAATACTTATAAGATTGTAATACTTTTTATTTTATACGAGGGAATTGAACAAAATCTGAACGAAAGTAGAACGAACTAAAAAGATTAATTAGTAATTAAATTTAATAATAGATAAGCTAGAAAGTTCAAGAGAATAGAAAATCCACCCTCTTTAATAGAAAGAAGCGAAGGCAAAGCTCTATTAAAGGAGAGTGGATTTTATTTAATTATTTATTTTTTTTTTAACTTTAAAACAATCTCTTCATTTGGTGTTACATAAAGGGTTTTTTGTTCGAAATAAATAACAAAACCAGGTTTTGACCCATTTGGTTTTTTCACTTGACGAATTTCTGTGTAATCAACAGGTACAGAAGAAGATTCTCTAGCTTTACTATAGTAAGCACTTAATGTAGCTGCTTCAAATAAAGTTGTTTCGTCCGGATCGTTTGAATGGATGACTACGTGAGAACCGGGTATATCTTTTGTATGAAGCCAAATGTCAGTCTTTTTTGCTAATTTAAATGTTAAATAATCATTTTGTTTATTATTTTTACCGACGGAAATAGCAATTCCTGATGATGACATAAATTGTTCAGGTGATGGCTTCGTTGGTTTCTTTTTGCGCTTTGTTGCACGCATTCGAAGATATCCTTGTTCAGCAAGTTCTTCGCGAATTTCTTCAATATCCGCCGGGGAAGCTTGCCCAACTTGTGCTAAAATCATTTCAAAATATTGGATTTCATTTTTTGTTTTAGTCATTTGTTCATTTATCATAATGAGTGCATTTTTAGCTTTATTATATTTCGTATAATAGCTTTGGGCATTTTCGACTGGAGTTTTTCTTTCGCTTATCGGAATAGTAATTTGTTCGCCATTGTCGCTGTAGTAGTTTGTGACCGTTACTTCTTTCATACCCTTTTCAAATTGATATAAATTCGCCATCAGCAACTCACCATAAAGCTGAAATTTATCTAACTTCGATGCATGGTCAAGATCTTTTTGAAGCTTTTTTAATTTCAAATTCAATTTACTCAATTCGTTTAGCAGCCAACGTTCCAAGTCACCAGCTTGTTGTTTAACTCGGTCACGTTCTGCGCGTGCAAAGAATGTGCGGTCTAGCAAAGAACTTAAATTATCAAATGTTGTTTCTTTGCCATTTAAATGAGTTATTTTTGTCGGTGAGAAATATGTTTTTTTGTCAGCCTCTAAATAGGTCGGAAAGGCGCCTGTTATGATTTCGTTTAAAAATGTCTTGAATGTGTTAACTATTTCTCCTTGTTTTAAGCGATGCAACAGTTCTTCAGCGTGTGTTGGTGAAAACCCTTTAAAATGAGAAACAATATCTTTTGCTGTCTTTTCTTCGGCGAAAAACAGTTGCAATTCATCCTCTGAAACAGTAGATGGATTAACTTTATTTTGAGCTGGTGGAGCTATGTATTGTTGTCCAGGCAATACAGTTCGATAGCTGTTTATAGTTGGTGGTAAATGTTTTAAGCTGTCGATAATTTTATTTGAATCGCTATCTATTAGCATTACATTACTATGACGACCCATAATCTCAATCGTTAATTTACGGAAAACTTGATCACCAATCTCATTTTTACTTTCCACATCCAATGTAATAATACGTTCGAAAGCATCTGTTTGGACTGCGTGTATAAAGCCTCCTTCTAAATGCTTTCTAAGCAGCATACAAAACATCGGTGGCTCGGCAGGATTATCAATCGATTGTTCAGTTAAGTGAACACGTGCGTATGATGGGTGGATTGAACATAATAATTTATAATTTTCACCGTTTGCACGTATATGTAAAACAATTTCGAGTGCATTCGGCTGGTGGATTTTTGTAATACGTCCGGTAATAAGTTTTTTTAATTCATTTGCCATAGCAAAAGTAAATAATCCATCAAAAGCCATTTTAATTCCTCTTTTCTAAATAAAAAATCTTTCTCACATTATACTATAGTTCTTATCTGTTGCCTTCCATTTACTTTTTCTTTGCTTCATACGTAATAAAATACTAAACATGTGTTATAATTGGAACAGTATGTAAAGAAAGGTGTGACGAACCTTGGTTTGTAGTATGACTGGTTTTGGTAGGGGTGTCACAACCACGAATAACTTTCAGCTTACTGTTGAAGTTAGGTCTGTTAACCATCGTTTTCTAGAAATTTATACGAAATTCCCCAAGGAATGGCTAGAAGCTGAAATGCTAGCCAAAAAAATTTTTTCGCAATATGTACAACGTGGAAAATTAGATGTTGTCGTTAATTTAAAATTAATGGGAAATGAAGCATCTGCATTTCAAATCAATTGGTCTATTATAGAGGCGTATAAAAATGCGAAAGAACAGCTTCGTGAAGTGTTGCCACTAGAAGAAAAATGGACGATGGAGGAGCTTTTTTCATTAGAGAATGCTTTAACGTATGAAAAGCAAGAGATATCATCTGAAGAGCTTCAAGAAGCGGTGGAACATGCTGTCAGAGAGGCTGCTGAAAAATTAGTTGTGATGCGGAAAAGAGAAGGTCAGCAATTAAAAAATGCTTTGCTTCAATATAAAGCTGAATTGAAAGAGCAAATTGAATTTATTCGAGAATTTTCACAAGAAGCAGTTAAAAAATATCGCGATAAGTTAACTGAAAGAATATTAGAAATCGCACAAGTTGATGCTATTGAAGATCGCCTTATTGCTGAAGTAGCATTATTTGCAGATCGCGTGGATATTGCTGAAGAGCTGGATCGTCTGGATAGTCACTTTAATCAGCTTGAAGAAACATTGGAAGAATCTACTTCAATAGGTCGTAAATTGGATTTTTTAATGCAGGAAATGCATCGAGAAGTAAATACGATTGCTTCAAAAAATCAATCCTCTAAAGTGGCAGTTGCAGTTGTTCAATGTAAAACAGTTTTAGAAAAAATGCGAGAACAGGTACAAAATATCGAATAATTCGTTTATGCTATTAGTAATAAATTAAAAATTATTGTTTTTCTTGATTCAGTAGAAGACTCCGCCTAATTAGTGGTGAGAGGATGCAATTGCGCAGGGACGTAATTGATATTAATAGCAGTAAAGTAAGGGAGTAGTTGAGAACAATGAGAAAAGAGCGTGGTTTATTAATTGTTCTATCAGGCCCATCTGGTGTCGGTAAAGGAACAGTACGCAAGGAGCTATTTTCAAAGGCCGGCACAAATTATGAATACTCGATTTCGATGACTACCCGCTCTCCGCGAGAAGGGGAAGTAGATGGAGTCGATTATTTTTTTAAGACGCGTGAAGAGTTTGAGGTCTTGATTGAGGAAGGTGGGTTATTAGAACATGCCGAATTTGTTGGCAATTACTATGGTACCCCGCTAGCCTATGTAAATGAAACACTTGATGCAGGACGGGATGTTTTTTTAGAAATAGAGGTACAAGGAGCTGCACAAATTCGTGAAAAGGCACCTGAAGCACTATTTATTTTCCTGGCACCGCCAAGTCTTTCAGAACTTCAAAACCGTTTAGTTGGACGAGGTACTGAAACAGAGGATATTATTAAAAAGAGAATTGAAACTGCGCGGGAAGAACTCGAAATGATGAGTTTATATGATTACGTTGTAGAAAATGACGAAATTCAAAATGCATGTGATAAAATAAATGCTATTATTGTTGCAGAACATTGTCGACGTGAACGTGTTGAAAAACAATATTTGTCTATGTTGAGAGGAGAATAAACTTTTATGTTATACCCATCTATTGATGCATTAAAAAGTAAAATTGATTCTAAATATTCATTGGTAAGTCTTGCAGCTAAACGTGCTCGCCAAATGCAAGAACAAGGTGATGAAAGATTAAAGGGCTATGTATCTTACAAGCCAGTTGGCAAAGCGTTAGAGGAAGTTGCGGCAGGTATATTAAATAAAGAAAAGCAAGACGAGTCTACAATTTACGAAGACGAAGTATAATTTCAAACGTCATGCTGGAATGAATTTATAGACATGAAATAATTTTATGATATGACGATCTTAAGTAGCTCCCGGAGAATTTTTCTTTGGGAGCTTGTCATTTGGAAGGATGGGTAGTCATGAAGAAAAATATATTACTTTGTGTTTCCGGCGGTATTGCCGTCTATAAAGCAGTTGCACTAGTCAGCAAATTATCTCAAGCTAATTTTAATGTCAAAGTGATAATGACAGAATCCGCTAGAAAATTTGTAACACCGTTAAGCTTTCAAGTTATGTCAAAAAACGATGTATATTACGATACTTTTGACGAAAAAGATTCAAGTGTAATTGCTCACATTGATTTAGCAGATTGGGCAGATTTAATAATCGTTGCCCCTGCCACTGCAAACGTCATAGGCAAGCTGGCAAATGGTATTGCTGATGATATGGTAACAACTACTTTACTCGCTGCAACATGCCCTGTTTGGCTAGCCCCTGCAATGAATGTACATATGTATGATCATCCAGCTGTTAAACGCAATATCGCTAGATTAGCTGAAGATGGCTGTTCATTTATAGAGCCGTCTGAAGGATATTTGGCATGTGGCTATGTAGGCAAAGGACGATTAGAGGAGCCGGAAAAAATTACACAGCTTGTAGTTGAGTTTTTTAAGGGAGAAGCGGAAAAATTATGACATTAGTTGCCGAGGTAATTGTAGATGTTGCTGCATATCCAGTTGATCGGCCTTTTGATTACTTAGTTCCAGATGATATGACAACTTTAATTGAGTGCGGCAGTAGGGTAAAGGTTCCGTTTGGTCCAAGAAATGTGCTTGGTTTTGTAGTTTTGTTAAAGGAATCAACTGATATTCCTTTGGAAAAAATTAAACCAGTATCTCAGCTTCTAGATATCGAACCTGTTTTAACGAATGAAATGCTTGAACTCGCAAAGTGGTTAAAGCATGAAACGATATGCTATGAGATAGATGCACTTCAAGTAATGTTGCCTTCTGCATTGCGGGCAAAATACGAAAAAATGGTAACGCTTCAAACAGATATTGAGTTATTGCCACAATCCTTAAAAGAAATATTCGGAAACTCTTCAAAAGTGAACTATAAAGAATTTGAAAAAAACAATTTACTTCACGAACTAAAACATGCACTTAATGAAAAATTAGTTGTTATTGAAAATGTAGTAAAACAAAAAGGGAATGTCAAAGAAGTTCGAAAAGTTCAAATTTGCAACGATTTAAATAAGCTTTTAGAAATTCAAAATCACATTTCCAACCGCGCAAAAAAACAGAAGCAGCTTGTAGAATGGATGCAATCACATGTTGGAGAAACAATAGAGCCAAATACAATCTATGAAGAGGCGAATACATCTTCCCAAGTATTGCAAGCTGTAATTAGCTTAGGGGCTGCAACATTTATTCATGAAGAAGTATATCGTGATCCGTTTACAAAAAAGGTAGAAAAAAAGGATTTCTTAGATTTAACAGATGAGCAATCTACTGCATTGGAAAAAATCGTTTTATCTATGAAACAGAAGCAGTCAGAAACCTTTCTTTTACACGGGATAACTGGAAGCGGCAAAACTGAAGTGTATTTACAGGCTATTTCACAATGTTTAAATGATGGCAAAGAAGCCATTGTATTAGTACCTGAAATTTCTCTTACACCTCAAATGACAGAACGCTTCCGCTCACGTTTTGGTGAGCTCGTTGCAGTGATGCACAGTGGACTCTCTGTTGGTGAAAAATACGATGAATGGCGAAAAGTTCACGAAGGCAAAGTGAAGGTAGTCGTGGGTGCACGTTCTGCAGTATTCGCACCATTTGAGAATGTTGGAATTATTATTTTAGATGAAGAGCATGAATCTACATATAAGCAAGAGGATTCACCGAGATATCATGCAAGAGATGTGGCGATTTGGCGCAGTAAATTTCATCATTGTCCTGTTATTTTAGGCAGTGCTACACCTTCACTGGAATCTTTTGCACGGGCAAAGAAAAATGTATACACACTTCTTACATTGAGAGAACGTGCGTTAAAGCAATCATTGCCTACTGTACAGGTAGTTGATATGCGGGAAGAGTTGCAAAAAGGCAACCGTTCTATGTTTTCACGAAGTTTGATGGAGTCAATTGAAGTACGTTTACAAAAGAAGGAACAAATCGTCCTGTTTTTAAATCGACGTGGCTATTCTTCCTTTGTACTTTGCAGGGATTGTGGAACTGTATTACAGTGTGAGAATTGCGATATTTCATTAACATATCACCGTTCAAGTGAAAAATGTAAATGCCATTACTGCGGCTATGAAATATCTGTACCGAAAAGTTGTCCACAATGTGAAAGTGATCATATTCGTTTTTTTGGTACAGGAACACAAAAAGTAGAAGAGGAATTGAGTAAACTGTTTCCCGAAGCAAGAGTTTTAAGGATGGACGTTGATACAACGAAAGTAAAAGGGGCTCATGAGCAAATACTACAAGCATTTGGTGATGGACAAGCAGATATATTACTTGGAACACAAATGATTGCAAAGGGCCTCGATTATCCAAACATTACGTTGGTTGGTGTACTAAGTGCCGATACGTCGCTGCATTTACCTGATTTTCGATCTGCAGAAAAAACATTTCAGCTACTAACACAGGTTAGCGGACGTGCTGGTCGACATGAAAAGGCGGGAGAAGTTGTAATTCAAACGTATACTCCTGAGCATTATGCGATTGAATTATCCAAATCCCAGGAATATGGCCCATTTTATGAACGTGAAATGCTTATGCGCCATCAAGCAGGCTATCCACCTTATTATTATTTAGCACTAATTCAAGTGTCGCATGAGGATGTAATGATGGCAGCAGAGTACGCTGGAAAGACAGTCGAATGGTTGCGCTCAAAGTTATCGTTTAACGTATCGATTATTGGTCCTACAGCATCTGGAATTAGCCGCCTCCAAAATAGATATCGATACCAATGTTTGATAAAATACAAAATAGAACCGGATTTGATTCCAACACTTATGCAGCTTATAAAGTTGTATCGTTCAGATTGGATAAAAAAAGGTATTATACTTTCAGTCGACTTAGATCCGACTATGATTTGATATGATAAATTAATTTTATCAATATACTAGGCAAATATTATTTTCGATTGTAGCGAAAGACGGCAAGTGTAGCTGTCGGCTGCGCCTTTCGCAACAGAGCAATGTTTTCTGTACCGAAAGCGAAGCGTCAGGTACATTTTCTGTACCGAAAGCGAAGCGTCAGGTACATTTTCTGTACCGAAAGCGAAGCGTCAGGTACAAAGCTTCCTTCGGGAAGAGCGTGAGTCAATTTATTTGCGACGAAAGCGAGGCAACAGGGGCATTGAGACCCCGCAGGAGCGCAGCTTACGAGGAGGCGAAATGCCCGCCCTTGATACGCGTCCGTCTGTAGCGAAAATCGTAGAGTAGAAGTGTAGAAAGAGGTTAAATAATGGCAATAAAAGAAGTTGTAAAGCATCCTGCAGCGGTGCTTACAGAAAAATGTAGCGAAGTAACAGTTATCGATGAGAAAATCATTACACTTCTTGATGATTTATATGACACGATGGTTGAATATGATGGTGTTGGAATTGCTGCTCCACAAATTAATGTTCCATTGCGTGTAGCAATTGTTGAAATCGGTGAAGAGCGTGATATTTTAGAAATGATTAACCCTACTGTTCTGGAGATTGACGGAGCAGAAGTTGATATAGAAGGTTGCTTAAGCTTCCCTAATTTGTTTGGTGAGGTAGAGCGGCCTACATATGTGAAAATTGAAGCGTGTGATAGAGAAGGTCGTGTTTATGAATTAGAAGCAGGTGGCTTTGATGCTCGTGCCATTCTTCATGAGATTGATCATTTAGATGGTGTGTTATTTGATTCTAAAATTATAAGAATTGTGACAGAAGAGGAACTTGCTGAGATGTATGGTGAGGAGGAGTAAAAAATGACTTCAGTTGTATTTATGGGGACACCGGCTTTTTCCGTACCGATTTTGCGTATGGTTCATGAAGAAGGCTATGAAGTGTTAGCAGTTGTTACACAGCCCGACCGTCCTGTAGGTCGTAAACGAGTTTTAACTCCGCCGCCAGTAAAAGATGAAGCAATACGTTTAGGTTTGCATGTCATTCAGCCAGAAAAACTGCGTGATTCATCAGAGTTGGATGAAATATTGTCATTAAATCCAGATATTATTATTACTGCAGCATTTGGTCAAATTTTGCCCAAAAAATTATTGGATGCTCCACGTTTGGGTTGCATTAATGTTCATGCATCGTTGCTGCCTAAATATCGTGGAGGTGCACCAATTCACCAGGCTATTCTTGATGGAGAAGAAAAAACAGGTGTCACGATTATGTATATGGCAGAAAAGTTGGATGCAGGAGATATTATTTCCCAACGTGAGATAGCCATTGAAGAAACAGATGATACAGGCAGTATGTTTGATAAATTAAGTATTTTAGGCAGAGACTTATTAAAAGATACATTGCCTCTTATAGTCGAAGGTAAAAATGAAAGACTAAAACAAGATGAGACAAAAGCAACATTTGCACATAATATCTCAAGAGAGCAAGAACGAATTGATTGGTCAAAGGATGCAAGAACAGTATTTAACCAAGTCCGCGGGTTATCTCCATGGCCAACTGCTTATACGACGTTCCAAGGTGATAACGTAAAAGTTTGGGCAGCTAAAATGGGACTAACTTCAACAAATGCTGAACCAGGTGAAGTGATAAAAATTAATAAAGATAGTTTTGAAGTTGCAGCTGGTGATGGAAAATCCATAGCTATACTAGAACTTCAGCCGGCTGGAAAGAAACGTATGACGGCGGAAGAATACTTGCGTGGAACAGGTTCGAAACTCGCGATAGGGGACAAATTTGAATGACAAAAAAGAAAGTACAAATTTGGGATGGCAATGTTCGTGATGCCGCGTTAACAATTCTTTTAGCAGTAGATAAAAACCAAGCATACAGTAATTTATTGCTAAATCAAACAATTAATAAATACAATATTGATGCTAAAGATCGTGCACTTCTTACAGAAATCACTTATGGAACATTGCAGCATAAATACACTTTAGATTATTATCTAGAACCTTTTATCCGAGGGAATATTGATCTTTGGGTAAGATGGCTTCTTCGTCTTTCCTTATATCAGATTGTTTATTTATCCCGCGTGCCGGATCATGCTGCAGTAAATGAAGCTGTTGAAATAGCGAAACGAAGAGGACATAAAGGGATCGCCTCAACGGTTAATGGTATTTTACGGTCGATTTTAAGACAAGGTATTCGTTCTACAGATGAAATAAAAGAGCCAATTAAACGTTTAGCAATTGAAACTAGCCACCCAGAATGGTTGGTCGAACGATTTATGGAATCGTATGGAATTGAAAAAACAACTGAAATGCTGCTGGAGAACAATGTTCCACCTATTCAAACAGTACGTGTGAATACAACAAAAGCAACTGTGAAAGATGTAATAAGATTGTTGGAAGAAGAGGGGATTACAGCAAAGCAAAGTAAAGTCATACCTGAATGTCTCCATTTTGTAAACGGACAAGCATCTAGAACAAAAGCGTTTAAAGAAGGATATATTACGATACAGGATGAAAGCTCGATGATGCCTGCCAATGTTCTAAATCCGCAAGAAGGCTGGCGCGTATTGGATATGTGTGCAGCACCTGGTGGTAAAACAACGCATATTGCTGAAAAAATGAAAAATGAAGGCTCGATTTTAGCAACGGATCTACATCCTCATAAATTGGATTTAATCGAAGAAACAAGCAGCCGACTTGGATTAAATATTATTGAAACAGCACCAATAGATGGTAGAAAAGCAGCTGACTTCTTACAGAAAGAATCATTTGATGGTGTTTTAGTAGATGCTCCATGTTCTGGTCTAGGTGTTATGCGTCGTAAGCCAGATATAAAATATACAAAACGTGAAGAAGATTTTGAAAGTCTTCATGAAATTCAATTAAAATTACTTGATAATGCTGTGGAAGTATTAAAACAGGGAGGCCGTCTTGTTTATAGTACATGTACAGTAAATGTTGATGAAAATGAAATGACGGTAAAGAAATTTTTAGCGTCACACCCAGAAATGGAACCAGTACAAATAGAAAATTTACCTGAGTTGCTGTTAGAACGCGGGCAAAGTGGCATGCTACAAGTATTCCCACAAGACTTTGGGAGCGATGGTTTTTTTGTAGCGTCTTTTCGTAAAAAGACTGACTTAGAAATGGCAGAAAAAGGAGAATCCTAATAACAAATGGATGAAAATAAATTTAACGAACGTATTCAAGATTTAGTGGAAGAGGCTGAACAAAAGCCTCGTCGTGAGAAAAAAGAAAAACCGCAGCTAAAAGAATCAATTTACTCTTTGCGACTTGACGAATTACAAGAATGGCTAAAGGAAAATGGAGAAAAGGCATTTAGAGCTGGTCAAATTTATGAGTGGTTATATGAGAAACGAGTAAAAACATTTGATGAAATGTCAAATCTTTCGAAATCACTTCGAGAAAAGCTAAGTGAAAACTTTGCTTTAACAACACTTTCCACAATTATTAAGCAAGAATCGAAAGATGGAACAATTAAATTTTTATTCCAGCTTCAGGATGGTTATTCAATCGAAACGGTATTAATGCGACACGATTATGGAAATTCAGTTTGTGTTACAACTCAAGTTGGATGTCGAATTGGTTGTACATTTTGTGCCTCAACACTTGGTGGTTTAAAGCGCCATCTGTTAGCAGGAGAAATTGTAGAGCAAGTAGTAAAAGTGCAACAAGCATTGGATGAAGTGGGAGAACGTGTATCACATGTTGTAATCATGGGTATTGGTGAACCATTTGATAACTATAATGCGATGATGAACTTCCTGAAAGTTATTAACGAGGATAAGGGATTAAATATAGGGGCACGTCACATTACTGTTTCAACTTCAGGGATTATTCCTAAAATTTATCAATTTGCAGATGAACAATTGCAAATCAATTTTGCACTTTCATTACATGCACCAAATCAAGAACTCCGTCAAAAACTTATGCCAATTGCTCGTGCCTATAAACTTGAAGATTTAATGGAAGCAATTCGCTATTATACAAATAAAACAGGGCGTCGTGTAAGTTTTGAGTATGGCTTATTCGGCGGTGAAAATGATTCAGTTGAACATGCTGAAGAATTATCAAAACTTATAAAAGGTATTAAATGTCATGTTAATTTAATTCCTGTAAACTATGTTCCAGAACGAAATTATGTAAGAACACCACGAAATCAAATTTTTGCCTTTGAAAAAACGTTAAAAAAGAATGGTATAAATGTAACCATTCGTCGTGAACATGGCTCTGATATTGATGCTGCATGTGGACAATTAAGAGCGAAAGAGAGAGCACAAGAGACGAGGTGAGTACTTTGAAGTACACAGTCGAAAGTGATATAGGGCGTAAGAGAATAGTTAATGAAGATCGGGTTGCTTTTTTAGAGCATCCCGATCACTTTAAACTTGCTATTTTAGCTGATGGCATGGGTGGTCATAATGCTGGAGATGTTGCTAGTGAAATGGCAATAGAAGAATTGAAAACGTATTTTTTTAATACGGATGCTTCACAGCTAAATTCACCTGAAGCAAAAAAGCAATGGATGTTTGAAGTTATTAAAAAAGTAAATGAAAAAATATATAATCATTCATTAACACATGAAGGATGCCAAGGAATGGGCACAACACTAATTGCAGTTCTAATCGAAGGGAATCAATGTTTAATAGGGCATATTGGGGATAGTAGAGTATATTATTTTACTCCCGAACATGTCACTCTAGTTACAAGAGACCATTCTTACGTCAATATTTTAGTTGAATATGGAGAAATTAGTGAAGAGGAAGCTGCAAATCACCCTCAGAAAAACTTTATTATAAAATCACTCGGTACAGAATCAACAGTTGATCCTGATTTTTATGAGCTTCAGTTGGAACAGGCGTCATACGTTTTAATATGTTCTGATGGGCTGAGCAATAAAATTTCCACAGATGAAATGGCTGCCATTTTAACTCTCCCAATGTCAATAGAGGAAAAGGGTAAAAAGTTAGTTAAATTAGCAAATGATTCAGGTGGAGAAGATAACATTTCTGTCATTCTATTATCTATGAACGATGAGGAGGTGTAGCAATGCTTATAGGAAAAAGAATAAACGATCGTTATAAAATTATAGAACTTATTGGTGGCGGTGGAATGTCAAATGTTTATTTGGCACATGATATGATTCTTAATCGAGACGTAGCCATTAAAATATTACGTTATGATATTTCAAATGAAGAAGAGTTTCACCGTCGCTTTCAAAGAGAAGCTTTATCAGCAACAAGCCTTGCACATCCAAATATCGTTAGTATTTATGATGTTGGTGAAGATGGGGACATGCACTACATTGTAATGGAATATATAAAAGGCAAAACGTTGAAGCAATACATAAATGAGTTTTCGCCTTTGTCACCTGCTCGAAGTGTCCAAATTATGAAGCAACTGACATCAGCTATTGCACATGCACACGAAAATCAAATTATTCACCGAGACATTAAACCGCAAAATATACTTGTAGATGAAGACGGGAATGTGAAAATTACTGATTTTGGAATTGCTACTTCATTAAGTGCAACAAGCTATACGAAAACAAATTCTGTTATAGGTACTGTCCATTATTTATCACCTGAACAGGCTCGCGGTGGCAATGCAACAAAAAAGTCTGATATTTATGCACTTGGAATTGTATTGTATGAGCTGCTTACTGGAGAACTTCCATTTTCAGGTGAGTCCGCAGTATCGATTGCGCTAAAACATTTACAAACTGAAACGCCGTCAGTGAGAGAATTTGATGCATCAATTCCTCAAAGTCTTGAAAATGTTGTACTAAAAGCAACAGCGAAAAACCCAATTCATCGTTATTCTTCAGTAGAAGAAATGGAAGATGATTTGCAAACAGTTCTATCATCAAATCGAGTGAATGAAAAAAAATTTAAGCCTCCAGTTGATGATGATGAAACAAAGGCAATTCCCATAATTAAAGAATCATTGCCTATAAATGATATTGTGAATACAAAAGTTTTGTCGCAAAAACCGTCAGAATCAAAACGTCCTGATTTAGAAAAAAATAACTCACAGATTCAGGCACCAAAAAAGAAGAAAAAAAATCAACGCAAGATTTGGGCTATTGTTGGTGCTGTAATTGCCATAATTATTTTAACATTAATTTTACTGGTCAATTTATTAAGTCCTAAGAAAGTAGAAATACCGGAAGTAACTAATATGGAAGTCGAAGATGCGATTGAAACATTAGAAGGTGCTGGATTTACTGTAGACGAAGATCAGCGGGAAGAGCATTCAGAAGAAGTTGAAGAAGGATTGGTTATCGGTACAAATCCTAAGGCAGGTTTAACACGAGTGGAAGGTACTGAAATAACTTTAATTGTTAGTCTAGGCACTGAAAAGATTGAAATGAAAAATTATGTTGGCCAGCAAGCAAATCAAGTTATTACTATTTTAGAAAATGGACAATTTAAAGACATTGATGTTGAAGATGTGTATTCTTCTAATGAACCAGAAGGAACAATCATTGAACAGCAACCAGCTGCAGGAGAAGAAATTGTACCAGAAGAAACGTCGGTTACACTAAAAGTAAGTAAAGGGAAAAATTATATAAAAGTTTCTGACTTAACAGATTATAATGATGCTGCGTTACGGGAATATGAAAAAAGCTCAGGCTTTAAAATTAACAAGAAAAGCGAAGAATATTCGGACACAGTTCCAGCAGGAAATGTCATTTCCCAGGATCCAAAGGCTAATGAAAGTCTAGAAGAAGGCGGAACAATTGATGTAGTCATTTCAAAAGGTCCAGCCGAAAAACTTGTGAAAATGTATATTAAAGAAGTTGTTATTCCATATGAACCAATACAATTAGGTAATGAGCAGCAAGTTAGAATTTTCATTCAAGATAAAAAAAATACAATGGTAGAGCCTTATGAAGAATTTACAATTACCGAAAATTACAATTACAAAATTCAGCTTGAGATTGAAGAAGGGGCTACTGCCGCTTATCGAATTGAAAGAGATTCAACTGTTATAGCAGAAGAAACAATACCTTATGAAAAAGTAAATTAAGGAGGATAATGAATGGCGCAAGGCCAAATCCGAAAAGCGTTAAGTGGTTATTACTATGTTTATCAAGATGGTGAGCTAATACAATGTCGAGGGCGTGGTGTTTTTCGAAATAGAGGGGAATCCCCGCTTGTAGGCGATATTGTTGATTATACAAAAGAAGGTGATTCGGATGGAGTCATTATGAAGCTTCATCCGAGAAAAAATGAGCTTGTACGACCGCCAATTGCTAATATTGACCAAGCATTATTAGTTTTTTCTGTGAAAGAACCAGAATTTAATACAATATTACTTGATCGTTTTCTAGTCGTACTAGAATCATTTCAAGTTGATCCAATAATTTGTTTAACAAAAATGGACCTTTTAACAGATGAGGAAAGAGTAAAGTTGCAAGTCTATATTGATCAATATAAAGCAATTGGATATGAAATAATTGAAACATATAAAAATGACGAAACATTGCTTGAACGATTACAACCTATTTTAGAGGGAAAAACATCTGTATTAGCTGGTCAATCAGGGGTTGGTAAATCTACTTTACTAAATACATTGCTGCCAGAGTTGCAGCTGCAAACAAGCGATATATCACAAAGTCTTGGTCGAGGAAAACATACAACACGTCATGTAGAGCTAATAGAAGTTTGTAGCGGTCTTTTGGCAGACACACCAGGTTTTAGCTCTTTTGATTTCGATACAATCGAGAAAGAAGAATTAACTTCTTGCTTTCCAGAATTCGAACGACTTAGTGAAGGATGTAAGTTTAGAGGCTGCTTACATATTAAAGAGCCAAAATGTGCAGTTAAGGATGCACTTGAGACAGGAGAGGTCCAGCCTTATCGTTATGAACACTATCAGCAGTTTTTACAAGAAATACTTGATCGAAAGCCGAGGTACTAATGATGATTAAAATTGCACCATCTATTCTAGCAGCAAACTTTGCAAAATTAGGACAAGAAGTAAAAGAAGTAGAAGAAGCAGGAGCAGAACTGATCCATATTGATGTAATGGATGGTCATTTCGTTCCGAATATTACAATGGGTCCAATCGTTGTAGAGGCACTGCGACCAATTACACAATTACCGCTTGATGTTCATTTAATGATTGAAAATCCAGATGCCTATATCGAACAATTTGCTAAAGCAGGAGCAGATTATATCACTGTCCATGTCGAAGCATGCAGACACTTGCACCGTACAATCCAGTTAATTCGTTCATTTGGTGTTAAGCCAGGTGTTGTATTAAATCCGCACACACCAATTGAGTCTATTCAACATATACTTGAGGACGTAGATCTTGTATTATTTATGACAGTAAACCCAGGCTTTGGTGGTCAGAAATTTATTTCCTCTGTTGTACCGAAAATTGAAGCACTCTCTAAAGTAATTAACGAACGACAATTATCTGTTGAAATTGAAGTTGATGGTGGCATCACTGCTGAAACGATTGTTCCATGTGCAAACGCAGGGGCAACGATTTTCGTTGCAGGTTCTGCCATATACAATAAAGAAAATCGAGCACAAAGCTTGCAAGAAATTAAAGCTGCTGGTGAGGCTGCATTACAAAAATGACTATTGTAGTTATATGTTCAGGTGGACCGAAACAAGAGCTTTGCTCATTTGATAAATTTAAGTCCAAACAAAATGTTTTATATATCGGTGCTGATAGAGGGTCGATCTACTTGCTAGATGAGGGAATTATACCATCTGAAATCGTTGGCGATTTTGATTCACTTTCGGAATATGAGTGGGAAAGAGTTGTCAATGTAGTACCCAAAATAGAAAAAGTGAAAGCTGAGAAGGATGACACAGATACCGACTTGGCATTGCAAAAGGCACTTTCCTATGAGCCATCCGAAATATATTTAACAGGTGTAACCGGGGGCAGACTAGATCATTTTGAGGCTGCAATTCGCTCAATGTATCGATTTCAATTACAATATCCGAAAATAAAAATTAAAATTGTAAACTCTCATAATGAAATTTGCATACTATTCCCTGGCAAACATACTATATTACGAGATGAAAAGTTACGATATATATCATTCTTTGCTTATGAAACTACTGTAGAGAATGTTAATTTACGCGGTGTAAAATACGAAACAACAAACGAAACAATTGAATTAGGTACCTCACGATTTACTAGTAATGAATTGATTTCAGAGCTTGGGTATATCTCCTTTTCATCAGGCATATGTTTAGTGATAAGAAGCAGTGACTAAAAAGGAGGTCCAGTGTTTGAGAGTTTATACATTTCAATTACCGAAATTTGTTAGTAGTCTTACACGCAGTTGCATCAATTTTTTTACAGGCGGTAAGAAGAAGAAGAGTAGGGAATAATTTTAATTTTTATTCGTTCATCGAAAAAGCCTATAAATTAAATTGGATGCAACATTGGTCTCGAATAGCTTACAAAGAAGGAGCTGTCCCTTAAAATATAAAGGGACAGCTCTTTTTTATATAGAATGATGCTTTTCGACTTTATTGCAACTAAGAAATGTTTTAAGCGTCACTAGACATGAAGAGGTGAAGTAATGAAAAGATGGGGAATATTGGTTCTGCTAATAATAGTAATACCGTTATTTTTAAATGGGAATAGACAAACAGTGTTAATAAAATTATATGCAGAAGAATGGGGTATCCATATCCCGATACCAAAAGATAGTGAAGAGCTTTGGGGATCAGAAGCGAGCTTTAATGGTGATGGTGAATGGATCAATGTTTTTAGTTATGGTACTGAACTTAACTTAATTAACAGTGGTATGAAACTTATTACAGAAGAAAGCGTAAGTAAAGTTAATAGTCAGATTAAGAATTTTATACAAACAACGATTTTATTATATAGAGATGAAAAATTAACAAAAAACTTGAACAGATTCAAGTTAAAGCGCAAATGGGTGATTATTATTTTTATAAATCAAAAAATAACGGAAATGATTATCTTATAGCAATTTATATAAATAGCGAAAAGAAGTTATATACATTTGAATGGCATCAATAGTTACAAAAATAAAAAAACCGATTTTTACCTAAAGTAAAAATCGATTTTTTAAAGTGTTAACACGATTAAACGCGTTCAACTTTACCTGATTTTAGGGCACGAGCAGATACCCATACACGTTTTGGTTTACCGTTCACTAAGATACGAACTTTTTGTAAGTTAGCACCCCAAGTACGTTTGCTAGCGTTCATAGCGTGTGAACGATTGTTGCCTGAACGAGCTTTACGACCAGTTACTACACATTGTTTAGGCATGTATATTCCCTCCTTGCAGATGAATCTGAAAGATGTTTTTTCAGTTCGTTATTTCACATACTTTAATAATTTAACATAGCTCGTGTTTCTATGCAACCTATTTCATACAACCTTTCAAGAAAAAAACCTTTACACTTAGAAAAAAATATATTTAAAATGGAAAGAATAATACTATTAATTATTATTTTTCATTAGCAGCGACGTATTTACTAACCTCAGAGGAGATATTGTTACTTGTTTGCCAGTTTTCCTATAGACATACAACGTGCAAGTGACAAATAAAATTAAAAATGTTATTCTATTTTCTTTGAATGACGTGTCACTGAAGGTATAAAAAATAATAAAATCATAAAAATATATTTCATTTTAACTATTACTAATTTTATAATAAGTGGACGAATGTCAACGTTCTCTTTTATAATAAATTTTTGTGTAGTACAATATAGAGTAGTCAAAAAGAGCCAAGGGGGCATAAATATGTCAATAGAAATTAGTAATGATTTCGGCCAAATTGATATTTCGAATGATGTAATTGCACAAATTGCTGGTGGAGCAGCAATCGAATGCTATGGTATTGTTGGTATGGCATCAAAACATCAAATTCGTGATGGTTTAACAGATATTTTACGCAAAGAAAATTTCGCTAAAGGCGTTATTATCCGTCAAGAAGGAAAAGACCTTCATATTGACATGTATATTATTGTTAGCTATGGCACAAAAATTTCTGAAGTAGCTTATCAGGTACAATCAAAAGTAAAATATACAGTAAATAAAACACTAGGTATGAGCGTTAAATCAGTAAACATATTTGTTCAAGGCGTTCGTGTTATGAATGTGTAAGAGGAGGATTTTATACGGATGAAGTCATTAGACGGAATCAAATTTGCCGAAATGGTACAAATGGGTGCACATGCGTTGTCCCAAAATGCAAGTTATGTTGATTCATTAAATGTTTTTCCGGTTCCGGATGGAGATACAGGGACTAATATGAACTTGTCAATGACATCGGGTGCACAGGAAACTGAAGTAAATGCCCAGCAGCATATTGGGAAAACAGCACAAAGCTTAGCAAAAGGTTTATTAATGGGTGCTCGCGGTAATTCAGGAGTTATTTTATCTCAGCTTTTCCGCGGCTTCGGTAAATCAATTGAAAAAGCCGATGAGATTGATGCAAAAGGTTTTGCAAACGCATTCCAAGCAGGTGTAGATACTGCATATAAAGCAGTAATGAAACCAGTAGAAGGAACAATTTTAACAGTTGCTCGTGAGGCAGCTGCGAAAGCTGTAGAAGTAGCAGAAACAGAAACAGATATTATAAAAGTGATGGAAGCATTAGTCGAAGAGGGAAGAAATTCATTAAATAGAACCCCAGATTTGCTCCCAGTGTTAAAAGAAGTTGGGGTTGTGGATAGCGGTGGCCAAGGGTTGCTTTTTGTTTATGAAGGTTTCCTTGCATCGCTAAAAGGGGAAGCGCTACCAAAGAAAAATGATGCATCATTAAATGATTTAATTAATGCTGAACATCATCGAGCACAAGACTTTATGAGTACAGAAGATATTGTTTTTGGATATTGTACAGAAATAATGGTTCGTTTTGAAAAAGAGAAAGAACCATTTGATGAAGCAAAATTCCGTGAAGAATTAAGTGTTATGGGTGATTCTTTACTTGTTGTTTCTGATGATGAAATTGCAAAGGTACATATCCATTCTGAAACTCCAGGTGCTGTACTATCTGCAGGTCAAAAATACGGCAGTTTAATTAAAATAAAAGTAGATAATATGCGTGAACAGCATTCTGCAATTGTGAACGAACCAGCAAATGCAGCACAAAATGCTCCTAAGAAACAAGAGAAACATCCATATGCAGTTGTAACAATTGCCATGGGCGAAGGTATCGCCGATTTATTACGCAGCATTGGCGCTTCTTATGTTATTGAGGGTGGTCAAACAATGAACCCTTCTACAGAGGATATCGTGAAAGCTGTAAAAGAAATTGGTGCAGAACGAGTGTTAATCTTGCCAAACAATAAAAATATTATAATGGCAGCTGAACAAGCAGTTGAACTTTTAGATATTGAAGCTGCAGTTGTGCCAACGAAAACAATTCCACAAGGTATGGCTGCTATTTTAGCATTCAATCCAGAAGCGTCTGTTGAGAGCAATAAAACGGGCATGACAAATGCTTTTGCCCATGTGAAAACAGGTCAGGTAACATATGCAGTTCGTGATACTTCGATTGATGGGGTTGAAATTCGTAAAGATGACTATATGGCGCTGGCTGAAGGGAAAATCGTTTTATCGACTCCTAACATGCAGGAAGCGTCAAAAAAAGTCGTTACTGAATTAGTCGATGAAGATTCGGAGATCATAACGATTATTTACGGAGAAGATGCCTCAGAAGATGAAGCGAACGAACTTGCAAGCTTTATCGAGGAAAATTACCCTGATGCAGAAGTGGAAGTAGTTGAAGGAAAACAAACATTATATCCATTTATTTTATCAGTAGAATAGTGATTAAGTGTACGTAAAGTTAGACTTTGACTTTCGTACACTTTTTTATTATGTAATCTTTTGGAGATGTCTATAAGTTATTAGCCTTTCGAGGTTGCGTTCTGCTATGACGAAGGAAATTATTATGGATTTATAATTTAGTATAAAAAGAGCTGGAATGTCTTTTTATTAAGCGAAATAGGGAAATTTCTAGTTGATTTATTTGAATATTATTTATTTTGAAGGGTGAAGAACGTTCGTGATAAACTAGGCTTACAATATAATAATTTCATATATAGCTCGTTGCTCATATTTTGATGTTAAATGGTTAGATCTATATTTTTAAGGAGGGAAGTCGGATGAAATTTACTTCAGTTTTTGACATCATTGGACCTATTATGATCGGGCCATCATCTTCTCATACAGCTGGTGCGGCGCGAATAGGCAGGGCTGCTAGAGATTTGTTTGGCAGAAAGCCGAAATGGGCAAAAATCCATCTGTACGGTTCATTTGCAGAAACTTATCGAGGTCATGGGACGGATGTGGCTATCGTCGGTGGATTGCTGGATTTTGATACATTTGACGAAAGAATTAAAAGTGCATTTGAACATGCCAAAATGGAAGGACTAGAATTTGAATTTATACCAGAAACGGCAAATAAAGAACACCCTAATACTGCTCGTATTGTCATGGGTGATGATGACGGTGAAATGTCAGTGGAAGGGATTTCCATTGGTGGTGGTAAAATTGAAATTAGTGAAGTCAATGGCTTTAAACTAAGATTAACTGGTGGTATGCCAGCGCTTTTAGTTGTTCATGATGATCGAGCTGGCTGCATTGCAAATGTGGCAAATTGTTTAGCAATGCATAATGTTAATATTGGTCATATGGAAGTATCCAGAATTGAGCGAGGTTTAACTGCCTTAATGGTAATTGAAGTCGATCAAAATATAGACGATCGAATTATTCAACAAATCTCTTATATTCCAAATATAACAAAAGTATCGAAAATTAATAATTAAGGAGTGAGCTAATTGGACGTATTATTCCATAATGTAAGAGAATTAATTGAACTTGCTGAAAAAGAAAATAAGCTCATTTCTGAAATCATGATTGAACAAGAAATTCAAATGAGTGGTCGTACACGTGAACAAATTTTCAAACAAATGGATAGGAATTTAACTGTGATGGAGGAAGCAGTAGAGCGAGGCTTAAAAGGGGTTCAGTCTGTCACAGGTTTAACTGGCGGAGATGCAGTTTTATTACAAAATTATATCGCTAAAGGTAATAGTCTATCTGGAGATTTATTATTGGATGCTGTAAGTAAAGCGGTTGCAACAAATGAAGTAAATGCTGCTATGGGAACAATTTGTGCAACGCCTACTGCTGGTTCAGCTGGGGTAGTACCGGGAACTTTATTTGCTGTAAAAAATAAATTAAATCCAAGCCGCGAGCAAATGATACGATTTTTATTTACATCGGGTGCTTTTGGCTTTGTTGTTGCAAATAATGCATCGATATCTGGAGCTGCTGGAGGCTGCCAGGCGGAGGTAGGTTCTGCTGCCGGAATGGCTGCTGCAGCAATTGTAGAAATGGCTGGTGGTACACCTGCTCAAAGTTCAGAAGCCTTTGCGATTACGTTAAAAAATATGCTTGGTTTAGTTTGTGATCCAGTTGCAGGCCTTGTAGAAGTCCCATGTGTAAAACGCAATGCAATGGGTGCAGCCAATGCAATGGTTGCTGCTGATATGGCATTAGCAGGTATTACAAGCCGTATACCATGTGATGAAGTAATTGGTGCAATGTTTAGAATTGGCCAATCAATGCACCCTAGTTTAAAAGAAACAGCTCGCGGAGGGCTTGCTGCAACACCTACTGGGAAAGCCATTAGCAAGGCAATCTTAGACAATGGAAAATTAGAGAGTATTAAGTCGCTTCAACAATAAGTAAATTTAAAACACGCTATTCATAAAAGAATGGCGTGTTTTTTTGATTTGTATAAATGAAAACCCCCTGCTATGCAGGGGGTTCCGGAAAGCTTATAGCTATGGACATAAAAAAAACTCCAGTCGTACAATAAAGTCAGGTCTGGTCAACCGACTTCGTACGAAAGGAGCTCCAAAATGGATAAGAAAAGTTTAGCACATACAACGTGGAATTGTAAGTATCACATTGTGTTTGCACCGAAATATAGAAGACAAGTGATTTATGGTCAAATAAAGGCAGATATAGGAAGAATCCTGCGACAATTGTGTGAAAGAAAAGGCGTGGAAATCATAGAAGCAAGTGCATGTCCCGATCATATTCATATGTTAGTAAGTATTCCACCGAAGTTAAGTGTTTCAGGATTTGTAGGTTATTTAAAAGGGAAGAGTAGTTTAATGATTTTCGATCGACACGCCAATCTGAAATATCGATATGGAAACAGAAAATTTTGGTGCAGAGGATTTTATGTGGATACAGTAGGAAGAAATAAAAAAACAATACAAGAATATATCAAAAATCAATTACAAGAAGATATCCTGGAAGATCAAATGACAATGAAAGAATTCATTGACCCTTTCACAGGAGAAGAAATCAATCGAAGAAAGAAATAAAAAAGCCGCTTTAGCGGCAAAGTGAGGAAGCGAAGTGCGGTTGGCGGACCTTTCAGAATGTCTTTAGACAGGAGCCAGTAACCCAGCGTTTCACGCGAAGAGCAAACCACCAGTTATACTGGTGGTTTTGACTTACTTATTTGAAGAAAACTAATATATATTACCGAATTCATCACAACTAAATTCAATTGTAAATGCTTTTTCATAAGTTATGCCATTAAAATAGAAAATCCCCTCAATACGTATACTATAAGTTTTACCACCATCAATTAAAGAAGCTTTTGAGGAAGTTTGCTCCCACGTTCCTTTTTTGTCTGCTAATTGTGTTGATATATCATTAACTGCTATAAACAATTGTCGATCATACTCTGTGTTATATTGTGTTACAAAATTAGCTGTCATTTTAATCTTTATCATTAAACCAGAGAAGTACACATAGATTGGTTTTGTCGTTTCGCCATCTAGATTCGTTACAGTTTCTTCAAGATATCGTGATAGTGCAGCTTTTTTTTCACGTTCTGTTGCTAAAAAATCCTCTACAATACTATTTACCATTTTTTCGTAGTCCTTTGGTTCCACCCAATCGGATTCTTCGAAGCTTTCCATCGGGGCAACTTCTAATCCGAGGCCGAGTTTCTTCTCATTGACTTTGTCCATAATTTCCTTATATTGCTTATAATATTCTTTCTTCTGCTCTTCTGTTAAAAGTAAAGTCGTATTGTTTTCATTGTCTTTTTCCTGTTCAACTGTTGTTGCAACAATCTCATTAGGGGGAGTACGTGATTGCTTCTCGCCAATATATGAAAATACAAATAGACAAGCCCCTACTAAAAGTGCAAAACTAATGAACGCAGGAAAAAAGGCATTATTCTTTTTTGTACGAATTGGATACTGTGCACTGATCTTTTGAATAACATTTTGCTGTTGTTGGGTTGTATCGCCAACTTTTAATTGTAATTGTCTCTTAATCTCATTCACTTGTTAACACCTCCCATTGTTGAGTGGATAACTTTGCCTTCAAACGCTCTTTAGCAGATCTCAGCCGATATTTAATCGTACTTTCTGAAGTATTTATAATTACTGCAATTTCACGGATAGTTAACTCTTTAAAATAATAAAGAATAATAACCTCACGAAATTTAATTGGTAATGCTAAGACAGCATCTGCTAATATCAATTGTTCGTCTTGCAAAATCAGTTGATTTTTCGGGCGAATCATTCCAGTAAAAACATTTGTTAATGTTTGCGTTCTGTACCGCCAGCTTTTTAAATAGTCTTTACAACGATTAATCGCAATTCTGGTTAAGTAAGTTCGCAGGCTTGATTGAGCTTGAAATTGTTCTTCCTTCATCCAATAATTAATAAAAACTTCTTGAACAATATCTTCTGCAGTGTTCCAATCTTTTACGTAAAGATAGGTTAGCTGAAGTAAATAATCATTATGTTCATTAATAATTGATTGAAACCTTTCATCATCTAGTTGCACGATAGAAGCCCTCCCTTCCCAACTTAGACGATTCCAAAAATAAGAAAGTCTAAAAATGTAAAAATTTAAATGGTTATATTAAAAAATTCCTTTTTTATTTTTAAATAACTTTATTTTACATATTACACGCTGCTATCCATAACATGTATTTAGTTTTATATTAAACAACTAAAGTTATAGGATAGATTAAATCACTATCAACCCAAAATAGAAAAAGTATATAATATTATTAAAATGTTCAGGTTGGTTTACAAAAGAATAAGAAAGTAATTAGAAGAAGGGGGAAGCTAATATGCATCAATGCATTAAAACTTTGCTCACTCCTACACTAAAAACATTCACAATTAATTTTTTAGGAGTTGTATTGAAGGGTGAGTAGCGTAATATTAGAGCCGGTCACATCATTAAAAGGAATCGGAAAAGAAACTGCTGAACATCTTGGTGATATGGGCATTTTTACAATAAACGATTTAATATGGACGTTTCCTTATCGGCATGAAGATTATCGGCTAAAAGATTTGGCTGCCACTCCGCATAATGAGAAGGTTACAATTGAAGCAAGAGTAGAAAGTGTACCTTCTGTTCTTTATTTAGGAAAAAATAAATCGAGAATTCAAGTAACTGTATTAGCAGGAAGACATTTAATAAAAGTGGTTTTCTTTAATCAAAATTATTTGCGGACAAAGCTGACTCCAGGTGCGATTGTTACAGTATCAGGAAAATGGGATCGAGGAAGACAAGTAATTAACGGTACGTCAATTAAATTCGGACCTAAAACTGATAGTGTCGATTTTGAACCGGTTTATAGCTTGAAGGGCTCCATCCATCAAAATAAATTTCGCAAATATATGCGACAGGCTTTAGATGTAGTCGGTAAAGAAATGAAAGAAACCCTTCCGCCGCATTTAATCGAGCAATATAAATTGCTATCTATAATAGATGCGCTGGAAGGTGTGCATTTTCCAAAGGATAGTGAGCATGCCAAACAAGCGAGAAGACGGTTTGTTTATGAAGAGCTGTTATATTTTCAATTGCGAATACAAGCATTAAGAAAAGCAAGGAAAGAAAATGAACGAGGTCTAGCGATTCAATATGATTTGCAAAAGCTTCGTGAATTCATTAAAATGATACCGTTTACGTTAACAAAGGCGCAGCAGCGTGTTGTGAATGAAATTTGCAAGGACTTAAAAGAACCTCATCGAATGAATCGGCTGTTGCAGGGAGATGTTGGTTCAGGAAAAACAATTGTTGCGGCGATTGGACTTTATGCAGCTGTTACAGCGGGCTTTCAAGGGGCATTAATGGCTCCGACCGAAATTTTAGCTGAACAGCATGCTGAATCTTTAAAAAATTGGTTTGAACCGATTGGTGTACGCGTTGCTTTACTTTCAGGTTCAACAAAAACAAAAGAAAGAAGAATTATCTTAGAGCAATTACATAATGGAGAAATCGATATTTTGATAGGGACTCATGCTCTAATTCAACCTGATGTCGTTTTTTCTAATCTAGGATTTGTCATTACAGATGAGCAGCACCGATTTGGAGTTGAGCAGCGTAGAATTTTAAGAGATAAAGGCATGAATCCTGATGTTCTCTTTATGACGGCTACTCCAATTCCCCGAACTCTTGCTATTACTGCCTTTGGTGAAATGGATGTTTCCATTATTGATGAATTACCAGCAGGTAGAAAACAAATTGAAACTCATTGGTTAAAAAATGAACAATTAAATTCGGTCTTATCAAAAATGGAACAGGAACTGCGTCAAGGTAGACAAGCATATGTAATTTGTCCGTTAATAGAGGAATCGGATAAATTAGATGTGCAAAATGCGGTTGATGTATACGAGCAGCTTGCAACGATTTTTCATGGTCGATATAAAATTGGATTAATGCACGGAAGACTACATCCTGATGAAAAAGATGCAGTAATGCGTGAATTTACTGAAGGGAAAATTGATGTATTAGTATCTACAACGGTAGTCGAGGTTGGTGTAAATGTGCCAAACGCTTCATTTATGGTAATTTATGATGCGGATCGATTTGGACTGGCACAGCTCCATCAATTGCGCGGCCGAGTTGGTCGAGGAGAACATCAATCGTATTGTGTATTACTAGCTGATCCTAAAAGTGATGAAGGAAAAGAACGCATGTTGTCAATGACACAAACAAACGACGGATTTAAGCTAGCAGAAAAGGATTTAGAGCTACGGGGTTCTGGAGATATCTTTGGAAAAAAACAAAGTGGTTTGCCAGATTTCAAACTTGCTGATTTAGTACATGATTATCGTACGTTAGAGGTTGCAAGACAAGATGCTGCAAAACTAATTTATGACGAAGCATTTTGGACAGGCGATGATTATCGACATTTAAGGGAAATGTTAGAGGAGACAGGTGTTCTCAACGGTGAACGGATTGATTAACATGTAGAACGCAACAATTTTTGTTGCGTTCTTTTTTGAGGATATGTATACTGGTATTAGTACCAAGTGCTAAAATTATTTAAGTGGGTGACGAGTGATATGAAGCGAACAAAAAAAGAACGACAAAGGCTACTTACTGAAACAATAGAAAACAACCCATTCGTCACTGATGAACAGTTAGCTTCTCAGTTTGGAGTCAGTGTTCAAACCATTCGCCTGGATCGAATGGAACTAGCTATTCCTGAATTGCGTGAACGTATAAAGGATGTTGCTGAAAGAAATTATGAAAATGAAGTAAAATCTCTGCCCTTGGACGAAGTGATTGGAGAAATTATTGATATAGAATTAGATAAGCAGGCAATCTCAATTTTCGATGTTAAGGAAGAACATGTTTTTCAGCGAAATGGCATTGCAAGGGGACATCATTTATTTGCACAGGCGAACTCTTTAGCCGTAGCAGTTATAAACGATGAACTAGCGTTAACTGTAAAAGCAAATGTCATCTTTATTAATCCTGTAAAAGCAGGTGACCGTGTCATTACGAAAGCGATTGTACGCGGACAACATAATGAAAAAAATCGTACATATATAGAAGTAATATCAACAGTTAATAATGAAACTGTATTTAAAGGCGAATTTGAAATGTATCGCACGAAAGGCTCAGGTGACAATAATGAAATTAGCAATTGACGGTATGGGTGGAGATCATGCGCCAAAAGCAATCGTTGAAGGTGTATTACTCGCACTAGAAGACTTTCCAAATATTGAAGTACAGCTTTATGGACATCAGCAACAATTACAACCTTTCCTAAAAGAACATGACCGCTTGACGGTAATACATTGTGAGGAAGTAGTAGAAGGGGAAGATGATCCTGCTCGTGCAGTTCGCCGTAAAAAAGACTCCTCTATGGCAAAAATGTTGGAAGCTGTAGAAGAAGGTCGTGCAGATGCTTGTTTATCAGCCGGCAATACAGGTGCATTAATGGCTGGTGGATTATTTAAAATAGGTCGTATTGAAGGGGTTTCTCGCCCTGCATTAGCAACAACTTTACCGACAATCGATGGTAAAGGATTTTTAATGCTTGATTTAGGTGCGAATTCCGATGCAAAGCCAGAAAATATAGTGCAATACGCAATTATGGGGAATATTTATGCTCAAAAAGTACGTGGAATTGAGAAACCCCGTGTTGGTCTATTAAATATCGGGACAGAAGAGAAAAAAGGAAACGAGTTAACAAAGGCAGTATTCGGCCAGTTAAAAGAAACAGATTTAAACTTTATTGGCAATGTAGAAGCTAGAGATTTATTAAACAATGTGGCGGATGTAGTTGTAACAGATGGCTTTACTGGAAATATGGTTTTGAAATCGATTGAAGGAACTGCCGGAGCAATAATGTCTATGCTAAAGGATGCTTTTATGGCTTCTAGTAAAACAAAAATTAGCGCTCTATTAATGAAAAATGAGTTGAAGAATCTTAAAGGTAAACTGGATTATTCAGAGCATGGCGGGGCTGCACTATTCGGTCTGCAGGCGCCGGTCGTTAAAGCACATGGATCATCTAATGCTAGAGCTATTTATAGTGCGATACGTCAGGCATCTATTATGGTAGAGCATGATGTAGTTGATGTGATTAAAACGACAATTTCTCCAAACTAAGGAGTAATAATGGATTAGAAAAGGGGATACAAAATGACAAAAATAGCTTTTATTTTTCCTGGACAAGGTTCACAACAAGTTGGAATGGGCTCAGAATTTATTCAAAATAGTGAAGAAAGCAAAGCCTTTTATGATAAAGCTGATGAAGTATTACAATTTGAATTATCAAAGTTAATGTTAGAGGGTCCTGCCGAAGAATTAACGTTAACTTATAATGCCCAGCCTGCATTATTAACTACTGGCGTCATGATTGCACAAAAATTAATTAAAGCAGGAATTCAACCTGATTATACAGCTGGTCATTCATTAGGTGAATACAGTGCATTCGTAACTTCTGGGGCACTTTCATTTGAAGATGCTGTAAAAACTGTTCATAAACGTGGATTGTTTATGAATGAAGCCGTTCCTGCTGGTCAAGGCGCAATGGCTGCAATTCTAGGTATGGAAGCTGATAGTTTAAGAGAGGTTTGTGAACAAGTATCTGCACAAGGAGAGACAGTGCAGCTTGCAAACTTAAATTGTCCTGGTCAAATAGTTATTTCAGGAACAAAGCTTGGTGTTGAAAAGGCATCAACAGCAGCAAAAGAGGCTGGTGCAAAAAGAGCGATTCCATTAGTTGTTAGTGGGCCTTTCCACTCATCGCTAATGAAAGAAGCGGCTGTGAAGTTAGAACAAGAAATTGAAAATATCGATATTCAAACTCCGACAACACCTATTATTAGCAATGTGAAAGCAGAACTTTTACAGGATGCCGTTGAAATTAAAAAGGAAATGGTTGAACAAGTTTACAGTCCTGTTTTATGGGAAGATGATGTCCGTAAAATGTTAGAGCTAGGTGTGACGACATTCATAGAGTGTGGTCCAGGAAAAGTTCTTTCTGGCTTAGTGAAGAAAGTAGATCGTTCCGTTAAAACATTTTGTGTGTATGATGAAGCTTCATTTAACGAAGTAGTCGAATCTTTAAGGGGTGAATAAATTGGGTAAATTAGATGGAAAAACTGCAGTTGTAACAGGTGCTTCAAGAGGGATTGGCCGAGCTATTGCATTACAACTTGCTTCAGAGGGAGCAAACGTTGTTGTAAATTTCAGTGGAAGTGAGCAAAAAGCACAACAAGTTGTTGAAGAAATAAACAGCTTAGGAGCAAAAGCTATTGCTGTACAAGCCAATGTAGCAGATAATGAGTCTGTACAAAGCTTAATGAATGCTGCTATCGAACAATTTGGCTCAATCGATATTTTGGTTAACAATGCAGGAATTACACGTGATAATCTCATTATGCGTATGAAGGAAGAGGAATGGGATGATGTCATTAATACCAATTTAAAAGGTGTATTCCTTTGTACAAAAGCAGTGACACGCCAAATGATGAAACAGCGCTCCGGTCGCATCATCAACATTACTTCAATTGTTGGTGTTATGGGTAATGCGGGTCAGGCAAATTATGTTGCTGCAAAGGCCGGTGTTATTGGATTAACGAAAACAACTGCAAGAGAGCTTGCTTCCCGTAATATTTTAGTAAATGCAATTGCTCCTGGGTTTATTACAACTGAAATGACAGATGCACTTCCAGAAGAAGTTAAGAGCTCAATGTTATCTCAAATTCCACTTGGCAGTCTTGGAGAGCCAGAACATATTGCAAAAGCAGTTGTATTCTTAGCTTCTGAGGATTCAAATTATATGACTGGCCAAACATTACACATTGATGGCGGTATGCACATGTAAAAAATTCTAATATCCTTTTGTGATGTTGGATTTTAACAAAAATTATTATGTAATGCATAATTTTGTTGTCACACACTTTGAACTACTGCCTTTTTTATGTATACTATTTGAGGGGAGGTGACCGACTTGGCTACAGTATTAGAACGTGTTACAAAAGTTGTCGTTGACCGTTTAGGCGTTGACGAAAGCGAAGTGAAATTAGAAGCTTCTTTCCGTGAAGATTTAGGTGCAGACTCATTAGACGTTGTTGAATTAGTTATGGAACTTGAAGATGAGTTTGATATGGAAATTTCAGACGAAGATGCAGAAAAAATCGCAACTGTTGGCGATGCTATCAGTTACATTGAAGGCAAAGTAAGCTAAAATAGTTAGAGGCACAAATTTCGCATTTATTAAAGTGCAAAATAGTGCCTCTTTTCATTGTTTAAATAGTTGTAGCTGTGAACGCTATCCTCGACAACTTCAAATCCTCCTGCAAGGGCAAAAGCGCCCTTTTGCCGGATCTTCTGACGCATACGGATATGCTAGTGCCGACAAGACATACGACGTGGCGCTTTTGTCGGCCAGTTGTTGTCGGAGCTGGACGAGCGTTCTCCGCTTTTCTAAAAAATGTCTAGCTACGGCGGCTACACCCTCGAGGTCGCGGTCTGCCCTCGGTCGAAAACTGAAAAGACGTTTTCGATTCGGGCTCTCCGACGCACATGGATGGGCTAGTGCTGACAATGCTACACGATGTGGCGGTTTTGTCGGCGAGCGCTTGTCGGTTGTAAACGAGCCGCCTCCGCTTTTCAAGATGTCTAGCTGCGAACGCTAGCTCCTCGACAACTTCAGATCCTCCGGCAAGGGCAAAAAGCGCCCTTTTGTCGGATCTTCCAGTTGTTGTCGGAGCTTAACGAGCGTTCTCCGCTTTTCTTATTAAAGAAAAGTTGAATTTCTCATACATAACAAGGTAAACTAAACGTTAGAATCTATTAGGAAGGCAGATTGTTCATGACAATACGAAAAAAAGGAAGTAATCATAAAATTGGTGTGCTACCTGAAAAAATTAAAAGCCAATTTGAATTTTTACAAGAGGAACTCAATATTTATTTTCGAAACAAATCCATACTCTATCAAGCATTTACGCATTCATCCTATGTGAATGAGCATCGTCGCAAACTTTTTACTGACAATGAACGACTTGAGTTTTTAGGAGACGCAGTTCTTGAACTATCTGTATCTAAATACCTTTTCGAAAGATATCCACATATGAGTGAGGGAGAGTTAACAAAGCTCCGTGCTTCAATCGTTTGTGAACCTTCACTTGTTATCTTCGCAAATGAACTAAACTTCGGCAAATACGTCTTATTAGGAAAAGGTGAAGAGCTTACTGGTGGTCGTGAGCGCCCTGCACTTTTAGCAGACGTTTTTGAATCATTTATTGGAGCTCTCTATTTAGATCAAGGGTTAGATATAGTAGTTGAATTTTTAGAAAGAATTGTTTTCCCTAAAGTAGAAGTCGGTGCTTTTTCGCATGTGATGGATTTTAAAAGTCAATTGCAAGAAATGGTTCAACAATCAAATAATGGTGTACTGCATTATGAAATTGTAGACGAGAAAGGACCGGCACATAATCGTACATTCGTCTCCCGTGTTTTATTAAATAATCAAGAACTCGGAATTGGACGAGGTAAATCGAAGAAAGAGGCTGAACAGCAAGCAGCTCAAAACGCAATGGTAACTTTAAATCAGTCTTTGCACAAGGAGGAATAGTATGTTCCTTAAACGACTTGAAGTAATTGGCTTTAAATCGTTTGCTGATCGTATTGGTATTGATTTTGTTCCTGGTGTAACAGCAGTTGTAGGACCTAATGGCAGTGGGAAAAGTAATGTTACAGATGCCATTCGGTGGGTGTTGGGGGAACAATCAGCGAAATCACTGCGCGGATCCAAAATGGAAGATGTTATTTTTGCTGGAAGTGATTCAAGGAAGCCACTGAATTTTGCAGAAGTGACGCTTGTTTTAGATAATGAAGATGAACAGGTTGCAATGCCCTATACAGAAATAAGTGTGACAAGACGTGTGTATCGTTCAGGTGATAGCGAATATTTGCTAAACAATCAGCAATGTCGCCTGAAGGATATTACGGACTTATTTTTAGATTCTGGTCTAGGGAAAGAAGCGTTTTCTATTATTTCTCAAGGACGCGTAGATGAAATTTTAAACAGTCGACCAGATGATCGCAGAACGATATTTGAAGAAGCTGCTGGAGTTTTAAAATATAAACTGCGAAAGAAAAAAGCAGAACATAAACTTGTTGAAACAGATGAAAACTTACACCGCGTTTTAGATATTTTGCATGAACTTGATAGTCGTCTAGAACCATTACAAATTCAAGCATCGGCAGCAAAAGATTATGTAAGAATGTCAGAAGAATTAAGAGAATTTGATATTGCCTTAATTGTAAACGATTTAACAAACTACTCAGCTGATTTACAAGCTGTAAATAGTGAGCATGAGGATTTAAGAAAAACTGAACATCAGCATGCATTGGAAATTTCAAATTTTGAAGCCCAAGTAGATGGTATTCGTGGAAAATTAAAAGACATTGATGAAGTATTAGATGCTGCACAAGAGCAATTAGTTGAAGCAAGCTCTGAAGTTGAACGATGGGAAGGCCGCAAAGCTTTGATGAAAGAAAAGCGATTGAATGCTGAAAAACAGTTAAAACAATTGCAAATTTCATTACAGCAAGCCACTGAAGAAGAGAATGAATTAACTGCAAGTGAACAGGAAAAGAAATTACAGTTTGCAGAAAAGCAAAAAGAAGTTCAACAATTAAAAAATGACATAAAACAAATTGAACTGACATTAAATTCATCAGCAATAGAAATTGAGCAAGAAATTGAGCAATCAAAAAATAAATATATCGATTTATTAAATGAAGAAGCAACTGTTAGAAACGAATTAAAGCATATAGAGCAGCAGCTTGCATTACACCAAGAAACGGCTGATAGAATGAGTGATCGATCATCAGAAATGGCTAAAAAGCTTGAACAAGTTAGCGAGTTGAAACAGCAGCTTCAAAAGATTTTGCAAAAAGTTGAGTTACAAGTTAAAGAAAAACTTGAGCAATATGAATTAATACAAATTCAACTGAAGGGTGCTTCATCATCATTTGACGAGAAACAACAGTTATTGTATCAAGCCTATCAACATCAGCAGCAACTTAAAGCAAGAAAAGATACTTTAGCAGAGCTTGAAGCTGATTTTTCAGGATTCTTCCAAGGAGTAAAAGAGATTTTGTTGGCTCGTGATCGAGGAGAGCTACCTGGAATTGAGGGGGCAGTTGCAGAGTTAATTCAAGTTGATGGAAAGTACTCTAAAGCTATTGAAACGGCTTTAGGCGCTGCCTCCCAACATATAGTTACGGAAACGGAGCAACATGCGCAAAGAGCAATTGGCTGGTTAAAACAAAAACGAATTGGACGAGCAACATTTTTACCTAAAACTGTTATGAAGTCCCGAAAATTGCTACCTTCTCAACTAGCTTCAGCTACTGAACACCCTGCTTTTGTAAGCCTTGCCTATGAACTTGTGAATTTTGATGAAGAAAATCGCAGTATAGTTGAGAATTTATTAGGTAATGTCTTAGTTGCTTCAAATCTTGAAGGTGCAAGCCAAATCGCAAGAAGCTGCGGTTTCAAATACCGTGTTGTGACACTTGAAGGAGATATCGTTAATGCCGGAGGTTCTCTAACAGGTGGTGCATCAAAGCAGCAATCCTCTTTATTTTCTCGTAAAGCGGAGCTGGATCAATTGACAGAGAAGCTTTCACAAATGGATGCTTCTATTGTTCAAGCTGAAAAATCAGTCGCATCAGAAAAACAACTGTTGGCACAGTTGCGAGAACAATTAGAGGCTTTAAAGGTTGAAGGAGATGCACTTCGTCAAGAAGAGGTAGAGCATCGAGCTAAATTACTTGAATTAGAAGTTGAAGAAAAAAATCTAAAAATGACAGTTAATAACGCAACTTCTGAACAGTCGTCAGCAACATCAAGAAAAACTTCTCTTTTACAACAAAAAAAACAGGCTATAAAGCGTCTAGAGCAACTAAAGTTGGAACTCGATGATATTAACAACCAAGTAGAGCAACTTACTCAATTAAAATCAAAAAGTGAAACAGAAAAAGATGACTTGCGTGAGCAGTCTGCACAAAAACGTTCAGAGCTTGCCGTCGTTCAAGAACAGCTTAGCCAATTGCAAATTTCAACGGCTGAGCTAGCATTAAAGCGAACAAAAGCAAAACAACAACTAGAATCTATTGCGCAAGAAATTAAATGGATACAGCAGAATGATAGCGACGGTCCTTCTGATGAGGAAATTGAAAAAACTGTTCAAGAATGGGCGTCTAAAAAAGAGACACTAACGAATGAAATACAAAAAAATCGACAGGCTCGTTTAGAACAACAGCAAAAATTATCCCTGCTTGAAGAACAGTTAAAAGAATTACAGCGTGTTCATAAAGGATTTATGGAAAGCTTGAGAGCAATTGAAGTAAAACGAAGTCGAATGGAATTTGAAATCAATCGTTTACATACACAATTAGATGAGCAGTATGAACTTGACTTTGAAGAAGCCGCGCAGCAAGCGATTGACATTGAAGATGTTGACCAAGTCCGCCGAAAAGTAAAACTTTTAAAACAATCTATAGAAGAGCTTGGCCCTGTAAACTTAACTGCCATTGAAGAATATGATCGTGTTTTAGAAAGACACACATTCTTAACTGAGCAACGAAATGATTTAATCGAAGCACAAGAGACATTACATGAAGCAATTAGAGAAATGGATGAAGAAATGTCTAGTCGTTTTAGAGAATCATTTACGATGATTCAGGAACAGTTTAGATTTGTATTCCGAGAGCTGTTTGGCGGTGGACAGGCTGATTTAGTATTGCTTGATCCAGATAATTTACTTGAAACCGGCATTGAGATTGTAGCGCAGCCACCCGGAAAAAAACTTCAAAACTTAAGTTTGCTTTCTGGTGGAGAAAGAGCACTAACAGCCATTGCACTATTATTTGCAATATTGAATACACGACCAGTTCCATTTGTTATTTTAGATGAAGTGGAAGCTGCACTCGATGAAGCAAATGTACAACGCTATAGCGACTATTTGAATAAATTAAGCAGCGAAACACAATTTATTGTTATTACGCATCGTAAAGGGACAATGGAAGGTGCGGACGTTTTATATGGTATTACAATGCAGGAATCAGGTGTTTCTAAACTTGTTTCTGTAAAACTTGAAGAAGAAGCAGTACTAAGCAGATAAAAAGGTATCCACTGTGTTATCTGCTTAAGTGCAACTAGGGCTTATCGCAGAGAATGCTCGGCGATAAGCCAAATTTTCTAATAGGGAAAAGGAGCGGAATTTTATGAGCTTTTTCAAACGATTGAAGGAAAAATTAATAGGTAATGCTGAAGAAGAAAAAGTTCAACAACATGTTGAAGAAGCTGATGCATCGGAATCTCTTTCATCTGATGTACAAGAGAAAGTTGAACAAAATGAAGAACTTAATACAGTTGAAGAGACAGTGGAAAAAATGTTGGAAATTATTGAAGAACAAACAGAAGAGAAAACAGATTCTTCAATAAAAGACAATCTTTCTGAAAGTGTAGTTGAACAAGAGACTGAAAAGAAACCGTCAGCATGGTCAATTACCCAAAAATTTAAAATGGGTCTAGCGAAAACGCGTGATTCCTTTACTTCAAAAGTTAATGATTTAGTAGCTCGATACCGTAAAGTTGACGAAGATTTCTTCGAAGAACTAGAAGAGGTTTTATTGCAAGCTGATGTTGGCTTTGAAACGGTAATGGATTTAATGGATAAACTGCGTTTTGAGGTGCAACGGAAAAATATTAAAGATACAGAAGGCATCCAAACGATTATTTCCGAAAAATTAGTAGAAATTTATGAAGCTGGCGAAGAAAATATTGTGGAATTAAATATGCAGCCAGAGGGTGAGCTTACTGTTATATTATTTGTTGGGGTTAATGGTGTCGGCAAAACGACAACAATTGGAAAGCTTGCACATCGTTTAAAAACACAAGGTAAAAGCGTTTTACTTGCAGCAGGTGATACATTCCGTGCTGGAGCGATTGATCAGCTGCAAGTATGGGGAGACCGTGTTGGCTGTGAAGTTATTAAACAATCGGAAGGCTCTGACCCGGCAGCTGTCATTTATGATGCGATTGCAGCAGCTAAAAAACGCGGAGTTGATGTATTAATTTGTGATACAGCAGGACGACTTCAAAATAAAGTGAATTTAATGAAAGAGCTTGAAAAAGTTCACCGAGTTATTTCTCGGGAAATACCAAATGCTCCTCACGAAGTGTTGCTTGCACTTGATGCGACAACTGGACAAAATGCCTTAATTCAGGCACAAACATTTAAAGAAGCAACAAATGTAACTGGAATTGTATTGACAAAACTTGACGGTACTGCAAAAGGCGGTATAGTGTTAGCGATTCGCAACAAACTTCATATTCCGGTGAAATTTGTTGGTCTTGGTGAGAAAATGGATGATCTACAGCCATTTGACGCAGAGCGTTACGTCTACGGACTATTTGCAGAAGGCTTGGAAAAAGAATTAGAAAAAATGGATGATTAGCTGGTTTAGGTGCCCGACTGGAACAAAAATCAACTATTTAAGATGCATAAAAGTACAATTCAGTATTTATCCTGAATTGTACTTTTTAAATATATCAAGGATTTCGCCTTGACAGTTAATTGTGTAAACGTATATGATACTATAGACAAATTATGATTGGAGAGATATTGATGCTACTTGAAAAAACAACACGCATGAACTTTCTCTTCGACTTTTATCAAGCATTATTAACTGAAAAACAGCGTAGTTATATGGAACTTTACTATTTAGATGATCTGTCACTTGGAGAAATTGCAGAAAGCTATAAAGTTTCACGTCAAGCTGTATATGATAATATTCGACGTACAGAAGCAATGCTTGAGGAATATGAAGAAAAATTACGGTTATTTGAAAAATTCGGTCAACGTCAAACTATCCTTGAACAATTATCGAATGCAATTAAAGACGAAGCTTCTAAAGAAGATTGTCTTGCATTAATTAATCAATTAAAGGAAACGGATTAGGAGGCTAAACAATGGCATTTGAAGGATTAGCGGAACGACTCCAAGGGACAATCCAAAAGATTAAAGGTAAAGGGAAAGTTTCCGAACAAGACGTTAAAGCGATGATGCGGGAAGTTCGTCTTGCATTAATTGAGGCAGACGTTAACTTAAAGGTTGTTAAAGATTTTGTAAAAAAAGTAAGTGAACGCGCAGTTGGCTCTGAAGTAATGAAAAGTTTAACGCCAGGTCAACAAGTAATTAAAATCGTTCAAGATGAATTAACTTCATTAATGGGTGGGGAACAAAGCCCAATTAAATTTAATTCAAAACCGCCAACTGTTATTATGATGGTCGGTCTACAAGGTGCGGGTAAAACAACAACTACTGGTAAGTTAGCAAACGTACTGCGTAAAAAGTATAACCGCAAACCTTTATTAGTAGCAGCTGACATTTACCGTCCAGCGGCGATCCAACAACTTGAAACATTAGGAAAACAACTTTCAATTCCTGTATTCGCTCTTGGAAACAATGTGTCCCCTGTTGAAATTGCTCGACAAGCGATTGAGCATGCAAAGGAAGAACATTTGGATGTTGTTATTATCGATACAGCAGGTCGTTTACATATCGATGAAGAACTAATGGACGAATTGAAAAACATTAAGGCTTTAAAAGAACCGGATGAGGTATTTTTAGTTGTCGATGCGATGACTGGTCAAGATGCGGTAAACGTTGCCCAAAGCTTTAATGAAACGGTAGGAATTACAGGTGTTGTACTAACTAAACTTGATGGTGATACACGTGGTGGTGCAGCATTATCTATCCGTGCTGTAACAGAAAAACCGATTAAGTTTGTCGGTATGGGTGAAAAAATGGATGCACTGGAACCATTCCATCCTGAACGTATGGCTTCACGTATTTTAGGTATGGGTGATGTGCTGTCATTAATTGAAAAAGCTCAAGCAAATGTCGATATGGAAAAAGCGAAAGAGCTTGAGGAAAAATTTATGACACAAAGCTTTACACTTGATGACTTCGTAGAGCAACTTCAAGCCGTGAAAAAAATGGGTCCACTTGAAGATATGTTAAAGATGTTACCAGGTGCTAATAAAATTAAAGGCCTTGATAATGTGAAGGTGGATGAAAAACAAATGGGGCGTGTTGAAGCGATTATTTATTCGATGACGCCTGCTGAAAAAACACATCCTGAAATCATGAATGCAAGTCGTAAAAAACGTATTGCACAAGGTTCTGGTACATCTGTCCAGGAAGTAAACAGATTGTTAAAGCAATTTGAAGATATGAAAAAAATGATGAAGCAAATGACAGGTATGGCGCAAGGAAAAGGTAAGAAAAAAATGAGATTACCTGGCTTGGATTCTTTGTTTAAATAAGAGGACTAATATCTAATTTATCTTAAATATTTGAACTTAAAATCTTACTAATCGTTGAAGTAAGTTAAAAAATTTGCTAAAATTTTAGGTGTTAAGAAAAAACACTTTACAAACTACACAAACATTGATAATATACTATCTTGTGTGAAACTTATTCGGAGGTGCAAATAAACATGGCAGTTAAAATTCGTTTAAAACGTATGGGAGCTAAAAAATCTCCTTTCTATCGTATCGTAGTAGCTGACTCTCGTTCACCACGTGACGGACGTCAAATCGAAACAGTTGGTACTTATAACCCACTTACTTCACCAGCTACTTTAAACATCGATGAAGAGAAAGCTCTTCAATGGTTAGCTAATGGTGCAAAACCATCTGATACTGTACGTAACCTGTTCTCAGAACAAGGTATCATGGAAAAATTCCACAACCAAAAATTCAGTAAATAATCGGAGGTGCCGCTATGCATGCGCTGATTGAAACAATCGTAAAACCATTAGTCGATTATCCAGAAGAAGTTCGTATTGAGACGGACGAGAATTCAAGTCGAATTGTTTATAAACTTTTTGTTCATCCGCAAGACAGAGGAAAAGTTATAGGCAAACAAGGTCGGGTTGCAAAGGCAATACGTACAATTGTTTATTCAGCTGCTGGCGGTCACCATAAGAAAAAGACTTACGTCGATATATTGGATTAAAAGAAAAGCGAAGGGCTCGTTTAGCTCTCGACGGCACTGGGGACTTCCGACAAGCGGGGGTACTCGCGTAGGAGGAAGTTGAAGTGATCGAAAGAGCTAGCACCTGAAGCTAGAGACAATAAAAAAGCTGAAGCTGTATGTTTCAGCCAAAAAAAGGAGGGAAACTCGATCAGCGAGTCCCTTCTTTTTAATGGCTGTACAATTTATAACGTTGGTGAATGAAAATCACCTTCTCCCGAAAGTTGGAGAAGGTGATGGAATATCACTAGCGTTATTTTCTTTTATTTTAATAATAGAAAACAAGTGAGGTTCCCTGTAGAATTAAAGTCGACCAAAACCATCATTCAGGAGGGAATTCACTTGTCATATTCTAATAGTATTAAATCCTTGATTGATATTCAAGACTTGAATATTACATTCGATGAAGATTGTGTAAAACAAGGGACTTTTAAAGGAAAAGCTTGTAAATACATCACTGGAACATTAACCTACAACCCTACTCATTGCGTAAAGTGTGGTATTGAAAACAAAAATTTTACAGTTTTTAAGAACGGAACTCAATTATCGCGAATTACTTTACCTCTTACCGGGGTAAGTCCAACCTATTTACTACTAAGAAAGCAACGCTTTATGTGTACAGAATGCAACACTAGCTTTACTGCCAAAACACCAATCGTTGAACGTAATTGTTATATTTCTAAGAATGTTAAAGTTCAAGTAATGATTAAATCTGCAGAAGCTCAATCCTTAAAATCGATCGCTAAAGATTGTTCGATTTCACCTACAACGGTTCAACGAGTCATTAATGAAGTTGCAGTGCATCTTAAACCCCATCATACTAAGCTTCCGAAGCATCTTTCTTTTGACGAATTTAAATACGCAAAAGGGGCAATGGCTTTTGAATATATCAATGTGTTGAATGGTGATATCTTGGACATTCTTAATCGTCGCGATAACTTCGCAATTAAAAATCATTTCATTGTGAATTACAGCCTAAATGACCGACGAAATGTGGAAACGGTAACGATTGATATGAATGCAGGTTATGTAAGCGTCATTAAAGAACTGTTTCCAAAAGCGAAAATAATTATTGACCGATTTCACTTAGTTCAATTAATCAATCGATCTATGAATAAGTGCCGAATCAGTGTGATGAATCAACTAAGAACTTCAGATAACGAAGACATGAAAAAGTACCGTCGATTGAAGCGTTACTGGAAGCTAATTCTCAAAAAGAAATCGGCTCTCTCTAGCGTTGAATACAAATATTATTCGCTATTCGGACAACGTCTTGAAACAAGCATCGTTGAAGAGATTTTAGCGTATGATCCAGTGCTAAAAGCGAATTATGAGCTTTATCAAGCCCTTTTGAAAGCAATGGAAGAGAAGGACTTTAAAATGTTAGAATCTTGTTTAATAAATCCTGTTCATCCTTTAATCTCTAGCTATATGAAGACTAGTATAAAAACGTTGAAAGAGCATCTTCCGTATATACATAACAGCTTTAATTATCCTTATAACAACGGCAAAATTGAAGGGATTAACAATAAAATTAAAGTATTAAATCGTGTAGCTTATGGATATAGAAATTTTATGAATTACAAAAAGCGAATTATTTTACACTTCAAACTCAAAACAACAGAACAAAAACAACCACGCTCCCAAACAGCCTAAAGCTAGTTAAGAGCATGGTAATAATCGATTAATATCCTTCACCAACGTTATTTGACAAAGAACCTTTTTAATTTATAAAAATAAAAAGTATAATATCTTTAAATAATGTCTAGCGCAAGCCCAAGTCACCCACCTCCTCAAGGTCGCGGTCTACCCTTAGTCGAAAGTTAAAAAAATGCTTTCGATTGAGGGACATCCGTCGCACAAGGATGTGCAGGTGGCGACAATGCCACTCGATATGGCGTTTTTGTCGGCGAGTGCTTGAGGCCCACACGACGAGAGTTATGCATTTGACGATTCGCTTTCGATGCAGATAAATTTTAGACGTTGCTAGAGGACGTGGTGTTCTCGCCGACGCGGTGCTAAGCAAAAGCCTTTTTTCAAACGAGTAACCTCATGAGCAGGGCGCTTGTTCTTTTCTTAGTATGATTGACATAAGTGAACGTAAACAATAAGTTTATAAAGAGGTGAATTTATGGAATGGTTTAATGTAGGCAGAATCGTTAATACTCATGGTATTCGCGGAGAAGTTCGCGTATTATCCTCAACTGACTTTGAAGAAGTCCGGTTTGCACCAGGAAGCAAATTAGCGGTATTCAAGAAAGATGATAAAAAACCAATTTGGGTAACTGTAGAAAGTGTACGTCGACATAAAAACTTCATTTTATTAACATTCGAAGGATACAATAACATTAATTTAGTTGAATCATTTAAGGAAGGCTTATTAAAAGTAACAAAAGATCAATTAGCTGATGACGAGCTTGAAGAAAATGAATATTATCATTTTGAAATCATCGGATGTGAAGTGTTCTCTGAAGAAGGCGAAAAAATTGGTACAGTTACGGAGATTTTAGAAACCGGTGCAAATGATGTTTGGGAAATCAAGGCTACTAACGGAAAGAAACATTATATCCCGTATATTGAGGATGTAGTAAAAGAAATCGACGTAGAAGAAAAGAAAATTATTATTCACGTTATGGAAGGATTATTGTAATGAATATCCATGTCTTAAGTCTATTTCCTGATATGTTTACAGGTGTATTTGGCTCTTCTATCTTAAAAAAGGCTCAAGAAAAAGAGGCAGTATCATTAACAGTTTCAGATATACGAGAATATAGCGACAATAAACATAAACAAGTTGATGATTATCCTTACGGCGGCGGTGCTGGAATGGTGCTAAAACCTGAACCAATGTTTCAAGCAGTCGAAACAATTGCAGAGGGTAGACAACCGAGAATCATTCTAATGTGCCCTCAAGGTGAACGCTTTACTCAAAAAAAAGCAGAGGAGCTTTCAAAAGAACAGGACCTTGTATTTTTATGTGGACACTATGAAGGATATGATGAACGCATTCGACAATATCTTGTAACGGATGAAATTTCAATAGGAGACTTTGTTTTAACTGGTGGTGAATTGCCAGCAATGACTGTTATTGATGCAGTGGTAAGACTTTTACCTGGTGTTTTAGGACAAGAAGATTCACATATACATGATTCGTTTTCAACAGGCTTGCTTGAGCATCCACATTATACTCGTCCAGCTGAATTCCGTGGAATGAAAGTACCAGATGTATTATTATCGGGAAATCATGCGAAAATTGATAAATGGCGTGAGGAACAATCGTTAAAACGAACTTTCGAAAGACGCCCTGACCTGCTGGAGGAAATGCAATTAACACCAGAGCAAATCTCATATATTGAAAAGTTAAAGAACGAAAAATAATAGTTAAACGACTTGCAAAAATAAATAAAAATGTGGTATTATTCATTTTGTGCTTCTATGTGAAGTACTGAATTACGGTGTTCCGCTGTGGCCAACAGAGGACTGCATGAGCATCTGTCTAAGGAGAGAAAACTATGTCAAACATTATTGCAGAAATTACAAAAGAACAGCTTCGCACTGATCTTCCTACTTTCCGTCCTGGTGACACTGTACGTGTACACGTGAAAGTAATCGAGGGTACTCGTGAACGTATCCAAGTGTTTGAAGGTGTTGTAATTAAACGTCGTGGTGGCGGAATTAGCGAAACTTTCACAGTTCGCAAAATTTCTTACGGTGTTGGTGTTGAACGTACATTCCCTGTACACACTCCAAAAATCGCTAAATTAGAAGTTATCCGTCGTGGTAAAGTACGTCGTGCTAAACTTTACTATTTACGTAACCTACGTGGTAAAGCAGCTCGTATTAAAGAAATTCGATAATTTATTTAGAATGGGGGCTTGGTTGGCAAGCTCCCTTTCTTTTTGCTTGTACAACATTATTCATTTGCTATAAAATAGTAATAGATGGGGGGACATCTCTCGTGGAAAAAACTAAAAAAGAAAAAAATGAAATTTGGGAATGGGCAAAAGCACTTATAATAGCCTTTGCAATTGCAGTACTTATTCGGTACTTTTTATTTACACCAATTGTAGTTGATGGTGAATCTATGATGCCGACTCTTGAAGATGGCGACCGGATGATAGTAAATAAAATGGGAGAGCTTGATCGTTTCGATATCGTTGTATTCCATGCCCCAGAAGGAAAAGATTATATTAAACGTGTAATTGGGCTGCCGGGCGACTATATTGAGTATAAAGACGATCAATTATATATAAACGGAGAACCGATTGATGAGCCGTATTTAGATGAATATAAATCCCAGCTAACAGAAGGCACATTGACTCAGGATTTTACATTACAAGACATTGATCCAACACTTGAAGTTATTCCAGAAGGCTATGTTTTTGTAATGGGTGATAATCGTCGATATAGTAAAGATAGCCGACATATTGGCATCGTTAGTGAAGAAAAAATTATTGGAAAAACAAATATTGTATTTTGGCCATTAAATGAAATTCAGATAGTAGATTAATACGTATGTTACTAAAAGGAGGTTCACTTGAAATCTCCTTTTCTTTTTGGCAATTAGGGAAAAATAGTTATTGTAAATCACATAATAAAAACATTAACTTGTACAAATTTCGTTCAAGCAATACATATAGGAGGATGACAACATGACAATTCAATGGTTTCCAGGGCATATGGCAAAAGCAAGACGTGAAGTATCTGAAAAATTAAAGCTTGTAGATATTGTTTTTGAATTAATTGATGCACGCTTGCCTCTATCTTCAAGAAATCCAATGATTGATCAAGTAATTAATCAGAAACCACGTCTACTAATTTTAAATAAAGCTGATATGGCAGACGATTCACAAACACATAAATGGGTACAATACTTTGCAGACCGTGGACATATGGCTGTTGCTATTAATTCATTAGATGGTAAAGGTCTACAGCGTGTAACAAAAGCTGCCCAAGAAATACTAGCTGATAAATGGGCACGTATGAAAGCAAAAGGCATGAAACCAAGAGCTATACGTGCGATGATTGTAGGGATACCGAATGTTGGGAAATCTACATTAATTAATCGTTTAGCTAAAAAGAATATCGCAAAAACGGGAAATACACCTGGGGTAACAAAGGCGCAGCAATGGATTAAGGTTGGCAAAGATTTGGAACTTTTAGATACGCCAGGGATTTTATGGCCGAAATTTGAAGATCAAGAAGTAGGATTAAAACTAGCTTTAACAGGAGCGATAAAAGATACCATTATAAACATGGAGGATTTAGCGGTATATGGATTGCGTTTTCTTTCAATCCATTATCCTAACCGAATGGAAGAACGCTACGGAATAACATTTGTACATGAAGATTTAGTTGAAACATTCGACCATATTGGAAAGCTAAGAAAAGTGTTTGGACCAGGCGGCGAAATTGATTATGATCAAGTATCTGAAATTATTGTACGAGACATTCGTAATCAAAATCTAGGAAATTTAACATTTGATATTGTTGAGGAACAACTGGAGAAAGAGGCATCGACAGAAGAGTAACTTGAATTTGACAAACACTTTTATAGTACATTGTAATAATTGGGAGCTTGCAGTTAGAGTAAAATGTCTGGCAAGAGGTTTAAAAAAGTCTAACTAGCTAGAAATAACAGGGTATAGATAAGTCAATTAAGACTTTCTATACCCTTTTAATTTTAAATGCCATTCGTACGTTGGGTACTGATTACGCAAGGGGTGAATGGCAGATTTTTTTAGTAATTTGATGATGTTTTTTTATGCAGGGATTTCTGTTGGAGTTGGTTCTGCATAACCTTCTGCGTATTTTGAATCGATTGCCTCGCGAATTTCTTTTAACGTTTTCCCTTCCTTATACATTTGAACAGATTCAACTGCAATTTCTAAACAAACAAGACACCTTGTACCGTGGTCATCCCAAACTATTGAACCATCGTCCCGGGATTCAGCAATAAAACAGTTTAAATTACTTCGATGTCCTGCAGTTTCACCACATCCGCAATAACAAGGTATCCATTTTAAAATGTCTGTTGCTTGTCCAGCAACTTCATAAACTAAACGAATATCCTCCGGTTGTGAATCTAAAAATTCTGGTAGTTCGTGTGCAGATGCAGTTAATTCTTGAAGATCTCCTGATAAATGATTATGTGAAATAGTTGATGATTCCATTCCTTCCTCAGCATCTAAATGCTCTTCTTTACTATGTGTGTTTTCTGAAGAACTGCTGCATGCAGAGAGAATAAGTACTAGTGCAGCAAAGAGAGGGAGTATTTTTTTCATAGGTTTCTCCTCCAAAAATTATAGTCTTTTTAATTATATTCTTATTGATTGATCGAATACAGTGACAGCTATGTTACATTAAAAGTAGTACATATAATGAAAGCTAAAATTTTTACTTTTATGAACAAGTAAAGATGCCGATAAAATAGTATAGAGACTGTAGGGAAGTGTAGTGTTATGGGGAAAACAATAAAAGAAATAACAATCGCATTAAATGAAGCGAAGCAATATGAGCAATGGATGGATGAAATTCAGCAAGATGAGCGAATAGGTGTACAAAAGGTGTGGAAACAATGGGAAAACCGGATGAAAAAACAGCAACTAATAGTTGATGAGCATGAACGGAAAGTTCGTTTCGATGCTTCATTTATGCCTTTTGAAAATGCGTATATAGCAGGAATTGATGAAGCAGGTAGAGGCCCCTTGGCTGGTCCAGTTGTGACAGCGGCTGTCATTTTACCATATAACTGTGAGCGTTTTATAGGGATTAATGATTCAAAACAGCTTTCAAAAAAAGCTAGAGAGGATTTTGCACAAATCATTAAAGAGCACGCATTAGCATACTCTATTCATTTTCAAAGTGTTGATATGATAGACCAATTAAATATATATGAAGCAACAAAACATTCAATGAAAGAAAGCGTCGAGAATCTAACAATTTGTCCACATTTCTGTATTGTAGATGCTATGACATTGCCGATATCAATACCCCAAAAATCGGTCGTAAAAGGGGATGCCAAAAGCTTAGCAATTGCGGCAGCTTCAATTCTAGCGAAAAATGCACGTGATGAATATATGGAGAAGCTGCACGAAAAATATCCGGCCTATGGATTTGATCAGAATGCAGGCTATGGAACGAAACAACATTTAGAAGCGCTTGAACAGTTTGGGCCAACAATTGAGCACCGAAAAAGTTTTGAACCGATTAAATCAATGGTTGAAAGTAAGGAGCGATTATTTTTATGACATCCGCATCATTTAACCCAATTCAAATTGACAGGGCGGCAATTCAGCAAAGCCAATCCCTGTCATTAAAACAAGGACAAGTTTTTCACGGGACTATTAAAAAGCTTTACCCCGACCAGATGGCAGAGATACAAATTGGCAACCAAAAACTTTTTGCGAAGCTAGAAACGCCGTTAAAAGCAGGAGATTCTCATTTTTTTCAGGTAACAAGTATAAACCCCGAAGCACAACTAAAGGTAGTTACAGGGCCAATGCAGCCTTCTCAGACAATGGCACAGCAAATGACGCAATTGCTTGACTCAATGAACCTGCCAAAAACAGCAGAACTGCAGCAAATACTAGCCCACTTTATAAAAAATCAACTACCAATATCAAAAGATCAACTAATTCAGGCAGAAAACTGGTTAAATAATTTACCTGAAGGGACATTGAAAAATGAGGCTATCCAAGTAATACACAGAATGATTGAATTAAAGCTTCCTTTTACTGACGAAATTTTCAAAGGATTGTTATATGGGGCTAAAACAACAGGGATAGCAGAGGCAATTGAAAACTTTGCAAACGTTTTGTCAAAAGAAAATAATAATGTATCTCAACAAATAAAGCTGAATTTGCTTCAACAATTACAAGCCATTTCAAAACCATTTGCAGTAGAAACTGGCGGCATTCTATTATCAAAAGCTGTGCAAACCTTACTTAGTTCAGAAACTTCCGCCAATAATCTACAGGCATTAAATTTTTTGAAAGAAGCAGAGATTCTACCTAAAAATTCGACGATTCCAAATTGGTTATCACAAAGCTTTCAACAAATTACATCAAAGTTATTACCAAATACCGAGATACAGAATTCATCAGCTGGCCAGCTAGTTCAAACAATTGCAGCTGCAAATGCAGCAGATGTACAAAATATGATCGCTCAAGTGAAAGAATGGTTAACGAATCAACAATTATTAACTTCAGAACAAAAGTCGCAGCTTCAACAACTTATTATTCGATTTGAAGCTTTACCCAAAAATGCACAAACAATTGAATTGTTAGCAAAGCAGCTGCACGAACAGCTTATAAAGTCATTTTCAGAAAATGCAATAAGTCGTTTATTCACGCAAGATGAAAATGGTGACTCTGCTAAAAATCAATTATTATCATTGATGAAATACGACGCTACTAACAACTCGCAAGCAATATTTTCCAATATTTTAAAAGTTGCTAATGATTCAGCTGATCCGTTTATACAAAATGCTGTTACACAAGCGGATGCGCAAGTCCTTGCTTCAATTGACAGCAGAGCGATGGAACAAGCATTAAAAACAATTTTTAAATCTCTAGGAATGAGCTACGAAGCATCTTTAAATAGTAAGGGTGGTGATATTTCAGAAATCGCACAATCGCTAAAACCGCAACTTATATCTTTACTGCAAGATGCTCAAACATCACAGCCGTTAAAAGAGAGTGCTGATATTATTTTATCAAGGTTAAATGGAATGCAATTATTCTCTGGAGAAAGTGGTCCACAGCATCAACTTATCATGCAAGTTCCTTTACAATTTTTGGGGAAACATGCCGATGCAACAATTCAATGGAATGGCCGAATGAAAGAAAACGGTAAAATCGATGCTAATTATGCAAGGGTTTTATTTTATCTAAATATGGAGGCATTGCAAGAAACGGTAGTCGATATGCAAGTGCAAAATCGAATTATTACTATTCACCTTTATAATGATCACCCTCATCTTGAAATACTCGCAGAACCGTTAAAACAATCTCTTAAAACAGGATTGTTAGAAAAAGATTATCAGCTTTCTGGATTATTCATAAAAAAATTTGAGAATACGAAATCTCAAATAATCAATGAAAATGTAATTCAAAAAAATGATTCAAAGTTTCAAAATGGGGTAGATATAAGAATATGAACGACAAAAAGTTAATAAGAAAAGAAGCGATTGCCCTTTCATATAATCCGGATAACGGCAATAGTCCAACAGTTGTTGCAAAGGGAAAGGGAAAAATTGCAGATAATATATTAGAACAAGCTTCTATCCATAATGTCCCAATTTATGAGGATCCAAATCTTGTTGAATTGCTAGGCAAGCTAGATTTAAATGATTCAATACCAGAACAGCTCTATCAGGCAGTAGCAGAAGTTTTTGCATTTATTTACCGATTAGATCGAAATTATGACTCGTTAACAAAGGGAAAATAGTATAGTAAAACAATATGAAGCCAATTGTTTGTTAGATTGATATAGAAAATTGTGTAATAAGACATTGAAAAATATACAAATAATACAATAATAGACTTTGTCAGAATATTTGTATAGAATAGAATATGTTAAGAAAATAATTTTCAAAAGGCTGATTGGAGGATGTATCATGAATATCCATGAATACCAAGGGAAAGAAATCCTGAGAAAATATGGTGTGGCTGTACCAAACGGTAAAGTTGCATTTTCACCAGAAGAGGCAGTGAAGGTTGCAAAAGAACTTGGTTCCAATGTAATCGTTGTAAAAGCACAAATTCACGCTGGTGGTCGTGGAAAAGCTGGGGGTGTAAAAATCGCGAAGAACTTGGATGAAGTCCGTACTTACGCGAAAGAATTATTAGGAAAAATTTTAGTAACACATCAAACAGGTCCAGAGGGTAAAGAAGTAAAACGACTTTACATCGAAGAAGGATCTGATATAAAAAAAGAATATTATTTAAGCTTCGTTTTAGATAGATCAACTTCTAGAGTTACTCTAATGGGTTCTGAAGAGGGTGGAATGGACATCGAAGAGGTAGCTGAGGAAACCCCTGAAAAAATCTTTAAAGAAGTCATCGATCCTGTAACAGGTCTATTACCTTTTCAGGCGCGCCGTATGGCATTTAATATGAATATTCCGCCGAAGCTCGTTAATAAAGCTGCTAAGTTGATGTTGGGCTTATATGATGCATTTGTTGATAAAGACGCATCAATCCTTGAAATTAATCCCCTTGTCGTAACAGGTGGAGACGAAGTAATGGCACTTGATGCAAAATTTAATTTTGATTCAAATGCACTTTACCGACATAAGGATATTGTCGAGTTAAGAGATTTTGATGAAGAAAATCCAAAGGAAATTGAAGCATCAAAATATGATTTAAGCTATATCTCGCTCGATGGTAATATCGGCTGTATGGTTAATGGTGCGGGCCTCGCGATGGCAACGATGGATACTATTAGCTACTACGGCGGTCAACCTGCCAATTTCCTTGATGTTGGTGGTGGTGCAACAACTGAAAAAGTAACTGAGGCATTTAAAATTATTTTGTCAGATCCTAACGTAAAAGGCATTTTTGTTAATATTTTTGGCGGTATTATGAAATGTGACATAATAGCTGAAGGTGTTATTGCTGCTGCTAAGCAATTAGGGTTAAAAGTGCCGTTAGTAGTTCGATTAGAAGGGACAAATGTCGAACGAGGCAAAGAATTATTAAATGCATCTGGATTGAACATTGTTGCAGCAGATTCTATGGCTGACGGCGCAGAAAAAATTGTAGAGCTTGTAGGTTAATGGGAGGCAGGGAGATTTCATGAGTGTTTATATTAATGCAGATACAAAGGTAATTGTTCAAGGTATTACAGGGGAAACAGCCCTTTTCCATACGAAACAAATGCTGGAATATGGTACAAAAATTGTAGCAGGGGTAACGCCTGGTAAAGGTGGGCAAGTAATAGAAGGAGTACCTGTATTTGATACTGTTCAGGAAGCAGTGAAACAAACAGGTGCAAATGTTTCAGTAATTTATGTACCAGCTCCATTTGCAGCAGATGCTATAATGGAGGCAGTAGACGCTGAATTAGATTTAACGATTTGCATTACGGAACATATTCCTGTGTTGGATATGGTGAAAGTAAAACGTTATATGGAAGGAAAGAAAACACGTTTAGTAGGTCCAAACTGTCCAGGTGTTATTAGTGCTGATGAATGTAAAATCGGAATTATGCCAGGCTACATTCATAAAAAAGGTCACGTTGGTGTCGTTTCTCGCTCAGGCACACTTACTTATGAAGCAGTGCATCAACTAACACAGGCTGGAATTGGTCAATCAACAGCTGTTGGTATCGGAGGAGACCCGGTAAATGGCACTAACTTTATCGATGTTCTATCTGAATTTAATAATGACCCAGAAACATATGCGGTTGTTATGATTGGTGAAATCGGCGGAACTGCAGAAGAAGAAGCTGCTGCATGGATTAAAGAAAATATGACAAAACCTGTTGTAGGCTTCATTGGTGGTCAAACTGCACCTCCTGGGAAACGCATGGGACATGCAGGAGCAATTATTTCTGGCGGCAAAGGGACGGCTAAAGAAAAAATTAAGGCAATGAATGAGGCTGGGATAGAAGTAGCTGCAACGCCATCTGTTATAGGGGAAACATTGATTAAAGTAATAAAAGAAAAAGGTCTATACGAAAAATGTAAAACACATTAAAATAAAAGGTGTAGCCAATGAGCTACACCTTCTTTTTTTGCGGTCACGTCTTCTTTCATCAGATTATTTATCTAAAAGAGGAGTGATTTTATTGAATTCTTTACACGATCTTATTGCTCTACACTACGTTTATCCTCTCACTTTAAATAAACTCCAAAAACTATTAGAATCTAGTCTCTCAATTCAAAATATAAAAAATTTGTCGTCCTCTAATTTCTCTAAAATCCTATCAATTTCGACAAAAAACGCTGATAATATTTTACTAAATTACCATCGAATGTTAAAAATAAATTTATTAGATGCATATAATTCTGCTAATATAAATGTTATTCCTTTTAATAGTGAATATTATCCCGGGAAATTGATGGAGTTAGTTGATCCGCCAACAATCCTTTATGCAAAAGGGGATATTTCACTATTAAAAAATCCTAATAAAATAGCTATTGTTGGTTCAAGAAAAGCAACGAATTATTCTGAGTTGGCCATGGAAATGATTGTACCGCCCCTTATTCAGGGGAATTTTATTATCGTAAGTGGACTAGCTAAAGGCGTTGACAGTTTAGCACACAGTGCAGCCATTAAATATGGTGGAAAAACTATTGCTGTTTTAGGTCACGGATTATTTCATCTATATCCAAAAGAAAATAAAAAACTTGCAGATGAATTGGAAGGAAATCATTTACTATTAACAGAATATCCTCCATATGTTGGGGTTCAGAAATGGCATTTTCCGATGAGAAATCGTATTATAAGCGGTATTAGCAATGCAATAGTCGTAACAGAAGCAGCATTAAAGAGCGGTTCCCTTATTACAACTGAACACGCACTCGAGCATGGAAAAGATGTATTTGTAGTACCAGGACCTATAGACTCTGAACAGTCAAAAGGAACGAATAGTTTATTAAGAGAAGGGGCAATTCCTATATGGAGCGGCCACCAAATATTAGAGGAATTAAAATTGTTTTTAAGGTAAATATTGAAAAAAAGTTGCATTATCATAAAAACTGTTATACATTTTGCAACAGGTATTCATTTTAACTTTGCTTCAAGGGAGAGCTTCCTGGAAAAAAGAAGAAAGTTGAACACCGCTGTAATGATGCGATTTAGGTAATGGATGTGTATTATTTAAGTCCTAAAAAATTAATCGTCAAATTACATGGTGGATTTGATTAATAACAATTTACCTCTACAAGGGGGAAGTATAGATGGCAGATTATTTAGTGATTGTAGAATCACCAGCAAAAGCAAAAACAATTGAAAGATACTTAGGCAAAAAATATAAAGTAAAGGCTTCCATTGGTCATGTTATTGATTTGCCAAAAAGCCAAACAGGTATTGATACGGAAAATAATTATAAACCGAAATACATTACCATTCGAGGAAAAGGCCCAGTACTCCAGGAATTAAAGTCAGCAGCGAAAAAAGCAAAAAAAGTTTATCTCGCAGCCGACCCTGACCGCGAAGGGGAAGCAATTGCATGGCATTTAGCATCAGCTCTTAATATTGATATGAATTCGGAGTGTCGCGTTGTTTTCAACGAAATTACAAAAGATGCAATTTTAGACTCTTTTAAACATCCCCGTGCTATTAACATGGATTTAGTTGATGCTCAGCAAGCTAGACGTATTTTAGATCGTCTAGTTGGATATAACATTAGTCCAATCCTTTGGAAAAAAGTTAAAAAGGGATTATCAGCAGGACGTGTTCAATCTGTTGCACTTCGATTAATAATTGATCGAGAAGAAGAGATTAAGAATTTTGTTCCAGAAGAATACTGGACTATTGAAGGTAATTTCGAAAAAGGAAAAAAACAGTTTGACGCACTTTACTATGGCAATGAAAAAGAAAGAATTAAGCTTACAAACGAGGAACAAGTCAAGGCTGTTTTAAGCGGTTTAAAAGGCGATGAATTCCGAGTAACAAATGTCGTTAAGAAAGAACGAAAACGTAATGCAGCACCTGCCTTCACGACATCATCTTTACAACAAGAAGCAGCGAGAAAGCTAAATTTCCGAGCGAAGAAAACAATGATGTTGGCTCAGCAACTATACGAAGGTATTGATATAGGCAAAAAAGAAGGTACTGTCGGGTTAATTACATACATGAGAACTGACTCAACAAGAATTTCAGACAGTGCTAAAGCTGAAGCTACGAATTTTATAAACGAAAAATATGGCAAAGATTATATTATCGGAGAGCAGAAACAAGCAAAAAAATCTTCCAATGCTCAAGATGCCCATGAAGCAATCCGTCCAACTAGTGTAATGAGAACACCTGAAGAATTGAAGGAAGTATTAAGTCGGGATCAATTGCGTCTTTATCGACTTATTTGGGAACGTTTTATTGCAAGTCAAATGGCACCGGCGATTTTAGACACAGTAACTGTTGATTTAGTTAATCAAGATGTACAATTCCGTGCAAACGGTTCCCATGTGAAATTTCCTGGTTTTATGAAACTTTATATTGAAGGAACTGATGATAATTCTGAAGAAACAACAAAGCTGCTGCCTGAAATGGAAGTTGGCGATACAGTAAAATCGTTAGAAATTGAGCCAAAGCAGCACTTTACACAACCACCACCACGTTTTACCGAGGCACGTCTTGTAAAAGAACTTGAAGAGCTTGGAATCGGACGTCCTTCGACATATGCACCTACGTTAGATGTAATTCAAAAGCGCGGCTATGTTCAGTTAGATGCTAAACGATTTGTACCTACAGAACTTGGTGAAATTGTCCATCAGTTTATGATAGAATTTTTCCCTGAAATTATTAATATCGAGTTTACTGCGAAAATGGAAGAAGACCTCGATAAAATTGAAGAAGGGCAAACAAACTGGGTAAAAATTATTGATGAATTTTATAAAGACTTTGAGAAAAATGTCAAGCATGCAGATGAAGTGATGGAAAAAATCGAAATAAAAGATGAGCCAGCTGGGGAAGATTGTGAAAACTGTGGTTCGCCTATGGTCTATAAATTAGGGCGATATGGAAAATTTATGGCTTGTTCAAATTTCCCAGAATGTAGAAATACTAAGGCGATTATCAAGCCTATTGGAGTGAAATGTCCAAATTGTGATACTGGAGAAATTGTAGAAAGAAAAAGTAAAACAAAACGTCTATTCTACGGTTGCAACACGTATCCAGAATGTGATTTTGTCTCCTGGGATAAGCCAATTAGTAGACCTTGCCCGAAATGTAGTTCATTGTTAGTTGAGAAGAAAATAAAAAAAGGTATTCAAATTCAATGTACAAAATGTGACTACGAAGAAGAACCGACTCAATAGTTATGATATTTCTAAATTTTATGAATTATCAAACAATATAATTGCTTTATGCCTCATTAAATTGTTATAATTTATGAGGCATTTTCTTTTGCTTGTGTTCTGTGCCTCCAGCTTAGTTCTTATCAAAAGGTCTTAAAGTTGTAAGGATTAGACTTGAGAACCATGTTGGCTTAGACATTCTAAGACATTATAGATGTCATAGCGCAATCGGGGTGCTTTAAGACAATAAAAATCGGTTATTTTATTACTAAATTGTTAATGCTTCACTCAAAATTTACAATTTTTATTTACTTAATACTTGATATATTTCCAATATAGGTATAGTGTCATTATGGATGTTTTTAAATGAAATAAAATTTTAGTTATAGCGCCACAATCATTAATGCAATCTTCTGTAAAATCTTACAAATACGATGCGAGACTTGAGTGAAAATAGTTGGAAGGGAGGTTTCTTGAATTGGGTATCGAATCGAAAGATGCATTGGATCAATTTCTCCGTTATATTCAATTGGAAAAAAACTTCTCAGTACATACTGTTAGGGAATATGAGATTGATTTAAAGGACTTTCTGGCCTTTTTACAATCCGAAGGTGTCACTCAGCTAAATGATGTTGAATACTTGCATGCTAGAATTTATGTTACAAAGTTATACGACGAAAAAAAAGCAAGAACATCAATATCTCGTAAAATTTCATCTATTCGATCATTTTTTAAATTTTTAAATCGAGAATATGATTTAGATGATGCACCATTTCGTTCACTTTATCATCCTAAAAAAGAAAAGCGCTTACCAAACTTCTTTTATGAAGAGGAACTTTCACAATTATTCGAACGCAACTACGGTACAGATCCCAAGTCTCTACGTAATATTGCTTTGCTTGAATTGCTTTATGCAACAGGTATTCGAGTCAGCGAATGTACTTCAATAGATCTTGAGGATATAGATTTTCATTATTCAATTATTCGAGTAATGGGGAAGGGGCGTAAGGAAAGAATAATTCCATTCGGACAGTATGCCCACGAAGCTTTAGTTAAATATATTGAAGAAGTTCGTCCGGTTCTTATGAAAAAGACAAAACATAATCGACTTTTTGTAAATATGCGTGGAGAAGAACTTACTCCGCGTGGTGTACGTTATATATTAGAGGAAATGATTAAAAATGCTTCAATGCATACTAAAATTTATCCACATATGTTAAGGCATTCATTTGCGACACATTTATTAAATCATGGTGCGGATTTAAGAACAGTTCAAGAATTATTAGGCCATGCCAATCTATCATCAACTCAAGTATATACGCATGTAACGAAAGAACATCTTCGAAAAACTTATATGAGTACGCATCCACGAGCATAATGTGAGGAGGAAGATAAATGGAACAATTTCACGCAACAACCATTTTTGCAATCCATCATAATGGTGGCTGTGCAATGGCTGGGGATGGGCAAGTAACACTAGGTAATTCAGTTGTAATGAAACATACTGCCAAAAAAGTAAGAAGACTATTTAACGGTAAAGTATTAGCTGGGTTTGCCGGGTCTGTTGCTGATGCATTCACTTTATTTGAAATGTTTGAAGCAAAGCTTAATGAATATGGAGGCAACTTACAGCGTGCAGCGGTAGAGGTTGCAAAACAATGGCGCGGTGATAAAATGCTTCGTCAACTAGAAGCGCTGCTTTTAGTAATGGACAATTCGACATTGCTTCTTATTTCAGGTACTGGTGAAGTTATTGAACCGGATGATGGTATTTTAGCGATTGGATCTGGAGGAAATTATGCATTAGCTGCTGGACGTGCGCTAAAGCAAAATGCCAGCAATTTATCTGCTAAAGAAATTGCGAAGGCAGCATTAACGATCGCTGCGGATATTTGTGTTTATACAAACCATAACATTATCGTGGAGGCGCTGGAAGAATGACACAACAAAATTTAACGCCAAGACAAATTACAGAACAGCTAAACCGTTATATTGTTGGGCAAAATAATGCAAAGCGCGCTGTTGCCATAGCCCTTCGAAATAGATATCGCCGATCATTATTAAATGAGGATTTAAAAAATGAAATTATTCCAAAAAACATTTTAATGATTGGGCCTACTGGTGTAGGGAAAACAGAAATTGCTCGAAGAATTGCAAAGCTTACAAATGCACCCTTTATAAAAGTTGAGGCAACGAAATTTACGGAAGTAGGTTATGTTGGACGCGATGTAGAATCGATGGTACGTGATTTGGTTGAAGCTTCAAGAAGGCTTGTTAAAGATGAAATGATGGAAAATGTAAAAGATCTGGCAGAACAAAATGCAAATGAAGCAATTGCTAAATTGTTAGTACCATCAAAATTAAAAGCGAAGATGGCTCAAAACCCATTAGAAATGCTTTTTGGACAGAAAACTGAAAAGCCTGTTGAGGATACGAGCGTCGAGGAAGTTGAAATCCGCTCGAAACGCTCGCAAGTTTTAGAAGACTTAAAAGCGGGCAAATTAGAAGAAGAATGGGTAACTGTTGAGGTAACTGAACAAAATACTCCATTTTTCGAATTAATGCCTGGAATGGGAATGGACATGGGTTCGTCAGGAATGCAGGACATGCTATCAAATTTGATGCCAAAAAAAGTTAAAAAGCGTAAGATGATGGTCAAAGATGCTAGACGCGTTTTAATTATTGAAGAGGCGAATAAATTAATTGATAGTGATGAATTAGCAGGGGAATCGATACGACGAGCAGAGCAATCTGGAATTATTTTTATTGACGAAATTGATAAAATTGCAAGTCGCGGATCTTCTTCAGCAGATGTATCTCGAGAAGGTGTACAGCGTGACATATTACCGATTGTTGAGGGCTCGACTGTAACAACAAAATATGGACCAGTAAAAACTGACTTTATGTTGTTTATTGCAGCTGGTGCTTTCCATATGTCTAAGCCAAGTGATTTGATCCCCGAATTGCAAGGCCGATTCCCGATTCGTGTTGAACTTGATAAGTTAACTAAGGAAGATTTTATTCGCATTTTAAAAGAACCAGATCAATCCCTTATATTGCAGTATAAAGCTCTTTTGGAAACAGAAGGTGTAACAATTAGTTTTACAGACGAAGCGATAGATAGAATTGCTGAGATCGCAACAGAGGTTAACCAAGAAACGGATAATATTGGGGCGAGAAGACTTCACACGATTATGGAACGATTATTAGAAGAATTATCATTTGAAGCATCTGAAATAGCACCAGCACATATTGAAATTACCCCTTCATATGTCGATAAAAAGCTCGAGAAAATATCTAAAAACAAAGATTTGTCACAATTTATCTTATAATTCGAGTTTAATTAGTTACAATAAATTTTATAAACCTTTAGAATATTAAGTGAATTATTAAATGTAAACCTTTAGGAGGATTTATTTAAATGAATTTATTAGAAAAAACACGTAAAATCAATTCAATGCTGCAAGCGTCAGCCGGCAAACCTGTTAACTTTAAAGAGATGGCAGAAACACTTGGTGATATTATAGATAGCAATGTATTTATTGTAAGCCGAAAAGGGAAGCTTTTAGGTATTTCAATTCACCAATTAATTGAGAATGAAAGAATGAAAAAAATGTTTGAAGCTCGTCAATTCCCTGAAGACTATACACAGCATTTATTTGAAATAACAGAGACTTCTCCTAACATTGACATTGACAGTGAACATACTGTTTTCCCAATAGAAAATCGCGATTTATTCAAAAACGGGTTAACAACAATTGTTCCTATTATTGGTGGGGGAGAACGTCTAGGTACTTTAATTTTAGGACGCCTGACTGAAAGCTTTGAAGACGATGATTTAATATTAGCTGAGTATGGTGCTACTGTAGTTGGAATGGAAATTTTACGAGAAAAATCAGAAGAGATTGAAGAAGAGGCACGTAGTAAAGCGGTTGTACAAATGGCAATCAACTCATTATCATACAGTGAATTGGAAGCTATTGAACATATTTTTGAAGAACTTGACGGTAATGAAGGTTTACTTGTAGCTTCAAAAATTGCAGATCGTGTAGGAATTACTCGTTCTGTAATCGTAAATGCATTACGTAAATTAGAATCTGCTGGTGTTATTGAATCTCGTTCTTTAGGAATGAAAGGTACGTATATAAAAGTATTGAATGATAAGTTTTTAATTGCATTAGCTGAAATTAAAATGAAATAATTGAAATATGTTTCATCTGCTAAAGGTGAAACCACATCAGAGTGTAGATAAAGTTAATTATGACTTTGTCTACACTCTTTTATTATTTTATAAAAACATTTTAACAACCTGCCAACGCTTGTCAGACAGGATATTCTTGATCAAAAGTACAGCTATAAGTACAACCAGTATAAAAGCGTTTTCAATCGTTTGAAAATTTTTCTGTTATAGATAAAAGGCTATTTATTATGTTGTACATTTTTACCATAGTCCTTTTTTCTTAATGGTTGATTTTGTGTGAGGTTTATCCTTATAATCTCTATCACTTCATGTCGAATTCAGTATTAAATGTGCAAATTGTGAATTCTATAAATAGAAATTCCTTGAAAATTAGTACGTATAGCCTATTAAAAATCGACAAAATGCGATAGACACTTTGTCGTAACATACTTTAAAATTAAGTTATTGATTTGAAACAAAATGTTAAATAAATTTAATATATTGAGGTGAATGGTTTGAACTTGTTTGGTGGAACTATAAGTAGCCTAGAGTATGGACTTAATTATGCATCTTTGAAAAATAAAACTATTGCTCAAAACATTGCGAATGTCGATACACCGAATTATAAAGCGAAAGATGTCAGTTTTAAGAAAATGCTGTCAGATGCCCAAAATTCAACAATAGAAGCAAATCGAACAGATGTTAGACATTTTGATTTTAAAATTAAACAATCAACTCCAGGAGTTTTTAGCTATGAAAATTACAAGTATCGCAGCAATGGAAATGGTGTTGATATGGATGCAGAACAAGCGAGTTTAGCAGAAAACACTATTTACTATAATGCTTTAGTTGAGCGGATTTCTGGTAAATTTAATACGTTGAATACTGTCATCAAAGGAGGTAAATAAAGATGTCCATATTTGCTAGTATGAATTCAACTGCGTCTGCTCTTACTGCTCAACGTTTAAGAATGGATGTTATTTCTTCAAATATCGCAAATGTTGATACAACACGTGCGAGACAAGTAAATGGAGAATGGGAGCCATATAGAAGAAAGTCAGTTACATTGGCTGAGAATCAGGGGCAATTTTCTAATTTTTTAAATGCTGCAATAGGTGGAAAGGATTATTCTGGAAATGGTGTTAAAGTAGTATCAATTAATGAAGACAATGAGAAACCTTTTAAATTAGTTTATAACCCAACACATCCTGATGCGAACGAGGAAGGGTATGTTGAAATGCCTAATGTTGATTTATTAACAGAGATGGTTGATTTAATTTCTGCAACTCGTTCTTATGAAGCGAATGTTACGGTTTTTAATGCAAGTAAGTCGATGCTAACAAAAGCGCTGGAAATAGGAAAGTAAAAGGGAAAGGATGAATCAACTTGGCGATAAATTCAGTATCATCAATGCTGCCAACTCAATCAGCAACTGAAACGAAATTAACTCCGACGACGCCATATGAGGCCCAACAGTCTTTCGCAAACACATTAAAAGATGCAATCAAATCAGTAAACGAGCAACAGATTACGTCTGATAAATTAACTGAAAGATTAATAAATGGAGAAGATGTAGACCTGCATGAAGTAATGATAGCTTCTCAAAAGGCGGGCGTTACATTAAATGCAACAATTGAAGTAAGAAATAAGGCAATTGAAGCCTACCAAGAAATTATGCGAATGTCTGTTTAATTAATTTTATAACAATAAACGACGATAAATTGTTGGTGTATTCACTATAATCGGAGGACACACAATGAATGAACGATTGACAAGAGTGAAAACTGACTCCTCTAGATTTTGGAAGAGTCGAACGAAAAATCAGAAGGGTGCGATAATAGGAACTTTAATTGGTGTTATTGCATTAGCTGGTATTATTACATATTTTTCTACTAGAACAACTATGGTGCCGCTTTTTACTGAATTATCTACTACCGAAGCTGGTGAAATTGCAGAAGTATTAAGTGCACAAGGTATTACATATGAAATCGCCCCAGGGGGTACAAATATTTTAGTTCCAGAGGATCAAGTGGATACATTAAAAGTATCACTTGCATCCCAAGGTTATCCTAATTCAGGTGAAATCAATAATTCATTTTTCACTTCTAATGCCGGATTTGGGATGACGGATAATGAATTTAATGTAATCAAGCTTGCTGCCACTCAAACTGAGTTGGCAAACCTAATTAAAACAATTGACGGTGTTAAAGATGCCAATGTCATGATTACAATGCCTGAACAAGGGGTATTTTTAAATGATGCTAGTCAACAAGCAAGTGCATCAATTGTTTTGGATACAGAACCAGGACATCAATTTAGCAATGAGCAAATTGAAACACTATACAATTTGGTATCTAAAAGTATTCCAAATTTAAGTACTGATAATATTGTTATTACAAATCAATATTCTGAGTATTTCGATTTAGAATCAGCAACAAATGGTTCTAATTCAATCGATTCAATTGAAGGTCAAATGCAAGTGAAAAAGACCATTGAACGTGATCTTCAACGTCAAGTTCAACAAATGCTAGGAACGTTGATGGGGAATGATAAAGTGGTTGTCTCTGTAACGACTGACATCGATTTTAAACAAGAAAATCGCCAAGAAAATCTTGTCGAACCTGTAGATGAAGAGAATATGGCAGGTATTGAAGTCAGTGCCCAACGTATAACAGAAACATATACAGGCGGCAATGCTGCAATAGGTACTCCTGAAGCTGAAAATGTTACTGATAATTTTATTGATTATCAAGCGGGTGCTTATGGAGATGGAGACTATGAACGTGTCGAAGAAACCATCAATAATGATGTGAATCGAATTACAAGAGATATTCAAGAAAGTCCATATAAAATTCGCGACATTGGTATTCAAGTTATGCTCGAACCACCAGTGGCAAATGACACAGCATCTTTACCAGAAGAGGTAAGAGCAGACGTTGAACAAATTTTGTCGACGATTGTTCGAACAACAATTGATAAAGAGGCAGCGGGACAACTTACTGACGAACAGGTCGATGAAAAAATTGTAGTATCTGTTCAACAGTTCCATGGAAATGAAGCTGCTGCAGCTGAAGAAACGCCGACAATTCCTTGGTGGATTTGGGTAATAGGTGGAATATTACTAGCTGTTATCTTACTTCTTGTATTCTTTATCTTGCGTTCGAAAAAACAAAAACAAAAAGAAGAAGAGTTAAATATTATCAATGAACAAGAAGATTTATTTGTTGATGATATTAATGATGAAAAAGAAACAGAGAGTACAATTCGACGTAAACAACTTGAAAAAATGGCGAAAGAAAAACCGGAAGACTTTGCAAAGCTTTTGCGAAGTTGGATTACTGAAGATTAATGGGGGGACGTGCTGTGTCCAAGAAAGATAAAGAATTAACAGGGAAACAAAAAGCTGCTTTACTGTTGATTTCTCTAGGACCTGAAGTTTCTGCTTCTGTTTATAAGCATTTAAATGAAGAAGAAATCGAACGTCTTACGTTGGAAATTTCAAGCGTGAAAAAAGTTGAACCAGGTATTAAAGAAGAAATAATTGAAGAATTTCATAATATCGCATTAGCGCAAGATTACATTTCTCAAGGAGGGATTGGCTACGCAAAAACTGTTTTAGAAAAGGCGTTAGGTCAAGATCAGGCGCAAGCAATAATTAATCGACTTACTTCTTCACTACAAGTTCGACCTTTTGATTTTGCTAGAAAAGCTGATCCTGGACAAATTTTCAACTTTATTCAAAATGAGCATCCGCAAACAATTGCCCTCATTTTGTCATATTTAGATCCAGGACAGGCAGGGGTCATCTTATCATCACTGCCACAAGAGGTTCAGGCTGATATTGCAAAGCGTATAGCAGTAATGGATTCAACTTCGCCAGAGGTTATTAGTGAAATTGAATCAGTATTAGAAAGAAAACTGTCCTCAACTGTTACGCAGGATTATACTGAAACAGGTGGCGTAGACGCAGTTGTTGAAGTATTGAATGGTGTAGATAGACAGACGGAAAAAACAATTCTCGATGCGCTTGAAATTCAAGATCCAGAGCTTGCTGAAGAAATTAAAAAGCGCATGTTTGTATTCGAGGATATTGTTACGTTGGACAACCGTTCGATTCAACGAGTTATTCGCGACTGTGAAAATGAAGATTTATTACTTTCTATGAAGGTAAGTAGCGAGGAAGTAAAAGATATTATCTTCCGCAATATGTCACAGCGTATGGCTGATTCATTTAAAGAAGAAATGGAAATTATGGGACCTGTTCGTCTTCGTGATGTAGAGGAAGCTCAATCAAGAATAGTAGCAGTTATCCGTCGCTTAGAGGATGCAGGAGAGATTATTATTGCACGCGGTGGAGGAGATGACGTCATTGTCTAGAATCATCCGTTCAGCCAACGCAATGCAAAAAAAAGAAAAAAAAGTAGAGATCCAGCTTCGCAACTTGTTTACTGAAAACTTTGATCAAGACGATTTAGAACAAGAACCTAAGCTATCTGTCGCAGAAATAACAGCAATACGTGACCAATTGCTTTCAGATGCACAATATCAAATAGACTTACAAAAAGAAGAATTCGAAAAGTATCGTCATAAACAACTTGAAGCTATAGAGCAGTTAAAGCATATGTGGGAAGAAGAAAAACTCATTCTAGAGCAGCAGGCGTATGATCAAGGCTTTCAGCAAGGTTATGAAGAGGGAATAAATAAAGCGAGTGCAGATATGGCAGAGGCTTTAAAAGTAGCGAACGAAACAATCGAAACTGCTCGCTTAAATGCACAAAAATATATTGAAGACCAAGAACAGGTAATTCTAGATATAGCTTTAGCTTCAGCTGAACGCATTATCGGAAGTTCATTGGATCGTGATGATGAAATATATCTTTCAATTATTAAACGAGGGTTAAAAGAAGCTCGTGAAATGAAAGAAATTAAAATTTATGTATCACCTCTTTACCATAAAATCGTTTCAGATAATCGTGATGAATTAGCTGAAATGTTTCCGACAGATGTACCATTACTGATTTTTGTTAATGAAGACCTGACCGATACTGAAAGCTATATCGAAACAAACCATGGCCGAATTGTTGTATCAATTGATGAACAATTACATGAACTTAGATTGAAGCTTAATGAAATTTTAAGTAGTAAGGACTGATAGGATGAAAGCGGCTCAATTAATAGAGAAAATCCCTAATATTAATACATTTAAAAAATTTGGGAAAGTAAATCGTGTAGTCGGATTAATGATTGAGTCACAGGGACCTGAAAGTTCAATCGGTGATGTTTGCAAAATTCATGTAAACTCACCGAAAAATGGTCATCAAATTATTTTAGCAGAGGTTGTTGGGTTTAATAATGAGTATGTTGTTCTTATGCCATATACGTCTGTTCGTGAAATCTCAATTGGTTGTTTAGTAGAAGGTACTGGGAAACCTCTTGAAATAAAGGTGGGCCCTGAGCTTATTGGAAAAGTGTTAGATTCAATGGGGAATCCTTTTGATGGATCTTCGCTTCCTAAAGGATTGGTAACTGTTCCAACAGATAAAGAACCACCGAATCCTTTAAAACGGCCTCCAATCAATAAACAGTTGGAAGTTGGGGTGAAAGCCATTGATGGCATGCTAACAGTTGGCAGTGGACAACGTGTTGGTATATTTGCAGGTTCTGGTGTAGGGAAAAGTACATTGCTCGGTATGATTGCACGTAATACACAAGCAGACTTAAACGTCATTGCTTTAATAGGTGAACGTGGTCGAGAAGTGAGGGAATTCATAGAACGTGATTTAGGTGAAGAAGGATTAAGCCGTTCTATTGTCGTTGCTGCAACAGGCGATCAACCAGCACTTATGCGGATAAAAGGAGCTTTCACAGCAACTGCCATAGCAGAATACTTTAGAGATCGAGGATTAAATGTCATGTTAATGATGGATTCCGTCACTCGTGTTGCAATGGCACAGCGGGAAATAGGGCTTGCAACTGGTGAACCACCTGCTCAAAAAGGTTATACCCCGTCAGTTTTCTCGATATTACCAAAGCTATTAGAACGTACAGGAACAAACTTGAAAGGTACTATTACAGCTTTCTATACAGTTTTAGTAGATGGTGATGATATGAATGAACCGATTGCAGATACAGTCCGTGGTATATTAGATGGTCATATTGTATTGGACCGCACTTTAGCAAACAAGGGGCAATATCCAGCCATTAATGTATTAAAAAGTGTCAGCCGTTTGATGAATCATATATCGAGCCCGGAACACGTTAAAGCAGCTGAAAGACTAAGAGAGCTTTACTATACGTATTCGAAATCAGAAGATTTAATTAATATCGGTGCTTATAAAAGGGGCACATCGAAAGAAATAGATGATGCGATTCATTATGAACCGCTTATTACATCATTTTTAAAACAAGGTTATAAAGAAAAAGTAACATTGGAACATACAATAAATGAGCTTGTCGCATTATCAAATGGTGGTGGAAAATAATGCTTCAATATACATATCGATTCGAAAAAGTACTATCGATTCGTGAGCAAGAAAAGCAACAATCAGAAATTGCTTATAAAGAATCTGTACGATCATTTGAAGAAGTGGCTACAAAATTATATGAATTTTTGAAGAAAAAAGAAGATTTAATAACATATCAAAATGAGCGATTAAAAACAGGTGCTACTATTGATGAAATTCACCATTTCACAACATTCATTGATAGCCTAGAGCATACAATCGCTGACTTACAAAACAAAGTTATGCAAGCACGTGCAAAAATGAATTGGCATGAACAAAAATTATTAGAAAAAAACTTGGAAGTACGTAAGTTTGAGAAAATGAGAGAAATGGATTACGAATCTTTTAAAAAGCAGCAAGATCATATAGAAATGCTGCAACTGGACGAGCTCTCCTCGCTTATGTATTACAAGAAGGAAATCAGGTGATTTCATGGCTAAAGGGAAAGTACAAAATGCAAATAGTATAGACCAAATTGAAGAGGAAAAATCCCCAGGTATTTTTCAAAAATTATTTTATTTAGTCTTGATTCCATTACTATTTGTCATAGCGGTTTTATTAGTTATTGCTACAGTCACAGACTTTAATGTTTTTGAAAAGGCCTCTAAATTAACAGGTTTTTCCTCTGAGGAATCAGCTGAAGAATCTTCAGTCGATTATAATAAAAAAATTGTTGAGCTTGAGGCACAGGTAAAAGAAAAAGAAGCTGAAATTGCGCAGCTGCAATCTAAATTGGATAGTGCATTGGCAGAAAATAAAGACAATGTTGCTATTCAGGAACAATTACAAAGCAAAATTGAAAGTTTACAACAAACCGAAAATGAAGCAAAGAAAGAGTTTGAAGATATTTTATCTACATTTGAACAAATGTCAGCAAAAAGTGCTGCTCCGATCATTGCTGAGATGAGTGATGAAGAAGCATTAAAAATATTATCCAATATGCAGCCTGAAACATTGTCTGCCATATTCGAAAAAATGGATCCGGCTGAAGCAGCAAGATATTCTGAACTTCTATCACAGTAGAAACATTTATATGGTTGATTGGAAGGAGGTGAAATAATGAATATCGGTATAATGCAACTTGGCAATTTCAATACTATATCGGCAAAACAGTCTGTAAAAGCGCCAACTAATACTATGAATACAAAGGGTAATAATTTTGGCGACGTATTTAGCAATGTTGTTTCATCTTCAACAAAAGACAATGATATTAACAATGAAGCTGCTAAAGAAGGGTTGACGGATTTAGAAGAGTTGACTGAACTATTAAATTCAGATTCAATCGAAGAAATTCTTGATTTATTAGGAATTTCACATGATGAAGGGCTATTAATGGTTGGCACTGACAATGGACAGGCTGTAGCAATTGATGAATTAATGAATTTAGAGGATTTGCTATTAGTACTTAATATTGACCAAGAACAATTATTAGAAACTGTTCAGCAGCTTCTAGGTGATGACAGCATTGAAGTAAACAATATTTGGGATTTTATACAAATCGTAAATGAGCAAGCGTCAACATTAATCCCTCAAATTACTACTGCACTTCAAGGAGAGCATAAAGCAACACCAAAAGAAGTGGAGCAATTATTGCAATTTTTAAAGCTGGCATATTCAACTGGCAAAAATTCTGATTTGTTGAATGAACAAGCAGCTAAATTAACACAGCTGCAAGAATCTTTGCAAGCAGTATCAAAACAGCTGGAAGCAAATTATCAAGGTGCTCAATCTAAAACAGTCGAAACTTCTTCCTCAGTGAAAGTATCACTGCAAGGATTTCAACAATTAGTTGAACAAACCATCAAGAAGAGCGAGACGAATGAACCATCTTCAACACTTGGAACTGCAACTACTACAGTCTCTACTAAAACAGTGACAATTACTTTGCCAACTGAAAAGCCAGCACAGTCAGAGGCGTTGCTAAAAGAAATTCAAAACTTGCTTAATCGCAGTCAATTGTCCGGTAATCAAGGTTCAATGAAATTATTATTGAAGCTTTATCCTGAAAATCTTGGTTCTATTCGAATTGAGTTAATGCAGCAAGATGGTGTATTAACTGCTAGATTACTAACATCAACTTCTTTAGGAAAAGAACTGTTAGATAGCCAACTTCAACAATTGAAAGCTGCATTTGCACAGCAAAACATCCAAATAGATCGGATTGATATTGCGCAAACGCTGCAGGAAACTGATCGCAATATGCGAGACCAAAATCCATTTAGCAACTTATTCAAGCAGCAACAATCAGAACAAGAGGATGACAATGATCAAACTGACGAAGAGGAAGAGAAGATTTCCTTTAGTGAGTATTTGATAAATGAGGGGGTGTAGTAAATGGCTAGTACATCTGGAATATCAAAAGATTTTTATTTACCATCTGCCAACACACCGAAATATGCAAAAGAAGGTGACAATAGCAGTTTAGGTAAAGATGCTTTTTTACAAATCTTAATTACACAATTGCAAAATCAAGACCCGACTGACCCTATGGATGATAAAGAGTTTATTGCACAAATGGCGCAGTTTTCTTCATTAGAGCAAATGCAAAATATGACTACAGCGATGGAAAACTTACTTATATCACAACAAGAAAGCCAATTAATGAATTATACGATGTTCGTTGGGAAAGAAGTTAAATGGGTTGAGATAACAGAAGAACTGGATGAAGAAGGAAAAAACATCATCAAAGAGGGTACAGGTGTTATAAAAGAAATGAAATTTGTTGATGGCGCACCTGTATTCATCTTGGAAGATGGAAAGGAAATTTCTCCAGGCAATATTTCATCGGTTTTAAGTGGAACGTCATCATCTAATAGCCCGACTGAGGAAAATCCACTTGTAGCTGCAAGTCAATTAATTGGACAAACGGTGCAGTATGAATCTAACGGAGAAATGGTTCAAGCAGTTATAGAGGCAGTTTCAACAAATAATAAAATAATTGAATATATTTTATCCAATGGTACCCGTTTACAGAAAGATCAATTTGAGTTAGTGAATGAATAAGGTTGGTGAAAACACATGCATCGATTTGGAATACAGCGCGTGCCGTTGCAACCGACCATTCAATCAAACTCACAATTAAAATCTAAAACAATAGCCAGGACAGAGCAATCTTTCCGTGACCATTTGCGAAGTGCAGCGACCGATAGTCAAGAATTAAAAATTAGCAAACATGCAAATGAGCGTATACAAGAACGTAATATTCATATATCCGATCAAGAATGGCAAGTTGTGACGGATAAAGTGTTTGAAGCTCGTTCGAAAGGTGTCAACCAACCGCTCGTTTTGATGGACCAAGCAGCTTTAATTGTAAGTGCTAAAAATGCAACAGTGATAACTGCGATGGAACGCACTGAAGCAAAAAATCAATTATTTACAAATATTGATGGCACGATTGTGTTATAAGGTAGGACCTATAAAATTATTCAGTAGGCTTAGCCTATAAATAATTTTAAGCCTTTTGGTGAAGGGCAGTAATTTTGTAGTAGATTTATCGCTCAAGAACGATTAATAATTTTGACGCAATTTCATCAAGGCAAATTTGATTAGGATACCTCGTGTTGTTGATCGATTGATGCAACACAAAATATAAGTAAATTTGAAAAATGAAGGGAGAACGATAACGATGTTACGTTCCATGTATTCAGGTATTTCCGGGTTGAAAAACCATCAAACAAAACTAGACGTTATTGGTAATAATATTGCAAACGTAAATACTTACGGATTTAAGAAAAGTCGTGTTGTATTTAAAGATTTAATTTCACAATCAGTATCAGGTGCTTCAGGATTCACTGCTACTAGAGGTGGTGTTAATCCAATGCAAGTTGGATTAGGTACCCAAATGGCAGCAATTGACGTAATTCATGGTACCGGTTCATTGCAAACAACTGGAAGAACTCTTGATTTAGCGATTTCCGGAGATGGATTCTTTATGGTTGGAGATTCAACGGTTGCACCGGATGAGGACGGAATTATTGAGGCAGATTCTGGATTTAGCAATGTTGTTTATACTCGTGCAGGTAATTTCTATATGGATGAGAACGGTTATTTAGTTAATTCAGAGGGTAAATACTTAGTAGGTGTTGCGAATGATACATTATACGAAGACGTTGTTGAGGATCCGGTAAGTAATGCGGATGCAGAGAAAGGGGAGGCAGCAACTGCTATTGGTACTGATAGCCTTTACGTAGATGGTGCGATTGATGTAGAAGGCTATGGCCCTATCAAAATCCCAACAAATGCACAATCTATGAATATTGGACAAGATGGGTCAATAACTTATGTCGATGTTAATGGACAACTACAATTTGCTGGTCAACTATTACTTGCAAAATTCCCTAACCCAGGTGGTCTAGAGAAAAACGGCAATAACTATTACCAAGTAACATCGAACTCAGGAGATCCAACAGTACAAGTGGCAACACAACAAGGTATCGGGAAAGTTGTACCAGGTACTTTAGAAATGTCGAACGTTGACCTTTCAGAGGAATTTACGGAAATGATCGTAGCACAACGTGGTTTCCAAGCAAACTCTCGTATTATTACAACATCAGATGAAATTTTACAAGAGCTTGTTAATTTAAAACGTTAATCTATTAGTAACATAATATTTTCATAGATTCATTGCAAAGGAGGGTCGGGCCGGCTCTCGCCAATGCGACCCGGCCCTATTTCAATGATTGAACTTACACGTTTAAATGGTAAACCATTTTCATTAAACGCTATATACATAGAGTCAGTCGAAGCCTTTCCAGATACAACGATAACGCTGACGACTGGGCGGAAATTTATCGTTCTTGAAAGTGAAGAAGAGGTTCGTAATCGAGTAGCTCTCTTTTATAGAAGTATACAAATATTATCAAACCCGCATCTACGAGGTGATGAAAATGAAGAAGAATAAATTATTAACGATTATGCTCATCATTTTAATTACGATAACACTGATTGGTGTCGTCATCTTCGTGTTATTGACACAATTTAACAAGCAGCAAGCAGCTCCTCCAGAACCTACTATCGATGAAATATTAGAAGCATCTGTTGATGTGCCGGAGCTAACAACGAATCTAGCAGATAACAGTATTGTTCGTTTAACGCTTAAGTTACAAACTGACAGTAAAGAGGCTGCAGAAGAATTAGTAAAGCGTGATTTCCAAACTAACAATATCATCATTGAAGAGCTTGCTGAAATGACGAAAAAAGATTTAGACGGAAAACAAGGAAAAGTAATGTTTGAATCAACAATCAAATCGAAAATAAATGAATTGATGCAAGAGGGTGAGGTACAACAAGTTTATATAACCTCCTACATCATTCAGTAAATGAAACATCTTGAAATGGAGGTGGGCAAATGGCAGGAGATGTATTATCCCAATCCGAAATTGATGCGCTGCTTTCGGCGATATCAACGGGGGAAATGTCAGCAGATGACATGAAAAAAGAAGAAGAAACAAAAAAGATAAAAGTTTATGACTTTAAACGTGCTCTTCGTTTTTCGAAGGATCAAATCCGAAGTTTGACCCGTATACATGAAAACTTTGCGCGGTTACTGACAACTTTCTTCTCAGCACAGTTACGAACTTATGTTCAAATTACTGTTGCTTCTGTCGATCAAATTCCGTTTGAGGAATTTGTACGATCAATACCGAATATGACATTAATAAATGTATTTGAAGTACCACCTTTAGATGGTAATATCTTAATGGAGATTAATCCAAATATCGCCTACTCCATGTTGGACCGTTTAATGGGAGGTAGCGGTGCAAGCTATAGTAATGTAGACAACTTAACGGAAATTGAACAAAAAATAATGACAAATTTATTCGAAAGGTCATTCGATAATTTACGTGAAGCATGGGATTCTGTCGCAGAAATCGATCCAATGCTTGTAGAGCTGGAAGTAAACCCTCAATTTTTACAAATGATTTCACCAAATGAAACAGTTGTTGTTATCTCGTTAAATACAATAATTGGTGAGACAACAGGTATGATAAATATTTGTATACCCCATGTCGTGTTGGAACCAATCATTCACAATTTATCTGTTCAGTATTGGATGCAATCTAATACGAAGGAAGCAACTCCGGAACAGGCTGATATGTTAGAAAAACGAGTAAAACAAGCAGAATTACCTTTAATAGCTGAACTTGGTACGACAGATATAACGATTGAAGATTTTCTATATATGAATGTTGGAGATGTTATTCAGTTGGATCAAAAAATTGATAACCCGCTTATTTTAAAGGTTGGTGGTTTACCAAAATTCACAGTACAGCCAGGTAAACGTAATAAAAAAATGGCAGTCCAGATTATCGACCCTTTGAAAGGAGGAGACGAAAATGAGTAATGAAATGCTCTCCCAAGAAGAAATTGAAGCTCTATTAAGGGGCGAAACGTTAGCAGAAAAAAACAACGAGTTAGAAACTAATAATGATGGAAAAACACTTCGTGTAGAAGATTACCTTAGTTCAATGGAACAGGATGCTTTAGGTGAAGTAGGAAATATTTCATTTGGAAGTTCAGCAACTGCGTTATCCGCTCTTTTAGGACAAAAGGTGGACATTACAACTCCAGTAGTCTCATTGATTGATCGCCAACGGTTAGAAGAGGAATTTCCTCATCCGTATGTTGCGATACAAGTGGAATATACAACTGGTTTAAGTGGAATGAACCTATTAGTGATTGAACAATCAGATGCTGCAATTATTGCTGATCTAATGCTAGGTGGAGACGGATTAAACCCAAATCCAGATTTAGGCGAAATCCAATTAAGTGCAGTACAAGAAGCAATGAATCAAATGATGGGTTCAGCTGCAACATCCATGTCTACTGTATTTAATAAAAAGGTAGATATTTCACCACCTTCAATTGATTTGTTAAATTTCTCAAAAAATGAAGGTAAAGAAAGTATACCGGATGAAGATTTATTAGTGAAAGTTTCATTCAGATTAAAAATTGGTGAATTAATAGATTCAAATTTAATGCAATTATTACCATTAGATTTTGGAAAGAAAATAGTTAAATCACTGCTTGGGGAAGACGAAGCACCTGTTCAGCAGGAGCCGGTTGTACAACAACCTATGCAAACACCACCTGCTGCTCCGGCGCAGCCTGCAGTTCCACAGCAGCAGGTTCAGCCAAAACCGACTCCACAGCAACAAGTTTATCAGCAGCAGGCAGCGACAATGTATGCAGAGCCACCAGCTTATGCAATGCCGCAATATCAAGCACCTGTCCAACCAGTAAATGTACAGCAGGCTCAATTTGCGACATTTGAAAATGCAAATATTTCAAAGGATGAAGCTCGCAACTTAAATATGTTACTAGACATTCCTTTGCAAGTAACCGTTGAGCTTGGTCGTACGAAGCATAGTGTAAAGGAAATTTTACAGCTTGCATCTGGCTCTATTATTGAATTGGACAAGCTTGCAGGAGAACCTGTCGATATTTTAGTAAATAGCCGTCTTATTGCAAAAGGAGAAGTCGTTGTAATCGATGAGAACTTTGGTGTTCGTATTACAGATATTTTAAGTCAAGCAGATCGTTTAAATAATCTAAAATAGTGTTTATTGGAGGAATTCTAAATGTCAAAAAAAATATTAATAGTTGACGATGCTGCATTTATGCGCATGATGATAAAGGATATTTTAACAAAAAATGGATTTGAAGTAGTTGGAGAAGCAGCTGATGGCCTACAGGCTGTAGAAAAGTATAATGAATTACGTCCAGATCTAGTAACAATGGATATTACGATGCCAGAGATGGATGGAATTGCTGCATTAAAAGCAATCAAATCTACAGATCCAAGCGCTACTATTATTATGTGTTCAGCAATGGGGCAACAAGCGATGGTAATTGATGCAATTCAAGCTGGTGCAAAAGATTTTATTGTAAAACCATTCCAAGCAGATCGCGTTATTGAAGCAATTCAAAAAGCACTAGGGTAATAAAATGAAGTTTAAACTATTTGTAACAATTCGGCTTGTCATTGCGTTATTATTTACATTTTTAATGATGACACCTACAGATACAACGTTAGCAAGTCAGAAAAGTCCAATGGTTTCGGATGAATGTTTGAAAAATCCAGATTCATGTCCGGAAACTCTACCAGCTGCCGACCAAGAGAAATCTGATTCGGCAGCTGTAGGATTAGGACCATGGGATTATATTAAAATGTTATTTGCCCTTATTTTTGTGCTAGCTTTGTTGTTGTTTGTTTTAAAATTTATTAATAAAAAAAGTATGAATTATCAACAAAATAGTCTAGTACGAAATATTGGCGGAATATCTGTTGGCGCTCAAAAATCAATCCAATTGCTTCATATTGGGGATAAATTATATATCGTGGGCGTTGGAGATAATGTGCAATTAATTAAAGAAATTAATGATCCGGATGAAGTTCAACAATTAGTAGCTTTTTACAATGAAAAGCAATCATTCGGTGCAACAACTCCTTATATTTTAGAACTATTAAAGAAATTAAAGCCAAATCAAATAGAATCTGAGAGTAAACAAGATGATTCAAATTTTGGCGATATATTTAATAAGAGGTTGTTGGATATAAAAAAAGAGAGACAGCACGAGCTGGAAAAATGGAAAGAAAAGGAGAAGGATAAATAATGGAAGATTTTATCTCATTCTTTTCTGAAAGTGATCCTACAAACGTTTCAACATCTGTAAAGTTATTGCTTGTATTAACAGTGCTTTCACTAGCACCAAGTATTTTAATATTAATGACCTCTTTTGCTCGGATAGTGATTGTTCTTTCTTTTACTCGTACAGCACTTGCTACTTCAACAATACCACCTAATCAGGTAATTATTGGACTGGCTTTATTTTTAACGTTTTTTATAATGGCACCAACGTTTCAAGAAGTAAACGAACAGGCATTACAGCCATTGTTTAATGAAGAGATTGGAATAGAGGAAGCATATGACCGTGCAACAACTCCTTTTAAAGAGTTTATGTCAAAGCATACAAGGCAAAAAGATTTAGAATTATTTATTAACTACAATCAAGCAGAACGTCCACAATCGGTTGAAGAAATTCCTTTGTCGATTTTAGTGCCTGCTTTTGTATTAAGTGAATTAAAAACTGCCTTTCAAATTGGATTTATGATTTTTATTCCTTTTTTAGTAATTGATATGGTTGTGGCAAGCGTACTCATGTCCATGGGTATGATGATGCTCCCTCCGGTGATGATTTCACTACCATTTAAAATCTTGCTATTTATTTTAGTTGATGGATGGTATTTAGTCATCAAATCTCTACTTCAAAGTTTTTAGGGGATGATACTATATGACAGAAGAAATGGTCATTGCAATTGCAGAAAGAGCTGTATGGATTGTCCTCATTGTTTCAGGACCCTTATTACTGATAGCACTCGTAACAGGGTTGATTGTTAGTATATTCCAGGCGACAACATCCATTCAAGAACAAACGATGTCTTTCGTACCGAAAATCGTTGCTGTATTAGTTGCGCTTATATTTTTTGGACCATGGATGATTTCTCAAATGACAGATTATTTTTACGATATTCTTAATAACTTAACTCGGTATATCGGGTGATTAAATGACAGAAATTATTCCAAAATTATCGGTCTTGCTTTTAATAATTGTTAGAGTTTCTGCTTTCTTTGTATCAGTCCCTTTTTTTTCATATCGTACAATTCCTGCACAATTGAAAATAGCTTTAGCAGTATTATTTTCTTGGATGATTTATTATACGATGAATATTGAAGCTATTCCAATTGATGGAGATTACATATTACTAGTTTTAAAAGAAGCAATTATTGGTTTAGTACTTGGTTTAACGGCATATCTGATTACAACTGCTGTACAAATGGCAGGTGGATTTATTGATTTTGAAATGGGCTTTGCTATGGCGAATGTAATTGATCCACAAACCGGAGTAAATACTCCATTAATGGGGCAATTCTTTAATTTTTTACTATTGTTTGTTTTGCTTGCAATAAACGGTCATCATCTCATTTTAGACGGCATTTATTATAGCTATCAATTTATGCCGATTAATCAACTATTCCCCAACTTTGGAGATGTTGATTTTGCTGAGTTTGTAATGAAATTGATAGTTACTGTCTTTGCAATTGCATTCCAAATGTCAGCCCCAATAGTTGCAACTTTATTTTTAGTCACTATTGCATTAGGTATAACGGCGAAAACAGTTCCCCAGCTTAATATTTTTGTAATTGGGTTTGCTGTTAAAATTGCAGTAGGTTTGCTTGTATTAATCGTATCGATGGGTGTCTTGATTGAAGTGATGGAAAAATTAATTGAAATTATGATACTATCCATGCGTGATTTAATGCGATTATTAGGTGGTGCTTAATTTGAAGTTGCTGCTCACATTAGATTTACAATTTTTTGCTGGGGAAAAGACGGAAAAAGCAACGCCAAAAAAGAGACAGGATGCAAGGAAAAAAGGTCAAATTTTAAAAAGCCAAGATGTAACTGCAGCCTTTGTACTGCTAATTCTCTTTTTATTCTTGTATATAACAGCTCCAAAAATGCTGGAAAGTCTGTTTTCTTTTTTACATCAAGCTTTTGAAAAAAATATGCTCATTGAATCGTTAACGGCCGATACAGTAATGAAAATTTACGTAGATACATTAAAGGAAATGGCAATGGTTCTATTACCTTTTATGGTTATCACACTAGTTGCAGGTATTGGATCTAACTATTTACAATTTGGATTTCTTTTTACAATGGAAACAATGAAATTTGATTTAAAAAAAATAGATCCAATTAAAGGTATTAAGAGAATCATTTCCGTCCGTGCCATTGTAAATTTATTGAAATCGCTATTAAAAATTTCATTTATCGGAGCAGTTACTTCAATTATTATTTGGATAAACCTTGAAGAAGTACTTTCGTTATCATTCCAAAGCACTTGGGATACTTTAACAACTGTCGCCAAGTTAACTGGGATGATGGGAATTGCTGCTTCAATTACGCTAGTGTTTATCGCGTTATTAGATTACATATATGAAAAATACGAGTACGAAAAACAATTGAAAATGTCAAAACAAGACATTAAAGATGAATATAAAAATGCTGAAGGGGACCCTAAGATCAAAGCAAAAATAAAGCAACGCCAGCGTGAAATGGCGATGCGGCGCATGATGCAGGAAATACCTCAAGCAGATGTAGTTATTACAAACCCAACTCACTATGCTATCGCATTAAAATACGATGAAAGTATGGACGCACCAACAGTGGTCGCTAAGGGTACCGACTTTGTAGCACAAAAAATTAAATTAATTGCTAAAGAAAATGATGTAGTTATGGTTGAAAATCGTCCGTTAGCACGTGCAATGTATGATCAAGTAGAAATCGGACAACAAGTGCCAGAAGAGTTTTTTAAAGCAGTAGCAGAAATACTAGCATATGTTTATCGAATTAAACGTAAAATTTAGACCATTTTGTAGGAGGGACAAACATGAAATTTCGCGACTTAGGGGTTTTAGCTGCAGTTGTTTTAATAGTAGCGATGCTCGTCATCCCTCTACCGACATGGTTATTGAGCTTTTTAATCATCATTAACATCACGCTTTCTTTACTTATATTATTAACAGCGATGAATATGAAAGAAGCGTTGGATTTTGCAATCTTTCCTTCAATCATATTATTACTAACGTTATTCCGACTGGGTTTGAGTGTATCAACAACCCGTGCAATTTTAGCAAATGGTGATGCTGGAGATGTAGTAGAGACATTTGGTGAATTTGTAACTGGTGGTAATATACTAGTCGGTTTAGTAATTTTCATGTTATTGGTGATTATTAACTTTATTGTTATTACTAAGGGGTCTGAACGTGTAGCTGAAGTAGCAGCTCGCTTTACATTAGACGCGATGCCTGGTAAACAAATGAGCATCGATGCTGATTTAAATGCAGGCATTATCTCAGAAAAAGAAGCTAGAGAACGTCGTGAGAAAGTATCAAGAGAATCGGATTTTTATGGTGCGATGGATGGTGCAACCAAATTTGTTAAAGGTGACGCTATCGCTTCTATTATAATGGTTTTTATTAACTTAATATTCGGGATTATAATCGGGATGCTACAGCTTGATTATGAATTGGCAGATGCGGCTTCGCATTTTTCTAAGTTAACTGTCGGTGATGGACTTGTAGCTCAAATACCAGCATTACTAATTTCAACAGCTACTGGTATTGTTGTAACACGTGCAGCATCAGATGGCAATTTAGGAGAAGATATTACAAAGCAATTATTCGCTCAATCAAAGCTGTTATATATTGCTGGCGGTACAATTTTCTTAATGGGACTTTTCACGCCGATTCCCGAGTGGATTACAATTCCGATTGCGATTATTCTGATCGTCGGCGCATATTTGATTGATCATAAGAAACCAGAGGATCCTGAAGAGTTATTAGAAATTGAGGAAGAAGTGGCTGCTGATACAATGAAAAGCCCTGAAAACGTAGTGAATCTATTAAATGTCGATCCAATAGAATTCGAGTTTGGCTATGGCTTAATTCCATTAGTTGATGCTGCTCAAGGCGGAGATTTATTAGATAGGGTAGTAATGATTCGTCGACAGCTTGCTTTAGAGTTAGGGATTGTTATACCGATTGTCCGAATACGAGATAATATCCAGCTTCAACCAAATGAATACAGAATTAAAATCAAAGGGAATGAAATGGCCCGTGGTGAACTCCTTCTTGATCATTATTTAGCTATGAGTCCTGGAGATGATAATTCTATTGATGGTATCGACACAATTGAGCCTTCATTTGGCTTACCTGCTAAGTGGATTACAGAAAAAACAAAAGAGGAAGCAGAAGTGCTTGGTTATACTGTGGTTGACCCACCTAGCGTCGTTTCAACACATTTAACAGAAATGATTCGTGCAAATGCTCATGAATTACTAGGTCGTCAAGAAACAAAACAACTAATTGATCATTTACACGAAAGTTACCCAATCTTAGTTGATGAACTTACACCAACACCTTTATCAATAGGAGAAATTCAAAAGGTTTTAGCGAAGTTATTAAGAGAAAATGTATCGATTCGAAACTTGCCAATCATATTTGAAACATTGGCAGATTATTCAAAGTTAACTAGCGACCCAGATATACTTACAGAATATGTACGTCAATCACTAGCTAGACAAATTACTGCTCAATATGTTTCTGCTGGACAAGATTCATTAAAAGTAATTACGATACCTGGAAAATTGGAAAAATTAATTGCAGATAGTATACAACAAACAGACCATGGCAATTATTTAGCAATGAATCCGCAAGAATCACAGCAAGTACTTGAGGCAATTGCAAAAGAAGTAGAGAGGGTTTCATTTATGGAACAGTCACCAATTATTCTCTGCTCACCTGGCATTCGAATGTATTTAAGACAATTAACGGAGCGCTATTTCCCGCAAATACCAATTTTATCCTACAATGAATTGGACGCAAATGTTGAAATCCAAAGTGTTGGGGTGGTGAATGTAGAATGAAAATGAAAAAATATACTGCACCTTCAATTGCAGAAGCGATGAAATTAGTCCGTAGCGAGCTTGGAGATGATGCAGTTATCATCAATTCCAAAGTAGTCGTGACCAAAAAATTATTTGGTTTAGTAAGACATAAAAACTTTGAAGTGCTTGCAGGGGTGGACCGTGTAGATGCGAAGCCTACTCCGCGTTTCCCTGACCTGCAAATAAATGCTGAGTCAATCATGAAACCAACAGAAATACCTCAACAAACGAAAGTACATATAGACGATTCGTTTACACATGAGTTAAAAAGCGAAATTTCGGATTTAAAATTAATGCTGCAGTCTATGCAAAGAGATGCAAGACTATCCGAATTGCCAGAGGAAATATTGCCTTTTATTGACTTTTTAAAACGTCAAGAGCTTGACGATGAGCTCATCACCGTAATTAGTGATGAGCTTTTTGTACATCATCAAAATTCAGAGTCCCCATTGAATAACCAAACAATGAAAAAAATTGCAAAGGGAGTTATGAGAAAAAAGTTGGCAGAACTTCCTCTGGGCGGACTTTCATATAGAAAAAAGTATATTAATGTACTCGGACCTACTGGGGTTGGTAAGACAACTACTATAGCTAAAATGGCAGCTCGTTGTGTGTTAGAAAAAAAGAAGAAAATTGGGTTTATTACAACTGACACATATAGAATTGCGGCTATCGAGCAATTAAAAACATATGCAAATCTTTTACAGGCACCTGTTGAAATTGTCTATAATGCCAGTGACTACCAACAGGCAATTGAAAAATTTGCAAATCTTGATTTAGTTTTTATTGATACTGCTGGTAGAAATTATAAAGAAGCAAAATATGTTAATGATTTGAAAAAAATTATTGATTTTAATGAAGAGGTAGAATCCTTTCTAGTTTTATCCTTAACTTCTAAAGAAAGTGATATGGAAGCGATAATAAGACAATTCGATGGATTTCAAATAGGAAAATTTATCTTTACTAAGGTAGATGAAACAAATTCTATTGGCACTATGTATAATTTAATGATTAAATATAATAAAGGACTTGCTTACTATACGAATGGACAAGAAGTACCAGAAGATATCGAAGAAGCAAACCTAGATAGTTTGCTTGAATTGTTCTTTCAAGGAGAATTCAAATGAGAGATCAAGCTGAAAAATTAAGAATGAAAGTGCTAGAAAGTCAAGGAGCATTGGGTAGGTCTATTGCAGTAGTTAGCGGTAAAGGTGGAGTAGGAAAAAGCAATTTTTCAACTAACTTTGCAATTGAGTTAGCTAAGCTAGGAAAAAAGGTTGTAGTACTTGACATGGATATCGGTATGGGAAATGTCCATATTTTAATAGGTAAAACGGCCCGATTTAGCTTAATGGATTATCTTGAAGGTAGCGTTTCTTTGGAAGAAGCGATGTATGAGGGACCTTACAACTTGCAGTATATTTCAGGTGGCTCAGGCTTGTCCTCAGTTGTAGAATGGTCGAAAGAAATGTTCGATTTATTGATTGATGCATTTGAAGAGCTTCAAAAATCATATGATTATGTTCTGTTTGATATGGGGGCAGGAGCTGCGAATTGGTCGATTGATCTATTGACTTCTATTGATGAAATTATTGTTATATCAACTGCTGAACCAACTTCTATTACAGATGCCTACTCAATGATGAAATATATTCATTTAAAGGATCAATATAAAACATTTTATTTATTATGTAATAGAGCTTACTCAAAAGAAGAGGGGCAAGAAACGTTAATTCGCTTGAAAAATACGATGCAACGATTTTTATCAAAGAATGTGAATTTATTAGGATCTTTACCTGAAGATCCGGTAGTAAGAAAAGCTGTTCGAGAACAAGTGCCTTTTTCAATATCCTATCCTAATGCATCTATTTCTAAAACATTACATGAGATTGTAAATCACTTTGTTCTTCATCAAACAAAAGAAATTCATGCTCGAAATACATTTTTATCTAAACTAAAAAGTATTTTTTCGAAAGGGAGTGATTAATTGGAATTTTCGAATAAAAGCAAGCTATTAATTGTTGATGATTCTGCTTTTATGAGAAAGCTAATTAGTGACTTTTTTGAAGGGAATTCAAAGGTTGAAGTCATCGGTATAGCTCGCAATGGCAAAGATGCCATAAAGAAAATACAACAATTAAAGCCTGATGTTGTAACAATGGATGTTGAAATGCCTGAAATGAATGGTCTTGATGCATTAAAAGAGATTATGGAAGTTTCCCCAGTCCCTGTGATTATGTTATCAAGTACAACAGTAAGTGGGGCAGAAAATACTTTAAGTGCAATTGAAAATGGTGCAGTCGATTTTGTAGCAAAACCTAGTGGGACAATTTCCCTTGATCTTCACAAGATAAAAGAAGAACTTGTACATAAAGTGGAGCAAGCAGCTCATGTTCCAGTTGCAAAGTTGAAAAAACCTATTGGAAACAAAAAAACAGTTTTAGATGTTGCCAGTACAAACAATAAAAGTGAGTCTACTCCTTTAAACAAAACAATATTACAGCAAAGAACTAACAAAGGAACTGCAAATATAATTAAACAAAAAAGTACGTGGAGCAATACTTCTAAAAAAATTGTATTAATTGGGACATCGACTGGTGGACCAAGGGCCTTGCAAGAAGTGATTACAAAATTGCCTGAAACAATAAATGCTCCAATTTTAATTGTTCAACATATGCCAGCAGGATTTACAAAATCTTTAGCGGAAAGGTTAAATAACCTTAGCAAAATAACAGTAAAAGAGGCTGAGCATGGAGACAGATTGCAAAATGGTGTAGCTTATATTGCTCCAGGCGGATGGCATTTAAAGCTTCAAAAAATTGGGACAAATTTTGAAATACAATTAGATCAACAAGAACCACCTCGTTACGGACATCGACCTGCTGTAGATGTAATGTTCGAAAATGTTAGTAAATTTAATGACTTTGATAAAATTGCTGTCATTATGACTGGTATGGGGTATGACGGTTCCAAAGGACTAATTGATTTAAAACAAAATGGTAATGTAACTGCAATTGCCGAGTCAGCTGATACATGTATTGTTTATGGAATGCCGAAAGCTGCTGTTGAAACTCAACTAGTAGACGAAGTAGTAGCTGTTGACGAGATTGCGCAAATGATTATGAAATATTTGCCATAAAAGGAGTGTTATCGTATGGAAGTCAATCAATATTTAGAAATGTTCATTGAAGAAAGTAAAGAACATTTACAATCTTGTAGCGATAATTTGTTAGAGCTTGAAAAAAATCCTGATGACTTAGCGATTGTAAATGAAATATTCCGTTCCGCTCATACTTTAAAAGGTATGTCTGCGACAATGGGATATGAAGATTTGGCAGATTTAACACATAAAATGGAAAATGTTTTAGATGCAATTCGCAATGAAAAAATTCATGTAACACCAGAAATTCTTGATGTTGTTTTTGAATCAGTTGATCATCTTGAAGAAATGGTAATGGATATTGCAAATGGCGGTGATGGAAAACGAAATGTTTCTGATACGGTTGCAAAACTAAAACGTATTGAATCAGGTGAAACGAGTGATACAACTAGTGAATCGCCTGCAAGTGTTGCTGATGCTGCATTAGCTGAGGTGGCTGCAACAGCAGTTGCAGAAACATCTCCAAAATTAGACTATGATGATTTTGAAAAAACAATAATACTGCAATCAACTGACCAGGGCTTCAATGCATTTGAAATTTCTGTTGCTTTACGTGAAGACTGCTTATTAAAAGCAGCCCGAGTTTATATGGTATTTGATATTTTAGAGAAAAATGGAGATGTGGTTAAATCATCACCAACTGTTGATAAATTAGAAGAGGAACAATTTGATCAACATTTCCAAGTAGCATTTATTTCTAAAAATTCAGCTGAAGAATTAAAAAGCAAAATTATGAAAGTATCAGAGGTTGACACTGTTACGGTGACTCCACTTTCTAAAGAGTTCTTTATACAATCTACTACTGAAGAAACGTTTAAAGCTGCAGTGCAAAATGAATCTCCTGCAATTGTTGTACCAAAAACACCGGAGGCTAATAATAATCAGAAGTCACAGGCTCCTGCTAAAAATGGTCATGCTGCAAGTAAAACAATTCGAGTTAGTATTGAACGTTTAGATATTTTAATGAACTTATTTGAAGAGCTAGTAATTGATAGAGGGCGACTACAATCAATAGCTACAGAAGTAAATCATTCAGAATTAAATGAAACGGTTGAAAGAATGAGCCGCACAATGGGTGATTTGCAAAATATCGTATTAACGATGCGTATGATTCCAATCGATACAGTATTTAATCGATTTCCTAAAATGGTTCGTACATTGTCGCGTGATTTAAAGAAAAAAATTAATCTTGAAATTCTTGGGGCAGAAACTGAGCTTGATAGAACGGTTATCGATGAAATTGGTGATCCACTAGTTCACCTTATTCGAAACTCAGTTGATCATGGTATAGAAAGTCCTGAGGTACGTCGTGCAAAAGGAAAACCGGAAGAAGGTAATGTTGTTTTAAGAGCATATCATAGTGGAAACTATGTTTTTATCGAAATAGAAGACGATGGTGCTGGTATAAACCGAGAAAAAGTATTATCAAAGGCTATTTCAAAAGGAATTATAACAAAAGAAGCTGCACTTAACTTATCGGATAAACAAATTAATGAATTAATTTTAGCTTCTGGGTTCTCTACTGCAGATGTAGTTTCTGATATTTCAGGACGCGGTGTTGGTCTAGATGTTGTTAAAACAACAATTGAATCTTTAGGCGGCAGTATTTCTATTGAATCAACAGAAAACGTTGGATCCATTTTCTCTATTCAATTACCATTAACTTTAACAATTATTTCAGTTATGTTAGTAGAAATTGAACAAGAGATTTATGCTATTCCTTTATCATCAATTATAGAAACTTCTATTATTAAAAATTCAGATATTTTAAATGCGCATAATCAAAAAGTTATTGATTTCCGTGGGAAAGTAGTTCCGCTTATCTTCTTAGAAGAAATTTTTGAGGTTCCAAGAAAAGAACAAAGAGCAGATGAATATCACTCTGTTGTAATTGTTCGAAAAGGTGAAAAACTAGCTGGTTTAGTAGTAGATTCATTTATTGGACAACAAGAAATTGTTCTTAAATCTTTAGGTAACTACTTAACTAATATTTTTGCTATTTCTGGCGCAACAATTTTAGGAAACGGTAAAGTTGCATTAATTATAGATTGTAATGCATTAATGAAGTAACTAACGAAGATAAATGAGAGGTGTAGCAGATGAATGCTCTTGAACAGGAATATTTAAAAGTTATAGTTTTTCAGTTAGCGGATAAAGAGTATGCTATTCCAGTATCGAATGTTCAAGGAATAGAAAAGCTAATGCATATTACTCGTGTTCCAAAAACTGCGAAATATGTAAAAGGTGTTATTAATTTGCGCGGGGTAGTAACGCCAATTATAGATTTACGTGAACGCTTTAACATACCTGCAACTGACAGTGAAGATACAGCTAGAATTATTATTATTACACTTGATGAAATGGAAGTTGGTTTTGTCGTTGATTCAGCAAATGATGTAATTGATATACCGGTTAGCTCAATTGAGCAACAACCGGAAGTTGTTGGTTCACATGAGGAAGAGTTTATATCAGGTGTAGCGAAAATTGAAAATCGCTTACTAATTTTATTACATTTAGATAAAGTTTTAAATCCAGTAGACTAAAATTTTCGATCGATTAGCATATCTTTTGCTAATCGATTGGGAATGATTGAAGTGGGGATAAACATATGAACCATAGTCAAAAAATAACTTCAATGCATTTAGATGTTCTTAAGGAAATAGGGAATATTGGTGCAGCACATGCAGCAACAGCATTATCTGATTTATTAGGCAAAAAAATTGATATGCGTGTACCGAAAGTTGAAATGGTAACTTTTAATGACATGATGGAGCTGGCTGGGGGAGCCGAGAAGGTTGTCGTTGGAATTTTTCTTCGTATTGAAGGGGATGTAGAGGGCAGCATGTTTTTTATCTTGCCAATTCAACAAGCCAATCGCTTTATACAGCATTTAATTAATGATAAGAATTTTGATTTTAGTAGTAACCCAATCCCAGAACTAGGACTATCTGCGATGCAGGAAATGGGCAATATTTTATCCGGGTCTTATTTATCTGCACTTTCAGATTTTACTAGGTTGAAGATTTATCCTACAGTTCCAGGCTTAAGTGTAGATATGTTTGGTGCAATTATAAGCATCGGACTTATTGAAATTTCAGAAGTTAGTGATAATGTTATTGTCATTAATACATCCATTTTTGAAGAAGGTTTCGACAATTCTAAAGAAGTCCGTGGGCATTTTTTCTTGTTACCTGATCCAGAGTCATTTGAGTCTATTTTTAAAGCTTTAGGAGTATCCTAGAAATGATTTCTTCTAGTAGCAGTCAAGTTATTAAAGTTGGAATTGCCCAAATGGATGTCGTAAAAATACCAAATACAATAAGAACTTCAGGATTAGGATCATGTGTAGGTGTTGTGTTATATGATGAAACAAAAAAAATAGCTGGATTGGTACATATTATGTTGCCTGAGTCAAGTCTAGGCAGAACGGAAACAATAAATGTCGCAAAGTTTGCTGATTCAGGAATCCAAGCACTTATCGCAATGTTAAAATTGGAAGGTGTGCAGCCATTTCGTTTGAAGGCTAAAATAGCTGGTGGAGCTCAAATGTTTAAATTCACCTCTGATAAAGATACGATGCGCATTGGTCCCCGTAATGTTGAGGCAGTAAAAAGGGAGCTTAAGAAAAATGGCATTCCTATTGTTGCTGAAGATACGGGTGGCAATAGTGGAAGAACTATTGAGTTCAACCCGGCTACTTGCATGCTGAGCATAAGGACAGTGAATCAAGGAGTGAGTGAAATATAATGTACGGTTCGATATTTTACAATTGTTGGGCTGCTTTATTAGCTTTTACGATTTACTTTTTTATAACATTATCTCAATCACAAGCACCTGCTCAAATTTTAATTGGTTCCTTTGTCACTGCCGCTGTTGCATTTTTCGTTACCTTTGCTGTCCGTTACTTGTTGGCATATGTGCTGTATACACCTGATCAACAACTGTTTGAGGAAGTTGCAGAGCAAAATGAGACAGATACAGAAACGTTAAATCACGATCCATATCTAGATAAAGAAATGCCTACAACATCAAATTATTCTACTGTTGAATATAATGATGAAAGCCCAGAGGAAATAGCACAAGTGGTGCGTACAATGTTAAGTCAAGATGACACCGCTACAAATAATTCTTAAAGGATTAAGAACAGGAAAGAGTCTTAGTTTTTGCTTCTTGCGTTGTTATGCCTTCCTTTAAAAAGAACTTTCTCCTTAATGGAAAGTTAGTGCTTCGAATCGGTGGAACTTTAATAAATTCAATATAAGTTATATTAACTAATTTAAGCGAAAAGAGTCGAAAAACGGCTCTTTTTTCATATGATCATTCCAAAAAATATAGTTGCTAAGTAATATAATAGTCTTATAGAAGCGTGTGTTTTTTTACTATGATTTGATATAATTGTTAGTAGAAAATAAACGTCTAAATGTGAGGTGGATACGGGTGGTACAACTAACGCTAGATAATGAACAAAAACTTTGGAATAGCTGGATAAATAATCGAGATCCTCATGCGGGTGATTTACTCTTAAAAAAGTATAAACCACTAGTCTCTTATCATGTTCAACGTATTGGCGCTGGTGTGCCTAAAAATGTTTCAAGGGATGATTTAATGAGTCTTGGCATGATGGGACTTTTTGATGCATTAAATAAATTTGACATAAATAGGGATTTGAAATTTGATACATATGCTTCTTTCAGGGTGCGTGGTGCTATAATTGACGGATTAAGAAAAGAAGATTGGCTGCCCCGCTCTGCAAGGGAAAAAGCAAAGAAAATGGAAGCACAAATTGAAAAATTGGAACAAAAGCTTATGAGGCATGCAACACCTGAGGAACTTGCCGAATATATGGATTTGCCTGTCGAGGAAGTATATCAGACTGTTCAAGAACATTTCTTTTCTAATGTACTTTCCATAAATGATCAGCAGGATCAAGATGATGCAGAAGGAAAAGCTTTTGCCATTCGAGACGATTATACAAAAACGCCTGAGCAAGAAGTTGTTTTTTCAGAGTTGATTTCTGATCTCGAGGAAAATATTAAAAAGCTAAATGAAAAGGAACAGCTAGTGCTAAGCTTGTTCTACTCAGAAGAAATGACACTCACAGAAATTGGTGAATTACTAGAACTTTCAACATCTCGTATATCACAAATCCATTCAAAGGCTTTATTCAAGCTTAGGAAACTTCTTTCTACTGAAATGCTTAATTTATAGGGAGGAATTTTATGAGTCTACGAAATATAGAACTTCAGATTGCAATTCCGAAAACATATGAAGCAGGTAAAGCAGTAGAACAGCATCAACAAAATGTAATTCAACAACAAATAAATGCGCATGAAGCACTAAAAAAGGATATTGAAAAAAAGCAGTTTACAGTTATGGATACAGAAAAAACAGACAAAGTTTCTGAAGATGAAGATAACAGTAGTAATGAACAGAATATGTCTAAGAGAGAAAAACAACAAAAGAAGAAACAACAAGAAGCACAGCATCCTTTTAAAGGGAATTTTATAGATTTTAGTGGATAGGAGAACATAATGGTCTCAGTTTTAATCGTTATACTAATCGTTTCACAACTGATTTGTTTTTACTTTATTCTTCTTTTAAATACGAAACTATCTAAATTTAAAGATTTAGAAATACGCCAAGATAAACTTATTCGTGAAATGGACGATGCAATAAGCGTATATTTATTGGAAATGCGTGAAGAAAACGATCGTTTAATAAAAGAGTTGTCTAATGTTAAAACGGCAGAAGTAAATAAAGGGGCAATAGATAAAAAAAATGAGGCAATGATAGAAACAGCTTCTTCTTTAATTCAAAAAGAAAGCAATACAGAAGATTTTGTAATAGAATCAAAGCCAGTTGTTCCTAAAAATATAGTGAAGAACGCGTACAGTCAACATAAAAATATAAATAGTGCTTCAACTCTGAATGTCCAAAAGGAGCCTATTGAAAAAACTGAACTGCCGACTTTTGAACAACAAGTATTAAAGCTGCATCAACAGGGAAAATCTATTGATGAAATAGCAAAAATTACTCAAAAGGGAAAAACGGAAATTGAGTTATTCATTAAGTTTCATGCATAAAATGTTGCAGTACGAAATCTAGTGTGATATATTATCAATTGGTGTTATTATTACACACGCATTTTGATGTAGTAAGTGGTGCTTTTTGAATAAAAAGTTGCTTGGTGCAAATGAAAAATGCGGAGGAACAAAACCAAAATTTAGGAGGAAAATATTTATGTCAGTAATTTCAATGAAACAATTACTTGAAGCTGGTGTACATTTCGGACACCAAACACGCCGTTGGAACCCAAAAATGAAAAAATACATTTTTGTAGAACGTAACGGTATTTATATTATCGATTTACAAAAAACAGTTAAAAAATTAGAAGAAGCTTACGACTTCATGCGTCAAGTTGGCCAAGACGGTGGTAAAGTACTTTTCGTTGGTACTAAAAAACAAGCGCAAGAAGCGATTAAAGAAGAAGCTGAACGTTCAGGTAACTACTACATCAACCAACGTTGGTTAGGTGGTACTTTAACAAACTTCGGTACAATTCAAAAACGTGTTGCTCGTATGAAAGCTATCGAAAAAATGGAAGAAGACGGTACTTTTGACGTGCTTCCTAAAAAAGAAGTTATCCAACTTAAAAAAGAACACGAACGTCTTGTGAAATTCTTAGGCGGTATTCGTGATATGGCAGATATTCCAGATGTAATGTTCGTGGTTGATCCACGTAAAGAGCGTATTGCTGTTGCAGAAGCTCGTAAATTAAATATTCCTATCGTAGGTATTGTTGATACAAACTGTGATCCAGATGAAATCGACTACGTAATCCCTGCAAACGACGATGCTATCCGCGCTGTTAAATTATTAACTGCAAAAATGGCTGATGCTCTAATTGAGTCAAAACAAGGTGAATCTGAAGCTCCAGCTGAAGAAGTAGTAGTTGCTGAGTAATTCACTGTTAGAATACTTGGCTTATCGCCACTCTATCTAGTGATGAGCCTTAGTTGCACTTAAGCAGCTAAGGAAGTGCTGCACTTCTAGCTGCCTACAAAAGGTGATAAGTGGATGAAACCTCTTATCACCTTTTTTTAGAAAGAAAAGTGGAGGCGGTTCGCTAAAGCTCCAACTTTAATGAGCTAACCGCTGGAACGGGACATTTTTGTAAAGTGTCACTTTGCTTCATATATAAGAACTTATAAAAAATTTAATATTTATATAACTCAAGGAGGAAACTTCAAATGGCAATTACTGCACAATTAGTAAAAGAACTTCGTGAAAAAACTGGCGCAGGTATGATGGACTGCAAAAAAGCACTAGTAGAAACTGATGGTAACATTGAAGCTGCTATCGACTTCTTACGTGAAAAAGGTCTTTCATCTGCTGCAAAAAAAGCAGACCGCATTGCTGCAGAAGGAACTACTTATATTTTAGCTGAAGGCAATGAAGCTGTTATTTTAGAAGTAAACGCAGAAACTGACTTTGTAGCTAAAAATGAAAAATTCCAAGTATTAGTAGCTGAATTAGCGAAACAAATTTTAGCTGAAAAACCTGAATCAGTAGAAGCTGCTTTAGAAGTTACAAATGCAGAAGGTGTTAAAATTGCTGATCAAATCTCAACTGCAGTAGCTACTATTGGTGAAAAAATCACTCTTCGTCGTTTTGAAGTTAAAACAAAAACTGATAGCGATGCTTTCGGTTCTTACTTACACATGGGTGGACGCATTGGTGTATTAGTAGTGCTTGAAGGTTCTACTGATGAAGATGCTGCTAAAGATGTTGCTATGCACATTGCTGCTATTAACCCAAAATATGTATCTCGTGATGAAGTTTCTGAAGAAGAAGTTGCTCATGAACGTAAAATTTTAACAGAACAAGCACTAAACGAAGGTAAACCTGAAAATATCGTTGCAAAAATGGTTGAAGGTCGTCTTGGAAAATACTTCGAAGAAATCTGTTTATTAGACCAAACTTTTGTTAAAAATTCAGACCAAAAAGTTCGTGACTTTGTAAAAGCTACAGGTGGAAATGTAACATCATTTGTACGTTTTGCAGTTGGTGAAGGTATTGAAAAACGTGAAGATAACTTCGCTGAAGAAGTAATGAACCAAGTTAAAGGTAACTAATCAATTCAAATAATAAATTGTGTGATGAACACAATTGATGGAAGATAGGGAGCACAATTTGCGTGTTCCCTATTTTTCAAGATATTGAATATATAGATGGTTGAATTTTAATAATGAGTAACGGAGGTTTACTATGAGTGTGCCACAATATAAACGAGTAGTAATAAAATTAAGCGGCGAAGCGTTGGCAGGTGAGGCAGGTTTCGGTTTATCACCAAAAATCATCAAATCTGTTGCTGAAGATATTAAAGAAGTAGTAGAGCTTGGTGTTGAGGTAGCGGTAGTTGTTGGCGGTGGAAACATTTGGCGTGGAAAAGTCGGCAGTGAAATGGGAATGGATCGCGCCTCAGCAGACTACATGGGAATGCTAGCAACAGTGATGAACTCGTTAGCTTTACAAGATGCGTTAGAAAAATTAGAAATTGAAACTCGTGTACAATCTTCAATTGTGATGACACAAGTGGCGGAGCCTTACATACGTCGAAAAGCAGTTCGTCATCTCGAGAAAAAACGTGTTGTTATTTTTGCAGCAGGTACAGGGAATCCATTTTTCTCAACAGATACAACAGCTGCATTACGGGCTGCTGAAATTGATGCAGATGCAATTTTAATGGCAAAAAATAATGTTGATGGTGTATATTCTGCAGATCCAAAAGTTGATGAAAATGCAGTAAAATATGACACACTCACATATTTAGAGGTAATTCAACAAGGATTGCAAGTTATGGATTCGACAGCTTCCACTTTATGTATGGACAACGACATACCATTAATAGTATTCTCTATAATGGATAAAGGAAATATTAAACGCGCCGTACTCGGTGATAAAATTGGAACAGTCGTTAGGAGGAATGTTTAATGCCTAAGAAAGTATTAGAACAAGCAAAAGACAAAATGAATAAAACAATTTCTGCATTTACACGAGAACTAGCTTCAATTCGTGCAGGACGTGCCAACGCATCACTGTTGGATAGAATTACAGTTGATTACTATGGTGCACCTACTCCAATCAACCAACTAGCAGGTGTTTCAGTACCAGAAGCACGATTGCTTGTGATTACACCTTATGATAAAACGATTTTAGGTGAAATTGAAAAAGCAATTATGAAATCTGATATTGGGATTACACCAACAAATGATGGAAATGTTATTCGTTTAACAATTCCTGCTTTAACAGAAGAACGTCGTAAAGATCTTGTTAAAGTTGTGAAGAAAGAAGCGGAGGATGCAAAGATTGCAATCCGTAATGTACGCCGTGATGCCAACGATGATTTGAAAAAATTAGAGAAAAATGGCGATATTACTGAAGACGATCTACGTGGTTATAGTGACGATATTCAAAAACTAACTGATGAATATATTGTCAAAGTAGATGAAGTTGCAAAAGATAAAGAAAAAGAAATTTTATCTATTTAAAAAGGCGTTTGCAGTTAGAGAATGATAAATACAGTTTTTAAGGCAAAGGACGCCGGAACTTTTAAAAATTTATAGTGAACAAAAAGTGGATTAGGACGTCCTTTTTAATAGGACGTCTTTTTCTCTTAATAAGAGAGGAAAAACTTTTGATATGAATAGCTGCAACCTTGTCCACTACGGCTCGGCTAAAGCGCTGCACTTTTCTTAAAAGAGATAGGTTTTTTTATACATAAAAACAAATAAGTGGCTTAATATGAAAATGTTTATAAAGAAAAAAAGGACACAAACATTCGTTTTTGATATGATAATTAAGAATACGTCCAAAATGTTGTCAGGTGGAGGAATAAGATGTTCAAAGGAATATTTGGAAAGTCAAAAAAAGAAAAGAAATCGTTGGTGGAAAATGGAAATCTTTCAATCAATGACTTTATACCTTCCCATATTGCAATCATTATGGACGGCAACGGACGGTGGGCTAAAAAAAGAGCAATGCCAAGAATAGCTGGTCATCATGAAGGAATGAAAACGGTTCGAAAAATTGCACGTATTGCAGATGATTTAGGGATAAATGTATTAACACTGTATGCATTTTCAACCGAAAATTGGAAAAGACCGAAAACTGAGGTAGATTATTTAATGGGTTTACCTGAAAAGTTTTTAAATTCCTTTTTGCCAGAGATTATGGAACGCAATATTCGAGTGCAAATGATAGGTGATAAAGACGCTTTACCAGCTAATACGCAGACTGCATTAGAGGAAGCAATGGAAAAAACAAAAAATAATACTGGATTGATATTAAATTTTGCTATGAATTATGGAAGTCGGTCTGAAATTGTTAAAGCATTCAAGGATATAATGATAGAAGTAAGTAATGGCAATTTAACAATCGACTCAATCGATGAAAATACAGTGAATCAATATTTAATGACATCGCAGCTACCAGAACCAGATCTACTCATACGCACTAGTGGAGAAGTTCGTTTAAGTAATTTTATGTTGTGGCAACTCGCCTATACGGAGTTTTGGTTTACTGATACGCTTTGGCCTGATTTTGATGAACAAATATTTATGGAAGCTATTCAGGCTTATCAAAAGCGGAATCGGCGCTACGGTGGGTTGAAAGGGGAAGAAATTCGTTGAAGCAAAGAATTATTACGGGGGTAATTGCTGCTGCATTATTTATCCCATTTGTTTTAATTGGCGACCTGCCATTTACACTTTTGGTATATCTAGTAGCAGCAATTGGGTTGTTTGAAATCCTCCAAATGAAAGGTATATCAATTTTTTCTATACCAGGATTAATTGGTGCCTTGACAGTGTTCGCGCTTTTAATTCCAAATTTATGGGCGGACAAAATTATTGAAAGGTTTAATTATACAAAATTAGAGTTCGTTATTATTGCTATCATCCTATTATTAGTTTATTCCGTTATTGTAAAAAATCGATTTACTTTCGATCATGTAGCATTTGTATTGTTAAGCTCATTTTATGTTGGCATTGGCTTCCACTATTTAATTGAAACGCGTGAAGCCGGGTTACAATTCATTATTTATGCTTTACTTGTTGTTTGGGCTACGGACTCAGGTGCCTATTTTACAGGAAGGAAAATAGGGAAAAATAAACTTTGGCCTGAAATTTCACCAAATAAAACAGTAGAAGGCTTTATTGGTGGTATTGTAATTGCTGTTATATTCGCATGTTTAATGCAAGTTATTTATCCATTTAATATTTCCTGGGCTGCGTTAATCATCATCACAATTGTATGTTCAATTTTTGGCCAAATGGGAGATTTAGTTGAATCAGCCATTAAAAGACATTATGATGTAAAAGATTCAGGAACAATTTTACCAGGGCATGGTGGAATACTGGATCGTTTTGATAGTTTATTATTTGTATTACCATTATTAAATTTACTGCATTTTGTAGGATAACAGGACAAGCTTCACAAGTTTAAAAAGGATAAACGTGATGCAGGAAATTTGTTATTTGAAGGGAAGTAATTTTTTGAAAAAAATAAGTTTATTAGGGGCAACTGGTTCTATTGGATGGCAAACGGTTGACATTTTGTTAAACCATCCTGAAAGCTTTAAGCTTGTTGCTTTTTCAGTAGGTAAAAATATTGAAAAAACTCGTGAAATTATTGACCATCTACAGCCAGAGCTTGTATCAATTCAAGATGAGAGCGATGCATTGGCATTGCAAAAGGATTACCCCCATGTCCAATTTGCCTTTGGTGCTCAGGGGTTAATCGATGTTGCTACTCATCCAGAATCAACGGTTCTAGTAAATGCTGTACTAGGTAGTGTAGGTTTAGAATCAACACTCGCAGCTATTCGTATGGGCAAAACGATTGCCATTGCGAACAAGGAGACATTGGTAACTGCCGGACATTTAGTAATGTCTGAGGCAAAAAAATATAATGTACCTATTTTACCTGTTGATAGTGAGCATTCTGCTATTTTTCAATCAATGAATGGTGAAAATCCGAAGCAAATAGAGAGACTTATTTTAACTGCATCAGGTGGATCGTTCCGTGATAAAACACGTGAACAATTAAAAAATGTAACAGTAAAAGATGCTTTGAATCACCCGAATTGGTCAATGGGAGCAAAGATTACAATTGACTCAGCTACAATGATGAATAAAGGTTTAGAAGTGATTGAAGCGCACGTTTTGTTTAATATGCCTTATGAAAAAATTGATGTTTTATTGCATAGAGAAAGTATTATTCACTCATTAGTTGAGTATCATGATACAAGTGTCATTGCTCAGTTAGGTACACCTGATATGCGTGTGCCAATCCAATACGCACTAAGTTATCCAGATCGATTGCCACTTAAAGGCGGTCAACGCTTAAATTTAGCACAAATTGGACAACTTCATTTTAAAGAAGTAGACTTTGACCGCTATCGTGCTCTCAAGCTTGCTTATGATGCAGGAAGAGCAGGAGGTACGATTTTAACGGCAATGAATGCAGCAAACGAAGCAGCAGTTGCACTATTTTTACAAGAAAAAATTACATTTTTACAAATCGAAGAAATTATTGAACAAGTAATGATAAATCATAACAATACTTTAATACCAGATTTAGAAACAATACTACATGTAGATAAAGAAACAAGAAAAACAGTAGTAAGCATGGTAAAATAGATAGAGTGAGCATAGACTAACAAAACTTGCTCTTAAAGGTGGGATTTTATGCAAACTGTTCTTGCGTTTATTATTGTTTTCGGTTCCCTTGTGTTTTTCCATGAACTTGGACATTTTATTTTTGCTAAGCGTGCAGGGATTCTAGTTCGCGAATTCGCAATTGGTATGGGTCCGAAAATTTTCGGAATGACAAAAGGTGAAACGTTATATACAATCCGATTATTACCACTTGGTGGATATGTCCGCATGGCTGGAGAAGATACTGACACGGTTGAATTACAGCCTGGGTATAGAGTCGGACTAATTTTAAACAGAGATAACGTCGCCGAAAAAATTTATTTAAACCAAAAAGTCCAAAATCCAAATGTACTTTTTATGGAGGTTGAGCGTGCCGACCTAGAAAAAGGGTTATGGATTGAAGGATATGATGAAGATGATCAATTTGTCCGAATTAAAGTATCTAGAAAAGCTACAATAGTTGAAAACGGAAATGAAACAATTATTGCACCATTTGATCGACAATTTAATTCGAAAAAAGTTGGTCAACGTGCTATGACTATTTTTGCGGGTCCGTTATTTAATTTTATTTTAGCATTCGTTGTTTTTGTTTTTATCGCTTTAATGCAAGGAGTGCCAACTAATGAACCGGTTATTTATGATGTGGTTGATGATGGTCCGGCTCAAGCAGCAGGGATGGAAGCAGGAGACCTTGTAAAGGAAATTGATGGAGTTGCTATTGAAGATTGGAATTCACTATCAGGCACTGTGCAAGAGAACCCTGGACAACCATTAAAATTCTTAGTTGAACGAGATGGACAAGAACTAGAATTAACGTTAACCCCTCAATCAGTTGAAAAAAGCGGAAAAGAAGTTGGACAAATTGGTGTTATGTATCAAAGTCCTGTTGAAAAAAATCCTTTAAAAGCAGTTGTCTTTGGTGCACAACAAACATGGGATTATACGGTGCTAATTCTTGATCTGTTGGGCAAGCTTGTTACAGGTCAATTTACAATTGATGCACTTTCTGGTCCAGTAGGAATTTATAAAGCAACAGAAACTGTTGCACAATATGGTGTTTATAATTTAATGAATTGGGCAGCAGTGTTAAGTATTAACCTAGGTATCATGAATTTATTGCCTCTACCAGCTTTAGATGGTGGACGACTATTATTCTTCGGAATTGAGGCATTGCGAGGAAAGCCAGTCGATCGGCAAAAAGAAGGGTTAGTTCATTTTGTAGGAATAGTCCTTTTAATGATTTTAATGGTCGTGGTTACTTGGAACGATATCCAAAGATTTTTCTTTTAATATGAAAAGGGAAAGCGACCTGCTTAGCCTTTCTAAATTAAAGAAAACATATCCTTTTAATATATATGATTGAATTTTTAGTTAACCTTATTCGTTTATGGTAAAATCCAAAATGAATAAGGTTAAATCTTTTTTTGCTCCATTTACTGTAAAAAATTGCTTATACGCATATAGAAGATTAGTATGCTATGCTAAACTTAGTAAGTTTTGAAAAGAAAAGGTGAGCACTTATGAAACAAAGTTTAACTTTAATTCCAACAATGCGTGAAGTGCCTTCTGAAGTTGAAGCTCGCTCTCATAAAATGCTGCTTCGTGCCGGTTTTATACGACAAAGTACAAGTGGTGTTTATTCATATTTACCATTAGCAAAACGTGTATTAACAAAAATAGAAAAAATGATTCAACAAGAAATGGAATCGTTAGGCGCAATTGAAATTTCTTTACCTATTATTCAACCTGTTGAAATATGGGAACAATCTAATCGATATGAAAATTTCGGTAAAGAATTAATGCATTTTAATGATCGAAGCGGTCGACATTTGCTGCTTTCTCCAGCACATGAGGAAGCTGTAACGATGTTAGTCCAAGAGGGAATCAAATCTTATAAAAAACTGCCTCTAATATTATTTCAAATTCAGACGAAGTTTCGCGACGAAATCCGACCTCGCTATGGCCTACTCCGTAGTCGGGAATTTATAATGAAGGATGCTTATTCTTTTCATGCGAATAATGAGTGCTTAGAGAATACATATAATAAGATGGTTCAGGCCTATTCCTCCATTTTATATCGTGTCGGAATAAATTACCGAATTGTTCAAGCGGATTCAGGTATAATAGGAGGGACTTCTGCAGAGGAATTCATCGTCCCTTCAGAAGAAGGAGAAGCAATTATTGCGTTTTCAGATCAATCCAACTATGCAGCAAATATTGAAGTTGCAGAAGTGGTAGATCAAGGTGTTATCTCTGATGAACATTTAAAGTCTTTAGAAAAAATTGCTACTCCAGATGTCGAAACAATGGAAGACGTATGTGCATTTTTAAACATGCAACCTTCAAACTGCATTAAATCACTATTATTTAAAGCTGATGATAAGTATGTAGTTGTATTGGTTCGTGGTAATCATAAAATCAATGAAATAAAATTAAGAAAAGTATTGCATGCAAAATCTCTTTGTTTAGCAAATGAAAAAGAGATTCAGCAGCTGTTAGGGTGCTCTGCTGGATCGATTGGTCCGATTAAGCTTCCAGTAGACGTTAAAGTTATCGCTGATTTAGCGATTCAATCAGTACGCAACAGTGTTGCAGGAGCAAATGAGGATGGATATCATTATATTCATGTTAACCCTGAAAGGGACTTTGCTATCAATTCGTATGAAGACATTCGCTATATTCAAGAGGGTGATCCTTCACCTGATGGAAACGGATCTATTCGCTTTGAAAAGGGAATTGAAGTAGGGCATATTTTTAAGCAAGGTACAACATTTTCAGAAACATTTAATGCAAACTTTGTTGATGACAATGGTGAATCAAAACCTATCATAATGGGAAGCTACGGTTTTGGCATTACGAGATTATTAGCAGTAGTTGCAGATAAGTATCAAGATGAACATGGTTTTATTTGGCCAAAACAATTAGCCCCTTATGATATTCATTTAATGCCTACTAATTCTGATGATGATGTTCAATTAAGTCTAGCAAATGAGCTTTATAATATTTTAACGTTCTATCGCTTTGAAGTATTGTTTGATGACCGAAATGAAAGTGCTGGAGTTAAATTTGCTGATGCAGATCTAATTGGCTTGCCTGTTCGTGTAACGATAGGGAAAAAAGCAAGTGAAGGAATTGTTGAAGTAAAAATACGAAGTACAGGTGAAACTTTCGAATGGGCAAAAGAAGAGCTTGTCGATTATTTAAATGAGTTTTTTAGAAGTAATTAATAAATTTCTATATAAAGGTTGTCCAAAAAATTTCTTCTTGAGATAATAAGTACGAGTAAGAATTTAAGAAATTTATTTTAGGCATATACTTGTTGGTTTTCGTTTTAGGCTGCGCTCCGGGGAAAGCTTCCGCATGCCCCCTACGATACTCGTCACAAATACATTTGGAGCGGAAATCAACAATTTAGAAAGTACAACTCAGTATAAAGTTGAGTTGTACTCCTTTTACTTTTCGGACAAACATTATAAAAATAAATTAAGTAGGTGGTGAGTTGAATGTTAGACAATCAAGAAGCAAGAGAAAGATTTTTAACCTTATTACAACAATTGCAATTGACTGAAGATGTCTACATGTCATTTTTTGAACAAGGAGAACTCACACGGCTGACAGTTCATAAGAAAAATCGTGTATGGTGTTTTGCAATTAAATTAAAAAATATTTTGCCTTTTCAAGTCTATCAACTGTTTCGTACTAGAATGGCTGAACAGTTTAATCATATTGCACAAGCTACATTTACCATTGAGGCAAGCAATCCAGAAGTAACAGAACAACTTGTGACAGATTATTGGTTAACAGCTGTTGAACAATTAGATGCTTCTCCACCATTGAAAAATAGATTAATCAATCAAATGCCAAAGTGGAATGGGAATAAATTAACAGCTTGTTGTATGTCAGAAATTGAACAGTTAACATTAAAATCTAAATATGCACAAAAAATCGTAGAAGCTTACGGCTCATTAGGTTTTCCGCCATTTTCAGTAGATTTTCAGCTACTTGAAGAAACGGATGAAATGAGAGAGGCACAGCTTTTATATATAGAACAGCGTCAAATGGAGGAAGCTGAACTTGCTAGACAAGCAATGGAAGATTTCCAAAAACGTGAAAAGGCTAAAAGTGAAAATCCAGCAGCAGTTGCGAACAGCGGTCCTTTCCAACTGGGAGTTCAAATTAAAGAGACAGAAACGATGGAAATTCGCCGTATTTTAGAGGAAGAACGCCGCATTGTAATTGAAGGATACGTATTTGCAGTTGACATTAAAGAGCTGAAAAGTGGGCGTTCTTTATTAGAGTTGAAAATTACTGACTATACGGACTCAATCTTAGTAAAAATGTTCTCTCGAGACAAAGAAGATGCGGAAATGATGACCCAATTGAAAAAAGGAATGTGGGTGAAAGTTCGCGGTTCTGTTCAAAACGATACATTCGTTCGAGACTTAGTTGTTATGGCTCAAGATATTAATGAGGTATATAAAGAGCCGCGAAAGGATACAGCACCTGAGGGGGAAAAACGAGTAGAACTCCACCTTCACACGCCAATGAGTCAGATGGATGCCGTGACACCAATTGATCAGTTAGTCGCACAAGCAGCAAAATGGGGGCATCCTGCGATTGCCATTACAGACCATGCAGTTGCACAAGCTTTTCCAGAGGCATATGCTGCAGGGAAAAAGCATGGAATAAAAATTATATATGGAGTTGAAGCAAACATAGTAGATGATGGCTCCCCGATTGCATATGCAGAGCAGCATATTGCTTTAGATGATGCAACATTTGTTGTATTTGACGTGGAAACAACGGGTCTTTCTACTGCTTACGATACTATTATTGAACTTGCCGCTGTAAAAATTAAAGAAGGTAAGGTAATCGATAAATTCGAACGGTTTGCAAATCCGCATAAGCCTTTAACTGCAAAAATTATCGAGTTAACTCATATTACTGATGATATGCTGCAGGATGCACCTGAAGTCGACCAAGTAGTGTCAGAGTTCAAGGAGTTTATTGGAGATGCCATTGTAGTAGCACATAATGCTTCATTCGATATTGGCTTCCTTTATACTGCCTATGAAAAAGCTGGGATACACGGAGTAATACATCCTGTTATTGATACATTGGAATTATCACGTTTCTTAAACCCGACGTTAAAAAGCCATCGTTTAAATACGCTATGTAAACGATATGGTATTGAATTAACACAGCATCACCGTGCGATTTATGATACAGAGGCAACAGGAGAATTAATGCTTCATCTATTAAAAGAAGCGAAGGAGCAAGGCATCAATTATCATGATGAATTTAATAAGTATATAGACAAAAATGAAAGCTATAAGCAATCTCGCCCATATCACTGTACAATTTTAGCGATTGATAATGAAGGGCTAAAAAATTTATTTAAACTTATTTCGATTGCCCATACACAAACCTTTTACCGAGTTCCTCGAATACGCCGTTCTGACTTAGTAAAATTGCGCAAAGGTTTATTAGTTGGCTCTGGATGCAGTAAAGGCGAGTTGTTTGAAACGATGATGAACAAATCGACTGAGGAAGCCGAAAAGGTTGCCAAGTTTTATGATTATATTGAAGTTCAACCAAAACCAGTCTATTCACAACTAATTGAAGATGGTGCAATTCATGATGAGTGGAATCTAGAGGATATTATCCGCAAGCTTGTAAAACTAGGGAAGAGATTAGATAAGCCAGTTGTTGCAACAGGAAACGTTCATTACCTCCATCAAACAGATGCTATATTTAGACAGATTTTAGTTGGTTCTCAAGGGGGAGCAAACCCATTAAACCGCTACAAATTGCCTGAGGTTCATTTTCGTACTACAAATGAAATGCTTGAGGAGTTTGATTTCTTAGGTCCAGATTTAGCTAAAGAGATTGTAGTAACAAATTCTCAGAAAGTAGCAGATATGATTGGTGATGTTAAACCGATTAAGGATGAATTGTATACACCTAAAATTGAAGGCTCTGACGATGAGGTAACAAATTTAACATATGAAATGGCGCATAAAATTTATGGTGAGGACTTGCCCGAGATAGTAAAGGCGCGTATTGAGAAAGAATTAAAATCGATTTTAGGGAACGGATTCGGCGTTATTTACTTAATCTCTGCTAAGCTTGTTAAAAAATCACTATCTGACGGTTATTTAGTTGGTTCGCGTGGTTCTGTTGGATCATCGCTTGTTGCGACTTTTATGGAAATAACAGAGGTTAATCCATTGCCGCCGCACTATGTTTGCCCGAACTGTAAAAATGTTGAATTCTTTGATGACGGTTCTGTAGGTAGTGGTTTTGACTTGCCGAATAAAGACTGTCCGAAATGCGGAACACGTTATAAAAAAGATGGACAGGATATCCCGTTTGAAACGTTTCTTGGCTTTAAAGGAGACAAAGTACCCGATATCGACTTAAACTTCTCTGGAGAATATCAGCCACACGCACACAATTATACGAAAGTGCTTTTTGGAGAAGACTATGTTTACCGTGCAGGAACGATCGGTACTGTTGCTGAAAAAACTGCATACGGCTATGTAAGGGGTTATTCAAATGACCATAATATAACCTTCCGTGGGGCAGAAGTTGATCGTCTTGTACAAGGATGTACAGGGGTAAAAAGAACAACTGGCCAGCACCCAGGCGGGATTATTGTTGTACCTGATTATATGGATATATACGATTTTACGCCTGTTCAATACCCTGCTGATGCCCAAGATGCAGAATGGAGAACGACGCATTTTGACTTCCACTCCATACATGATAATGTTCTGAAGCTAGATATACTAGGGCACGATGATCCGACAGTAATTCGGATGCTGCAAGATTTATCTGGGATCGATCCGAAAACAATTCCAACCGATGATCCGGTAGTTATGAAAATATTTTCAAGTCCAGAATCACTTGGTGTTACAGAAGAACAAATTGGCTGTAAAACAGGTACACTTGGTATTCCTGAATTCGGAACACGTTTTGTTCGTCAAATGTTAGAGGATACGAAACCTTCAACATTTAGTGAACTTGTTCAAATCTCAGGATTATCACATGGAACTGACGTATGGTTAGGAAATGCACAAGAGCTTATTCAAAACGGTACATGTGTCCTGTCAGAAGTAATTGGTTGTCGTGATGATATTATGGTTTATTTAATCTATCAAGGGTTAGAGCCAAGTTTTGCTTTTAAAATTATGGAGTCTGTTCGTAAAGGAAAAGGTTTAACTGAAGAAATGGAAGCAGAAATGCGCGCACAAAATGTACCTGAATGGTATATCGATTCATGTAAAAAAATAAAATATATGTTCCCTAAAGCCCATGCAGCTGCATATGTTTTAATGGCTGTGCGTATAGCATGGTTTAAAGTGCATCATCCTATCTTATATTACGCTGCTTACTTTACAGTACGTGCAAGTGATTTCGATTTAATAGCGATGACGCAAGGGTCTGCAATGATCCGCACACGAATCGATGAAATTAATGCAAAAGGTTTAGATGCATCTAAAAAGGAAAAAGATTTATTAACGGTTCTTGAATTGGCGTTAGAAATGTGTGAACGCGGCATGAGTTTCAAAAAAGTTGACTTATATCGTTCACAAGCAAGTGAATTTGTCATTGATGGCAATTCTTTAATACCTCCTTTTGATGCGATTCCTGGTCTTGGAACAAACGTTGCGAAAGCAATTGTTGCTGCACGAGAAGAAGGAGAATTCTTATCAAAAGAAGATTTGCAACAACGTGGACGTGTTTCAAAAACGTTAATTGAGTATATGGATAGCCTCGGCTGTCTAGATGGGCTGCCAGATGCCAACCAGCTTTCATTATTCTAGAAATGCAAATTCTAATTACCATTAGAGTGACACATTTACGTAAATTTGCATTAAGTAAGATTTTGTGCTATTGTAAAGGTAATAATTTGTTGATAGTTTTGCAGCAAAAGAGTGGGGCCTTCCCGCTCTTTTCTGTTGTTATGCTAATCCAAATTTAATTACCATTGAACGAACACCTTGTTCTGACGTTAATTTCACCAACTTAGGTGGAATTTCTATTTTTCTAAACAACAAAGCATACAATTTTAAAATTACGACTATAGTAAGCCGCAGACTTATTATCTGTGTTTTCCTTTAATAAAGGAAAAGCATGAACTTGTTTGGATTTTTAGTACTCCAAACACAATGTAAGTAATGTCGACTTTTCGCAAAAAAGAGTTAGGACGCCTACGCTTTACTTTAAGCAACAACTAGTTATATTAATAAGCAAAAAACAATTACGTTTAGGAGGATACTATGAGCAAAGTAACGTCAGTAATTGAAGAGCTTGTTACACCAATTTTAGAAGACTTAAATCTTGAACTAGTCGATATAGAGTTTTTAAAGGAGGGCCGCGATTGGTTTCTTCGCGTCTATATAGATACACCTGAAGGCGGAATCGATATCGACCAGTGCGCTCAAGTTAGTGAGCGTCTAAGTGTAGTTCTGGATGAAAAAGATCCAATCGAGCAAAACTATTATTTAGAAGTTTCTTCACCTGGAGCCGAGCGTCCTTTGAAGAAAGAAGCAGATTTCGAAAAAGCAGTAGGCAAATTTATTTATGTGAAAACATATGAGCCAATAAAAGATATGAAAGAATTTCAAGGTTATTTGAAGGCATATACTGAACAAGGTTTAGAGCTTGAAGTTCGAATTAAAACTCGTAAAATTAACATTTTTATTGAAAAAGAAAAAATCGCAAAAGCACGGCTTGCAATTGATTTTTCATCAAACTAGCTATTTAGGAGTGAAAATAGAATGAGTAGTGATTTATTAGATGCTTTAACTGCTCTGGAACAGCAAAAAGGCATTTCAAGAGACGTTTTAATTGAAGCAATTGAGGCGGCATTAGTAACTGCATATAAACGTAACTTTAATCAAGCACAAAATGTTCGTGTTGATTTAAATTTAGAAAATGGTTCAATGGTTGTTTACTCACGTAAGGATGTAGTAGAAGAAGTAGAAGATGATCGTCTTCAAATTTCTCTTGAAGAAGCGAAAAAAATCAACCCTGCTTATGAAATTGGTGATGTGTTAGAACAAGAAGTAACGCCGCGTAATTTCGGCCGTATTGCTGCTCAAACGGCTAAACAAGTTGTAACGCAGCGAGTTCGCGAAGCTGAACGTGGATTAATCTATGAAGAATTTGTTGACCGCACAGACGATATTGTTAATGGTACAATTGAACGTCAAGATGCACGCAACATTTATATTAGCTTAGGTAAAGTTGAAGCTGCATTGCCAGTAAATGAACAAATTCAAGGTGAAGTTTATAAACCTCAGTCAAGAATTCGCGTTTATATTACAAAGGTTGAACGTACAACACGCGGACCACAAGTAATTGTTTCTCGCACACATCCAGGATTACTTCGAAGACTTTTCGAAATGGAAGTTCCAGAAATTTATGAAGGCATTGTAGAAATTAAATCAATTGCTCGTGAAGCAGGAGATCGTTCGAAGATTTCTGTTTATGCACATAACGAAGAAGTTGATGCAGTAGGGGCTTGCGTTGGTGGGAAGGGTGCACGCGTACAAAATATCGTAAATGAGTTGAATGGTGAAAAAATCGATATTGTAGAGTGGTCAGAAGATCCAGTTGTATTCGTAGCAAATGCACTTAGCCCATCTAAAGTACTAGATGTTATTGTGAATGAAGAAGAAAAATCAACTACAGTTGTTGTACCTGATTACCAATTATCACTTGCTATCGGTAAACGTGGTCAAAATGCTCGACTTGCAGCAAAACTAACAGGGTGGAAAATTGATATTAAAAGTGAATCAGATGCCCGCGAGTTAGGTATTTACCCTAATGAATCAAGCCGATTTATCCAAGATGATGAAGATATTGATACTTCAAACGATGAAATCGAATACGATCTTTATCAAGATAACGAAGAATAAACATAACACGCTATATGCATAATTAATGAATATTTTTCGTTTTAAGGGAAGGTGAAGTTCTCATGTCGACTAAAAAAAAGGTACCATTACGCAAATGTGTTGTAACTGGCGAGATGCTTCCTAAAAAATCAATGATACGCATCGTTCGTTCAAAAGAAGGAGAAGTATCTGTAGATATTACAGGAAAAAAATCAGGACGTGGCGCATATATATCAAAGTCTGAAGAGGCAGTTGACATTGCGCGGAAGAAAAATATATTAGAGCGTCAATTAGAAGTGAAAATCCCTGATGAAGTCTTCGATGAACTAATCAAATTAATTCGCAGGGAGTCTATTTTATGAGTGTACAATTCCTTCAACTATTAGGACTAGCCGCAAGAGCAAGGAAAGTAGTTTCAGGCGAAGAGTTAGTAGTAAAGGAAATAAGGAATAACAACGCAAAGCTGGTAATATTAGCATCTGATGCGTCAAATAATTCTAGTAAAAAAATTCAAGATAAATGTACGTATTACAACGTTGAGTATCATGTGTTTGGTGATCGCTACCAGCTAGGGACTGCAATTGGTAAAGAAGCACGTGTCGCACTCGCTATAACAGATAGTGGATTTGCGAAGAAGATGTCTAGTCTACTCAACGAAAAATAATCGGGGGTGAGCAGATGACCAAATTAAGAGTTCATGAATATGCAAAAAAAGTAAATAAATCAAGTAAAGAAGTAATCGAACAACTAAACAAACTAAACATTACTGTTTCAAATCATATGTCGATGCTTGAAAGTGAAGCTGTAACTAAATTAGATTCTGTTTTTAATCAAGGAAATTCAGCGAATCAAACTTCTAAACAAAAAGTAATGAGCGATACGAAAAAATCTGCACCAAAAGCTCAAAATAAACAATCAGAACAACAGCCTATTAAACCACAGAAAAAAGCTGGTAATGAACATAAACAAACGCCTAATGGAGCTGGCGAAAAACATAAAAGTAAGGGTAACCATAACAAAAACATGGAACAACAACAAAACAACAACAAAAATAAAGGCGGATTTAACCAACGTAAGAAACCAGGAATTCATGGTGGGAAACGTCGCCAACCAAAACATCATCAACCTCAAGCAACTGTAACACCAAAAGAACTGCCAGAAAAAATTACTTTCTATGAATCTTTATCTGTTGCAGAACTTGCGAAAAAATTACACCGTGAACCATCAGAAATTATTAAAAAATTATTTATGCTTGGAGTAATGGCAACAATTAACCAAGAGTTAGATAAAGATGCAATTGAATTAATTTGCGCTGACTATGGTGTAGAAGTAGAAGAAGAAGTACGTGTTGATATTACGGATTTAGAAGTATATTTCGAGCAAACTGAAGTAAATGAAGATGAATTAAAGGAACGACCACCAGTTGTAACGATTATGGGACACGTTGACCATGGTAAAACAACATTGCTGGATTCAATTCGTAATACAAAAGTGACTGCTGGCGAAGCAGGTGGAATTACACAACATATAGGTGCATACCAAGTTGTAGTAAATGATAAAAAAATTACATTCCTTGATACACCAGGTCACGCTGCATTTACAACAATGCGTGCGCGCGGAGCAAAAATTACTGATTTAGCAATTATTGTTGTAGCTGCAGATGATGGTGTAATGCCACAAACTGTTGAAGCGATTAACCACGCAAAAGCGGCAGAAGTTCCAATTATTGTTGCAGTGAATAAAATGGATAAACCTTCTGCAAATCCTGACCGAGTAATGCAGGAATTAACTGAACATGGTCTAGTTCCTGAAGACTGGGGCGGTGACACAATATTTGTTCCAATATCTGCCCTAAAAGGTGAAGGTATTGATACGCTTTTAGAGATGATACTATTAGTATCTGAAGTAGCAGAACTAAAAGCAAATCCTAATCGTTCAGCAATCGGTACAGTAATTGAAGCTCAATTAGATAAAGGTAGAGGTTCTGTTGCTACATTATTAGTTCAAGATGGTACATTGCGTATCGGGGACCCAATCGTTGTAGGTCATGCTTATGGACGTGTACGTGCAATGGTAAACGATCTAGGACGCCGTGTAAAAGAAGCTGGACCAGCAACTCCAGTAGAAATTACGGGAATAAATGAAGTTCCACAAGCAGGAGATCGTTTTGTTGTATTTGAAGACGAAAAAACTGCTCGCCAAGTTGGAGAATCTCGTGCAATGACTGCAATTCAAGCAAGTCGTTCAGAAAAACAACGCGTGACATTAGACAATTTATTTGAACAAATGTCTCAAGGCGAAGTAAAAGAATTAAATATTATCGTGAAAGCAGACGTTCAAGGTACTGTTGAAGCAATGGCTGCATCATTAATGAAAATTGATGTAGAAGGCGTTAATGTGAAAATTATTCATACTGGTGCAGGTGCTATTACGGAATCAGATATTTCACTTGCTGCAGCTTCAAATGCCATTGTCATTGGTTTCAACGTACGTCCAGATGCAAATGCAAAACGTGCTGCTGAAGAAGAAGGAGTAGACATTCGATTACACCGAATCATTTATAAAGTGATTGAAGAAATCGAAGCTGCGATGAAAGGTATGCTTGACCCAGAATTTGAAGAAAAAATTATTGGTCAAGCGGAAGTACGTCAAACAATTAAAGTTTCAAAAGTTGGTACAATCGCTGGTTCTTATGTAACGGATGGTAAAGTAACTCGTGATTCTGGCGTTCGTGTAATTCGTGATGGCATCGTAGTTTATGAAGGTGAACTCGATTCGTTAAAACGATTTAAAGATGACGCGAAAGAAGTTGCGAAAGGTTACGAATGCGGTATGACAATTAAAAACTTCAACGACATTAAAGAAGGCGATATAATTGAAGCCTTCATTATGGAAGAAATTAAACGCTAGTGATTGTCTACGTGGAAGTGGAATTTATGATTCCAACTGCCCATTCGTTAAAAGAAAAGAGAGCAGTTCTCCAGCGAATGATTACTCGTACAAAGCAAAAGTTCAATGTTTCGATAGCAGAAATTGACCATCAAGATGTGTGGCAACGGACAAGATTAGCTTTAGTGTCCGTTTCCTCATCGAAGGCAAGTGCAGAGCGTGAAATCAACCACGCACTGCATTTTCTTCAATCAAATCCTGCATGGGAACAGCTTGAGGTTTGGCGAGATTATTTATAACTAGACTAAATTTTAAAGGTGATGGCTAGGTATAATATCAATATATAAATACCTTATAAAAAAACATCCCTTTAATAAAGAGGTGGCACATCTTATGTCATTACGTTCAAATCGTATAGCTGAGCAAATGAAAAAAGAGCTTGGCGATATTATTACTCGTAAATTAAAAGACCCGCGTGTTGGATTTGTAACCATAACGGATGTAGACGTTACTGGTGATCTTCAACAAGCAACTGTCTATATTTCTTCTCTAGGAAACGATCGTGAGCGTGAAGAAACATTAAAAGCTTTAGTAAAAGCTTCTGGTTTCATTCGTACTGAAATTGGGAATCGAATTCGTTTGCGTCGAACACCTGAAATAACATTTGAATTTGATTCATCGATTGAATACGGAAACAAAATTGATGCGCTGTTACGTTCTCTCCATGAAGAGTAAATTCTAAAGGGAACTATAAAGTTGAACTTTAGTCAGTAGAGGTCTTCATCCCCTACTGATTGTTAGTGGAACTTATTAGGAGAAGTTGATCACCACCTACCATTACTCGACTCTTCTAAAGTTGAAATAGTAGGATTTCTACTTCTCGTCAATGCGGGACAAAAATTTAAAGAGTATAGGTCTACATCTGCATAATGTTGTGCAATGTAGACTTTTCTTTTTATCGAGTTCAGAATTTTTGTATGATAAATTTCATTTATCTCATAGCTAATATTAAAGGAGAACTACAATGAACGGCATTATAGCGCTATGGAAAGAGCGAGGCATGACTAGCCATGATTGTGTTTTTAAATTGCGCAAAATCTTAAAAACGAAAAAAATTGGTCATACGGGAACATTAGATCCAGCAGTTGAAGGAGTCCTGCCTATTTGCATTGGGCAGGCGACAAGAATTGCAGAATATCTAACTGATGCTGGCAAAACATATGAGGCGATTGTTAGTATTGGCAAATCAACTACAACAGAGGATGCTGAAGGGGAAACAGTCGAAGCAGATGAAACTTATAAAAAGATTTCAAGACAGCAGCTATTAGAAGTATTAGAATCTTTAACAGGTCGGATAGAACAAACTCCGCCAATGTTCTCTGCTGTAAAAGTAAATGGTAAAAGACTTTACGAATACGCTCGTAAAGGTGAAGTTGTAGAACGCCCAACAAGAACTGTAACGATCTATTCGATGCAATTGCTTGATGATTCAACAGTTTTCGAGGGGGAAGAAATAACATTTCGTTTAAGAATTGCGTGCAGTAAAGGAACGTATATCCGTACACTTGCTGTACAAATTGGGGAAAAATTAGGTTTTCCTGCACATATGTTATCTTTAATCCGTACTGCCTCTGGAACATTTACTAAGGAGAATTGTGTCACAATAGAACAAGTGGAAAACATCATGAATGAAGGAAATATTCAAAATATCATTCTTCCTGTAGAATATGCATTAGCTAATTATCCATTTGTTGAAATTGATTCATCAAATGATAAACAAATTATAAATGGACAAGTGCTTCCGATACATGCCTTTTTAAGAGAAAGTGATAAAATTGTGTTTAGTAAGCAAGGAAAGGCTTTAGCCGTTTATATAGCACATCCAACAAAAGAAGGATTCATGAAGCCTGAAAAAATGTTCCCAAATTTAATATAGGAGGCAAAATCCACAATGAATATTATTCATTTGAAATATCCACATCAGTTAAATCAACTAGATCAAACGGCTGCATATTCATTAGCAGTCGGATTTTTTGATGGTGTACATAAAGGTCATCAAGCTGTCATAAAAACTGCAATCGACAAAGCGCAAGAGTTAAAGATTGAGAGTGCAGTTATGACATTTGATCCCCACCCATCTATCGTATTAGGTGGGCGAAAGGAAAAAGTATTTTACATAACACCATTACAACAAAAGCTGGACATATTAAATGATCTGGGTGTAGATAATGTTTTTGTTGTTCAATTTACATCAGATTTTGCTAAACTTTCTCCAGAAGATTTTATTCAATACTTTATTCGGGATTTAAATGTTAAACATGTCACTGCAGGATTTGATTTCTCATTCGGAAATTTTGGCAAGGGCAATATGGAAACGATGAAAGAATTAAGCAATGGAGATTATGGTGTAACGATTGTGGATAAACTAAGTGATGATGCAGAAAAAATAAGCTCTACAAGAATACGTCAATATCTACAAGATGGAGATATGGAAAGTGCAGCGAAATTATTAGGACGAGCATTTGAAGTGCCAGGTATAGTCGTTCATGGGGATAAGAGAGGGCGTACAATTGGTTTCCCAACTGCAAATATTCAAGCGATAGAAGGTAGTTTTATTCCTGCAACCGGTGTATATGCTGTGAGAATTTTAGTTCAAAACAAATGGTATGATGGTGTTTGTAATGTGGGATATAAACCAACGTTTAAAAACCCTGATGACCGACAATTATCAATTGAAGTGCATATTTTAGATTTTAATAAAAATATTTATGGAGAAGAAGTACAAGTTGGTTGGTATAAACGTCTTCGAAGTGAACAAAAATTTGACGGCATCGATGCATTAAAGGCTCAAATTGAAAAAGATAAAGAGGAAGCAATTCTTTACTTCAAGCACCTATCATAATATTTGCTTGTAAATCTAAAGTATGGTACACTTCTTTAAGTGTATTACGCACTAAACCTTAGCTCGGCTTTTCGATTCTCCAACGACTGCTGTGCTATTGGTGTTAAATTATTATTTAGGAGGTCCATAAGACTATGGCAATCACAAAAGAACGCAAAAATGAAATTATCGCTGAGTACCGCACTCACGAAGGAGATACTGGTTCTCCAGAAGTACAAATCGCAGTATTAACTGCAGAAATCAATGCTTTAAACGATCACTTACGTACTCATAAAAAAGACTTCCACTCAGAACGTGGTCTTCTTAAAAAAGTTGGTCGTCGTCGTCACTTATTAAAATACTTACGTGAAACAGACGTACAACGTTACCGTGAATTAATCCAACGTCTTGGATTACGTCGATAATAAAGAAAAGCGAAAGCGCCCTGCATCTGCCGCTATCACTTTCGATGCAGAATAAATTTTGCACACGTGGGAAGTAGGGGCTGGGCGCTGCAGCTAGACAGTAAAAAGCATGACCAACATAGCGTTGGCCAAAAAAGCGGGAATATTCCCGCTTTTTATTTATGTAAAATCTTTTTTTAAATAAAAAAGAAATAAATGATATTCTCCTAAATAAATTGTAAAAAATATACGAAATAGCCATAATTAAATTGAAAATATTTAGCATAGAAATTGCTTTTTTGATACACTTACTATGATATATATTCGTAACGTAGTGTGTTTCATTAAGAAAGGGGTTCATTAAATGACCGAAAAAAAAGTCTATTCATATGAATGGGCTGGCCGCCAACTAGTAGTTGAGGTAGGACAGCTAGCAAAACAAGCAAATGGTGCAACATTAGTACGCTATGGTGAATCAGCAGTACTTGCAACAGCCACGATGTCAAAAACTCCAAAGGCATTAGATTTCTTCCCACTAACGGTGAACTATGAAGAACGTCTTTATGCAGCTGGTAAAATTCCCGGTGGATTTATTAAGCGTGAAGGTCGACCATCAGAGCATGCGATTTTAGTTTCACGTTTAATTGACCGTCCAATTCGACCAATGTTCCCAGACGGATTCCGTAATGAAGTACAAGTTATTTCAATGGTAATGTCTTCTGATCCTGATTGTCCTACTGATGTGGCGGCAATGTTTGGTTCATCATTGGCATTAGCTATTTCAGATATTCCATTCAATGGACCAATTGCTGGAGTACATGTTGGTTACATTGATGGTGAATTTGTTATCAATCCGACTGTTGAACAAGTAGAAAAAAGTACTATTCACCTATCTGTGGCAGGAAATAAAGATGCCATTAATATGGTTGAAGCAGGTGCATTAGAAGTACCTGAAGAAATTATGCTTGAAGCTATTATGTTCGGTCATGAAGAAATTAAGAAATTAATTGCATTCCAAGAACAAATTGTTGCTGAAGTTGGAAAAGAAAAAATTGCAGTTGAACTATTTGAAATTAACGAAGAACTTTCTGCTCAAGTTAAAGAACTTTGTGAAGAAGATATGATTGCTGCAATTCAAACAGTAGAAAAGCATGCGCGTGAGGAAGCTATAACAGCTGTTAAGGAACGTGTTATTGCAGGCTACGAAGAACAAGAAGCAGACGAAGAAACATTAAAACAAGTAAAAACAATTTTAGATAAAATGGTTAAAGATGAGGTTCGCCGTTTAATTACAGAAGAAAAAATTCGTCCTGATGGTCGTAAGGTTGATGAAATTCGACCACTTTCTTCTGAAGTTGGCTTATTACAACGTGCACATGGCTCAGGCTTGTTCACACGTGGACAAACTCAAGCGCTATCAATTTGTACATTAGGACCATTGGGTGACGTGCAAATTATAGACGGTCTTGGTTTAGAAGAGTCAAAACGCTTTATGCACCACTATAACTTCCCGCAATTCTCAGTTGGTGAAACAGGACCAATGCGTGGACCTGGACGACGTGAAATAGGACATGGGGCATTAGGTGAACGTGCATTACTCGCAGTTATTCCTGACGAATCTGAATTCCCATATGCAATTCGTTGTGTATCTGAAGTTTTAGAATCAAATGGTTCAACTTCACAAGCATCAATCTGTGCTTCAACACTTGCGATGATGGATGCGGGTGTACCAATTAAAGCTCCTGTAGCTGGTATTGCAATGGGTCTTGTTAAAAAAGGCGAACATTATACTATTTTAACGGATATTCAAGGAATGGAAGACCACCTTGGAGATATGGACTTTAAAGTAGCAGGTACAGCAAAAGGTGTAACTGCACTTCAAATGGATATTAAAATTGACGGGTTATCTCGAAACATTTTAGAAGAAGCACTGCAACAAGCAAAAGCTGGTCGTATGATTATATTAGAATCAATGCTTGCTACACTTGCTGAGCCGCGTACTCACTTATCTAAATATGCTCCAAAAATTGAAGTGGTTCATATCAATCCAGATAAAATCCGTGATGTAATTGGTTCTGGTGGTAAAACAATTAACAAAATTATCGATGAAACTGGCGTAAAAATTGATACTGAACAAGACGGTACAATTTATATTTCTTCTGCTAATGAGGAAATGAACAAACGTGCTAAAGAAATCATCGAATCTATTGTACGTGAAGCAAAAGTGGGCGAGTACTATATGGCAACAGTAAAACGTATCGAGAAATTCGGCGCATTCTGTGAAATTTTCCCAGGAAAAGACGGCTTGCTACACATTTCAGAAATTCAAGAAGAACGTACAAACAAAGTAGAAGATGTATTAAAAATTGGTGATCAACTACTAGTGAAATGTATTGAGATTGATAACCAAGGGCGTGTAAACTTATCGCGTAAAGTGGTAATTAAAGAAGAAAAAGAACGTGCTGAACAAGCCTAATTAATGAATAAGCTAGAACTTATCGGATAACTATAGCCTCGCTTCATTTGATGAAGCAGGCTAATTTAAGGAAGGTGCCCATGATTTTAAACTAGGGTGGCCTTTTTTTATTGTCCGGGAAAACAAATTAGCCCTTGCGCTTTTCTAACTGGCTCTTTTTATATGAATATTGTATTGTATGAAGAAGATATATTTTCTTATGAATTTAGCTAAAAGAAAGACAAAAAGAAAAAGAGAGGTAAGAAATTGGTTACTGTTTATACATGTCATAATGGCGTTCGCATCGTATCAGAACATATTCCACATGTCCGTTCAATCTCTGTAGGGATATGGGTAGGGGTTGGATCGCGATCTGAATTGCCTGAAGAAAATGGAATTACACATTTTATTGAGCATATGCTCTTTAAGGGGACGAAAACGAGAACAGCTCGCCAAATTGCAGAAGAATTTGATCGAATTGGCGGTGAAATTAATGCGTTTACTTCAAAAGAAAATACTTGTTATTATGCAAAAGTGTTAGATCATCATGGTGAACTGGCAATTTCTATACTTGCAGATATGTTTTTTAATTCAGAGTTTGCAAAGGTGGAATTGGAAAAAGAGCGCCAGGTTGTTTTAGAAGAAATTTTAATGAGCGAGGATGCACCTGATGATGATGTTCATGAACAATTATGGCGCGTTATGTACCCGACCGACGCTCTAGGTCTACCGATTTTAGGTACAAGCGAAACATTACAGACATTCACAAAAGACACAATCCTTCAATATATGGATAAACATTATTACCCAGAAAATATTGTCATCTCAGTTGCTGGTAATATAACTAAGGACTTGCTACTTCACATTGAAAAGTTGTTTAGTCGTTTTGAGCATTCCCCTAAGGCTGTAGAAACGACACTTACTTTCCCAACATTTCATTCTGGCAAATATGTCAAACAACGTGATGTAGAGCAGTCCCATATTGCTATTTCATATCCAGCAATAGGAGTAAAACACCCAGATTTAAATAGCTTTATTGTTTTAAATAATATAATTGGCGGCAACACATCCTCAAGACTATTCCAAGAGGTAAGGGAAGATCGTGGACTCGCTTATACAATTTTTTCCTATCAGTCATGCTATGAGGATGTCGGAGCATTGACAATATATAGCAGTACAACAAATCAACAGCTACCATTATTACAGCAAACAATTGATAAAACTTTAAATACAGTTCGTTCTTCAAGGGTTACAAAAACAGAATTGGAAAATGCAAAAGAGCATTTAAAAGGCAGCTTCGTTTTAGATTTAGAGGGTACCAGTGCAAGAATGAGCCGCAATGGAAAAAATGAACTTGTTCATGGCCGCCATAAAACAATCGATGAAACTATCTCAGAAATCGATTCGGTATCGATGGACAAAATAGATGAACTTATTGACACTATATTAGGTGCAGAACCTGCTGTTGCGATTATTGGTCAAGGAGTTAATGAAAAAGTTGTTTCCTAAAAAGGAGACAACTTTTTTATATTTTTCTAAATAAAATCGTCTCTTAAAGAATAAAAGTAATATAAACTAACGATTTATATTTTCGTTAATTTTTTATAACATTCAGAACTTGAGTTGAAGGGGCACCTTCATTTCTTAGGTTGCATATAGTAACAATAAGCTCATGGAGGAGGGAGATAATGCTGCTATCGGAGCTTGCAGAGAAAGAATTGATTGAAATGGAAAATGGAGTTCGATACGGATATTTATCTGAAACGGAATGCGTATTTGATCCAAAGACAGGTAAGATTTTTGGCTTTGAACTCGGTGAACAATCAACGAAATTGCCATTTCAAAAAAAGAAAACAACTTCACCTTTATTTATTCCTTGGGAGGAAATTCACCTAATTGGTGAAGATAGAATTTTGTTCCGTAAAACATATACACAAAGAGGGAAGTTTGATTTATGAATGAAGAGAAATGGCTTATTGTTGGTACAGATTCACGAATGAAGGTTTTAGCAAAAAATTTGAGCGATGGTAATAGAACCGTATTTTATAAAAATTTATCGGTGTGGGATGAAGAGCTAAACAAAACAGTTCTTGAGTTTCATCCTCACTTTGTTGTGCTGCCAATTCATCCATTACCGATTGAAGTGCCAATTGTATATGGACTATCACGAGCAGTCATTTTTGCTGGCAAATTAAATGACCAATGGAAAGAACTATTACAGCAAAATGAAGTTCATTATTATTTAGAAGATGAGGCATTTATTTGGCACAATGCTTCTTTAACAGCGGAAGCGTTTGTATCAACCTTCTATAATACAAAACGAGCAATTAGAGGAAAAAAGTTTATCGTAACCGGCTTTGGTCGAGTAGCAAAAATGGTTGCGCATATTTTAAGAAGTATGGGCGCACATGTTTGTGTAGCTGTCAGATCGAATATACAGCTAAATGAAGCAAAAGCATTGCGCTATGAAGCTGTTTACTTGGAAGAAGTAGGTGACATCAAAGGAGACTTCTTTATTAATACAATTCCAGCAAAATGGCTTGATGAACAATTTAACGATAAAATTTCTATTCCAATATTTGATTTAGCCTCCTATCCAGGGTGTTTACAAGATGGAATTAGTAGAAAGCAGTATGAACTGTTGCCAGCGCTGCCTGGAAAGTTTTTCCCTGAAGATGCTGGAAACGTATTATATGAATCGATTGTCGAACAATTAAGGAGGAGAGATCCTTGCTCGAAGGAAAAAGAATAGGGCTAGGCATAACAGCGTCACATTGTACCTATGAGGAAGTTGTTCCAAGAATTATGGATTTCCGCAATGCTGGTGCTACAGTAGTACCTATTATTACACATTCCGTGTTAACTGCTGCAACACGCTTTGGAACTGGAGAAGAATGGATTGAAAAAATAGAGTCTTTAGCTGGAGAGAAAGTTGTATCGTCCATTGTAGAAGCAGAGCCTTTTGGTCCGAAAAATCCACTAGATTGTATGGTTATTGCCCCTATGACTGGTAATTCAATTAGCAAGTTTGCAAATGCTTCAACAGATAGTCCTGTATTAATGGCTGCAAAAGCAACACTCCGAAACGGTTCCCCGGTTGTATTAGGAATTTCTACAAATGATGCCCTAGGATTAAATGGGGTAAATATTATGAAATTGTTGAACTCAAAAAATATATATTTTATTCCTTTCGGTCAAGATGATCCATTTAATAAACCGAACTCATTAATTGCAGATTTTACAAAGATGCTCGAAACTGTCGAGCATGCTCTCATTCATAAAAAACAGCTACAACCCTTATTTATCCAATATTTGAAATAATCCAATTTTCTAACACATTTCAAACTTTTTGTGATACAATTTACAACATTATGTTACTAGTTTTTGAGGAGAGATGAGTAAATGTCTAAGGAATTAACAGTTGCAATTGTAGGTGCTACAGGTGCAGTAGGAACTAAAATGAAAGAACAGCTATTAAAACGTAATTTTCCGATTAAACATATAAAATTTTTAGCTTCTGCTAGATCAGCTGGCAAAGAAGTTGAGTTTGGCGGAAAAACTTACACAATTGAAGAAGCTACGCCAGAAGCTTTTGAAGGTGTAGATGTTGCGTTATTCTCAGCTGGCGGTTCTGTTTCTGCGAAATTAGCGCCAGAAGCAGCAAAACGTGGTGCTGTTGTAATTGATAATACAAGTCATTTCCGTATGCACCCAGAAGTGCCCTTAGTTGTGCCAGAAGTAAATAGAGAAGATTTAGCTCGTCATAATGGAATTATTGCAAATCCAAACTGTTCAACGATCCAAATGGTTGCTGCACTTCAACCAATTCGTGAGGCATTTGGTTTAACAAAAGTAATTGTTTCCACTTACCAAGCTGTATCTGGTTCAGGTGTTTCAGCAATTGAAGAACTGCGTCAACAAAGCGCACAGTGGGAAGCTGGCAAAGATGTTGAGGCAAATATTCTACCTTGTAAATCAGATAAAAAGCATTATCCGATTGCGCGTAATGTCATTCCGCAAATCGATGTATTTACGGACAATGGCTTTACATATGAAGAAATGAAAATGATAAATGAAACGAAAAAAATTATGCATATGCCTGAACTTTCAGTAGCTGCAACGTGTGTTCGTGTACCAGTTGTCTCTGGACACTCTGAATCTGTTTATATAGAAGTTGAAAAAGACGCTTCTGTTCAAAATATTTTTGATGTGTTGAAAAATGCTCCTGGTATTGTATTACAAGATGATATATCTAACCAAGAATATCCAATGCCATTATATGTTGAAGGTGAAGATCCAGTTTATGTTGGACGTATTCGCCAAGACCTATCGAACAAAAAAGGATTCCATTTATGGATTGTTTCAGATAATTTATTAAAAGGCGCTGCTTTAAACTCCATTCAAATTGCAGAAGCGATGTTAGAGGATAATTTACTCTAAGGGGTGTTAATAGTGGATTTAGGTCGAATTGCTACTGCCATGATTACCCCATTTGATGACAATGGAAAAATTAATTATGAAGTAGCAGAGCGAGTAATAGAGCACTTAATTCTAAATGGTACAGATGCAATCATAGTTTGTGGGACGACGGGTGAAACCCCAACATTAACTATTCCAGAAAAAAGAGAGTTTATTGATTTTACGATAAAAAAAGTAAATAAACGAATTCCAGTAATTGCTGGTGTTGGTTATAATGATACTTCGTACACAATCGAAGCAACAAAAGTGGTGGAGGCTTTTGGTGCTGATGGCATAATGGTCGTTGCACCTTTTTATAACAAGCCAAACCAAAGAGGAATTTATGCACATTTTGAGGCTGTTGCGAATATTACAAACTTGCCGATTGTTGTTTATAATGTTCCAGGACGTACTGGGGTTAATATTTCTGCACAAACGACAATCGAGTTAAGTAAAATTCCCAATATCCGCATTATAAAAGAGGCTAGTGGAAGTCTGGATCAAATGACTGAAATACTAGCAAACGTTTCGGATGATACATTTGTATACAGCGGAGATGATGCCTTGACACTGCCTCTTATTTCGATAGGAGGGAGAGGGGTCATTTCGGTTGCCTCTCATGTTATTGGAAATGAAATGCAGGCAATGATTAAAGCATTTGAAAAAGGGCGACATGAAGTTGCTGCAAAATACCATCAAGCAATGTTACCACTTATTAAAAAATTATTCGAAAACCCAAATCCAGTCCCTGTAAAATATGCAATGAGTAAAGTTGGTTTTAATGTTGAAAAAGTAAGACTTCCATTAGTTGAACTATTGGAAGAAGAAAGAATTAGGTTTGATGAAGTTTGGGAGCAATTCCAAGAAAAAGTAGCAAAATTAAATACTGTCTCTTAAGTTATGGAGTATTGAAAGGCAAACATTTCGGTGTTTGCTTTTTTTAAAAGTTAGGAAGTCATAGGTAGTGGTGCTCTTGATTTTATTACCATCTAGGTGAGTATGGACAACGATTGTGTCCCCCTGCATATACGAGGAGGTGCGAGTGTCGACAGTGCAACAGAATGTTACGCTTTTGTGGGCCAGCGCATGGGCTCACACGATGTGAGTCATGCATCTGACGCTTCGCTTTCGGTGCAGAAAAATTGTCGGCGATGCCACAGGATGTGGCGCTTTCGCCGACGCGAGCCTAAGCGAGCCGCCTTCGCTTTAAAGATATCCAGCTACGGCGGCTAGGCTCTCGTGTCGCTTCAACTTCCTTCTACGCGTGCAAGCACGCTTGGCGGAAGTCTCCAGCGCATGTCGAGCCTAAGCGAGCCGCCTTCGCTTTTAAAGATATCCAGCTGCGGCGGCTAGGCTCTCGTGTCGCTTCAACTTCCTTCTGCGCGTGCAAGCACGCTTGGCGGAAGTCTCCAGTGCATGTCGAGCCTAAGCGAGCCGCCTCCGCTTTTAAAGATATCCAGCTGCGTCGGCTAGGCTCTCGTGTCGCTTCAACTTCCTTCTACGCGTGCAAGCACGCTTGGCGGAAGTCTCCAGCGCATGTCGAGCCTAAACGAGCCGCCTCCGCTTTTAAAGATATCCAGCTGCGTCGGCTAGGCTCTCGTGTCACTTCAACTTCCTTCTACGCGTGCAAGCACGCTTGGCGGAAGTCTCCAGCGCATGTCGAGCCTAAGCGAGCCGCCTTCGCTTTTAAAGATATCCAGCTGCGGCGGCTAGGCTCTCGTGTCACTTCAACTTCCTTCTGCGCGTGCAAGCACGCTTGGCGGAAGTCTCCAGTGCATGTCGAGCCTAAGCGAGCCGCCTCCGCTTTTAAAGATATCCAGCTGCGTCGGCTAGGCTCTCGTGTCGCTTCAACTTCCTTCTACGCGTGCAAGCACGCTTGGCGGAAGTCTCCAGCGCATGTCGAGCCTAAACGAGCCGCCTCCGCTTTTAAAATTAAAATTTTCGCTTTTTTATTTGTGCTTCCTGCATGGACACCGTATAATGATTTATAAGTGGTTGTGCGTTCGGGATATTTTTAGGAGGAAATCAAGTGACGAAAACAAAAAACGAAGTAATCCGAGTAATCCCTCTTGGCGGAGTAGGAGAAATCGGAAAATCTATGTACGTAATCGAAATCGATGACGAACTATTCATTGTAGATAGTGGGTTAATGTTTCCAGAAGATGAAATGCTTGGAATAGATATCGTCATCCCTGACATTACTTACTTAGAAGAAAATAAAGAACGAGTAAAAGGAATTTTCTTAACACATGGTCACGAGGATGCGATTGGTTCAATCTCCTACGTACTACAAAAGATAAAAGCTCCTGTTTACGGGTCAAAATTAACAATTGCTTTAGCGAAGGAACATATAAAAGATTTGCCGGTTCCTCAGCCAGTTAAATTTTTCGAAGTAACAAATAAAAGCCGTATGAACTTTAATTCTACTTATGTGACTTTTTTCCATACGACACATAGCATCCCTGATTCATTAGGAATTGTTTTCCATACTTCTGAAGGTGCAATTGTTCATACAGGAGAATTTAAGTTTGATCAATCTGCTAAAGGGAAATATAAACCAGACATTGCTAAAATGGCCCAACTTGGTGAAGAGGGCGTATTCATTTTACTTTCAGAATCAACAGAAGCTGAACGACCAGGACATACAACGAGTGAAACAGTTATTGAAGAAAGATTGGCAAAATATTTCTATTCAGCGCCTGCTCGCATCATTGTAGCAGTTTATGCGTCAAACTTTATTCGAATTCAGCAAATATTCAACCAAGCACAGGATTCCAATAGAAAAGTTGCAGTCATTGGAAAAAGCCTAGAAAAAGTAATTGATATTGGTGTTAATCTTGGCTATCTAACGATTGATGAGAATACACTCATCCCAGTAAGTGATATTCAAAAATATGAAGATGAAGAATTAATTATCATCGTTACTAGCAACCAAGGTGAACCTTTAGAAGCGCTTGATAAAATAGTTCGTAAACAGCATCGTGACATAAGAATTAAAGAAACCGATACAGTTCTTATTACCTTTACGCCATCACCAGGGATGGAAATTCAAATGGGCAGTGCAATGAACAGTTTGGCAAAAGCTGGCGCAACTGTTCTAACAGCTGATAAAAAAGTCCACGTTTCTGGTCATGGTAGTCAAGAAGATTTGAAAATGATGCTAAATTTAATGAAGCCAAAATATTTTATCCCGATACAAGGCGAATACCGAATGTTAATTGCACATTCAAAATTAGCACAGGCAACTGGAATGCAAAAATCACAAATCTTTATTGCTGATAAAGGTGATATTGTAGAATATAAAAATGGCAAAATGCGAATGAGTGGACGTGTACAAGCAGGCAATGTTCTTATCGATGGAATCGGTGTGGGAGACGTAGGAAATATCGTGTTGCGAGACCGTAAGCTACTTTCACAAGATGGAATATTCATCGTTGTTGTAACGTTGAACAGAGCGCAAAAACGAATTGCATCAGGTCCTGAAATATTATCGCGCGGATTTGTTTATGTGCGTGAGTCAGAGGAGTTAATTTTAGAAGCTACTGAACTTGCACGATATGTTATTGAAAAGTATGTGAATAAAGATACGTTTGAATGGACAAACATAAAACAAGAAATCCGTGATACGCTAAACGCTTATTTATTCCAAAAAACAAAGCGCCGCCCAATGATTATCCCAATTATTATGGAATACTAAGCAACTCGTAATTATTACGGTTGTAGACAGGTAAATAATAATTCTTCCTGCAAGAATTTGTCCACAACCAAGAAGGATTTTCTTAGCCGATATCGGTTCAAGGAAATCCTTTTTTTCTCTTAAAAATTAAATATTATCGTTAAAGATAAGTAGGTGAAGAAATGACTGAAAAGAAAAAAACAAGCACGAAAGCAAAATCTGGATTACATCCTCTTGCCTATGAAATTATTGGCTTATTATTAATCGCCTTTGCCATTATTGTATTTTTTGAGTATGGTGTTGTCGGACGTACCATTCAGACAATCTCCATGTTCCTTTTTGGAAACTTGCATATTGTAGTTCCTTTTTTCGCAGTTTTAGTAGCAATACTTCTAATGGTAAAAAGAAAGAGTGTATCCTTTAAAGATCGAATTGTACAAGGATCGATTTTAATCGTAATTAGTTTATCCATTTTTAGTCATAGTGTATTATTTGAAGAATTATATAATAGTAATAAATTACTTTCTAATTCGGTATTACGGGAAACATGGCGACTTTTAATCGAAATGGATGGGATTGAAAACCGCAGCAGCGCTCTAGGTGGAGGAATAATTGGGGCTCTATTTTTTAGTATGTTCCATATTTTATTCGATGCTAAAGGAGCAAAGGTGGCTGCGTGGTTTATTTTATTTATCGGAATCATTTTAATTACAGGTAAAGCCCTTGTACCAATTCTTATCGAGAAAGCGCCGAAAATTAAAAAGAAATTCCCTAGAAAAAGAAGAAGTAAAAAATCTGTAATAAAGGATGAAAAACGTCCAAAACGTTCAAGGTCAAAAGATGACTCGGTTTCAAATGAAATTGCAGCAACTACTGAGGAGCCAGTACGCAAAAAACAGACGGAATACTTAGTTGAAGATAAAGATGAAGAGGTAGATGAAGAACCAATTATTTCTGCTTTTACCCAACAATATAAAATTGAGCAGCCCCATATTACAATTGCTGAGGAACCGATAGAAGAAGATCATGTAAATATTGAAGATGCAATACAACATGCAGTTGAAAGTAATGTGGAAAATGTTGATTATCGACTACCTTCCATGAATTTGTTACAACTCCCTCCAACACATGATCAAAGCGGTGAATATTCTATAATTCAAGCGAATGCAAAAAAACTAGAACAAACGTTTTTAAGTTTTGGTGTTAAGGCAAGAGTTACTCAAGTCCACCTTGGACCAGCTGTAACAAAATATGAAGTCATGCCAGATGTCGGTGTTAAAGTAAGCAAAATTGTTAGTTTGCAAGACGATTTAGCTTTAGCTCTTGCAGCGAAGGATATTCGAATGGAGGCCCCGATTCCAGGTAAATCAGCAATTGGTATTGAAGTGCCAAATAGTGAGGTAGCAATCGTAACTTTAAGAGAAGTGCTTGAGTCAAAGGAAAATAATAAACCAGATTCAAAGCTGCTCATTGGATTTGGTCGGGATATTGCTGGACAAGCAATATTGGCAGAACTTAATAAAATGCCACATTTATTAGTTGCAGGTTCTACAGGAAGCGGGAAAAGTGTTTGTATTAATGGCATCATTGTTTCAATTTTAATGCGAGCTGCGCCCCATGAAGTGAAAATGATGTTAATTGATCCAAAAATGGTTGAGTTAAATATGTATAATGGCATTCCCCATTTATTGGCACCAGTTGTAACAGATGCAAGAAAAGCATCGCAAGCATTACAAAAAGTGGTATCTGAGATGGAACGCCGCTATGATTTATTTTCTCACTCTGGTACACGAAATATTAAAGGTTACAATCAGCATGTTGAACAATTTAATAGGGAACATGATGAAAAACATCCGAAACTGCCTTATATCGTTGTTATAATCGATGAGTTGGCGGATTTAATGATGGTTGCGTCACATGATGTTGAGGATTCCATTACACGTTTAGCACAAATGGCACGTGCTGCAGGTATTCATTTAATCATCGCAACGCAAAGACCTTCAGTGGATGTTATTACAGGTGTTATTAAAGCAAACATTCCATCGCGTATTGCTTTTGCAGTATCATCTGCTGTTGACTCGCGAACGATATTAGATATGGGTGGTGCAGAACGATTGCTGGGAAGAGGTGATATGTTATTTTTACCAGCCGGATCATCTAAGCCAATTCGAGTACAAGGAGCGTTCTTATCTGATTCCGAAGTAGAGGCAGTAGTTGATTTTGTTATAGAACAACAAAAAGCACAATATGATGAATCAATGATACCAACAGATGAACCTGAAAAATCATTCCAGGAAGAAACAGATGATTTATATGATGAGGCTGTTCAGCTAGTTGTAGAAATGCAAACGGCATCTGTTTCCATGCTTCAAAGACGCTTTAGAATAGGCTACTCTAGAGCTGCACGCATCGTAGACCAAATGGAAATGAGAGGGGTAGTTGGTCCGCCAGATGGAAGTAGGCCAAGACAAGTATTAGTAAATAAAACGAATGTAGAAAATGGATAGAACTATTAATGTTACATGATATTGTAAAAAAAGAATAGAAACTTTATATCTATTACACAACAGATTTTTGTAAATCTATTTTCATTATTCGAGAAAAATGGTATATTATGAACGATTAGTAGGAATGTTCAACATCAGATGTCTGATCTTTGTTATGGTGGTGATGAAATTGTCAATAAAAGCTGATCATCGTCATTTATATCTTCAAGTAATTGATCGAATAAAATCGGATATCGATAAGGGAGTTTATCAAGAAAATGAAAAATTGCCTTCTGAATTCGAGTTATCGAAAGAACTTGGAGTAAGTCGTGCAACCCTACGTGAAGCGCTGCGATTATTAGAAGAGGAAAATATTATTGTTCGTCGTCATGGAGTAGGTACTTTTGTAAATCCAAAACCGGTTTTTACATCGGGTATTGAACAGTTATCCAGCATCTCTTCTATGATAGAAAATGCTGGAATGACTCCAGGAACAATATTTATTAATGCAGCTCAAGATGTGCCATCAGAGGATGATATGCATCGCTTTCAATGTTGCACGAATGACCAAGTGATTACAATTGAACGAGTAAGAACTGCAGATGGAGAACCGGTAGTATACTGTGTTGATAAAGTTTTAGCAAAATACTTGCCATCTGATTATGTTCAAAAAAAGGAAGTATCCATTTTCTCATCGCTGGAACAATCTGGTGACATTCATGTAGCTTATGCTGTTACTTATATTGATCCAGTAGGGTTTCATGAACAAGTATCACCAATATTAAATTGCGGACGAGAAACCGCATTGCTCGTACTAAAACAACTTCATTATGATGATAATGATCGTGTTGTTCTTTATTCAAAGAACTATTTCAGAGCTGATAAATTCAGCTTCCATGTAATTCGAAAACGGGTGTAGAACATTTCTTGGGAAATTCCTGCTAATTACTAAATCTCGGGGGGTCAAAAGAATGAAGAAACGTAAATTTGCATTTGCTCTTTCTGGATTGCTTGCACTTGGAACAATCCTTGGTGCTTGTGGCGGAAAAGAGGAAACAGAAGAAACTGGTACAACTACTGATACTGAAACTACAGAAGAAACGTTTTCAGTAGCAATGGTAACTGATACAGGTGGTGTAGATGACAAATCATTCAACCAATCTACTTGGGAAGGTATCCAAGCTTTCGGTGAAGAAAATGGATTAGAAAAAGGCGATGGTGGTTTTGACTACCTACAATCTGCTTCTGAATCAGATTATGTATCAAACTTAACTCGCTTAATTCGTCGTGATTTTGATTTAGTATATGCAGTAGGATATCTTATGCATGATGCTGTAGTAGAAGTTGCAGATCAACAACCAGATGCAAAAATTGCAATTATTGATGAAGTGATTGAAGGTAAAGATAACGTAGCTTCAATCATGTTCCGTGCAAACGAAGCTTCTTTCCTTGCTGGTGTTGCAGCAGCTCTTGAATCTAAATCAGGTAAAATTGGTTTCATTGGCGGTATGGAAGGTCCAATTATCGGTGGATTCCAAGCTGGTTTTGAAGCTGGTGTAGCAGCTGTAAATCCTGATATTAAAGTAGATGTTGAATACGCGGCTAGCTTCAGTGACGCTGCAAAAGGTCAACAAATTGCAAAAAGAATGTATGATTCTGGCGTAGATATTATTTTCCATGCTGCTGGTGGTGTTGGTAGCGGATTATTCACAGAAGCAAAAGAACGTAAACAAAAAGATCCAAATGCAAATGTTTGGGCTATTGGTGTAGACCGTGACCAATATGATGAAGGACAAGTTGATGCTGATACGAATATCGTATTAACTTCTGTTTTAAAACGTGTTGATGTTGCAGCTCAAGAAGTTGCAAAATTAGCGCAAGAAGGAAAATTCCCTGGTGGCGAAACAATCACTTACGGTTTAGCTGACCAAGGTGTTGACTTAGCTGATTCTCGTGGTGCAATTTCTGAAGAAACTTTAGCCAAAGTAGAAGAATTTAAACAACAAATTATCGATGGAACAATCAAAGTTCCAGAACAACCTGGGGAATAATCTTTAGGAATATGAAGGCTAGCTATTGCTAGTCTTCATGTTTTGTTCAGAAATAAAATTATAAATATTCGAACAACTATAATTTTCCGAAAATTCATTTTTGCCTGGGAGTTTAATTAATAGATGAAAGGTTTTAAGTTTATAAAAATTTTTACATAATACACCTTCTTAAATTAAAACCTTTCTTGTGTTAATTTAAATACAAGTCTATTAAACTACTATTACGAAAATAGTGTCCAAGGGAGTGAACACATTGGAATATGTAATTGAAATGCTTGGAATCCGCAAACAATTTGGGGATTTTGTAGCCAATGATAACATCACCCTTCAACTAAAAAAAGGCGAGATACATGCACTTCTTGGTGAAAATGGTGCAGGGAAATCTACGTTAATGAATGTGCTCTTTGGGTTATACCAGCCTGAAGCAGGGACAATTCGGGTTCATGGTAAAGACGTAAAAATTACTGACCCGAATGTTGCAAATAAACTTGGGATTGGTATGGTACACCAGCACTTTATGTTAGTTGAAAATTTTACGGTGACTGAAAACATTATACTTGGTAGTGAGCCGACAAAAATGGGGACGATCAATATCAAGGACGCATCGAAAAGAGTTCAAGAGCTGTCTGAAAAATATAGTTTGAATGTTGATGCAAATGCAAAAATTGAAGATATTTCTGTTGGTATGCAGCAGCGTGTTGAAATTTTAAAAACGCTATACCGTGGTGCGGAAATTTTAATTTTCGATGAACCGACAGCGTCACTTACCCCTCAAGAGATAACAGAGCTAATTCAAATTATGAAGCGCCTTATCGAAGAAGGGAAATCTATTATTTTAATTACCCATAAGTTAAAGGAGATTATGGAAGTTTCGGATCGAGTAACAGTTATACGAAAAGGACAAGGAATCGGCACTGTTATCACATCAGAAACAAATCCGACAGAACTTGCTGAACTAATGGTAGGCCGACAAGTTGTCTTTAAAACAGAAAAGAAAGATCCTAACCCTACAGATACAGTACTGCAAATTGAATCTTTAACTGTTGCAGATAATCGTGATGTAGATAAAGTTAAGGGCTTAAATTTAACGGTTCGTGCTGGTGAGATTGTTGGCATTGCTGGTATTGATGGAAATGGACAATCTGAATTGATTGAAGCAATTACAGGCCTCCGTAAAGTAAAAAGTGGAAAGATTTCTTTGAATGGAAAAGATATTACAGGACTAAAACCAAGAAAGATTACAGAATCGGGTGTTGGTCATATTCCTCAGGACCGCCACAAACACGGACTTGTATTAGATTTTCCTATTGGACACAATATTGCTCTACAAACATACTACAAAGCGCCAATTTCTAAATCTGGTGTTATCGATTATAAAAAAGTAAATGAAATTGCACGTAAAATTATCGAGGAATATGATGTTCGTTCAGGCGAGGGTGAAATGTCTATAGCCAGGTCTTTATCTGGTGGTAATCAACAAAAGGCAATTATTGGACGTGAAATTAATCGAAATCCGGATTTACTAATTGCTGCATTGCCAACACGAGGTCTTGATGTTGGGGCAATCGAATTTATTCATAAGCGTCTAATTGAACAACGTGATAAAGGTAAAGCTGTATTACTAATATCATTTGAATTGGATGAAGTAATGAATGTTTCAGACCGTATAGCAGTAATTCATGATGGTACAATCATTGATACTGTAAAACCTCAGGAAACAACAGAGCAGGAATTAGGGTTATTAATGGCGGGACAATCGCTGCATGGAAAGGAAAAGGTAGGTGGCGAAAATGAGTAAGAGATTAGTTAATATACTTGTTCCACTTATCTCGATTTTACTTGGTTTAATTATTGGTGCGATCGTAATGGCAATCAGCGGTTTCAGTCCTGTTGAAGGATATGTTGCATTGTGGAACGGTATCTTTATGGATACGTATACAATGGGTGAAACAGTACGCCAGATTACGCCATATGTATTTGCTGGTTTGGCTGTTGCTTTTGCTTTCCGTACAGGTCTATTCAATATCGGTGTAGAAGGACAGCTTATTATGGGTTGGTTAGCTGCCGCATATGTTGGGTTTAAGTTTGATTTACCAACAGTAATTCATCTTCCGTTAGCGCTAATCGCTGCAGCAGTTGCGGGTGCATTATGGGCATTTATACCTGGTCTTTTGAAAGCCAAGCTGCAAGTGCATGAAGTTATTGTAACAATTATGATGAACTATACGGCATTACATGTAGCCAATTCTTTAATAGGAACTTTATCAGGCGGTGATGAAAGAACGCCGAAAGTACAGGAAACTGCTTCATTACGCTCTAGTTTTTTTGAGTCGTTAACTGATTATTCTCGTATGCACTGGGGATTTGTTGTTGCATTAATTGCTGTTTTAGTAATGTGGTTCATTCTTGAAAAAACAACGCGTGGCTATGAATTAAAAGCAGTAGGATTTAATAAACATGCTTCCCAGTATGCGGGAATGAATGTTAATAAAAATATTATTCTAGCAATGGTAATTTCAGGTGCATTTGCCGGACTTGGCGGTGCGATGGAAGCATTAGGAACATTCGAAAACATGTCTAAGCTGCATGGTTTTACAGGAATTGGATTTGATGGTATTGCCGTTGCGTTACTTGGGGCAAATCAACCATTTGGTGTACTTTTAGGTGCTATTTTATTTGGATCATTAAAAAATGGTGGATTGAATATGCCAAGTGAAGCTGGAGTGCCAACTGAAATCGTTAACATTGTCATTGCTTTAATTATTTTCTTTGTAGCTTCAGGCTATATTATTCGAGTTGTACTAGAACGTTTTGGCAAGCAAAGAAAGGAGGAAAAATAATATGAGCTTTTTAGATGTGCTATATTTTATTATTCCTTCTGCAATTTTTTATGCTGCACCATTAATTTTGACAGCAATTGGTGGAGTATTTACTGAAAGATCAGGGGTAGTAAATATTGGTCTTGAAGGAATTATGATTGTAGGTGCAGCAAGTAGTATTATATTTAATTTAATGTTTGCTGATCAATTAGGTAATCTTACGCCTTGGGTTGGCTTAATTGTTGCTATGATTTTTGGTATTGTTTTGTCATTAATTTTAGCAGTAGCTGCTGTGTCATTAAGAGCGGATCAAACAGTTTCAGGTGTAGCTCTTAATTTGCTAGGTCTTGCAGTGGCAGTATTTACAGTGAAAATGATTTACGATAAAGGTCAAACAGATTCTATTGCTGAACGTTTTTCTCGTTTCGATATCCCTGTTTTAAGTGATATTCCGTTAATCGGAAAGATGTTTTTCGTTGACGTTTATGCTACTTCTATTTTGGCGTTTGTAGTTGCTATTGTTGCATGGTTTGTAATTTATAAAACTCCATTTGGTTTAAGACTTAGAGCTGTAGGGGAGCATCCTCTAGCAGCGGATACAATGGGTGTTAGCGTTACAAAAATGCGCTATATTGCGGTTATGATTTCAGGTGCATTAGGTGGTATTGGCGGTGCAATTTATGCCCAAGCAATTGCTGGTAACTTTGGAGCTTCAACAATTAGCGGACAAGGTTTCATGGCGATTGCGGCTATGATTTTTGGTAAGTGGCATCCACTTGGTGCATTAGGTGCTGCGCTTTTCTTTGGGTTTGCACAAGCACTAAGTGTCGTTGGTTCATCAATTCCTTATATTCAAGATGTACCAGCTGTTTATTTACACATCCTACCTTATGTGTTAACAATTTTAGCTTTAGCTGGATTTATCGGTAAAGCAAACGCTCCAAAAGCAAGTGGAGTACCTTATATTAAAGGAAAACGATAATAGTTTTATTTTTTCATATGCTAAATTTAGATAACGTTAGGGAGAGACGTCTCAAATTGAGATGTCTCTTTTTTCTATGATTATAAATTCAGAAAGTGAAGAATTTAGTTCACACTATTTTGTGCAAGTTATGTTTTCAAATGAATTAAAAGGTATGAGTAGGGCAAAATTAATTATGACAATAAAATTATTAAAATTTGTTTATAAACAAATTGGATTATTTTTGCATAAAACCCAATGGTACATGTATAGTAGTGATAGTGACTGTAATGAATTAAGTCAGGAGGAATTTTTTTGTTTTTATCGACAAAATTAGCAGAAGGGGTTACTCTTCATATTCGACAAACAACACAATTCAAAACTGTGAATTTTTCAATAAAATGGAGAAGACCATTAACAATGAAAGATGCAGCAGAACGTGCCGTATTGTCAAATGTTTTACAGCATAGTAATGGGAAATTCAAAAAATCAGCAGAATTTCGAAGCTATTTAGATGACCTTTTTGGTACTGTATTATATTTTGATGCGTCAAAGCGCGGCAGCGAGCATACAGTGGTATTAAATGTAGAGACAGTAAACGATCAATATTTAGCGCAAAATAAAGTATTTAATGAAGTTCTCGATTTATTAAATACTGTTATTTTTCAACCGAACTTCGAAAACGATAAATTCGTTTCATCGATTGTTGAGCGTGAAAAAGAAATGGTTATTCAACGTATTCACTCAATATTTGATGATAAAACTCGTTATGCACAGCATCGATTAACACAAATTATACGACCAAATCATCCAGCTTCTATTTCTGCAAATGGAACAATTGATACTGTAAAAGCGGTGACAATTGATTCATTAACAGAAGCTTATCATTCCATGATTAATGAGGACAAAATTGATATTTACGTTGTCGGTGATATAGATGTTGAAGCAGTTCAGAAAAAATTAACAGAAGCACTTCCATTTAAAGATCGTGCTCCTAAAAAAGTTGAAAGGAACAATGTCGATTCTAAACCAGAAAAAGAATATACAAAAGAACAACAGGAAATGAAGCAAGGTAAACTTCATATTGGATACAGTACACCTGTGTTTTTTGGTGACGAGGATTTCCCTAAAATGCAAATATTTAATGGTGTATTTGGGGGCTATGCTCACTCTAAATTGTTTATGAATGTTCGTGAACGTGAAAGTTTAGCATATTATGCATCAAGTTCTTATTCTTCATATTATGGTTTAGTATTTGTTGTTTCAGGAATAGAACCAGCAAATGAAAAGAAAGCTACGGATGTAATAGCTGAGCAATTAGAAGCGATAAAAAATGGAGAAATATCTGACCTTGAGTTAAATCAAACTAAAGCGATGCTGACAAACCAACTGAAAGAAGCACTTGATCTTGCTCGTGGACAAATTGACATTTATGATCAATATAAAGATCTAGACGACCAATTCTCAGTTGAACTTTGGAAAGAGCGCTGGGATAAGGTAACAAAAGAAGATGTGCAAAAAATGGCTTCTCAGGTTAAACTTGAAGCAATTTATTTTTTATCTGGTAAGGAGGCCTAAAACGACATGCAAACAATTGAGTTTAAACAGCTAGACGAAACTTTATATTACAAAAAATTGTCCAATGGACTTGATGTATACATTTTACCGAAAAAAGGTTTTTCTAAAACATTTGTTACTTTTACAACGAAGTATGGTTCCATTGATCGTACATTTGTCCCAATTGGAGAATCTGAAACGATTACAGTTCCAGATGGCATTGCACACTTCTTAGAACATAAAATGTTTGAAAAAGAACATGGAGATGTTTTTCAAGAATTCAGCGAAGCAGGTGCATCAGCAAACGCATTTACTTCCTTTACAAGAACAGCATATTTATTTTCCGCAACAGACAATATTTATAAAAGCACAGAGACTTTATTAAATTTTGTTCAAGAACCATATTTTACTGAACAAACTGTAAATAAAGAAAAGGGCATTATTGGTCAAGAAATCACAATGTATGATGACCAGCCAGATTGGCGACTTTATTTTGGGGCAATCGAAAATATGTTTCATAAGCACCCTGTCAAAATCGACATTGCAGGTACAATTGAATCGATTGATAAAATTACAGCAGAGCATTTGTACACTTGCTACAATACATTTTATCATCCTTCAAATATGTTATTGTTTGTTGTTGGTGGAATTGATCCAACTGAAATGATGGCTTTTATTGAAAAAAATCAAAATAAAAAACAATTCCCAGAACCAACACCAATCGAACGCCATTTTGAAGATGAGCCTAAAGAAGTAGCCATTCAGGAACGCGAATTAAAAATGGATGTTCAAAAGCCAAAAGTTTATGTTGGTCTAAAAGCATTAGAAACAAATTTAAGTGGAGAAGAAATGCTGAAACATGAGCTGTCAGTTCAAATTGGTTTAGAATGTTTATTTGGTCGTGCATCCAACTTCTATACAGAAGTTTATGAAAATGGATTAATCGATGAATCATTTGCATACGACTTTTCACTTGAAAAAGGATATGGTTTTGCGTTAATTGGATCTGATTCAAGCCAACCTGATAAATTAGCAGAACTAATCAAAACGCAAATTAATAATGCTGAGTCAACTTTTACCGAAGAAAAAGTTGAACGTGTAAAACGCAAGAAAATAGGTTTCTTCTTAAGAGCATTAAACTCAATGGAATTTATTGCAAATCAATTTACTCGATATGAGTTTAATGACATGAATTTATTTGATGCTGTACCAGTAATCGAAAAACTTACGCTGAAAGATATAGTTGAAGCATTTAAAACAATTCAAGGCGAGTCACAACAAACAGTATTTAAAATTTTACCTTCAAGTGAGAGAAAAGAATAAATGAAACATTTTGCACTCGTAATCGGTGCTTCTGGTGCGATAGGTAGTGCAATAGCAAAGCGGCTGGCTAAAGATGGTTGGTCGCTCTATTTGCATTTTAATAACGGCAGATTAAAAGTGGATAATTTGGTTAGAGAGTTGTCTTCTACTTACCCAGAACAAGAATTCATAGCTGTTCAAGCAGACTTTACTGAAGACGATGGAGCAGAACGACTTGCAGGTCAGATTTTTTCCATAAAAGCAATTGTAGTTGCCAGCGGACATGCTTACTATGGTCTAATTGAAGAAACACCTGTGTCTGAAATGAATCGACTTTGGAAAGTTCATGTTCAAAACCCAATTCATTTATTAGCCTTACTATCAAGTAAGCTTAGAGCAAATGATGTGAGCTATATCATGTTTATTGGTTCTATTTGGGGCGAAACTGGTGCTGCTTTTGAATCTGTTTATAGTGCAGTAAAGGGTGCTCAGCATGCATTTGTAAAAGCCTATGCAAAAGAAGTTGCCTTTAATCATATACTTGTTAATGCAATTGCTCCAGGATTAATTGATACCTCTATGAATCAACATTTAAATAATGAAGAAAAACAACAACTTTATGAAGAAATTCCATTAGGAAGAGCAGGTACAACGAGAGATGTCGCGAATTTAGTTGCTTTCTATTTAAGTGGGCAGGCTGATTATGTAACAGGACAAATTATTCGATTAAATGGTGGTTGGTACATATAATTTCTGATTTTGTACATAATAAAGTACAAAGGAGGAGATTACAATGGCGCTATTAGAAAACTGGGAAAGATGGACGTCATTTTTAGGTCAACAAGTTGACGATGCTAAACAACAAGGTATGCCTAAAAAAGTGATTGAAAAAACAGCTGTACAAATTGGCGATTATTTAGCGAAAAATGTTGATCCTAAAAACGAACAAGAGCGCGTACTATCCGATTTATGGGGAGTAGCATCTGATGACGAAAAACATGCCCTTGCAAACTGTGTAATCAAACTAGTGCAAAACAACCGCGTTCAATAATAATATTGAACTGTTCATTTAGTATGTCTAAATAACTAGAAATCAAAGAAATTAATCACACTTAACCACTTCTCTTATTAAGGAGGCTAGTCCTCCTTTTTCTTCTATTATTTTTAAATAAATTTCGTGTAAAGAACTCCAAAATCGCTTTTTTAAAATGAAATGATATAAAAATAATAATTTTTTATAATTTGGTAGAAAAATCGACAGTTTCGAACTTTTCAATACATATAAAATCCGCTATGATGAAACTTATAAAGAAAAAATTTCGTTTCGTTAGTGGGGGGACGATTTTAATGGGTGAATGGTATTTTGAATATGAGATTCAAGTAAATCGTCCAGGTTTATTAGGTGATATTGCATCACTTCTCGGTATGTTGCGAGTAAATATTGTATCAATTAATGGTGTAGATGAGGAACGACGGGGCATGTTATTAAAAGCGGAGAATGAAGATTCAATTGAACGCTTTAGATCTATTGTATCTACAATGGAAAATATTCATGTTACAAAGTTTCGCCAACCAAAAGTACGCGACCGGCTTGCAGTTAGACATGGACATTATATTGAACGAGACGCAGACGAAAGGAATACGTTTAGATTCGTAAGGGACGAACTCGGTATATTAGTTGATTTTATGGCTGAGCTTTTTAAAAAAGAAGGGCATAAACTTATTGGAATTCGTGGTATGCCTCGTGTAGGCAAAACTGAATCCGTTGTTGCTGCAAGTGTTTGTGCTAATAAAAAATGGATTTTCTTATCATCAACTATGATTAAACAAACTATACGAAATTCGTTAATTGGTGATGAATTTAGTGCAAATAATTTATTTATTCTTGACGGTGCTGTTACCCGTCGCTCTTCGGATGAGCGGCATCAGCAGCTAGTTCGAGAAATAATGCGAATCCCATCCACTAAAGTAATAGAACATCCTGACATTTTTGTACAGCATTCAGAATATAAAATAGAGGATTTCGATTACATTATTGAACTTCGCCATCATCCAGAAGAAGTGATTACTTATGAATTAATTGAAAAAAATGAGATGATGTCACAAAATGACCATTTCGGTGGTTTTGGAGGATTTTAGTTAATCTTCATTTAGAAATTTGTTTAGTGTGGCGAAAACGAGTCAGCCACGGAAGAATCTGATGTATGGTTAGGGGATGAGAAACTGCTCTTTAATGGGTATATGCACCCCCCACATAAATTAGATAAACTCAGGCATAACATTGCCATGTTCTGTGGTAATGCTTTAGTGGCCAACATTGTATTTGCTCCCGACGTGTGTCATAGATTTTGTATATTCAAAATCTGAAAGACAATTTCGTCGTGGCGAAATTGATTAAAAAAGTAGGTGTTATTGTTGACAGAACTCGGAACTCGCCTTAAAGAAGCGAGATTATCTAAAGGTTATAGTTTGGATGATCTACAAGAAATTACAAAAATTCAAAAGCGTTATCTTGTAGGCATCGAAGAAGGAAATTATTCGATTATGCCTGGATCGTTTTATGTTCGGGCATTTATAAAACAATATGCAGAGGCTGTTGGATTAGATTCAGAAGAAATCTTACAGGAATTTAAGGGTGATATTCCAACTCAGCCAACAGAAGAGGTTGCCCAGTCTCTTTCCCAAAGTCCGACTCGACGAAAACTTAATGCTCGTTCAACGAATCGTTTATTAGAAACAATGCCTAAAATTATCGTCGCATTATTTATTATTGTTATTATTGTTGCAATCTGGTTTTTATATCAGAAAAAGGTTTCAAATATTCCAGAAGATGAAGAGGCAACTTCACAATTTGAATATACGCAAACTCCTATAGAACCAATTGAAGACAATGCAAATAAGCCAGAAACAGATTCACCAGAGGATACAGAAGAGGAACCAGTCGTAGAAGAACCAACTGTTACTCAAACAATTTCCCCAGGTGTGGTTGATGGCGAAACAACAACATATGAATTATCTGGTACAGATACGATGAATATTCGTATTGAAGTTTCTGGAGACACATGGGTAGGAGTTCGTGATACTAATGGAAACGAACAAATAGAAGCTCGTGTATATACAGCTGGTGAGGTCGTGGAACACGATTCTACTTCAAATGGCTTTGCGCGTATTAGACTTGGCAACTCACAAAATGCTAAAGTGTTTGTAAATGATGTTGAAGTTCAGTATGCACAAGACATTATGACACAAAATATTATTATTACATTACAACAAGAACAGTAGTCATCTAAAAGGATGGCTATTTTCTTTCGAATGAAAGGTGTTATAAAAATGAATATTCCGAATAAGATTACAGTCTCAAGAATTTGTCTAATCCCGTTATTTGTGATTGTAATACTATTTGACTTCGGTTGGGGAACAATCGAGCTATTTGGTGCAGAAATGCCTGTAAATCATTTTGTAGGAGCATTAATCTTTATCATTGCTTCAACAACTGACTGGATTGATGGTTATTATGCACGAAAATATAATTTAGTTACAACATTAGGGAAATTTTTAGATCCATTAGCGGATAAATTATTGGTTTCTGCAGCATTTATTATTCTAGTTGAACTTTGGATGGCACCTTCTTGGGTTATCATTATTATTTTGAGCCGTGAATTTGCGGTGACAGGCTTGCGTGCAATTTTGGCAGGTCAAGGAGAAGTTGTAGCAGCCAGCCAGTTAGGAAAGATTAAAACATGGGCACAAATCGTTGCAATTGCTTCGCTGTTATTACACAATACTATCTTTACACTAATCGGCATACCATTTGATATCATTGCTCTTTATGTTGCGTTAATCTTTACCATTTGGTCAGGATGGGAATATTTTTATTTAAACCGTCATGTATTTGTAAACTCTAAATAAGTGAGGTTAGAAAATGAATGCGGAAATTATAGCGGTTGGGTCCGAATTATTGCTCGGTCAAATTGCAAATACCAATGCAAAATTTATTTCAACTCAATTATCTGAACTTGGCATCAATGTTTTTTATCATACAGCTGTTGGAGATAATGCTGGACGTTTAAAAGATGTAATTGAGATTGCAGAATCACGCTCAGATTTAATTATATTCTCTGGTGGGCTTGGACCAACTAAAGATGATTTAACAAAGGAAACAATTGCAAATCATCTTGGTGTACCACTAGTCTTTGATAATGTAGCGTTAACTTATATTGAAGAATACTTCGCCCAACGTGGACGGGAGATGACAGAAAATAACCGCAAGCAAGCACTTGTGCTTGAAGGAAGCAAAGTGCTTGCTAATCATCATGGCATGGCACCTGGAATGATTTTAGAACAGAATGGCCGCACATACATATTACTTCCAGGGCCGCCAAAAGAAATAGAACCAATGTTTCAGTTTGAAGTTAAGCCTAAACTTGCTGCGCTTCTAAATGATGGCGGTGTTATTGTTTCTCATGTTTTACGTTTTTATGGTATTGGTGAAGCCGAGCTTGAAGTACAGGTACAGGATATTTTAGATAATCAATCAAATCCAACTGTTGCACCCTTAGCTTCTGATGGTGAGGTAACATTGCGTATTACAGCTAAAGCGAATTCAGAAAATGAAGCTTGGGATTTGATAAAAGCTAAAGAAGGTGAAATTTTAAACATTGTTGGTGAATACCATTACGGGAATAATGACGATTCATTAGCCTCAAAAACAGTCGAAATGCTACTCCATAATAAATTAACAATTTCTGCGGCAGAAAGTTTAACAGCAGGATTGTTTCAATCGGAGCTTGCTGAAATTCCAGGTGTAAGCAGTATACTAGTTGGTGGAGTCGTAACATATACTGAACAGGCGAAAGTAACTCAGCTTGGTATTGAAAAGTCATTTTTAGATGAGTTCGGTATTGTTAGCAGCGAATGTGCAGCCGCTATGGCTTCTAAAGTACGTCAAAAGTTTGGAACAGATATTGGTATCGGCTTAACTGGCGCTGCTGGACCAGAACCACATGACGGCCAAGCTGCAGGAACAATTTGGATTGGATTTAGTATTGGAGATTCTGATCCAATTACTCGCAAGCTTCAGCTTTCAGGCATGCGCAATACAAACCGAATACGCGCCGTTAAACTAGCATTCAGCTACTTGATGAGATTGTTACATGAAAAAGGTTATGAAAAAGTATAAGAATAGCTACTTTAAGCTGGACATCGGCAACACTTAGGAGCATGCTTAGCCGACTTGTCTCATATCTTGTAGGAGAGGTATGCAAATTATATTGAGGGGCTAGACATCCGAATAATTTTTATGCTTTTTTAATTATGTAAAAAAGAAATTTGGGCTATTTTTGTAGCTCAAATTTTTATTTTGCACAAAAAACGAAAATATGTTCGCTTTTTCCTTGAAAGTTGTCTCAAAAAGAAGTATAGTAGAGACATAAGAAAGAGACAAACTTAATTCAATTGATATATAGGGAGGAAATATTTTGAGCGATCGTAAAGCTGCCTTAGATATGGCATTAAAACAAATTGAAAAGCAATTCGGTAAAGGTTCTATTATGAAGCTTGGTGAACAATCAGACCGCCAAATCTCAACATCACCTAGTGGTTCTTTGGCGCTTGATGCAGCACTTGGAGTAGGGGGCTATCCTCGCGGCCGTATTATTGAAATTTACGGTCCAGAATCATCTGGTAAAACGACTGTTGCCCTGCACGCAATTGCTGAAATTCAAGCAAATGGCGGACAAGCTGCGTTCATCGATGCAGAGCACGCATTAGATCCAGTGTACGCGCAAAAATTAGGTGTTAATATTGATGAATTATTACTTTCTCAACCAGATACTGGTGAGCAAGCATTAGAAATAGCTGAAGCATTAGTACGTAGTGGTGCGATTGATATTATCGTTATCGACTCAGTTGCTGCCCTAGTACCAAAAGCAGAAATTGAAGGTGAGATGGGTGACTCTCATATGGGTCTGCAAGCTCGTTTAATGTCTCAAGCACTTCGTAAACTTTCTGGTATTATTAACAAATCAAACACATTGGCTATCTTTATCAACCAAGTTCGTGAAAAAATTGGCGTTATGTTCGGCAACCCAGAAACAACTACTGGTGGACGTGCCCTTAAATTTTATGCGTCAATTCGTCTTGAAGTTCGCCGTGCTGAACAAATTAAACAAGGTACAGAAATGATAGGGAACAAAACGAAGATCAAAGTTGTAAAGAATAAAGTTGCTCCTCCATTCCGTACTGCAGAAGTAGATATTATGTATGGTGAAGGTATTTCCAAAGAAGGAGAAATTGTTGACCTTGGTGCAGAGTTAGACATTATTCAAAAAAGCGGTTCATGGTATGCATATGGTGATGAGCGCATAGGTCAAGGTCGTGAAAACGCAAAACAATACTTAAAAGCAAATCCAGCAATCCGCGATGAGATAGCTAACAAAATTCGTGAATCCTATGGAATTGCTTCGTCATCATATACAATTGGTGCACATGATGAAGAGGAAGAAATGGATGAAGAGTTAGCATTATTATTAGACGAAGAATAGGATATTTTATAGCACTGTCCTAAAATCTGAGAACAGTTGAATATTGATTTATAAATCTCAAATTATTCTCTAGTAAAATCTGCTCATTTATTTTTAAATGAGTAGATTTTTTAATACAATCAGAAATTCCCGAAGATTTTGTGAAGTGCCTTTTCAGGGTGATTAATAGTAGGTCTACTTGAAGTATTATTAAGGACATAAACATAATACGCCTTGTTATGAATAAACTGTCTTGTAATAATCATCCTTCTTTCAAAAAAAGAGGAATATGCCAAAGAACGGTAAAAATAATTAAGTAAAGGATTATTTACTTAATTTGGAATAAATCTACTCAGAAAACTTCTTTGAATAAAATATCAAATTTTGACTAAAATAATAAGAAATTCTATTTTATGTAAAAAATAAGCATAAATTTTATTAAAGAGTTCTAGCTTAATTTTCAAATCCTTTTAAGATTAATTTTTAATACAAGTGGATAAAGTCATATTCGAAGTCTTTATCAAAATATATGCTTATATTATTATCGCGTAATAGTGGGAATCCTTGACAGACCTAGTATTGAGCTATACAATTAAATATGTATAATTTCTTAATTTTGAAATGAAATAGGCAGTATGTTGAACTTACTCAATATATGAGCCGACTGAAAATGACACGAATATAGCAAGAGGAGGTGTTCGAATGCCGGACAACATTATCTCCGCTTTGCTTGGACTCATCGTCGGTGCCGCTGTTATCTATTTCTATATGAAAAAAGTGAATGAATCAAAAGTAAATGGTGCGAAAAACTCGGCTGAGCTTATCATTGATGAAGCTAAGCGAGAAGCGGAAGCGCTTAAAAAAGAAGCACTACTTGAAGCAAAAGATGAAACTCACAAAATTCGAACTGAAGCAGAAAAAGACATCCGTGAACGCCGGTACGAGCTTCAGAAACAAGAAAACCGGTTATTGCAAAGAGAAGAAAATCTTGATCGCAAGGATGATGCTCTGAATAAGAGAGAAACAGGCTTAGAGCGAAAAGAAGAAGCTCTTGCCGAAAGACAACAGCATATTGAACAGATGGAAAGTAAAGTGGAAGAGCTAGTACGCGAACAGAAGTCAGAGCTTGAACGCATCGCAGCTTTAACACGTGAAGAAGCGAAGGATATCATTTTGAAACAGGTTGAAAACGAGCTTTCAACAGATATTTCAATTATGACGAAGGAAGCTGAAACACGTGCAAAGGAAGAATCTGACAAAAAAGCTCGTGAAATATTATCACTTGCACTACAACGTTTTGCAGCTGATCACGTTGCAGAAACAACTGTATCGGTTGTAAACCTACCGAATGACGAAATGAAAGGCCGTATTATTGGTCGTGAAGGTCGCAATATTCGAACACTTGAAACACTAACTGGTATTGATTTAATTATTGATGATACACCAGAGGCAGTTATTTTATCAGGATTTGATCCGATTCGCCGTGAAACAGCTCGTCTTGCACTTGAAAAATTAGTACAAGATGGTCGAATTCACCCAGCTCGAATTGAAGAAATGGTGGAAAAATCACGTCGAGAAATGGACGAGCAAATTCGCGAAACAGGTGAACAAACGATTTTCGAGGTAGGTATTCACAACTTGCATCCTGACTTGATGAAAATTCTAGGTCGTATGAAATATCGTACAAGCTATGGCCAAAATGTGTTAAAACATTCAATCGAGGTAGCACATTTAGCTGGTTTACTGGCAGCAGAGCTAGGGGAAGATGTAACTTTAGCAAAACGCGCAGGATTGCTTCACGATATTGGGAAAGCAATTGACCATGAAGTTGAAGGAAGTCACGTTGAAATTGGTGTAGAGCTTGCAACGAAATATAAAGAACATCCTGTTGTAATTAACAGTATTGCATCTCACCATGGTGACACTGAACCAACATCTGTTATTTCAGTAATTGTAGCTGCTGCAGATGCACTATCAGCAGCAAGACCGGGTGCTCGTAGTGAAACACTGGAAAACTACATTCGCCGTCTAGAGAAGCTAGAAGAAATTTCTGAAAGCTATGATGGGGTAGAAAAATCATATGCAATCCAAGCTGGTCGTGAAATTCGAATTATTGTACAACCAGATAAGATTGATGATTTAGCTTCACATCGCTTAGCAAGAGATATTAGAAAACGTATCGAAGAAGAGCTCGACTATCCAGGCCATATAAAAGTAACTGTAATTCGTGAAACACGTGCAGTTGAATACGCGAAATAAATGGAAAACCATTATTAACTTTTAGTTGATAGTGGTTTTTTTCTATGAAATCATATTTTCCATGTACTAATTTAAAGTCTTTTATATTATGTTTTTAATAACAATAGTTAATTGGTGTGTAATGGCAAAAGGAGGATACGTATTGATCGATATACATAGTCATTTACTATGGAATGAAGATGACGGGCCAGCAACAATGCAGCAAACAATTAACATGTTACAAAAGGCAGTAGATGAAGGGATTTCTGACATTATTACAACATCACATTTCCAACATCCTTTATATTCAGTAAATTTTAATCAAGTTCAGAATAAAGTTAATCTTCTTCAAATGGAGCTTTTGAAATATAACATTCCCTTAAAAATATATACAGGACACGAAGCTAGGCTATCCCCCAATTTAGCTCAACTAGTTAAAACATTCGAAGTACATACTTTAGCAAATTCAAAATATTTATTACTTGAACTGCCATCATATTCAGTACCTTTATATACGTTTCACATTGTTCAAGAATTATTAAAGGATGGAATAACGCCAATCATTGCCCACCCTGAAAGAAACCATGAAATTTTTGAAAACCCACTGCTTTTAGAAAAGCTAGTTAGAAATGGTGTATTAGCTCAAATAACAGCTGGTAGTTTAACCGGACACTTTGGGCGAAAAGTACAAAAATTTTCCTTAGATTTAGTCAAAGCAAATTTAATACATACCTATGGTTCGGATGTTCATAATTTAAAAGCACGTCCTTTTTTATTTAAGGAAGGGCTATGCTTCTTAGAAAAAAAAGGTCTCTTGGATTATGTTTACATATTGATTGGAAATAATAAAAATATAATAAAAAATAAACAATTAATAATTCTTGAACCAGAGAGGATAAAAAAACGGAGATGGTAAACTTCAACCCTTGAAATGAAATGAAAAATTTTAGTATTCTTGAAGAAGGAGCTTCTCCTAATTCTTTAATAAGTATAATATCAAATTTTAGTTTAGCTTATTCGTATGACCTAAAAGCAATTTACTATCCAATAATAGAAGAAAGTGGAAAATATGTATTCAACTCGAAGTAAATTATTATTTTAATGCCGATATTAATAATAGATGTGATGTTATAATCCATTGCTTTAGGTTCACACAAGTGATTCATGGCTGCTAAACATTTAAATATGTAAAGCAGCTGCTTTTCTAAAGGGAGCTCGAGTTTTTCTTAAAGCAGTATTCACATAAAATAAAATCCAAAAATAATAGGTGATAATAGTGAATCAGCGTAAAGGTTTAGTAATGCGAGAAATTAGAATGGATGAAATGGGACAATCAATTGATTTATTAAATTATGTTTTCCAAATGTCGATGTCCTTAAAAAAAGATCGTCGTTTCGTAACAGAAAAAAGTAGACAATTTAATGTCGGGCATGCACTTGGCTGGTTTGACGGTGATCAGCTTGTATCTCAAATTCTTAGTTTGCCATTTCAAGTAAACGTTTACGGGGTCGCTTATGAAATGGGTGGGATTACTGCAATTGGTACTTATCCTGAGTATTCAAAGCAAGGACTAATGGATCAATTAATTAAAGAAACATTAACGATTATGCGTAACGAGGGTCGTTATATTTCATATTTATTTCCATTCTCTATTCCATATTATAGAAAAAAGGGCTGGGAAATTATGTGTGACATTGTCGAGTTCCAGGTTAAGGACACACAATTCCCCAATTATACTGAATTACCAGGAAAAATTCGTCGTGTAGATACGAGAAATAAACATGTTGTAAATATTTATGAAAAATATGCTTCACGAACTCACGGTGCAATGATTCGAAATACGATTGCGTGGAATGAAAAATTCCATGAAGACTATTGGGAGGAAAAATTCGTCGATACCGATGTACAATTACAGGCAGCGGTTTATTATGATGAAGATGACGAGCCTCAAGGGTATATGTTTTATCGTATTATGGAAGAAAATTTTTATATTGATGAAATTGTTTATTTACAGGAAGAAGCGCGTAAAGGTTTATGGAATTTCGTTTCTGCCCATAAATCAATGGTATACAATGCATACGGAAAAACTGCGGGTAATGAACCTGTTGCCTTTTTGCTAGAAGATAGTGAAATTATTCAAGAAGTATCTCCATATTTCATGGCTCGTATAGTAGATGTAGAAAAATTTCTAGCAACATTCCCATTCGATGAACCGACATTTCATATTCGTTTTACCGTGACAGATCGTTTAATTGAATGGAATAATGGAACATATGATATTTCTTCTACTGATTGGAAAGTAACAGTGAAGAAAGTGGATCATTCCGACGATCAGGAACATATTAACGTCCACATGTCCATTCAAACATTAGCAACAATGTTATTAGGCTATAAACGCCCAAAATACCTTGAAAAAATCGAACGACTAAAAGGAAAGACTGACACAATCTCCGTTCTTGAGGATATACTTCCAGTTGGAATTCCTACGTTTATTGATTATTTTTAAACTCTTCTTTAAACAGTTGTCTGATATCAAATCAGACAGCTGTTTTTATTGTATAGAAGAGCAAACCACCAGTTATACTGGTGGTTTTGACTTTTTTTTGTTAATAAATACAGTCGTGTATGCCTAGTAATTTTTTATTAGTAGTTTAGGCATAAAATTAAAGAAATTTTATATTAATTATATATAGAATGACGAATTATTAAATAATATAAATAATTTTTACCACTAGCCAAGGAATTATGTATTATAAAAAAACATATTGTGTAAAAAGAAAAAAACAAATGAACTATTGATTAGATGATACTTTAGTTAGATTTATATGCAAGTTTTTAAAACCTCCTAAATCGCTTACTTATTATTAGTTCAAATGTTTAGAAGGAAGGCGAAAAAGGCTAAGAAAAATCTCGGAGGGGAAGAGTTGGAGTTAGCAGTAGTAGGTGCAGGATATGTTGGTTTAGTGACTAGTGTATGTTTATCAGAAATCGGACATCACGTGACATGTATTGAACTTGATAAGAGTAAGGTTGACAAATTGAAAAAAGGAATCTCCCCTATTTATGAACCTGGATTAACGGAACTAATGATGAAAAATGTTAATTTAGGTCGTCTCTCTTTTACAACAAATTATTTAGAAGGATTTAAAAACAAGGATGTTATTTATATAGCGGTAGGCACACCTGAGAATGAAGATGGTTCTGCAAATTTATCCTATGTTGATGATGTAGCTAAGATAATAGCTAAAAATGTGAAAAGAGATGCGATTGTTGTAACTAAAAGTACTGTACCAGTTGGCACAAATAATCGAATTCAAACAATAATTAATAATCATAAGCCTAGTTACATATCAATTGAAGTCGTTTCCAATCCAGAATTTTTAAGAGAAGGATCAGCCATTTATGATTCATTTCATGGAGATCGAATTGTTATTGGGGCAAATAGTGAAAAGGCCGCAAAACTAATAGAAGAAATCAATAAACCATTTAACATTCCTATTTATATAACAGGTATTCGAAGTGCAGAAATGATTAAGTATGCTTCCAACGCATTTTTGGCGACGAAAATAAGCTTTATAAACGAAATTGCTAATATATGCGAAAGAGTGGATGCAGATGTGGAACAAGTGGCCTACGGTATGGGGTTAGACCACCGAATTGGCTCTCATTTTTTAAACGCAGGTATAGGCTATGGCGGCTCATGTTTTCCAAAGGATACAAAAGCTTTAATTCAAATTGCTGGAAATGTCGCATATGATTTCGAATTATTGCAAGGTGTCGTTAACGTAAATAAAAAGCAGCAGCGAATATTGCTTGATAAGTTATACGATAGGTTCGGTAATCTGAAGCGCAAAAAAATAGCACTTCTCGGATTAGCCTTTAAACCGAACACTGATGATATGCGGGAAGCACCATCGATTAGTATTTCAAGTGAACTAGTTAAGGCAGGTGCTATTGTATATGCATATGACCCTATTGCCATTGACAATGCAAAACAAATATTAGATTCATCCATTCACTTTGTTTACAACATTGAACAGGCAATTGGAGGTGCTGATGCAGCACTCATACTTACCGAGTGGGATGAAATAAAGAATATGGATTTTAATTTAATAAATACAATGAAATATCCTCTTCTCATCGACGGAAGAAATTGCATTAAATTAAAGGACATAAAACCCTATCAAATAGAGTACCACTCTATCGGGAGATCTAGTGTTAAAAATATAAAATCCAATAATTCAGAAGTAGTATGCCAAGTGGGTGAATCTAAATAATGTCGAAAGATGTGTATGAACCATCCACTTCTCTTTCGCATAATATCAATTCTAAAATTATTCATAAAAAGAGGCTATCAAGGAATTATGCTTTTATAAAACGGAGTATGGATATTGTATTTGCTATTTTAGGATTAATAATAACCTCACCAATTTTCTTAATTCTAGGAACTCTTTATTTTCTCGGAGAGGCTAGAGGGCCGTTATTCTATAAACAACGAAGATTTGGAAAAGGTGGTAAATTATTTTTTGTTTATAAGTTCAGATCCATGGTTGTAAATGCCGATGAGACATTGAAGAGAAATCAATTTCTTTATAAAAAGTATATAGAAAACAATTATAAACTTGAACAAGATGAAGATCCAAGAATAACAAAGCTCGGAAGGTTTTTAAGAAAAACGAGTATAGATGAGTTACCCCAATTAATTAATGTACTTATTGGGGATATGAGCTTAGTAGGACCAAGACCAATTGTTGAGGAGGAATTAATGGAATATAAAGAAAGAAAAAATGTTTTTCTTTCTGTAAAACCAGGCATCACAGGATATTGGCAAGTAAACGGGAGGAGTACTATCGGATATCCTGAAAGGGTAAATGTAGAATTGTATTATGTATATCATCAATCATTAAAGTTAGACATCTACATATTATTAAAAACTATATACGTTGTTATTCAAAAGAAGGGTGCATATTAGAATTTCTTTCATACCTATTGAATAATGAGATTTCAACTACTATTTTTCGTTCTTATAGAATTTTTAGGGGGAAATCTTTGAAAAATATTCTATTATTATGTGAAGCATATGGTGGGGGAGTTAAAACATATGTTGATGGAATATCCTCGAATAAGGATAAATTAAGCAATGTCCAATTAATAGTTCTAGTTAGTACTAAAAGACTTGAAAGTAATGTGCTTAATTCAAATAACGAATTTATTATCGACAATAATCTTTCTTTTAACAAATCTTTTTTTAAGTTTATTAAGGCTTTGAAAACAATTAATAAAATCGTTAAGGAAAAGGATATACATGTAATCCATGCTAATAGCTCAATATCAGGAGTTTTAATCTTTTTTTATAAAGTGTGTTTTAACTCGAAAGTTAAGTTTATTTATACTCCACACGGTTACTTCTCTTTTAAATCAATGGGGAAGATTAAAAAATACTTAGTTAAAAAAGTGGAAAAAAGAATAAATAGTATTTGTCTAAAAGTTATTCATGTGTCAAAAAGTGAAGAACGAATGGCAGTGAGTAATAAAATTGTAAACAATAAAAACTCGATAGTTATTTACAATGGTTCACAATTACCAGAGAAGGATGAAATAAAGAAGTTAAATGGAATTTTTACAATTGTAAATTTAGCTCGAGTAGATAGTCAAAAGAATCCATTTGGATTTATTGAGTTTGCTAAATTTATTATTGAGAGAAATCCTAGTGTCCAATTTGTTTGGGCAGGTAGTGGAGAGCACTTAAACTCTGCTAGAAAGACAGTTGCTGAGCTAAAATTGGAACACAAAATAAAATTTATTGGATATTTAGAAAATAAAAATGATCTACTCTCAAACGCAAATTTATTTTTTTCAACATCATTTTACGAAGGATTACCATTTTCTGTGGTGGAGGCTCTTTCTTATAAGCTGCCAGTACTTTTAAGTGATATTGTCGGTCATCAAGATTTAATAATAGACAATAAAAATGGATTGCTCTTTAATTTCCAAGACTACGAAAAAGTAAATAACTTTATTACCATGTTAATAAATGATAAAGAAAAATATAATTATTTACCATCTAATTCATTTGAAATATTTAAGAATCATTTTAGTCTGGATAAAATGATTAAAAATATAGCAGAACTTTATGAAACGGTTTAAGTATATTAATTGTTAAGGAGAGGTAGATGTTAGTATATACATTACTACCTATATTAGTTTTTTATGGACTAGTGTTGCAACGTTTAACTATTAAAAAGAATTTTTATAATTTGCAGACAGAAAGATATACTTCTCAAAAGAAAAATACATTAATGTTTTGTTTTTTGTTATTATGGCTGTTGGCAGTTTTCAAAGGATTAACAGTAGGTACAGATGCATCGATGTATTACCAATTTTTTAAAAGCGAAAACTATGAAATATTTGAACCTGGAATTTCATTTATATATAATATTGCAAATAAGTACAATAATTATATACTTTTTTCGTTTATTGTTTATTTAATATTTTTATTTTTTATCTCTAAAGGGATTGAGAAGAATTGTCCCAATTATTTAATTAGTATACTTTTCTTTATTTTAACTTATGTATACTTAACCAGCTTTAACCAAGTACGTCAACTAATAGCTGTATCATTGATATTTTGTTTTATTAATTTCCTCTTGTCAAAAAAAGATAGATACAAATTCGTAGTTATCATTTTAATTGCCTTATTATTTCATAGGAGTGCAATATTTTTATTTCTATTATTTCTAGTTCCAAAAAGTAAATTTAATATTAAATATATTATTCCATTTTTTATATTAACTATTATTTTATATTTCATCTCAGATTTTAAAGATTTTGTAGGAAAATTTATTATAAACTTTTCAGGATTTTATGCAGAAAAATATGAAGTTAATACTAAGCATTTTTTTTCTGTGAATAAGGAAAAAGGCATTGTAGAATTAATGCCTGTTATTTTTCAAATGGGGATTCTAGTATTTACCCATTTTTATTTAGATGCAAAAAAAAATCTTAATATAAATTATCATTTGTTTTACTTCTCTTATAATATCATCACTATAAATTTATGCTTATATGCGATAGCTGGTATTGAAGCAGTCGATAGAATCCAATTATACCTCTCTGTTTTTAATATTTACTTTTACTCACTACTTTTTCATCAACTCTTAAATGATACAAATAAATATATGGTTAGGTTAGTACCGTTTCTCATTTTATTATTTTGGTTAGTCTATTATTTCCTCAGAATTTTAACTAATAATCAGGGGATAGTTCCATATACTTTTTTAAATTAGCAAAATATTAAGGGATAAAAGGGGTTATAAGTTGCCGGAAATATCAATCATTTTAACAATCTTTAACGGTGCAAATACGATTACGGATACATTAAATAGTATTAAATCGCAAACGTTTAAAAATTATGAATTGATTATAGTAAACGATGGCTCAAAAGATAATACAGGTGAACTTGTTGAACAGTTTGTAGAAAATAATAAAATGATGACTATTAAATTTTTAAACCTAAATCAAAATATTGGTAGATCAAATGCATTGAATTTAGCGTTAAAGAACGCATCTTCAGATTTTATTGCAAATATAGATGGAGATGATTTATGGTCAAAAAGACATTTAGAATTACAAGTAAATAATATAAAGACACATTCTGAGTTTGATGTCATATGTTCAGATTACTATTTGTTAATTGGAAATGAGAAAACTATAAATAATTTTATACAAAGTGAAATAGGGGATCGGATGATTGATATTACAAAAAAGGTTGGTAGGTTTAACCCGATAAATCATAGTACAGTCATCTTTAAAAAATTATTAATTGAAAAAGTAGGAGGATATAATGAAGACTTAAAAAAATTAATAGATTATGATTTGTGGTTAAGACTTAAACAGCAAAATGTAAAAATTGGCTTTTTCCCAGTTAAAACATGTATTAAAAGAATACACAAAAATCAAAATTACGAAAATAAAAATCCAGTAGATTATGCTTATAAGATATTCCAAATGTCTGCAAAATCACTTATTAACACCAGAGATTATATTGGGTTTTTCTTTGCAGTAAGCAAATTCTTTTACGGTCTAGCACCCCAACATTTCAGACAATCTTTAAAGAAAGTGCTTTACGGAAAGTAAAAATAAGAGAATCGCAAAGGATCTTTAAGGAATAGGTTAAAAGAAAAATTTAAATTTACACGATGAATATTAACACTAAATCCTCTAAAATTTAATATCATTATTGTTATTATTACGTGATAAAGTTTTAAATTCATTTATAGGAAGTTTAATTAATGAGCAAATGATAACAACATATGTGGGGGATTAAATGTCAATTATAAAAAAGGTATTAAGACCTAGTTTTTCACTATTGGTAAAAACCTCTCCAGTATTTGCTAGTAAAGTTATATACTATAAAACCTTTAGGGAAAAATTAGATTTAAAAAATCCAACAACATTCAATGAAAAATTAATGTGGCTTAAATTAATGGAAGAGGATACTCTCAAAACTAGATACACAGATAAATATTTAGTAAGAGATTATATAAAAAAAAATGGGTATGAAAAAATTTTAATTGATTTATATAAAGTTTACGATAGTGCTGAAGAGATTGATTTTGAAGAATTACCAAATAGTTTTATTTTAAAATGTACACATGGCTCGGGTTTTAATATTATCTGTTCGAACAAAGAAAAACTTGATATAAAAAATACAGTCTTACAAATAAAAAAATGGATGAAAACAGATTATTCTTTAATCAGCTGTGAGCCTCATTACTCTAAAATTAAACCTAGAATAATTGCTGAAAAATTTTTAGGGAACTCAGATGGCAAAGTGCCTATTGATTATAAAATCCACTGTTTTCATGGAGAGCCAAAAATTATAGAGTTAATTTTTGATCGAGGAACTACTCAAAAGAAATGTATTTTGCTAGATTTGAACTGGGACATATTACCCTATAATGAACAAAGTATTAACTTCAAGGAAGAAATTAAAAAGCCTGAAAAATCTAATGAAATGCTGAATATCGCTAGAAAGCTAAGCAGCATATTTACGTATGTAAGAGTAGACTTATATTACTGTAATAGAGAGATTTTTTTTGGAGAGCTTACTTTTACACCGGATGCCTGCTTATTCACAGATTTATCAGATGAAGCAGGATATAAAATTGGCAACTTATTAGATTTGACAAAATCCTGCGTAAAATAATTTTTGTAAGGGGTTAATATCAATTATTAAAAGAACTTTAAGAATAGTTTTTTCAATGTTAGTAAAAACCTCACCAGAGCTCGCCAGTAAATTAATCTATTTTAAAACTTTTAAAAAAAGATTAAATTTAAAGAACCCTAAAACATTCAATGAAAAATTGATGTGGTTAAAACTTAACGAAGACGATTCCTTAAAAACTATTTATACGGATAAGTACCTAGTAAGGCAATATATTCAAGAATTAGGATATTCAAATATATTAATTGATTTATATAAAGTGTATGAAAGTGTTGAAGAGATTGATTTTCGAGAGTTGCCGAATAGTTTTGTATTGAAATGTACACATGGATCTGGATTTAATATTATTTGTTCAAATAAAGAGAATTTGGATAAAGAGCATACTATTCAACAAATAAAAAAATGGATGAAAACCGATTATTCACTTTACTGTTGTGAACCTCATTACTCTAAAATTAAAGCTAGAATAATTGCTGAAAAATTTTTAGGGGGATCTGATGGGAAGCTGCCAATGGATTATAAGTTCCACTGTTTTCATGGAGAACCGAAAATTATAGAATTAATATTTGATCGTGGAACTGCTCAAACAAAATCCATTTTATTCGATTTAAACTGGGACATATTACCTTATGATCAGCAGAGTCTTAGCTTTAAAGAAGTTATTGCACCGCCGGAAAAAGCGAATGAGATGCTGGAAATTGCAAGAAAGCTAAGCAGCGGATTCACTTATGTAAGAGTGGATTTATATTTTTACAATAAAAAGATTTATTTTGGAGAACTTACTTTTACGCCAGATGCCTGCTTATTTACCGATTTATTTGATGAAGCAGAGCATATCATTGGTAATTTAATAGATTTGGCAAAGTCTACTAAAGGAACATCCGGAAAAATGTTAGAACAAAATATAAATTTTTAAATTTAGGATTCTATCCAAAAGTATTACTCAAATAAGTTGATTATAAAATTCTATAAAGGAAGTTTATTATAGTACAGCTTTCATTAGTAAAAAATAAACTTAATACAAAATTTATAAGAAATACTGGTTGGTTATTATTTGAACAGATTTTTAGGATGGGCCTGTCGCTAATAATTACATCACTTATGGCTCGATACCTTGGTGCTCAAGATTTTGGTTTACTTAATTATAGTTTAGCTTATATTATAATTTTTACGACAGTAAGTAATCTTGGAATTGATTGTATAATCGTAAATGAAATTATTAAAAAAAGAGAAGATACTGGCAAGATTATCGGTACAACTATTTATCTTAGATTATTTTCTTCACTAATTTCATTTTTCTTAATCTACTTAATCGTTAGCTACTTAAACCCCAATGATACTATTCTTCTAATTATAACATTACTTCAGTCTATCTCATTACTCTTTATTATTTTTGATACAATCGAATATTGGTTTCAATCAAATTTGCAATCAAAATATATTGTGATTGCAAAATCGACAGCTTTTATTATCGTGACAATTTGGCGGTTAGCTTTAATTATTTTCGAAAAACCTATACAATATTTCGCTATTGCAACGGTGATTGAAGCTATTGTTATAAGTTTATTTATCGTGGTGTTTTATATAAGATTTAACGGGCCAAGACTGCAGTTTTCATATCAAACAGCAAAACGATTGTTATTTCAAGGTTATTATCACTTTATTGCCGGATTACTTATTATGGTGTATACCCAAATCGATAAAATTATGCTGGGACAGATGACTGGTGGTGCAACGGTAGGAATTTATTCAGCAGCACTAACGATATCTAGTTTATGGATGTTTATACCAAATGCACTTATAGAGTCAGCAAGGCCGATTATAATGAATTCAAAAGATCAAAATGAAAAATCATACATTAAGAAAAATAAGCAGCTATATTGTTCCATAATGTGGATAGGGATTGTAGCTTCTGTAGTAATTACTCTACTTGCCAAACCTATCATTTTATTAATTTATGGAAATCAATTTATTGAGTCAATAAATGTACTTATCATATTGATTTGGTCACGAATTTTTTCATTAATAGGGACTACTAAAGCTATATGGTTAACTGTAGAGAATTTAGGAAAATATCAAGTTTACTTTGTAGGAATTGGAGCTTTATTAAATATAGTACTGAACTGTCTATTTATTCCTAAATATGGAGCGGTTGGTGCTGCAATTGCTACTTTATTTGTGGAAATAGTTTCTACACTTATTGCTTGTTTATTTTTTAATAAAACACGTCCTTTGTTTAAATTAATAATTGAATCATTGTGTTTTAAAGATATAAAGAATTAAGCAAAAAGAAATGAATAAAGCTGCAAAAATTGAAAGCAATGTTGCTATATTTCAACAAATAGGAAATGAGGGAAAACTTGACAATTCCATTGCTTCATACTGGTATTTTAAATGAATCATTAGTTTATATTGACTGGTTAAGTTATTCTTCAATGGTAGCTTCAATTCATCATTACATTGAAGGAATAGAAGATGAACAAACAGGTTGGCTTAATTTACCTATCGAAACAGAAGATGATTTGTTGAATTCAATTGGAAATGTAGCAAATGAAATAAAATGCAATGCCGACATATTAGTAGTAATCGGTATAGGTGGTTCATTTTTAGGTGCGCGGGCAATACAAGATGCACTAACTCCATATTTTGGGCAACATCAAAATGGTGTTGAAGTTGTTTATGTTGGTCAAAACATGAGCGGTGCTTATATTCAGCAATTATTAAATAGTCTTAAGTTCAAAGACATATATGTAAATGTTATTTCGAAATCTGGAACAACACTTGAACCTGCTTTAGCATTCCGTGTATTTCGTCAATATATGGAAAAACGCTATGGGGAACAGGCAAAGGAACGTATTATCGTCACAACGGATTCTAAAAAAGGATTGCTAAGAAACATAGCTCAAAATTCAGGCTATCGCCAATTTGTCATACCTTCAAATATTGGCGGACGTTTTTCTGTTTTTACACCAGTTGGACTTTTACCAATTGCGGCTGCGGGGGTGGATATAAATCATTTAATTGAAGGTGCTAAAAAGGCAGCAATACATTTAAAAGAAGAGAAATTAGAAATGAATGAAGCATACCGTTATGCAGTTATTCGACATGCATTATATAAACAAGGCTACCAAATCGAATTGCTCGCATCTTTTGAACCTAGTCTTGCTAGATTACATGAATGGTGGAAGCAATTATTTGGAGAAAGTGAAGGAAAAGATAAAAAAGGTCTTTTTCCTGCAACAGTTAATTACTCTACTGATTTACATGCCATAGGCCAATTTATTCAGGAAGGCAACCCAATACTTTTTGAGACATTCCTTCATTTTAAAGAAATTATAGATGATTATCGAGTACCTTTTGACAATCGAAACGAGGATCAGCTTAACTTTTTATCCAACCTTAGCTTTAATGAAATAAATGCTACCTCTAAAGAAGGGGTTGCTTTTGCACATTCCAATGGGGGAGTGCCTGTTATTCAATTGGAGTTGCAACGTCTTGATAGTTATCATCTAGGATACCTCATTTACTTTTTTATGAAGGCATGTGTAATGAGTGCGTATTTGTTAGAAGTAAATCCATTTGATCAACCAGGTGTTGAGGCTTATAAAAATAAAATGCTTGAATTGTTAAATACAAAATTAGCAACTGAACAAATTTAAAATAACAAATGAGGAGATTAATAGGATGAAAGTTAAGAAAGCAATAATTCCAGCTGCAGGTCTTGGTACTCGTTTTCTACCAGCTACAAAAGCAATGCCAAAGGAAATGTTGCCGATAGTAGATAGACCTACAATTGAGTTTATCGTTGATGAAGCGATTCAATCAGGAATTAAAGATATTTTGATTGTCACAGGCAAAGGCAAACGTGCAATTGAAGATCATTTTGATATAAACCTAGAACTTGAACAGAATTTAGTAAAAAAAGAAAAGCATGAGCAATTAAATAAAATTAAATATTCTTCTGAAGTAGAAATTCATTATATTAGACAAAAGGAACCAAAAGGGTTGGGGCATGCTATTTGGTGTGCAAGGAACTTTATTGGAAATGAACCTTTTGCTGTCTTATTAGGAGACGATATAGTTGAATCACCAAAACCGTGCTTAGCACAATTAATTGACCAATATGATAAAACACAGTCATCGATTGTAGGAGTTCAAAAGGTCTTAGGAAAGGATACTGAACGTTACGGCATTATAAACCCGCTTAGTATGGATGGAAGACTATATGAAGTGCGAAATTTTGTTGAAAAACCAAAACGTGGTACAGCGCCCTCTAATTTAGCTATCGTTGGTAGATATATATTAACTCCCGAAATTTTCCCAATTTTATCTTGTCATGAAATGGATAATAACGGGGAAATCCAGTTGACAGATGCAATTGAAAAACTAAATAAAATTCAAAGTGTTTTTGCATATGAATTCGTAGGAAATCGATATGATGTTGGAGAGAAGATTGGCTTTATTCAAGCTACATTGGAATTTGCTTTAAATAATGAGGAAATTGGTCAAAAAGTAGAAGAGATGTTAAAGGAATTATTAATAAAGAGATTAAGTAAAGACAAAGTAAACTTATAGCGTCTTATATAAATTCTGAATTAGTGAGGGAGATTATTTAATGATTCTTGTAGTTGGTGGTGCTGGTTATATTGGCAGCCACCTAGTAAAAGAGCTGGTAAAGTCACATAAAGTATTAGTTTTAGATAATTTATCAACCGGCCATCAAGAAGCAATTGATGAGAAAGTAATTTTTATACATGGTGAACTAGGTGACCAACAATTATTAAATGAAATCTTTTCAACGTTCTCTATTCAAGCTGTTATGCACTTTGCGGCGAACAGTTTAGTAGGAGAATCTGTTATAAATCCACAAAAGTATTATATGAATAATGTAGTTGCGACACTCTCACTTTTAAATACAATGATAAAACATAAGGTGAAAAATTGTATTTTCTCATCCACAGCAGCTACATATGGCATTTCAAATTCACAACTAATTGATGAAGCTGTCCCCACATGGCCGATAAATCCGTATGGCCGATCTAAACTCATGATTGAACAAATATTATCTGATTACGCACAAGCATATGATTTACATTATGTTATTTTAAGATATTTTAATGCTGCGGGTGCTTATACAACAGGTGAAATTGGAGAAAGCCATCATCCAGAATCTCATTTAATTCCCATCATATTGCAGCACCTTGCTGGCTCTCGAGAAAAAGTATTCATCTATGGCGATGATTATGATACCCCCGACGGTACTTGTATTAGAGATTTTATTCACGTAATGGATTTGGCAACTGCTCACATTATTGCACTTGAGTCATTGTTAAATGGAAAGAACAAGGCTGCTATTTATAATTTAGGGAATGGCACCGGTTATTCAGTAAAGGAAGTTATTAAAACTTGTGAAAAAATCGCTCAATCAAAATGTAATTTTGAAATTGCACAAAGACGTGCAGGTGACCCAGCAATATTAGTGGCTTCTGCAAAAAAAATTCAGCAAGAGCTTGGTTGGAAAGCAGAAAAAGACTTAGAGTCAATCATTGAGAGTGCTTGGAAATGGCATAAACATCAAAAATATTAGCAGGCTAATAAAGTTGGGGTCTCTGTTGTAAAGACACCCCATATTGAAGAATAAACAAACTATTGGGTACATATTAATAATTGTACAAACCATATACTTTTATAATAAATGCTGGATTTCTAAAAGTTTTCTTTTTTAACTATAAGCACTAGGGAGGACACTCATTGGATGAAGCACTTAGTTTACAGGAAATATTAAAAATAATAAAAAAACGACTTTTTCTTATTATTAGCTTTGTTGTTATAAGTGCTGGAGTTACTGCGCTTCTTCTTTTTTATGTAATTCCACCAATCTATTCAGCGCAAACACAAATTTTAATAAATCAAAATAATATAAATCAGGAAGTTTACGGTTGGGCAGAACTTGAAACGGATTTACAATTAATCGATACGTATAATGTGATTATAAAAAGTCCAGCTATCTTGAATAAAGTAATTGAAGAATTAAACTTGGATATAACAACAGAATCGCTTTCAAATCAAATTTCCGTTTCAAATGAAGATAACTCAAAGGTTGTCAATATAATAATAGAAAACAAAGATTATGGACAAGCAGTGATAATAGCCAATAAAGTTGCAGAGATATTTAAAGAGGAAATTCCAACTTTAATGAATGTTGATAATATAAATATTTTATCAAGCGCAACTATCAGTGATACCCCCAGCTCTGTAAAACCAAATAAAGTTTTATATATTGGAATTGCAGCAATTGCAGGATTGCTTCTTAGTGTAGGTTTAGCTTTTCTATTAGAAAATTTAGATTCTACAATTAAGAATGAAAAGGATATTGAAGAAATTTTAAGCTTGCCAGTAATCGGTAGAGTTAGTTTGATGAAACTTGAAAAAAGCCATAAATCCTCTAGCTCGCAATATCATGCAAGGAGGAGTTAAATGTTCAAAAAAAAGAAAAAGAGAAGAAAACTTTCTACTATGCCGCGTATTCTTGTGACTTTATCAGATAATTATTCTTTTGTATCGGAACAGTTTCGAACAATTCGTACTAATATTACATTTTCAATGTCTATTGATGATCAAAAAACTCTTTTAATAACCTCCTCAATTCCAGGAGAGGGGAAAACAACAAATGCTGCCAATATTGCCATCGTGTTTGCCCAAGAAGGAAAAAAAGTATTGTTAATCGACGCAGATATGCGTAAACCAACATTGCATTTAACATTCAATATTTTAAATTTAGAGGGCTTTTCAACAATATTAGCAAGAAAAAAGCAGTATTATGAAGTAATTCAAAATACTTCGGTTGAAGACCTATTTATAATTCCTAGTGGTCCAATCCCGCCCAATCCAGCTGAATTACTATCTTCAAAGGCACTTGATGATATATTAAATGAGATAAAGAAATATTATGACGTTATCATTTTCGATGCACCACCATTGTTATCAGTGACAGATAGCCAAATATTGGCTAATAAAACTGATGGCACTGTGCTTATTATAAATTCAGGAAGTACTGAAAAAGAGGATGTTTTAAAATCAAAGGAAATTCTTCTTGCCTCAAGAGCTAACATATTAGGAGTTGTATTAAACAACTATAAAATACCTCGAAATAATTATTATAGATATCAATATGCATATATAGAAAAGCAATAACTGAATGTCATTCGAATACATTTGAATATAAAACTTGAAACGTAAATCTTTCTTGTGATTTACGTTTTATTTTGCTCTTATCAAACAATGAATGGTAAAATTGAGGGTGTTATTTATCTTATTTATTTAGTGCCACCCCACTAAATAGAGATAAAGCCTCCAGCAAGTTTCGATTTCGGAGAGTTCGTAGGAAATTAGCCAAGTAGTCTCCCTCCAGCAAAGGCGATTTAACCTTATCGGTGCAGGCCCTTTACGATTCCGAAAGCGGACGCTGGTTAGCATGGCGTTGATAGAAAGTAGGTCATTAAATGAAAGTTTTATTTATCGGCGATATCGTGGGTTCAATCGGTCGAGATGCAGTGGAAAAATATTTACCCCGCTTAAAGAAAAAATATGGTCCAGATGTTGTCATTGCAAACGGAGAGAATGCAGCAGCTGGCCGCGGAATTACACAAAAAATTTATCAGCAATTGTTGCAAGTTGGTGTTGATGTAATTACTATGGGCAATCACACTTGGGACAATAAAGATATTTTTGAATTTATTGATGATGCAGAGTATTTAATTCGTCCTGCTAACTTTTCAAACGAAGCACCTGGAAAAGGAATGGTGCAAATTACGAAAAACGGTGTTACGTTATCAGTGATTAATTTGCATGGTAGAGTGTTTCTACCGCCACATGAAGATCCTTTTGCGATGGCTGATGTTTTAGTGGAAGAAGCACGTAAAATATCCCCATTAGTTTTTGTTGATTTTCATGCTGAAGTAACAAGTGAAAAAATTGCCCTAGGTTGGCATTTGGACGGTCGTGCTTCTGCTATTGTTGGAACACATACACATGTTCAAACAGCAGATGCCAGAATCTATCCAGGTGGAACAGCTTATATTACCGATGTTGGGATGACAGGTCCGTACGATGAAGTTTTAGGAATGAAAAAAGAAAGCGTCATTTACAAATTTCAAACAAATATGCCTTCTCGTTTTGAAGTTCCTAAAACCGGACGAGAAGTACTAAGTGGATTTTTCGTTGAGATAGATGATAAAACGGGTAAAGCATTTAGCTGTGAACGAATTTATATAAATGAAGACTATCCATTTAAAGGTTAAAAATAAATTTTTTTCAGCTCCAAATTCAAATTAGAATAGATTCTAATTTCCTCTTTAGCAACATAAAATGTGATACGGACACTAAGTTGAAGTCCTTTGAATGAATGCCCAAAAATTCAAATGCTTCATTCAACATTTATTAAAGCTATATGGGGAGGAATAATTGTGGATTCATTAAAAGTATCATCTCGCTCTAATCCAAATTCTGTCGCAGGTGCGCTCGTTGCGGTTATTCGAGAGCAAGGATATGCGGAAATGCAAGCTGTAGGTGCAGGTGCATTGAATCAGGCAGTGAAAGCAGTTGCGATTGCGCGCGGTTTTGTTGCGCCGAGCGGAACGGACTTAATTTGTGCACCGGCATTCGCAGATATAACAATTGCTGGTGAGGATCGAACAGCATTAAAGTTAGTAGTTGAAAAAAGAAACCGATAAAAGCGTTTGAACCGGAGCTCTCATTAATTAGCCTTGCTAATTAATGAGAGCTTTTTCAATTTAATTTTTTGTTTTACAATGCTCGGGAAATACTGACACAATTATGACATACTGAAGTAGTGAATCTTTAACTTATAGTGGTCGTCTTATTTTACATAAAGCTATAATTTTCGGTATTTTCTCTATTTCCGTCAAAGGTCTGATTTTCACCAAATTGTTGTATTTCCAATAGTTTATGATATATGTTCATGTTAAACTAATGTAGGAAATTCATATATAAATAGAGTAATAATTTAAGGAGTTGTTAACATGTTACATCAGCTTTCGTGGAAAGTCGGTGGGCAGCAAGGTGAAGGTATTGAGAGTACAGGTGAAATCTTCTCAATGGCAATGAATCGTTTAGGTTATCACCTTTACGGCTATCGTCATTTCTCTTCACGTATTAAAGGTGGCCATACGAATAATAAAATTACAGTAAGACCAACAGAAGTGCGCTCAATTGCGGACGATTTAGATATTTTAGTAGCATTCGACCAAGAAACGATTGAAGTTAACTATAAAGAGCTAACAGAAAAAAGCATCATTCTAGCTGATAGCAAATTTAATCCTACAAAACCTGAAGATTCCAAAGCTCCATTATTTATCGTACCATTTACAGAAATTGCTGCAGAACTAGGTACTTCTCTGATGAAAAACATGGTAGCAATTGGGGCAACTTCAGCTTTATTAAACTTAAATATTGAAGTATTTCAAGGTGTAGTCGAAGAAATTTTTGGACGAAAAGGCGAAGAAGTAGTTAATAAAAACATTGAAGCTATCCAAAAAGGCTATGACGTTATGAGTGAGCTTTTAGGTGAACGAGTAGGTGAATGGGAACTAGCTCCTGCAGATGGAAAACGTCGCATGTATATGATTGGTAATGACGCAGTTGCTTTAGGTGCTCTAGCAGCAGGTGCACGCTTTATGGCAGCATATCCTATTACACCCGCTTCAGAAATTATGGAGTATTTAATTAAAAAGCTACCGAAGCTTGGTGGAGCCGTAATTCAAACAGAAGATGAAATCGCAGCTGCTACAATGGCGATTGGTGCGAACTTTGGTGGTGCCCGCGCATTTACGGCATCAGCAGGACCTGGATTATCACTTATGATGGAGTCGATAGGTCTATCTGGTATGACGGAGCAACCTTTAGTGATTGTCGATACGCAACGTGGGGGTCCATCAACAGGTCTTCCAACAAAACAAGAACAATCAGACTTAATGGCAATGCTCTATGGTACACATGGTGAGATTCCAAAAGTTGTCATTGCACCTTCTACATTGGAGGAAGCGTTCTTTGACACAATTCAAGCATTTAATATTGCGGAAGAACTTCAACTACCAGTTATCATTATGACGGATTTACAATTATCTCTTGGTAAACAAACTACGGATCCTTTTGATTATAAGAAAATTGAAATTCGTCGCGGGAAAATTGTTGAAGGGGATATTGAACCAAACGACAATAAAGACTACTTCAAACGTTATGAAAACACTGAAGATGGAATTTCACCACGCGTTTTCCCAGGAACACCTAATGGTATTCACCATGTAACAGGTGTTGAGCATGATGAAACAGGTAAACCAAGCGAAGCACAAGGAAACCGTGAGATTCAAATGGACAAACGTTTCCGTAAACTTCAACATTTAAAATTCGATAATCCTGTTTATGTAAATGCACCACATGACGAGTCGGATGTATTATTAGTTGGTTTTAACTCTACACGTGGAGCAATTGAAGAAGTACAAGAGCAATTAACGAATGAAGGGCTTAAAGTAAACCATGCACATATCCGTTTACTATTCCCATTCCCATCAGAAGAAATGGCTCCTTTAGTAGCAGGAGCGAAAAAAGTGATTGTTGTAGAAAACAATAAAACTTCTCAACTTGCAAATATTATGAAAATGAATATTGGCGGTCACAATAAAACACTTAGTATCACGAAATATGACGGTACACCGTTCTTACCTCGTGAGCTTACAAATAAAGTAAAGGAGCTGCTTGACTAATGGCAACATTTAAAGATTTTCGTAACTCAGTTAAACCAAACTGGTGTCCAGGCTGTGGTGACTTTTCTGTTCAAGCAGCTATCCAACGTGCAGCGGCTAATGTAGGAATTGAGCCACATGAATTAGCGGTAGTTGCAGGTATTGGTTGCTCAGGACGTATTGCCGGCTATATTAATTCTTACGGGTTCCACGGAATTCATGGTCGTTCGCTGCCACTTGCACAAGGATTAAAAATGGCCAACCGTGATCTCCATGTTATCGCTTCTGGTGGTGACGGCGACGGGTTTGCTATTGGTATGGCTCATACAGTACATGCGATCCGCCGTAACATTGACATCACTTATGTTGTTATGGATAACCAAATTTATGGTTTAACAAAGGGTCAAACTTCACCTCGTTCTGCACAAGGTTTTATTACAAAATCAACACCTGGCGGGGCAATTGAACCTTCATTAAAACCGTTAGAAGTGGCATTATCAGCTGGTGCAACATTTGTCGCACAAGGTTTCTCAACAGATATTAAAGAATTAACAGCTTTAATTGAGGCTGGTATTCAGCATAAGGGATTCTCATTCATTAACGTATTCAGTCCTTGTGTAACATACAATAAGGTAAATACCTATGAATGGTTTAAAGAGCATCTAACGAAACTATCTGAAATTGAAGACTATGATTCTACAAACAGAGAATTAGCAATGCAAACAGTTATGGAAAAAGAAGGATTAGTAACAGGTATTATTTATCAAGAAACGGATACAAAATCTTACCAAGAAAAAGTACCTGGCTACTCTGAAGAACCACTATCAAAAATTGATATGAATTTATCTGAAGAAAAGTTTAATGAATTAGTAAAAGAATTTATGTAATTGCTTCGCAAGGGCTCCTTTTAAAGGAGCTCTTTTACTTGGGGGAAATACCTTGAATATGAAATTTTTACAAACTATTTACATATATCTTACAGTTGCTTTATAAAACTAAACTATGCTCTTACTAGAAATAAAGTAGAGGGGTCGTTTGGATTGCGTTTAAGACGCTATATTAAGGTAAAAGACCGATTACTAGTTTTAATGATTGTTTGTATTATTTCGAACAGTATTTTTGCAATTTTTAGTATTGATTATTTAAGGAAAATGGAAAATAATACAGAAATTATGTATGGAGAGAAGCTTCTAGCCGTTAACACAATCTCAGATATTGAAGTTGCTTTTCTTACCGGAGATTCCAATAGATTGAACGAGATTCAAAATTTACTAGAAAATTATAAGTTTGATTCTAAAATGGAATTTTACATAAAAGATTTAAATAGTAGTTTGGAAAGTGAAGATCATAATAAAATAATCACTACAGTACAAGAAATGAAGCAATATGTAATTGATAGGGCAGAAAGTCAAATGGCATCTTATCAAAAGGATATTTCATTTGGATACAAATTATTGGCTAGTGTGTCAGTTGTGATTATTCTAATTATTATTTATTTCAGTATACGGGCTACAAGAGCCGTAAATATACCGACAAGACAGCTAAAAAAATTGCTTAAAGAGGCTGAACAAGGTGATTTTACAAAAACCGCTACATATGATTCCAAGGATGAGCTAGGCGAGGTCATGCTAAGCTACAATCAAATGGCAACGGAAGTGAAGGAACTATTAAGGGTTGTACAAGAAAGTGCTGCTTCAGTAGATGAAGCAAATGACCAATTGCAACGTGCATCAGAAAAAACAACAGAGGCATCAATCCATATTTCACATGATGCTACCGATTTAACAAAAGCTACCATTCGATCAACAGATCAATTAAAAGTTAATACAAATGCACTTCAAGGGATTGCTGAGGGTATAGAAGTTATCGCAGAAGGTATTGAGTATATAGAGAAAACGATTCAACATACCGTATATGAAGCAAATGAAGGGGTTCAATTTGTCAACTTAAATATTGGACAAATGAATGAAATTGAACAAGCCGTAAAGCAAACGAACGATATGATGCAGGTGTTAGTTGCGCATTCAAAAGAAATTGAAAAAGTGGTTCAAATGATTAATGAAATCGGAGAACAAACGAATCTACTAGCATTAAATGCAGCTATTGAAGCAGCAAGAGCCGGGGAATATGGAAAAGGCTTTAGCGTAGTTGCTGACGAGGTTCGTAAACTTTCAGAACAATCAGTTCGATCAACTCGGGTAATCGAGAATATAGTCAAGCAAATTCAAAGCGACACAAAAGAGTCAGTACGTTTCATGGGAGTTGCTATTGAATCTGTCCAAACAGGTCTTGATACTACGAATCAAACAGCTGCAAAATTCCAACAAATCGTATCATCTGTAAATGAAATCGGACCGCATATTGGCGAGGTTTCTTCAACAATAAGCTCAATCACAGAAAGCACAAAAGAAGTTGCTCAAAATTCATTACAATTAAGCGAAGTATCAAAGCAAAATGCATCCAGAATAGAGCAAGTGTCAAAATCAACAAATGATCAGCTGGAAGCAACACGTGAAATGCACGAGGAAATTCAAAAAATTACGAAAAATATTCGTTCATTAACAAGTGCAATTAAGCGATTTACGGTTTAGTTTTTAATATTTTGTTAAAAATTGGTGCATTCATCATGTTCACTCAAATTTTCTATTCATATAGTAATGAATATGAAAACGAATATATTTGGTGGTGAACGAATGGTTAAAATTAGTTTATGTATGATAGTGAAAAATGAGGAAGAAGTTTTACATCAATGCTTAAATAGTGTAAACGATCTTGTGGATGAAATTATAATTGTCGATACTGGCTCAACAGACAAAACGAAGGAAATTGCAAGTCAATTTACAGAAAAGATTTTTGATTTTGAATGGGTTGATGATTTTTCTAAAGCAAGAAATTTTGCCTTTAGTAAAGCAACGATGGATTACATTTTTTGGATGGATGCAGATGATGTTTTGCTAGAAGAGGATCAGATAAAGTTTCAACAATTAAAGGATTCTCTTGCAAATAAAGTGGATGCAGTTTCCATGCTTTATCATATAGCTTTTGATGAATATGATAATCCAACATTTAGTTTTAGAAGAAATCGACTTGTAAAAAGAGCGCGCAATTTTCAATGGTATGGAGCAGTTCACGAATATTTGCAAGTGGGTGGAAATATAATTTCATCAGATGTTGCCATTACACACCGAAAAAAAGATAAATCAATCAATCGACCACAAAGTGATCGGAATTTAAAAATTTATGAGAAACGATTAGAGAAGGGGGAAACATTTACCCCAAGAGATTTATTTTATTATAGTAATGAATTAAAGGATCATGGACAATATGAAAAAGCAATTCAATATTATAATAAATTTTTGTCAGAGGACAAAGGATGGGTAGAGGATAAGATTCGAGCTTGTATTAATTTAGCTGCATGTTATCGAAGTTTAGGTGATGCAGAAAAAGAAATTGATGCACTTTTAAAATCACTTGTATACGATGTACCAAGACCAGAAGTTTCTTGTCGTATGGGCGACTTATATAAAGAGCAAAAACTTTATGAGAAGGCCATTATTTGGTATCATTTAGCAACTAATGTTTCAACAGAAAATATTATGGGATTTAGACAGGAAAGCTATTCAACTTGGTATCCGTATTTACAGTTATGTGTTTGTTATTGGAATATTGGTGAAAAGGAACTTGCTGTTGAATATAATAACAAGGCAAAAGCATATCGACCACATGATCCTGCAGTCCTAAAAAATGAAGAATTCTTTAATAGTTATTTTGCAAATAAATAATTGAAAAAAAGTGTCCAGTATTATCTGGACACTTCAGACTGTTGACAAACGCTTTCATCCTACGTTACTTGTCTCGCTCGTCCGCTCATGAAGGCAACTTCTATTCGCGTCTTCACTCGCCTTCGTGCCTTGGCTGGCAAGCGTTTTCAAGACAGTCTGGATATTCTTTACTTTTTAAGAATTACCTAAAAATACGTGTAGACAAAGTCGATTTTCGACTTTGTCTACACTCTGAAGTGTCCAGTATTATCTGGACACTTTTTTTCATAAATAGTAATTTTAGTGATATTTTGTTGCTTCTCCAGTAAATTTTCATATTTATTGCTATCAAAACTAGTAGAGTAAATCTTACTTAATTATAAAAAAGACTGTAAACAAAATCAGCGTTTATTGATTTTGCCTACAGTCTAAAATGGAGAATCCCGTCTAGTTATTTTATTTATTTTTTTATATATACAACCCATTGTTAAAAGGTTCAATAATCTTCTTTCGAAAATTAGTTTGATGTACGTTCAAATTTGAAAGGATAGTACTTCTATTATTAATAATGTCTGATTCCAACTGTGAAATTTGTTCACTTATATTTTGTTCATCAGTTGAGACCAAGTATTTTTCATGATTAATTGACTTAACAAAATCAAATACTTTAAAGCGATAACCAAAAGCAATAAAAGGAACATTTGCTGCTAATGAAATAAAATTAGCATGTAATTTAAAATTAATAGTAAAGGTGCAATTTTGTAAGATGTCCATCAACTCATACTCATTGTAGAGATTTCGGTCCAAAATCACTTGAGACTTATTATCAAGCTTTGAGTAAAGACGTTCTATAGATGGGAAATCCTGTCTCCAAACAGAAAATAAATAAATAAAGTACCCATTTTCAATGAACTGGTTCAAGCTGACTGCTAATTGATCTTCTACAGTGATTTCATCTTCCCCATAAATATTATTAAAGCTTGTTCCCCAATTCACACCTATAATTTTTTCATTATGTTGAAGAGTAGATTGTAATTTATTTATTTGTTCATTTTTAGAAATTACCTGAGGTTTTAGTAAAAATCCAGGATCTCCGCTTATATGAGCATCCTTTCTAACCCCATACTGTTCTAACACTTTTAATGTTAACGGACCTCTAACACCAGACCAAACACTTTCCATAAAGACCTGTTTAATTTTAGCGCTAAAATTATTTGAAATTAATATTGGAATTTCCACATTATTTTCTAATCGTTCAATATAATCTTTTGGAGCCCAGTCTATACCAGATCCCCAAATCATTATTTTTTTATTTATTGTTAAGCAATTATACAAATACTCAATGATATATGGATGGATTAAGTTTCCATTTCCACTTAGTATGGAACCGCCACCTAAAACAATGAGGTCATACTGATTAGGGGAGACATTTTTTAAATATTTGTGTTCAATATTAACAAAATCAAGCTTGTACGATTCTCCTAATATAGAAAACTGTTGCTTGAATATATCGGCCATTAATTCATCGCCTAAATTTTTATAGCCAATCCATCCAATATAAAGAACCTTTTTCAAACAGTCACTTCCTTAATAAAGAAACTAGTTGTTCTTCTTTGTTGAATTGATTTTTTTTAAACATAAATGCTTATATTCTGTAGCTTTAAAGCTCCCTGAACCCCGAAGAATAAGGTATTCTGTATGACCTTCACCTAATTCAAGACATTTTTCAAAGGAAGCTAGTGCATCAGAGTACTGTTCCTTTTGATATAGGATAAGACCTTTCATAAAATGAAGATCGACATAATCAGGATAAAGGAGAATTGCTTTTTCAATAGCAGGCCAAGCCCCGTCAAAACTATTCATTTCAATTAACATCCCATATTTTAAACGATAAAGTAATGCTGGTGGTTTTAAACCTTGGTAAAGAAAACCTAAAATCGCTTCATTTATATAAAGAAAAGCAGTATTGTACTCCTTTTTTCGGTAATATTCACTTGCTAAATGATATTCAATCCAAGGACTGTGGTTAGGTTGTTCGTATTCTATGAGAAGGGTTTGGAGATTGCGCTGAGACTTATTTTTTTGTTTTGTAATTTCTTCTATATATCCGTAATGATGGATTGGAGCTTTTAGGCTTTCAATTGACTCTGTGACCTCGTTTTTATTAGAAAGCATTGGGGTTTCATGGATTTGATTGTAAAATTTAACCCCTATATGATTTCGAAACAAACGTGGTTGATAATACAAATAGGCTTGTTGCTTCTTAACTGGAAATGTCTCTCCATAATAATTGATAATTGGCATTAACAGCATAGCAGCATTTGTCTTACTAATGCTTTCTATTATCATTTGTTCATTGCCAGCTTCTAATTCTTCGTCTGCATCAAGCCATAAAATCCAATCACCGCTTGCTTTCGATAAACCAAAATTTCTTGCATCTGCAAAATTATTCGTCCATTTAAATGAATAGATGGAAGCCTTGTATTTTTCGCAAATATTAATTGTTTCGTCCGTTGAGCCTGTATCAACGATAATAATCTCTTGAACAAAGTCATTGACGCTTTTTAAGCATTGCTCTATAAATTGCTCTTCATTTTTTACAATCATACATAATGAAATTGTCGGAGCTGTCATTTAGACTTTCACTTCCTTATTCAAAATGTTTGATTGTTCTCTTGGCTTCCAAGGCTTTGGAAGTGGAGATGTAATTTTAATTTTAATTGAGTTTGTATTATGAGAATAGTAGTTTAAAATTTGAGACAAGTTGTTTTGGCATTGAATTTGATTTTCTTCATCTAAAAAAGGATACTTATGCATCAATCTATCTAAACCTTTTAATAACTGAAAAAGTGTATCCGTTTTAGTATGATGAAATGGGTGGAATTCTTCAGGAAACGAAACGATTTGCTTATAAAGTTTATATCGAGAAAAAAGATAGAAATGTATTTTTTCAATTAAAAACAAGGAATGGGTCATTTGATTTTCAGTAAAAGAATCGTTTTGATTAGAATTTTGACCAAAATAATGAGTAATTGATTGTACGAATGACTCTAAAAAATTTATATAATTGATATCACTTTCTTTAACTGTTTCTTTTTTAAAGGTATATTTCTCCTGCAATTAATCTCCCCCTTTCAACTAATAATCTTTTTATAAATTTTCAAGAATGCCTCGTTAAATTTTTACTCTAGGTTATAAGTGTTTTTTATCTTTTTCTAATTTTCCGAAGCAAGAACTACATTTAGTTGGATGATCATGATGTTCAGAACAGTTATGACAACCCGAAAGTAAATTAAGTGTTACAACATCTTCAAGTTTAAGCTGTAGCAATAGTTGAGATTTAATAATGGTACGTAGTGTATTATTTATGCTGTTATTGATTTTTAAATAATCATGGTAGTTTTCTGGGCATGTTTTTAAAAAATATTGAAGTTTTTCACCTTCAGCATTCAAAATATGAGAAAGACCGATTTCTTCTAAAGCAATGGAAGAAAGTAGTAAGTTTATCGTATCACATCGTTCCAATGAAATTTTGGGTGTGATATTAGGGATATTCGGTAAAGACATTTGATTCCTCCTAAATTGATTTATTTATCATTTGGCAAAGTCTGGACCAATAGCATGACAAGGTTTAAAGTGTATTTAAGTTTTTATAATCGTTACTGATTGCTACGAAGATGGATAGAGAGTTTTTCATATGAACAATAAGGATATGCACCAGGTACTGTTTAGTGCAGACTATTACAATGGATCGAATGAAATGAGTTTTAGAATTATTAGGTGAATGACTACATAGGTCCTTTAATAATTTATTAAAGCGTTGTTGATTACGTGCTTGTTTCATATGAAATTTATGACTTAACTATTTGGATTTTAAATTTTATAGAATAATTCAATGTTTTTATTAATTGAGGAACCTCAAATTATATGTTATTAAGAGTAACAAAAAGCTGGATACATTATATGCATCCAGCTTTCAGCGAGTGTTATAAAGCTTGTTATAATTATTTAATTAAATTGTATCTGTAATTTGGTGTACTGACCAAACAATTCCAGAACCAGGTCCACCAATATCTATTCCGATTGTTAAACCATCAGATTCATAGAATAAGCCAATTTGATCTCCTGCATTCAATGCTACTTCTCCTGTTAGAGTAACAGTACCATTTCCGAGAATTGCCCTTAGTGTGAGTATTAATGCGACGTTTACATTTAATACAGGGAATAATCCAGTGATTAAGTCCTCCGCAGTATTAATTCTACGAACAACAAATGCTGGATTAACATCCGGTCCTAAACTTACAGTAAGTGCAGCCGTTGTTGTATAGTTGATTGTTGCTGAAATTGCATATCTTCCAGTTTCAGGGATTGTGTAAGTTCCCGTCGCTGGGTCAAAGTTTTCTCCTGGATAATACGGTGGTGCAACTGTCCAACCGCCAATTTGTGTAGGCCCTGTTACATCACTTAAGGCTGCTGCTTGTGCAGAGAATCCTTCCTCAGCAAATGCAGGCCCAGTCGGCCCAGTAGGTCCAGTTGGCCCAGTCGGCCCAGTTGGCCCAGTCGGTCCAGTCGGTCCAGTCGGTCCAGTCGGCCCAGTAGGTCCAGTCGGCCCAGTCGGTCCAGTCGGTCCAGTCGGCCCAGTAGGTCCAGTAGCACCAGTCGGTCCAGTCGGCCCAGTAGGTCCAGTTGGCCCAGTAGCACCAGCAGGTCCAGTTGGCCCAGTAGCACCAGCAGGTCCAATCGGTCCAGTCGGCCCAGTAGCACCAGCAGGTCCAGTCGGCCCAGTAGGCCCAGTAGGTCCAGTAGGTCCAGTAGCACCAGTCGGTCCAGCAGGCCCAGTAGGTCCAGTCGGCCCAGTAGCACCAGTTGGTCCAGCAGGTCCAGTCGGCCCAGTAGCACCAGCAGGTCCAGTCGGCCCAGTAGGTCCAGTAGCACCAGTCGGTCCAGCAGGTCCAGTCGGCCCAGTAGCACCAGTTGGTCCAGCAGGTCCAGTCGGTCCAGTAGCACCAGCAGGTCCAATCGGTCCAGTCGGCCCAGTAGCACCAGCAGGTCCAGTCGGTCCAGTCGGCCCAGCAGGTCCAGTCGGTCCAGTAGCACCAGTTGGTCCAGCAGGTCCAGTCGGCCCAGCAGGTCCAGTAGCACCAGCAGGTCCAGTCGGCCCAGTAGGTCCAGTCGGCCCAGTAGCACCAGTTGGTCCAGCAGGTCCAGTCGGCCCAGTCGCACCAGCAGGTCCAGTCGGTCCAGCAGGTCCAGTAGCACCAGCAGGTCCAATCGGTCCAGTCGGCCCAGTCGGCCCAGTCGGCCAGTAGCACCAGTTGGTCCAGCAGGTCCAGTCGGCCCAGCAGGTCCAGTAGCACCAGCAGGTCCAGTCGGCCCAGTAGGTCCAGTCGGCCCAGTAGCACCAGTTGGTCCAGCAGGTCCAGTCGGCCCAGTCGCACCAGCAGGTCCAGTCGGTCCAGCAGGTCCAGTAGCACCAGCAGGTCCAATCGGTCCAGTCGGCCCAGTCGGCCCAGTCGGCCCAGTCGGTCCAGCAGGTCCAGTCGGTCCAGCAGGTCCAGTCGGTCCAGCAGGTCCAGTCGGTCCAGCAGGTCCAGTCGGTCCAGCAGGTCCAGTCGGTCCAGCAGGTCCAGTCGGTCCAGCAGGTCCAGTCGCACCAGCAGGTCCAGTCGGTCCAGCAGGTCCAGTCGGTCCAGCAGGTCCAGTTGGTCCAGCAGGTCCAGTCGGTCCAGCAGGTCCAGTCGCACCAGCAGGTCCAGTCGGTCCAGTAGGTCCAGTCGCACCAGCAGGTCCAGTTGGTCCAGCAGGTCCAGTCGCACCAGCAGGTCCAGTTGGTCCAGCAGGTCCAGTCGGTCCAGCAGGTCCAGTTGGCCCAGCAGGTCCAGTCGGTCCAGCAGGTCCAGTCGGTCCAGCAGGTCCAGTCGCACCAGCAGGTCCAGTCGGTCCAGCAGGTCCAGTCGCACCAGCAGGTCCAGTCGGTCCAGTCGGTCCAGCAGGTCCAGTTGGTCCAGCAGGTCCAGTCGGTCCAGCAGGTCCAGTTGGTCCAGCAGGTCCAGTCGGTCCAGCAGGTCCAGTTGGCCCAGCAGGTCCAGTTGGCCCAGCAGGTCCAGTCGGTCCAGTTGGCCCAATTACTCCATTACCAGTCAATTGAGCCACTTGTCTTAATCTATTGTCCAGTAACAATTCCTTCTTTATAGCCATCGAAAGTGTATCTTGAACACTAGAATTCACATCAAGGATGTCATCTAATGTGGCTGGAGGTGTTAAGCCAGGAATTGTCCCCAAAGCATACTGGATTTTTTCTCCCTCAGCATTAAGAATATGTGCTAAACCTATTTCTTCCATCGCAATCGATGCTAACAATAGGTTAATAACAGAATTTCTACTAAGGGTGATTGTTGGGGTAATATTTGGCAAATTCGGTTGAGACATTTCACTTCCCCTTTCTATTAAATTTAGAAAAGAACTCGTTTCGCCTAATTCCTATCGAATCCTCGATAAACCGATCGGCAACGTGTTCTTTAGTAAATTATTCAAATGGTAAAGAAAGGTATAAACACTCGCCCGATTTTCATAATAAATATAAAAAATTCGGTAAAAAGTAATATAAATAGTTGGTTTTCTAGAATAGAAGAAAGATAATTAATATCTATGGTCCCCGAAAATATAATATTCTTGTTAAAGGTTAGGAGAATTTCCTTTAACTTCTGGAGATATGGAGGTTTAATGAAGAAAGAAATAATATGTATTTAAAAGAAAATGAGTAGCAAAAGGGTTATCAATTGGAAGGATACAAAAAGAATGAGTACTACAAGTTTAGTAGAACTCACTCTATCGTGATGTTAAGTATTATATATTACAAGTGATTTCACAATAAGTAACATCGTACTACTTGACTTCAACATTTTGATCGACCTCTATTAGCTATTTGAAATTAACTGAATTATCTGTTTTAATTTAATATCAAGCAATAGTTCTTTTTTAATCGTGGTAGTTATTGTATCTTGAACACTATTATTTATTTTTAAAATATCTTCAAAAGAGGCTCTAGGGGATAGACCAGGAGCTGACCCCAGCGAATATTGTATTTTTTCTCCTTCTGCATTAATGATATGTGCTAAACCTAATTCTTCCATAGCTATTGATGCAAGCAGTAAATTAATAGCATCATCTCGATCAATGGTAATTGCAGGGCTTATATTCGGAATATTTGGTTGAGACATTCAACTCTCCCTCCATAAATTTCATACCAGATATAATGTGTTATATGTAATTTATTTAAATTGGGTGCGCAAAAATGGGTTTTCGCCCAGTTTTACAATTATTTATAGAAAATCTTGAAATCAATTAATTGAAACTTAATGAGATTGGTGGAAAAATATGAACTGGGAGTAGAACAACCAAATTGGAAAAGTAAATAGTTCTAGACAAAATAATACATTAACATTACCTACTAATGAAAAATGATAAAATGAGGGGACTATTTTGAAAAACGTTATTGATTTCATATCGATTAAAAAAAGCAAGCAGAGTGAACAACTTGAAAAAGTGTTTAGAAAAGGGAATTCTTTAAAAAGTCCGATAGAAATAAATAAGCTTGTGGAAGAAAAGTCCCTTGTACTACAAGATCATAAACTTTTTCTTGCCTTTCTCGGATACTTGAGGGAAAGAAAAATTGAACCATCAACTATATTTAAAGATGTTTTAAAATATCCAAAGCATCAATTTGAGCAGAAGTATGAGATGAAGTGGTCTTCAGTTGTTCAGTTTTGTTTTACATTCCTTACAATTTTAAAAGAAAATGACCCAAAACAATATGAATTATTCATTACAAATATTTCGGATAAGTAAACCCAATATATTTTGTTGAAAAATAGTACAAGTTCATATTATATCTATAACTTTTCAATTCCCTATATTGTTCTTTCTACCTATCATTCGTTATAATAATAAAATGGGATTCGAATGTGCGAAACCAATCTTGAAAGGAGTTTCTAGATTCAATGAATGAGGAACAACGACTGGCTAGTCAACAAGTAAAACAACCAAAACCAGAAAAAGATTATAGTAGTTATTTTGAACGAGTAGTTACTGCTCCTTCATTAAAAGAAGCGAAAAAACGTGGGAAAGAAGAAGTAAAGTACCATAAAGACTTCGCCATAGATGAACAATTCAAAGGTATGGGAGTAGGTCGCAAGTTTTATATTCGTACGTACGGATGCCAAATGAATGAACATGATTCAGAAGTAATGGCTGGTATTTTTATGCAGCTAGGTTATGAACCAACAGATCAAATTGATAAAGCTGATGTTGTGCTGTTAAATACTTGTGCAATCCGCGAAAACGCTGAAAATAAAGTATTTGGAGAGCTCGGCTTCCTAGTAAAATATAAGCGTCAAAATCCTGAAATGTTAATCGGCGTTTGTGGCTGTATGTCACAAGAAGAGTCGGTTGTAAATAAAATTTTAACAACATACCAACATGTAGATATGGTATTTGGTACACACAATATTCACCGTTTGCCACATATTCTAAAGGAAGCATATATGTCCAAAGAAATGGTCATCGAAGTTTGGTCAAAAGAAGGAGACGTAATTGAAAACCTTCCGAAACAACGTAATGGTGCCATTAAAGCTTGGGTAAATATTATGTATGGTTGCGATAAATTCTGCACGTATTGTATAGTTCCTTATACACGAGGTAAGGAACGCAGTCGTCGACCAGATGAAATTATCCAGGAAGTACGTGAACTGGCTGCTCAAGGATATCAAGAAATTATGCTTCTTGGTCAAAACGTAAATGCTTACGGAAAAGACTTTACTGATATTGAGTATCGTCTAGGTGATTTAATGGACGAGTTACGTAAAATCGATATCCCAAGAATTCGTTTTACAACAAGCCACCCTCGCGACTTTGATGATCATTTAATCGAAGTATTAGCTAAAGGCGGCAATCTAGTGGAACATATTCATTTGCCGGTTCAATCTGGGTCAAATAAAATTTTAAAGATTATGGCCCGTAAATATACTCGCGAGCACTTCCTAGATTTAGTACGTAAAATCAAAGAAGCAATTCCTAATGTTGCTTTAACAACTGATATTATTGTAGGTTATCCTAATGAAACAGAGGAACAATTCCAGGAAACAATTGACTTATATCGTGAAGTTGGATTCGAAACAGCATTCACGTATATTTATTCTCCTCGTGAAGGAACGCCTGCTGCAAAAATGAATGATAATGTTCCACTAGAAGTTAAAAAAGAGCGTCTTCAACGTTTAAATGCAGTAGTTGAAGAATTTTCATCTGCTGCATTGAAAAAATATGAAGGTCAAGAGGTTGAAGTATTAGTTGAAGGAAGCAGTAAAAAACGTGATGATGTTTTAGCTGGATATACTAGAAGAAATAAATTAGTGAACTTTAAAGGTCCTAAGGAATTAATTGGAAAGATTGTGAAAGTAAAAATACTCGAGGCGAAATCTTACTCTCTACGTGGTGAGTTTGTAGAAGTCGTCAATCGACATGGGGTGGAAGTATAATGACAACAAAGCTTTATACAAAAGATGAAATCGTTGCAAAATCTAAAGAAATTGCACATATGATCGCTAATACAGAAGAAGTTGAATTTTTCAAAAAAGCAGAAGCGCAAATTAATGAAAATCAATTTGTTCGTGAAAAAATTGCTAGCCTTAAAACATTGCAAAAACAAGCTGTAAATTTCCAACATCTTGGAAAAGAAAAAGCTTTAAAATTAATTGAAGAAAAGATTGCAAAAGTTGAAGAAGAAATCGATGCACTACCAATCGTGCAACAATTTAAACAATCTCAAATGGATGTAAACAATTTATTGCAGCTTGTTTCAAATGCTATTGCCAATACTGTGACAACTGAAATTATTGAATCAACAGGCGGCGACCTTTTACGTGGCGAAACAGGTTCAAAAATACGGAATTCTCAACCTGGAAGCTGTTCATAAATTAACATTAAAACTGTCTCATTAGTTTTTATAAAACTTTGAGGCAGTTTTTTTATTTCCATGGGAACACTATTCGCCCATCTTTAATACTATAAGTTGTCAAAACCAATAAAAATCAAAAAAAAATAAATAACAATTCTATTATCTATAGTTAAAATACCTTTTCTTCAAAAATTTAAGAGAAATTTATCCATGACATTTCACCAATTAGGCATGTGCCGCATACTATAGTTCGAAAATGTAAAGGAGGAAAGTACGTTGAAACGTTTGCGTCAAATAGTGACAAAAGCGATTGTCGCGAAGGGTAAAAAACGAGTTGAAAGTAGTGAAGTTATACGCCCGTCCAATGTTCCAACGAGCATTTTAGGTTGCTGGGTAATTAATCATCACTATAATGCAAAGAAAGTAGGCAAATATGTAGAGGTTTCAGGTAAGTTCGATGTGAACGTGTGGTACGCGTATAATAATCACTCAAAAACTGCAGTACACACTGAGACGGTTCAATACAAAGATCGTATAAAACTTCATTACCGTGATGACGATGTTATTGATTCAAATGATTGTCATGTACGTGTATTACAACAGCCAAATTGTATAGAGGCAGTAATTACATCGAATGGGGACTGCTTCAAAGTTGTTATTGAACGCGAATTCTTAGTAGAAGTAGTAGGAGAAACTAAAGTAGTTGTATCGGTTCATCCAATAGAATATGAAGAAGAATGGACATTTGAAGAAGAAAAAGAAGAAAGTTCATCTTCTTCTAGCTCAAGTTCAAGCTCGAGTTCAAGTTCAAGCTCAAGCTCTAGTTCTTCATCAAGTTCAAGCAAATATGACAATATAAGCGACGAATCGTCATCATATCATTAATAAAGTTGAGAGCGCCATCTACTAAAAAGAAGTAGTGAAGTAGGCGCTCTTCTTTAATTTGTGGATAGGAAAGTATAAGTTAGAAGAGTAATCTTTTCTATTATATAAATAAAATTTATTGCATTTTGCACATGCTATCTGGCCTTTCTATGCTGTGATCTGCCCCGGTCAAAAAGCTGGAAAAAAATTTATCGATATTTTATCGATATTGACTTTCAACAACGCACATAGATGTTCAAGTACGACAATACCACATAATGTGGCGCTTTCTAAATAGAGGGGCAAAACGGAGCCTTGCGCTTTTCTAAGTAGGATTCCTCGTTAATTAATAGATTTTTGTTATAATAAAAGATAACTAGTAATACATGTGAGGGAATAAAATGACGACATATACACCAATGATGCAACAATATTTATTAATTAAATCAGAGTACAAAGATGCCTTTCTGTTTTTCAGATTAGGCGACTTTTATGAATTGTTTTTTGATGATGCCATATCCGCATCACAAATTTTAGAAATTACATTAACTAGCCGTGATGCTGGGAGCACGGAGCGTGTTCCGATGTGTGGAGTACCCCATCATTCAGCCCAAGGTTATATTGAGACACTTGTTTCAAAAGGTTATAAAGTAGCAATTTGTGAACAGACAGAAGATCCTAAGCAGGCAAAAGGCGTTGTGAAGAGAGAAGTAATTCAGCTTATTACGCCAGGAACTTTAACAGAGGGAAAAACGATTGACGGGAAATCAAATCATTATATTGCTGCTGCCGAACAATTATCCGAAAATAGCTTTGCATTAGCCTATTTAGATGTTTCAACAGGTGAAACTAACACCTTGTTAGTTGAAGGTGGGACTAAATCCTTGTTGCAGCAATTGATGGCATTTAATATTCGTGAGCTCGTTGTGACAGAGTATCTTCAAGTTTTATTAGCTGAACAAGCAGCCAATTTAGGGATAGTTCTTTCTCTTGAAAATGAAGAGGGGACTGACGAAAATTCAATACAGTATGTAAGCAATTTGCCGAAATCGCTGCAAGGAGCTGCTAAATGTTTATTAAAATATGTTGAACGCACTCAAATGCGCTCACTTACTCATATTCAACCATTTACATATACAGAAACAAAAAAGCTTTTACGAATTGATACGAACTCAAAACGAAATCTAGAGCTGCTTCAGTCAATTCGCGGTGGTGATCAAAAAGGGACTCTTCTGTGGTTGTTAGATGAAACTGTTACAGCAATGGGTGGGCGAAAATTAAAGCAATGGCTGCATCAACCTCTTGCTGATAAGAGTGCAATAGAAGAGCGCCTCTCAATTGTGACAGACATTCTAGATGAATTTTTCATTAGAGACGAATTAAGAGAGCTTCTTAGAAAAGTGTATGATTTAGAACGTTTAGCTGGACGAGTTGCATTTGGCAATGTAGGAGGGCGTGATTTAGCACAGCTACGTGAATCACTGCGCCAAGTACCATCGATTAAAGAACAATTAATCAATAGCAATAAAGCAACTTTGGTGAAGCTCGGTGAAAAACTGGATGAATGTACGGATATCGAGCAGCTCTTATCGAAAGCGATAACTGATCATCCTCCAGTAGCAATTAAAGAGGGGGATGTTATTCGTGAAGGCTATGATGATAAACTTGACGAATTGCGATTTGCGGCGCGCAACGGCAAGGATTGGATTGCCCAATTAGAGCAGAAGGAACGTGAAATTACAGGCATAAAAAACTTGAAAATCGGTTACAATCGGATATTTGGTTACTATATTGAAATTACAAAATCCAATATTGCCAATGCGGATTTAACTCGTTATGAACGAAAACAAACATTAGCAAATGCCGAGCGCTATATTACCGAAGAGTTAAAGGAAAAAGAAGCGGTTATTTTAAATGCAGAAGAACAAAGTTTGGCACTTGAATATGATTTGTTTGTCGAGCTTCGTGAACAATTAAAGCAATATATCCCCCGTGTACAAGAGCTTGCATCTGAAATTAGTGAACTTGATGTTTATATTAGCTTTGCTGTCGTATCGGAAAAATATCGTTTTGTGAAACCAACATTTCATGATGGAAGGGCGTTAAAAATCGTAGGAGGACGCCACCCTGTTGTAGAAAAAATGTTAAATAAACAAATGTATGTTCCAAACGACTGTATACTAACCGATGAAAAAAATATGATGTTAATTACTGGGCCTAATATGTCAGGTAAAAGTACATTTATGAGACAAGTTGCTTTAATTGTCGTGCTTGCACAAATGGGCTGTTATGTTCCAGCTGATGAAGCAGAACTTCCAATAACTGACCAAATTTTCACACGGATAGGTGCGGCAGATGACTTGGTTGCAGGTCAATCAACATTTATGGTAGAAATGCTTGAATCGCAAAATGCAATTATGAACGCAACAGACAAAAGTCTTTTATTGTTTGATGAGATCGGCCGAGGTACTTCAACTTATGACGGAATGGCGTTAGCTCAAGCAATGATGGAATATATTCATGATAAGATTGGTGCAAACACATTATTTTCAACACATTATCACGAGCTAACAGCACTTGAACAACAATTACAGCGCCTTCAAAATGTTCATGTTAGCGCAACGGAACAGGACGGCAAAGTAGTCTTTTTACACAAAGTGAAACAAGGTGCAGCTGATAAGAGCTACGGTGTTCATGTAGCTCAACTTGCAGAAATGCCTGAAGCAATTATTGAACGTGCAAGAGTTTTGCTAGAACAATTCGAATCAAAGGATTGTCAAACTACTAAAGAGGTAAAAGAAGATGCACTTCAATTATCATTATTTGAAGAAATAGAGAAACGTAAGGAAGCACAACTTTCTGCTACAGAAAAAGTTTCACAGGCTGAGTGTGAAGTATTAGAACGACTTGAAAAAATGAATATCATGGGCACATCTCCAATTCAAGCAATTAATGTACTGTATGAGCTGCAACAACTATTGTTAAACAAGAAATAAAGCTTGGCGGATAAAATTAGAAAAATGGTGGATAAAACTCCAAAATTAGCGGATAAAATCCCCAATAAACCAATCAAACAGAACGCAAAGGAGGTTCTTCCAAATGGGAAAAATTCAAATTATGGATGAATGGTTATCAAATAAAATTGCAGCAGGTGAAGTGGTGGAACGACCTTCCTCTGTCGTAAAAGAACTTGTTGAAAATGCCATTGATGCAGGCAGTACATCAATTGAAGTTTTTCTCGAAGAAGCAGGATTAACCTCCATCCAAGTAACAGACAATGGTAGTGGGATGGATGAAGAAGATGCATTAAAGTCATTCTCCCGCCATGCTACATCCAAAATCTCAAAGGAGCAGGATTTGTTTCGCATAAGAACTCTCGGATTTAGAGGTGAGGCATTGGCATCCATTGCATCTGTATCAAAGGTTACATTAAAAACTTCTGATGGAGAAAGCAGTGGGATGGAGCTTCGGCTTGAAGGAGGGCATATTGTTTCTAAGAAACCAACTTCTTTTCGAAGAGGAACTGATATTACAGTTTCGCAACTATTTTTCAATACCCCTGCGAGATTAAAATATTTAAAAACAATTCAAACAGAACTCGGTCATTCAATTGATTATATGAATCGTCTAGCATTGGGTTATCCAGAAATTGCGTTTAAACTTGTACATAATGGGCAAACACTTCTCCAAACAAATGGTCGAGGGAATGTGCAGCAAGTCATCGCAGCAATCTACGGAGTTCAAAATGCAAGAAAAATGATTTCTTTTAATGCTGAATCTAAAGACTATAAAGTACACGGATTTGCCAGCCTACCTGAAGTAACACGAGCTTCAAAAAATTATATGTCTTTATTTGTAAATGGAAGGTGGGTCAAGCATTACTTAGTTCAAAAAGCGATTGTTGATGCATATCATACGTATTTGCCAATCGAACGTTTCCCAATTGTTGTGCTTTATATTGAGGGAGATCCTTATTTGACGGATGTAAACGTTCATCCAGCAAAGCTCCAAATAAGATTAAGTAAAGAGCAAGAGCTGTTGCCACTTATTGAAGATGCAGTTCGCCAAGCGATTCGCTCTGCTATTCATGTTCCGTTGGCAGAAAAGAAAGAGAAGCCAGTACGTGTTCCGAGTGAGCAAATAAATTTTTGGAAACCAACTCCTACCTTTGATGAAACAAAAATGAATCAAATTGTGGAAAAATTAAATGCTCAGCAGTCGGTTGTAAAAGAAACCTCAAAGGAAGTTGAAACAGCAACCAATCCAAAAGATGTGCTCAGTGAGGACATTACTTCTGAGTTTTTGGAACAATGGAATGAAACAGACATAACATTGCCGCATGATGAGAAAAATGAAATGACTTCAACCATTCTTGAGGATAATAAACAGGAATTGGGAGCAACTGTACAAAAGGAAGAAAAAGAACCATTCCCACAGCTTGAAATTGTCGGTCAAATTCATGGTACGTATATCGTTGCGCAAATGGAGGATGGATTTTATTTAATCGACCAGCATGCTGCACAAGAAAGAATTAAGTATGAATATTTCCGCGACAAAGTTGGAGAAGTCAATGCAAATGAACGACAATCTCTTTTGTTGCCGTTAACCTTCCATTATTCAGCTGATGAGGCATTGATATTAAAAGAGAACCTTAGTGCACTTGAAGAAGTTGGAGTTTTTTTAGAGGACTTTGGCCAATCTTCTTTTGTAGTTCGGGAGCATCCAACATGGTTCCCGAAAGGTTTTGAACAGGAAATTATTGAAGAGCTAATTGAACAAGTTCTGAAAACTCGAAAAACCGATGTGAAAAAGTTAAGAGAAGAAGCCGCAATTATGATGAGCTGTAAAAAATCAATTAAAGCAAATTACTTTCTAACAAAGGAACAAATGATCGCATTACTAGAAGATTTGCGAAAAGCTGACAATCCATTTACTTGTCCGCACGGAAGACCTGTTATGATTCACTTTTCAACATATGAAGTTGAGAAAATGTTTAAACGTGTCATGTAACATCCAATAATTCGATAGCAGAAGGAGATATACTCGATGTTTTCATTTAAAGATCGTTCCAAACTATTAAATATCTGCAATAGTTATTCATTTGATGTTCTTGTTATTGGTGGAGGGATTACGGGAGCTGGCATCGCTCTTGATGCTGCTTCTCGTGGTCTTTCAGTTGCGCTTGTTGACATGCAAGATTTTGCTGCTGGTACTTCAAGCCGTTCCACTAAATTAGTTCACGGAGGGCTTCGTTATTTAAAGCAATTTGAAGTTGGATTAGTTGCAGAAGTTGGCAGGGAGCGTCAAATTGTCTATGAAAATGCAGTTCATGTAACAAAACCTGAATGGATGCTCCTTCCTTTGTATAAAGAGGGAACTTTAGGAAAACTAACAACGAAAGCTGCTTTAACAGTTTACGATCGGCTTGCTCAAGTACAAAAAAATGAACGGAGAAAAATGCTTTCTGCAAAAGAAACTCTTCAAAAGGTTCCTTTATTGAAAGAAGAAGGGCTGCTTGGTGCAGGGTACTACGTGGAATATAAAACAGACGATGCAAGATTAACGATAGAAGTATTAAAGAAAGCAGTGGAATACAAGGCTGTTTGTTTGAACTATGCGAGAGTTACTGGCTTTGAATATAAGGGTGCAAAAATAGTAGCAGCAAATGTTCGTGATGAAATCTCGGGTGAACAAATTACTATACATGCACACCAAATTGTTAATGCTGCGGGTCCTTGGGTTGATGAAGTGCGAAAAATGGATAAAATTCATCATAACAAACATATTCGACTTACTAAAGGAATTCATATTGTCATTGATCAATCAAAATTCCCGCTTCAGCAAGCTGTTTATTTTGATACAAAAGATGGCCGTATGGTTTTTGCAATACCTCGTGATGGAAAAACGTATGTTGGAACAACGGACACTTTTTATAATGATGATCCGATTCAGCCTGTTGCAACAAAAGAAGACATAAACTATTTATTAGATGCAATTCAGTATATTTTCCCTAAGGTTCATATTACATCCAGTGATATCGAATCAACTTGGGCAGGTGTACGGCCACTAATTTCTGAAGAGGGTAAGGATCCATCTGAAATTTCTCGCAAGGATGAAATTTGGACTGCTCCTAGCGGATTAATAACAATTGCAGGAGGGAAATTAACCGGCTATCGCCAAATGGCACAAACGATTGTTGATAAAATTGTGAAGAAACATCGGTTTAAACATGCTTCAGAATGTATTACGAAAGAATTGGCATTGTCAGGTGCAAGGGGTTTGAATTCGCTCAATTTTAAAGATTATATTGTAAATAAAGCAAAAGAAGGCGAAATGCTAGGGATTCCGAATCATGAAGCGAAGCAGCTAGTTGAAAGATACGGGACAAATGTCGATGAAGTATTTCAATTTGCTAGATCAGTTATCGATAATAGCGTAAGTCTGCCAATAGCGTTATACGCACAGCTATTATATTCAATTTATCATGAGATGACGATCACCCCTAGTGATTTCTTTATTCGCCGAACTGGCTATCTTTATTTTAATATAGGTTTAGTTGAACGATATAAAATAACAGTAATCGATTTAATGAGCAATATTATCGGCTATTCTGAAAGTGAAAAGGTCTTTTATCAAATGCAGTTAGATCAATTTATTGATGAAGCAAAAAATCAAACAATGTAAGGTGTGAGTGCTTTGGCAAAACTTTCTAGGTTTTTGCAAATGAGTGATGGACATCAGATTTTTGTTCGACTATATGAACCGAAAGAAACAGCTATTGGGCATTTCTATATTTTACATGGAATGGCCGAGCATGGTGGTCGTTATGACGCGTTTGCCGATGCACTTTGTGAGCTTGGGTATTTCGTTACGATACATGATCACCGTGGTCATGGAAAAACTGCAGAAATGAATGGAAGACAAGGATACTTTACAGACAACAATGGCTTTCATCGTGTTGTTCAAGATGTTTATGAATTAATTCAATATTTTCAGATGGAACATGAAGTGCGTGAAACGATATTATTCGGTCATAGTATGGGTTCCTTTTTAGCACGGAGATTTATACAACTTTATAGTCAAGAAATTGATAAATGCATTTTGTGTGGAACTGGTGCAACAACAGTTCTTCATAGCTTGGGAAATATACTGGCCAAAACTCTTTCACTTGTTCAGGGGAAGACAGTGAAAAGTTATCTAATGAATGAGTTGAGCTTCGGAAGCTTTAACAAACAATTTGCAAATGTAAAGACGGCATTTGATTGGCTATGTACTAATGAAGATGAAGTACACACTTATATTAACGACCCATTTTGTGGGTTTGTACCGACAAATCAATTTTTTGTAGATTTAACAGAAGGATTATTATTGATTAATCGAAGGAATGAAATTGCAAACATTCGAAAAGATTTGGCTGTACTATTAATAAGTGGAAGTGAAGATCCGGTAGGAAATAAAGGTGTTGGTGTTTATAAAGTTGCAAACCAATTGAAAAGAGCTGGATTAAACAATGTTGTCGTGTACCTTTTTGAAGGAATGCGCCACGAAATATTAAGAGAAAAAAATAAAGAGCATGTGTTTCATGTCGTATCGCGGTGGTTGAGTAAATGATAGAAAAGAAACGTATTGAGGTTGTAGCTATTGTTGGGCCAACAGCCTCAGGAAAAACAGCATTAAGCATTCGAATGGCAAAGGAATTTAATGGTGAAATTATTAATGGGGATTCGATGCAAATCTATAAAGGCCTCGATATTGGAACTGCAAAAATAACGGAAGAAGAAATGGAAGGTATTCCACATCATCTACTTAGCTTTAAAGATCCAACAGAAAGCTTTTCAGTTGCTGAATATCAGGTATTGGTAAGAAAGAAAATTAGTGAAATTCAAAGTAGAGGGAAGCTGCCCATCATCGTTGGGGGAACAGGGCTATATGTACAGGCCGCATTATATGACTTCCAGTTTACAAAAGAGGAAGTAGAACTAGAAGCTCGGAAAAAATATTATGATGAGTTGGCTACTATTGGACCAGAGGCAATGCATAAAAAATTAGCAATGCTTGACCCGGAAATTGCAAATTCAATTCACCCGAATAATACTCGTCGTGTTATTCGAGCACTTGAAATGATTGAATTACATGGTGTGTCAAAAGCAGCTGAGGAGTATAACCGAGGAAATATTCCACTGTATCACCATTTGATTATCGGTTTGGACATGGATCGAGAAAAGTTATACGAACGCATTAATTTACGAGTAGATTTAATGATGGAAAATGGCCTGCTTGATGAAGTGAAAAGTTTGTGGGATAAAAAAATTCGCAATGTGCAGTCTGTTCAAGCAATTGGATATAAGGAGCTATACGCATATTTTGATGGTTTAATCACTCTTGAAGAAGCTATTGAACAATTAAAACAGAATTCAAGAAGATATGCGAAGCGACAATTGACCTACTTTCGAAACAAAATGGATGTTAAGTGGGTTGGAAACGATTGGGATGAAATTAAAAAGTTTTCTAAAATTTTTAATATTAAAGAAGGGAATTAATTTCCACTTGCCGAATACGTACTAATAGAATAAATAGACGAGGTGTACGGCATGAAATCAATCAATTTACAGGATACATTTCTTAACAATCTTCGTAAAAACAATACATTTGTCACTGTGTTTTTACTAAACGGTTTTCAACTAAAAGGGTTAGTAAAGTCGTATGATAATTTTACTGTATTGTTGGAGTCAGAAGGGAAACAACACTTAATTTATAAACACGCAATTTCAACTTTTGTACCATCAAAAACAGTGCAACTCGGTTCAGACGGCGAAGACAATAATTAATATTTAAATCGGCGAAGTTAATATACTAGCCGATTTTTTACTTATTTACTATAATGGCATAGTAAATGGAAAATTTGGAGGTCTGTTCATGAAAACAATGACAACGGATGAGTTAATTAACCTATTGGACGCGAATGAAGATTTAAATATTATTGATGTACGTGAAGATTTTGAAGTTGAAGAAGGCATGATTCCTGGAGCAGTTCATATCCCGTTAGGTTCAATTCCCGAACGTGCAGCTGAACTAGATAAATCAAAGGAATATATTATGGTTTGCAAAGCTGGCGCTCGCAGTGCAAGCGCTTGCGAATATCTTGAATCACAAGGCTTTGAAGTCATCAATCTTGAAGGTGGTATGATGGCTTATGATGGTGAACTGGAGTTTAAATAATACTATTTAAAGTCTAAAAAATGTGTATTATGGTCAAAAAAGCACAACAGATGAATTTATCCAATTCATCTATGTGCTTTTTTATCTGTAGAAATAACTACTGCCGGTTTTTCTAAATCCTTTTTTAATGTTCGCACTGGCAATTTCCAATGCTTCATATATGATAAAACACGCAATGAAGTGATAACTATAAACAGCATATATAGAAAGAAGTCTCCAGTAAATAATTCTAACCCGATAATAACCCCTGCTCCAGCTGCCCAAACCGCATAAATTTCATCACGTAATACAATAGGTTTTCTTCTAGCTAGTAAATCACGAACAATTCCTCCGCCTGAACCTGTTAAAACTGCTGCTACGATAACCGCACTAAGAGGAAGCTCAAGCGATACAGCATACATTGCACCTTGAATTGCAAAAGCCGATAAACCAATGGCGTCGGTAAAATTCCCCCAACGATTCCAATGCTTTATTAAATGATGTGGAACGAGGAAAAAGATTGTAATTGCGGCAATAGCGATTTGGAACATCATTTCCTGACTCCATAATGTCGAAACTGGCAAGCCAATTAAAAGATTTCGAATAGCTCCACCACCAAATGCGGTTACAATGCCGAGTAAATACACTCCAAATAAATCATACTCTTCTTCCATTGCAACAATTGCACCTGAGATTGCAAAGGCGATTGTTCCAATAATACTAAATACATCCCATGCCATAAAACATCCCCCTTACTTCATGCAATTTTGAGAATAGCAGTTTGTAAGATATTCGTAAAGAGTTATTTTATGGTTTATCTTTAATCAAGACAAGTACTGAAGTTACCTTGCCTTTTTAGGAGGGACATGAATATAGATTATAGTTTTATTCAATAGGGCTATCCCCCTGTGCCTTTATAAGTATCATTGACTGAGATAAATGAAATTCAAAATTAAAATAGGCTTAAATGCATCAGAAATCCAATACAAAACGCCAATGTGCAATTGATTTGAAATAGCAGAAAAATGCTTGGAAAATCTAAAATAGTTGAAAAGATAAAAAGAATTGGTAAGATGATAGAGGAATTCATTAAGATCGGAGCTATTATCATGACATTTATTTCAACTTTGAAACCAGAAACAATAGAACTTGCAAGTAAAGTGGAAGAAAAAATCCGTCCATTTCATGAAAAAGTAGATAAAATGGCATTTTTCAATCAACAAAAAGTTTTAGCAGCCTTTCGTAAACACCAAGTAAGTGATTATCATTTACATCCTTCTAGTGGATACGGTTATGATGATGAGGGTCGAGATAATTTGGAAAGGGTTTATGCTGAGGTTTTTGGAGCAGAAGCAGCAATTGTACGAAGTCAAATTATTTCGGGAACACATGCTATAACATTAAGCTTATTTGGTGTGTTAAGACCAGGTGACGAATTGGTTTATATTACTGGAAAACCGTATGATACGCTTCAATCAATCGTTGATGGGGGAGATAAGGATACAGGGTCATTAAAAGATTTTGGGATAAGTTATCAACATGTAGACTTAATTGATGATCATGAAATTGATTGGAACGGTGTAGTTGCGTCCATTAACGAACGTACAAAAATGGTTGCGATTCAACGTTCAAAAGGTTATGCAAGTCGACCATCATTCACGATTTCAGAAATTCAAGAAATGTGTAAAAAAATCCGTGACATTAAGCGAGATGTCGTTATTTTTGTAGACAATTGCTATGGTGAATTTGTTGAGGCATTGGAACCAACAGAGGTTGGAGCAGATCTAATGGCTGGATCACTAATTAAAAATCCAGGTGGGGGATTAGCTAAAATCGGTGGTTATATTGCAGGGCGTGCAGATTTAATAGAAAAATGCGCTTATAGAATGACCTCACCTGGCATTGGAGCAGAAGCAGGTGCTTCATTAAATACTCTAGCGGATTTCTACCAAGGTTTTTTCTTAGCACCGCATGTTGTTGCACAAAGTTTAAAGGGTGCAATTTTTACATCTGCTATGCTTGAAGAAGTGGGGATGTCAACATACCCCCATTATACAGATAATCGTACGGATTTAATACAGTCCGTGTCATTCCAAACTGCTCAGCAAATGGTGGAATTTTGCCAAGAAATTCAAGCGGCATCACCAATTAATGCCCATTTTGCTCCAGTACCAGCTTACATGCCAGGGTACGAAGATGACGTCATTATGGCTGCTGGAACTTTTGTACAAGGTTCAAGTATTGAACTTACAGCTGACGGTCCAATTCGTCCACCATTTACAGCTTATATTCAAGGTGGATTAACTTACGAGCACGTAAAGTTTGCTATCTGCAGCGCGGTACAAAAACTAAAATAATTTTTAAAGCGGTTCTGAAAGGAATCGCTTATTTATATTTATTAGAAAAAATGAAGTTGATCCTGAAAGTTCGAAAAATACTGTCCTTTCTTCCTTGTTAAAATGATTAATAACATAAGGAAAATAAAAATATAGTAAATAAAAACGACAACAGATTGGAGTAATTTATGACTTATATGAGTCGAAATCGGAACTTCAACTTCATATTAAAACATTTTGTTTTTATGTGGGTACTAACTATCTTAGGTGTACTGCTCGCAACAATGCTGCCATACTCCATTGTTATACCATTAGCAATTCTAAGTATTGTGTTGTTAGTGAGTACATATCTGATGCAAAAAATTCAACTTCCCAACATTATTCTTTATTTAATTCCTTTTTTCCTAGGAATGCTTGAATTTTTAATTATGATTGTTTTTATTGAATGGCTCGGGACAGCATTAGTCATATCCGTTTATATTGGAACCATTATTATTTTTCTATTATTAGCGTTTCTTGGATTAAAATTAACATTTGAAGTTCCAGATATGGCAAATTATCTATTAACGATATTATCTGTATTTGTTGTGTTCGCTTTTATTTATATTTTTATTCCAATAAGCAGTTCATTTTTCTTAATTCTGTGTGGCCTTTTTGTTTTAATGTTTGCTCTCTATACGGTTTATGAGTTAAATATAATGAGGAACAATTTTGTGAAGGACAGTGAAGTAATAGTAATTGCTCTAGGACTTTATTTAAATTTTATAAATATGTTTTTAAATATTCGAGAGTTTACTAATCATATAAGAAAATAATGTTTATCCTAAAACTGCCTCCCATTTATTTAAGGTGAGGCAGTTTTAGTTATTGATTGAATGTTAGTTAACAAGAAATGTTATTATTGATTTTTATGCTTTGTGTATGTTATATGCTTAATATTGATTGTATTTTGTAAATAGTGCAACTATTTCTTATATTTTTATGTTAGTTTTTCTTACGTGACATTGACAATATATATGGTCGAGAGTATGATGGTTGAAAGGGAGGTGAATTAAATGAGTAGTGAAAATAGCAGATCTAGTGAAATAAGAAGATCAATGCCGCTTTTACCGATAAGTACTGTTATGCAATTAACAGAACTTTCAGCGCGTCAAATTCGCTATTATGAAGAACATGATTTAATTCAGCCACACCGTACAGAAGGCAATCGAAGAATGTTTTCTCTAAATGATGTAGACACTCTTCTTGATATTAAAGATATGCTTGAACAAGGCGTAAACATGGCAGGAATTAAAAAAGTATTTGACATGAAGAACAATCCTGCAGTTCAAGCTGCAAAAGCAAAAGAAGAAATTTCCGATTCAGAATTACGGCGAATTTTACGTGAAGAAATGCGTATTTCAGGGCGCCATCAAAAACCATCTTTAAGACAAGGAGATTTATCGCGATTTTATCAATAATTCGCGTAAATTATAAATTTATTTACTAAACATATTTGCTAGTAAGGGAAGAGTAGGAGTGTGGAATTCTGTGGGTAAATACACAAAAGAAGACATTAAACGTCTTGTAGAAGAAAAAGAAGTAAAATACATTCGTTTACAATTTACAGACATTTTAGGAACAATCAAAAACGTAGAAATTCCAGTAAGTCAATTAGATAAAGCATTAGACAATAAAATGATGTTTGACGGTTCTTCTATTGAAGGTTTTGTTCGTATTGAAGAATCTGATATGTACTTATATCCTGATCTTGATACTTTTATGGTATTCCCATGGACTACTGAAAATGGTAAAGTAGCTCGTTTTATTTGTGATATTTATACTGCAGACGGCGAACCATTCGCAGGCGACCCTCGTAACAACTTAAAACGAGTTTTAAAAGGAATGGAGGAGCTGGGCTTTACACACTTTAACTTAGGGCCAGAGCCAGAATTCTTCCTATTCAAATTAGATGCAAAAGGCGAACCTACTTTAGAAGTAAACGATCATGGTGGTTATTTCGACTTAGCACCAACAGACCTTGGAGAAAACTGCCGTCGTGATATCGTATTAGAGCTTGAAGAAATGGGCTTTGAAATTGAAGCTTCTCACCACGAAGTAGCGCCAGGTCAACACGAAATCGACTTTAAATATGCAAATGTTGTAGAAGCATGTGACAACATCCAAACGTTTAAGCTTGTTGTTAAAACGATTGCTCGTAAACATGGCTTACACGCAACATTCATGCCAAAACCATTATTTGGTGAAGCAGGTTCAGGAATGCACTGTAACGTATCTTTATTCAAAGGTAAAGAAAATGCATTCTATGATCAAAAAGCTGAAATCGGCTTATCAGAAACAGCAATGCAATTCATGGCAGGTGTACTAGCTCACGTTCAAGGATTTACAGCGGTAACAAACCCAACTGTAAACTCATATAAACGTTTAGTTCCTGGATATGAAGCACCTTGTTATGTAGCTTGGTCAGCTCAAAACCGTTCACCTTTAATTCGTGTACCAGCTTCTCGCGGTGTTTCTACACGTATTGAAGTGCGTTCAGTTGACCCATCAGCAAACCCTTATTTAGCATTAGCAGCTATTTTAGAATCTGGTTTAGAAGGCATTCGTCAAAAAATGACGCCTCCTCCAGCAATCAACCGCAATATTTACATTATGAGTGAGGAAGAACGCAAAGCAAACGGTATCGATAACTTGCCAGCTTCACTTGACGATGCACTTGTTGCGCTTGATAACGATGAAGTAATTAAACGTGCATTAGGTGAACATATCTATGCAAACTTCAAAGAAGCAAAAGAAATTGAATTCGAAATGTTCCGTACAACAGTACACCCATGGGAACGCGAACAATACTTAAAAATGTATTAATCGAAATTAATTTTTACAAATAATTTTAATAATCTAATATTAATTTTTAAGATGTCCCAGGGATTTACTTTATAAAACTTTGGGGCATTTTACATTAAGAAGAATAATAAAAATAAGGTAATAAAATGAAACTTTTAGTTTGAATAATAAGTAAATAAATATAGGGTGGTGAGCAAAGATGGAATTAATTTGGATTGGCATTGGAATCGCCGTAGCGGGATACTTTATTGGAGAAGGGTTAAAAAACTTTAAAAACCCTAATTATAAAAGTTTTATTGAAGATTTAGATGAAGATGACGGCCATGAACTTATTAAAGAAAATGAGGTACACTATTTTATCGGTATATCGAAAGAAGATGCGAAAAAATTAATACAAGAGTATCCTGATATACCGCATGTTAAATTGAATGATAATGTATATTATCCTAAAGAAAAATTACGCAATTGGTTAATGCATCTAGGCGAGAAATAAGATTTTATAACATAAAAGATTGCAAGCTTATATTCAAAAGTAAAGGAAGATATTTTATAGGGATCATTTTAATGAATATAAAAACAGAGAGGCTACTAATACGCGAATTTGAATTCGAAGATTGGCAAGCTGTATATGAGTATACATCAGACATTAATGTTATGAGGTATATACCAGAAGGGGTTTTTACTAAAGAAGATGCAAAAGACTTTGTAAATAAAAATAAAGGTGAAAAGGCAGAAAAATATCCTGTAGTACTATTAGGTGAAAATACTCTTATAGGTCACATTATTTTTCATAAGTATTTTGGAGACCATACTTATGAAATTGGATGGGTGTTTAATCCACAATATCAAAATAGAGGGTATGCTTCTGAAGCAGCACAAGCTATTTTAGAATATGCCTTTAATAACATGAATCTACATAGAATTATAGCTACATGTCAACCTGAAAATATTCCATCATACCGAGTCATGGAGAAGATTGGCATGAGAAGAGAAGGATACTTTAAAAAATGTATCCCAAAAGATAATGAATGGTGGGATGAATATTTTTACGCAATTTTGAAGGAAGAGTGGAAATAAACGATAAAGTTTCAGTATTCATTAAAAATTCAGGAATAGTGCAAAAAGGATAGACTGTTTTGATAGCAGTCTATTTTTGTTTGCCATATATCTGAAAAAACACCCCGCTTAACTAGCAACTTTTTTCGTATATAACGAGAAAAGTCGCTCTTTATAACAAAAAGTTCCTTGCTGTATGTATACTAACGCAAACTTTTTGTTTTTATCTATTTAACGTACTAATGAAGGGTTTAATAGCTTTGTATATTTAAATAAGAAAATATTGTATGCTATGCTTGTGTGTGAAAAATAAAGTTTGAATTTAAATAAAAATTTTTTGATTCCGCACAACATAGTCGAATCCAATCATTACTACCAGGTAAAAGTAAGGGGAGGTTAAATTGGAAATTATTATTGCAATATTTGTATTGATATTGGGTCTTGTATTTGGTTCCTTTTTTAATGTCGTTGGACTAAGGGTACCGATTAAGGAATCAATTCTCACCCCATCATCACATTGTAGAAACTGTCAACGCCGTTTAACAATTGTCGACTTAGTACCCGTACTTTCATACATAATTTTAAAGGGAAAATGTAGAAACTGTAGTACAAAAATTTCGCCGGTTTATTTATTAACAGAACTCGCAACCGGCTCATTATTTGCCTTTGCGTTTTGGAAAATAGGAATAGACAGCGAACTTGTTACAGCATTTTTTTTCATCTCGCTTTTAATAATCATTGTTGTTTCGGATTTTGCATATATGTTAATTCCAGATAAAATTTTACTATTCTTTCTCCCTTTTTTAGTGGCTGGGAGAATTTTATCACCACTTGATCCTTGGTGGGATAGTTTGCTTGGTGCGTTTATTAGCTTTGGCATACTTTTGTTAATTGCCATCCTCTCAAAAGGCGGCATAGGTGGAGGGGACATTAAGCTCTTTTTCTTAATAGGTCTAGTACTAGGAACTTTAAACTCTCTGCTTACACTCTTTATTGCCTCTGTGATTGGTATGATTTTCGGTGTCACTACGTTAAAAGCCCGGGGGAAAGGAACAAAAACTCCTGTACCATTTGGACCAGCTATAGCGCTGGCTGCAGTTATTGTTTATTTTTACGGAGATTCTATATTGGAATGGTATAGTAAAGTAGTTATTTAAAAGCTTAACGAAAATCGTTAAGTTTTTTTATGAATTTTACAATGCTGGATGTTACTGGATAAAATAAATTGAATTTAGGGAACTAATGTTCTAATATTAAAATATATGGAGGTGATTTGGTTGAGACCGAATTTAACAAAAAATATTAGTATTCAAAGTTTTAGAGATTTTTATTGGTTAAAAGAAGAATTACAATTATTTTGCCGACAACATGGAATAAGTGCTTCTGGCTCTAAAATGGAAATTTCCGAGAGGATTGAAGCGTTTCTTCAGACAGGAGAGATAAAAAAACCTATTAAAAAATTTACCTCTAACAAGAAGATAGAGCCGCAAACAAATTTAAGCCTTGATACAGTTATTACGGAGAATCACCGATGCAGCCAAGATGTAAGAGCGTTTTTCAAAACTGTTATTCCAAATTTTCATTTTTCTACATATATCCAAAATTACTTTAAAAATAATATTGGAAAAACATATCGTGACGTAGTTGATGCTTGGTATATAGATTTAGAGAGAAAAAAGGATCCCTCTTATAAAAAGGAAATTGCCTCTCAATTTGAGTACAATCAATTCATTCGTGACTTTTTCGCTGACCCGAAAAATCAAGGGAAAAATCGGCAAGAAGCAATTGAAGCATGGAAAAAAATAAAGAAACTTCCCGGAAGCAATAAATACATCCCTAAAAATTTTCCGTTAGATTCATTTTAAATTGTCAAATATAAATTCATTTAGATTTCAGATTTGGCTCGATCATTCCTTTTATTAAACGTTTAAGAGGTGCAAACTACAAAATACTTGGCGGAAATCATTCAATTCATTACATACATTTTTTATTGAACAGTAAGACAGGAAAGCATAAAGATGACGAATAAAGTTATTTTTGAAGGAAATGAAAGCTCCCCAAAAGAATATTCTATAACAGGTAAATTATAGATTTTTGGAGGTGCTTAAATGAAACCTATTGTCGGACTTACGATGACTAAAAGTGACAAGAAGTATAGCTTGAATGCACCATATGTTCAATCAATACTAGATGCTGGAGGTGTCCCTTTATGTATTCCGTTTGGTGTAGAAAAAGATGTAGATCAACTTATAAGTACACTTGATGGTTTGCTATTAACTGGTGGGGTAGATATTCATCCTCATTTTTTTAATGAAGAGCCTCATCTTAATCTCGGTGAAGTAAGTTTACGGAGAGATCAAGTTGAAATAGCCCTTGCCAAAGCTGCATTGAAAAATAAGCTTCCAATATTTGCGATATGCAGGGGAATACAGCTTTTAAACATTGTATTAGGTGGGGGGCTTTATCAAGATATTAATACACAATTCGAAAAAGAGCCGCTTCTTCATAATCAAAAAGCGGAACGTCATGAAGCATCTCATTTTGTAACGATAAATTCTGAAAGTCTGTTATATAAAATAATTGGAAACGATAAGATTGCTGTAAATTCTCTTCATCATCAAGCCATAAAAGATGTTCCGCATGTTTTGTTAATAACAGCTAAGGCAAGTGATGGAATAGTAGAAGCTGTGGAGTTAAAAGATTATCCGTTTTGTATTGCTGTACAGTGGCATCCAGAAGAGATGGCAGTTGCTGGCGATAAACATTCAAAGGCATTGTTTGCTGAGTTTATACAGGCTTGCACCAAGTATAAAATTTAACTCATGTGAGGGTTCATATATTTAAAGTTAAGAAGACATAAATATTGTTCATTCAAAAAAAGGTTGTCCCAAAAGTCAGATTAGACTTGCGAGACAGCCTTTTTTAGTGGAATTGACGATATAATCCTACTACTTTTCCTAAAATAGTTACTTGGTTTACTAAAATCGGATCCATGCTGGAGTTTTCTGGTTGTAGGCGAAAATGCGTTTTTTCTTTAAAGAATCGTTTTACTGTAGCTTCATCATCTTCAGTCATGGCAACTACAATATCTCCATTATTCGCAGTAGATGTTTGTTTTACCACCACGTAATCTCCATCAAGAATGCCAGCTTCTATCATCGATTCACCCATAACTTCAAGCATAAAAAGTTTATCTTCACCGACGCCATATGTATCAGGCAGAGGGAAATATTCTTCAATGTTTTCAATTGCAGTAATTGGCAGTCCGGCTGTAACCTTCCCTACAAGTGGAACATGTACAACAGATTGCTTTTGAACAGTTTCCCCTTCATTATCTAAAATTTCAATTGCACGTGGTTTTGTAGGGTCGCGGCGAATTAAACCTTTGCTTTCTAATCGTGCTAAATGACCGTGAACGGTTGAACTAGAAGCAAGACCAACAGCTTCTCCAATCTCACGAACAGATGGCGGGTAACCTTTCGTTCGAACCTCTTCTTTTATGAATGCTAAAATATCTTCTTGCCTTTTTGATATTTTTTTCAACCTTCTCACCTCTTTAAGTGAATATGTATCTCTATTAATTACATATAGTATATCAGTATGCGAACAGAAATGCAAACATAGGTTCGTTCAAAGTGTTGACAAAAACAAATGTTCGTATTAAAGTAAGAACATACATTCCGAACAAACATTCGAAAAAGGAGTAATAGACATGAATTGGTTACAAAAAAACAGTTATATTGTGGTTTTATTTACGGTTTTTATGATGATGGCAGGCTTCCTATTCATAACAGATAATGGTGATACAACATACGAACAATATGAAATCCAACATGGCGATACCCTTTGGACATTAGCGGAACAGTTTCGTGGTAAAATGACAATTGAAGAGTGGATTAAATCCGTAAAGGCTGAAAACGGCTTAAATAATGAAATAATCGTAGCTGGGCACCAAATAGCAATTCCAGTCAACGAAAATAGTAATTTTATTGCAAAAAAAATAGAGGATGAAGAGGTTCATCCTATTGAGGTAGCGGTTAAAAATAATGACAAGTAACAAGACAGCAGTTATTTATACACGAGTAAGTACAGAAAAAAATACTCAAGAGACTTCACTAGTTAGACAAGAAGAAGAATTATTACATTATGCAGAAAAAATGAATTATCAAGTGTTGAAAACGTTTCAAGATCAACAGAGCGGCTATGAAGTTGAACGAGAAGGTTTGCTTGAAATGATGGATTTTATTAAAGAAAATCATGTAAAAGCGTTATTTGTGCAGGATGAAACACGTTTAGGACGTGGTAATGCACGAATGGCTATTTTACATCTTCTTCAAAAAAGTGGGACAACTATATTTTCTTTAAACTCCGCAGGTCCAATTACATTAAATGAGATGGATACAATGCTTCTTGAAATTTTAGCAATTGTTGAAGAATATCAAAGGAAGATTCATAATGCGAAAATTAAAAGAGGTATGCGTCGCGCGGTTGAGAATGGATATAGGCCTGAACTAAACATAAAAAATCGGCACAACCACGATGGCCGTGAACGAATTGATGTACCGATTGAAGAAATTGTGAAGCTCCGTCAAAAGGGACTTACCTTTCAAGAGATTGCTTCAACTTTAAGAGGTTTAGGATTCGAAGTTAGTAAAGCAACAGTACATCGCAGATATACTGAATATATTGAGGATGGAGAAAATTAAATATTATTCTTCTGTTTTTAATTTTATTTATTGATGCAGGAGTATTCGCATAGAGTCAAACTAAAATAGCAAATAATAAAATTGATGGCATTTTATTATTTGCTATCTATTATTTTAGAATATACTCAATCAAATGTTACTACAGTACGACCTACATTGCTGCAGCTGTGGTTATGGAAACTATCTATTGCAATGTTAATATCATCTAGTTTAATAGTTTTTAAAATCAGCTCATCAAGCTTCAATTTTCCATCTAAATATAGTTGTGCAATTACAGGGAAGTCTTTCAATGGCTGAATATCGCCATAAAAGCTACCTTTAATTGTTTTGCCTACACGATGAAAACCACCTGCTGGTAGATTTAATGTTTGATTTGGATTGAAGGCACCAACAATTACTATTGTGCCTCCTTTACGCGTACTATGCCATGCGGTTTCAGTAGCACGCGTGTTTCCAGTACAATCTATTGAATAATGGACACCCAAACCATTTGTTAAACCTTTAATTTGTTCAAAGGAGTCAGGTATAGATGTATTAACAGTATGTGTTGCACCAAATTGCTTAGCTAATTCTAAGTTGCTCTCTTTAATATCACAAGCAATGATTTTACTTGCACCAGCAATTTTAGCACCTTGGATTGCATTGATACCAACACCACCTATACCAAAAACTGCAACAGTTGAACCGGGCGTTACACCAGCAGCTTTTACAGCAGCCCCATAACCGGTAGCAACACCACAGCCGATAAGTGCAGCCTGCGCCATAGGCATACCATCAGGAAGTTTAACACAAGACATCTCAGGTACAACCGCATATTCAGCAAATGTTGATAGTAATGAATTATGATAAATGGTCTCTCCATTAATATGAAGGCGAGAAGTACCATCTAATAATGTTCCATCAAACATTGGGTCAAATGCAGATTCACACAAATTGACAGTTCCATCCAAGCAGAACTCACAAACACCACAATACGGCACCCAGCTTAGTGCAACTTTGTCTCCAACTTTTACTGTCTTAACCGAAGAACCAACTGCAACTACAATCCCAGCACCTTCGTGTCCTAAAATTGTTGGGGTAGGGGTAGTTGGGTCTTCTATAGCATTTAAATCACTGTGGCAAACGCCTGTTGCACCGATCTTCACAAGTACTTCGTTTTCTTTTGGATTTAGTAAATGTACTTCTTTTATTTCTAATGGTTTGTTTGTTTCCATTAATACAGCAGCTCTCATTATTGCACCTCTTCTATTTAGTATGCGAACCATATAGCTCGTTTTGAAACAAATGAATTTAATGAATGAATTGCATATTCTTTTCCCCAGCCACTTTGCTTAATACCACCGAAAGGACTTGCCATATCGTAGCATCCATAACGATTGACAAATACCATACCAGCTTTTAATTGATTTGCAACTCGATGAGCACGTGACGGGTCTCCCGTCCACAAACCGGCACCTAGTCCATATATAGTATCATTTGCCATCTCAATAACTTCTTCTTCTGTTTTGAAAGGAATCACACATAATACAGGACCAAAAATCTCTTCTTGTGCTACTGTCATTTTATTGTGTACATTTGCAATAATTGTTGGTTTTATAAAATAGCCGTTTGCATTAGTACCTTCTAAATCACGTTCACCACCGGCAACAATTGATGCACCCTCAACACGGGCACTTTCAATGTACTCTAAAATAGATTCCATATGAGCTTTTGTACATTGTGCACCTTGATCACTGTTCGGATCGAATGGGTCTCCACATTTGTAGTTTCGTGCCCGTTCAGATATTTTTTCTACAACATAATCATAGATGGTCTCTTGCACAAAAAGTCTTGTAGGAGAAGAGCATTTTTCACCTTTGTGAGTGAATAATGCAATAAATGAACGCTCTATAGCTGCGTCTAAATCTTTATAATCATCAAAAATAATATTTGGTGATTTGCCGCCAAGTTCAAGTGTGACAGGTTTTAAATTGCTATCGGCTGAATTACGTAATAATTGCTTTCCAATTTTTGTGGAGCCAGTAAAAGAAAGTTTATCAATGTCAGGGTGTTTACTAATCCAAGAGCCAACCTTACTATCTCCGACTAATAAATTAATAGTTCCTGGCGGCAAAACATTATTGTCATCTAAAATTTCAAAGAAACGTATAGCAGAAAATGAAGTTGCATTAGCTGGCTTTAGTAACACTGTATTGGCCATTGCTAAAGCAGGTGCCATTTTTAGAGCTGCCATTTGTAATGGGAAATTAAATGGAACGATTTGACCACATACACCTATTGGGTCTGCAGTAGTTACGCTTAAAAAATTGCCTTCAACTGGGTTGTTTTCTGTATAAAATTTATCAGTCCAACCTGCATAATATTCGAATAGTTCGATGCACTCCGTCATGTCTTCCCAAGATTCTGTATAAAGTTTTCCATTATCCAAGGATTCTAACGTTGCTAACTCTGCTTGATGTTTCTTAATTAAAGCACCGATTGATTGTAAAATTTTAGCACGATTTTTTCGAGTGACTTTCTTCCAATCGTCGCTTTCAAGTGCTTTTCGTGCAGCAGCTACCGCATCATTTACTAGCTTCTCTGTTGCAATTTCATAATTTCCATTAATTTCGCCCGTTGCAGGATTGATAGATTCGATTAGTTCATTTGTGCCAGTTTTTACCCATTCACCATTTACATAAGAGCACTTAATTTCCTTAAGCCATTCTTTAGCCCATTCTAATTTTGGCTGTTCAATTCCGTTAAATTGTGCAGTTGTCATTAATATCACCTCAAATTAGATTCATTAACTTTATTTCTTCAAAACTATGTTTCTTTAATAATTCATTCACTTTTGTGTAGCCAATCTTTTGTTTTAAACGTGATAGGTAGGGGATAGGTGAGCTTGCCAACTCAGAGCAACGCTGTTCATTTATTTCAATCCCTGCAATACATTTATTACGGAAAAGCTCTGTGACATTGGTTATTAAATTAATTTGGTCAAGTATGTTAAATACAGCAAAGCTTTCAAATACATTTAAATTTAATTCTGCGTGTTCAAGTGCACCACAAACTGATCGGTGAATTCCCAAAACTTGTAGAGAGCATTGAATAACTGTTTCGGGAATAACAGGATTTATCTTTCCAGGAAAGAATGAAGAGCCGTTTTGAACAGCTGGTAGCTTTATTTCATTAAATCCACCATAAGGTCCGGAAGATAAAATACGTAGATCTTTGGCAATTTTTAAATAGGCATTACTTAGCTGTGCTAATTGATTGGAGACATCTATAAATAAATCAATGTTTTGTGCACAATCAATTAAGTTTGGATTTTTTTCTAGAGGAAGCTTAATCTCATCCTTTAAAATTCCTACTATATTTTTTTTGTAATAATCCGATGCCCCATCTCCAGTACCCACTACAGTTCCACCTAAATTAATTAAAAGTAATGGTTGGATGGATGCTTCTATGGAAACTGCTCTCCGTTTTAACAATTCAATATAGGCGCTAAAAAAATCATAAAAACGAATAGGGAGCGCGTCTTGTAAACAAGTGCGAGACATTGTTTCAACATCTGAATACTCGTTTGATTTCGCACTAAAGGCTTCAATCAATAGATGAACTTGTGAAATTAATTGTTTAGCTAAAATGAAAATAGTAATTCTACTTGTCGTACTACAAACATCAGCAGTTGATTGGGATAGATTAACATCTTCAATCGGATGAACTTTAAATGTGGAATGTTGAAGTTTCTGATTTGCAAGTGATGTTAATACTTCATTCACATTCATATTAATTCCGATTCCGCCTCCGCCATGAAATACATCAACTGGAAAGTGTTCCAAAAAATCACCTGCTTGAATTTTTTTACATGCATATTCAATGGCGTTGAACTTGTCATCAGAAATTAATTTTTCATAATTATTGGCTTTTGCAGCAGCTAACTTTACTGATGCAATTGTTTTAAGGTATTCAGGGTAATTTGATAACGGCTTATTAGAAAAAGACATATTTTGTAATGTACGGACCGTCTGAATACCATAAAGTAATTTTTCATCAATTTCTATTTGTCCAAAGGAATCACTTTCAATTCTAATCAACAAACCACCCCTTTGTTCATATTATGAACATTTAATTCACTATGTGAACTTAAGAGCATTATAATTGCAGCTTCTTAAAATTGTCAATACTTCAATTATTTTATGTTATATTAGTTTTATGATGGCGAATGAAGGAAAAACAACAACAGTACAATCAGTCGAACGTGCACTGGATTTGTTAGAGCTTGTAGCAAATAGTGAACAATCAATTTCAATTATGGAGTTGATGGAAAAAACGGGGTTAAACCGAACAACGATTTGGAGAATATTAGGTACTTTAGAAAAAAGGGGATATATTGAGAAAGATGAAGTAACAAAAAATTATCAAAGAGGAGTGAAACTTTACCAATTAGTGAGGGGTAATGATAGCTATAGTTATTTAGTAAAAGTTATACAACCTTATATGGAGGAAATTAGTAAGAAATACAATGAAACTGTCATTTTAAGCGTATTTCAAAATAAAAAAATGTATAACATTTGCCAGGTGGATCCTGAGCAAACGGTTCGTTTAATGAACTATACAAATACTTTTTCACCGTTACATTGTTCTTCTAATGGTAAATTGCAGCTTAGTTATTTTACTGAGGAAGAACTGGAATCTTATTTAATGTATCCTCTTGAAGAATTCTCTTCTTTCACTATTACTAATAGACAAGCACTGAAGAAACAATTAAAAGAAATAAGTCAGCAAAAATATAGTCTTTCCATTGGAGAATATGATGAGAGCGAGAACGCTATTTCTATAGCAATTGAGGCAAATAATAATCCAATCGCTTTTATAACACTTGGAGGACCTGCTTTTCGAATTTCGGAGAAAGATTTACGTGAAGCTGCCCCGCAACTGTTGGAGGTGGCAAAAGAAATCTCAAGTAAATTAATTTAAGTAAAGAGCTAACCAAAAAGGGAAAGTTTTGGTTAGCTCTTTTACTATTTATAAAAGTAATCTACTACTAAAGTTGGCAGTCTCTTTTGACAGAAGAATACTCCAAGTGAACAACCTACTTTTTACATTCGGTACACTTTTCTAAATTCTGAAGGAGAGATATTCATTATTTTTTTAAATTTACGACTTAAGTAAAAACCATTTTGAAAGCCACATTTTTCCGCAATTACATCTAAATTATCTGTAGTTTCAATTAGTAAAGTTCTTACAAGCCGCAAACGCACCATTGTTAAGTAATCAATAGGATTAACACCTACTTGTTTCATAAAGCGGCGAGTTAGTTGAGAAGAGTTAAGGCGATGCTTTTCAGCCAACTCTTGGAAGCTTATTTTATCTTCAAAATTATTATTTATATATGTGATGATATCTACAATAACCTCATCTTTAATTTGTGGCTCTTCTTCTAATATAAATAATTCATTTTCTATTAATAATTGAATTGAAATATCGTAAATTAGGTGAGCTTTAACTTGTTTACTATATTCATCCTCTGAAAATGAAAGTTTAGCAAAAAAATTATAGGTTGATTTTAATCTTTCAAGATTTTGTAGAGTATTTACTCCAACTCGGAAATAATTTTTCATATCACTATCAGCACTAGCCTGAAAAAAGTGGAATTTCAAAGGGCTAACAGCTCTACGGAATAGTGGATACTGGGGAGGGCAAACGATAATATCCCCAAATTTAGCAATACCAGTGGTGTCAAGATATTTATACTCCATTTCACCTTCTTCAATACAAAAAAATGACCAATGAGGGTATGTATCATGCGATAATTGAAATTCCTCGATTGGATTCCAATAAGAGTGTTGATGAATGGAAAAGCTATTTTTCTTTAATAATTCATCTATCAAAATTTTCACTCCTTTGCAAAAAAGTATATGTTTTTGGAAAAAACGTGTATTCATTAATCATTAATAATTGTATAGAATGTAAAAAAATATTGAAAGCGCTTTTTTGGAGGAGATAGGATTGAAGATTACTGGAATTGAAGTAAAACATTATTTATTACCTTTAGATCCACCATTTAAAGCTGCGTGGGATCCGCAGCCAAGGAAGAAATTTGCATCTACAGTTGTATATGTCCACACTGACTCAGGAATTACAGGAATAGGCTCTGGAGACTTAATGATGGGGCTAAGTGGTCATGAACATTTATTTATTGGACAAGATCCATTTAATATCGAGCGTCATAACCAAGTTATTTCAAATATTGATTTCCATTATGGACGTTGTTGGCCATTAGATTTAGCACTTTGGGATTTAATGGGGAAAGCTACAAATCAACCTGTATATAAGCTTCTAGGTGCAAAAAATGAGAAAATACTTGCTTATGCTTCTACTGGTGAAATTGTTACTCCGGAAGTAAGAGCAGAACGAGCATTACAGTTTATTGAGCAAGGCTTTAAAGCTATGAAAATTCGTTTCCACCATACCGACGTAAGAGATGATATTAAAGTGGTCGAAGAAGTACGAAAAGCAGTAGGAGATAAACTAGAAATTATGGTAGATGCCAACCAAGGATGGAAAATGCCATGGGATACAGAACGTACTTGGGATTTAAAAAAAGCGACTTCAGTAGCACGTGAGCTGGAGAAGTTGGATGTATTTTGGTTAGAAGAACCATTAGCTTGTCATGAATTTAAAAATATGGCAAAACTGCGAGATAAGGTTGAAATTCGTATAGCTGGCGGTGAAATGAACCGCAACTGGTATGACTTCCGAGAAATGAATCGCAACAACTCTTTAGACGTTTACCAGCCAGATGTAGCATTAACAGGTGGGATTACAGGGGTTAAAAAAATAGCTGAGTTGGTACAGGGTCAGGGGGCTTGGTTCAGTCCACACACTTGGACTAATGGGATTGGAGTTTTAGGGAATCTTCATTTAGCGCTGGGGGTAAGTAATTGCCCATATTTAGAATTCCCATACGATCCTCCAGCGTGGTCAAATGAGCGTCGTGATTTCGTGCAAGTAGATAAATTAATGATAGATTCCGACGGTTATCTGCAAGCATCTCAAAAACCGGGATTAGGATTTGAACTTGATCAGCAAGCACTTGAAAAATACGAAATAAAACACTTTTATGTAGGTGAAACAGTTTAGGGGGGAACACAATGGAGAGATGTACTGCTTTTATTAATGGTGAATTTTTAAAAAATGAAACAAATTCATGGATGGATGTTGTTTACCCGGGAACAAATGAGGTTGTTGCACAAGTTCAAAGCTGTACAGCGGAGGATGTCGATAAAGCGGTTGAATGCGCGGCAAAAGCATTTAAAAAGTGGAAAAATACCCCGGCATTTCAACGTGAAAATTATGTAAAAGAGTTTGTAGCATTGTTGCGTTTAGATGAGAATTATAAAACCATTGGCAAATTTATTAACTTGGAAATGGGAAAACCTATTAGTGCTGCAAACTCAGAAGCATTTTATAGTGCTGATTTAGCTGAATACCAATCGCAATGGGCTCGTCGGATAGAAGGGGAAGTTATTACTAGTGATTCAACAACAGAACGTATTTTAATTGAAAGAGAGCCGTTGGGGGTAATTGGTGTAATTGTTCCATGGAACTTTCCAATCTATGTTTTAATACGCAAGGTTATCCCAGCGTTAATAGCAGGAAATACAGTAGTAATTAAGCCAAGTATAAAATCACCTATATCAGCTTTAAAGTTAGCAGAACTGTTTCAAAAAGCTGGTTTTCCAGAAGGGGTTGTAAATGTCGTAGTTGGTGCTGATGAAATAGTTGGAGAGGCATTAACTTCAGCAAATATACAAATGGTAACATTTACAGGCTCAACGAAAGTTGGGCAGCAAATTATGAAAAAATGCGCGGCTAATATGATTCGTGTATCTCTTGAATTAGGTGGGAAGGCACCAGCTATTGTTATGGAAGATGCAGACATTGATTTGGCAGTTTCCGCAATAAAAGGTGGCCGTTTATCAAATTCTGGTCAAGTATGTAGTAATACTGAGCGCGTTTATGTGCATGAGTCGATTAAAGAAGAGTTCGTATCGAAGCTATTAGCAGCATTTGAAGAAGTAAAAGTTGGCGACGGACGTACTAATCCCGATATTGAAGTTGGTTGCCTTGTGTCCTCGGCGGATGCAGCGCGAGTAGACAAAATGGTAAAAGAAGCTGTAGGAGAAGGAGCCGAAATTTTATGTGGCGGGCGCATTTTATCTGAACTTGGTGATAGCTTTTATGCACCAACTATTTTAGTCAACTGTCATCAGAAAATGAACGTTGTACAACAAGAAGTATTTGGTCCGGTACTTCCAATTCTATCATTTTCAACAATTGACGAAGCAGTTGAATTGGCAAATGACTCAGAGTATGGACTTACCTCAAATATTTATACGACATCTTATAAATCAGTAATGAAATTAACAAAGGAATTAAATTTCGGTGAAGTATATGTGAATCGTCAACAAGGAGAAGCTTATCAAGGTTACCATGCTGGATGGAAAAAATCCGGTATTGGAGGAGATGACGGAAAACATGGCTTTGAAGAATTTTTACAATATAAAACGGTGTACTTAAGTTTTTAACAAGAAATTATTGCCACAAGGGGGATATCAAATGACTGCTTCACTTAGTTACTACTCTAGAACAAAAATATTATTTGGTGAAGGTGTATATCTAAATCTACCAAGTGAAATTGAAAAACTAATAGGCAAAGAAAAGGTCCTAATAGTAACCGACCAAGGGGTTAAAATGGTTGGAATATTAGACAAAATTGAAAACGTTTTAACTGAGAAGGGGTATACAGTTGATACATATGTAGATGTAAAACCTGACCCTTCAATTATACAAATCGATGAAGTAGCAAACATAATTCGTGAAAACAATATTAAATGTGTCATCGGATTAGGTGGAGGTTCAGCGATGGATGTTGCGAAAATGGCAACACTTGTTTCAGGTGATATTCATAACACAATGCACTATGCATTGATGGAAAATCCATTTAAAACAAGTGAAGTAGTAAATATCGCTATCCCTACAACTTCTGGTACAGGTGCAGAGGTAACTAGTACCGTTGTATTTTCAGACACAGAAGGACGAAAAGTTTGGGGATGGGATGAAAATATGGCGCCAACACTTGCCATACTAGATCCTACATTTACCGTTAATCTTCCAATTCATTTAACAGTAGCAACAACTCTTGATGCATTAATTCATGCAATGGAAGCAGTAAGTGGTCGCCGTTCAAATCCAATAATTGAAGCATTAAGCTACCAATCTATTCGTTTAATTAATGAGAATTTCGAGAAAGTACTTTCCAATCCGCATGATTTGGAGGCTCGTGGTAATTTATCTCTTGGCGCAACTTTGGCAGGCCTTGCCATTGAACAAGGGGGAACTGGTCTGGCACACTGTATTGGCCATGCATTAGGAACTTTAGAGAAGATTCCACATGGAAGAGCAGTAGCAATTTCATTATATAAAACGATAGATTGGCTAGTAATAAATGCGTCAGAAAGCTATAAAACAGTGGCACAAGCGATGGATATAGAATGGAATGCTGAAGCACCTTTAAAAATTGCAGCGCGGTACAAACAATTAGTTAGTGTTGGTCAGCTTGATTTGTTAGTGGGAGAAGGAAAAGTTGGTGAACAACAAATAAATCATTTTGTACAAATAATGCAAGATCAAGAAAATCAACCAATGCTGCAAAATAGTTGTGCAGTTCCAACAATAGAAGACCTAAATCGATTTGCTAAAAGTATTTTTAATTAATATTTCTTACAAAGGGGACTAAGAAATGAAAAAAATTAATTTACGTCATGGAGTGTTTTGGCCGCCATTTATTTTACTACTCGTTGCGGGCTTATTTAGTTTGTTATATCCAGATTTGTTTCTTGAAAAGGTAAATATTGCGAATAATTGGCTATTAGATAATGTTGGATGGTTGTTTAGTTTGAGTGGTCTACTTATGCTGGTTGTTGTCATTGCAGTTTACTTCTCGCCTTTAGGAAGATATCGAATTGGTGGTAAAGATGCAAAGCCAATGCTAAGCATGAAAAATTGGTTAGCTATTACATTATGTACTACTATTGCAGCAGGTGTGACATTTTGGGGAATTGTTGAACCTATATATCACCTAGTAACTCCTCCGGAATCATTAGGTCTAGAAGCAAATAGTGCTGAAGCAGCTATTTTCTCCATGTCTACAATGTATTTGCATTGGACAGTTACACCATATGCAATATATTGTGTGCCAGCATTAATGTTTGCTTTTGCATTTTATAATATGAGAAAAAGTTTTAGTTTAAGTTCGACGTTGGCACCGCTTTTAGGAAAACGTACTGATGGGAAATTTAGTTCATTTATTGATGGTATTTCACTTTATACATTAGCATTAGGTATGGCATCGGCAATGGGGACTGCTGTACTGAATCTGGCTGGCGGTGTCCACTATTTAACAGGTTGGGAAAGTAATACAGTAATGTGGGCGATTATAGCAGCTATAACTATGATTACTTTTACTATTTCTGCTTCAACTGGTTTAATGAAGGGTATTCGAATATTATCTAATATTAATATGAATGTCTACATTATTATCGTACTTTTCATCTTTATTACAAGTCCAATGACATTCATCGTTAATTTAGGTACAGAATCTTTTGGTCATTATTTAACAAACTTTTTTGAAAAAAGTTTGTTTACTGGGGCTGCTGCAGGTGATATGTGGCCAAAATGGTGGACTGTATTTTACTGGGCAAACTGGTTTGCATGGGCGGCTATAACAGCAATGTTCTTAGGTCGTATTGGTTATGGGTATACAGTTCGTACTTTTATAGCAGTAAACTTCGTGTTCCCTTCTATATTTGGTGCACTCTGGATGACAATTTTCGGAGGTACCGCAATCCATAAACAACTTACTGATGGTACATTAGGAGATATTTTAAATAATTTTGGTGCAGAATCAGTATTGTATGCTGTACTGGCAGATGTTCCGTTGTCAATGATTGTAATTCCTTTCTATTTATTTATTGTTTTTATCTCTTTCGTTACTGCATCGGACTCAAATATTTCGGCTATGGGCGGTATTAGTTCACACGGTATTTCCCCTGAGAGTCAGGAAGCTCATATTATAATTAAAGTAATGTGGGGTACGGCTGTAGGTATCATTGCATGGGTAATGTTAAGTTTTGCAAAAATAGATGGAATAAAGATTCTTTCAAATTTAGGTGGAATACCAGCCTTAATTTTATGTTTGGCAATTGTCGGTTCATTATTAAAGGTTGCAAACAACCCTGCAAAATATGATGTAACTGAACAAGTAAAGAGGGAAGAAAGCTATAAAGATACAGTTCTTCAACGGGAAGTTAATAATAACCTAGAAAACGAGAAGGATTTAGTAGAGTCGAATAATAACTAAAGTATAAGAAGTAAGGGTGACCCAAAAATAGATTGGGTCACCCTGTTAATATTTTAATTGAGGTAAGGGATTACATTATTAATGACAACTTGTTCGCCTGCATGTACCCATTTATTTTTATTTATAATTTCCCCATCTTTATCGATTGGATTTTGAAATTGACTGAATCCTGTTGCGTCCAATAATGAGCTTTCGTCAAAATCTAACCCACAATTGAAAACATGCTTAATGACATATGGAGTTTGAAAACTTATATGAGCCTTCGCGGAATCGAGCATACCATCAATAACAACAAATGGAAGGCGTAAATAAATTGTTTCACAGTCTTCCTTATAAAGAATAGTATCGAAAAAGCCGTGATCATACTCCCAATAGCTTCCAAGACAAAAACCATATTTTTTAATTTTATTTTGAAGGAAACCAAATTGTGCTTGTTTTCCTTCTATATTTGTTTCTAGTTTTAACATAATTCGTCTCCTTTTTTCTACTATTTTTAACAAGAGCACAAGGAACAATACATATAGAGGAAACATACAGAAATAATTTGAAGATAATAAAGTAATGTTATTGGATTATTTTTTTAAACTTCTTTCCTATATATGCTGCAGAGTGGTTCAGTAAGTTTATAATTTAATATTAATAATCCTTACTAAGTTAAATCACTTGCGCTTCATCTCTTTTTTTCATACCTTTTAAGTATTGATATTTTCATTCAGGACGTTTTAGGTCTGGAATGGGATTGAAGAAAGGTGAGTATTACAAATGTTATCAAAAGAAAAAATTGCGCGAATCAATGAGCTTTCAAAAAGAGCAAAAGAGGGAACATTAACTGAAGCAGAAGCAAAAGAACGTACAGTTCTTCGTAAGGAGTATTTAGATTCATTCCGTTCTTCATTCCGAAATACAATAGAAAATGTACAAATTTTTGATGCTGCAGGTAATGAGGTCACTCCTGAAAAGATTAAAAAAATACAAAAAAATAAATTAAATTAATTTTAAACGGAGAATAATATAGCACAATTGTAAAAAGCATGACATATTACTGAAAATGTCTATAAATAGGATTGTTTTCTGTCATAAACTTGTCTAAACTGGATAAGAACAATAAATAGAACGAGAAAGGATGTCAAATAATGGCACAAAAAGCGGATCTATTAGCAATTAATGCAATCCGAACATTATCTATTGATGCAATCGAAAAAGCAAATTCGGGTCATCCCGGTTTACCAATGGGTGCAGCTCCAATGGCATATACATTGTGGACGAAACAACTACGCCACAATCCACAAAATCCAAAATGGTATAACCGCGACCGTTTTGTTCTTTCTGCAGGACATGGTTCGATGTTATTATATAGCCTTCTACATTTAGGAGGATACGGTTTAGATATGGAAGAAATTAAAAACTTCCGTCAATGGGGCTCTAAAACTCCTGGGCACCCAGAATATGGACACACTGTTGGAGTTGAAGCAACAACAGGACCACTTGGCCAAGGGATTGCAATGTCAGTAGGTATGGCAATGGCTGAACGTCATTTAGCTGCTACATATAACAAACCCGGACATGACATAGTTGACCACTATACTTTTGCACTTTGCGGAGATGGCGATTTAATGGAAGGTGTTGCAGCAGAAGCAATTTCATTAGCTGGTCATCTAAATCTTGAAAAATTAATCGTGTTGTACGATTCAAACGATATTTCATTAGATGGCGATTTGGCAAAATCATTTTCTGAAAATGTTCAAAAACGTTTTGAATCATACGGCTGGAACTATCTGCATGTTGCTGATGGTACAGATGTTGATGCAATTAATACTGCTATCGAACAAGCAAAACAAAGCGAAGACAAACCAACATTAATTGAAATTAAAACGGTTATCGGTTTTGGTTCTCCAAATAAGTCAGGAAAATCGGATGTACATGGTGCTCCTCTAGGCACTGACGAAGCAGTATTAACTAAAGCAGCATATGGTTGGGAACATGAGCCATTTAAGGTGCCACAAGAAGTTTATGAAATTTTCAATGAAGCTGCTCAAAAGCAAGGTGCACAGCCTGAAGCAGAGTGGAATGCAAAATTTGAATCTTATAAAGCTGAATTCCCTGAATTAGCAGAGCAATTTATAAAAGCAATGAATAATGAACTGCCTGCTGATTTTGATGCAGAAGTACCTGTTTATGAAGCAGGAAAATCTGTTGCGACTCGTTCATCTTCAGGAGATGTAATTAATGCATTAGCAAAAAAAGTTCCATCATTCTTTGGGGGCAGTGCTGACCTAGCTGGTTCGAATAAAACGACAATTAAAAGTGCAGGTGATTTCTTCGCGGATACACCAGAAGGCCGCAATATTTGGTTTGGTGTTCGTGAATTCGCAATGGGTGCTGCTTTAAATGGTATGGCGTTGCATGGAGGATTGAACGTATTCGGTGGTACATTCTTCGTATTCTCCGACTACGTACGACCAGCAGTTCGCTTATCTGCATTAATGGGATTACCAGTTACTTATGTGTTTACACATGATTCTATAGCAGTTGGGGAAGACGGCCCTACTCATGAACCAATTGAGCATTTAGCTTCACTAAGAGCGATGCCAAATCTATCTGTGATTCGTCCAGCAGATGCAAATGAATCAGCAGAAGCATGGAAGTTGGCAATTTCGTCTAAAAATGTGCCGACTGCTCTTGTTCTTTCACGTCAAAACTTGCCGGTCCTTGCAAATACTGCTGAACTTGCAAAAGATGGCGTTGCAAAAGGTGCATACGTTGTTTCTTCTGCTACAAAACAAATTCCAGATGCAATCATTATCGCAACTGGTTCAGAGGTTTCTTTAGCTATTGAAGCACAAAGTAAATTATTAGCTGAAGGAATTGATGTTTCAGTTGTTTCAATGCCATCTATGGACCGTTTCGAACAACAATCAGATGAATATAAAGAGTCTGTCCTGCCTAAAGCTGTGACAAAACGTTTAGCAATTGAAATGGGCTCATCATTCGGCTGGCATAAATATACTGGTTTTGAAGGCGACATCCTTGCAATCGACCAATTCGGCGCAAGTGCTCCTGGTGAAATTATCATGGAGAAATATGGCTTTACAGTAGACAATGTCGTTGCGAAAGTAAAAGCTCTTTAAATAAGTAATAAAAACTGATCCAAAATGTAAGTTTTGGGTCAGTTTTTTTATTATGAAAAAAGTGATGGAATATCACCCCAAATAGAGGAATACCATTCTCTATAACTCATATTCATAATTAATGAGAGGGGGAAAAGAGTGACGACGAATAAAGTAAGAATAAAAGAAGTAGGACCTCGAGATGGATTGCAAAATGAAAAAAACTATATTTCAACAACTGATAAAATCGCCTTTATTGAAAAATTATCAGAAACGGGTCTTGATTATATCGAGGTTACTTCATTTGTCCACCCGAAATGGATACCGCAATTAGCAGATGCGGTGGATGTTTTATGTAATTTAAAACGCCGAAAAGAAATTACCTACGCAGCTTTAGTTCCTAACATAAAGGGACTTGAACGGGCGTTACAAGTTCATATCGATGAGGTTAGCATCTTTATGTCAGCATCAGAAGGGCATAATCTATCAAATATTAATAAAACTATCTCAGATACATTTCCTGTGTTAAAGGAAGTAGTAGAAGAAGCGAGGCTAAATAACTTAGCAGTTCGAGGATATGTATCAACAGTAATTGGATGTCCATACGATGGTCCTGTAAAACCAGAACAAGTATTATACGTCGTGGACCATTTAATTGATATGGGAGTAAAAGAAATCTCACTCGGCGATACCATTGGTGTAGGGGTGCCGACAGATATTGAAAGGTTGCTAGAAGTATTGCTAAAAAAATATCCACCATATCTTTTTGCCATGCATTTCCATGATACGTATGGAACAGCAATTGCAAATATAGTG